>JBNMQW010000005.1:0-277455 GCA_050205485.1 Mycolicibacterium vaccae | reverse complement strand
GCCGGGGGCGGTGGCGGCGGGGCGAACGGATCGGCCGGCGGCGGCGGGGCGATCTCGAGACCCAGCGGGTGCACCGGAGCGGGCGGTTCCTCGTTGACGACGTTGCGCGGCGTTGCGGAGGAGAGCGGCCCCCCGCACGACGGCCACGCGCCCTTGCCCTGAGAGGCCAGCACCCGTTCGGCGATGGCGATCTGCTCGTCCTTGGTGGCGAGGTGCGCGGCGGGGGCGAACTCGCCGCCACCGTGACCCGACCAGGTGCCCGGTGCGAACTGCAGGCCGCCGTGGTAGCCGTTTCCGGTGTTGATGGCCCAGTTGCCGCCGGACTCGCAGCGGGCGACCTGATCCCATTCGGCGTCGGTAGCTGCGCCGGCCTGGCCGGCCATGGCCAGGGCACCGCCGGAGAGCACAGCGCCTCCGACAGCGATCTTGGCGACGTTCACAGCATTGGGGGCAGGCTTACGATGCCGTCCACTCATATGTGCGTGTGGTCCTCTCGTTGAGCGCCCGCGAGGTCAGCTGTCGGGTTCGGGCTGGAGAGGTTGCCCGGCCGGGGTTCGAGACTCCGGCTTCACCCCAAGGAGCCGCAAGCGGCCCCAGGTCCCTGTGTCGGCGGACCGGTGGGTCCCCCGCCTCCATCCAGGTGTGTCTTGTGTCCCGCGCGCCAACGGATGGAGTTCGGCGCGGTCGGTGCGCGGCAGGTCATCGAGTGGGGGTTCGATGGCCCGTTCAAGACGGTAACGGCTCCCTAGACACCCGTCACCTTTTGCTCGCCGCCGTGTCGGCGAGCTGGGCAAATCCTAAAAAAACTCTAAATATGCAGGACAGATCGTTGTTCCTGCAGGTGCGGGGTGACGAGACGGGAGCGTAGCCATTCCGCGACGGTTACGTCATGTGACGCATATCACGGAATAGTCTCGGCGTGCGGTCGGTGCTAGCCGCCGGCGAACGGAGGGAGAACGTCGACTGTCTGCCCGGCGTCCAGCCGCTTCGACAGATCGCGGACGGCGACGCCGTCGCAGAGATAGGAACACCGGCGCAGCACGGTCGCCAGCTTCTCGTCGCGCGCCGCCAGCAGCGCCACCAGCTCGGCGACGGTCGCGCCGGCGGGGATCTCGATGCGCTCGGACTCGGCGCCGGCTGCCGCGCGGGCCGCCGCGAAGTAACGGACCGTCACCAGCACGGACACCTCGGAACGCATCATCACCCGCCGATCGCACTCATCGGCCGGGCGGGCTGGACGAAATCCGGATCGTTGATCCCGTGCCCGGCGGCCTTGCTCCACATCGCCTGTCGCCATGCCGCTTCCAGTGCCGCGTCGTCGGCGCCGGAACGCAGCAGCGTCTTCAGATCGGTCTCGTCCTGCGCGAACAGGCAGTTGCGGACCTGACCGTCGGCGGTGAGCCGGCTGCGGTCACACGCCGCGCAGAACGCCTCCGACACCGACGCGATGATCCCGACCTGCCCGACGAGGGCCGTCCCCTCGAACACCTGCCACAGCTGCGCCGGGGCCGACCCGCGCGGCGCCGGGTCCGGCTGCAACGCGAAACGGCGGCGCAGCGCCGCCAGGATGGCGTCCGCGTTCAGGACGTGGTTGCGCTGCCAGGTGTGGTCCGCATCCAGCGGCATCTGTTCGATGATCCGCAGCTGATAGCCGTGGTCGAGGCAGAACCGCAACAGCTCCACCGCGTCGTCGGGTCCGGACACCGGGTCGAGCACCGCGTTGACCTTCACCGGGCTCAGGCCGGCGTCCCGGGCCGCGCGCAGGCCGGCCAGCACGTCGTCGAGGCGATCGCGGCGGGTGATCGCGGCGAACCGCGCCGGGTCGACGGTGTCCAGGGAGACGTTGATGCGATCCAGGCCCGCGGCCTTCAAGGCGCCCGCGCGGCGGGCGAGGCCGACGCCGTTCGTCGTCAGGGTGATTTCGGGCCGCGGACGCAACTGCGCCGTCGCCGCGACCAACTCCTCCAGGTAGGGCACCACCAGCGGCTCCCCGCCGGTGAACCGGATGCTGGTGATGCCCAGGCGGGTCACCGCGATGCCCAGCAGCCGCAGAAGCTCGTCGCGGTGCAGCTTCTGCTCGGCGGACATCCAGTCCAGGCCTGCGGCCGGCATGCAGTAGGTACACCGCAGATTGCACAGGTCGGTCAGCGACACCCGCAGATCGGTGGCGACCCGGCCGAACGTGTCGACGAGCGGGCCGTCCGTCGGTGCCGGGCCGAGGGGCCGCTGCGCCGACGGGAGGCCCAACGAGACGACGGTCACCGGGCGGCTCCGAAGTACACGTCGTTGGGGGTGTGGAGCGAGTCCACCGGGACGATCTCCTTGCCCAGCGGCATCAGCGACACCGGGATCATCTTCAGGTTGGCCAGAGCCAGCGGAATCCCGATGATGGTGATGGCCATGGCCGCCGCACTGATGATGTGCCCGAGGGCCAGCCACACGCCGGCGACGATGACCCAGATGACGTTGCCGATGAGCGCGCCGGGGCGGGGGCCGGGCTTGTCGACGATGGTCCGGCCGAACGGCCACAGCGCGTAGAGCGCGATGCGCAGCGAGGCGAACCCGAACGGGATGGTGATGATCAGGACGAAGCAGATCAACGCGGCCAGCAGGTAGCCCAGAGCGAGCCAGAGGCCGCCGAAGATCAACCAGATCACGTTCAGTATCAGGCGCATGAATCTTCCTTCGGCGGTGACGGCCAGCCTACCGATATAAGGGGGTGCTCGCCGTGTGGGCGTCCGAGTAGAATCTTGCACGACGCGTCCCGGGAATGCGGGACGCTTCATTTATGTACCCGTCAGGTACACAAATGTTGGCTCCAGACAGACAGCAGGTGAGAGCAGTGCCGACCGGCCGGGTTAAGTGGTACGACGCCGAGAAGGGCTTCGGGTTCGTCTCTCAGGAGGATGGCGAGGACGTCTATGTGCGGTCCTCGGCGCTGCCCGCCGGTGTCGAGGGCCTCAAGGCCGGTCAGCGCGTCGAGTTCGGCGTGGCCGCCGGTCGCCGCGGACCGCAGGCGCTGAGCGTCAAGCTGATCGACCCGCCGCCGAGCCTGAGCCGCACCCGGCGTGAAGCCGCCGCCTCGGAGAAGAAGCACACCCCCGACGAACTGCACGGCATGGTCGAGGACATGATCACGCTGCTGGAGAGCGCGGTGCAGCCCGAGTTGCGCAAGGGCCGCTATCCGGACCGCAAGGTGGCCCGCCGGGTCTCGGAGGTCGTGAAGGCCGTCGCGCGCGAACTCGACAGCTGACCTCGGTCGCGGCGACGGTCGCGGCGCAGCGGGTATGACTGAGGTCATGAGCTACGTGGCCGACACCTCGTCTGACGGGGAGTTCAATCGGGACACCGACTACATCGAGACGCGGGTGACCGCCGACGGCCGCGACGGCTACCCGGTGGAACCGGGTCGCTACCGCCTGGTCGTGGCGCGCGCCTGCCCGTGGGCCAACCGGGCGATCATCGTGCGCCGGCTGCTCGGGCTCGAAGACGTGCTGTCCATCGGCTTCTGCGGGCCCACCCACGACGAGCGCAGTTGGACGTTCGATCTCGACCCCGGCGGCCGCGACCCGGTGCTGGGCATCCACTTCCTGCGCGACGCGTACAACAAGCGCATCCCGGACTACCCAAAGGGCGTCACGGTCCCCGCGATCGTCGACATCCCCACCGGTGCCGTGGTGACCAACGACTTCGCCCAGATCACGCTGGACCTCTCGACGGAGTGGACGGCCTACCACCGCGAGGGGGCGCCGCAGCTGTACCCCGAACCACTGCGCGACGAGATCGACGAGGTGGCCCAGCGGATCTACACCGAGGTCAACAACGGTGTCTACCGCTGCGGATTCGGGGGCTCACAACGCGCCTACGAGAAGGCCTATGACCGGTTGTTCACCGCGTTGGACGGGCTGTCTGAGCGGTTGGCCGACCGCCGGTATCTGGTGGGCGACACCATCACCGAGGCGGACGTCCGGCTGTTCACCACGCTGGCGCGCTTCGACCCCGTCTACCACGGGCACTTCAAGACCAACCGGGCCAAGCTCTCGGAGATGCCGGTGCTGTGGGCCTACGCCCGTGACTTGTTCCAGACCCCCGGGTTCGGCGACACCGTCGACTTCGTGCAGATCAAGCAGCACTATTACATCGTCCACTCCGACATCAACCCCACCGGTGTGGTGCCCAAGGGACCCGACCTGTCGAACTGGCTGACGCCGCATGGGCGGGAAGCGCTGGGCGGCCGGCCGTTCGGGGATGGCATCCCACCAGGCCCGGTCCGCGAGGACGAGCGCGTGCCCGCCGCGCACTCGGCCGGCTAGGTCCAGACGGTCCGCACCGACCACTCGGCGTGCGGCACCGGGAACTCGTTGCCCTCCTGGTCGCGGACCAGGGTCGGCAGGTGTACCGCGATGCCCGTCAACCGGCCGCGGAACGGGTCGACGGTGGGGATGGTCACCGCCAGGCGGGCGCCGGGCCGGAACTCCTCGATGATGTCGTCGCCCTCGTAGGCGCTCAGCAGCACCCAGGGGGCGTCGGCGATGGCTGAGGGCAGCGAAAGCTGAACGGGTTCAAGGCCGTTGACGGGCAACTCGCCCTGGTTGCCGGGTACGACGCAGTCGGTGGGGTTGAGGACCTGGCAGAACCGGTACGGCCCGACGCGGGTGAGGTGGCCGTGGGAGTATGCCGAGATCTCCGGCAGGTCCGGGCCGTGGTTGCGCGACAGCTGCCACACGAGAACCCCGGTGGCCACCGATGCGATGACCGCGACCGCGATCAGCGCACCGAGCACGCGTTTCATTCGTACCTCACCGTCCTCGCCTCGGTGTCGTCTTGTCCGCCTTCCTGTTCGGCGTGAACGGGGCGGTTGCCGCCCAGGCCGGGCACCAGCGACTCGCCACGGTAGCTCAGCACCGTCTGGGCCAAACCGAGGATCAGTATCGCGGTGATGGTGGTGAAGCCCGCCCACAGCTCGGTGTAGATGAGCACCCCCGTCGCCCCGCCGGCCACCCACGCCAGCTGCAGCACCGATTCCGAGCGGCCGAACGCCGAGGCGCGCGACTCCTCGGGCAGGTCGTCCTGCAGCGACGCGTCGAGGGAGGCCTTGGCGATCGCGCTGGCGCCGGAGGTGACCAGCGTCGCGGCTGCGGCCACCAGCAGGTTGCCGGTCACCGCGGCGGCCAGAGCCATCAGCGTGACGGCGGCCGCGCAGCGCACGACGAGTTGGGCCGGGTGGCCCAGCTTCAGCCGGGCGGCGGTGAAGTTCCCGATGAAGTTGCCGATGGCGGCGGCCGCCCCGATCAGCCCCAGGATGCGCAGCTGCTCCCACCCGGTGGCGTCGTGTGCCTTGGCCACGAAGGCCGGGTAGAGGAACAGGAAACCGACCATCACCTTCACCGTGCAGTTGCCCCACAGGGCGGTGATGACGTTGCGGCCCAGCGGCTGGCGGACCTTCTCGGACGTCGCCGCCGGCGGCTCGTCGCGGCGCAGCTCCCCCGTGCGGCCGTGATAGCTCAGGGTGGCGGGCACCTCGCCTTCGGTCACCTCGACCCACTTCGGGATCCGCATGGCAAGGGCGGCACCGGCCACCGACACCGCGACGACGACGTAGAGCGCTCCCGGCATCGCGAACAGCTGGAACCCCCACTCGGCGGCGGCGGCGACACCTCCGCCGATCATCGTGCCGCCCAACAGGCCGAACATCGTCAGGCGGGAGTTGACGCGGACGAGGTCGATGGTGGGTGGCAGCACGCGTGGCGTGACGGCGCTGCGCAGCACCGAGAACGATTTGGACAGCACCATCATGCCGAGTGCGCACGGGTAGAGCACCCAGGACGGGAAGCTGCCGGTGGCGCTGTCGTAGTTGGCGATCAGCACCAACGCCAGCACGGTGCGCAGTGCAAACGAGGTGGCCAGCGCGACCCTGCGGCCGTGCTGCAGGCGGTCGAGCGCGGGGCCGATGAGCGGCGCGATGATCGCGAAGGGCGCGATGGTGATGAGCAGGTAGAGCGCGACCCGGCTCTTGCTCTCCCCGGTGGCGGCGGCGAAGAACAAGGTGTTGGCCAGCGCCACGGCCATGGCGGCGTCGACGGCGAAGTTGGCGACCACCGGCCACGTCAGCGCGGTGAGACCGGACTTGTCGGCGCCGTCGGCGGTGGCGGCCCGGTGCACCAGGCCGTACATCTTGGAGCCCATTTCCCGGCTGCGCTGCGCCGCGGCCCGCGTCACCGTCACCCGCTCGCCGCTGCTCGGCCGCGGGCGGCTGGGGTCGGTGTCGAAACGGCGGTAGCTGCGGTGATCGCCGTGCTCGTCCAGCGGCGGCAGCCACCGGTTGCCGCTCTGGTTCGGGGAGGCGCGGGGCCGGCGGGCCCCCGGTCCGGGCACCGGATCGCTGGGGTAGTTCGCCATGCCGGGGTGCTCGCCGGCAGGGGGCCGGGGCGGGTAGTAGCGAGCACCGTGGCGACCCTCGGCGTCGTGATGGTCAGGTCGCTCGCTCACGCGCTCGATTCTTCCTTATCCGCCCGACAGTCGGCGTGCAGGCGACCGGTGTGGCTAGCTGCGGTCGGCTTCGGGCAGTATTGGGGGCGATGGACAGCGTGACCGAGTCTCAGCCCGACGTGGCGCCACAGGTGCAGGTGCCGCCTGAGCTGGCGGCCGTGCTTCTTGGCGCCGTCGATGATGCACGCGCCGCCATCGCGGAGAACTCCGGTGAGGAGACCGTGGGGGAGTACCTCGGCGCCAGCTTCGAGGATCCGTCCTCGGCAACCCACCGCTTCCTGGCCGAGCTGCCGGGCTACCGGGGTTGGCAGTGGGCAGTCGTCGTGGCCGCGTGCCCGGGCGCCGAGCGGGCCACGATCAGCGAGGTGGTGCTGGTGCCGGGCCCGACCGCGCTGCTGGCGCCGAAGTGGGTGCCGTGGGAGGAGCGCGTCCGCCCGGGTGACCTGAGCCCTGGCGACCTGCTCGCCCCGCCGGCCGACGACCCGCGTCTGACCCCGGGCTACACGGCCACCGGTGACCCTCAGGTCGACGACGTCGCCCTCGAACTCGGGCTCGGCCGCCGACGGGTGCTCAGTCTGTGGGGTCGCAACGAGGCCGCGCAGCGCTGGCACGACGGCGACTACGGCCCGAACTCGGCGATGGCCCGCTCCACCCGCCGGGTGTGCCGGGACTGCGGGTTCTTCGTGCGCCTCGGCGGCGCGCTCGGTGTGATGTTCGGCGTCTGCGCGAACGAACTGGCCGCCGACGGACATGTCGTCGACGCCGAGTACGGATGCGGCGCGCACTCCGACACTCCGGCGCCGCAGGGCGCGGGATCGCCGCTGTACGACCCGTTCGACGACGGGGTGCTGGACGTCGTCGAAGACGACAAGAAGGCGGACGTCGTCGAAGACGACAAGACGGCGGACGTCGTCGAAGACGACAAGAAGGCGGATGTCGTCGAAGACGACAAGAAGGCGGATGTCGTCGAAGACGACAAGAAGGCGGACGTCGTCGAAGACGACAAGAAGGCGGACGTCGTCGAAGACGACAAGAAGGCGGACGTCGTCGAAGACGACAAGAAGGCGGACGTCGTGGAGAGCGACGAGAGCTAGCTAGCTCTCCGCGGCGGCCTTGATGCGCTGCAGCGTTGCGTTCATTCCCTCGATCAGCTCGTTCTCGAAGCTGGGCACACCGCCCATGAACTTGTTGACGAGGAAGTTCGACACCGGCGTCGTGCCGTTCTCCGCGTTGCGGGTCTCGATCAGCCGGGTGCCGGCCTCGGTCGGCTCGAGTTCATAGGACCAGACCGTGGTGTTCTCGTTGACCCGGAACGCCAGCTTCTTCTCCGGCAGGAACTCGGTGATGCGGCAGGTGGTGGGCCAGAACAGCAGGCCGCGCCGGTTGAAGTTGATCGTGCGGGCACCCTGCCGGACCCCGCCGATGGCCTTCATGTAGCGGCATTGCGGGCTCCACTGCGGCATGTTGCTCAGGTCCGACACCAGGTTCCATACCCGCGCGACCGGCGCGTTGATGTCGATCTGGGCCTGCAGTATGGGCGCTGCCATGGCGCTGTCTCCTTTGAAGTCGTCAGGTCAAGCCGCTCTGCGCGCCGCGTGAGCCGCGACGCACAGCGTGACGTTGCCACAGAAAGATCGATGTGCCAACCACGGCCACGCCCAGGCCCGCCAGCGTGACCGGGCGCCAACTGTGCAGCGCGTCGACGGTGAACGCCAGCACCGCGGCCACCAACCAGCCAGAGCTGATCACCAGGATCATCGGCCACGGCGACAACAGTCGCGGAGGCAGGGCGGGAGGCTGCACGGTTTCGTCCATCGCGCACCAAGGTAACCGACGCCCCCGACCACCTGGGTAGTCTCGACGCCGTGGACCAGCGGCGACAGGGTGCGAAACGGTATGACCGGCAAGCCGATTGACGTCATCGACGTCGATGATCCCGCCGATCCCCGCCTCGACGACTTCCGCGACCTCAACAGTGTCGACCGCCGGCCCGATCTGCCCAGCGGCAAAGGTCTGGTGATCGCCGAAGGCGTGCTGGTCGTACAGAGGATGCTGGCGTCGCGATTCATCCCGCGTGCGCTGCTGGGCACCGACCGGCGCCTGACCGAACTCGGCGCCGACCTCGACGGCGTCGCCGCGCCGTTCTACCGGGCCGGCCCCGAGGTGATGGCCGAAGTGGTCGGTTTCCACCTCAACCGGGGTGTGCTCGCGTCGGCCTCCCGGGCTCCGGAGCTGACAGTGCCGCAGGTGCTCGACGGAGCCGACACCGTGGTCGTCCTCGAAGGTGTCAACGACCACGAGAACCTCGGCTCGATTTTCCGCAACGCCGCCGGCTTGGGCGTCGACGCGGTGGTGTTCGGCAGCGGATGCGCCGACCCGCTGTATCGGCGTGCGGTGCGGGTGTCGATGGGCCATGCACTGCTGGTGCCGTTCGCGCGGGCCGCGAACTGGCCCTTCGATCTGGAGATCCTGCGCGACAGCGGTTTTCGGATTCTTGCGATGACTCCCGATCCGCGGGCGGCCACCCTCGCCGAGGCCATGCCCGGGCTGGCCGACCGGCCGGTGGCGATCCTGGTGGGCGCGGAAGGCCCGGGCCTGCAGGAGCGGACGATGCGCGCCAGCGACGTCCGGGTGCGGATCCCGATGTCGCGGGGCACTGACTCCCTCAACGTCGCGACGGCCGCGGCGCTCGCGTTCTACGAACGCGACCGACTCCGGACTACGGTGAGCCCGTGAGGGGCAGCTCCACGCCCTGGGGCACCGGGCTGACGGTCGCCGCCTTCGTCGCCGCGATCATCGCGACCGCGATCATCGTGCTCAGCCTCGGTCTGACACGGGTGCATCCGCTGCTGGCGGTGGGCCTCAACCTCGTCGCGGTAGGCGGACTGGCCCCCACGGTATGGGGGTGGCGACGACTGCCGGTCTGGCGGTGGTTCGTGCTCGGCGCAGCGGTCGGGGTCGCCGGTGGCTGGATCGCGCTCCTAGCGCTCGCCGCCGCTGGAACGAACGCCTAACAGCACGTCCTCCCAGGCCGGCACCGCCGGGCGGGCCTTGCGGGCGCGCCCGGTCTTGGGTGCGGGAGCGGCCTCGGGTTCAGGCGCGGGCGCCGGTGCGGGCGCCTCGGGTGTGCGTGTCTCGGGCCGGGCCGGTGCCTCGGCGGTGGTCTCCGTGTGGGCCTCGACCAGGGTCTCGGCTCGGGTGTCCTCGGGGTCACCCAGCGCGAGCTGCGCGACCGGGGCAAGCGGTCGCAGTGTGCGACGGAAGCTGGGGTCGATCAGTTCGGCGGCGTTCTCGTCGAACGCGGTCACCGTGCCGCCGTGGGCGCCGGGGGCATAGCGGAAGTGGGCCTGCAGGTCGGAGCGCCCGGCGGTCCACGCCAGCTGTACGGTCCAGCGACCGTCCTCGTTGCGCCAGGCGTCCCAGGAGGCGGCGTCGGGATCCAGGCCCCGAGCGATCATCGCCGCGGTCACGGTCTCGAGCAGGGTCAGCACCGACGGGCCGTCGGCCAGCACCGGGTGCGCCGCAGTGGCCAGCTCCGCGGCCCGGGCTCGCTCCAGCAGCACCGGGTGAGCGAACCGCTCGACGCGGGCGACGTCCACCCCGGCCGCCGAGGCGATCTGCTCGACCGACGCACCGGCGCGGATCCGCGATTGGATTTCTTTGGGGCGCAGCATGCTCGGGACCTCGACGTTGATCGTGGTTTGGTTCGACGCGGCCTGGTCGCCGCGGACGGCGGCGCGCAGCCGCTCGTCGTTGCGCAACACGAACTTCTCCGCGGGGTCGTCGGTCTCACAGATGATGCGCGTGCCGCGCGTGCCGTCGACGTCGAGTCCGACGACTTTGAGTTCCCTCATTACGACCTCCTCCGGGCCGGCCGAGCCCGATACGGACGTCACCCTACTGTGTTATCGATCCGTAACCGGCGTGACACGCTGCGGTGGTCCCGCCGAGTCGTCAGAGTCGCTCGACGACCCAGTCGATGCAGGCGGTCAGCGCGCTGACGTCGTCGGGGTCGACGGCCGGGAACATGCCGACGCGCAGCTGGTTGCGGCCCAGCTTGCGGTACGGCTCGGTGTCGACGATGCCGTTGGCGCGCAGCGTCTTGGCGACCGCCGCGGCGTCGACGTCGTCGGCGAAGTCGACGGTGCCCACCACCGCGGACCGCAGCGCCGGGTCGGTGACGAACGGAGTGGCGAAGGACGACTTCTCGGCCCAGGTGTACAGCCGCGACGACGAGTCGGCTGTGCGGTTGGTGGCCCAGTCCAGGCCGCCGTTGCCCAGCATCCAGTCGATCTGTTCGGCGAGCAACAGCAGGGTGGCGATCGCGGGGGTGTTGTAGGTCTGGTTCTTGAGGCTGTTCTCGATCGCGATGGGCAGCGACAGGAAGTCGGGCACCCAGCGGCCGGAGGCCGCGATGGCGTCGACCCGCGCCAGGGCGGCGGGGGACAGGATCGCCAGCCACAATCCGCCGTCGCCGGCGAAGTTCTTCTGCGGCGCGAAGTAGTACGCGTCGGCCTGGGTGATGTCGACGGGCAGGCCGCCGGCGGCCGATGTGGCGTCGATCGCGACGATCGCCTCGCCGGCGCCCTCGGGCCGCGTCACCGGCACAGCGACACCGGTGGAGGTCTCGTTGTGCGCCCAGGCGATCAGGTCGGCCGCCGGGTCGGACTGCGGAGCCGGGGCGCTGCCGGGGTCGGCTTTGATCACGATGGGCTCGCCGACGAACGGGTTCTTGGCCACAGCGGAGGCGAATTTGGCGCTGAACTCGCCGTAGGTCAGGTGCAGGGAGCGCTGGTCGACCAGGCCGAACGCGGCGGCGTCCCAGAACGCCGTGGAGCCGCCGTTGCCGAGGATGACCTCGTAGCCCTCGGGCATGGAGAACAGCTGACGCAGGCCGTCGCGCACCCGTCCGACCAGGTTCTTGACCGGTGCCTGCCGGTGCGACGTGCCGAACAGGTGGCCGGCGGCCACCAGCCCCTGCAGCTGCTCCGGGCGGACCTTCGACGGTCCGCAGCCGAAGCGGCCGTCGCGCGGTTTGAGGTCGGCGGGGATTGTCAGGTTCTCGGCCATGACGCTCAGCCTAAAACCGAAGGTCAGACGCAGCGAAATCGTCGATCGGGATCACAGTGCCGACGGTGGTGACGTAGACAACTGAGTGATCCGTGTCACATGTGACCTGGATAACCCGGTTGGCACACAGCTGCCCCTAAAGCCCTGGTTAATTCCTGGGACCGTGGGTACTGTCTTTAGACATCGAGCCGACGAATGTAAACCTCAGCCCGGAGGCTTAGGAGGCCCAAGATGGCAGTCAAGACCGCACGCACGCGCATCGTGCGCAGCTGGCGCAGAAACATGGAGCTGGGTGACAGCCCGGAGGACCGTGCCTACGCCGAGACGCTGCAGACCCTGTCGGACGGGTCGGTACGGCGCAACTTCAACCCGTACACGGACATCGACTGGGACTCCGAGGACTTCGCGGTCACCCCCGACGACGAGCGCTGGATCCTGCCCGCCACCGACCCGATCGGCCGGCACCCCTGGTACCAGGCGCAGCCGAAGTCGCGGCAGATCGAGATCGGGATGTGGCGGCAGGCCAATGTGGCCAAGGTCGGGCTGCAGTTCGAGATCATCCTGATCCGCGGGCTCACCAATTACGCGTTCTGGGTGCCCAACGGCTCCCCGGAGTACCGGTACTGCCTGCACGAGTCGGTCGAAGAGTGCAACCACACCATGATGTTCCAGGAGATGGTGAACCGCATCGGCGCCGATGTGCCGGGCATGCCGCGGATGCTCAAGTGGCTCTCGCCGTTCATCCCGCTCGTCGCCGGTCCGCTGCCGATCCCGTTCTTCTTCGGTGTGCTCGCCGGTGAGGAGCCCATCGACCACACGCAGAAGAACGTCCTGCGCGAGGGCAAGGACCTGCACCCGATCATGGAGCGGGTCATGGCGATCCACGTCGCCGAGGAAGCCCGGCACATCTCGTTCGCCCACGAGTACCTGCGTAAGCGCGTGCCGCACCTCAACCGCCGGCAGCGGTTCCTGCTGTCGCTCAACGTGCCGATCATCATGCGCGTGCTGTGCCAGGCGATCATCGTGCCGCCGAAGTCCTTCTGGCAGGAGTTCGGCATCCCGCGCTCGGTGAAGAAGGAGATCTTCTTCGGCACTCCGCATGCCCGGCAGTTCCTGCGCGACATGTTCGGTGACGTCCGGATGCTCTGTGAGGACACCCGTCTGATGAACCCGTTCGCCAAGCTGATGTGGCGGATCTGCAAGCTCGACGGTCCGCCCAGCCGCTACCGCAGCGAACCGGCCCGTCAGCACGTCGTCACCGCGGCGTAGCGCAAGGAGTCTCCAGTGCCCCACGTGGTAACCCAGTCGTGTTGCAGCGACGGGTCGTGTGTCTACGCGTGCCCGGTCAACTGCATCCACCCCACGCCGGACGAGCCGGGGTTCGCGACCGCGGAGATGCTCTACATCGACCCCGAGGCGTGCGTCGACTGCGGTGCCTGCGTGTCGGCCTGCCCGGTGGGCGCGATCTTGCCCGACACCAAGCTGCAGCCCGAGCAACTGCCGTTCGTCGAGCTGAACGCCGCGTTCTACCCCAAGCGTGAGGGCAAGCTGCCGCCGACCTCGAAGTTGGCGCCGGTGCTGGAGGCCCCGATGGTGCGCCGGCGTCCCGACGGTCCGCTGCGGGTGGCCGTCGTCGGATCCGGCCCGGCGGCGATGTACGCCGCCGACGAACTGCTGACCCAGCGCGGTGTCGAGGTCAGCGTGATCGAGAAGCTGCCCACGCCTTACGGATTGGTCCGGGCCGGGGTGGCGCCCGACCATCCGAGCACCAAGCGGGTCACCCGGTTGTTCGACCGAATTGCGCAGTCACCCGGGTTCACGTTCTACCTCAACGTCGAGGTGGGCCGGCATCTCACGCATGCCGAGCTGCTGGAGCATCACCACGCGGTGCTTTACGCGGTGGGCGCGCCCACCGACCGCCGCCTCGACATCGACGGGATCGGGCTGCCCGGCACCGCGACCGCGACCGAGGTGGTGTCCTGGTACAACGGCCACCCCGAATTCACCGACCTGGCAGTGGATCTCACCGACGAGCCGGTCGTCATCGTGGGCAACGGCAACGTCGCGCTCGACGTCGCCCGGATCCTGACCGCCGATCCCGACGCGCTGGCGCGCACCGACATCGCCGACCACGCGCTCGCCGCGCTGCGGGGCTCCCGGGTGCAGGAGGTGGTGATCGCCGCCCGGCGCGGACCGGAGGCGTCGGCGTTCACCCTGCCCGAGCTGATCGGGCTGACCGCCACGTGCGAGGTGGTGCTCGACCGCGAGGACCACGATCGTGTCCTCGCCGCGCTGCCCGGGGTCACGGATCCGTTGACCCGCAACAAACTCGAGATCCTGTCCAAGCTCGGTGACGCCTCGGCGCCGATCACCCGCCCCCGGATCCGGTTGGCCTACCAGCTGACGCCGCAGCGGGTGCTCGGCGAGCAGAAGGCCGGCGGCGTGCGGTTCGCCGTCACCGGTACCGACCGGACGCACGACATCGCCGCCGGGCTGGTGCTCACCTCCATCGGGTATCGCGGCATCCCGATTCCCGGGCTGCCGTTCGACGAGACCGCCGCGGTGGTGCCCAATGCCGGCGGACGGGTGCTCGACCCGGATACCGGGAAACCGGTGGCGGGCAGCTACGTCGCCGGCTGGATCAAACGCGGGCCCACCGGGTTCATCGGCACCAACAAGTCCTGCGCCGCCGAGACGGTGCGCAATCTGGTCGACGACTACAACGACGGTCGACTGACCGCGCCGGCGCACAAACCGTCCGCGCTGGACCGGATGGTGCGCAGCCGGCAGCCCGACGTGATCGACCACCGCGGCTGGGCGGCGATCGACGCCGCGGAGGTGGCGCGGGGCGGCGATCAGCGCCCGCGCGCCAAGTTGACGTCGGTCGTCGAGCTGCTGGAGGCCGCGGCTGCCGCGCCCGAGGTGCCGGTGCACCGTCGGCTACTGGCCGGGCTGCGCCGCTGAGCTACGTCGCCCAGTCGGCGAGCACCTTGCTGAACGCGTCCGGTCGGACCGAGAGCTGCCCCGCGTAGGGGTGTTCGAGCGCGAAGATCAGATACAGCACGAACGCCAGCAGCGCTGCGGTGAGCCCGACGGCCAGCGCGTGCACCACGACGTCGCGCGTGCCGAACAGGAACGTGAACGCCATGACCACGCCGCCGCCCCCGACGAGGAGAACCCACAGCTCGCCGGGCACGGAGGACTCGCTGGTGGAGACTCGTAGTTTGCGGTCGGAGCTGAGCTCGTTGAGCTCCACGATCGCCTGCTCGAAAAAGGCGATCTCCGAACGGGTTACGGGTTCGACCTCCAGGTATGACGACCATACAGTCAACAGCTCCGCGGACTGTTCCTCGATGGTCTCACCGCGCCGCATCCGGGGGAACTCATCGTCGACGACGTCCCGGGCGTACGCGATCAGGCTGCGCTGCACCGTTGCGCGGGATTCCGCGGGCAATGCCTCGGAGTCGCGCAACAGATCGGCGACCGCGGCGGCTTCCATGCCGCTGGCGTCCTCGGCGTCGCTGAACTGCTCCCACACCACGACCACCACGAACGCGACGAGCACGGCATAGAGCACGCCGGCGAGCTGGAACACCGGCGCCGACACCTCGTTGGTGTTCTCCAGCCGCGTGTGCGACACCGCCTTGCGAAAGACGATCAGCCCGCCGACCGAGACGCCGACCACGACGGCCACCCACAGGGCGCCGAGGATCACGGGTGGGAACTGGAGTAGCCAGATCACAAATCACCTCGTTCGGCGCCGGCGCAATTGGGCAAGTATCCACGCGTCGGGGCCGGCGCGGCGCGCAACACACCGCCGCGCCGGGAACTGTTGCAGTTTCGCCGAATCACCATCGCCCTGTCGCGTGCGGAGGTATGCAGTGGAGATGGATGCTGGGCAGTTCGTGGGCCGCGTCGGGGCGCTGGCCGTCACGTTGGGCGTCGGAGCCGCGGTGTTCACCGGCACGGGGGTGGCGTGGGCCGGCGAAGACGGTGCCGCGGCGAGTACTTCGGAGTCCGAGTCGGTCACCACCCGCACCGATCGAGACAGTACCTCGACCCCGACCGACGGCACGCAGGACACCTCCGTCGAACTCGACCCAGGCGCGGCAGCCGGCCCGGTGGCCGACCGCCGCCGCAGCCGTGCCGTGGATGACGCCGGCGTGGACGCGCGCGACACCTATGACGAGATTGTCGTGATCGAGCGAAGAGCAAGGCACACAACGAGAACCGTCGAGGGTCGCGACGAGCTCGCCGACGGCGCGGCAACTGTCCGCGAAGCAGAGCCGGCGGCCGCCCGCACCGCGGCGCCGCCGCAGCAGATCGCCGTCGCCGAAACCCGGACCGTCCCCGCACCGGTACGGCGCCGCGAGGTTGCGCCCGTACCCACGACAACCGCCACCTTCGACCCGCCGCGGGTGCCGTCCTGGCGGCCGTGGCCGCAGGCGCACGACGTGCGCACCGGGGTGACCTATGTCGTGGATCTGGCCACGAGTTTCGTCCGCGCCCTGTTGAGCCCGTTCGCCGCGGGTCCGCCGCGACCACCCAGCGACCCGTCCGGCTGGGCTTTGCTGGCTTGGGTGCGGCGGGAGTTGTTCAACACGACACCCGAACTGCCCGGCACCCCGCCACCGCACACCCAGAGCCGCGCCGACGACGGCGGAGTGCGGATCACCGGCAACCTGGGGGTCACCGACGCCGACGGGGACCGGTTGACCTACACCGTGATCGGCCGCCCGCACAACGGCGGCACCGTCTCCGTCGACGCCGACGGCAACTTCGTCTACCGGCCGATGAACGCGCTGGCCGCGGTCGGCGGACGCGACACCTTCACCGTCGCCGTCAGCGACGAGCACGACGGTCTGCACGTCCACGGCCTGGCCGGCCTGCTGCAGTTCGTCCCCATCCTGGGCAACCTGCTGCATCCCGGCGGCGGCCACGGCCGCACCGTGACCGTCACGGTCGACGTCGAACGCGTCGACGGCATCGACCTTTCGATGCCGGACGGATTCCGTTGGGGCGTTGCGCATTCCGGGTTCCAGGCCGAGGGTGGCCCCGGCTCGCCGGTGGACACCCGGTCGGACTGGTACCGCTGGGTGCACGACCCGATCAACCGGCTGCTGCGCCTCGTCCGCGGCGTCCCCGAGAACGGACCCGGAGCCTATGTGTCCTACGCCGGCGACGCCGCGCTCGCGCGCGACGAGCTCGGCATGAACACGTTCCGCATGAGCGTCGAGTGGAGCCGGATCTTCCCGAACTCCACCGCCACGGTCGACATCTCCGACGAGGGCGGGAAGCTCACCCGGGCCGACCTCGAAGCGCTCGACGCGCTGGCCGACCAGGACGAGGTCGCGCACTACCGCGACGTCTTCGCCACGCTGCGGCAGTACGGCCTCGACCCGTTCGTCACCGTCAACCACTTCACCCTGCCGGTGTGGATCCACGACCCCATCGCGGCGCGCCCCCTGCTCCAGCTCGGCCTCCCGGCGCCGGCGGCGGGCTGGTTGTCACCGACCACCGCGGTGGAGTTCGAGAAATACGCCGCCTACCTCGCGTGGAAGTTCGGTGACCAGGTGGACAACTGGGCCACCCTCAACGAGCCGTTCCCGCCGGTCCTCACCGAGTTCCTGGCCATCCCGTGGGTGGTGCCGAACTGGCCGCCGGGGGTGCTTCGGCCCGACTTGGCGTCGACCTTCCTGGTCAACCAGGCCGTCGGGCACGTCGCCGCCTACGACGCCATCCACACCTGGGACACCACCGCCGCGACCACCGAGGGCGGGCCTGCGGCGTTCGTGGGGTTCACCCACAACATGATCCCGGCGCGGCCCGCCAACCCCGTCAATCCGCTCGACGTGCAGGCCTCCGACGCCTGGAATCACTACTACAACAAGTGGTTCCCCAACGCGGTCATCGAGGGCTGGGTCGACGCGAACTTCGACGGCATCAAGACCGCCGACGAAGTCCGTCCCGACATGGCGGGCAAGGTCGACTTCCTCGGCGTGCAGTACTACGGATCCCAGCCCATGATCGGGTTCGGCGTCGCCCCGGTGCCGGGCTTCCCGTTCCTGCGCGGCTTCCCCATCCGGTGCTCGGCCGACGAACCGACGTGCAGCGACTTCAACCAGCCGACCGACCCGGGCGGATTCCGGGAGGTGCTCGAACTCGCGGCGTCCTACGGCAAGCCGCTGTGGGTGACCGAGAACGGCATCGCCGACGACGAGGACACCAAGCGGCCCTCCTACATCGTCAATCACCTTGCGGTGCTGCAGGATCTGGTCGCCCACGGCGCCGACATCCGCGGCTATACGTACTGGTCGTTCGTCGACAACCTGGAATGGTCGGAAGGGTACGACCTGCAGTTCGGCCTCTACGGTTCGGATCCGGCCACTCCGGAGCTCGAGCGCATCCCGAAGGTGGCGAGCATCGCCGCGCTCAGCGGCATCACCTTCGCCGACGGGTTGCCGGTGTCGCTGCTGCAGGCCTACCTTCCCGGCTAGGAGCTCTCGGCCATCTGAGCGACCACCTCGTTCATGTCGACCTCGCGGACGGTCTCGGCCAGCGACCAGTGGTGGCCGAACGGGTCACGCAGCACGCCGTAGCGGTCGCCCCAGAACTGGTCGGCGAGCGGATTGACGACGGTGGCGCCGGCGTCGATGGCCCGCTGGAACCGGCCGTCGACGTCGGGGCCCTGCAGGTGGATGGTCACCGGCGTGCCCCCCAGCGCCGTCGGGGTGGTGGCCTTGCCGTCGTTGTACTCCGGGAAGTCGTCGTTGAGGAACACCATGGCGCCGTTGATCCGCATCGCCGCGTGGATCAGCTTGCCGTCGGGGCCGGGCATCCGCACCATCTCCTCGGCGCCGAACGCCTTGGCGTAGAAGTCGAGTGCGGCTGCGGCGTCGTCGACGACGAGATGCGGGACGAGCATGGGGGTGTTGTCGATCGCCATGGGGGGTCTCCTCTGGGTCGATGGGATCGGAATGCGGACCCGGTACAGACCCCCAGTGGATCAGAAACTCATCGCCCGCGTGGTCACACCACCGAGAATCCACCGGGCAACGCCGTGCGGCCGGTCAGGGTGCGCAGCAGCGCCGGTCCGTGGCCGAGCGCGACGCCGATGCGCGCGGCCAGCGCGGCGGCGTCGGCGAGGACCTCGGCGGGCGGCTCGGCGGCCAGGCCGACAGCGCCGGCGATGTCGAGCCCGTGCACCGCGAGCTCGAACGTGCGGGTGGGCAGGTAGCTGCTCAGCCTGATGCCGTAGCCGCCGATCACTTCGATCAGCGGGTCGTCGGCGGCGGCCACGTCGGCGATCGCGCGCGACGCCAGCTCGGCGACCGTGGCGGCCGGGTCGGCACCGAGATCCCGGCCGGCCTGGCGGCCCCGTTCGACGACGCCGGCCGCGCCGATGCCGGCGGCGACGGACTGCATCGCGACGTAGTAGTCCACCGCATCGGCGAGGTCCTCGCGCTGCGCCGGCACCGCCAGATAGGTGCTGACGGTGATGAACGAGCGCGACGTGTGTCCCACCAGATCCCGCACGCTCCACTCGCCCAGCCCCGGATCGTCCCACCGGCCGGCGGGGATCGCCCGCACCAGTCCGACGAAATGCTCTGCCGCCGAGGCGAACAGGTGGCGCGGGTCGGTCATGGCAGGGAGAGGGAGTGCCAGCCGTCGACCGCCTCCGGGCCGCGCGGCCCGGGGCCGACGTAGACCGCGGAGGGGCGCACCAGCTTGCCGAGCCGCTTCTGTTCGAGGATGTGAGCGCACCAGCCCGCGGTGCGTCCGCAGGTGAACATCGCCGGCATCATCTTCGCCGGCACCTGAGCGAAATCGAGGATCACCGCCGCCCAGAATTCGACGTTGGTCTCGATGGCCCGGTCCGGGCGACGTTCCCGCAGTTCGGCCAGCGCGGCCTGCTCGAGGGCCGCGGCCACCTCGTAGCGCGGCGCCTCCAGACGCTCGGCGGTGGCGCGCAGCACGCGGGCGCGGGGGTCTTCGGCGCGGTAGACGCGATGCCCGAAACCCATCAGCTTCTCGTTGCGGTCGAGGATGCCCTTGACCACGGCGCGCGCGTCGCCGGTGCGCTCGGCCTCCTCGATCATCGGGATCACCCGGGCCGGCGCCCCGCCGTGCAGCGGACCGCTCATCGCGCCGATCGCCCCGGACAGGGCCGCCGCCACGTCGGCGCCGGTCGACGCGATCACGCGGGCGGTGAAGGTGGAGGCGTTCATGCCGTGCTCGGCGGCGCTGACCCAGTAGGCGTCGATCGCCTCGATGTGCCGGGGGTCCGGCTCGCCCTGCCACCGCGTCATGAACCGTGCGGTCACGGTGTCGCACCCGTCGACCGCGCGCTGGGGGACCGCGGGCCGGTAGATGCCGCGCGCGGACTGCGCGACGTAGGACAGTGCCATCACCGACGCGCGGGCCAGCTGGTCGCGGGCCGTCTGGTCGTCGATGTCGAGGATTGGCTGATAACCCCAGATCGGGGCCAGCATCGCCAGTCCGGCCTGCACGTCGACGCGGACGTCGCCGCTGTGGATCGGCAGCGGGAACGGCTCGGCGGGTGGCAGCCCGTCGCCGAACCGGCCGTCGACCAGTAGCCCCCACACGTCTCCGAACGGAACCCGCCGGGCCACCAGATCCTCGATGTCGACGCCGCGGTAGCGCAGCGCGCCGCCGTCCTTGTCGGGTTCGGCGATCTCGGTCTCGAACGCCACCACGCCCGACAACCCGGGCGTGAAATCCTCCGGCACCGCAGTCATGGGCAGATTCTTACATCGGAGCAGGGCCGATGAACCCGGGACCGGCCATCCGGTGGGGCGTAGCGTTTGTCGGGTGTCTAGCTCTGATCGCCTGGCGCGGATGCGGGTCGAGTACGGGTCGGTGGAGAAGGACGGCAGCGTCGACCTCGACGCCGACTGGCTCGCCGACGGCTGGGTCGCCCTGTTGCATTCCTGGATCGGTGACGCCGAGGCCGCGGGCCTGGCCGAACCCAACGCGATGGTCCTCGGCACCGTCGACGCCGACGGCCATCCCGTCACGCGCACCGTGCTGTGCAAGAGCGTCGACGAGTCGGGGATCTCCTTCTACACGAACTATGACTCCGACAAGGGGCACCAGCTCGCAGCCGTTCCGTACGCGTCGGCGACGTTCCCGTGGTTCGGGCTGGGACGCCAGGTCCACGTCCGCGGCCCGGTGACCAAGGTCTCGTACGAGGCGACGGCGGACTACTGGTCCAAACGGCCCCGGGGCTCCCAGTTGGGGGCGTGGGCGTCGGCGCAGAGCGCGCCGATCGCGTCGCGGGAAGCGCTGCTCGGCCGCCTGGCTGATGTCACCGAGCGGTTCGCCGACGTCGCCGACATCCCGGTGCCGCCGCACTGGGGCGGTTACCTGATCGCGCCGGAGGTCGTCGAGTTCTGGCAGGGCCGGGAGAACCGGGTGCACAACCGCATTCGGCTGCGCGGCACGGTCGTGGAGCGGCTCCAGCCGTAGTTGCTGCCCGGGACCGACCGGGTCCCTGGTTTCTCATCAATTCCCTAGCCGCGGGGTCTAGCATCCGGGGTGTGGTTGAACTGCGGGGGGACCGCTCACTCGGTTTGCGGGAGCGGAAGAAAAGACAGACTCGTGCCACATTGCTGAGTGCGGCGGTGGGACTGTGCGAGCAGCAGGGCTTCGAGCACACCACCGTCGACCAGATCGCCGCGATCGCCAACGTCTCCCCGCGGACGTTCAGCCGGTACTTCCCGACCAAGGAGGCCATCGCGCTGGCCCTGGTCGATGATGTGCTCGCCGTCGCCGCCACCGAACTGGCCCGGCAGCCACTGCAGCTGCCCACCTACGAGGCACTGCGGCGCGCCTACGTCGCGACGGGCCGGGCGTCCCAGGAGGGCCGCCCCGGTGCGTTGCCGGCGTCGCGTCTGCTGCAGCTGCTGCGGATCCTGATGGCCTCGCCGGCGCTGCGTCAGGCGGCCGTGGAGTATCGGGCCAGCGCCGTCGACAAGATGGTCGCCCAGCGCCTGGGCACCGACGTCCGCGACCGGCGCGTCAAGCTGGCCGCCGCGGTGTCGGGAGCGCTGTTGATGACCGCGGTGGAGAGTCTGGCCGAGGATCTGAACAGCGCGGACGCGATGACCCTGGACGACGTCATCGATGCGTTCGAGGCCACATATGACGAATTCGCGCGTGAAATGGCCGACATCGGGCAACCTGTCTGACCGTCAGGCTGCACCCCCACGGGCGGTCCCACGGGAATGGGACTACCTTCTGTAGTCAGACTCCGTGAATTCGCGTTGGACCTAGACAGACTGAAGGGATCGCAGTGGCCGATAACGCCGAAGCCGGGCAGGAGCACGCCACGCTGAAGTACCCCGGTGGAGAGCTCGAACTCGACATCGTCAAAGCGACCGAAGGCGCCGACGGCATCGCTTTGGGTTCCTTGCTGGCGAAGAGCGGCTACACCACCTTCGACGGTGGCTTCGTCAATACCGCGTCGACCAAGAGCGCCATCACCTACATCGACGGTGACGCCGGCATCCTGCGGTACCGGGGTTACCCGATCGAGCAGCTGGCCGAGAAGTCGACGTTCATCGAGGTCAGCTACCTGCTGATCTACGGTGAGCTGCCCACGGCCGAGCAGCTCGAGGACTTCACCACCCGGATCCAGCGGCACACGATGCTGCACGAGGACCTCAAACGGTTCTTCGACGGCTTCCCGCGCAACGCGCACCCGATGCCGGTGCTCTCCAGCGCGGTCAACGCACTGAGCGCCTACTACCAGGACTCGCTGGACCCGTTCGACCCCCAGCAGGTCGAGCTGTCCACGATCCGGCTGCTGGCGAAGCTGCCGACCATCGCGGCGTACGCGTACAAGAAGTCCGAGGGGCAACCGTTCCTGTACCCGGACAACTCGTTCACGCTGGTCGAGAACTTCCTGCGGATGACGTTCGGTCTGCCGGCCGAGCCGTACGAGGTCGATCCCGAGATCGTCCGCGCCCTGGACATGCTGTTCATCCTGCACGCCGACCACGAGCAGAACTGCTCCACCTCGACCGTGCGCCTGGTCGGCTCGTCGCAGGCGAACCTGTTCACCTCGGTCTCCGGTGGTATCAACGCGCTGTGGGGCCCGCTGCACGGCGGCGCCAACCAGGCGGTGCTGGAGATGCTGGAGAAGATCCGCGCGGGTGACGACGACGTCGCGACGTTCGTCAAGAAGGTCAAGAACCGCGAGGACAACGTCAAGCTGATGGGCTTCGGCCACCGGGTGTACAAGAACTACGACCCGCGGGCGCGCATCGTCAAGGAGCAGGCCGACAAGATCCTCGGCAAGATCGGCGTCAAGGACGAGCTGCTCGACATCGCCAAGGAGCTCGAAGAGATCGCGCTGACCGACGACTTCTTCGTCGAGCGCAAGCTCTACCCGAACGTCGACTACTACACCGGCGTGATCTACCGCGCGATGGGCTTCCCGACCCGCATGTTCACCGTGCTGTTCGCTCTGGGACGGCTGCCGGGCTGGATCGCCCACTGGCGGGAGATGCACGGGGAGCCGAACAAGATCGGCCGTCCGCGCCAGATCTACACCGGCTACACCGAGCGCGACTACGCCGACCTGGGCTCCCGCTAGCCCCGATAGTCCCCTTTCACCGCGAGCGCGCGTGTCTGTACCTCGACACGCGCGCTCGCGGTGGCATTCGGCGCGCGCTCGCGTGCGTCGAACGTCACAAATGTGTTCCTTGCCGCCCAGACAGTTGTAGTTTCACAATCATCAGGTGAGTGAACCTGTCGGCACGATGACGCCTCGGCGCAAGGCCATCATCCTGGCGTCCTGTTGTCTGAGCCTGCTGATCGTGTCGATGGACGCGACGATCGTCAACGTCGCCATCCCGGCCATCCGCGCCGACCTGAACGCGTCCCCGTCGCAGCTGCAGTGGGTGGTCGACGTCTACACCCTTGTGCTGGCGTCGCTGCTGATCCTGGCGGGCGCCTCGGGGGACCGCTTCGGGCGGCGCCGGGTGTTCCAGATCGGGTTGACCGCGTTCGCGTTCGGCTCGCTGCTGTGCAGCCTCGCGCCGGACATGGACATGCTGATCGGGGCGCGACTGCTGCAGGCCGTGGGCGGATCGATGATGAACCCCGTCGCGTTGTCCATCGTGTCGCAGGTGTTCACCGGGCCGGTGGAACGGGCGCGCGCGCTCGGCTTCTGGGGCTCGGTGGTCGGTATCTCGATGGCGCTCGGCCCGATCGTGGGCGGGCTGCTCATCGAACTGGTCAGCTGGCGCGCGGTGTTCTGGATCAACCTGCCCATCTGCGCCGCGGCGATCATCCTCACCGCCGTGTTCGTGCCGGAGTCCAAATCGGCGACGATGCGCAACATCGACCCCGTCGGCCAGGTGCTGGCCGTGCTGTTCCTCTTCGGTGTCGTGTTCACCCTGATCGAGGGACCGGTGCTGGGCTGGACCAACCCCCGCACGGTGGCCGCCGCCGTCGTCGCGGCCGTGGCGTTCGTGCTCTTCCTGCGCTACGAGTCACGCCGCCACGACCCGTTCATCGACCTCCGATTCTTCCGCAGCATCCCGTTCAGTTCCGCGACGGTGACCGCGATCTCGGCGTTCGCCGCGTGGGGTGCGTTCCTGTTCATGATGTCGCTGTACCTGCAGGGGGAGCGCGGCTACTCCGCCATGGACACCGGGTTGATCTACCTGCCCATCGCGCTGGGCGCGCTGCTCTTCTCCCCGCTGTCGGGGCGCATGGTCGGCCGCTTCGGTGCGCGCCCGTCCCTGCTGATCGCCGGGGTGCTGATCACCGCGGCCGCATCGATGCTGACGTTCATCACCGCCTCCACCCCGGTGTGGGCACTGCTGCTGGTGTTCGCGGTCTTCGGGATCGGGTTCTCGATGGTCAACGCGCCGATCACCAACGCCGCGGTCAGCGGGATGCCCCTGGAGCGCGCCGGCGCCGCGTCGGCGGTGACGTCGACCAGTCGGCAGATCGGAGTGAGTATCGGTGTGGCCATGTGCGGTTCGGTGGCCGGCGGGGCGCTGGCCGGCACCACCACCGACTTCGCAGCCTCGGCCCGGCCGTTGTGGTTCGTCTGCGTGGCCCTGGGCGGAGTGATCACCGCGCTGGCGCTGTTCTCGACCTCGGGCCGGGCGCTGCGCTCGGCCGAACGGCTGGCGCCCCTCATCGCCGGCGAGCCGACGGCGAGCGGAGCATCCCGTGCCGCCTGACCCGCTCGCCGACGAGGTGTGGCGCGACCTGGTCTCGCTGGTGGTGGAGCACCGCGACAGCTGGAAGCGGGCCGTCATCGACCGCACCGGCCTGCCGTTCAGCCGGATCCGAATCCTCAAGCGGTTGAACCGGGCGCCGATGACGGTCAAGGAACTCGCCGCCGCGGCGACGATCGACGCCCCCGCGGCGACTGTGGCGGTCAACGCGCTCGAGGAGCGCGGGCTGGTGGTCCGGGAGGTGGATCCGCAGAACCGCCGGTGCAAGCGGGTGTCGCTGACCGACGCCGGCCGCGCGGTGCTGCGCGCGGTCGACGACGTGTACGACCCTGCGCCCGAGGTGTTCTCGGCTCTCGATGCCGAGGATCTGGCGGCGCTGCGTCGGGTGCTCGGGAAGCTGTCGGGACGCTAGGCACCCAACGCTGCCATCGCCGCGTTGTGGCCGGCGCCGACGATGACCGCGTCGAAGTGTCGCTGTCACATGCTGTTCCGCTACGCCTTCGTCCCGGCGTCGGCGCACGCCTGCTGCACGGCGGCGGTGTCCTCGTTGATGCGGTTGGCGTTGTCGTTGAACCGGTCGACGTCGGCGCGCAGGCCCATCAGTACGACGAGCTTGGTCGCGCGCAGCGCCCAGGACCGCATCGGCGCGGCGATCTCGGGTGCGAGGCCCGGGGTGCGCGCCGCCGCCAAGGCGACGCTGACAGCCTCGCGCAGGCCGGCCCGGCCGTACACGTTGCTGGAGTAGACGACCGGATCGGCGTAGTCAGGTCGGGCTTCACCCAGAGCGAGCGCATTGGCGAAATCCGAGTAGCTCGCCGACGCCAGGTCGAGTGCCCGGGCGAACCCGGTGCAGGCGGCGACGGCTTCGGGGGTGGCCTCTACGACGGGCGTGGGCTGCGCCGAGGCGGGCGCCGCCGTCAGCGGTACCAGGCCGGCCGACAGGGTCAACACCACGATGAGCGCTCGGGTACCGGTCACCAATTCCTTGCCGCTTTCCGCGATCGATCCACCAGGGCCGATGACAGCAGACCACACCGGCGTCCCGGGCGAGAGGTTTTACGCCGGGCTGCACAGCAACCTGAGGTGACATACGTCTCTTCCATGCATTCGGAACTATTTCGTCTCCGCGGAATCCGGTGAAGCCGTACCCTTGGCACCTCAAGGGGATTGGGTGTCGGAGGGGCGCTGGTACATGCGAATACTGTCGGTCGTCCTGGCCGCCACCGGTGTCCTGGCAACCTTCGGGACGATGCCGCAGGGCCTGGCGCAGCCGGCCCCTGAGCCCGACACCGTCGTCGCAGCTGGGGCGCCGCCGGCGCCGGCGGCCGTGCCGTCGTCTCCGCCCGGGCACCTGACGACCCCCGAGGGCTGGGAGTTGACGGTGGCCGCCCAGGACGAAACCCACGAACCGGTTGCGCCGCTGACAACGGCCGTCAGCTCGCGTGAGTACATCGTCGGCGGCACGTTCACCGGGACCGTGAGCGGAGCGGGGAGCACGGCTCTGACGGGTGGATCGCTGGTGGTCGGGTACCGCATCGGATGCGGCATCATCGGCGGGCCGGTCGAGCTTCTCGGCTCGGTCGGAGCGACCGCGTTCTTCTCGAACAACAACGCCAGCTTCGTCGACCTGCCGATCAACGGGCAGGTCAAGGTCAACCTGCGGCCCGGCACCGTCACCCTGGTACCGGTGGGGGAGAAGCGCTTCAAGGGCGACGAGGCGCGGGTCACCGTGACGGGTCTGCGGGTGCGGATGGATGGGTGTGTCGGCCAATCCTTCCTGCAGTCGTATGCCACCTTCACCAGTTCGACCGCCGACACCTCCGACATCGTCACCTACGCCGGACAAGTCACGGTGGTCTGAAATGGCTTTTATTGCAAGGACATTGAGCGCAGTGGCAACCGCGTGGCTGGTGTGTGCTCCCGTCGCGGCGGCTCAGCCGGACGCAGGAGCGCCGCCGGAGCCCGCTGTGCAGGCCGTCGCCGACGTGGCGCCGCCGCCCGACGGCACGGTGCCGTCCGGGCCGCCCGGGACCGTCGTCACGCCCGACGGCTGGGAGTTGACGGTCGCGGCCCGCGACGAGGTCCAGGTGGCCGCGGCCCCGCTGACCACGGCGCTCTCGTCGCGGGAATACTTGGTCGCCGGTACCTTCAGCGGCAGGGTCGCGGGCTCGGGTTCGGCCGAATTGGCCGGGGGCACACTGGAAGTCGGCTATCAGATCGGATGCGGGATCAGCCTGAACGTGGTCAAGCTGAACGGGTCCATCGGGTTCAGCCCGGTGTTGCTCCGTCAGGATCCTCTGCGAGGCGACTCCCGCCTCCCGATGACCGCGCAGGTCGAGGTCTTCCCGCAGCCGGGCGAGGTGATCACCGTGCAGATCACACAGAAAGAGTTCAGCGGCACAGAACCCCGGGTCACCGTCAAGGATGCGCGCATCAAGATCGACGGCTGCATCGGTCAGTCGTTCCTGCGGTCGTACGCGATCCTGACCAGCTCGACCGACGCCGCCGACGACATCGTCGCGTACTACGGTGTCCCGAAGGCGGTCTGACCGTGGCGCCGCACGCGATGCTGGTCCTGGTCATGCCGGTGTGCGCGTTGCTGGCGATGGCACCGTCCGTGCAGGCCCAACCTGTCCCCGGTCCGGAACCGGCCCCGGTGCCGGCACCGCCGCCGACCGCGCATCCCTTGTTCCCCCTGGCGCAGAGCGGGGCGGGCACCGGGATCGGCGGCTTGCCACCGGAACTTGTCGGGTCGATCGGCCAACCCGGCGGCGAGCTCACCCTCGGTCAACACGCCGTGCCTTCGATACCCGGCACCGCCCCGGCCACCCCGCTGCACCCGAACGCGCTCAACAACCAGTACCTGCTGCCTCAGCACGTGGCACCCGCGGCGCCCGGAGAGGGCACACTGGTCGGTGTCGAACCTGGCCGCGAGCACGCCGACATCGGTGCCATCGACTACCTCCGCCGGCTCTGGGAGACCTACCAGGCCGGCGGCCTGGAGGGCGGTTTGCTCGGCCAGCGGTCGGTCGACACGTCGAACAAGCCGCTGGAGGCTCCGTAACGAAATCACCGCGAGGGCGACATCACAGATGCCGGACGATCCGTGGAGGACGACGATGACTTTTACCGCATCGCGCGCAGCCGCGCTGCTGACTGCGGCTCTGCTCGGTTCCGTGATCGTCGCGCCGGTCGCTGCCGCACTGACACCGGCCGCGGGGTCGGAGTCGCCCGCCGACACCATCCGGGACCTCACCAACGAGGGCTACAGCGTCCACATCAACTGGGTGGCCGGCACACCGTCGAACATCCCGCTCTCGCAGTGCACCGTCACCAGCATTGACACGTCGGCGCCGCCGGCGGCCTACGTGTCGATCAACTGCCCGCCGGACGGTTCGCAGTAGCGGTCAGTTCAGGTAGCCCTCGACTTCGTCGGGTGGCCGCACCTGCGCTTCGCGCGGATCGCCGCCCGACTCGCGCAGCGCGCGCCGCTGCCGCAGCAGGTCCCAGCACTGGTCGAGTTGGACCTCCACGGCGCGTAGCCGCTGATGTTCCTCGGACTCGTCGATCTCGCGGTGCTGCAGCGCAGATCGCAGCTCCTGCTCTTCGGCGACCAGCCTGTGCACCCGCGCAAGAATGTCTTCGTCTTTCACCACGTCCTCAGTCTGCCCCCGTACCGGGCGCCCGACACCTGTAAATCGAAGTGGGGTCTCCCGGACCACTCGCGCCGCTGCGTAGGGTGAGCGGATGACTTCCTCTTCCGGCCAGAAGCCCGAGATCGAGTTCCCCGGCGGCCCCGCGCCCACCGAGCTGGTCATCAAAGATCTCGTCGTCGGTGACGGTCCCGAAGCCGTGCCCGGCGCGAACGTCGAGGTCCACTACGTCGGCGTCGAGTACGACTCCGGCGAGGAGTTCGACAGCTCCTGGAACCGTGGCGAGTCGATCGAGTTCCCGCTGCGCGGCCTGATCCAGGGCTGGCAGGAGGGCATCCCCGGGATGAAGGTCGGCGGCCGCCGTCAGTTGATCGTCCCGCCGGCGCTCGCCTACGGACCCGCGGGCGGTGGGCACCGCCTCTCGGGCAAGACGCTCATTTTCGTCATCGACCTGCTCGGCACCCGCTGAGCAGGGAGGCCTCAGCGATGGCCGGGTAGCCGCAACAGCAACCTGGCCCCGCCGAGCGGGCTGGCCTCCAGCGAGGCTGTCCCGCCGTGTAGTTCGGCCTGTTGGGCCACCAGTGCCAGGCCCAGGCCGGAGCCCGAGTGCGACGCCGTCGACCCACGGGAGAATCGGTCGAACACGATCTTGCGTTCCTCCTCGGGGACGCCGACGCCGTCGTCGTCGATCGCGATCTCCACTCCGGCGCGGGAACTCACCGCAGACAGCTGGACCCGGCTCGCCCCACCGTGCTTGACGGCGTTGGCGATCGCGTTGTCCACGGCCAGTCGCAGGCCGGCCGGCAGCCCCACGATGATCACCGTCGGCGCCGGAACCAGCGACACCTCCAGGTCGGGGTAGACGCGTATGGCGTCGTGGGCGGCGCGGTCGAGCAGCTCGGTGATGTCGACCGGCACGTGGTCGTCGGCGGTCGACAGTTCGCCTTGGGCCAGACGTTCCAGCGCGCCGAGGGTGGCCTCGATGCGGGTCTGCGTCCGGATGACGTCGTTGACCACTTCTTTGCGCTGTTCCTCGGCAAGGTCGAGCGTGGACAGCACTTCCAGGTTGGTGCGCATGGCGGTCAGCGGGGTGCGTAGTTCGTGTGCCGACACCGACGCGAAATCACGTGCCGATGCGAGCGCGGCCTTGGTCCGGTCCTGCTCTTTCCAGATGCGCTGCAGCAGGCCGTTGACGGCGTCGGCGATCTCCACCGCCTCGGTCGCGCCGCGCACCTCGACGTCGGGTCTCTCGTCACCGGCGTCGATCGACCGCGTCTGTTGCGCCAATCGCTTGAACGGTCGCACCGCGAAGGCCGCGAGCAGCCACCCGCCGAACGTCGCGGCGCCGACCGCCAGGGTGCAGATGATCAGCACGCGGCGGTGCAGGTTGTTGGTGTCGGCGATGGTCGCGTCGTAGGTGGCCCCGACCGCCACCGACATGGGTTCGGGTGCGGCGAGCTCCACGGTGCGGACGCGGTAGCGCACCCCGTCGACGTAGGTGTCGGCGTAGCCGGGTTCCAGTTCGGGCAGCACCACATCGGAGTTCGACGTGACCGCGCCGCCGCGGCGCACGGTGATCACCGCATCCTGGTCATTGGGCGACTTGGGGATCTCGTCGAGGCCGCGGGGCAAGAACGGGATGGCGAACCCGGCGGCCTCGTCGAGGCGACGGTCCAGCCGCTCCTTGCGGTCCTGGGTGATGCCGACCCAGACGACGGTGCCGACGATGCCGACGACGATCGCGGCCGCGATGGCGGTCGCGAACGCCACGCGGGTGCGCAGCGAGGGGGTACGGCGGAAGATGCGAGTCAACACGGCTCGGTCCTATTGCTGTCTGAGTACGAAGCCCACGCCGCGCACGGTGTGCAGCAGTCGGGGGGCGCCGTTGGCTTCGAGTTTGCGGCGCAGGTAGCCGATGAAGACGTCGACGACGTTGGTGTCGGCGGCGAAGTCGTAACCCCAGACCAGCTCGAGCAGCTGGGCCCGGGACAGCACCGCGGTCTTGTGTTCGGCCAGGACGGCGAGCAGGTCGAACTCGCGTTTGGTGAGGTCGACGTCGACGCCGTCGACGCGGGCCCGGCGGCCCGGGATGTCGACCTCCAGCGGACCGACCGCGATGGTCTCCGACGAGAATGTCGCCGTGGAGCCGCGCCGGCGCAGCAGCGCCTTGACCCGGGCGACCAGCTCGGCCAGCACGAACGGTTTGACCAGATAGTCGTCCGCGCCGGCCTCCAGACCGGCGACCCGGTCGTCCACCGAGGACCGCGCCGAGAGCACGCAGACGGGCACGTCGTTGTCCATCGCGCGCAGCGCGGTGACCACGGACACGCCGTCGAGTACCGGCATGTTGATGTCCAGCACGATCGCGTCGGGTTTGGTCTCGGTGGCGCTGCGCAGCGCCTCGGCGCCGTCGACCGCGGTGGAGACCTCGAATCCGGACAGCCGCAAGCCGCGCTCCAGCGAGGCCAGGACGTCGGGATCGTCGTCGACCACGAGCACCCGGGGTGAACTCACACCACTGTCCATGCCCGCAATCTTGCCTGATGATGCCGTCGCCCGGCGGGATGCCGTGCCGGTGGCGGCCGCGGAGCCGGATGTCGCTTCAGCGACGGTCCCCGGGATGGCTTTGACCTGATCCTTTGTTGAGGTTCTACGGTGATTTCATGAGCTTGGAAACGGTGGCGCGGCAGACTCTCTACCGCCAGACGCGGGCGCGCGGCGGAGAGTTGCGTTCCGTGCTGGACCGCCGCCTGATGCGCCGCATCTGGCGTTTCGCGGCACGTCATCACCGCCGGTTGGCGGTGTTCCTGGCGGTGAGCGTGGTCGGCGCGGTGCTGACGGTCACCACGCCCCTGCTCGCCGGCCGGGTGATCGACGAGATCACCGGTGCGGGCCGGGTCGGTGTGGTGGTGGCGCTGGCCGCGGTGATCGCGGTCGTTGCGCTTGCCGAAGCCGCTCTGTCGCTGACGACGCGGTGGCTGTCGTCGACGATCGGCGAGGGGCTGATCCTCGACCTGCGTACCGCGGTGTTCGACCACGTCCAGCGGATGCCGGTGGCGTTCTTCACCCGCACCCGCACCGGCGCGCTGGTCAGCCGACTCGGCAACGACGTCCTGGGCGCGCAGCGCGCGTTCTCCGACACGTTGTCCGGGGTGGTGTCCAACCTGGTGACGCTGACGCTGACGCTGGCGGTGATGCTCAGCATCTCCTGGCAGATCACGCTGCTGTCGCTGGCGCTGATGCCGTTGTTCCTGATCCCGGCGCGCCGGATCGGATCCGCGATGGCGTCGCTGTCGCGGGAGGCGTCGGTGCACAACGCGACGATGAACACCCAGATGACCGAGCGGTTCTCCGCTCCGGGCGCCACACTGGTCAAGCTGTTCGGCGACCCGGCCACCGAGTCCCGGGAGTTCCGTACCCGGGCCGCGCGGGTGCGCGACATCGGGGTGCGCACCTCGATGCTGCAGTCGACGTTCATGAACTCGCTGACATTGATGTCGGCGCTCGCGCTCGCCCTGGTCTACGGGCTGGGCGGGGCGTTGGCGCTGGGCGGGCACCTGCAGGCCGGTGCGATCGTGTCGCTGGCGCTGCTGCTGACCCGGCTCTACGCGCCGCTGACCGCGCTGGCCAATGCGCGGGTCGAGATCGCCAGCGCACTGGTCAGTTTCGAGCGGGTCTTCGAGGTGCTCGACCTGGTCCCGCTGATCCGGGAGAGCCCGGACGCCGTGGCCGTTCCCGCCGGCCCGGTGCGCGTGGAGTTCGACGACGTGCGGTTCGCCTACCCGTCGGCGGACAAGGTGTCGCTGGCGTCGCTCGAAGAGGTCGCCGAGCTGTCCGACGCCGACGTGCGCGGGGGCGAAGAGGTGCTGCACGGCGTCTCGTTCACCGCCGAGCCCGGGCAGATGGTCGCCCTGGTGGGTCCCTCCGGCGCCGGGAAGTCGACGATTGCGGCGCTGTTGGCGCGCCTGTATGACGTCGGAGGCGCGCCGGCGCCGACATCGGGCTCCGGAGGCGCGCCGGCGCCGACATCGGGCTCCGGAGGCGCGGTGCGGCTCAACGGTCTCGACGTGCGCGACGCGACATTCGCCTCGCTGAAGGAGACCGTCGGGATGGTCACCCAGGACGGCCATCTGTTCCACGAGTCCATCCGGTCCAACCTCACCCTGGCGGCTCCCGGAGCCAGTGACGACGAGCTGTGGGAGGCGCTGGAGCGGGCCCGCCTCGGCGACGTGGTCGCGGCGATGCCCGACGGGCTGGACACCATCGTGGGGGAGCGGGGTTACCGCCTGTCGGGCGGGCAGCGGCAACGTCTGACCATCGCCCGCCTGCTGCTGGCCGCGCCGCGGGTCGTCGTGCTCGACGAGGCGACCGCGTCGCTGGACTCGGAGTCCGAGGCCGCGGTGCAGGAGGCCCTCGCCGAGGCACTGGCCGGCCGGACCTCGCTGGTCATCGCGCACCGGCTCTCGACGGTCCGCGCGGCCGACGTCATCCTGGTCGTCGAGGACGGCAGGATCGTCGAGCGCGGCACCCACACCGAACTGCTGGCGCGCGGCGGCCGCTACGCGCAGCTGTACCGCACCCAGTTCGGCACCACCGACCGGCGCGGGTGCGCCCCGCACGCTCCGCACGCGCACTTGTGCTGTGCACAGGCCCGTCCCGACGACGAGTTATCCGTTTGCGCGCAATGGGAAGATCTTCTAAGTGAGTGATTCCCGGCCCGAGGCGCTGCGCGCCACACCGGCGATCGCGCCCCGGCGCGACCGGCCGCGCCCCAGCTCGGACCTGTGGCGGTTGCTGCCCTATCTGATGCCCTACCGGGCGCGCTGGATCGCGATGCTCGTCGTCGCACTGGCCAGCCTTGCCGCGACGATCACGATCCCGCTGATGACCAAGGCCGTCATCGACGGCCCGGTGACCAACCAGGACCAGCAGGGCCTGTGGGTGCTGGGAACCGCGGCGCTGGGCATCGGCGTCACCGAAGCGGTGCTGTGGTTCATCCGCCGCTGGCTGGTCGCGCGCGCCACCATGGGCGTGGAAGCCGACATCCGCAAGGACCTCTACGCCCGACTGCAGATCCTGCCGATGTCGTTCCACGGCCGATGGGACTCCGGGCAGCTGCTGTCGCGGGTCATGAACGATCTCGGCACGATCCGCCGGTTCACGTCGTTCGGCATTCTGTTCCTGCTGCTGAACGTCCTGCAGATCACCGTCGTCACCGCGATCCTGCTGGCGATGTACTGGCCGCTCGGTGTGGTGGTGTGCGTATCGATCGTGCCGATCACGTTGACGGTGCTGCACTTTCAGCGCGAGTACACGCGGTTGTCCCGGCTGGCGCAGGATCAGGCCGGCCACGTCGCCACCCACGTCGAGGAGGCCGCGCACGGTCTGCGAGTGGTGAAGTCCTTCGGCCGCGAGGAGCACATCTACCGCCGCTTCGACGACCAGCTGTCCGCCCTCTACGACACCCAGGTCCGCCGGGTCGGGGTGTCGGCCAAGTTCTGGACGCTGTTGGAGATCATCCCGAACCTGACGCTGATCGTCGTGCTGGGCTTCGGCGCCTACGCCGCCGGGCAGGGACAGGTCACGATGGGCACGCTGGTCGCGTTCATCACGATGATGCTGTCGCTGGTGTGGCCGATCGCGTCGCTGGGCTTCCTGCTGTCGATGACCCAGGAGTCCTTCACCGCGGCCAACCGGATCGCCGAGATCTTCGACGCACCCCGCGAGATCACCGACGGCCCGCGAGCCCGGGCGCCGCGCCGCGGTCGGCTGGAGCTCGTGAACGTCGGGTTCCGGTTCCCGGACTCCGACCGCTGGGTGCTGCGCCACGTCGATCTGACCGTCGGGCCGGGGGAGACGGTGGCGCTGGTCGGCGCCACCGGGTCGGGCAAGTCGGTCCTGGTCGGGCTGTTGTCACGGCTCTACGACGTCACCGAGGGCGAGATCCGCATCGACGCTCAGGACATCCGGGAACTGTCGGTCGACGCGTTGCGCCGCACGGTGGCCACCGCGTTCGAGGACCCGACGCTGTTCTCGATGTCGGTGGCGGAGAATCTGGCGCTGGGCCGCCCGGACGCGACCGAGGCCGAGATCCGTCAGGCCATCGAGGTCGCCGCCGCGCAGTTCGTCTACGACCTGCCGTTCGGTCTCGACACCCGGATCGGCGAACAGGGCATGAGCCTGTCGGGCGGGCAGCGGCAACGGCTTTCCCTGGCCCGGGCGGTCCTGGCCCAACCCAGGATCCTGGTGCTCGACGACACGCTGTCGGCGCTCGACGTGCACACCGAGGCGGTGGTGGAGGAGGCGCTGCGCCGGGTCCTGGCCGACGTGACGGGCATCGTCGTCGCTCACCGGGCGTCGACCGTCCTGCTGGCCGACCGGGTGGCCCTGCTGCAGAACGGCACCATCACCCACATCGGCACGCATGCCGAACTGCTGGCTGAGGTCCCCGAGTACCGCTACCTGCTCGACGCCGACACCGGGGACTCCGAAGGCGGTGGGGCGCGCCCCCTGCAGATCGCGGAGCGTCCGACATGACCACGCAGGACTGGCGCGGCAAGTTCGACGAGCACGCGGACCTGCCCATCGACGAAGCCGAGCCGCGGCGCCGGGAGGCGCGGGCGCTGCTGGGTTCGCTGCTGCGGCCCTATCGGTGGAGCCTGGTCGTGCTGGCCGCCGTGGTGGTACTGGAAAACGCTGCGCGGCTGTCGGTTCCGTTGCTGGTGCAACGCGGCATCGACCTCGGTATCCCGCCGCTGCTCGAAGGCGGGTCGGCGCAGACCCTGTTGACGATCGTGGCGGTGCTGGGCGTGGTGGTGCTGGTGCAGGCCAGCAGCCGGATGTTCTTCCTGCGCCGGTCGGGACGTATCGGGCAGCAGGTCCTGCGCGAACTGCGCCGCCGGGTGTTCCGGCAGTTCTCCCGCTTGGACATCTCGTTCCACGACCGCTACACGTCGGGGCGGGTGGTGAGCCGGTCGACCAACGACGTCGAGGCGATCCAGGACATGCTCGAGACGGGCTTCGACAGCCTGATCACCGCGGTGCTCACCCTCGCGGGCACCGCGGTGCTCCTGGTCGTCCTCGACGTGAAGCTCGGGCTGATGTGCCTGGTGGCGTTCCCCATCCTGGTGTGGCTGGTGCTGTGGTTCCGCCGGGAGTCGTCGACGACCTACCGCCAGGTGCGGGAGGCCGCGGCGCTGGTGATCGTGCAGTTCGTCGAGACGATGACGGGAATCAAGGCCGTCCAGGCCTACCGCCGGGAACCGCGCAACCAGGAGATCTTCGAGGACCTCGCCGACAACTATCGCGCCATCAACGAGCGGACGTTCCAGTTGCTCGCGGTCTTCATGCCCGGAGTCAAACTGGTCGGCAACCTGACCACCGGTCTGGTGCTGCTCTACGGCGGCTACCGGGTCCTGCACGGTGAGATGACCATCGGCACCCTGACCGCGTTCCTGCTCTATCTGCGCATGTTCTTCGAACCGATGCAGGAGATCTCGCAGTTCTTCAACACCTTCCAGTCGGCGGCGTCGGCGCTGGAGAAGCTGGCCGGGGTGCTGGCCCGAAAGCCGGGCATCGCCGACCCGGCGCAGCCGGCCGAGCTCGATCACGTCGACGGCGAGATCGCGTTCCGGGACGTGCGGTTCGAGTACGTGCCGGGTCGTCCGGTCCTGCCGGACCTCAACCTGGTGGTGCCGGCCGGTCAGACCGTGGCGCTGGTCGGCACGACGGGGGCGGGCAAGACCACCATCGCGAAGCTGGTCACCCGGTTCTACGACCCGTTGGCCGGCTCGGTGACGCTCGACGGGATCGATCTGCGGGACATCCCGCAGGCCGAACTGCGTCGCCATGTCGTGATGGTGACGCAGGAGAACTTCATGTTCGGCGGCACGGTCGCCGACAACATCCGGTTCGGCCGGCCCGACGCCACCGACGCGGAGGTTCGCGCGGCCGCCGAGGCCGTCGGCGCGCAGTCTTTCATCGCGGCGCTGCCCGACGGGTACGACACCGATGTCGCCAAGCGTGGTGGTCGGCTCTCGGCGGGCCAGCGGCAGTTGATCGCCTTCGCGCGGGCGTTCCTGGCCGATCCGGCGGTGCTGATCCTCGACGAGGCGACGTCGTCGCTGGACATCCCCAGCGAGCGGCTGGTCCAACGGGCACTGGAGACGGTGCTGGCCGACCGCACCGCCCTGGTGATCGCCCACCGCCTGTCGACGGTGCAGATCGCCGACCGGGTCCTGGTCCTCGAACACGGCCGCATCGTGGAGGACGGCGCGCCGAGCGAGTTGGTCGCCCGCGACGGCGGTCACTATGCCGCGCTGCACCGCTCGTGGATCGACTCGCTCGCCTGAGTCAGGGAATCAGGCCGGCGCTGCGCGCCTTGGAGACGGATTCGAACCGGGTCGACGTGCCGAGCTTGGCGGCCGCGCTGCGCAGGTAGGCCTTCACCGTCTCGGTCTTCAGGGAAAGGCGTTGCGCGGCCTCGCTGTTCGTGCACCCCAGCGCCACCTGCGCGAGCACGTCGATCTCGCGGGTCGTCAGCCCCGGATGATCCTCGGTCACGCCGGTCAGGGCCTGAGCCAGTCCGTCGGCCATGGCGCGCAACTGTTGCTGCAGCGGCGCCGGCGACGACGCGGCGAGGTGGCGAAGTTCGGCGTACACGCGACGGACCTGCTCCGCGCCCCGTCCCGCGACGTCGGCTTGCTGCCGGGCCGCGTGCAGTCGTAGCCGGCGGTCCACCTCGTCACGGATCCGCAGCTCCTCGCCGAGCGACTGCGCCGCGGCGACCATGCGCTCGGCGGTGCGCCCGCCGATCGGGGCGGGGGTCCGGTAGGCGCCGTAGAGCATCGCGCGGGTCCGCCCGTCGACGAGCACCGGGACCGCGAGCACGGAGCGGATGCCCTCCGAGAGCACCGGACGGTCGTAGTCGTGGGTGATCGAAAGCGCGTGCCGGTAGTCGGCCACCGCCATCGGCCGGCCGGCGACCATGCTGGCCCCGCCGAGTCCGGAGCTGGGCCGCACCGCGAGTCCCCGCAGGTTGCCCGTGCGGGTCCCGACGAACTCGGTGAGCAGTAGCGCGTCGTCGTGCACCTGCCCGCCGAACAGGATGGGCACCTCGCCGAGGGCCGCGACGTCGCGCAGCGCCGCCCGCACGGCATCGGAGTCGCGTGGGCGCAGAAGTGCCGACTCCATCGGCATCGTGGGCACCCTCTTCCGGGGGTAGTGGACAGGCGAGTGTGACCCCGATCCTAGTGATCGTGACAACAAACGCCGAGAAGTATCGCGCCGCCCGCGACCAACTGGTCGACCTGATCGCCGACTACGACAAGGCCGTCGCCACCTTCGAGTGGCCCAAGCTGTCCGGCACGTTCAACTGGGCGACCGACTGGTTCGACGTCATCGCCGGTCAGGACCGCCTCGACGGGACGGTGCAGTACCGCAACGAACGCACCGCGCTGTGGATCGTGGAGGAGGACGGCACCGATACCAAGGCGTCGTTCGCCGACCTGGCCCGCCGGTCGGATCAGCTTGCGACGTGGCTGCGCGGCCTCGGCGTCGCGCCGGGGGATCGCGTCATCCTGATGCTCGGCAACCAGATCGAGCTGTGGGAGTCGATGCTCGCGGTGGCCAAGCTGGGCGCGGTGATCATGCCGACCACCTGCGCGCTGGGGCCCGCCGACGTGGCCGACCGCATCCGGCGCGGCCGGGCCCGATTCGTCATCGCCAACGCGGCCGACGCGGTGAAGTTCGACGCGCTGACCGACACGTTCACCGGGATCGTGGTAGGGGAGCCGGTGCCGGGCTGGCAGTGCTATGCCGATGCCGCGGATGTCGACCCGGAAGGTCCGTTCGATCCGGGCACCCGCACGTCGGATCCGCTGTTGGTCTACTTCACCTCCGGCACGACCAGTCGGCCGAAACTCGTCGAGCACTCGCAGATCAGTTATCCCGTCGGGCATCTGACCACGATGGCGTGGATCGGGGTGCAGCCCGGCGACGTCCATCTGGCCATCAGCTCGCCGGGGTGGGCCAAGCACGCGTGGAGTTGCTTCTTCGCGCCGTGGATCGCGGAGGCGACGATTTTCGTCTACAACTACGCGCGCTTCGACGCGGCTGCGCTGCTGGAGCAGTTGCGGCGCGCGGAGGTCAGCACCTTCTGCGCGCCACCGACGGTGTGGCGCATGCTCATTCAGGCCGACCTCGGCGACCGTCCGCCCCGGCTGCGCGAGATCCTGGGCGCCGGGGAGCCGTTGAACCCCGACGTGATCGCCCAGGTGGAACGAGCGTGGGGGCTGACGATCCGCGATGGCTTCGGCCAGACCGAGACCACACTGCAGGTCGGCAACACCCCCGGCCAGCCGGTCAAGGCCGGGTCGATGGGGCGGCCGATGCCGGGCGTACCGGTGGTGCTGATCGATCCCGTCACCGGCCGGGCCGGCGACGAGGGCGAGATCTGCCTGGACCTGAGCGCCGGGGCGCTGAACCTCATGAGCGGCTACCTCGACGACGGAAAACGCAACGCGATGGTGATGCGGGACGGGTACTACCACACCGGTGACGTCGCGACCCGGGACGCGGACGGCTACATCACCTACGTCGGCCGCACCGACGATGTCTTCAAGTCCTCGGACTACAAGGTCTCACCGTTCGAGCTGGAGAGCGTGCTCATCGAGCATCCCGCCGTGGTGGAGGCGGCGGTGGTGCCGCAGCCCGACGACACGCGCCTGGCGGTGCCCAAGGCCTACGTGTCGCTGGCCGACGGCTGGACCGCCGACGCCGAGACCGCGCGTTCGATCCTGGAGCACAGCCGCGCGAATCTCGCGCCGTATCTCAAGGTGCGTCGCGTCGAGTTCTACGACCTGCCCAAGACGATCTCGGGCAAAATCCGGCGCGTCGATCTCCGCCGCCGCGAGGACGAGGCCCATGCGGCCGGCGCGGCGATCCCCACCGAGTTCCGCTACGAGGACCTGATCGGCTGATCACCGGAAGCTGTCGAAGAACGCGGCGACGTCCTCGGTGAACAGGTTCGGCTGTTCGAACGCGGCGAAGTGGCCGCCGCGGGGCATCGCCGTCCAGCGGGTGATGTTGTAGTTCGCCTCGCACCAGTGCCGTGGGGCTTTGAGGATCTCGCGGGGGAAGGCGGCAACGCCGGTGGGCAGGGTCACCGGCTCGCCGCCGCGGAAGCCGCCGAAGCTCTCCCAGTACAGCCGCGCCGAGGACGCGCCGGAGCCGGTCGCCCAGTAGAGCATCACGTTGTCGAGCAATTCGTCTCGGCTGAGAACGTTCTCGGGATGCCCGTCGCAGTCGGTCCACGACCAGAACTTCTCGACGATCCAGGCGAGCTGGCCGACCGGGGAGTCGGTCAGCGCGTAGCCCAGCGTCTGGGGCCGCGTCGACTGTTGTTTGGAGTAGCCGGAGTCCCAGCGCTGGTAGTACGCGAGTCGTTCCAGGGCCGCGGCCTCCTCGGCGGTGGGTTCGGGCAGGTTCTTCGGTGGCCGGCCGATCGGCATGTTGGTGTGGATGGCTACACAATGGCCCTGGTTGCGGCCGATCTGGGTGGTCACCGCCGCACCCCAGTCCCCGCCCTGGGCGCCGTACCGCCGGTAGCCGAGCCGGACCATCAGCTGCTCCCAGGCGGCGGCGATCCGTTCGATGCCCCAGCCGGTTTGGGTGGGTTTGCCGGAGAACCCGTATCCGGGAAGTGACGGGCAGATGACGTCGAAGCCCGCCGCGGTCAGCGGCGCGATGACTTTGGTGAACTCGACGACCGATCCGGGCCAGCCGTGGGTGATCAGCAGCGGGAACGCGTCGGGAAGGTCGCTGCGCTGATGGATGAAGTGGATCGTCAGGCCGTCGATCTCGGTGGTGAACTGGTCGAACCGGTTGAGTGCTTCTTCCCTTGCGCGCCAGTCGTATTCGTCGGCCCAGTACGCGGCCAGCTCGCGGGTGTAGGCCGATGGGATCCCCTGGCTCCAGTCGTCGACGGTTTCGGCTTCCGGCCATCGCGTTCGGGTCAGTCGCGAGCGCAGGTCGGTCAGGTCGGCGTCGGGGACGGAGATTCTGAACGGCTGGATGGCGGGCATGACACATCCTGACACCGGCGCCACGTCCGGCGTGGTGTGATGGCCTCGTGGCCGATCCGACCGGCGCGAAATCCGCGATCGTCGCCCGTGCGCTCACCCTGCGTGGGCCGCACGGTCAGGTCTACGGGCCGCTCGATCTCGAGGTCGACCAGGGCGGCATGACCGTTCTGGTGGGGCCGCCAGGCCTGCCCCTCGAGATGGTTTTGCTGACCCTCGCCGGACGGATGCGGCCGAGGTCGGGTCACCTGTCGGTGTTCGACCAGACTCGCGCCGCGCGCATCTTCGCCCGTGCCGCGGTCGCCGGCTTCGAGGACATCGATGCGCTCCCGGGCGACGTCACGGTCGGTGAGGTGCTGTCGGAGCAGCTGAGTTGGAATTCGGCGTGGTTCAAGATGATCCGGCGTGCCCGCGATGCACACGTCGCGCAGGTGTGTGCAGCGGTGTTCGGTGAGTTGCCGCTACCGGACCGGCATCAGTTCGTCGAGGAGTTGTCGCAGCGGGACAACCTGCTGCTTCGTATCGCGCTGGCCGAACTGGTGCGGCCGCCGCTGCTGGTCGTCGGTGTGCTCGAGCAGGTGAGCGACGACGCGGAGCGCGACGTGCTGGTGCAGCGACTCACCGTTCTGGGTGAGCACCAGACTGTCGTGGCGGGCAGCGTCAACGGCGTGCCAGGACCATCCGTGGCCCACCGCCACCTCTATCCGAAGGCGGGTGTCTAACCATGGTCGCGATGCTTCCCACAGGAACCGATCTCAAGCGTTACACCCGTGGTGCCCTACCCCGCGCCGCACTGGTCATCATCGTCCTGATGCCGCTGCTGTATGGCGCCATGTACCTGTGGGCCTTCTGGAACCCATTTGCCGAGGTGGGAAAGGTCCCGGTGGCGCTGGTCAACGCCGACCGCGGCGCGCAAACCCAAGGGCAGCCGTTACGGGCCGGCGACGACGTCGCCACACAGTTGGTGCAGTCCGGTCAGCTAAAGCTCACCGAGACCTCTGCCGAGGAGGCTGCCGATGGGGTCGCCGATGGCCGGTACTACTTCTCGATCACGCTGCCCGAGGACTTCTCCGAGCGAATCGCATCGCCGTCGGGACCGGAACCCGAACAGGCCCGGATCCGGTTCGATTTCAACGGGGCCAACAACTATCTGGCCACGATCATCGGTGAGAACGTCGCGCGCGACATCCAGAACCAGGTCAACGCGAAGGTCGGCGCCCAGACCATCGAAACCGTCCTCACGGGATTGACCGACGCCGGTCAGGGTCTCGACCGAGCAGCGGAGGGGGCGCAGGAACTGACCGACGGACTGACGACAGCCAACGACGGCGCCCGCCAGTTGTCGTCGGGAGCCGCCGCTCTGTCCAGTGGATTGCACACCGCGCAGGCGGGTTCGACGCAGCTTGCCGCCGGCACCCGCCAGTTGTCCGGCGCTGTCGACACCGCGACCGACCCCTTGCTCGGCGTGCTCGACCGGCTCGGCGGACTTCGAATCAACCCTGACGACGTCGCGTTCACCGCCCAACATCTCAGCGGCGCCGTGCGGTCGACCACTGACCGCATCGCCGCCCTCAACATCAACAGCGCGCAAGCCTCGGCGATCGTGGACCAGGCGATCGCGTTCCTGCAGAACAACCCGGACCCGACGATCCGTGATGTCGGATTGACGCTGGTCGGGGCACAACGGCTGCTGCGCTCCCAGGGGATCGATCCAACCACCGACGAAGGTCTGATCCGGTTGCGCGACAGTGCCGCTCGGCTGGAGAGCGAGTGGGGCGATCCCAATAGTGAGCTGCGGTTGTTCCTCACCCGGGCGCTGAACGGCGGTCTGCGCTCTGACATCGTCAGACTGCGCGACGGGGTCGACGACATCGACGTCGGAGCGCATCAGCTCGATGACGGTCTGAAACAGTTGTCCACCGGTGGCGACCGAATCGCCGGCGGTGCAGGCGAACTCGCCGGCGGTACCCAGCAGCTGGAGACCGGTGGGGAAGAGCTGTCCACCGGGCTGCGGCAGGGCGCCGCCTCCGTGCCGGCATGGTCTGCGCAGCAACGCGCGCAGGTGGCGCAGACCCTCTCGGCGCCCGTCGATGTCGACCTGGTGACCGCGAATCCGGCGGTGACGTTCGGCACGGGCTTCGCGCCGTTCTTCCTGCCGTTGGCGTTGTTCATCGGTGCGCTGATCATCTGGATGTTGTTGGTGCCGTTGCGGTCTCGCCCCATCGTCAGCGGACTGGGCGCGTTTCGCGTGGCGCTGGTGTCCTATTGGCCCGCCCTGCTGGTCGCACTCTGCCAGGTGCTGGTGATGTATGCCGTCGTGCACTTCGGTGTCGGTCTGCAGGCGAAGTACACTCCTGCGACGCTGGCGTTCCTGGTGCTCATCGCCGGCACGTTTCTTGCGGTGATCCAGGCGTTGAACGCGTTGTTCGGCGAGGCCGTCGGGAGAGCGGTGACGCTGGCCTTTCTGATGCTGCAGCTGGTGTCGGCCGGTGGCATCTATCCGGTGGAGACCACCGCCAGACCCTTCCAGATCATCCACCCGTTCGACCCGATGACGTATGCGGTCAACGGCCTGCGCCAGGTGATCATGGGTGGCATCGACGCGCGGCTGTGGACGGCCGTCGCGGTGCTCGCCGGGGTGCTGCTGGTGTCGCTGGCAGCCACGGCGTGGGCGGCGCGACGCAACCGCCAGTACACGCTGGACCGCCTACGGCCGCCGGTCGAGGTGTGACGAATGGCCGATGACGCCGACACCCAGCGGCTCAAGGACTTCGGTGGCACGGTGCTGTTCCTGTTGCTGCAGGGCTTCGTCTGGCGTGCGGCGCTCTTCCTCACCGCGGGGTCGGTGCGTGGGTTGATCTATGCGGGGCTGGTACTGCTGTTCGTGACGATCACGGTGTCGGTGTGGCGGGTGGCGCGGCACCGGCCGGCCGCGTTCGTCGCGCTGGGGGGAGCCGTCGCGCAGGTGGTGATGGGCGGAATCGCGCTGTTGCTCGCCTCCTGACCGCCGCTCCGGGCCAGCGAACCCGTGACACGGCCACCATCCACCGGTTAGCTAACTTGACAGTCACTGCTACTTGACAGTAGGTTGCGCATCCAACTTTGACTTTTTCTGTTTCCCCACGTCAGGGGCGCGGCAACCTCGGTGGGCATCCTCGGCGTGACGGCCCCGAAAATTTTTCGGCAAAGTCTTTCGAATTTCAAGTACAGGAAACTTACTTCGGAGTAAGGTTCCGGCTTGCTTCGATCAATTCGACAAACAGGAGTCATATGTACACCGCCCTCCGCCCGTATGCGACCGCTGGTGTCGCGATGCTCGGCGCCAGTGCCATGGCCATCGCCCCCGTCGTGGTGACCCCGGCGCTGCCCGATCTCAAGCTGGCGGCTCCTGCAGTACAGCTGAGCGCGGCGATCGATCCGCTGACCCCGGTGCTCGACCTCTTCAACAAGTCCGAGGTCAATGTCGCCAACCTCGTCGGCTCCTGGCTGGAGGCGCCGGCGCCGGTGCTGCAGCAGATCATCGCCAACCAGATCCGCTACCTCGGCGAGCTGCCCGACATCGGGGCGATCCTCAACCAGATGGGCGCCAATGTGATGGCGGGGCTGTCGGCGCCGTTCGCCGAGGATCTCAGCACCATGGACCCGAACCACTCCTCCATCTACGACTTCGTCGTCAACGGCATCCCCGGTGTGCTCGACCCCGCCCCGGCGCACCTGGTGCCGGTGCTGAAGTTCACCACGACCTATCTGAGCGGAATGCTGGTGGGCCTGGCCGGTCTGGTGATGAACCCGGTGCTGGCGCTGGGGAGCAGCATCAACTCCGTCTTCCAGAACCTCAGTGGTGAGGACGCCGACTTCAAGGCCGCGGTCAACGCGTTGATCAACATTCCGACCGTGATGGTCGACGCGTTCCTCAACGGCGGTCAGTCGATGAACGTCACTCCGCTGCTGACCATGCTCGGCCTGAACCTTCCCGTCCCCGGCATGGAGGTCGAGCTCGTCTTCGGCGGACTGCTCAGCACCGGCGGTTCGATGTTCAACAGCCTCAACCTCGTGTTCGATCCCGCAACCGGCGACATGGCTCCCGGCACCGGCGCCGGCTTCATCGGGTCGCTGATCGGGCTGACCAAGGCGATCGCCAAGGCCATCGGCTGGGACGGCCAGGGCAATCCGCTGGCGCCGCCGCTGAACGCCCCCGAGCCGGCGCTACGCGACGCTGCCGACGCGTCGGTTGTCGCCGCGAGCCGGACCGTCACCCTGGACGCCACCGACGGGTTGGCCACCGAGACCCCGGCCGCCGGCGAGAGTGCAGCGGACGGCGAAGGCCCGGAAGGCGGTGCCGCACCGGCGGTTTCGGACACCGAGCCCGCCGAGGGTGACGTGCAGGAGCCGGTGTCCGAGGACGTGCCCGACACCACTGCGGATGACGAATCCAATATTGCTGACGACGCTTCGGAGCCCGTGGTCGACGAGGACGTCGACGCGGAGCCCGAGGTCGAGCCTGAGGTCGACGCGCCTGCCGACGACGAGCCGAAGGCCGGCTCCGACGATGACAGTGCCGCCGACTCCGGTGACAAGGCCGGCGCCGGCAAGTCGTCGTCCTCGCGTTCGGCGGGTGCCGAGCGCCGGGCCGGCTCCCGCGGCTAGCCGCACGCCGCGACCGGCTGCGTCCGTTGTCCGGACGCAGCCGGTCAGGGCAGTCCGATGCGGCGGTAGCGCTCCAGTCGCGCGCTCAGGCGGTCGGAGGCGGGCGCGTCACGAAGTCGGTGTAACTCCGCCGCGATGGTGTCCGACAGGCGCCTGGTGAACGCCCGCGGCTCGTCGGCGGCGTCGGGCTCCTCGGGGACCACGACGTCGACGATCCCGTTGCGCAGCAGGTCGACCGATCGGATGCCCTGTGCCGCAGCGAGTTCGGGGGCGTGGTTCACGTCGCGGTAGACGATCGCGCTGGCGCCCTCCGGTGGCAGCGGCGCCAGCCAGGCGTGCAGCGCGGCCAGCACACGGTCGGCGGGCACCATCGCCAGAGCGGGTCCACCACTGCCCTGCCCGAGTAACACCGAGACGGTCGGAGTGTCCAGAGTGACCAATTCGGCCAGGCACCTTGCGATCTCGCCGGCCAGACCATCTTCCTCCGCCTCGGTCGACAGTGCCGGGCCGGCGGTGTCGATCACCAGAACCAGGGGCAGCCGGAGGCTCGCGGCCAGCGCCATTCCGCGGCGCGCCGCCCGCAGCGCCGCGGGGCCGATCAGTCTCCCCGCCCCACGCTGCTGGCCGAGTACCACAGCAGGCTGACCGCGGAACCGGGCCAGCGCCAGCAGCATCGTCGCCGCGTCGCCCTGGCCGGTTCCCGACAGCAGGACCCGTTCGGTCGAGCCGTGCCACAGCAGGTAGCCCACCCCGGGGCGGTCGGTCCGGCGAGACGCCTCCACCGAAGTCCACGCCCCGACGTCGGGCAACGGTCCGAAGGCCGGTTGGGCAGGTGCGGCGCCGGGCTCGTCCCAGACCACTTTCAGTGCCCGGTCCAGCGTCGGTCGTAGCCACTTCACCGGAACGACCGCGTCGATGACGCCGTGGCGTTGCAGGTTCTCCGCGGTCTGCACGCCGGCCGGAAACGGCTTTCCGTAGAGCTGCTCGTAGACCCGCGGTCCGAGAAAGCCGATCAACGCGCCCGGCTCGGCAACGGTGACGTGCCCCAGCGACCCCCAGGAGGCGAACACCCCGCCGGTGGTTGGGTGCCGCAGATAGACCAGGTAGGGGAGGTGGGCGCGCTTGTGCAGCTCCACTGCGGCGGCGATCTTGATCATCTGCAGAAAGGCGACTGTGCCCTCCTGCATCCGGGTGCCGCCCGAGCTCGGTGACGCCAGCAGAGGCAGCCCTTCGGCGGTGGCGCGGTGCACCGCGGCGACGATGCGCTCGGCGGCGGCCACCCCGATCGACCCGGCCAGGAAGTCGAACTCGCAGGCCACCACGGCCACGCGGCGCCCGAACACCCGTCCTTCGCCGGTGATGACGGACTCGTCGAGGCCGGTCGCGGCCGTCGCGTCGGCCAGTTCCCGCCGGTAGGTCGCCGACATCGGGACGGCCGGCGGGGGACCGTCCCAGGAGATGAAGGAGCCGTCATCGAGCACGGCGTCGCGTAGCTCCAGGGCACGAATCCGGCTCACAGGAAAACACTAATAGTGTGGAGCCATGATTGGAGTGACCCGAGACGGCAACGTGCTGACCCTTGAACTGCAACGCCCGGAGCGGCGCAACGCGCTCAACAGCGAACTCGTCGACGGCCTGCGGGAAGCCATCGAGAAGGCCACCGCCGAGGACGTCAGGGCCATCGTGATCACCGGACAGGGGCATGTCTTCAGTTCCGGTGCCGACCTCTCCGGTGGGCAGGGGGTCGCCGACGAGCTGCCGGACAAGGCCAGGGCGCTCAACTTGGCGATCGACTCCGCGCCGGTCCCGGTGATCGGCGCCATCAACGGCCCGGCCATCGGCGCCGGTGTGATCCTGTCGATGATCTGCGATCTGCGGGTGGTGGCGCCCGAGGCCTACTTCCAATTCCCGGTGGCGAAATACGGTATCGCACTGGACAATTGGAGCATCCGCAGGCTGGCCTCCCTGGTGGGTGCCGGCCGGGCCCGAGGGATGCTGCTGGCCGCCGAACGCCTCACCTCCGAGGTGGCGCTGCAGACCGGGATGGCCAACCGGATCGGCACGCTGGCCGACGCGCAGGCCTGGGCCCAGGAGATCGCCGGGTACGCACCGCTGGCGTTGCAGCACGCCAAACGTGTCCTCAACGACGACGGTGCCTACGAGGACCCGCGGCCGATCCACCAGGAGTTGTTCGACCGGGCCTGGTCCAGCCAGGACATCATTGAAGCGCAGGTGGCGCGGATCGAGAAGCGGCCACCGAGGTTCCAGGGGGCCTGATGAACATGCACACCGCGCTGCGGGTCGGATTCGGGACAGCCTCGGCACTGGCCGGGGGGTGGGTGCTGCGCGCCCTGCAGGGCACACCGGCGTCCCTGGGTGCCACCCCGGCCGAGATCGCGCCGGTGGCGCGCCGCTCACCGCACTACCGCAACGGCAAGTTCTCCAACCTGGAGCCGCCGTCGGGCCTCACGATGGACCGGGAACTGCAGCGCATGCTGCTCCGCGACCTGGCCAATGCCGGGTCGGCGGGCAAGCCGCCGGGTCCGATCCCGCTGGTCAGCCCCTCGACCACGGAAGCCGACCCGGACGGTGTCGCGGCCAGTTGGTACGGCCACTCCAGCGTGCTGATCGACGTCGACGGTTATCGCGTGCTGGCCGATCCGGTGTGGAGCAAGCGGTGCTCGCCGTCGCGAGCAGTCGGCCCGCAGCGACTGCACGATGTCCCGGTGTTGCTCGAGGCGCTGCCGGCGCTCGATGCGGTGCTGATCAGCCACGACCATTACGACCACCTCGACATCGACACGATCGTCGCGCTCGCCAAGACGCAGCGGGCGCCGTTCGTCGTGCCGTTGGGCATCGGCGAGCACCTGCGCAAGTGGGGCGTCCCGGAGAGCCGGATCGTCGAGCTGGACTGGAACGAAGCCCACCGCGTCGACGATCTGACCCTGATCTGCACGCCGGCGCGGCACTTCTCGGGCCGGCTGTTCAGCCGGGACACCACGTTGTGGGCGTCCTGGGTGGTGGCCGGGCCCCACCACCGGGCTTACTTCGGCGGGGACACCGGCTACACCAAGAGCTTCGCCGAGATCGGTGCCGAGCACGGCCCCTTCGATATGACGCTGCTGCCGATCGGCGCCTACCACCCGGCGTTCGCCGACATCCACATGAACCCGGAGGAGGCGGTCCGCGCCCACCTCGACCTCACCGACCGCGACAGCGGTCTGATGGTCCCGATCCACTGGGCGACGTTCCGGCTGGCGCCGCACCCGTGGGCCGAGCCCGCCGAACGCCTCCTCACCGCCGCCGATGACGAACGGGTGCGCATCACGGTTCCGCGCCCCGGCGAGCGGGTCGAGCCGGGGTCGACATTCACCCCGTGGTGGCGCTGACCGGCGCGGTCGACGCGCTACGGTGCTGATCATGAGAACACCGGCTCGGGTAGCCGCATGTCTGCTGGTCGCGCTGGTTGCGGGGTGCTCCGCGCAGGCGTCCGACCCGGCCTCAGACCCGGCCTCGCCGCCGGCCCCGCAGTCCGCCAACGTTCCGCCGCAGTTGCAGGCGGCGCTGCCGCTCCCCGAGAACGCGGTCGCCGATGCGGTGGACCGACTCGACGGCCTGGCCGAGGACCTGATGGCCGAGTCGGGTGTGCCGGGGCTGGCGGTGGCGGTCGTGCACGGTGGAAAAACACTGTACGCCAAGGGATTCGGCGTCAAGGATGTGCGCAACGGTGACGATCCGAGCAACCGGGTCAACCCGGACACGGTGTTCCAGCTCGCCTCGGTGTCCAAGTCGGTCGGAGCGACCGTCGTCGCGCACCAGGTGGGCGAGGGGGTGATCAGCTGGGACACTCCGGTCGTCGAGAAGCTGCCGTGGTTCGCGCTGGCCGACCCGGCCGTCACCGAGACGGTCACGGTAGGCGACCTGTACTCCCACCGGTCGGGGCTACCGGATCATGCGGGCGACCTGCTCGAGGACATCGGATATGACCGGCGTCAGGTGCTCGAGAAGCTGCGCGACTTCCCGCTCGACCCGTTCCGGACCTCGTATGCCTACACCAACTTCGGCCTGACCGCGGGCGCCGAGGCGGTCGCCGTCTCGGCGGGCAAGTCCTGGGAACAACTCAGCGAGGACGTCTTGTACCGCCCGCTGGGCATGACCTCCACCAGTTCGCGGTTCGACGAGTACGAGGCCCGCGCCGACCGCGCCGTCGGCCACATCCGGCGGGACGGCAGCTTCCAGCCCACCTACGTCCGGGATCCGCAGGCCCAGTCGCCCGCCGCGGGGGTCAGCAGTTCTGTCAATGACATGACGCGCTGGCTGGCGATGCTGCTCGCCGACGGCGCCCGTGAGGAGCAGCAGATCGTCAAGCCCGCTGCGTTGCTGCCGGCCCTGACCCCGCAGAGCGTGTCCGACCGCGCGTCCGAGCCGGCCATGCGGTCCGGGTTCTACGGTTACGGGTTCAACGTCGGGACGACCTCGGCGGCCCGCCAGCAGTTCAGCCACTCGGGTGCGTTCGAGCTGGGAGCGGGGGCCAATTTCCTGATCCTGCCCTCGGCCGACGTCGCGATCGTGGCCCTGACCAACTCCACCCCGGTAGGCGTGCCGGAGGCGCTGACCGCCCAGTTCGCCGACCTGGTGCAGTTCGGTGAGGTGCGGGAGGACTGGTGGACGCGGTACCACGCCGCGTTCGAGGAGATCGACAAGCCGCTCGGCGCGCTCGTCGGCCGGCAGCCGCCGGCCGATCCGGCCCCGCCCGCCCCGCTGGGAAGCTACGTGGGCGACTACGTCAGCGACTTCTGGGGCACGGCCAAGGTGACCGAGCGCGACGGACACCTGCAGCTGGAGTTGGGGACTCTCAACGTGCCGTTGCGACACTGGGACGGGAGCGTCTTCACGTTCGAGTTCATCACCGAGAACGCTCCGCCGGGAACCATTTCCCAGGCCACCTTCACAGGAGACAGTGTGAAACTGGAGTACTACGACACGTTGGGCAAGGGGACGTTCACCCGATGACGGCTTCTGTGGTCGCCGGGCTGTCTGACACCGAGGTCGCCGAGCGGATCGCCGCCGGGCAGAGCAACGACGTGCCCACGCGTGCGGCACGCAGCGTCTCGGAGATCGTGCGCGGCAACGTGTTCACGCGCATCAACGCGATCCTCGGCGTGCTGTTCCTGATCGTCCTGTCCACCGGTTCGATCATCAACGGCGCGTTCGGGTTGCTGATCATCGCCAACAGCGCGATCGGCATCATCCAGGAACTGCGGGCCAAGAACACCCTGGACAAGCTCGCGATCGTCGGCCAGGCGAAACCGTTGGTGCGCAGGCGAGGTCCGTCCGGTCCGGAAACCCGGCGGCTGCTGCCCAGCGAGGTCGTCCTCGACGACATCATCGAGCTCGGCCCCGGCGACCAGATCGTCGTCGACGGCGTGATAGTCGAGGAGTCCAACCTCGAGGTCGATGAGTCGCTGCTCACCGGGGAAGCCGACCCGATCGCCAAAGATGCGGGCGACCAGGTGATGTCGGGCAGTTTCGTCGTCGCCGGCAGCGGCGCCTACCGGGCGACGAAGGTCGGGCGGGAGGCCTACGCCGCCAAGCTCGCCGAGGAGGCCAGCAAGTTCACCCTGGTGCGTTCGGAACTGCGCAGCGGGATCAACAAGATCCTGCAGTTCATCACGTATCTGCTGGTGCCCGCCGGGTTGCTGATCATCTACACCCAGCTGTTCACCACCGATTCGGGCTGGCGGGAATCGGTGTTGCGGATGGTCGGCGCGCTGGTGCCGATGGTGCCCGAAGGCCTCGTGTTGATGACGTCGATCGCCTTCGCCGTCGGCGTGATCCGGCTGGGCCGACGCCAGTGCCTGGTCAACGAGTTGCCCGCGATCGAGGGTCTGGCCCGCGTCGACGTGGTCTGCGCCGACAAGACGGGGACGCTGACCGAGAACGGTATGCGGGTCTGCGACCTGCGCCCTGCCGCGGAGCCCGAGATCGCCGAGGTGCTGGCGCAGTTGGCCGCCGATGATCCCCGCCCCAACGCCAGCATGGCCGCGATCGCCGAGGCCTATCCGACACCGCCGGGCTGGGTGTGTACCGCGGCCGCGCCCTTCAAGTCCGCCACGAAATGGAGCGGCGCGTCCTACGAGGGACACGGCAACTGGGTGATCGGTGCACCGGATGTGTTGCTGGAGCCGGGTTCTCCGATGGCCGAGGAGGCCGAGCGCATCGGCGCCACCGGTATGCGGGTGCTGCTGCTGGGGGCCGGCGACATCGCGGTCGACCATCCCGCCGCACCGGGGACCGTGACGCCGAAAGCGCTCGTGGTGCTCGAGCAGCGCATCCGGCCTGACGCCCGTGACACGCTCGAGTACTTTGCCTCGCAGAAGGTTTCGGTCAAGGTCATCTCGGGCGACAACGCGGTGTCGGTCAGCGCGGTCGCCGGCTCGCTGGGACTGCGGGGCGAAGCGCTCGACGCGCGCAAACTGCCCGAGCAGCCGGACGCCATGGCCGAGACGATGGAGGAGTGCACCACGTTCGGGCGGGTGCGTCCGGACCAGAAACGGGCGATGGTGCACGCGTTGCAATCGCGAGGCCACACCGTGGCGATGACCGGGGACGGTGTCAACGACGTGCTGGCCCTCAAGGACGCCGACATCGGGGTGGCGATGGGCTCCGGTAGCTCGGCCGCGCGGGCGGTGGCCCAGATCGTCCTGTTGGACAACAAGTTCGCGACCCTGCCCTATGTGGTCGGCGAGGGCCGCCGCGTGATCGGCAACATCGAGCGGGTCTCGAACCTGTTCCTGACCAAGACGGTCTACTCGGTGCTCCTGGCCATCCTGGTCGGCTTCGCGGGGCTGGCCTCGAAGATCTTCGGCACCGATCCGCTGCTGTTCCCGTTCCAGCCCATCCACGTCACCATCGCAGCGTGGTTCACGATCGGGATACCCGCCTTCATCTTGTCGCTGGCACCCAACAACGAGCGCGCGCAGCCGGGGTTCGTGCGGCGGGTGATGACCGCGGCGCTGCCGTCCGGGCTCGTGGTCGGCATCGCCACCTTCACGTCGTACCTGCTGGCCTACCAGGGTCGCAACGCGTCGGAACTGGAGCAGACCCAGGCGTCCACCGCGGCGCTGATCACGTTGCTGGTGTCCGCACTGTGGGTCCTGTCGTGTGTGGCGCGCCCATACGAGTGGTGGCGGGTCGCGTTGGTCGCGGTGTCGGCTCTGGCCTACGTGGTGATCTTCTCGATCCCGTGGGCCCGTGACCTGTTCATCCTTGACATATCAAACGCCCAGGTGACGACCATGGCGCTGGGCGTGGGACTGGTCGGAGCGCTCGCCGTCGAGGTGATCTGGTGGGTGCAGGCTGCAGTGCTGGGAGAACGGCGCAGGCTGTGGCGTGAGCGGTAGGCTCGCAGCATGTCGTTCCTGGACAAAGTGAAGAGCTGGGTGTCGAAGAACCCCGACAAGGCCGGCAATGCGATCGACAAGGCCGGCGACTTCTTCGACCAGAAGACCCAGGGCAAGTACGCGCAACACGTGGACAAGGCGCAGGACGCCGCCCGCAACTACCTCAACAAGGGCAACCCCGCGGCCCCGGGCGCACAACAGCCGCCCGCCCAGCCGCCTCAGCCCCCGCAGCAGCAGCCGCCCGCCGACCCTCCGGTGTCGTAGCGCGATGGCCAAACTTTCGGTCTCCGTCGATGTGCCACTTCCGCCGGAGACAGCCTGGGAGTGTGCGTCCGACCTCTCCCGGTACCGCGAGTGGCTGTCCATTCACCGGATGTGGCGGTCCCCGTTGCCCGACGTCATCGAGAAGGGCGCAGAACTCGACTCCATCGTCGAGGTCAAGGGGATGCTCAACCGCATCCACTGGAAGATCGTGCACTACCGGCCGCCCGAGTCGATGACGCTCAACGGCGACGGCAGGGGCGGCGTCAAGGTGAAGCTGATGGGCAAGATCAAGCCCAGCGCTGCGGACGCGTCCAACTCGATCGTCACCTTCGACGTCCACCTGGGCGGTCCGGCGCTGTTCGGACCCATCGGGATGGTCGTCGCCGGAGCGCTCAAGGGCGACATCCAGGAGTCGCTCAACCGGTTCAAGACCGTTTTCGCCTCGTCCTGAGCTCCGGCCGCATGCGGGAGCGGGCGACGTCGGCGGCGCCGTTCCCGGTGATCAGCCACAGCGTGGTCAGACTCTCCACGAGGTCGTCGACGCTGACCTTGGCGCGACCGTCCACGTAGGCCAGGATCGCGTCGGCGGTGCCGCCGATGACGAACGCGGGGGCGACTTCGGCCAGCGGGTCCCGCTCGAGTTCGACTCCGTGCACGGTGCGCGCGTTGGCCACCAGGACGGCGGTCAGCCCCCGCATCACCGCGGCCCGGTGCCGGTGTAGTCCCGCCGAAGCCGCGACGCCGCCGAGCAGGACACGCGCCCGCCGGGGGTCGGTCACCAGTTGCCGGACCACCGCGCCCACGGCTGCTGCCGCCCGGCGGTCGAGCGGGTCGGCGGCGGTCGCGGCGGCCGCGGCCAGGGTGGTTTCCTTGACGCCGGCGGCGATGTCGTCGACCACCGCGGCGGCTACCGCGTCGAGGTCGGTGAAGTTCTCGTAGAAGTACCGCTTGTTCAATCCCGCAGCGGCACAGAGCTTGTCGACGGTCACCGCGCGCCACTCGTTGGCCGCCATCATGTCCAGTGCGGCGTCGATCAGCCTGGCCCGGCGCTCGGCGCGCCGTTGTTCGGCGGTGCGTCCGCCGTACGTGCGGCGCGTGGGCTCGGGCATCCGACCATCGTCGCAGGTCTTGACACGCAGCGCCCGATTCTGGCACGGTTTCGTACCAGAGACATCTCGAAGGAGGTGCGGTGACGACCATCGAGCGCATCGACAAGACGATCGCGACCGCGGCGAAGACTCACCTGCAAGCCGTCGCGGCCACCGTCACCTCGCGGTATCCCAGCCCCGACCGCCCCGTCGCGCGACCGCCCGCGGGCTCCGGTCTCAAACCGGTGATGGGCAATTACGGCTTTCCCGTGCTCGGGCACATCGTCAGCACGCTGGTCGATCCACTGGCGTTCGCGCGGGAACGCTACGACCGCTACGGCCCGGTGTGGTGGGCCGGCGGCGTCGGGTTCCGCGTGGTGACGCTGATGGGGCCCGAAGCGCTGGAGGCGGTGTGGATCAACAAGGACAAGGCGTTCTCCAGCGAGCGTGGGTGGGCTCCGGTCATCGGACCGTTCTTCCACCGCGGGATCATGCTGCTCGACTTCGAGGAGCACCGCGACCACCGCCGCATCATGCAGCACGCCTTCACCCGAAGCGCGCTCGAGGGCTACCTCGAACTGATGGACCCCGGAATCGAGCGGGCCACCGCCGACTGGGTTCCCGCACAACGATTTCCGTTCTATCCAGCAGTCAAGAAGCTGCTGCTCGACCTGGCCGCGGAGGTCTTCGTGGGCGCCACGCTGGGCCGGGAGGCCGACCAGCTCGCCGCCGATTTCCACGACACCGTCTGCGGCGGACAGGCGATCATCCGCGCCGACGTCCCGGGTGGGATCTGGGCGCGGGGACTGCGTGCCCGGGAACAGCTGGAACGGTACTTCGCCGACCAACTGCCGGCTCGGCGTGAGGGCGACGGCACCGACCTGTTCTCCATGCTGTGCCGCAGCCGCAGCGACGACGGCGCGGCCTTCAGCGACGACGACATCGTCAACCACATGATCTTCCTGCTGATGGCCGCGCACGACACCAGCGCCATCGCCGTCTCGATGCTGGTCTACGAACTGGGCCGCAACCGCGGGTGGCAGGACGCGCTGCGCGACGAGGCGCGCTGCACGCCCGTCGCGTCGCCGACACTGGCCGGGCTGGAGTCGTACCCGCTGCTCGACGCCGCGTTCAAGGAGACCCTGCGCATGTACGCGCCGGCTGGGACGCTGTTCCGGCAGACGGTCAAGGACACCGAGGTCGCCGGGCACTTCATCCCGCGCAAGACGCAGGTGGCGGTGAGCGTGTATGCGTCGATGCGGCTGGCCGACTGGTGGCCCAACCCCGACCAGTTCGACCCGGGCCGGTTCACGGGCGGCGCCGACGCCTCGGCCATCCACCGCTACGCGTTCGCGCCGTTCGGCGGCGGCGTGCACAAATGCATCGGCCAGCAGTTCGCGGACATGAGCGTCAAGACGATCATGCACCGGTTGCTGCGGCAGTTCGAATGGCGTGTGCCCGCAGGCTACCGCCCCCGAATGGTGTGGGGCACCGGGCCGACGCCGGCCGACGGCCTGCCGATCGAGTTGTGCGCTATCTGAGCGAGGCGAGCGCCTCGGCGATCGGGGTGTCGCCCTCGATGAGCTCGAAGGTGTGCCCGCCCGTCCGCGGCATGTCCAGCGCCGCGACGAGGACGGCCGCGACATCGGCGCGCGGAATGCTGCCGCGCCCGGTCTGCGGGGCGATGCGGACGCGGCCGGTACCGGGGTCGTCGGTCAGGGCACCGGGCCGGATGATCGTGGTGGACAGCCCGGCCCGCGAACGGATCTCGTCGTCGGCCGCGCCCTTGGCGCGCAGGTAGGCGACGAAGACCTCGTCGGCGACGTCGTCGGGAACCTGCGCGTCGGCCCCCATGGACGAGACCATCAGGTAGCGGCGGACACCGGCGGCTTCGGCCGCATCGGCCAGCAGGATCGCCGCGTCGCGGTCGACGGTCTGCTTGCGGGCCGCTCCGCTGCCCGGGCCGGCACCCGCGGCGAAGATGACCGCGTCGGCACCGCGTAGGTGCGACGCCACCGCTTCGAAGTCGGAGTGCTCCAGGTCGATGACGATGGGCTCGGCGCCTATGGCCTGCAGGTCGGCGGTGTGATCGGGGTTGCGGATCAACCCGGCCACCGAATCACCGCGTCCGGCCAGTAGCCGTTCGGTCAGCAGCGCGATCTTGCCGTGACCGCCCGCGATGACGACTCGCATGAGTTCTTCCCTTCGTCAGCGGCGGAACCGACCGCGGACCACTCTGGTGAACTCCGCTGTCGACCGGCGCACTGATTCGAGTTCCAGCGATACCACCAACGTGTCTACCATCGCGAAGGGAAGCGTGGTCAGGACCGCTCCCCGGCCGTACTCGATGTGCCAGGACCCGGGATGGATGGTCAGACCCCGAGCGCGTCCTCTCTCCAGGCACGTGCGTCCGCCCGGCAGCAGCGGTGGCAGTGCGGCGGTCTCGTCGGACTCCAGATCGTAGGAGTCGATTCGGCCGGCGAGCAGGAATTTGTGGATGTCGACGTGCTTGTACCGTCCGGAGAAACCCTGCGTGCCCGTGGGCGAGCCGAAGATCACGATGTACTCGCGGGCGCCGAAGTACAGGAACTTGACCTTGCCGAGGATGCCGCCGGCCTTGCTGCCGACCCAGCGTCGCGCCCCGCGGTCGATGAGGTCGGGGTACGCGTCGGCGAGGAGTTCGACCGCAGTGCGGACACATTCGTCCGTGCCGCTGTTCGACCCGGCCGCACGCTGGGCCACGCCGTGCAGGACATCGGGATCGATCCGATAACCCATCAGGGCCACTCCATTGTCATGCTGATCGGACCGCTCAGGCCCAGTAGGGGTTTCCAGGGCACCTCGCCGACGCAGCGGGCGTCGGGTATCCGGCGGGAGAGCACCTGCAACGCCTCACTGAGCTCGAGCCGTGCCAGGTTGGCGCCGAGGCAGTAGTGCACGCCGCCACCGAAGGTCAGGATCGGCGGCGGTGCGTCGCGGGTGATGTCGAACCGTTCCGGCTCCTCGTACACGGTGGCGTCCCGGTTGGCTGCGTAGGTGTTGACGACGATGAATGTCCCTGCCGGGAAGGTGTATTCGCCGAGGGTCACATCCTCCGCAGCGCTACGCACGGTGCTGCACATCGACGGCGAGTGGCGCATGGTCTCCTCGACGGCAGGCATCGCCAACTCCGGTCGCGCACGCAACCGCGCCCATTGGTCGGGGTGTTCGCAGAGGACCTGCACCGAGGCCGCAAGTTGGCTGCGCGTGGTGTCGGTACCGGCGACGAGGATGCTGAACGCGAGCATGCGCACCTCCGCGGCGGTGAGGCGATCACCGCTTTCTTCGATGCGGATCAGGTCCGACAGCAGGTCGTCGGTCAGAGTCAGCCGGCGCTCGGCGACCATCCCGTCGATGTAGTCGTCGAACTCGTCCCATGCCTGGAGGACCACGGGTTCTTCCGCGGCGAGGTCGCAGTCGAAGCTCACGATCTTGAAGATGTCCTCGGCCCACCGGGAGAACTGCTCCCAGTCCTGCCGAGGTGCACCGAGGAGCGCACAGATGACGGGGATCGGATAGGGCCGGGCGATGGTCGAGACGAACTCCCACCGCGGCGACGCCGTCGCGGCGTCGATGAGTTCGTTGATCACGGTGTGAATCGTGTCGTGCATGCGCGCTGTCGCCCGGGGTGTGAACGCTCGCGCGACCAGGCCGCGCAACCGTCGGTGTTCTTCGCCCTCCATGTTCAAGATGCTGTGAGTCACTCTGTCCCACAGGGGACCCGAGGTGATGCCGTGCGCGGACAGGTGGATACCGGGCGGAATGACGAAGCGCGGATCCCGCAGAACCGTCCGGGCCATCCCGTAGGAAAGTACTTCCGGCCCGATCGGTCCGAGCGCGACCGGCGCTTCTTGCCGGGCGGCGCGAAACTGTGGGTAGACCTGCTGCGGGGTGTCGGTCAACCCGTAGTCCAGATTGGGCAGGTCCGCGTCGAAGATGTCGGTGCCGGTGGTGGAGATCATGACACGTTGGTGGCGAGCAGGGTCAACGGAAGTCCGAGCACCGACAAGTCGACCTCGTCGAGGTGATAGCCCTCACCGGCGAAGTTCTGGCGAAACCGGACCGCCGCGCCGTAGCGTCCGGCGACGGTCTCGGCGGCAGCCGCGTCGGGCACCCGCACCACGACGGTGTAGACACCGTCGCCGTGCCGTTCGAGGAACTCGTTGACCGAGGCGGCCACCTGACCGGTCGATCCGGCGATGGGACTGATCAGCTCGATGCCGTGGTCCCAGTCCAGGTGCACCGCAACACCGAGTTCGGTGAGTTCGGTGCTCTCGAAGCGGAATCCGAGGTCGGTGAACATCGACACCAGTGCGGCTTGGCGTGCCGGCGCGACCGCGAACACGACGTGATGCAGACTCGGAGTGGTCATCGGCGGACCAATCCCCGCGGCTGGACTAGGCCCAGGTCGAGGTGGGTGAGCCAGCCCGGTGCGGCGTCGCAGACGTCTGGGATCGCGTTCACCGCGCCCATCGCAGTCCAGGTGTAGCCCGGATGAACCATCGCGCCGTCCGGTTGCACGAGACCCTGCAGGGTCAGCTCGGTGGCCGGATCACCGTGCAAGATCAAGCGGTAACGCGTCGAGCCCCAATCCCACGGCGGCTCCAACTGCTCACCGCTGCCGACGAGGTAGATCGCGTGGTACACGATCAGCGGTCGGCCCTGCGACCACGCGGTCCACTCGTGATGCTGCGCCGCGACGGTGCCGCGTGGCAGCACGCCGTCGGGGTGGGCGATGTCGGCGGTCGCGGTGGCAGCGCGTACCTCGGCCGCGGTGACCTCGTCGATGGTGACGCCGAGACCATCGGCGACGGCGTGCATCGACTGGGCGAAGAACGGTACGCCGAGGCCGAGGAGGGTGGGTTCGGACACGAAAGCGTCTTTGTCCTTGCCGAAGCCCATCCAGTCGATGTGGTCGAGTGGGGCGTCGCTCAACACGTTGACGATCTCGTAGAGCTCGATTCTGTCGACTCGACTGGCCACCCGTGCCAGCGTCAGCGGCAGGAGGTCGCCGGCATAGCCCGGGTGGATACCGCCGGCGTGGAACGACACTCCGCCGGCCCGACACGCAGTCTGGATCCGTTCGCCCGCTTCGCGGAACTGCTCGGTGGGGTGGAAGAAGCCACTCGTGGTGACAACGTTCTTTCCCGACTCCAGCAGCCGGCACACGGTGTCGACGTCCATGATCACCGGCGTGTAGAACACGCAGTCGGCGTCGGTTGCGATGACCGCCTCGATGTCGTCGGTGGCGGCCAGACCGACCGGTACCGTGCCGGCGAGTTCACCGACGTCGCGGCCCACTTTGTCCTTGTGGTGCACCAACACCGCGACGAGTTGATAGATCGGGTTGTCGATGAAGTGGCGTAGTCCGGCCTGCCCGACATCCCCGGTCATCCACTGGATCACACGATAGGTCTTCTGCGGCATCGCCATTCCTCACGCGGTCGTCGTCAGTGTGCCGCGGGGAAGCAGCAGCGGTAGGTCGGTGTAGGTCGCGATGCCGGGCGCGGCCGCGACGACAGCGGGAATCGCGGTGACCGCCGGCATGGCCGTGATGGTCAGGCCCAGCATGATGAAGTCGTCGATCGTCTCGGCGGTGAAGTCCGGCGGCGGCTCGAAGCGCAATGTGGAGGTGATCGTGGGCCGGCCCTCCACCGTGACGGTGTACCCGAACGTGGTCTCCCAGCGAGGTTCGAGAGTCTGTCCCTTCGTCCACACGCCGCGGATCTCGATGACGTCCCGGCCCGCGACGATTCCCTGCCACCGCACGTCGATGCCTGCCACACAACCCTTTCCGATGGTCCAGTCACCGGGAAGCGGCAGATCCTCGGTGGTCTGGGCGTACTCGGCCACACAGCGCACCTCGTCGAGGTCCGTGCCGAGGGCGTCGGCGACCAGCAGCACCGCCTCGGCGAAGATCGCCGACCCGGTCTGCGTGACCATCTGCAGGTCGGGGTGGTCGACGGGGTAACCGAACCCCATCCGGGCCTCGGTTGCCGGCGAGTTGTAGATGGTGGTGTCGAACGACTCGAGGATGGCGATACGGTCGACTCGGTCGGAGATCCCCGCGGTGACGATCGCGAACAACTGGATGAACCCGGGATTGATTCCGCTGCCGAACACCGTTGCGCCGCCGCGCGCGCAGGCGTCGGAGATCCGGTTCCGGTCTGTTCCCATGCCGGTACCGTTGATGAACTCCGACGTGGTGACGACATTGATGCCGCGTTCGAGAATCCCGATCAGTTCGTCGGTGTCGGGGAACATCGGGTTGTACACGATGCAGTCGGGGCGCAGTGCCAGCAGCGACTCGATGTCGTCGGTGGCGTACACGCCGAGGGGCTCGATGCCGCAGAGCTCGCCGACGTCGACGCCGACCTTGTGGCGCGACCAGGCATAGCAACCGACAAGTTCGAGTTGGGAGTTGGTCGCGACGGCGTGCACGGATTTCCTGCCGACGTTGCCGGTGGTCCATTGCACGACCCGGTAGGTCACGGCGTCGACCGGCGGGCGGCGGAGAAGGTGACCGGAACCGCCCGAAACCCCCGCGTCACCGAATTACCGTGGAAGACCGCAGTTCCCGTGGGGTCGAGCGTGAGGCCGGGCAGCCGGGTGAGAACCTGCTCGAGTCCCACCTGGAACTCCAGGCGGGCCAGGTTGGAGCCGAGGCACCGGTGCACGCCGGCGCCGAACCCGAGGTGGCGGTTGTCGCGGCGGTCGAGGACGCAGCGGTGTGCGTCGGGGAACTGGGTCTCGTCGCGGTTGGCCGACGCGTAGTTCACCTGCACCGTCTCCCCGGGTGTGAAGACCTGCCCGGCGAGCTCGACCTCGATCGCGACGGTGCGCGGTATCCCGTGAATGGAGCCGGCGAACCGGATGAACTCCTCGACAGCGCGTGGCAGGATCTCCGGCTCGCGGATCAGGCGATCTCGCTCGTCGGCGTGTGTCGCCAGGTAGTGGAACGCGAACGACATGGCACTGGCGGTGGTTTCCAGACCCGCCTGCACCAACAGCATCGCGTTGCCCACGACGTCGCCGAACGGCAGTGGCTCTCCGTCGATCTCGGCATTGAGAAGCACGTCGATCATGTCGTCGCGGGCGGGCTGATCGACGCGTGCCTTGACCGCGTCGTGGATGTGCTGATACATCCCGCCCCAGGCGGCCATGCGGTCATCTTCGGTCAGCCCGTTGAGGGCGGTGTCGGTCAGCTCGACACAGAGCGGCACGTCCTCGGTGGACATTCCGAGCAGGTACTTGAAGAACACGATCCCGGGCTGCCGCCACGCGACGTGCGCGAGGTCTCCGCGGCCGTCTTCGACGAATTCGTCGATCAGGAGGTCGGTTTCGTGCCTGATGTCCGGGCGCAGCGCCTTCATTCGCGCCGGTGAGAAGTACGGGTTGAGGACTTTGCGGAACTTCTGCTGCCGCGGCGGGTCCAGCGTGATCACCAGATCTCCGGCGAGGCGGTCGGAGGCCTCCGGTGTCGGGTTGCTGGAGAAGTGCTCCCAGTCCTGCAGGATCCGGTAGCACTCGGCATAGCGCACGGCTACCCAGGAACCGCCCGGCGTCGCGGTGAGGAACGGATTGTCGGTATGGGCGAATGGTGCCTGCTCGCGCATCACACCGTAGACGTCGTAGAGGAAGTCCGGATCGTTGAAATCCTCATGGCGCAGATCCCAGTTGCGGGCGTGCTTCTCGGCCGGACAGGTGGTCACGGCGTGGGCTCCGCGTGCTGTTCGGCGGCCTGCCGCGCTTCCCGTTCTTCGTGGATGCGGACCAGCTCACGGAAGCCGAGCCGGTTGTACTTCGGGATGGGCTGCACACCCCACTCGTCTTGGGCGGTGTCCTTGCCCTCGGCGCCTTCCGGCGGCCCGAAAACGGGGTAGGGCACCTTGCACTCGAGCTCGTCGTCGGAGTAGCGCACCTTGAGCAGTTCGCTGCAGATCTCGGTGAAGCTCAATGTGGGATAGCCGTAGTACACCGCCATGAAAGGCAGCGTGAAGGCGCCTTCGATGACCAGTGCGACCAGGCACACCAGGACGGCACGCTTGATGTAGCGGTGCATCCGGGCGTAGTACGGGGTGGTGCCCGGGGGCAGATCCTCGGTCGTGTCGTCGGTGGTTTGCGTGGTGGTCACAGAAGCCTCCTGGTGTCGCGAAATCAGGTCAGTCGGTGAATATTTCGCGGTTCACCGTGTGCAGGTACGGGATCGCGAGGAACGGAGTGATGTAGAAGATGTCGTAGAGCCACCACCCGATGACCGGGAAGACCACACCGGCGTAGCGGACGTCGGCGAAGAAGGTCATGTTCAGCACGTAGGCGCACCAGATCACGATGCCCATCCAGCAGGTCACGATCATCCACTGGTGGCCCCACCGCTTCATCTGCAGGAAGCCGATGGCCGCGGCCACCCGCATGGAGAACACGGTCAGGATCAGGCCGATGACGTAGGCCTTCTCGCCGGGAGCGGACGATCCGCCGATCCACATCTCGTTGTAGTGCCAGAAGTACCCGGCGTCGAACATGTTGCCCCAGCCGACCATCAGGACGCGGTTGATCAGCGTGTGGTTGCCGATCATGTCCAGCGCCCAGCCCAGGCTGTTGAGCATGCCGTCGATGAGCACTAGGTACCCGATGAGCGTGACGATCATGGGGCGCACCGACATGCCTGCGCGTTGTGCCTGGCGTTGCAGCCACACTCCGCGCATGAAGATCGGGAAGCCGATCAGTCCGGGCGCCCACATCCCCATCAGCGCGGCGCCGACGATCATCCACCTGTCGGCTCGCCGCTGCGCCAGCCGCGACTGCTCGTGGTGCTCTTGGAGGCTCAGCGACGGGTCGGCCGGCGGACTTGGTTCGTTGCCCGAACCGCGTTTCAGGGAGGGAACTTTCACAGATCCCACCATCCCCGGGCGAACGACATGTACAGCTGGATGAGGAACATCGACAGCAGGAAGCCGTAGATGACGATCTGCACGATGATCAGGGCCTTCTTACGGTTGCGCTCCTGTTGGTCCACCACGGTGGTCTCCTTACCTAGAGGGTTGAGCCGCGCTCGGCGTCGGTCAGGGCGGCCGCGGCGATCTCGCGCAGGCCTTCGGTGATCGCGCCGTCGCCCGACAGCGGTGCCAGGATGCACGCGTCGGCAGCCTCCAACTCGGTTGCACCCGCGGCGATCAGGTGCGCGGCGGTGACCAGCACCCGCGTCGAGGGCGGCTCGAAGTGGAACACTTCGTCGGCGGTGCGGATCGCGGTCGCGCACCGCACCAGCCGCTGCGCGGAGGCCGGAGCGACACCGGTTTCGCCGACGATGACCTCGGCCTCCCGGTCCGGCGGCAGATAGTGCATCGGCAGGGTGACGAATCGTTGCCGGAAAGAGGGTTTGAGCTCTTTGAGCGAGCTGCGGTATGCCGGGTTGTAGGAGCACACCAGCATGAATGTCTCGGGCGCCTGGACGACTTCGCCGGCGCGGTCGAGGTAGAGCGCGCGACGATGGTCGGTCAGCGAGTGCAGGATCGCCAGCGAGTCGTGGCGCGCCTCGACCACCTCGTCGAGGTAGCAGATGGCGCCGGACTTCACCGCGCGGGTCAGCGGACCGTCGGTCCACACCACGTCGCCGCCGGTCACCATGAAGCGACCCACCAGGTCGGAGCTGGTCAGGTCGTCGTGACAACTGATGGTGACGACCGGCCGGCCCAGCAGCACGCCCATGTGCTCGACCAGACGGGTCTTGCCGCACCCGGTCGGTCCGGTGAGCATCACCGGAAGTCGTTGGCGGAAGGCCTGCTCGAACAGCTGAACCTCGTTGCCGTTGGCGTAATAGGTGTCGGTCATGCCGCTACCAACTCTCTGTGGACGTGGGCCAGGACACGGGGCAGGTCCTCGATGCGGCGGATCCGCTGGGACCGGCGGGGACCGAAGACCTCGGGCAGGGGATCGACCCGGGCGGGTCCGACGCCGACGTAGTAGATCGACACCCCGGCGTCGTTGGCCTCTTCGACGGCGTGCGCGGCATCGGCCCAGGCGTATCGACCCTCGTAACCCTCGTCGGAGATCATGCCGTCGCCGATCACGATGAGCAGGCGGCGCTCCGACGGCTGCTCGAGCAGCAGGCTGGTGAGGTGCCGCAGGGGTGCGCCCAGACGGGTGTATCCGCCGGTGGACAAGCCGAGCTTCCCGGGCGGAACGAAGCGGCGTTCCTCGAATCCCTTGAGACAGTTGACCTCGACGCGGTGCCGGGTGTTGCCGGTGAACACGAAGATCCCGTGGCGTTCGTGTGCCGCGGTCATGGCTTTGGACAGGGCATCGGCACAGGCCAGCTCGAGTGCGAAGATCCGCCCGCCCTGCACCCCCAGCGAGGAGCTGCCGTCGAGGAGCAACGCCGTGGTGACATCACGGGTGGACGGCAGGAGATCCCGGAAGATCCGAGGTTCGACGGCTTCGCCGGTGGTCAGGTCGATGTAATGATCGACGTACTGGTCGACGTCGATGTCGCAACCGTCCTCGAGTCTGTTGCGCATGGTGCGGTGCGTGTGCTCCTGGAACCACTTGCGCAACTCGGCTGACGCGGCGTCTGGCTGCCGGTGCGGCGAACGGTGAACCTGCTCGACGACTGCGACGTGATCGGGCAGGAAGCTCTGCGTCCAGGCGTTCCATTCCGGGTAGGGGATGCCGGGGCGATGGTCCGGGGTGACGTCCAGGTCGTTGTCCTGCGGTCGAGACGGTGGCGGCAGGTTGGGATTTCGCACGCCCCCGTCACCGCCGACCGGTACCGAATGTGGTTGCGGCCGCCGCTTCTGGGCCGACGTCCACGGCAGCCGGCCGAACGTCCGGCGCAACTTGTCGGAAAGGCTCTGCGGGGCCGTGTAGGAGGTGGGCAGTCGCCCCAGCAGTGGGTCCACCGCCAGCGGTCGTGACGTGCGTGACAGCGTGATCGCCCGATCGAGCATCTCTTCGCCGCTCAGGTCCTCGGTGATGGGGTCGAGATCGGGTAGCAGCCGCTGGATCTCGGGAACCAGCCCCGGCCAGTGCCGGGCCACCCAGCCCGAAGCGACGCGTGCTTCCACCTGCGTGAGCGCCGCCAGTTCGCGGGTGGACAACTCGTTGAGTCGGTACCCGGCCAGCAGGTCCTTCGACGGCGCGCATTGCAGCGCCACACCGCATGTCAGGGTCCGCCGGGTCCAGTCCGGGTTCCGGCTCGGATACGGGACGTAGACGGTGTCCAGCGCCGAACTGAGTGAGAACCCGCGGTGCTGTCCGGTCACCAGTCGAGCACCGGTGCGCCGCTGCTCACTCAGTGCGACCGCGGTCAGCGCGCAGGCGCGCTCGACGGCCATCGCCGAGGTGTCGGAGCGCTCGGACATGAGCTTTAGAACGTGCCCAGGTTGGAGAACAGCCAGTACCAGAACCAGATCACCAGTCCGGTGCCGCCCCACGCGGCGACGTATCGCAGGATCTCCCAGACCCAGTCCATTACCGTCCTCCTTGCTGACTATTCGTCTGACTGCAGTCAATCGCGCCCGGGTCAGTCGGTGAAGATCTCACGGTTCACCGAATGCAGGTACGGGATGGCCAGGAACGGGGTGATGTAGAAGATGTCGTAGATCCACCAGCCGACCACGGGGAACACCACACCGGCGTAGCGCATGTCGGCGTAGATCGTCATGTTGAGCACGTACACGCACCAGATCACCACGCCCATCCAGCAGGTGATGATCATCCACTGGTGGCCCCACCGCTTCATCTGGAGGAAGCCGATACCCGCGGCGATGCGCATGGTGAACACGCTGAGGATCAGCGCGAGTTCGAGGGGCTTCTCGCCCCAGGCGGTCGCGCCACCGACCCACAGTTCGTTGTAGTGCCAGAAGTACCCGGCGTCGAACATGTTGCCCCAGCCGTTCAGCAGGATTCGCGCCAGCAGGCTGTGATTGGCCATGACGTCGAGCGCCCAGCCGACGGTGTTGATCGCCGCGTCGACGATGACGCAGTAGCCGATCAGGGTGACCAGCATGGGCCGCACCGACAAGCCTTCGCGATGGGCCTTGCGCAGCAGGTAGACGCCGCGCAGGAACAGGGGCAGGCCGAAGATGCCGAGCACGGCGGTCCCGATCAGCAGGCTGCCCGAGATGAGCCACTTGTCGGCCTGCCGCTGGGCGGCCCGCGAGCGCTCCTCGTGTTCGTCGAGATTGTTCGCCCGTGCCGGAGCCGACGTGGGGGCGGATGCACGCCCACCGGACAGCGAAGGCATCTTCATGGTGACTGACAATAGTCAACGAGACGCTCGAGTCAATGACCTAGGAGGCACCGATTCCGCGCAGTGTGCGGTTGACGTAGTCGTCGAGCATCGCGGGCCGGTTCGCCCAGTCGTGGGTTGTGGTGAGCAGCGCATAGAGGCCCAGCAGGAAGAACACCGCCGCGTTGACCGGATCGACGTCGTCGTCGATGTCCCCGCGTGCTCTGGCTTTCTGCACCTCTCGGGCGACCGCGACGATGAACGGATGCTGTGCGCTCTCGTCTGCCGGTGGTCGTGTCGGCGAGAAGTGCAGTGCCAGAAAGTCTCTGAACAGTGGCGGGCCCAGTCGGCGCTCCAGTTCCCGGACCTGGCGGATAGCCTCCTCCAGCACGGCGGGCAGATCGTCGGTGGTTGCGGCGAAGCGGGTCAGAGTTCTGGCGATCCGCTCCTCTTCGCGGCGCTCCAGCTCCAGCAGGACATGCTCCTTGGTCGGGAAGTGGAAGAAGAAGGTGCCGTGGGCGACTCCTGCTGCCGTGACGATCGCGTGGACGTCGGCACCGACCAGGCCGGAGTGCTTGAACTCCGCGACCGCGGCGCCCAGCAGCCGCTCGCGGGTCTGTAGTCGCCTCATTTCGCGGGCAGAGGGCTTGTCCACCAGTGCCATTGGTCGACTCTAACGAATCCCTCCAGATATACCATTGACTTGAGTCAATGTATGGACGTTGAATGAGTGCACCTCGACGGACGGGACGACCATGGCTCTCGAGCAATTCAACCTGCAGGACCAGGTCGCGATCGTGACGGGCGCCGGGAAAGGCGTCGGCCAGGGGATCGCCCGGGTGCTGGCCGAAGCCGGTGCGACCGTGGTGGGTACCGCGCGCACCGAATCCGACATCGTCGCGACCATCGACGGCATCACGTCCGCCGGTGGCTCGGGCGTCGCGGTCGTCGCCGACGCCATGAGTCGCGCCGACGGGGAGCGCGTCGTCGGCACGGCGATGGATCGGTTCGGCCGCATCGACATACTGGTGAACAACGTCGGCGGGGCCACCTACGCCCGGTTCCTCGACATCACCGACGAGGACTTCCGGCTCGCCTTCGACTGGTGCGTCACCTCCACGTTCATCATGAGCCAACTGGCTGCGCCCCACATGATCGACGCCGGACACGGCACGATCATCAACATCTCCTCGGGTTCGGCGCGGTTCGGCATCCGCGCGCTGGCTGCCTACTGCACGGCCAAGGGCGGCCTGGAGGCGTTGACGCGCGCCATGGCTCAGGAGCTGGCACCGAAGATCCGGGTCAACGCCATCGCCCTCGGCTCCTTCGCCACCGACGGACTGCAGAGCAGCCTCGATCTGATGCCCGGTTCCCTGGACCAGATGATGGCCGCCACACCGTTGCACCGGCTCGGCAACGTCGAGGACCTCGGACGGCTGTGCGTGTACCTGTCCACCCGGGACTGTTATGCCACGAACGCGATCTTCCACGTCGACGGCGGAATCGACTCCAACAATTCGCCTTTGCCCATTCCCGACTACTGAGAACGGCTAGGTTTCCCGCATGCGCAGAGTGGTTCAGTTCTCCACCGGAAACGTCGGACAGCATTCGCTGCGCGCGCTCATCGGCCGACCCGATCTGGAGCTGGTCGGTGTGCACGCCGCGGGCGCTGAGAAGATCGGTCGCGACGCCGCCGACCTCTGCGGGCTGACCGAGCCGACCGGGATCCTGGCCACCGACGACATCGACGCATTGATCGCGTTGAAGCCGGACTGTGTGGTCTACACGGCGCTGGGGGAGACCCGGCCCATGGAGGCCATCGAACAGATGGCGCAGCTGCTGTCGGCCGGGATCAACGTGGTCGGTACGTCGATGGTCTGGCTGGTCACCCCGCACCAGACCGACGACTGGTTGCGCGGGCCGCTGGAGGCGGCCTGCACGGCCGGGCGGTCGTCGCTCTACGTCAACGGGATCGACCCCGGATACTCGGGTGACACCGCCGTGTATGCCGCGCTGAGCCTGGTAACCCGCGCGGAGTCGGTCACCGTCCAGGAGATTTTCGACTATGGCAACTATGACGACTACGAGTACACCGGCACTGCAATGGGTTTCGGCAGTACGCCCGATGCCGAGCTTCCGATGGCCTTCCAGCCGGGCGTGGTGAGCTCCATCTTCGGCGGCCTGGTGCGCAACCTCGCGAGCCATCTCGACATCGCCCTCGACGATGTCGGGGAGCGGGTCGAACCCTGGTACACCGGCGAACGCATCGAGTGCAAGATGATGACCGTGGAACCCGGCCAGCTGGCCGGAGTGCGGTTCGCCGCCGAGGGACTGCTCGGTGGCATCCCCGTCATCACCGTCGAGCACATCACGCGGCTGACGTCGGCCGCCGCACCCGACTGGGAGTTTCCGCCAGAAGGCATGACCGGAGTGCACAAGGTCATCGTGGAAGGCGAGCCGCGGGTGGAGGTGAGCACCCACCTGTCGCATCCCGTCCTCGACGTCACCGAAGCCGGATGTGTCTCCACGGCGGCCCGTGCCGTCAATGCGATCGACTGGGTGTGCAGCGCCCCCGCCGGCATCGTCGCGGCCGACGACATCCCGCCCACCGCGATGATCCGCGGCTTGATGTGGTGAGCCGGGCACCTCGCTCGCCGAGATTCACGTAGCGCACTACTCACGACGTCCTTTCCCCGCGGTCGTTCACTTGTCATCGGACGACCGTCACGGAAAGGGAACGAGTGATGCGACACGGACGAGACAGCTTCTTCGTGGTCGGAGAAGGCACGCTGACCAGCGACGCCGCTCCGCAGGTCCGCTCGGAAGCCGAAGAGATGCGCCAGTTCCGGTTCTCGCGGATCGGACCGAAAGGAACTCCGGCGAGCACCGAACTGCTCGAACAGGTGGCGACGGCGACCACCACCGGGACGGAGCAGAACGACACCGATTCAAGGGTGCCGGCCGGTTACACCTACCTAGGGCAGTTCGTCGACCACGACTTGACCAAGGACAAGACCGTCGCTGTCCTCGGTGACAAGCTGACCGTCGATCAGCTCATCCAGGGGCGCTCACCGGCGCTGGACCTGGATTCGCTCTACGGTCTGGGGCCTGCCGAGGAGCCGCAGTTCTACCGCGACGGCGTGCATCTGAAGACGGGTCGCACCGCAGCCGTCGGAAGCCTGCCGTCCTTCGACGGTCATGACCTGCCCCGCGATCCCCAACAGCGCCTCGCGCTGATCCCCGACGAACGCAACGACGAGAACCTGGTGGTCGCGCAGACCCATCTGGCATTCATCAGGTTCCACAACCGGGTGGTGGACACCATGCCGCCCGGCCCGCCGGCAGCGGTGTTCGCGGCCGCCCGCGAACAGGTGGTCAAGCACTACCAATGGATGTTGCGCACCGACTACCTGCCCCGGATCGTCGACCCGGGCATCGTCGCCGACGTGTTCGCCAACGGCCGCACCCTCTTCGAGCCGGCACCGCCGGCCGGCGATGCGCCGACCATGCCGCTGGAGTTCTCGGTGGCCGCATTCCGTCTCGGGCACAGCATGGTTCGTGACAGCTACAACTGGAACAGGGAGTTCGACAACGGCGGCGGAACCTTGGGCTTGTTGTTCGGTTTCTCGGGCACCAGCGGGTTTCTCAACGGCAGTCCGCTGCCGTCCAACTGGATCGCCGACTTCCGGCGACTGTACGACTTCGTCGAGGCGAACCGGCCCGACCTGGTCGTCCCACCGCAGAAGTTCAACTTCGCGCGCAGGATCGACACCCGCCTCACAGACCCGCTGGCGGCGCTGCCCGTGGGATCGTTCGGCGACCCCAACGCGTCGGTCCCGCCTCTGCACGCCAACCTCGCGTTCCGAAACCTTGTCCGCGCCAACATGGTCGAACTGGCCGACGGCCAGGAGATGGCCGAACTCGCCGGGGTCGACACGCTGGACAAGGACCAGATCGTCAAGGGTGCCGGAGGGGTCGACTTCTCGAATCTGCCGACGCCGGTCCTCGACGAGCTCACCGTCCGAACCCCCCTGTGGACGTACATCTTGCGCGAAGCGGAGATCAACGGCGGCGTCCTGACGGGCGTCGGGGGCCGCATCGTCGCCGAGGTGTTCCACCGGGCGATGGAGGGCAGCGCCCATTCGATCGTCCGCGACCCCGCCTGGCGGCCACATCTCGGACCCGACCCGTTCACCTTCCGGATGGTCGACCTGCTGCTGTTCGCCTACGAGGGCCAGGCGGCCGGACTCAACCCACTGGGGGACGCGGACGTCGCGCAACCCCAGATCATCGAACTCGAGCAGGGCGACGACGGCCCGTTCGTGCGGATCCTGCAGCACCTGTTGCGGGCACGGAACTTCGCACTGCAGGCTGACGGCCTCTTCGGCCCGATCACCCGGCAGGCGGTCCGTCAGTTCCAGGGTCTGCAGGGCATCGCCGTCGACGGGATAGTCGGCCCGATGACCTGGTCACGACTGTTCGTCACCGTGCGCCGGAACAGTCGCGGGGAAGCCGTCAAGGGCGTGCAGATCCGGATGAATCTGCGGCAGGCACCGCCGATCGTCGTCGACGGTGACTTCGGTCCGCGCACCGAGCAAGCGGTGCGGGAATTCCAGACGGCCCAGGGGATCGTCGTCGACGGGATCGTCGGACCGACGACATGGCGCAGATGCGTGAGCGAACCCGCGTGACAATCAGTTCTTGCGGATGTCGCCGGGGCTGACGTTGAACACGCCGCCGTAGCGGTCGTTGCGGATCATCGTGCGGCGTTCCTCCGGCGTCACCGTCCACCCGTTGGCGCGATAGGTCTGCCCGGGACCGAGCACGACGTCGTCGGCCGGTTCGCCAGGCACCTTTCCGGCGAGGAAAAACCAAGAGCCGGTGTCGGTCATGATCGTCAGGTTCAACGGTTCCGGGAACTTCCCGGTCGACATCGGGGCGACGCCGAACCGTTCCCCGTCGGTGCGCTCGCACACGACGGCGCCGTAGTCGCGATCCCGGAAGTGGGCGGTGAGCAGGCAGCGCACCTTGCCGTCCTGGACGCGGACCACCTGATCGCCCTCGGCAGCAGCTGCGGACGGGGCCAGCACGCATGCGCCGACCACGGTGAGCAACACCGACACCAGCGTCTTCACACGAACCATGATTCTCCCGATTTCGAGATGGTTGCGACTTCGGGGATGCTCTCACGGTGCTGCGCGGGTGCGGTCGGTTTTGGTGGAACTGATATTTGGTGCGGTGGGCCGTGCTAACCCAGCCGCGAACGCAGTTCGCGCTTGAGGACCTTGCCGTAGCTGTTCTTCGGCAGTTCGTCGATGAACTCGTACCGTTTGGGTCGCTTGAAGCGCGCGATGCGCTCCAGCAGGTGAGCGTCGAGTTCCTCCGCGGGCACGTCGCCGACCACGAACGCAACGACGATTTCCCCCCACTCGGCGTCGGGTGCGCCGACCACGCCGGCCTCGAGAACGCGGGGATGTTCGAGCAGGATCTCCTCCACCTCGCGGGGATAGATGTTGCTGCCGCCGCTGATCACCACGTCCTTGGACCGGTCGCGCAGCGTGAGGTATCCGTCGGCGTCGAAGGATCCCATGTCGCCGGTGTGCAGCCAGCCGCCGTGCAGTGTCGCCGCCGTCGCCGCCGGGTTCTGCCAGTAGCCCGACATCACCACGTCTCCGCGGCAGACGATTTCGCCGATCTCGCCGGCGGGGGCCGGTCGGCCGTCGGCGCCGAGTACCGCGACATCGACACCCGAGCGGGCATAGCCCACCGAACCGAGCACCGCGTCCGGCGCCCATCCGTCACCGGCGACGTGGTCGCGGCGGCGCAGGCCGGTGATCGTCATCGGCGCCTCGCCTTGGCCGTAGAGCTGCACGAAGATCGGGCCGAACGCTGCCAGCGCCTTCTTCAGGCTGTCGACGTACATCGGTCCGCCGCCGTAGACGATCGTGGTGAGGTTGTCCGGCTTGGCGCGACCGGTCTGCACCAGCCGCGCGACCATGGTCGGCGCGAGGAACGCGCTGCAGCCCGGGTGCTGTTCGCACAGATCGAGGAACTCGTCGGGGTCGAACGCCCCGGATGCGGGCACGACCTGGCGTGCACCGCGCAGCACATAGGGAGGCACGTACAGGCCGGAGCCGTGGGACATGGGGGCGCCGTGAATGAGGCTGCAGTTGTGGTCCGGTGCGTCGAAATCGGCCAGGTGCGCGACGGTCATAGCCGAGAGATTGCGGTGTGAGAGCATGGCGCCCTTGGACCGGCCCGTGGTGCCGCTGGTGTAGAACAGCCACGCCAGGGTGTCCGGGTCGGTGTCCCGCGGAACATCGGCAACCGCTGCGGTGCAACGCTGTTGATAGTCGTCGCCGCCGATGATCTCGATCGGCACGCCGGTCAGTGGCGTCAGGCCCGCCGCGATCTTCTCCGAGGCGAAGACCTGTGACGCACCCGCGTCGTCGAGGATCTGCTCCATCTCGCGCGGGTGCAGCTTGTAATTCAGCGGCACGAACACCGCTTCGGCGGCCCAGATCCCGAACATCAACTCGACGATCGCCGGGTCGTTCTCGCTCGCGACCGCGATGCGCGCACCGGGCCCGAGGCCGCGCAGGGATGCCGCCAGCCGCAGCGCGCGCGCCCGCAGCGACGACCACGTATGCACCTGTTGCGCACCGTGGTACACCGCGCCGCGCTCACCGTGGCGCGCGGCGGCTTGGTCGAGCAGCGCGAACAGGTTCAACGAGGCACCCATTCGGAGTTCAGCGCGAAGTCCGACAGGTACTTCGTCGAACTCCAGCCCCCGTCGACGACGATGGTCTGCCCGTTGATGAAGCTCGCGCCGTCCGAGCACAGGAACGCCACCGTCGAGGCGATGTCCTCGACCCGGCCCAGCCGCGGATACGGCGTCATCTCGGTGTTGATCTTGCGGAAGCGTTCGTCCTCGAGTCGGCCGGCCACCATCGGCGTCAACGTCACACCTGGGGCGACTGCGTTGCACCGGATTCCCTGCGGGCCGTACTGGCAGGCGATGTGGGTGGTCAGCGCGGTCAGGCCGCCCTTGGCCGCTGAGTACGCGCCTCCGCGCAATCCGCCGACGACCGCGAACGTCGAGGAGATGTTGACGATCGCCGACCCTGACTGCATGTGGCCGATCACGTCGCGTGCCAGCCGGAACGGGGCCCGCAGCATCAGCCCCAGGAAGTAGTCCAGGGATTCGTCGTCGGTCGCGTGCAACGGTTTCGGGCTGCCCACGCCGGCGTTGTTGACCAGGAAGTCGATGCGGCCGAACCGCTCGAGCGCAGCCTCGGTGATCCGGCGGGGTCCGTCGTCGGCCGTCAGGTCGACTGCGAGCGTCGCGATGCGCTCGGGGTCCCCGATCGCCTCCTCGAGTTCGGCGAGCCGGCCCGCGTCGCGGCCGGTGCCCAGTACCGCGATGCCTTGCGCGGCGAGTGTTGTGGCGCAGCAGAAGCCGATACCACTGCTGGCGCCGGTGACGATCGCTACCTGCATTCGGACTCCTCGGTCAGCGTTGTCCTGATCTGATGTTTGAGCACTTTTCCCGCAGCGTTCTTGGGCAGCGCGTCGAAGAAGGCCACCTGCTCGGGGATCTTGAACTTGGCCACGCCGCGAGCCATCAGGAACTCTTTGAGCACGGCGACCTCGGGTCCGGGTACTCCGGCCGGGACGATGGCCGCGCATGCGCGCTCGCCGGTGCGCGGATCGGGGACACCGACCACCGCGACCTCGACGATCTGCGGGTGCGTGACCAGCAGGTCCTCCACCTCCTTGGGGGAGATGTTCTCGCCGTTGCGGATGATGAGGTCTTTGGCCCGCCCGGTGACAACGAGTTGGCCGCCGTCGGTCCGGCGACCGAGGTCGCCGGTGCGGAAATAGCCCTCTGCATCGAAGGATTCGCGGTTGTCGTCCGGATGGAGGTAGCCGCGCAGCATCTGCGGCCCGCGTACCCGGATCTCCCCGTCGACGAGCTTGACGTCGGCGATGCCGGGGCAGCCGTCGGTCTCCGCGGCGCTGTCGAGGTCGTCGAAGGATCCGACCGTGGTCACCGGAACCTCGGTGGACCCGTAGACGCGGGTCACCTGCGCCTTGTCGAAATAGCCGGCCCCGCGGCGGATCAACGACGGTGGCACGGACGCGCCGCCGCAGATGAACACTTTGAGATCAGGGAGTCGGGTGTCGGCCCGCTGCGCCGCGGTGAGCAGGCCGTCGAGGAACGGGGTGGCGCCCGCCATGTGCGTACACCGGTGCGCGAGCATCAACTCGACCGCGGTGTCGGGATCCCAGCGCTCCATCAACACCGCCTGGGTGCCGAGCAGCAGCGGGCACTCGAAGGCGTAGATCGAGCCGCCGATGTGCGCGATCGGGGAGGGGACCAGGAACGTGTCGCCCGCATCGATGTGCCAGTACTCGCCCAATTGCATGATCAGTGCGTTCAGCGAGTCATGGGAGTGCAGCACACCTTTGGGACGGCCCGTGGTGCCGGAGGTGTACATCAGCATCCGGTCGGCGCTGGATGGTGGCGACGGCATCGGTTGCCGGGACGTCTCGGTGAGCAGGTCGCTGAACGCGGTGTGCGAACTCGATGCGCCGCGGAGCACCACCACCTCGGGAGGTGCGGGCATGTCGGCGCGGACCCGGTCGAGCATCGCCACGTAGTCGTGGCCGGCGAACGAGCCCGGAATGAAGATCGCGCGGGCGTCGGCGTCGGTGAGGATGTAGCGCAGTTCGTGGTCGCGCAGCGACGGCAGGATGGGGTTGACCACCATGCCGGCCAGCGTGGCGCCGAGGTAGACGACGGCTGCCTCGTGCCAGTTCGGCACCATGAACGACACCACGCTACCGACCGGCATACGCGCGGAGAGCGCGTGCGCCAACGACTCTGCGTCGGAGAGCAACTCACGGCAGGTCAGCGCGACATCACCCTCGCGGATCAGTACGCGGTCCGGGGTCGCGGCGGCGGCCTCGCGCAACGGCCCGGCCAGTGTGCCGGTCATCGGGCGTCCCTCACCCGGCGCATCGTCATTCCGTGCCGGAATCGCGACGACGGGTGCGTGTTCACCGTCACCTGCGCGGTTTCGCCGTCGGAGGTGGTGTAGGTGCGTTGCATCTGCAGGGCTGCGGAGCCGGGCTCGACGTCGAGGATGTGGGCCAGCTCTGCGGGCAGGACCACCGCCGCGATCTGCTGCTGCACCTCCACGATGCTGACCCCGAACAGATCCTCGATCAGCGGGAAGATCGGGCCGGTGTGACGCTGCAGCAGCCGGCCCACGGCGGCGAAGCTGCGGTTGATGTAGTACTCGGTCTGACAGATCGGCGCGGTGGTGTCGTCGGCACGCCGATACCCGCTCACCGCAAGCCATTCGGTACCCACCGGCAGACCCGTGCGTTCGGCGAGCCGATCGTCGACGGTGATGGTTGCGTTGGTCTCGATCGCGAACCGGGCACCCTGCGCGAAGGCCAGCAGGTCGTCGATCGACACCACGTCCTGGGCGTAGGAGTTCGTGCTGGGGCGGGGGACCACCAGCGTGCCGGCGCGCGGCCGGGAGGCGATGAGATTGTCGTCGCGCAACCGGCGGAGTGCCTCGCGGACGGTGTACCGGCTGACGCCGAACCTCTCACACAGTTCGTGCTCGGTGGGCAGCTGGGAACCCACCGGGTACACACCGTCGACGATCTCCTTGCGCAGAGTGCGCGCCACCTGCAGGTAGCGGTGATCTCCGGCGGTCGCGGTCATCTCCGCCGGACCGCCAGCACGCTGCCGTCGCCGTCGGCCGCAACGTAGAGCGTTCCGTCGGGTCCGGCGGTGATCCCGGCGAAGGGCCCCTGCGGACCAGAGAACGGCGGCATGCCCTTCAGTGGCTTGGGTTGCACTCCCGGAGGTGAACCGACCGGGAGGCCTGAGGCGATAGTCGTGCGGCGCCGCGTGTTCAGGTCGTACTCGACGACCTCCTTGGCCCCGGCGTCGACGATGTAGAGCGCATCGCCGAGGACGGTGATGCCCTGAGGCTGTTGCAGCCCGTCGACCACGGTGTCGCGGCCCCCGTCCACGCGCGATATGCGGCCGGCGCCCGATTCGGCGACCAACACGGCGCCGTCGGGTCCGATCGCGAGGCCCACCGGTGCGTCGAGTCCCGACGCCAGGGTCTCGACCGTCCCGCCCCGCAGGCTGTGCACTGTGCCGGTACCGAGCTCGGCGAAGACGATGCTGTCGCCGTGCGTCGCGACGCCGTAGAGCTGGTCGAAATCGGTTGCCAAGAACTCGGTGTCGCCGGCAGCGGGACGATACCGGCCGACCTGACCGCCCGAGGTGGTCACCACGAACTCATCGGGACCGACAGCGGTCACACCGCGCAGGAAGCCCGGGTAGCCGGGAGTGAACAGCATCCCGACCGTCTGCAGGGAGCCGTCGTCGGCCACGGCGTAGAAGTACGTCCCGTCGGCGATGTGGAGCCGGCCGCCGGCGATGGTCAGGTCCAGCGGCCAGTTCAAGCCGCCGGGCAGGGTGGTGTCGGTGCCGCCGCCGGGGAGGATCTCGGTGATCTCGCCGGTGAAGTTCGAGACGAACAGCCGGTTGCCGACGAAGGTCAGGTTGTCCAGGCCCGGGTTGAGTTGCGCGAGAACAGTTCTCTCGCCATTGCGCGGGTCGATGCGCAGCACTTGGCCGGTGGCCACCTGCGTCGACACCAGACATCCGTCAGCATCGAACTTCACCGCGTCGGGCACGCCGAGATCGGCAGCCACGCGCTGGGGTTCGCCGGGACTATCTGGGTCGAGGTCGACTCGCCAGATCTCGTTGGCCGTCATCAGCGGGTAATAGAGCATGCCGTCCGGGCCGACCTCCATCGCGTTCGGGGAGGGTAGCTCGTCCAGGAGTATCCGCGGCGCTCCGCCGTCGAGGGGAAGCTCCATCAACCGGCCACCGTCGCGGCACTCCCCGACGAACAGCCGCCCCTGGTGCACCGTGATGCCGTTCGCGCAGGGTAGGTCGGCCCGCAGCACCCGGGTGCGGCCCGCGGTGTCCCGGGCGCTGACGCGGCCCTCCATCACCTCGGTGGCGATCAGTGTGCCGTCCTCGGCGAACGCGACATCGTCGGGCGAGATGATCTCGCCGCCTTTTGGGCTGATTGTCTCCACCGTGCCTGAGGCCAGGTCGAGGGCGCTGACCTGACTGCCGGTGACCTGGGCGATGTAGACCCGCCCGTCGGGGCCGGTGCGCAACCCGTTGGCGCCGAACAACCGGCTGGTCGCGGTGACCCGTTCGACGTCCCAGCCCGGGGCCGGCGAGGCGTTCGATGCGACGTATCGGGCGTTCATGGCACGGACGTTAGCAAGAGCATCTAGTCCAGACAATAGGCGCCTAGGAGGCGTGGATCGTGGTCTTGACGGTCTGAAAAGCCTGCGGAATAGTGTTCTTCGTTATGCAGAGCAGCATTATTTGTCCGGACATAGACGCGTGATGAGTGCAGCGACGATCACGCTGACCGACCGTGTCGTGGTCGTTTCCGGCGCCGGTGGAGGCGGCATCGGGACCACCGTGACCCGCAACGCCGCCGAGGCCGGCGCCACCGTCATCGCCGTCAGCAGGTCTGCGGAGAACCTCGACCGTCATGTGGCGCCGCTGGCCCAGGAAGGTCTGCGGGTCGTCCCGGTCGCTGCCGACGCGTCCACCGACGAGGGCATCGCCACCGTGCTCGAGGCCGTCCGCGCCACCGACGGAGATCTCTACGGTCTGGTCAACATCGCCGGCGGCGCCGCCCCAGCCACCTGGATGCCCGCCACGCGGGTGAACCGCCGGGACTGGCGGGACCTGTTCACCGCAAACCTCGAGACGACGTTCTTCATGAGCCAGGCGATCAGCCGGGAGCTGTGCGACCGTGGCCTCAACGGTTCCATCGTCTCGGTCTCGTCGATCAGCGGACTGAACACCGCGCCCTACCACATCGCTTACGGCACAGCGAAAGCCGCGATCGTCGCGATGACGCGCACCCTGGCGCTCGAACTCGCCGAGTACGGGATCCGGGTCAACGCCGTCGCACCGGGCGTCACCGCGACCGCGGCGTCGGCGACCTACGTGCAGGCCGACCCGCACCGCGACCGCACCGCCATCGCCATGGGACGCCGCGGCACCCCCGACGAACAGGCCAACGCCATCCTGTTCCTGCTGTCGGACCTGTCGAGCTACATCACCGGCCAGACCCTGCTGGTCGACGGCGGACTGAACCTCAAATGGACCCATCTCGGAGCCGACAACACGTCGCTGTTCCTCGCCGACGAAGCCTTCCGCGCAGAGATCAGGAGGATGTGATGACCGACATCGAAGCCAACCTCGAAACCGAAATCGAAGCGGCCGAAGAACTCTCGGCGCCGATGGTCATCGGGGTGGACGCCTACATCTCCGAGGACTATGCCCGCGCCGAGCGGGACCGGTTGTGGCGCAAGGTGTGGCAACAAGTCGGCCGGGTCGAGGAGTTCACCGAGGTCGGCAGCTATCTCACCTACGACATCCTCGACGACTCGATCCTGATCGTGCGCACCGGCGGCGACGACTCCCATCCCACCTTCGCCGCCCACCACAACGTCTGCATGCACCGAGGTCGCCGACTCGTCGACACCCCCGACGGCGCCAAGAACGCCCGCGGCCGCGCCCGCAAGTCGTTCGTATGCGGGTTCCACGGCTGGACCTACGGCCTGGACGGTGCCTGCACCCACATCCGCGAGCAGGACGACTGGGCCGGCAAGCTGGCACCGCAGAACACCCGTCTGGCCTCGGTGCAGGTCGACACCTGGGGCGGCTGGGTGTTCATCAACATGGACCCCGACTGCGAGTCGCTGGCCGACTACCTGTTCCCGGCGGCCAAGATCCTCGACCCGTTCGGCCTGGAGAACATGCGCTTCAAGTGGCGCAAATGGCTGTACTTCGACTGCAACTGGAAGGTCGCGCTGGAGGCCTTCAACGAGACCTACCACGTGTTCACCACCCACCCCGAGTTCAACAAGTTCGGCGAGTTCAAGGGCTGGGCCAAAGCGCAGGGCAAGCACAGCAACATCGGCTACGACGCGCCGAAGAACATGGAAGCCACCAAGTCCAAGATTCGGCTCGGCACCGGCGACGACCCCCGCATCTCCACCGCCGAGATGCAGATGTACACCTGGGAACAGACCAACGCCACCACCACCGAGACGCTGGTCAACGCAGCCAAGCGGCTGGTCGACGAACTGCCCGAGGGCACCCCGCCGGACAAGGTACTCGAACACTGGCTGGCCTCGGCGCGGCGCGACGACGAAGCCCGCGGGGTCATCTGGCCGACCATCCCGGCCGACATCCTCGGTCAGGCCGGCACCGCCTGGCAGGTCTTCCCGAACCTCCAGATCGGCCAGGGGCTGACCACCGCGCTGTGCTACAGCGCGCGCCCCCACCCCAGCTACGACCCGGACAAGTGCATCTTCGAGGTGGCCACCCTCGAGCTGTTCCCGAAAGGTCAAGAGCCCGAGACCGAATGGCAGTACACCCCGAAGGACTCCCCGAACTGGCTGTCGGTGTTGCCGCAGGACTTCTCCAACATGGCCGCCGTGCAGCAGGGCATGAAGTCGGCCGGCTTCCCGGGCACCAGGCCCAATCCCTACCGCGAACGCAGCACCGTCAACCTGCACTACCAACTGTCCAAGTACATGGGAACCGGCGAACCCCGCGAACTCTGATCGCTGGTTGAAGGAGAGACGTGACGACCATCGAGAACACCTGCGGGCCGACCGACACCCCGCAGGACATCGACATCGAGGCGCTGCGCGAGAAATACGCGCAGGAACGCGCCAAGCGGCTACGGCCCGAGGGCGGCTCCCAGTATCAAGAGCTGGAGGGCGAATTCGCCGAGTTCTACGAAGTCGACCCGTACACGACGGTCACCGAGCGTGATCCGATCGCCGAGGACGTCGAGGTGGTGATCCTCGGCGGTGGCTTCGCCGGCCTGCTGGCCGGGGCGTACCTGACGAAGGCCGGCGTCACCGGGATCCGCGTCATCGAGATGGCCGGCGACTTCGGTGGCGTGTGGTACTGGAACCGGTTCCCCGGAATCCAATGCGACAACGACGCATACTGCTACATCCCGCTGCTCGAAGAACTCGACTTCATGCCGAGCAAGAAGTTCGCCGACGGCGCCGAGATCTTCGAGCACTGCCGCAACATCGGCAAGCAGTTCGGTCTGTACGACGGAGCGCTCTTCAGCACCCAGGTCCGCGAACTGCACTGGGACGAGGCGCTGCAGCGGTGGCGGATCAGCACCGACCGCGGCGACGACATCCGGGCCCGGTTCGTGGTGATGGCCCAAGGCTCCTACAACCGTCCCAAGCTCCCCGGGATCCCCGGGATCAAGGACTACCGGGCTGCTGGAGGCCACGTGTTCCACTCCGCGCGGTGGGACTACGACTACACCGGCGGCAGCGCCGACGGCGGTCTGCTCAAGCTGGCGGACAAGCGGGTGGCGCTGGTGGGCACCGGCGCCACCGGCATCCAGCTGGTGCCCCACCTCGGTCGGGATGCCCAGCACCTGTTCGTCTTTCAACGCACGCCATCCTCGGTCGACGAGCGGGTCAACACCCCGACCGATCCGGAGTGGGCCGCATCGCTGCAACCCGGCTGGCAGGAGGAACGTAAACGCAACTTCCACAACTGGTCGCCGTTCGTCGGCGTGGTGTTCGGCGAGCCGGACCTGGTGTGCGACTTCTGGACTGAGCTCGGGCGCAATCTGACCGCGCGGATCGGCGCCCTCGAGGATCCCGCGTCGGTGACCGTCGAGCAGATCATGGCCTTCCGGGAAGAGGAGGACTACAAGATCATGGAGCGGCTGCGGCGCCGCGTGGAAGCCGTCGTGGCCGATCCCGCGACAGCGGAGGCACTCAAGCCGTACTACCGCTTCATGTGCAAGCGCCCGACCTCCAGCGAGCACTACCTGGCCGCGTTCAACCGGCCCAACGTGACGCTGGTGGACGTGTCGGCGTCCAAGGGCGTGGAGCGACTGACCGAGAAGGGAATCGTCGCCAACGGCGAGGAGTACGAGGTCGATTGCGTCATCTTCGCGAGCGGGTTCGAGATCTCCACAGAGATCAGCCGGCGTTACGCGATCGACCGCATCGTCGGCCGGGACGGGCTTTCGCTGTTCGATCACTGGAAAGACAGTTACAAGACGTTGCATGGCATGACCAGCCGCGGATTCCCCAACCAGTTCTTCATGGGATTCATCCAGGGCGGCGTGTCAGCGAACACCACCGCGATGTTCGAGCAGCAGGCCAAACACATCGCCTACCTCATCGCCGAGGCGCAGAACCGGGGTGCGACCACGGTCGAACCCTCCCAGGAGGGGCAGGACAACTGGGTCGCGACCGTCCGCGATCTGGCCATCGACAACTCGGCGTTCGAATTGTCCTGCACTCCCGGCTATTACAACAACGAGGGACGCGGCGGTGCCGAAGGAAACGGCGCGTTCCTCGGTGACTTCTATTCGCCGGGCTTCTACGCCTTCGATGAACTGATCGCCGGATGGCGGGACAGCGGCAAGCTGGAGGGCCTGGAGCTCCGTGGCTGATCTGAGCTTCGACGGCCGGGTCGCCGTCGTGACCGGCGGCGGCCGGGGCCTCGGCCGGGAGTACGCGCTGCTGCTCGCCGAGCGCGGGGCCGCCGTCGTCGTCAACGACGTCGGCGGGGCGCTCGACGGCGCCGGTACGGACGAAGGCCCGGCGCACGAGGTGGCGCGCGAGATCACCGACGCCGGCGGCCGCGCGGTCGCGAGTACCGATTCGGTGGCCACCGCTGCGGGCGGACGGGCCATCATCGACACCGCCGTCGAGAACTTCGGCCGGATCGACATCCTGGTGCACAACGCCGGCATCGTGCGGCGGGCCGCGTTGCGGGACATGACCGACGAGGACTTCGAAGCCGTGCTCGACGTACACCTGCGGGGAGCGTTCCACGTGGTGCGACCCGCGTTCGGCCTGATGTGCGACGCCGGGTACGGCCGCATCGTGCTGACCTCGTCGATCGGCGGGCTCTACGGCAACCACGAGGTCGCCAACTACGCCGTCGCCAAAGCCGGCGTCATCGGCCTGTCGAATGTCGCCGCCATGGAAGGTGCCGCTCACAACGTCACCAGCAACGTCATCGTCCCCGCGGCGGTGACCCGCATGGCCGCCGGGATCGACACGTCGGCCTATCCGCCGATGGGGCCCGAACTGGTCGCGCCTGTTGTCGGCTACCTCGCGCACGAGTCATGCACGGCAACAGGGGAGTTGTTCATCGCACTGGCGGGCCGCGTGGCGACAGCGGCGATCACCGAGTCTCCCGGGGTGTATCGGCCGTCCTGGACGATGGCTGACGTCGCCGAACACTTCGACGCCATCCGCGACCGCTCCGAGCCGGTGACGTTCCCGGTCGTGCCCGACGCGCACGGGGACCACATCCGGTACAGCTTCGCGATGGCCGCGCAGGCCGGGGCGATGAGCGCTCGCGCGAAGAGCAGTCAGGCCGGGGCGATGAGCGCTCGCGCGAAGAGCAGTCAGGCCGGGGCTACCCATGCCTGACACCGGCCCGCTGGCGGGCATCCGCGTCGTCGACCTCACCGCGATGGTGATGGGTCCGTACTGCACCCAGATCATGGCCGACATGGGCGCCGACGTGATCAAAGTCGAACCCCCCGAGGGGGACAACACCCGGTTCATCTCGGTGGGACCCGCGCCCGGAATGAGCGGGGTGTTCGTCAACGTCAACCGCGGCAAGCGCAGTGTGGTGCTGGACCTGCGCTCGGCGGACGGCAAGGCCGCGATGCGCGCGCTGATCGAACGCGCCGACGTCTTCATCCACTCGATGCGTGCCAAGGCGATCGAGAAGCTCGGCTTCGGCTACGCCGACGTCGCCGCCATCAACCCCGCGATCGTCTACACCAACTGCTACGGCTACGGACGACGCGGCCCGGAACGCGACCGGCCGGCCTACGACGACACCATCCAGGCCGAGTGCGGGATCCCGGTCGTGCAGCAGCAACTCACCGGCGAGGCCGACTACGTCGGCACCATCATGGCCGACAAGGTCGCCGGGCTGACCGCGCTGTATGCCACCACGATGGCGCTGTTCCACCGGGAACGCACCGGCGAGGGGCAGGAGGTCGAGGTCGCCATGTTCGAGACCATGGCATCCTTCATGCTGGTCGAGCATGCCAACGGTGCCATGTTCGACCCCCCGCTCGGGCCGGCCGTGTACCCGCGCACCGTGGCCCCGAATCGGCGCCCGTACCGCACCAAGGACGGTCAGATCGCGGTGCTGATCTACAACGACAAGCACTGGAACGCCTTCATCGCCGCGGTCGAACCCCCCTGGGCCACAGACCTGTACGCGACGCTGGAGTCGCGCGCCCACCACATCGACACCGTTTACGGCCTGGTGGCGCAGACCCTGGCGGAACGCACCACCGACGAGTGGCTCGCGCTGTTCCGCGAACTCGAGATCCCGGCCGCACCGCTGAACTCGCCGGGTGCGCTGTTCGACGATCCGCATCTGCAGGCGGTCGGGCTGTTCGAGACCGTCGACACGCCACACGGTCCCGTCACGTTCCCCGGTGTGCCCACCTGGTTCTCGCGCACCCCGGGCAAGGTCCGCGGCGCGGCACCGGAACTGGGCGCCGACACCGCGGCGGTCCTCGCCGAGCTGGGCTGTCAGGAGGCCGGATGAGCCTCGACTTCGACATGGGCAAACGCGCCGCAGATCTGCGGCGCGAACTGCGCGCGCTGGTCGCCGATGAGGTGCCCGAGCATTATCTGGGAGCGTTCACCGACGATCCCGCGGATCTCGAGACCGCACAACGCTTCTGCCGCACCCTCGCCGAACGCCACCTGCTGTGCCTGGCGTGGCCCGAAGAGTTCGGCGGCGGCGGCGCATCGGTGTGGGAGCAGACAGTGGTCCGCGAGGAGATGTGGGCCCACCACGAGCCCCGCGGTGCGCAGTACATGGGCGTCAACTGGGTCGGGCCGATCATCATGCGCCACGGCACCGCCGAGCAGCAGCGCACCCACCTGCCGCCCATCGCCGCCGGCGAGGTGATCTGGTGCCAGGGCTTCTCCGAACCCGAAGCCGGCTCCGACCTCGCGTCGCTGCGCACCACCGCCCGCCGTGACGGAGACGGATGGCTGGTCAGCGGCCAGAAGATCTGGACGTCCTACGCCACGATGGCGCAGTGGTGCTTCCTGCTGGCGCGGACGTCCAAAGTGGGAACCCCTGCAATCCAGAGAAAACAACAGGGATTGACGATCTTCCTTGTCCAGATGGACGATCCGGCGATCACCGTTCGGCCCATCGACTGCATGATGGGTCCGCACCACCTCAACGAGGTGTTCTTCGACGACCTGCGCGTCACCGAGGCCGACGTGCTGGGCACCGTCGACGAGGGTTGGTCGATCGTCGGCGACGTGATGGCCTTCGAACGGGTCGGCATCGCGCGGTACGCCCGCTGCGAACGGCTGCTGGCCGCCGCGCCCGACGTGCTCGGCGATCGCTGGGACACCCTGCCCGACGAACTGCGCGGCCGCTGGGTCCGCATGCTCACGCACTGCCGACGCGCCCGGCTGCTCGCCTACCGCGTGGTCGCCCAGCAGGCCGACGGCCAGGTCAGCCCGGGCGACGCGGCCGCCTACCGCATCGCGGTCACCACTCTGGACCAGGACAGCGCCGCCGTGCTGATCGACATCGCCGCCGAAGTCCGGCACGACGACCCGAAGGCCGCGTGGTTCCTCGGCGAGGTGGAGGACCACTGGCGTTACTCGCAGGCCGCGACGGTGTCGTCGGGCAGCATCGAGATGCAACGGATCCTGTTGTCCCGCAGCTTGTTGAAAGGCGGACAGCGATGATCCTCGACCTCAGCGACGATGCGCTGGAGTACGGTCGGCAGGCACGGCAGGCGTTCGGTGCCGCCGGTGGCGACGACCTGGTGATCCGGGCGGACGCAGACCCGGGCACCCGTGAAGCCGCGGTCACCGCGGTTCTCGACGGACTCGGCGCCTGGGAGCTCGACCCTCGCACCGACCCTGACGGCCTGGAGGCCGCAGCGGCGCTGTGCCGCAGCGCGGGCTATTGGGCGGTGCCCTACCCTTTGGCAGAACGGCTCGCCAAGCCCGCCGATCTCGACGTCGACGGACTGGTGGTCGTCGGGGGCAGCCGGCCCGCCGCCACGCTGGCGGGTCTGCACACCCGTTGGGCCGCCGTGACGATCGATGGGCACCGGTCGCTGGTCACCGGGCGCGGCGAGCCTCAGCCGGGGCTGGTGACCGAGCTGGAGCTGACGCCCGTCGATGCCTCGGGGACTGGTGACCTCGCGCTCACGTTGACGCTGCCGTGCTGGACATTGCTGGGGATGCTCGACCGCGCCGTCGAGCTCACCGTCGCTCACGTCAACCTGCGCAAGCAGTTCGGGCAGCCCCTGGCGGCGTTCCAAGGCGTGCAGTTCCAGCTCACCGACGCCGAAGTGGAGCGCACCGGCCTCGACATCCTGGCCAAGCAGGCGCTGTGGAGCATCGCCTCGGGCCAGACCGAAGCGGTCACGGATGCGTTGGCGCTGCGCATGGCCGCACTCGAAGCTGCCGACGTGGTGTTCCGCGTCTGCCACCAACTGCACGGGGCGGTCGGCTTCTGCGACGAGACCACCTTGTCGTGGCTGTCCCGGCACAGCCAACCGGTGCGGCGGCTGCCCTTCGGCCTGTCGGCCACCCGAAAACTGTTGACCGACAGCGCCGGCCGCCGCGGACTCGCCGGGCTGTACGCATGAGCGCTCTCGAGGACTTCCGCGCCGAGGTCCGCGCCTGGTGCCGCGACCACGTCCCGACCGACTGGCGCGCCACCCAGACCGGGGTCGGCGACGCCGAGTTCGTCCGGTTCCAGAAGTGGTGGTTCGCGCAACTGCACAGCGCCGGATACGCCGTACCACACTGGCCGGCCGAGTGGGGTGGCGGTCTCTCGGTCGAACAGCAGGTCGTGCTCTACCAGGAGTTGGCCGCCCACGACGCACCGCGACTGGTGCTGGCCTTCGTCGGTATCCACCACGCAGCGTCCACCCTGCTGGTGGCGGGCACCGACGAGCAGCGGCGCCGGCACCTGCCGGCGATCCTGGACGGCCAGATCTGGGTGCAGGGCTTCTCCGAACCCGAAGCGGGCTCCGACCTCGCGGCGCTGCGCACCAGCGCCCGCCTGTGCGGCGAGGAGGGCGAGAAATACTACGTCGTCAACGGCCAGAAGCTCTGGGCCAGCGGCGGTATGCACGCCGACTGGTGTCTGCTGCTGGCACGCACTGATCCGGACGCGCCGAAGCGCAAAGGCATCTCTTATTTCCTACTCGACATGACCACGCCCGGCATCGAGGTGCGGCCCATCCGCAACGCCGTCGGTGACTCCCACTTCTGTGAGATCTTCCTCGACGACGTCCGTATCCCTGCCGCGAACCTGATCGGCGCCCAGAACCACGGTTGGCAGGTCGCGCAGGAGACGCTCGGGACCGAGCGCGGCATGACCATGCTGGAACTGGCCGAACGGCTCGGCAACGCCGGGTTCCGCCGGCTGGTCGAATCCGCACCGGTGGACGATCCGCTCGTGGCCGATCGGCTGGCCGCCTTCGAGACCGAGATCAGCGGCCTGCGCGGACTGTGCCGTCGCCTCGTCGAACAAGGGTCGCGCAACCCGGCCGACGCGTCGATCGTGAAGCTGTACTACAGCGAGCTGCTGCAGCGTCTCACCGACTTCGGCGCCGAACTCGGGGGGCCCGAAGCCCACACCGTGCTGGCCAAGCCGCTCTCCAGCAGCTGGGAGTCCGGCTCCTGGGTGCTCGACTTCGTCGGCTCCTGGGAATGGACCATCCCGGGCGGGGCCAGCGAGATCCAGCGGACCATCATCGCCGAACGCGGACTGGGCCTGCCGCGCGAACCGAGTGTGGCGTGATGGCCGACGACTTCCTGGAGTTCCACGACGAACTGCGTTCGGTGGCAGCAGATCTGCTCGCCAAGGAGCGCGAGCTGGACTGGCCCCTGCTGGTCGACGCCGGGTGGGCCGGTCTCGAGGTGCCCGAGCGGCTGGGTGGAGCCGGAGCGAGCTTCCTGGAGGCCGCTGTCATCCTCGACCAGATCGGACGTGCGGCGGCCACCACCGGCTACCTCGGCGGCGCGGTCCTGCCCGTCGGGGTGCTCACCGGCCTGCCGGCCGACGACACCACCGACGCGCTGCTCGGCGGGCTGGCCGCGGGGACGGCGCGGCTCGCGGTGGCCTTGGGGAATTTCACCGTCGGCGCCGACGGTCTGCACGGTCGCGCCGAGTTCGTGCCGGACGCCGCCGACGCCGAGCAGGTGTTGGTGGTCACCGACGCCGGAGTGGTGCTGGCGCAGACGGCCGACCTCACGGTGCGTCCACAGCCCGTCGTCGACGAGACCAGGAGCCTGGCCACCGTCGACGCCGACGCCGCACCCGCGCAGCTGTTGTCCGACGACCCCGCCGTCGTCGCCATCGCGCACCGGCGCGCCGCCGTCGCGATCGCATGTGACAGCCTCGGCATCGCCGAGCAGATGCTCACCGCGACTGTGGAATACGTGAAGGTGCGTCACCAGTTCGGCCGTCCCATCGGATCGTTTCAAGCTGTCAAGCATGCGTGCGCCGACATGCTCGTCGGTATCGAGGTGTCCCGTCAGCTCATCGATGACGCCGTGACTGCCATTGCCGACCACCGCGACGCCGCCGTCGCGGCCGCCATGGCCAAGTCGCATGCCTGTGCAGTGGCCGTCGAAGTCGCCGGCACAGCCCTGCAGTTGCACGGCGGCATCGGCTACACCTGGGAGAGCGGCGTCCACACGTATCTCAAACGCGCCACGCTGAACCGCGCACTGTTCGGTTCGGCTGCCGCACACCGCAAAACCATCGCTTCGCGCTACCTCTCGACCACGCCCCGACCGAAAGGCACATGACCATGGGTGTTCCCGTCTACAAACGGATGCTGGACCTCTTCGAGGCCGAAGGCATCAATACGCTGTTCGGCATCCCCGACCCCAACTTCGTCCACATGTTCTCCGAAGCGCAGGCACGCGGCTGGTCGGTTGTCGCGCCGCACCACGAGCTCAGCGCAGGGTTCATGGCCGAGGCGGCGTCACGGATGACCGGAAAGCCGGGCCTGTGCATCGGCACGCTGGGGCCGGGAGTGGCGAACATCGCCGGTGCGATGATGTGCGCGCTGGTGGAGAACTCGCCGGTGATCTTCCTCGGCGGCCAGCGCGCCCGCATCACCGAGCGCCGAGTGCGCCGGGGTCGCATCCAGTTCGTCCAGCAGGAAGGACTTTTCGCGCCGTCGGTGAAGTACAGCAGCTCGATCGAGTACGCCGACCAGACCGACGAGATCGTGCACGAGGCCATCCGCCGCGCCATGTCGGGCACCCCGGGCCCGGCCTACATCGAGTTTCCCTCGCACGTGATCCTCGAGGAGCTCAACGTCGGCGACGCACCGCCGCCGTCGGCCTACCGCCTGGTCAACCAGGGCGCCGGTGCACCGGAGGTGGCCCGCGCCGTGGAGCTGATCCGTGCTGCCGAGCGCCCGATCCTGTTGGTGGGACACGGAGTTCACACCTCCCGCACCCAGGACGAGGTGCGGGAACTGGCTGAACTGATGGCCTGCCCGGTGATCCAGACCTCGGGCGGTACGTCGTTCATCCCCGGCCTGGAGGACCGCACCTTCCCGTACCTGTTCTCGCCGGCGGCCAACGAAGCCGTCGAACAGTCCGACCTGTGCGTGGCGCTGGGCACCGAACTCGGCGAACCCATGCACTACGGCCGCACCCAGCACTGGGCCGGCAACGACGCCAACCGCAAATGGGTCTACGTCGAGCAGGACCCGACCGCGATCGGCGTCAACCGGTCCTTCGATGTCCCGCTCGTCGGCGACCTGCGCGGCGTGGTGCCCCAACTGGTCGAGGCGCTGCGCGACACCCCGCGCGCGGCGTCGCCCAACCTCGACAAGCTGATCGCCGACGACGCCGCCGAAATCGCGCGCGTCGCCGAGGAAGCGCCCAGCGGTCGCAGCCCGATCCACCCGGCCCGCTACGTCGTCGAGGCCACCAAGGCGTTCGACGCGTACACCGACGACGGCATCCTGGTCCGCGACGGCGGTGCCACGGTGATCTTCCAGTGGACCTACTCGCAGACCAAGCCGCGCGACGTCATCTGGAACCAGAACTTCGGCCACCTCGGCACCGGGCTGCCCTACGCCGTGGGAGCGTCGGTCGCCGAGGGCCGCAAGCGGCCGGTCATGCTGCTCACCAGCGACTCGGCGTTCCTGTTCCACATCGCCGAGCTGGAGACCGCGGCGCGCGAGAACCTGCCGCTGGTCTGCGTTGTCGGCGTCGACCACCAGTGGGGCCTCGAAGTCGGCGTGTACAAGCGCACTTTCGAGCAACCGTCACCGCAGCCGGGTGTGCACTGGAGCAAGGACGTCCGGATGGACAAGATCGCCGAAGGCTTCGGCTGCCACGGCGAGTACGTCGAGAAGGGCGAGGAGATCGGCCCGGCGATCCAGCGCGCGTTCGCCAGCGGCAAGACCGCGGTGGTGCACGTCTGCATCGACCCGAAGGCCAACTCTGAGGAGATGCCCAAGTACGACAGATTCCGAACTTGGTATGCAGAAGGCACGCAGTGAACCGGCGATCTAGGGGAGAGTGTGACCATGCGTGAGTATCTGAACCATTACATCGACGGCGAGTGGGTCCAGCCGGTCCGCCCCAACGCCCTGGAGGTCGACAACCCGACCACCGAGCAGATCTCCGGCAAGATCGCCCTGGGGTCCGCAGCCGACGTCGACCTCGCCGTCGCCGCGGCGCGGCGCGCGTTCACGAACTGGTCGGCCTCCAGCCGCGAAGAGCGCCTAGAGGTGCTCGGCGCAATCATGGGCGAATACCAGAAGCGTGCCGGAGATCTCGCCGACGCGGTCACCGAGGAGATGGGCGCGCCGCCCTCGCTGGCGTCCGGTCCGCAGGTCAACCTCGGCATGGGTCACCTGGCCACCGCGATCGACGTCCTGAAGAACTTCCAGTTCGAGGAACAGCACGGCAGCACGCTGGTGGTGCGTGAACCCATCGGGGTGTGCGGTCTGATCACCCCGTGGAACTGGCCGCTGAACCAGATCGCCTGCAAGGTGTTCCCGGCGCTGGCCACCGGCTGCACCATGGTGCTCAAACCGTCGGAGGTCGCCCCGTATTCGGCGCAGATCTTCACCGAGATCCTCGAGGCGGCCGGGTTGCCCGCCGGCGTGTACAACCTCGTCTACGGCGACGGCCCCGGCGTGGGCGTGCCGCTGTCGAGCCATCCCGACGTGGACATGGTGTCGTTCACCGGCTCGACCCGGGCCGGCGTCGAGGTCGCCCGCAACGCCGCGTCGACGGTCAAGCGCGTCACCCAGGAACTCGGCGGCAAGAGCCCGAACATCGTGCTCGACGACGAGGACTTCGCCAAGAGCGTCACCGCCGGCACGTCGGTGATGATGATGAACAGCGGCCAGAGCTGCAACGCGCCGTCACGCATGCTGGTGCCGAACTCGCGGATGGACGAGGCCATCGAGGTCGCCAAGCAGACCGCGGCCGCGGTCAAGGTCGGCGACCCGTCGGACAAGACCGCGATCGGACCCGTCGCCTCCCGCGCGCAGTTCGAGAAGATCCAGGGCCTGATCCAGAAGGGCATCGACGAAGGCGCCACGCTCGTCGTCGGCGGCCCCGGCCGGCCGGACGGCCTCGACAGCGGCTACTACGTCAAGCCGACAGTGTTCGCCAACGTCACCAACGACATGACCATCGCCCGCGAGGAGATCTTCGGGCCGGTGCTGTGCATCCTGGGCTACGACGACATCGACCAGGCCGTGGAGATCGGCAACGACACCGAGTACGGACTGGCCGGCTACGTCTCCGGTGCGGACCTGGAGAAGGCGCGCGCGGTCGCGCGTCGCATCCGGGCCGGCTCGGTCGCGATCAACCACGGCTTCGACATGGCCGCGCCGTTCGGTGGCTACAAGCGCAGCGGCAACGGCCGCGAGTGGGGGCCCTTCGCGTTCGACGAGTTCCTCGAGGTCAAGGCGGCACTGGGGTACACCCCGGCCTGATCATCGCCCGCCGACACTACGGTTGTCGAAGATTTTCCGCGGATTCCGCGCAACAACCGTAGTGTCGCGGCGGTGAGCGAGAAGTACGAATACGGCATCGATTTCGCCGCCGTGGACGCCATCGACATCCACACCCACGTCGAGGTCGACAGCCACGGGCACCGCGCCTACGACGACGTCCTGGTCGAGGCCACCGAGAAGTACTTCAAGATGGAGCCCGGCATCCTCGCCGGTGTCGACGCCGTCGCCGACTACTACCGGGAACGCAACACCGCCGCGGTCGTGTTCACCGTCGACGCCCGGCACGGCATGCGGCACCCACCCAATTCGATCGAGGACCTCGTCGCGGGCGCTGTCCGCAACAACGACGTGCTGATCCCGTTCGGATCGGTCGACCCGCTGCAGGGCAGATTCGCCGTCCACCGCGTCCACGAGATGATCCACGACTTCGGGGTGAAGGGCTTCAAGTTCCACCCGAGCATGCAGGCCTTCCAACCCAACGACCGCGCGTACTACCCGATCTACCACGCGATCGCCGAGGCCGGGGTGCCGGCGCTGTTCCACACCGGGCAGACCGGCATGGGCGCCGGGCTGCCCGGCGGGCACGGCATCAAGCTGCGGTACAGCGATCCCATGCTGCTCGACGACGTGGCCGCCGACTTCCCGGAGCTGACGATCGTGATGGCGCACCCCGCGGTCCCGTGGGTGGACGAGCAGATCGCGATCGCCACCCACAAGAGCAACGTGTACATCGACCTGTCGGGCTGGAGCCCCAAGTACTTCCCGCCGCAGCTGGTGCACGCGATGACCCGGCAGCTGCGCCACAAGGTGCTGTTCGGCACGGACTACCCGTACATCCAGATGGACCGCTGGCGCCGCGACTTCGACACCCTCGACGTCGACCCCGAGTTGCTGCCGCTGATCTACAAGGGCAACGCCCTGCGCGTGTTGCGCCTCGCCTCCTGACCGCGAGCAGACGCAAACTCGCACGCCGAGGGCCGGAAACGCGCGAGTTCGCGTCTGCTCGCGGGGACAGGCGATGAGTTTCGGGGCCGCTGGTGGTCTGCATCCCCGACACCACCGAATCAAGGAGACCGCGATGCCCGTTCGCACCACCACCCCGCTGGGCGCCCCCATCTGGATCGATCTCAGCACCTCCGACCTCGAGCGCTCCCAGCAGTTCTACGGCACCGTCTTCGGCTGGACCTTCGAGTCGAGCGGACCCGAGTACGGCGGCTACGTAACCGCTTCTCGGGACGGCCGACCGGTCGCCGGACTGATGGCCAACGACCCGCAGTGGAACGCCCCCGACGCCTGGACCACCTACCTGCACACCGCCGACATCGCCGCCACCCTCGCCCAGACGACCGCCGCGGGCGGCACCAACTGCGTGCCCGCCATGGAGATCCCCGGCAAAGGCTGGATGGCGATGGTCACCGACCCGACCGGCGCCTTCTTCGGTCTCTGGCAACCGACCGGGCACCGCGGCTACGAGGTCGTCAACGAACACGGCGCGCCGCTGTACTTCCAGCTCACCACCCGCGACTACGGCGCTGCCCTCGACTTCTACCGGTCGGTGTTCGGCTGGCAGACCAACACGGTGGCCGACTCCGACGAATTCCGCTACAGCACAGCGTCATTCGACACCGAAGAGTTGCTGGGCGTGATGGACGGATCTGTGCTGCCCGAGGAAGCGCCCTCGGCGTGGACGATATTCCTCGCCGCCGACGACGTCGACAAGACCGTGCGGCTGGTCACCGAGAACGGCGGCAGCGTCGTGCGCGCCGCCGAGAACACCCCCTACGGCCGGCTGGCCGCGCTGACCGACCCGACGGGGGCCGCGTTCAACCTGTCCTCGATCGAGAGCTGAGCTACTTCTTCTTCAAAGCGGTGGGCTTGTGCACCGCGTCGTTGCCGCTCTTGTCGCTGCGCACCCGGTACTGCGGGTCGTCCTGGGACGCCCGCACGGTGCGCCCGGCCGCCTCGGTGTCGGAGGTGATCTTCTCCTCCACGGTGCCTTCGGCGGTGGAGCCGTGGCTCTGCCAGGTCACCTTGTCGCCCTTGGAGAATTTCTGCTCGGTCATGGACGCCGGATACCCGGCGGCGCGACGCCACGTCGTGTCGCCGGGCCGGTGTCACACCCCGGTCAGGCCTTGACGAGCGTGAACTGCCCCAGTTCGCTGATCCCGCGGCGGAAGAAGTCGCTGCAGCCGGTCAGGTACTTCATGTACCGCTGATAGACCTCTTCGGACGTCGCAGCGACGGCCGCGTCGTGGTTGGCCTCCAGCGCCTCGGCCCACGTGTCGAGCGTGCGCACGTAGTGCTGGTTGAGCATCTGCGTGTTCTCGAGGGTGAACCCGGCCTCGGCAGAGAGGTTGACGATGTTCTCCTCGCCGGGCACCGAACCGCCGGGGAAGATCTCCTTCGCGATGAACCGCATGAACTTCAGGTCGGTCATCGTGATCGGAATGCCCATCTCGGGCCACTTCTTGAGCGGATGCCCGAGGATCGCCTGCAGGACGAACCGGCCCCCGCTGGGCAGCACACTGCTGCACATCTTGAAGAACGGTCCGTAGCGTTCCTGCGGGAACGCCTCGATGGCCTCCAGGCTGACGATGCGGTCGACCGGCTCGTCGAACTGCTCCCAGCCGCACAGCAGGATCCGGCGCGAGCGCTCGGTCGGCAACCCGTTGAGCAACTCCTGGGCGAACTTGCACTGGTTGCGGCTCAGCGTGAGTCCGATGACGTTGACGTCGTAGTTCTCGACGGCCCGCTGCAGTACCGAACCCCACCCGCAACCGATGTCGAGCAGCGTCATGCCCGGCTCGAGCTGAAGCTTCTGCAACGCCAAGTCGATCTTGGCCATCTGCGCCTCGGCGAGCGACATGTCGTCGCGCTCGTAGTACGCGCAGCTGTAGGTGCGGGAGGGGTCCTGGAAGAGGCCGAAGAAGTCGTCCGAGAGGTCGTAGTGCGCTTGAACCTCCTCGAAGGGGGGCTTCATCTGCTCAGCCATGCTTCGGGCCGACCTCCATCCGGGTGGCGGACTCGCGTTCCGCGCATTCTGGGCTCACCTGTGCCCACAACGTACTACATGGTGCTCAGTTCTTATTTGACGCAGGTGAATTGGGCGACGTCGGTGTAACCGTCCCGGAACAGATCCGCGCAGCCGGTGAGGTAGTGCCGGAACCGCTCGTAGATCTCCTCCGAGGTGATGGCGATGGCCTCGTCCTTCTTGGCTTCCAGATTCGCGGCCCAGGTGTCGAGCGTCTTGACGTAGTGCGGCTGCAAATGCTGTTCCTGGGTGATGGTGTAGCCGGCCTTAACCGCGTGGTCGCGGACCATCGACGCCAGCGGCAGGCGGCCACCCGGATAGATGTAATCCATGATGAACTTGATGAACCGCACGTTCGACATGGTCAGCGGCAGTCCCTTGGCCTTGATCTCCTCATCCTCGGGAATGATGATCGTGTGCAGCATCATCACGCCGTCGTCGGGCAGCCAGCTGTGCGTCTTCTTGAAATAGTCGTCGTACTTGTTGAACCCGAAGTGCTCGAACGCGCCGATTGACACGATCCGGTCGACCTGGCCGTCGAACTCCTCCCACGGCTGCAGACGCACTTCCATGTTGCGGCTGCTCTTGGAGTTGGCGAACCAGTGGTTCTCGATGTGTTGCTTCTGGTTTTCCGAGAGAGTCAAGCCGATGACATTGACGTCGTACTTCTCTACGGCGCGCATGATCGTCGCGCCCCAGCCGCAGCCGATGTCGAGCAACGTCATGCCCGGCTGCAAGCCGAGTTTGCCCAGGGACAGATCGATCTTCGCCATCTGCGCCTGTTCGAGGTTGTAGTCGTCCTTCTCGAAGTAGGCGCAGCTGTAGACCTGGTTGGGGTCCTGCCACAGCTTGAAGAAATCGTTGGAGATGTCGTAGTGGAACTGGACCTCGTCCTTGTCCGAGCCGCGCGTCTGCGACGCGGACTTCGACAGCCACTTCGACTGCGCCGTGGCTGTGGGCTGCTGGCCCGAGGTGTTCGTCATGAAGACCATCCTGTCTGCGATTCGCGTGTAACGCGCCCCCCGGCGCGCCTGGTTGTCCTTACCCCGGACCCCTGGCTCGAAAACGGCAGATCAACGGTCCGGCTGACTGCGAGAACGGCAGTTGTTGCGACCATACCGGGCGGTGGTCTGATGTCGCAGTGTCTTGCGGCGGGTCGCGCGACTTGTTGTCCGCACTCAATATGATTGGCATGAATCGGGTCGCGAACATCTACCTCAAGGCGTGCATCAACGGGGCGCGGACCCCGGACCAGCATCCCGCGCTCCCGGTGACACCCGAACAGCTGGCGGCCGAAGCGGCGGCCGCACATCAGGCCGGCGCGAGAGCGGTGCACCTGCACCCGAAGACCGCCGAGGGCACCGATTCGCTGCTGGCCGCCGAGGTCGACGCGGCGGTCGCCGCGGTCCGCCACGCCGTGCCCGGATTGCCGTTGGGGGTGACGACCGGGTTCTGGACGCTGCCAGATCCCCAGCAGCGCGTCCGCGCGGTCGAGAGCTGGACGGTCCTGCCGGACTTCGCGTCGCTGAACTGGCACGAACCGGGGTCACCGGAGCTGGCGGAGGTGCTGTTGGGTCGGGGCATCGGAGTGGAGGCCGGCATCTTCCACGCCGAGGCCGCGCAGTCCTGGGCGGCCTCCGACCTCGCGGCGCACTGCATGCGGGTGATGGTCGAGCTGGGGCCGGACGCGGACACCGCGACCGCCGACGAACTGATCAAGCTGATCGGGACGGCCGGGTCACCGGCGCCGGTCCTGTTGCACGGCTCGGACCGCAGCTGTTGGCCGCTCCTCGAGCATGCCGGTGCGCTCGGTGTGCAGACCCGGATCGGCTTCGAGGACACCCTGCTGCTGCCGGACGGCTCGCGGGCCGACGGCAACGCGGCGCTGGTGTCGGCGGCGGTGGAACTGCTCAGTCGCTAGGCGCGCCGAGCGCGAAATCGGCGAAATCGAAGCCTGGGACGACGACGCAGCTGACCAGGCAGGGTTCGTCGCCCTGGGGTCGGGCCCGCTGCCACTGACCGGGTGGGACCAAGAACTGGGGCGACTCGCCGGCGTCGATGTCGGCGCCGAGCAGGTGAGCGGACGCGGTGTGCTGTTCGCTCCCGACCTCGAGCACCAGTGGCCCGCCGCGGTGGTAGAGCCACAACTCCGCGCTGCGGACGGTGTGCCAGGCCGACTGCTGACCGGGCATGAGCAGGAACAGGATCGCGGTGCCCGCGTCGCGCGGTCCGTGGTAGTCCGGCGGTAGCGACGACTGGGGGATCGTCAGGTCGCTGCGCCACGTCTCCCGGTACCAGCCACCTTCGGGATGAGGTGCGAGGTCGAGCCGACGCGCCCATTCGGGAAGATCGCTCATCGGCTCACCCTATTAGTATCTGCCCATGGCTCGCGCGCGTCCGGGATGGTTCGTCGCGCTGTGCGCGTTGGTGGTGGCGGTCAGCGCCTGGTTGCCGTGGCTGACGTCGTCGGCCGACGGCGGGGGACGGGCCAACGCAATCGGCGGCGTCGCGGGTGTGATGCCGGTGCCGCCGCCCGGTTTCGGCGTCGGGCAGCTGATCGTGCTGCTGTCGGCGGTTCTGCTGGTGGCCGGGGCGATGTCGGCGCGCGGCATCTCGGCGCGGCTCGCTTCCTCAGCGGCGCTGGCCATTTCGGTGATCCTGGTGGTACTCGCGGTGTGGTACTACCGGCTCTACGTGTACCCGCCGGTCTCCGCGGCCTACGGCCTGTACATGGCGGGGGCGCTGGCTCTGCTGGCAGCGCTGCTGTCTGTGTGGGCGATGCTGGCCGCGTGGCGCGGCGGCGGTGCCCCGCGGCCGTGACCGGTTTCACCGACCCGGTGTCGTTGCACGGGGACCGCTGGGTCTCCCTCGAACCCCTTGCCGTCGAACATGTTCCGGAGATCGAGGCTGCCGCGGCCGACGGTGAGCTGGGGGCGCTGTGGTTCACCGGCGCACCGAAACCCGGGGAGGCGCGCCGCTGGGTCGATGCGCGCCTGGCGGTGCAGAGCCCGGCGACCGGGCTCACGTTCGTCGTCCGGACCCGCGACGGCAGGCTGGTCGGGTCGTCGAGCTATCTGAACGTCGACCCAGCCAACCGGCGTCTGGAGATCGGCAACACGTGGTATGTGGCGTCGGCACGGCGAACCGGCGTCAACAGCGAAACCAAGCTGCTGATGCTCGGGCACGCATTCGACGAATTGGGTTGCGTCGCCGTCGAGTTCCGGACGCACTTCTTCAACGCGACCAGCCGCGCCGCCATCGAGCGGCTGGGCGCCAAGCTCGACGGGATCCTGCGGAGTCATCAACTGCTGCCCGATGGTTCGCGGCGCGACACGGTCGTCTATTCGGTTCTCGACATCGAGTGGCCCGCGGTGCGGTCCAACCTGGTCTACAGGTTGGACCGCACACACTGACCGGTTATTCGGCGTCGATGGTTTTCGGTTCGATGGAGGTCTGCGCGTTGGCGTGGCTGACCTCGATCTTGCGCGGCTTGGCCTTCTCGGCGACCGGGATGGTCACCGTCAGCACACCGTTCTCGTAGGTGGCGGTGATCGCCGTGGTGTCGATGCCCTCGCCGAGCGAGAGCTGGCGGCGGTAGGTGCCGAAGAAACGCTCATTGGCCAGCCACTGAGCGGACTCCTCGGACCGCGCGGTGCGTTGCGCCGAGATCGTGAGCGTGCCGTTGTCGACGCTGACGTCGACCGAGCCGGGGTCGATGCCGGGTAGGTCGGCGGTCAGTACGTAGTGGTCGCCGATCTTGCACAGATCCATCGGCATGAAACGTGGGGTGCGCGCTGATCCGGTCTGGTTGGTGAGCAGTCCCCGGGTCAGAGCATCGAGGTCACTGAAAGGATCGAAGCGGAGCACAGCAATCCACCTCCTAAGTCTCTCAGGCCCGCCACCCTGGCGGGCAGCCAAATCACTGTGCACCGGCGATATTAGCACTCGACCATGGCGAGTGCTAACCCTTTTTCAAGGGATTTTTCGGGGATTCTGAGGCCCCCGCTGTTCAGTCCGCCGGGCCGATCTCCGCAGCGTGCAGGCGGTGACCGCAGTGGTCGCAGACCAGCACCGGTCGGAACCGTCCGGTGCACCCGCGATGGGTCAGCACCACCGCCGGGCCCTCCGGGTCGGGAAACCATCGCTGCGCCCACTCCAACGCGCACACCAGCACCGGAAAGAAGGCGCGGCCCTTGTCGGTCAGGGCGTAGCGGCCGTCGACGTTGGCGAGCACGCCGCCGTCGCAGAACAGTGCGAGACGGTCGGCGACGGTGCCGGGCGGCGCTCCCAACTGCATCTGGAACTCGCCGAATCTGGTGAACCCGACGAACGTCGCGACCAGCAGCGCGAAGGCCCACCGGTCCCCGATCACGCTCATGGTCTCCGGGAACAGCGACCCGGTGTCACTACGGCGGTTCGAGGACCGCCGCCGGTTGGTCCCGGCCGGGATGGACCGCGCCCAGGATCCGCTCGGGCCCCACTGGGCCACAACATCTTCCGATCCGGTTGGCGCGTCGCACGATCGGCAGACGACCTGCAGGGAGGACTGCGCCCCGCACCGCCGGTGGATCATCGCCGGCAGGGCTGGACTGGGACGAGACACCCATCGCCGCTCCCAGTGCCAGATCGACGTCAGCATCGGCCACAGCGACCGGCCCCGCGGCGTGAGGACGTACTCGAAGCGTTCCGGCCGGGACTGGTAAGGGCGACGGTCGAGCAGGGACTCCGCCGTCATCGTCTGCAACCGGCTGGTCAGCACCGCATGCGAGACCGGCAGGGTCGCGGCGAACTCGCCGTACCGGGCGGAACCGAGCAGCGCGCGCTGGACGATCAGCAGGGTCCACTCGTCACCGAGCAGACCCAGCATCCGCGCGACGGCGTTGGGTGCGGCGGCGGCGTCGGCCATCTACAGGCCGATGGCCTCGGCGGCGTTGTCGGTGTCGCGCCACCGCGGCAGCGCCGACCCGGCCGCCCACGTCGAGTGCGTGCCGCTGGAAATGCGTTCGGGCAGTCGAAGTTTGCACACCGGGCCGTCGCCGACGCGGGCGGCGTCGAACACCAGGCAGTACGACGCGTCGGCGTTCATGTCGGTGGTCAGGGTGACCAGGTAGCCGTCGTCCTCGCTGCGGGCCCCGGCGCGCGGGGCCATGGCCGTCTCGCTGCCGAAGACACCGTCGTCGAACCGGTAGTGCTCCTCGGCGCCGGTCTGCATGTCGTGGCGGACCAGCCCGTTGAACAGGAACCACCCCGGCTTGCCGGTGGCGGCGTAGGTGTAGCGGTAGGGGCGGCCCGCGTAGCCGGGGTTGATCATGCCGAATTCGGTGATGCTGTCGGTCAACTGCTCTTCGCGGGTCTCCCCGGTGACCAGGTTGAAGCGCCAGCGGTGCAGCCGCGTCTGCATGCCGTCGAGGGACAGCCCGCGGAAGATCTGCTGCCACTTGGGTTTCATCCCGTTGTCGACGCCCTCGACGGGCTGGGGGTCGCCCTGGAAGAACCCGTCGAGGACGATCTCGTCGCCGTCCTCGTAGGCGTTGGGGAAGTGCAGGACGTACGTCGGTGCGGCCTCGAACCACTTGATCTGCGAGGTGTCGCCGCGACGCGGGATCACCGCGAACCGCGAGGGGGTGTCGGGGTGGAACTTCGGGAAGTGGATGTTGTGCTCGAGCAGACCGAGATCCCAGAACAGCGGGAAATCGTTGAGGATGACGTAGTTCTCGGTGAACGCCATGTCGTGCGGCAGCCGCGGTGCGGGCAGCGGCACGTCGACGTTGTGCACGACGGTCCCGGAAGGGCTGACCACGCCGTAGCGCATGTAGGGGGCGGTCTTGCTGTAGTTGAAGAACAGCAGTTCGCCGGTGCGGTCGTCGACCTTGGGGTGCGCCGAGACGCCCCAGTCGCTCGGGAAGGTGCCGCGCCAGTCCTCTTTGCCGAGGTCGGCGCCGGTGCACGGGTCGATGCGGTAGAGGTCGCCGCACTGGTAGTGGCTGGTCAGGGCGACGCCGCGGTGCACGATGACGTCGGTGGACGACGCGTCCTTCATCAGGGTGCGCGCGCCCCAGCCGTAGTCACGGCGGGTCAATTCGATGGGTTCGGCGATGCCCGACCACAGCGGGCCGCCGGCCTCGTTCTCGGCCGCCAGACCGTCTGTGCGGACGAACCGGTTGCGGTAGAACGCTTTTCCGTCGCGGAAGCCGACGATGTGCAGCATGCCGTCGCCGTCGAAGGGGTGGTAGTACTTCAGCGCCGGATGCAGCGGGTTCTCGGTGTTGCGCAGGTAGACGCCGTCGAGGTCGGCGGGGATCTGCCCCTCGACGACGGTCAGGTCGTCGGCGTCCCATTCGGTGGTCTGCGGACGCCACGGGCCGGTCCGGTAGGGGTGGTCGTCGTCCTCGGGCAGCGTGGACAGGAACTTGCCGACGATCTCGGGGTGGGTGCTGATGGTCACGGAGCTCTCCTGACAACGAAACTGACTGTGGTGGCGGTACTTCCGCCGAAGTTGAGCGTGCCGAAGGTGTCGGCGCCGTCGACCTGGTAACCGCCGGCGGTGCCACTGACCTGGCGGGCGGCATCGAGCAGCATCCGGACCCCGGACGCGCCGACGGGGTGGCCCCCGCCGATCAGTCCGCCACTGGGGTTGATCGGCAGGCGCCCGCCGATCTCGATGTCGCCGCTCTCGACGGCATGCCAGGACTGGCCCGGTTCGGTCAGGCCGATGTGGTCGATCGCCACGTATTCGCTCGGGGTGAAGCAGTCGTGCACCTCGAAACCGTCGACGTCGTCGAGGGTCACCTGCGCGCGGCGGAACGCATCGAGTACGGCGCCGCGGACATGGGGCAGGACGTACGGGTCCTCCGAGGACCGCTGCAGCTTCTGCTGCAGCCCCAGGCCGACGGTGCGATGTCCCCAGCCGTCGATCCGGCCCAGAGGGCGGGCGGTGGGATGGTCGCGGAGCCACTCGTCGGTCACCAGCACCACGCCGGCGCCGCCGTCGGTGATCTGGCTGCAGTCGAAGCGGCGCAGACGTCCCTCGACGACCGGGTTGCTGATGTCGTCGGCGGTGATCGGGTGCGGAATGGCCCAGTCGCGGGTCTGGGCGCAGGGGTTGGCTCGCGCGTTGGCGAAGTTCACCGACGCGATGGCGCGCAGGTGTGCGTCGTCGATACCGAAGCGGCGGTCGTACTCCGCGGCGACCGCGTCGAACATGAACGGCCACATGAACTTTGCGTCGGCACCCTCGTGGCCGGTCCAGGCCGCTGCGCCCAAGACCGCGGCGGCGGCGTCGCCGGGAACCGTCTTCTCCAACTCGACGCCGACGACCAGCGCCGTCCGGTAGGCGCCGGAACGCAGGTCGGCCATCGCGGCCAGGACTGCGACGCTGCCGGACGCGCACGCCGCCTCGTGGCGGGTGGCGGGCGTGTCCCAAAGGTCGTCGTTGACGGTGGCCGGCATGGCGCCGAGGTGCCCCTGGTTGGCGAACAGCTCCCCGAAGGCGTTGGCGACGTGCACGACCTCGATGTCGGCAGCGGTGATACGCGACGCGTCCAGCGTGGCGATCACGGTCTCGGCGGTCACCGCCGCGAAGTCGGCGCCCTCGCGGGTCAGGTTGCGCGCGAAGTCGCTCTGCCAGCCGCCGAGGATCCACACCGGGCTCATGGCCGAGACGGTACTACAACTAACAGAGTGAGTGGCCAGGCGGTCTCGCCGGCTTCTTTCTGAACCGACGAGACCTGGACAAGGGCGACGGTCGACCGACGCTCTTGTCTCGACGGTGCATTGCCCTCGCGTGGCCGCTACAAACACCGCGCGGGTGTAGCGTGCCGGAGATGGGGTGGCAGGAACGATGAGCGACGCTTCAAGTCATGATCTGGCCAGGAGAATGGCCGAGCTGGCACGCACGGTGGCTACGCCGTATCGGGTCAACGACGTGCTGTCGGAAGTCACCGGCGAAGTCATGAATCTGATCCCGGGGGCGACCGCAGCGGGGGTCCTGTTCGTCGGCAAGGACGGGGGCTTCGAGTCGGTGGCCGGCACCTCCGATCTGCCGCACCGGCTCGACGAACTGCAGATGCGGTACAGCGAAGGTCCCTGTCTCGAGGCTGCGACGCGCGAGCAAGTCGTCTGCACCGAGGATTTCCGGACCGAGAAGCGATGGCCGATGTACTCGCCTGCTGCGGTCGAGCTCGGTGTGCTGAGCTCGCTGTCGTTCAAGCTCTACACGAGCTCTCGGACCGCCGGTGCCCTGAATCTCTTCGCGCTGGAGCCCAATGCGTTCGGCGCCGCCGACGAGACGACCGGCACCATCCTGGCGGCGCACGCGGCCGCGGCGATCATGGCCAGCCGCAACACCGAGCAACTGGAGTCCGCGCTGGCCACCCGCGACCGCATCGGTCAGGCCAAGGGCATCGTCATGGAGCGCTACAACATCACCGACGTCGCGGCGTTCGAGATGCTGCGCAAGCTGTCCCAGGACAGCAACGTGAAGCTGGCGGACATCGCCCAGCGGGTCATCGACACCCGGGGGACGTAGGGATCAGGGGCAGCAGGCGGGGTCGAGCACGCGGCACAACGCGGTGAGCGCCTCGCGTCGGGCGCTGTGGTGCACGCTCATGCCGTGTCGCTCCGAGACGACGAAACCGGCCGTGCGGAGCTGGCCGAGGTGGTGGCTGACCGTCGATTCCGACAAGTCGACCGCAGCGGCGAGCGATCCGGTGGTGCAGGGCTGGTCGGCGGTGAACAGCAGCGACATCAGCTTCACCCGCACCGGGTCGGCCAACGCCTTCAGGCGCATCGCCACCTCGAGCGCGGCCGCGTCGTCAGCCGGCCCGGCGGCGACCGGCGCGCAGCACACGGGCGCGGACATGTCGATGGCGGGCAACGGTTTCGGCACGAGGTCCATCATGGCGACCCTATTGACATAAGTCAAAAAGGTGGGGTAGACCGGGTGGGCCAATTCGGCTTATGTCTCAAACCTCGGAGGGTGTCCATGTCCCGCGTTCAACTCGCGCTCAACGTCGATGATCTCGACGCCTCTATCGCGTTCTACACGACCCTGCTCGGCGCCGGACCCGCCAAGGTCAAGCCCGGCTACGCCAACTTCGCCGTCGCCGACCCGCCGCTCAAGCTGGTGCTGATCGAGAACCCCGGCCACGGGGGTTCGCTCAACCACCTCGGTGTTGAGGTCGACTCCAGCGAGACCGTGCACTCCGAGATCGCGCGGCTGGCCGGCGCCGGTCTGTTCACCGAGGAGGAGATGAACACCACCTGCTGCTTCGCCACGCAGGACAAGGTGTGGGTGACCGCGCCCGATGCGGAGAAGTGGGAGATCTACACGAAGTTGGCCGACGCCGAGTCGTTCGGGGCTTCCAGGCCGGTTCCGGCGGACCAGAGCAACACCTGCTGCGGCGGCACCGAGGCCGCCGGGTGACCGCACCCACCGCCGGCCACCCGCCCGTCACCCGCAGGCTCTCCACGCTCGACCGGTACCTGCCGCTGTGGATCGGTGCCGCCATGGTCGCCGGGCTGCTGCTCGGCCGCGCGGTGCCCGGTCTCGACCAGACGCTCAGCGCGGTCCAGATCGACGGGATCTCGCTGCCCATCGCCGTCGGGCTGCTGGTGATGATGTACCCGGTGCTCGCCAAGGTGCGCTACGACCGCGTCGGCACGGTGACCGGTGACCGGCGGCTGATGGCGGCGTCGTTGGCGCTCAACTGGATCATCGGCCCCGCCTTGATGTTCGCGCTGGCCTGGCTGCTGCTGCCCGACCTGCCCGAGTACCGCACCGGGCTGATCATCGTCGGGCTGGCGCGCTGTATCGCGATGGTCATCATCTGGAACGAGCTCGCGTGCGGTGACCGCGAGGCCGCCGCCGTGCTGGTCGCGCTGAACTCGATGTTCCAGGTCCTCATGTTCGCCGTGCTGGGCTGGTTCTATCTGTCCCTACTGCCCGGCTGGCTGGGCCTGCCGCAGAGTTCGATCGACGTCTCGCCCTGGCAGATCGCCAAGTCGGTGCTGATCTTCCTGGGCCTGCCGCTGGTGCTGGGCTACCTGTCGCGGCGCGTGGGGGAGCGAGTCAAAGGCCGCGACTGGTACGAAGGGCGGTTCGTGCCGAAGGTCGGTCCATGGGCGCTCTACGGGTTGCTGTTCACCATCGTGGTGCTGTTCGCACTGCAGGGCGCGCAGATCACGTCCCGGCCCTTGGACGTCGTGCGCATCGCAGTGCCTCTGCTCGTCTACTTCGCGGTGATGTGGAGCAGTGGGTACGCGCTCGGCGCGCTGCTCGGCCTCGGCTACCAGCGCACCACGACGCTGGCGTTCACCGCCGCGGGCAACAACTTCGAGCTGGCCATCGCCGTCGCGATCGCCACCTTCGGCGCCACCTCGGGGCAGGCGCTCGCCGGGGTGGTCGGCCCGCTCATCGAGGTGCCGGTGCTGGTCGCGCTTGTTTATGTCTCGCTCGCGCTGCGCCGCAGGCTCGTCGACTCTGGTGGTGTCCGGTGACGCCCAGCGTGCTGTTCGTCTGCGTGAAGAACGCCGGCAAGTCGCAGATGGCCGCGGCGCTGATGCGTCACGTCGCGGGCCACGCCGTCGAGGTCCACTCGGCCGGGACGCGGCCTGGCGACGGGCTCAACGAGCTGTCGGTGCAGTCGCTGGCCGAGGCGGGCGTGGACGTGTCCGGCGAGCATCCGAAGCCGATCGACGCTGCACTGCTGCGCCGCGTCGACCGGGTCGTCGTGCTGGGGAGTGCGGCGCACATCGACGCACCCGGGGTCCCCGTCGAGACCTGGCTGACCGACGAGCCGTCTGAGCGGGGGATCGAGGGCATCGAGCGGATGCGGTTGGTGCGCGACGACATCGCCGGCCGTGTCGACGAGCTCTATCGGCGTCTGGTGGATTAGCCCGCCGGGCAACGTCTTTCGTGATTGCCCGGAGTGTCGAGGATCAGCCGAAGCAACTGTCGTGCCGGAGCGCAGGCTGAGCCTAACAGGCTGATATGGGTGCACCGCCTTGCAACCGACATTGGGTACAGATCGGGACGCTGAACAGGACGCTAGTCGGTGGTCGGTGGGCTCACGCAGGAGCACCCTGATACCTAGTTTGTCGCAGGTCCACAAATGGGAAACAGCTCACCTTAGTCAGGCGGCGACGCACTGGAATAACACGGCGGATAACTGGGAGGACGCAACCCCAAAACCCCCTGCTGACACCGTTTCCCGGTGCCGAGATGCCCAGCCCAGCGCCTCCTGCGCCACCCCTCAGCCCAGGGTCGCCTGCCCTCCTCCCACACGTCAGAATTGACGCGCCGAACCCTCAGGAGTTAGAAAACGCCGGTGCGGCCGGCACGGGTGTCGTGGCCGGCGGTGGCCTGCTTGCGCTGCTCTACATGATCTTCGTTCAGAACTGATCCGCCATTGTTCGGTCAGTTCAACATGGGCGGCGCGGTGGTGCCATCAGTTGCTGACAGCGTGGGTCGCTACGCTTCGGACTTGACGGTGGTCAGTGGCCAGCATCTCCCGGTTTGGTTGCCAGCGTTATCAGGCCCTCCGGTGGGATGGTCAATCGGTCGAATTGACGTGAGTCCAGAACCCACCCGATTGATGTTACGCCGCAACGCTTCTGGGGCCGCCTGGGACGGTTGCGCAGTCTTGAATCTCTACGCCTTCGCGGGGCAGGTACCTAGCAATGTCGTTGAAACCGACATCGCCTCTACCCTACGCATCGTTGGTGCCGAGAACTCCTACAGTCACCCGGTTTTCGTGCCATCGCGCCGCGGTTTACATGTCACTGCTGCTTCAGCCGCTGGCGAGTTCGCTTTTGGTGGGCAACAGCTGAGTTCGCAATACACGGCGTACCTGGTTCAACGGGAAGGGAGACGATTTCAACCACCAACTTGCGGAGCAGCGTGGCGCGCTGGTGGAACACAACATCTTCATCGCCGCTGACGCCGACGCGGGGACGCGCCGCGAACTCATTGACATGGACGATGACGCTTATATGGCTCTCAAACACGCAGTTTCGTGAGCGTGGACAACTTGCCGCAATGACGGGGATGCCCTAGACGGTAGTGTAAACGACCCCTGAGAGAGCAGTCGTTCGTAGGGAGACGCATGAGCATCATTCGCATTGAACTCGCTAACGGGTTCATGTTCGGCGATGATGTTGTGCTGCTCGCCATGGACGGAGACGGAGTGGCAGACTTTGCCTCCGCGCTCAGAAGTGCACTGCAGCGCGGATCTTCGGAACTTGAGCACAGCGGCTTGCGCCACGAGTTCTCCATTGAGGCGGGGCAGTCCGCCGTTGAACTTGGCGCCCATCGGGTGGTGTGGCGGCTCGACCAGGCCAAGGCAAGCGAAGTACTGGACGTCTTGAACGTTCTCGGGGAACATGGTCGCCCCGGCCATCAGTATGTCGATATTTCACAGCCCACGGATACTCTCGTGCTTTCCCGAGACGAATACATTAAACCGTCCTAAGGGGTATGGCCGCGACTCGCTGGTCGTTGTTGGTGCTGTGATGCTCCGCGGCAGCCCCTTTTGGCAGGCTGAAAGGCGGTTCAGCAACATATGCAGTACCAATTACTACCGCTGATCACCGCCAACACCGCCTGATACCGCCTGATACCGCTGCTCAGCCGCGCTTAACTCCCTCATTCCGGGAGTGTCAAGGACCAGCCGAAGCAACTGTCAAGCATCAGCCGAAACACTGTCAGGCATCAACCGGCAGAGAAACGTCACACATCAACCGGAGCACTACAAACACAGAGTGCCCCCGGCAGGATTCGAACCTGCGACACCGGCTTTAGGAGAGCCGTGCTCTATCCCCTGAGCTACGGGGGCATGACGGTGGGAGCTTACCTGCCGGAGCCGCCGGGAACGTCCTCGGTGACCGTCGCCGTAAGTTTCCGCACACTCGAAGCGCCGCGAGCGCGCGCTGACGTACGCGGGAACCCGGCGTGTCGGCGGACAGACACGCGCGTTCGCGGAACAAGGGGACCGGAACAAGGGGGCTGGAACAAGGGGGCTGGGGAACAAGGGGACTAGCTGAATAGGTCGATGACCTTGGCGAAGGCGTCGGCGTGGCGCATCTGCACGATCAGGTAGGTGATGCCGTAGTCGTCGCGGTAGCCGCGGATGCGCTCGGCGATCTCGTCGGGGGACCCGGACAGCACCCCGGGATGGCGCAGCAGTTCGTCGTCGGACAGGGCGGGCAGCGAGATCCTCGGGATGGTCAGATCGGGCCGGCCGGTGTCGTCGACCGGCATCGCGGTGATCGCGAGGTTGAGCTCCAGCTGGTCGAAGCGCTCCCCGGCGGCGTCGCGCACGAACGCGATCCGGTCGGCCAGCGGATCCCGGTCGCGCGTCGCCGCCCGATCGCCACCGGTCAGACCGATGATGTCGGCGTGGCGCGCGGCGATCCGCAGGACCCGGTCGCCGTTGCCGGCGATCATGATCGGCACGTCGGGCAGGTGCTCGGCCATGTACCGCGTGGTCAGGCCCAGGTGGTCCACCCGCTCGCCGGCGCTGGGGTAGCGCAGACCCGCGGCGTCGAACTCCTCCTTGACGTATCCGGTGCCCAGCCCGAGCTCGAAGCGTCCGTCGCTCACGTCGCGCAGCGCTGCGACGTCGCGCGCCAGCAGCGCCGGCCGGTAGAAGGCCGCGTTGAGCACGAACGTGCCCACCCGAAGCGTGGACGTAATTGTCGCCACAGCGCTCAACACCGGGAAGGGTGCGGGACCGCCGAGATGATCCGGAACATGCAGGACGTCGAAGCCCAGGTCCTCGGCCCGACGTGCGGCGTCCTGAAGCTGGGCACGTGAACCTGCCCGGGTGAGGCCGACCCCGAACCGAAATTCCGTTGCCACATCGTGATCGTAGGTGGAGGTTTGAAGCCGAACCGGCAAGGGCATAAACGCTCAGACTTTTTTCACCCCGATCCGGCCCGTCGTCGAATTATCCGACGGGCCGGATCAATACTTTCGGGAGCCACGTCCAGCAGCCATGGCCAACACCACGTTCGGGGTCGAAGAGGAGTTCCTGCTGGTCGACCCGGCCTCCGGGGCCCCGGTCCCGCAGAACCGGGCGGTGGCCCAGCACGCCGCCGAGGCGGGCGTCGACCTGCAACTCGAGCTCACCAGCTGCCAGGTCGAGACGGCCACTGAGGTCGTCGACAACGTCGCCGACCTGCGTGCGGACCTGTTGCGCCTGCGCCGCGTCTCGGTGGAGGCCGCCGAGCGCGGCGGTGCGCAGCTGCTGGCCGCCGGGTTGCCGCCCACCCTGCCGGACGCGTTCCCGGTCACCGACACCCCGCGCTACCGCGACATCGGCGAACGTTTCGGGATGATCGCCCACGAGCAGGGCATCTGCGGATGCCACGTCCACGTCGCCGTGCCCGACCGGGACACGGCGATCCGCGTCAGCAACCGGTTGCGCCCCTGGCTGCCACTGCTGCTCGGGCTGACCGCGAACTCCGCGATCTACCGCAACGCCGACACCGGCCACGCCAGCTGGCGAAGCGTCCTGTGGGCGCGCTGGCCCAGCGCCGGCCCGCCGCCGCAGTTCGACTCAGCCGACGAGTACGACGCCGCGGTGGCGCTGCTGGTCCGCACGGGAGCGATGCGCGACGACGGCATGGTCTATTGGGACGTGCGGCCCTCGGCGCACTTCCCGACCGTGGAGGTCCGCGTCGCCGACGTGCCGGCCACCGTCGACGAGACCGTGTTGTTCGCCGCCCTGGTGCGAGGCTGTGTGCTGACCGCCCTCGACGACGAGGCCAAGGACGAGCCGCGGCTCCCGCTGGCGCCGTTCGCGCTCAAAGCCGCGTACTGGAAGGCCGCCCGCGACGGCCTCGACGGCGACGGCATCGATTTCGAGAGCCACGAAGCCGTTCCGGCGACGGAGCTGCTGGGTCGGCTGGTCGAGCGGGTACGTCCGGCATTGGAGGACGTCGGCGACTACGGGTTCGTCACCGCGGGACTGGAGGAAGTCGTCGCCCGCGGCAACGGCGCGACCCGGCAGCGCCGCGCCTGGGCGCGTCGGCACGATATCCGCGACGTCCTGGAGGAGATCGCGGCAGCGACCTGCGAAGGCGTCAGGTGAGGGGCAGCTCGGCGAACGCGGGCGTGGTCGGCTGGTTGGACCCGCCGGCCGGTTCGACGGTGAACGCCAGCGCGCGCGACGAGCCGAGGTCCGGCAGCACCGCCGTGGTCGACGGCGCGACCGAGGCCTCGTCCATCGTGCCGGCAGACGCCGGACCGTCCGGACCGACCAGCCACATCTGATAGACCGTGCCCGGCTCGGGTGGCGGCACGTTGTTCATGACCAGGACCCCGGCCTCCCGCTCCCGCGAGAACACGACCGTGGCGGTGCCGCCACCGGGAACCTCCCCGGAGATGGTGCGCACGTCCGGTGCGGCGAAGACCTGCTCGGCCGTCGTCGGCGCCGGGGCCGGCCGCAGGGCGTATCCGACCCCGATGGCGCCGAGCCCGATCACCACCGCCGCCGCGGCGGCCAGCACGGCCGTGGGCCGGCGCCGCGAGCTAGTCGGCTGCGGCAGCGTGCGCACCGTGTCGCCGGCGATCTCGCTGAGCACCGCATCCCGCAGATGGGCGGGTGGTTCGGTCGCGGTGGCACTGGCCAGCGCGGCCATCGTCTCGCGCACAGCGCGCACCTCGGCGTAGAACGACTCGACGTCCTCGGGCGCGGCGTTCTGCAGCCGCCGGTCGATGTCGGTCATCTCCGCGCTGGTGAGCGCGTGCAGTGCATAGGGCGTGGCGAGGGAGAGAATCTCGCTCTGGGGACTGGTCATGACACCCCCAAACATCTGCGAAGGCCGCGGATGGCGTCTCGCATCCGCGATTTGACGGTAGCCAGGTTCGCCGAAAGGTGTTCCGCTACTTGCGAATATGTCAGCCCGCCGTAATAGGCCAACTCGATGCACTCGCGCTGGGTGTCGGTCAGCGAACCCAGACAGTCTGCCACCCGGCGGCGTTCGTCTTCGAGGATGACGTTGTCGGCCACGTGATCCGACGGTGTCTCGACGGTGCTGGCGCCGTAGCGGGACTCCCGGGTCGTCGCCGCCTGCTCGGAGCGCACCCGATCCACGGCGCGGCGGTGGGCCAACGTCAGCAGCCACGACAACGGCGAACCGGCCGCCGGGTCGTAGTTGGACGCGTTGCGCCATACCTGCAGGTAGACGTCCTGCGTGGTCTCCTCGCTGTAGCCCGGGTCGCGAAGTACCCGGGTGACAAGTCCGTACACCCGGGCCCGGGTCTGGTCATAGAAAGCGGCGAAAGCCTCGGCGTCGCGGCGCGCCACTTGGCGCAGCAGCGCGTCCAGTTCGGCGGTCACGAGCGAAAGCCTAGCGTCCCGTACCAGGACATAAGCCGTCATAGCGGTCATGTCCGCTGGCGATCCCGGGTCAGAAACGTCCGAACCGGGCGCGGCGCGACCTGCCTGGCCCCGAGCGGGTGCGGGCAGCCCGGCGCGGGCACCACCGGCACCCTGCGCAGTCTGAGGACCGCGGCCTGCACCCGCATGCTCGCCAGGGTCATCAGAGGAGCCAGCGGACTGGTCACCTGCAGGGCCAGCACCTGCCGGGAGCCGGCGGGCAGTCGCGAACCGCGCATGGTCGCCACGATGGCCGGCTGGTTCTCGCGGTGCAGGGAGATCGTCACGTCGAGGTTCTCGTCGGGCATCGGTGCCCGGACCAGGTAGTGGCCGTCGACGCCGGTGAACGAGGAGGCGTGAAACTTCTTGGGCGCCATGGCCGGCTGCTCGTCGGACGGGGGAAGCAGGTAGGCGTGGCGTTCGCCGCTCATGTTGTGCACCTCGGCGATGACGCACCGCAGCGCATCGTTGGCGTCGTGGCACCAGTACAGGGTGAGGGGATTGAACACCTGGCCGAGCACCCGCGCGTTCAGCAGCGCGATGACCCGTCCGCCGCCGAGGTCGATCCCGCGGGCGTTCAGAAAGGCGTCGACCCGGCCCCGCAGCGTGTCGTGCGGGGCCGCCCACAGGTGGTCGCCCGCGTGGAAGCCGGCGAACGGCCGGACCCAGAACGGCAGGCGCGGCAGCGCGTCGACGTCGACGAACCAGCTGTAGCTGCGGTTCTCGAAATAGTGGTGGACCGGTGCGCGTCGCAGGTGCGTGATGCGGGTGCGGTACAGCACCGCACCGCCACGGTTCTGGCTCCGAGCGTCGGGGTTCACATCTGGTATTCGGAGCCGATGCGCGGCCGGATCGGCAGCCCCCTTCGCTGCGGCGGCGGAGCGGCTACCCCGTTCGTGATCCCCACAGACGCGCGGCGCGGACCAAACCCTGGATCAGCGTCGACGTCGCCGGTGTCAGGCCGTCGTCGCCGGGCAGCCCGCTGCGCGGACTGGTGCCCCGCACGCGGGACGGCAACTCCAGTTGCACCCCGCCGCCGCGCACCCGGTTGACGGGGTTGTGCGGGTGCAGGCCGCGCAGTTCCCGCGGGATGGCCTCCAGGTCGGTGACGATCCGATATCCCGGAATGCTCACATGCCGCGCGACGTGATCGGCGAGCACCCGGTTACGTCCGCCGGCCAGGATCTGGGTGCTGCGCCCGATGCGGCCGTACCCGTGCAACGACACCACCACGTCGACGTGGTCGAGGAACTCGGCCAGCCGAACCGACTGCGCGGGGTCGTAACCGGCCGAGGACAGGTGATGCGGGTAGTGATCGGGATGGCGCACCACATACAGCGAGGCGTCCGCCGCGTCGGCGGCGCGTTCGGCGATGACGTCGGTCATCTGCTCGAGACCGCCACCGTGGATGGCCAGAAACCCGAACCGGGAGCGCAGCGTCGACTCCTCGGCCACCGCGGGATCGGCCAGCAGTTCGGAAAGGCTGTGCGGCGCAGAGGCATCCCCATGCGCACGGCGCTGCGGCCAGTTGCGCGGATCCCAGCGTTCGAGGAACTCGATCCACCGGCCCGGCAGCCCGTGGTGGTGGGCTCCGGCGATGATGCGTTCGAGATACCCGGGCCGTGGCGGTCCCGGCTCCACCCGATGGTCGATGTACACCCACGCCTCGGAGTCGCCGTCGCCGGTGCGCACGGTGAGCCGGTCGCGGCGGTACCGCACCGGCACCCCCTCCGCGCTGTCGAGGATCGCCAGGTCACGCTCGGAGACCTGCCACACCACCCCGTGCACCTCGCTGCCGGTGAACGGCTCCACCGTCGCCACACCGCGCTCGTTGATCAGCCAGTCGTGGTCGGCCAGGGTGGCCGGCACCGGGTCGGCCGCGTCGGGACAGCGCTGCGCCATCTGCGGCACGTACAGGTTGGACCCGTATGCGAAGTAGCTGTGCCGACCGGTCATCGGCCCGACAGCGTCAGATGGATCAACACCACGTTCAGTAGCGTAATGAGCGCGGCGACAATCCAACCCAACGCGGTGGTGACCCGCCCGTTGACGTCGGACCCCATCAGCGCCCGGTCCGCGGTCAGCCGGACCAACGGGATCAACGCGAACGGGATGCCGAAGGACAACACCACCTGCGAGAGCACCAGAGCGCGGCTGGGGTCGACGCCGACGGCGAGCACGACCAGGGCGGGCAGCAGCGTGACCAGGCGGCGCGTCATCAACGGAATCGACCTGCGCAGCAGGCCCTGCATGATCATCGCGCCTGCGTAGGCGCCGACCGACGAGGACGCCAGACCCGAGGCCAGCAGACCGACGGCGAACAGCAGCGCGACCGTGGGGCCCAGGCTGTTCTGCACCGCGGCGTGCGCGCCCTCGATGGAATCGGTGTTGTCCATGCCCTGCAGGTTGGTTGCGGCGACCAGGACCATCGACAGGTTCACCGCGCCGGCGACGACCATCGCGATGCCCACATCCCACCGGGTCGCGCGCAGCAGCCGGGTGCGGTGTGGGCCCGGCCGCGACGTTCCGTGCCGGTCCCGCACCAGCCCGGAGTGCAGATAGACGGCGTGCGGCATCACGGTGGCACCCAGCATCGCGGCGGCGAGCAGAACGCTCTCGGCGCCCTCGAAGCGCGGGATGAGCCCGGCGGCGGCCTCCGCGACCGGTGGCGGGGCCGCGAACAGGCTCGTGAGGAACCCGATCGCGATGACCGCCAGCAGTCCGGTGATGACGCGCTCGAAGACCGTCTGCCCGCGGCGGTCCTTGACCAGCAGCAGCACCAGCGACACCGCACCGGTGATCAGGCCGCCGAGCAACAGCGGCAGGTCGAACAGGAGGTAGAGCGCGATCGCCCCGCCCACGATCTCGGCGAGATCGGTCGCCATCGCGACCAGTTCGGCCTGAACCCAGTACGCGAGCCGGGTCGGTCGCCCCATCCGTGCGCCGACGGCCTCGGGCAGCGACTGACCGGTGACCAGCCCCAGCTTGGCCGAAAGGTACTGCACCACGCACGCCATGGCATTGGCCACGACGATCACCCAGACGAGGAGGAAACCGAACTGCGCGCCCGCGCTGATGTTGGCGGCGACGTTGCCCGGGTCGACGTAGGCGACGGCGGCGACGAACGCGGGGCCGAGCAGAAGCCAGCCCGGCCGGTCGCGCCCCCTCACCGGTGCAGCGTTACGGGCCGATGCCGAAGGCGCCGATCACCGGCCACACGCCGATGCCGTTCCAGCCGCCGTAATTGAACGCCGGGGGAGTGGTGGTCAGCTGGTTGCTGCCCTTGGTCTGGCAGAACGTCACCGTAGGGCCCGCGTCTGAACAGTCGGGAGCGGCTCCGGATGTCGGTGCCGCCGCCAACGCCACGGCGGTACCGGCAACCAGTGCCATGCCGACCCGCTTCAGGGTCCGCACCCGATCAGAGAATGAAAAAGCCGTAGTCCCACGGGAACATCCCACCCATGGGACCGGGCGCGTAGACCGGGGGACGTGAATCGATCTGGGCGTTGCCCGGCGATTGGCACACGGTGGTCGAACCGCCCTCGAAGCCGCCGCCCTGACCCGTTTCCACACATTTGGGTTGGGCAAGTGCAGCGGGGGCCACGGCGATGGCGACGGAGGCGCCGCCCGCGACGAGGAGAGCGGCGAGTGAGGTCAGGCGAGCCTTCATCATCAGATCCCTTCCAGCAGTTTCACAGCCCAGCGTACAAGCCTGCGCCCGTTATCGTCGGCAAGTCGAGTGCGGTCACGATTCCGGGATCGGCCGCGATGACAGCGGGAATCGCGTTCACGATGCGGGCGGCAGTGGCGACGAGGCCCGCATGGTTGTGGTCGCCGTGCGGACTGCTCAGGCACAGGTCCAGAGCGTAGGACGGCTCCCCGGTGATCTCGATGCGGTAGGAGCCACCGGGTTGGGCGGGTTGCGGCCAGTCCGGGCACAGGTCGTCCCGCAGCCGCGTGACGTGCTCGAGCACCACCGCCACCTGGCCGTCCTTGATACCGCGCACCTCGAATCTGATTGCCGCGGTGGTCCCTTCGGTGATGTGCCCGGCGGCGATGTCGAAGTCCTCCGGGGCGGGCACCCGGACGTGGAGCTCGTCGACGGTGTCGAGCTCGATGCCCAGCCCCGCGGCGAGCTGGCGCACCACCGAGCCCCAGGCCAAAGTGAGCACGCCCGGTTGCAGAAGCATCGGGGTCTCGTCCAGGCTGCCGCCGAACCCCATGACGTCGAACATCACCGTGGCGCTGTCGTAGGTGTCGTAGTTGATGATCTCCATGCAGCGGATCTGCCCGATTCGCTGACAGGTGCCGGCCAACGCGAGCGGCAGCAGGTCGTTGGCGAAGCCGGGATCGATGCCGTTGACGAAGAGGCTGGCGCCCCCGTTCCGCGCGGCCTCCTCGATCGGGCTGACCATCTCGTCGGGCAGCACTTTCCACGGATACTGCAGGAAGACCGCGCTGCTGCCGACGACGTTCACGCCGGCGGCCAGAATGCGCCGGTAATCCTCGAGTGCGTCAGGCAGCCGGTTGTCGGCCATCGCGGTGTAGACGACACACTCGGGGGCGCCGGCCAGCACCTCGTCGAGGTCGGAGGTCGCCGTCACCCCGGTCGTGATCCCAAGCCCGGCAAGGTATCCCGCATCATGGCCGACCTTGGCCTCTGACGAGACCCAGACGCCGGTCAGCTCGAACCGCGGGTCGTTGATCAGCTGGGTCAGCGCGTGCCTGCCGACGTTTCCGGTGCCGACTGCGGCGACTTTGATTGCCATGGCGGTGAATTCCTCTACAGGTCCGGGATGGGCATGTCGAGATTGGGGTGGGTCAGGCCACCGTCGACCTCGAGCGTCTTGCCGGTCAGGTAGTTCCCGGCCGGGGAAGCCAGGTACACCGCCGCGGCCGCGATGTCGGCCGGGTCGCCGAGCCGGCGCAAGGGCGTCGCCTGTTCCATGGGCACGCGCAGATCGTCGTTGCTCGCGACGATGTCCAGCGCCGAGGTCAGGATCGAACCCGGCGCGATGGCGTTGACGCGGATGCGGGGAGCCAGATCGAGAGCCGACAGCCGGGTGTAGTGCGCGAGCGCGGCCTTGGCGGTGCCGTATGCGGCGAATCCCCGTCCGGCCAGCCGCCCCACCGCGGAGGTGACGTTGATGATGCTGCCGCCGCCGGCGTGCTCAAGCATCAGCGGCACCGCAGCGAGGGTCAGGGCGTGCGCGGTCGCGACGTTGAACGCGAACGCGTCGCGCAGATCTTTGACCGAGGTGTTCATGAGCGCGTTGGGCATGCTGCCGCCGACGTTGTTGACGACGATGTCTAGTCGGCCGAACGCGTCGACGGCCGCAGCGGCCAGCGCCGCGGTGTCCTCGGCCCGGGCGAGGTCGGCGACGACGATGTGCGCGCGCCGGCCGGCCGCGCTGACCTGCTCGGCGACCTCTTCCAGCTGAGACCTGGTGCGCGCGGCAATCAGCACGTCAGCACCGGCTTCGGCGAAGGCGACGGCCATCGCCGCGCCCAATCCGCGGCCTGCACCGGTGACCACGGCCACCTGATCGTCGAGTCGGAACCGGTCCAGAATCACGTTCGCCTCCCGTTGTTCACCGCGCGTCACGCTAGCAAGGGAGTCCCACCGGCGGGGCGAGAACTTGGAACACGTTCTAATTCGGTCGCTTGCGGGTGGCTCGTGGGGAGACCGCCGGACTCAGCTCTTCTTCGCCGCCGCTTTCTTGGCGGCCGTCTTCTTGGCCGGAGACTTCTTGGCGGCTTTCTTGGCCGGACTTTTCTTGGCCGGGGCCTTCTTGGCCGGCTTGTCGTCGGCCTCGGAGTCGGCTTCGGAGTCGGAGCTGCCCGACGAGCGACTCGAGCCCTGTTCCTTGCGGGCCTTCACGCTGGCCTCGAGCTTGGCGAGCAGGTCGGAGACATCCTCGGTCTCGTCGAGCTCCTGCGGCTGCTCCTCGGTCGTGAACGCCTCGCCGCCTTCCAGTTTCGCGGTGACGAGTTCGCGCAGCTGCTCCTGGTAGTCGTCGTGGTAGCGGTCGGGGTTGAAGTCGTCGGTCATCGAGTCGACGACCTGACTCGCCATCTTCAACTCGGCGGGCTTGACGTCCACCTCTTTGTCGAGCACGGGAAAGTCGGGGTCCCGGATCTCGTCGGGCCACAGCAGGGTGTGGATCATCATCACGTCGCGCTTGCTGAAGTCCTTGACGCGCAACGCCGCCAGGCGCGTCTTGTTGCGCAGGGAGAAGTTCACGATCGCGATCCGGTCGGCGTCCTTGAGTGTCTTGGCCAGCAGCACATAGGACTTCGACGACTTGCCCTCGGGCTCGAGGAAGTACGAGCGGTCGTACATCAGCGGGTCGATGTCGCTGGCGGGCACGAACTCCAACACCTCGATCTCCCGGCTGCGCTCTTCGGGCAGCGTGGAGATGTCGTCGTCGGTGATGATGACCGTCTGGCCGTCGTCGGACTCGTAGGCCTTGGCGATGTCGCGGTATTCCACGACCTCGCCGCAGACCTCGCACACCCGCTTGTAGCGGATGCGGCCGTTGTCCTTCTCGTGGACCTGATGAAACTTGATGTCATGGTCCTCGGTGGCGCTGTAGACCTTGACCGGCACGTTCACCAGGCCGAAGGCGATGGAGCCCTTCCAGATGGAGCGCATACGGCCAGTATGGCCCTCCGGTCAGTCCGACGTGGGCAACAGCTTGGCGGCGGCCGCGTCGCGGGTCTGCCGATCGGGCAGGTCGGCGCCGGGGCGGGCCACCGTCAACGCCGACGTCACGGCCGCGGTCCCCAGCATCGAGTGCAGGGCATCCAGGCTGATTCCCCGCAGGTCCGGGCGCTGCTGGGCCCCGAGCAGACCGAGGCTCCACAACGCGTCGATCATGCCGGCCATGAAGGCATCGCCGGCGCCGACGGTGTCGACGACCGGCACCGGCACCGCCGCGATCTTCGCCGTGCCCGCCTCGGACATCGCGAACGCGCCGCGACCGCCCATCGTCACCGCCACGATCGACGGCCCGAGCCGTAGCCAGTTGCGGGCGATCTGTTTGGGGGTGTGGTCGGGGTCGAGCCAGCGTAGGTCCTCGTCGCTCACCTTGACCACGTCGCAACGTTCGACCAGCTCCTCGATGCGGGTGCGCGCCCCGCCGTCGTCGTCGATGAGGGCCGGCCGGACGTTCGGGTCGAACGTGACGGTCGCGGAGACCTGATAGGTGTCGACCAGCGCCGCGACGGCGCGGCAGCCGGGTTCGAGGACGGCGGCGATGGAGCCGGTGTGCACCACCGTCGGCGGCGGCACCTCGGGAGTGCCGGACAGCTGCCAGTCGAGGTCGAACTCGTACTCCGCCTTGCCCTCCCGGTCGAGCATGGCGACGGCGGTGGCCGTGCGCGGTGCGCTGCGGCTGCCGGTGACCAACGACGTCCCGGACGCTTCGAGATACTCGACGATGCGCCGGCCCCGGTCGTCGTCGCCGATATGGGTGAGGAAGTCGACTCCGCGGCCCAGACGCGACAACCCCACCGCGACGTTGAGGGGACTGCCGCCGACGTGTTCCCGCGGGGGCTCGCCGGCCCGCTGCACAATGTCGATCAGCGCCTCTCCGATGACCAGCGCGCGTCCCGTTGTCATGACGTCCCCCCGTCGACGAGTGCTTCCAGGGTGGCCCGTGCACCGACCCGGTGCAAGGAGTCCAGCGCCCAGGTGTAGTCCTGGACGAACCGCTCGTGCGTGACGAGATCACCGAACAGCTCGCGGTACTCGAGGAATGACGTGGGATTCTCGCGCTGCGCCTTGGCGAGCGGAACCAGGACGTCGGCACGGGAGTCCTGCACGTCGATGGGCCCGCCCTGTTCGTCCACGCCCTCGTCGTAGCGTGCCCAGCTCGCCACCACCGCGGCCGAAAGACGCACCGGAGCGCCGCTTTCCAAGTTCTCCCGCACCACCGGCACCAGCCACTGGGGGATGCGGTCGGAGCTCCCGTAGCAGAGTCGGGCGATGGTGTCCCGTACACCCGGGTTGGCGAAGCGCTCGATGAGCGTGCGCTTGTAGTCGTCGAGGTCGATGCCCGGTACCGGCTGCAGGGTCGGGGTGGCCTCGGAATCCATGTACCGGCGCAGGAACTCGGCGAACAGTGGGTCGGCGGCGGCGTCGTGGACCAGTCGGTAGCCGGCCAGGTAGGCGAAGTAGCACAGCGCCTGGTGGCCGGCGTTGAGCAGGCGCAGCTTCATCAACTCATACGGCGTGACGTCGTCGACCAACAGCACGCCGACGTCCTCGAGTGGCGGGCGCCCGTCGGAGAACGAGTCTTCGAGCACCCATGACGTGAACGGCTCGGCCACCACCGGCCACTGGTCATCCACGCCGAATTCTGCAGCAACCGTGCCGATCACCTCGGGCGTGGTGACCGGGGTGATGCGGTCGACCATGGAGTTGGGGAATCGGGTGTGGGTGTTGATCCACTCGGCCAACTCGGGGTCGGTGCGCTCGGCGTAGGTGGTGAAAGCGGTGCGCGCGACGTCGCCGTTGCCCTCGATGTTGTCGCAGGACACGATGGTCGGTGCGGTCACCCCACGCTCCCGGCGCCGCGCCAACGCCTCGGTGACGAGGGCGAACACGCTCACCTCGGGCAGCGCGTCGAGGTGATAACCGCCCTCGGTGATGGTCAGCGAGATGATGCGGGTGCTGGGTGCGGCCAGTAGTTCGATCACGCCCTCGGGATCGTCGGGCCCGTAGCGGTAGTCGACGATCGATCCGATCACCCGGGCTTCCCGCGTGCCGTCGGGCTTCTCGAGCAGCAGGGTGTAGAGCCCGTCCTGGGCGGACATCACCTCGGCCATGCGGCGGTCGCCGGGCAGCAGTCCGACCCCGCAGATGCCCCATTCGGTCGCTTTGCCTTGTTCCAGGAGCCGGTCGATGTACATCGCCTGGTGTGCTCGGTGGAATCCGCCCACACCGAAATGCACGATGCCGACTCCGATCTGGGACCGGTCATAGGACGGGGTGGCGATCTCGAGCTGGGGCAGTGTTTCTGCATCGAGCTTCATGAGACCTCAACCACCGCCTTGATGTTGCCCGGCGTCCGGTCGGCGTTGAGCGCCTCGGCCGCACGCTCCAACGGGAACCGCGACGTCACCATGGCGTCGACATCCACGCGCTTGGACTCGATCAGTGCGATCGCCGTCGGCCACGTGTTGGCGTACCGGAAGATGCCGGTGAGGACGAGCTCGCGGTTCTGGATCACCTGGGTGGGCAACTCCATCGTCTCGGCGCCGGAGCCGACGAGCACCACCGAACCGGCCGGGCGTACGGCGCGGATGCCGGACGCCACCGCGGCCGGCGCGCCGGAGGCGTCGATGAAGGTGTCTACGCCCAGATCGCCCGGTGCGCCGTCGGCGGGGTCGCGCACCGACGTGGCCCCGAAGCCGAGTACCTGGCGCCGCCGTGCCTCGTCGGGGTCGCTGACGATGATCTCGGTGGCGCCGTAGGCATTTGCGAGTTGGGCGATGACCACCCCGATCGGTCCGGCGCCGGCGATCAGGACTCGCTGCCCGCCGGTGATCCGGGCCTTGCGGACAGCGGCGATGCCGACCGACAACGGTTCGCACAGCGCGGCGGCGTCGTCGGAGATCGAGTCGGGGACGCGGTGGGCGAACGCCGCGCCGATGGTCACGTAGTCGCAGAAGGCCCCGTCGATCGGCGGGGTCGCATAGAACCGCATGTGCGGACACAGGTTGTAGAGGCCGCGGCGCGTCTCCTCGGTGTCGGGGTCGGGGCGCTGCGGTTCGATGGACACGCGCTCCCCGATCCGTGCCGGGTCCACGCCGGCGCCGACGCCGACGATGGTGCCCGCCGCTTCGTGGCCGAGGACCAGGGGCGCCTCGACGACGAAGGATCCGAGGCGACCGTGCCGGTAGTAGTGGGTGTCCGAGCCGCAGACACCGACCGAGGACACCCGAACGAGCACATCGCCGGGCTGCGGGTCGGGCACCGGGCGGTCCTGGATCTCGATTGTTTCCGGGGCGACGAGCACCGCGGCCCGCATCGATTCCGGCGTCGAGGCTGTTGTCTGCGTCACACCGCCATGCTACCGTCATGAGCATCTGAACGGCATAGTGAGCATTTGCTCACTTCGGGATGTGAGGCGGTGAAGCCATGGCGGTGTCGAGCCCCGACCGAACGGCGTCCGCCAACCGCGTCGCACCCGAGGACCTCCGGCTCGCCCTGCGGGCCGCGACGCTCTACTACCTCGACGGGCTGACCCAGGCCGAGATCGCCGCCCGGCTGGGTGTCTCGCGGCCGACCGCCGGTCGGCTCGTGGCCCGCGCCAAGGCGCGTGGGCTGGTGCGCATCGAAGTCGTGGTGCCACCCGACCTGCGGGACGATCTGCACGCCGAGGAGGAGCGCGAACTCGAGCAGCGGTTCGGGCTCATCGAGGCGGTGGTCGCCGGCCACGGCGTCGACACCGGCGGCCCCGGCCGGCCGGCGGCGTTCGCCAGTGTCGGGCGCGCCGCCGCGGCGCTGCTGATGCGGCGGTTGCAACCCGACGACGTCCTCGGCTTCACCTGGGGACCCGAGCAGGTCGCGGTCGCCAACGAACTCACCCCCGGGGCGGCCACGTGCCGTGCAGTGGTCCAACTCGACGGATCCATGTCCAGCGCGACCTACCAAACCGGGGTGGAGATCATCCTCGGCCGCTGCGCCGACACGCTGCGCGCCGACACCTTCCGCCTGCCGGCGCCGCTGTACGCCGATCCGTCCACCGTGGCCTCCATGCGCAGCGACTCGATGATCTCCCGCACGCTCGACGCCGGCCGCCGCGCCGACGTGATGCTGTTCGGGGTCGGCGCGGTGTCCACCGCGACCACCCTGTTCGAGGGCAGCTTCCTGGACACCCGGATGCTCGATGAACTGGTGTCGCTCGGCGCGGTCGGCGAGATCGGCGGCCGGTTCTTCGACGCCGAGGGCCGCCCCGTCGACAGCGAACTGCAGGACCGCGCCGTGTCCGTACCGCTGGAGGACGTGCGCGCGTGTGAGCGCACCCTGCTCGTCTCGTCCGGCGCCGCCAAACACCCCGCCACTCTCGCCGCTCTGCGCGGTGGCCTGGCCCGACTCCTCGTATGTGACATCGATTGCGCGCGTTGGCTGCTGACGCAGTAGACGCGCCGGGAAAGGTTGGTCTCCGATGACTCGGCACCTGTTCCGCCGGATCGCGGCCTGCGGCGCCGCGGCCGCACTGACATTCACGGCGGGTTGCGCGGGCGCCGGCAGCCTCGGCTCTTCGGACAACCAGGTCACCATCGCCCTGGTCTCGAACTCCCAGATGACCGATGCCCAACAGCTCTCCAGCGAATTCGAAGCGCAGAACCCCGGCACCAAGCTGAAGTTCATCACGCTCTCGGAGAACCAGGCGCGCGCCAAGATCACGATGTCGACGGCCATGGGCGGCAGCGAGTTCGACGTGGTGATGATCAGCAACTTCGAGACGCCCCAGTGGGCCCGCGACGGGTGGCTGCGAAACCTGAGTGAATACGCCGCGCAGACACCGGGTTACGACGAAGAGGACTTCATCCCGTCGCTACGCGAGTCGCTGTCCCACGAGGGCGACATGTACGCCGTGCCCTTCTACGGGGAGTCCTCCTTCCTGATGTACCGCAAGGACCTCTTCGAGCAGGCGGGCATCACCGTCGACCAGAGCCCGGACTATCAGCCCACCTGGCCGGAGGTCGCCGAGTGGGCGGCGCGGGTGCAGACACCCGACCGGGCGGGGATCTGCCTGCGCGGCAAGCCCGGCTGGGGCGAGGTGCTCGCGCCCCTGGACACGGTCATCAACACCTTCGGCGGACGGTGGTTCGACGAACAGTGGAACGCCCAACTCGACAGCCCCGAGGTCAGGGAAGCCGTCAATTTCTACGTCGACCTGATCAACGAGTCCGGTGAGCTGGGCGCGGCGTCGACAGGGTTCCAGGAGTGCGCCAACCTGTTCGGGCAGGGACAGACGGCGATGTGGTACGACGCAACCTCCGCGGTGTCGGTCCTCGAAGACCCCCAGTCCTACCCGGACCTGGTCGGCAAGATCGGCTACCTACCCGCCCCCATCGTCGAGAAGCCCAACTCCGGATGGCTCTACACCTGGGCGCTGGGCATCCCGCAGGGCGCGAAGAACCCCGACGGCGCATGGAAGTTCATCTCGTGGATGACCAGCAAGGACTACATGAAGCTGGTCGGGGAGAAGCTCGGCTGGGCCCGCGTCCCACCCGGCAGCCGCATCTCCACCTACACCGAACTCCCCGAGTACGAGAAGATCTCGCAGTCCTACGGACCGCTGACGCTGCGCTCGATCGAGAACGCGACGCCGGACCAGCCCACCGTGGAACCGGTGCCCTACACCGGCATCCAGTTCGTCGGGATCCCCGAGTTCCAGGATCTCGGCACCCGCGTCAGCCAGCAGATCAGTGCCGCGATCGCCGGGCAGAAGTCGGCCGACGAAGCACTGGCCCAGGCCCAGCAGTACGCCGAGGTAGTCGGCCGGACCTACCAGGAGAACTCATGACCGTCGCCTCCGACAGCTCAACCACCGCCACCGACGAACAGCACGTCGCCGAACGCGTCCGGAAGATCAAGGAACGCCAGGACATCGGCGTCAGCCGCGCCGAAGCGTGGCGGCGCCGGGGACCGCTGCTGCCGGCACTGATCTTCATGATCATCGTCACCCAGATCCCGTTCCTGTTCACGCTGTACTACTCCACGTTGTCCTGGAACCTGGTGCGGCCGGGCTCGCGGCAGTTCGTCGGCCTGGAGAACTACATCTCGGTGGTCAAGGACAGCCAGTTCTGGTCGGTCGCTCTGAACACCGTGGTGCTCATCGTCGGCGTGGTGCTTGTCGCGGCATTCCTCGGACTGCTCCTGGCGCTGCTGCTCGACCGGGCATTCGTGGGCCGGGGCATCGTGCGGACCCTGCTGATCACCCCGTTCCTCGTCACACCCGTTGCGGCGGCGCTGATCTGGAAGACCACGATCCTCGACCCCAACAACGGCATCCTGAACTGGCTGCTCTCGCTGGTCGGCGTCGGCAGGGTCGACTGGATCGGGCAGTACCCACTGATCATGGTCATGGTGGTGCTGATCTGGCAGTGGACCCCGTTCATGATGCTGCTGATCCTCGCCGGCCTCCAGTCGATGCCTCGCGACATCCTGGAGGCCGGTCGAGTCGACGGTGCGGGCGCGTTCCAGCTCTTCCGGGAGCTGACGCTGCCCCACCTTCGGCGTTTCATCGAGCTCGGAGTGGTGCTCGGGGCGATCTACCTCGTCAACGTCTTCGACACGATCTACATGATGACCCAGGGCGGTCCGGGCATCGCCAGCGCGAACCTGCCGTTCTACATCTACCAGCGTGCGTTCCTCGGCTTCGACATGGGTCAGGCCGCCGCCATGGGTGTGGTCGTCGTCATCTTCACCTTGATCATTGCCAGCTTCGCGCTGCGGCTGATCTTCAAGTCGTTCACCGGGAAGGAAGAGCCGGCATGACCACCACCGTCGAAAAAGACACGCAGACAAGCGCACCCGAGGTCAAGGCCAAAAAGGGTAAGAACCGTTTCAGCCCGTGGGCGGTGCTCACCTGGCTGGTCGCGCTCGGGTTCTTCTTCCCCGTGTTCTGGATGATCCTCACGGCGTTCAAACAGGAATCCGACGCGGCGACCAGCCCGCCGAAGCTGTTCTTCGAACCCACCCTCAACCAGTTCAAGGAAGTGTTCGATCAGGCCATCGGGCCGGCGATGCTGAATTCGGTGATCGCCACCGGTGTCTCGACGATCCTCGTCCTGCTGCTCGGCGTACCCGCCGCATTCGCGCTGTCGCTACGGCCGGTGCGCAAGACCTCCGATGCCCTGTTCTTCTTCATGAGCACCAAGATGCTGCCGGTCGTCGCGGTGATCCTGCCGCTGTACGTGATCGTGTCCAACATCGGTCTACTCGACAACATCTGGGCGCTGATCATCCTCTACACCGCCATGAACCTCCCGATCGCGGTGTGGATGATGAGGTCGTTCTTCCTCGAGGTGCCCGGCGAACTGCTGGAGGCCGCCAGCCTCGACGGCGCCAGCCTGTGGCGGTCGGTCCGCGAGGTCATCCTGCCGCTGGTGTCACCGGGAATCGCTGCGACCGCACTGATCTGCATCATCTTCGCCTGGAACGAGTTCTTCTTCGCGGTGAACCTGACCGCGGTGAACGCCCAGACGATGCCTGTGTACCTGGTCGGCTTCATCGCCGGTGAGGGCCAGTACTGGGCGGTGCTGTCGGCGGCGGCCACCATGTCGGCGCTCCCGGTGATCCTGTGCGGCTGGTTCGCGCAGAACAAACTGGTGCGCGGCCTGTCCTTCGGCGCGATCAAATAGCGCATACACCAACGAGAACCGACGAGACCCCCAACAACACGGAGTAACGATGGCAACGATCACCTACCGCAACGCCTCCTGCATCTACGAGGGCTCGGACAAGCTCGCGGTCGACTCGCTGAACCTCGACATCGCCGACGGTGAGTTCGTCGTCCTGGTCGGTCCGTCGGGTTCGGGGAAGAGCACCGCGCTGCGGATGCTCGCCGGCCTCGAGGACATCGACGAGGGCGCGATCGAGATCGACGGCAAGGACATGACCGGCGTGCCCTCCAAAGACCGCGACATCGCGATGGTCTTCCAGAACTACGCCCTGTACCCCAACAAGACCGTCGCCGAGAACATGGGATTCGCGTTGAAGCTGCGCGGCGTGCCGGCCGACGAACGGCGCCGCAAGGTCGAAGAGGCCGCGAAGATCCTGGACCTCACCGAGTTCCTGGATCGCAAGCCCGCGAAGCTCTCCGGTGGTCAGCGGCAGCGCGTCGCCATGGGCCGTGCGATCGTGCGTGACCCCCAGGTGTTCTGCATGGACGAGCCGCTGAGCAATCTCGACGCCAAGCTGCGGGTGCAGACCCGCACCCAGATCGCCGCGCTGCAAAGGCGTTTGGGCACGACCACCGTCTACGTCACCCACGACCAGGTGGAGGCGATGACGATGGGTGATCGCGTCGCGGTCCTGAGGTTCGGCAAGCTACAGCAGTTCGCCTCACCCAACGAGCTCTACGACCGGCCCGCCAACGCGTTCGTCGCCGGCTTCATCGGCTCGCCGGCGATGAACCTGCTGACCGTGCCGGTCGCGGCGGACGGAGTCCAGATCGGGGAGTCCACCCTCGAGCTGGAACGCGACCACCTCGGCAAGATCGGTGACGCCGGTCTGAGCGAGGTCACCATCGGCGTCCGGCCCGAACAGCTCGAACTGTCCACCGACGGCGGGATCGACGTCGTCGTCGACCTCGTCGAGGATCTCGGGAGCGAGGCCTACGTCTACACCCACGCGGGGCCGGGCTCGGGCGTCGAACTGGTGGCCCGCTGCAACCCCCGTACCGCGCCCAAGCTCGCCGACTCGGTGAAGCTGCGGCGCCATCCCGACGGGGTGGTGCACCTGTTCCATCCAGAGACCGGCGAGCGCCTGAACTGACGGTGCGCGCGCCGGAGCTCCGGTTGCGGACAGCCTCACCGGGGCTGCTCGCGCTTCCGTGGGACCGGCCACTGTCGGACTGGAACGTTCCCGACGTCGCGCTGCGCGACATCGCCGTCGGGCCCAGCCGGCACCTGGTGAAGTTCGTCGAGGCCGACGGCATCCTGTGGGCGGTCAAGGACCTGCCGCCGCGCGTCGCCGTCAAGGAGTTCGACGTGCTGTGCCGGCTCGAGGCGATGCCACTGCCCGCCGTACGGCCGGCCGGGCTGGTGCTGCAACCGGAGTTCGAGACCGCGATCCTGGTGACCCGCTTCCTCGAAGGGTCGTGGCAGTACCGCCGCCTGTTCCTGCGGCTGCCGCCCGAGGAGCCCAAGCACCGGGCGCGGCTGCTCGACGCGATGGCCGGACTTCTGGTGGAGCTGCACCGCCACGGCGTCTTCTGGGGCGACTGCTCGCTGGCCAACACGTTGTTCTCCCGCGACGGCCAGCTTCTGGCCGCACATCTGGTCGACGCCGAGACCTCGGAGGTGCATCCGTCGCTGAGCCGCGGCCAGCGGCACTACGACCTCGACATCCTCGTGGACAATGTGGCGATGGGCATGCTGGACGTGGCCGACCGGCTCGGTGTCCCGGAAGCGTTGGAAGACAGGTGGATCGAGGAGGCCGAACAGGTCCGGGAGCGATACCACGGACTCTGGGACGTGCTGCACGCCGAGCCGGTGTTCGGTTTCACCGACCGCTACCGCGTCGAGGGCACCATCCGCCGGCTCAACGAACTGGGGTTCGCCGTGGACGAACTGTCGCTGCGGCCCGACGACACCGATCCGATGCGGGTGCGCGTGCACGTCGCCGTCGGTGACCGTCGCTACCACGCGAAGCGGCTGCGCGACCTCGCCGGCATCGACGTGGGGGAGGGGCAGGCGCAGATCCTGATCGGCGATCTGCACGCCTACCAGGCGCAGCTGTGCCGGGAGGCCGGTCAGGACGTCGACGAGTCGACCGCGGCCCGGTTGTGGGTGATGGAGGTCCTCACCCCCTACAGCGACCTGGCGCATCGGGCGGTGGGGCGCACGGGCACCGCGATCCAGGCCTACTGCGACCTTCTCGAGGTGCGCTGGCTGCTCAGCGAGCAGGCCGGCCGGGACGTCGGCACCAACCGGGCGTTGGCTGCGCTGGCGGGTCACCGGTATCCCGCCGACGCCGCCGCCCAACTGGCCGTCGCGGAGACGCCGACCCAACCGCTGCGGATGATCGAGGACTGAACCCGCGGTCTCGCTGGTTCGCCCGTGCAGCGGGTAATACCGTCGTGTGGTGGATCAACTCGGGCGGGTGCGGCTGACCAACCCGGACAAGGTTCTGTACCCGGCGACCGGTCACCGGCGCAGGCCGACGACGAAGGCCGAGGTCTTCGACTATTACGTCGCGATCGCCGACGCCATGGTGCCGCACATCGCGGGCCGTGCGGTGACCCGCAAGCGCTGGCCCAACGGCGTCACCGAACCCGCGTTCTTCGAGAAGCAGCTCGCGTCGTCGGCGCCGGACTGGCTGGAACGGGCCACCGTGGTGCACAAGTCGGGGACCACGACCTATCCACTGATCGACACCCGCGAGGGACTGGCGTGGATCGCCCAGCAGGCCGCCCTGGAGGTGCACGTCCCGCAGTGGCGGTTCGTCGCCGCCAAAGGCAAGGGCGGGGAGCTCACGCCCGGTCCGGCCACCCGCGTCGTCTTCGACCTCGATCCCGGTGAGGGCGTCTCCTTCCGTCAGTTGTGCGAGGTGGCCCACGAGGTGCGCGACCTGATCACCGACATCGGTTTGAAGACGTTCCCGCTGACGAGCGGCAGCAAGGGGCTGCACCTGTATGTGCCGCTGGAGGAGCCGATCAGCTCCCGCGGCGCGTCGGTGCTCGCGCGCCGCGTGGCCCAGCAGCTCGAGAAGACGATGCCCAAGCAGGTGACGGCCACGATGACCAAGAGCCTGCGCACCGGCAAGGTGTTCCTCGACTGGAGCCAGAACAACGGCAACAAGACCACGATCGCGCCCTACTCGCTGCGCGGCCGCGACGAGCCCACGGTGGCGGCGCCGCGCACCTGGGACGAGATCGCCGACCCAGACCTGCGGCACCTGCTGTTCGACGAGGTGCTCGAGCGGGTCGAGCGCGACGGCGACCTGCTCGCCGAACTCGACGAGAAAGCGCCGCTGGCCGACCGGCTCACCACCTACCGCAGCATGCGCGATGTAGGGAAGACGCCGGAACCGGTGCCCGCGCGCGCCCCCGAGGTCGGCAACGACGACAAGTTCGTGATCCAGGAACACCATGCCCGGCGGCTGCACTACGACTTCCGCCTCGAGCGCGACGGCGTACTGGTCAGCTGGGCCATCCCCAAGAACCTGCCCGAGACGCCGAACGAGAACCGCCTGGCCGTGCACACCGAGGACCATCCGATGGAGTACCTCACCTTCGCCGGGGAGATCCCCAAGGGCGAGTACGGCGGAGGGAAGGTCTACGTCTGGGACACCGGCACCTACGAGGCCGAGAAGTTCAACGACCACCCCCCGGACGGACCGGCCCGCGGCGGCGAGGTGATCGTCACGCTGCGCGGTGAGAAGATCCGCGGCCGTTACGCTTTGATCCAGACCGACGGCAAGAACTGGTTGGCCCACCGGATGAAAGACCAGCCGGAGCCGACGGCGCAGGACCTCGCGCCGATGCTGGCCACCGAGGGTTCGATCGCCAAGTACACCGCCAAACAGTGGGCGTTCGAAGGGAAGTGGGACGGCTACCGCCTGCTCGTCGACGCCGACCATGGCCGGCTGACGCTGCGGTCCCGGCGCGGGCGCGACGTGACCCACGAGTACCCGCAACTCGCCGTCCTCGGCGCGGAGCTGGCCGACCACCGCGTGATCCTCGACGGGGAAGCGGTCGCGCTCGACGAGTCCGGCGTCCCGAACTTCGGGCAGATGCAGAACCGGGCGCGTTCCACGCGCGTGGAGTTCTGGGCGTTCGACATCCTGCACCTCGACGGCCGATCCCTGTTGCGCGCCAAGTACTCCGACCGTCGCCGGATCCTCGAGGCGTTCGCCGAGGGGACCGGCCTGATCGTGCCCGACCGGCTGCCGGGTGACGGTCCCGAAGCGCTCGAGCAGGCGCGCGAACGCCGCTGGGAGGGGGTGGTGGCCAAAAAGCTCGACTCGACCTATCAGCCCGGACGCCGCTCGTCGTCATGGATCAAGGACAAGATCTGGCTCACCCAGGAAGTCGTGATCGGTGGCTGGCGGCAGGGCCAGGGCGGCCGCAGCAGCGGCATCGGTGCGCTGGTCCTCGGGGTGCCTGACACCGACGGGAAACTGCACTTCGCCGGCCGCGTCGGCACCGGCTTCACCGACAAAGAACTCGACAAGCTCAAGAAGATCCTGGCGCCGTTGCACACCGACGAATCACCCTTCAGCGCAAGGCTTCCCACGCAGGACGCCAAAGGAGTCACGTTCGTCGAACCCCGCCTGGTCGGCGAGGTCCGCTACAGCGAACGCACGTCCGACGGACGTCTACGCCAGGCCAGCTGGCGGGGCCTGCGTGACGACAAGGTCCCCGAGGAGGTCCGGTGGGAGTAGGCGCGGTCAGCGACGCGTCTGCCGGGTGACGATCGCCGGGCCGGCCAGCGGCACCGGCAGCAGTCCCGGCGCCGCGTCGATCACGGCGGGTATGGCGTTGACCGCCGCCGTGGCCGTGGCGACCACGCCGGGATTGGTGGCGTCGTCTGGGGAGGGGTCGAGCCGCAGATCGAGGGTCATGCTGGGGTTGCCCGCGATGCGGAACACCATGCCGCCCTGGCCCGGTTGCGCGGGTCGAGGCCAGGTGTCGGGCCACGGGGTCGAGCTCACCGTCGCGAAGTACTGAACCGCCGCGACGGGACGGTCGCCGTGCATCGCCGCGAGCTGCCATCGATGGCCGCAGATCGTGCCCTTCCCGATGACTCCGAGTGCGGTGTCGAGATCCTCGGGGGCCAGGATCGTCTCCCAGTCCAGCGCCACCCGGTCGACCGGCACGGAGAGGATGTCGGCGATGTAGCGCACGACGGGCTCCCAGTCGGCGTTCACCTTGCCGACCGCGATGCGGACGGGCACGTGTCCGTCGGGTTTTCCGAAGCCCATCGACTCGTGCAGGACCTCCCAGATGGGGTAGGCGAGGTCGAGGTCGAGCGCGTACTCGTCCATCCGGTAGGAGTCGACCACGCCGGCGCCGCCCAACAACGCGGTGGGCAGGTTCAAGCTCACGAAACCGGGCTCACAACCGGTGGCGTAGAACGTCGCGTTGCCGGCGAGCGCGGCCTTCTCGATCGGGTCACGCCACTTCGGCGGCGCTGCTCGGGGATACACCATCGGTATCGCGGAGATCGTGACGACGTTGATCCCCGCTTCGAGATAGCCGGTGATGTCGGCGATCACCTCGTCTTCGCGCCGGACCGCGGTCGCGCAGTAGGCGATGCAGTCGGGCGCGGTGGCCAGGACCGCGGCGAGGTCGTCGGTCGCGGCGACACCCACTTCAGGCCGGTCACACAGCCGGCCGGCGTCGGTGCCGACCTTGGCAGGTGAGGAGACCTTCACCCCGACCAGATCCAGCGCGGGGTCGTCGATGATCGCCCGCAGTGCCGCGCTGCCGGTCATGCCGGTGCCGACGTGGACCACGCGGCGCTTGGTGGTCGCCGTTGCCGATGGTGCCGTCATGAATTGCCTCTCAAGGGGCGGGGGCCGATCGGGCCTTACTGTAGCGGCAACCGGTAAGGCTTACCGGAGGTATCCCGCAGGCGACGCGACCCCGGGGATCAGGCCTCGCGTAAGCGCGCAACTCGCGGCGCTCTCACCACGCTGATCTTCAAGATCAGTGTCAAACCCTGACCGGCTTGTCGACACCTACCAGGAGTCACGCGACGACGCGGAACTGCTGCGCCGCCGAGTCCGACGCGTCGGGCAGGTTCATCCCGGCCGCCGCGCCGGAACGCAGATAGTCGATCACCGCCTCGTTGAGTTCCTCCCCGGGCACGACCGCCGGAATACCCGGCGGATACGGTGTGATCTGCTCTGCGGCAATGCGTCCCGCGGCGTCGGCGGCCGACACCATCTCGGTGTCCCCGAAAAACGCGTCGCGCGGCAGCATCACCGTCTCCAGTTGCAACTCCTCTGGTGCCGGAAGCTCGATCGCCGGCGGCGGATCGAAGGCGCGCGCCGCGTCCCGCCAGGAGCGCAGCGCATCGAGGAGCCGGTCGGCGGTGTGCTGATCGTCGGCGAAGGACATCGTCGCCAGCATGCGGCGGTGATCGGTCATCCCCAGGTCGAGCATGCAGTGTTCGCGAATCCAGTCCGCACCCTGATAGCCCGACGTGCCGGTGTCCGCGACGTCCATCAAGATTTGGAGCCGATCGAGGTCGTGAGATGCCTGATGGCCCAACAACTCACTGTCGAGCACCGCGACATCGGGGATCTGCTCGATGCGCTGCCGCACGTCCCCGGCAAGTTCCAGCGCGGCGCCCAACAGGTCGTGCCCGTGTTCGACCATCTGACGGCGCCACGCGTCCAGTGCTGCGTAGATCATCACGTTCGGACTGGTCGTCATCAGCAGATCGGCGCACTTCGACAGCCGGACCGGGTCGACGAGATCGCCCTGCAGGTGGAACACCGAACCCTGCTCGAAACCCGCACCCATCTTGTGGACACTGACCACGCAGACATCCGCGCCGGCATCCATCGCCCAGGTGGGCAGGTCCTCGTGGAAGGGGAGGTGCGCACCCCACGCCTCGTCGACGATCAGGGGCTTGCCGCGGTCGTGACACACCTCGGCGATACCGGCCAGATCCGCGCAGGTGCCGTACGGGCTGGGGCTGACGACGAGAGCGCCTGCGGCGTCGGGGTACCTCTCCCATGCGTCGGCGACCTGCTCCGGTGACGGCGGATGCGAGAAGTGCCGTTCGGCGTCCCACTGCGGGGTGATCCACCGGGGCTGGACACCGGAGAGGATCAGTCCCGCCACCACCGACTTGTGGCTGTCACGGCTGAGCAGTAGCCCGCCGCTCTGCCTGCCCGCGACCGCCATCATCGCGGCCTTGACCGACAGTGAGCTGCCGCAGGTCGAGAAGAACGCGCTCTCGGCGCCGACGGCGTCGGCCATCAACTCCTCGGCCCGGGACAGGAAGCCGCCCCGCGACATGCGGTCGTCGAGACCGCTGGCGGCCAGGACGTCGTCGCGGAACGGATCCTTGCCGAGAATCGCCAGGGCGCGCTCGTCGGTGCCGCGCCCCTGTCGGTGTCCGGGTGGTGTGAAGCCGTACCGCTCGCTGCGGTGATAGTCGGCGAGCGCGTCCAGCAGGGGTGCCTCGGTCTGGTCCATCTCACCCGGCTACCCCGCCTGGAGGCCGTGAACCTCCCGAGCACGTGCGCTCAGAGGGCGACGGCGGCGGCCTCGACCGCTTCGACGAGGCCGCGGGTGGCCAGCACGTCGGCGAGTTCGTTGTCGGCGATCCCGGAGTGTCCCTTCACCCAGAACCACTCGACCTGGTGCTGTGCACAGGCGGTCTGGAGCCGCTGCCACAGGTCGACGTTCTTCACCGGCTGCTTGGCTGCGGTCAGCCAGCCGTTGCGCTCCCAGCCGTGCACCCACTTGGTGATGCCGTTGCGGACGTAGGTGCTGTCGGTGTGCAGATGCACCAGTGCCGGGCGGGTCAGCGCCTCCAGCGCCATGATCGGCGCCATCAACTCCATCCGGTTGTTGCTGGTGGTCGTGGGCTCGCCGCCGTACATCTCGCGGACGTGACTGCGGTGCCGAAGCACCGCGCCCCAGCCCCCGGGACCCGGGTTCGGCCGGCACCCGCCGTCGGTGTGGATGATGACGGGCTCCTCGGTGGACGCGCTCATGGCCTCCGAGGATAAGCGGCGGAGATCATGGCCGTGGGTACCGACATCCCGAGGTCGCGGTGCCGGATCGTGGTGATGCGGCGGCCGGGTTGCACGGCGTCCTTGACCGGTGCGGCGTGGTCCCCGAAGTACGCGGCGGTCGCTTCGATGTCGGCGACGACATACGTGATTCCCCACAGTGTGGACGGACCGTCGCCGACGGCTTCGGGGGTACCGACGACCTCCAGAATCACCTCGCCCATGCGGAAGAAGACCTGGCGGACCGGGCGTCCGCCCAGCTCGGCGTCGCGTTGGCGCCGGGGTTCGACGCCCACCGTCGCCAGCGCGGCGACCGTCCGCCCCAGATTCGGCGACATCAGCACGACGTGGTCGATGGCCGTCACACCGTTGGGGTGGGCAGCCGGTGCCCGCCCCGAATCCAAGCCCGAAACCTCGGTCGGGATGCCGTCGACCCCGTCGACCTCGTCGACCTCATCGAGGGCGGCGACACCGCCCAGCGACCAGCCGACGATCCCGGCGCCGCCCTGGCCGCCGACCAGGCGGATGCGTACGCCACCGACCCGGCAGACGTCGTCGGCGCCCACATCGAATCCGGCCCGAGTCCACGCGTCCACCGGATCGGCGACCCGCAACCCATCGACGGTGACGCTCATCGGCTCAGGGTAGATCGCGCGGACGGGCACAGATGTCGGTGCCCGCGCCTAGCTTGTCGTCATGGGAGGAAGCGGAGCCGTCTCGGTCGCAATGGTGGTGCCCACTCCGGAGCTGCTCGGGCAGATGCTGGAGCAGCGGCCGGCGTGCTGGACGTGGGCGGCGTTCGCCTCGGCGCTGTTCCAGCGCTGGGCCGGGCTCGAGGAACGCAAGACCGCACAGGTCCTCGGCGCCGACGTGCGCGCGACGGACACACTGCGTACCAGAACACTTCGCACCAGCGCGGAGGTCGCCGAGTTCGTCGCCGGTCAGATGCGTGGCGCCGACGACATCGTCGCGCGGGTGAACGTCTTTCTGGCGTCCCCGGAATTCGCTGCGGTCTTCGGCACTCCGGGGGATGAGAGCACCGCCGATGCCGAGGGCATCCTCGCGGCTGCGGACCACCTGGGCCACTGCTACCACCGGCTGCTGGAGCTGGCCGAGCGCATTCGCAGCACCGAGGTGCCGCCGGAGCACGCGGCACTGCTCGCCGACTGCGCGCGGTTCTCGAACCAGCACCTGCAGGACTTCGGCTGGTTCGTCAACGACGTGCTGCACCGGCTCGAGGAAATGCAGAACCGGGTGATGTTGGGCCAGAAGCCTTTTCCTGTGGAACTCAGATTGTGCGCCACCACCGACGACCAGTTGATCTGGTCGATCCTTGATCGCCTCCAGACGATGAGGTGACCTGCCCGGCGGGAATAGCATTGCGTGGGGCGCCGCCGTCCGGGCGCATCAGGAGGTAGACGATGAAGTTCGGCATCTCGACGTTCGTCAACGACGACACCATCGACACGGTCAGCCTGGCGCGGGCCATCGAAGACCGCGGCTTCGACGCGCTGGCCATCGCGGAGCACACACATATCCCGGCCAGCCGCGAATCGCCCTACCCGGGTGGCGGTGAGCTTCCCCGCATCTACTACCGCACGCTGGACCCGTTCGTCACCCTCGCCGCGGCGGCTGTCGTCACCTCGCGGATCGAGTTGATCACCGGCATCGCACTGCTCATTCAACGGGACCCCATCACGACCGCCAAGGAAGCCGCCAGCATCGACCTGCTTTCCAACGGTCGCTTCGTGTTCGGTGTCGGGGCGGGCTGGAACATCGAGGAACTTCGCGACCACGGCACAGACCCGAAGACCCGGGGCGCACTGCTCGACGAACGCATCGAAGCGATCAAGACGCTGTGGATCGAGGAACCCGCCGAATACCACGGCCGATTCGTCGATTTCGACAAGTCCTACCAGCGGCCCAAGCCCGTGCAGCAGCCCCATCCGCCGATCTACATCGGCGGCAACTCCAACGCGACCGTCAAGCGCATCATCCGCCACGGCGCGGGCTGGATTTCCAACCCGCTGCCGCCGGAGGAGTTGACCCGGCGCGTCACGCAGATCCGCGACGGCGCCGGCGACGACGTCGCGCTCACCACGTTCGGCACCCCCGCCGACCCGGCGTACTGGGAGGCGCTGGACAACCTCGGTTACCGGCAGGCCAACCTGCTGCTGCCCACCAAGCCGCGTGACGAGTCACTGCGGATACTCGACGACCTGGCCGCCAAGGTGGCGAAGTACCGCGGCTGACGATCAGCCGTCGTCGTCCTTCTTGTCGTCCTTCTTCTTGTCGGAATCGTCTCCCTCGGAGTCCTTGGCGGAATCCGAGTCCTTGTCGTCGCCGGAGTCGGAGTCCTTGTCGGAGTCCTTGGAGTCGGAGTCCTTGTCCGAATCCTTCTCACCATCATCATCGTCATCGTCATCGTCATCGTCATCGTCGTCATCTTTCGATGAGGACGTGCCCAGTTCGATCACGGCCCAGTGGCTCGGCGACAGGAGCACCGACCACTCGCCCTTCTTTCGGCCGAGCTTGAGCACACCATCGTCGACTTCCCAGTAGGTGTCATCGCCGTGTTCGGATTCTTGTCCATCGGAGTACGTGAGTTTGAATGCCATGCAGCGGAATGCCCGCAAACCAATCCAGATTAAACAGACTGGATTGCGGGCGGACGCCGGGCGACGAACGTGTGCACGATGTTGCGCTGCCAGCCCGGCACGGTCATCTGCTGTACGTCGACGAATCCCGTGCGGCGCAACCGATCCTGGAACGACCTCGCCCCGTCGAACTTGTTGACGCTGCGCCGGAGGTACCGGTAGAGCCCGGCGTCGCCCGACCGGATGCGGCCGGCCGGGATGATCACCGCGGCGCAGATCGCGTTCCACAGCAGCTTCGCCGCCCGGGAGTCCCGCACCGAGTACTCGTGCACCGCCAGCACCCCACCCGGACACAACAGCTCCCAGAGGGCGCGCAACACGGGGTCCGGATCGGAAAGATTGCGGACCAGATAAGCAGCCAGGATCCCGTCGAACGGCCCCGAGACCCCGGCGGTGGCGAGGTCCTCGGCGCGGCTGTGCACGAACCTCACCGTCTCCGGCCAGTCCTTGGCGCGAGCCTCCTCGAGCATGCCGGCCGATCCGTCCACCCCGATGATCTCGGCCTTCGGGGCCACCTGCATCAGGGCCGCGGTCGAAGCCCCGGTGCCGCAGCCGATGTCCAGCAGGCGCAGGCCTTGGCCCCGGCCGGGCAGGCCCATCCGACGCGCCGACAGCAGCAGGTGCTCGTGGTAGCCCGGATTGGAGCCGACCAGGACGTCATAGGACTTCGCCCCCGCGTCGAAGGCTCCAGGAACGTCATACCGCCCGGCTGTCATCGGCTCCGACTCTACCGACATCGCGCCCGTCTGCAGGGGAGTCCGGATAATCGATCAGACACATTGTCCAGCAATAGGATTCATCTGCTGATTCCGTGTCCGAGACGTTGTGCGCCGGGGTCCGGCTACAGTCGACGAGTGTCCAGCACGATCAGCACGAGGGGCCGACCGGTTCCACGGACGTAAGGACCAGGTTTGGCGCGCTATCTCCTCGCCGCGACCCCGCTGCGCGGCCATCTGATGCCGATGCTGGTGATCGGCGCCGGCCTGCGGGCACTGGGTCACGACATCACCGTCCTGACCGGCGCGGAGCTCAGGGATACCGTCCGGGCCGCCGGGCTGGACATGGTGGCACTGCCCGACGAGGTCCGCATCGACCCGCCCGCCGCCGCTCCGATGCTGCTGCGCCATGTGCCCACTCCGATCCGGAGGTTCTGGCTCGGCCGCGCCGAGTTGCGGTCGGTGTTCGTCGACCCGCTGGAGGCGCAGGCCCGCGCATTGCGCACGCTGCTCGATGACGGTCCCGTCGACGCGATCCTGGCCGACGTCACGTTCACCGGCGCCCTGGCCATACTGCTGGGCCCCGCGCCGCGGCCGCCGGTCGTGGCCTGCGGAGTCGCCCCGCTGACACTGTCGAGCGCCGACACCCCACCCTTCGGAATGGCCTGGCACCCGCGCGAGGGCGTCGACTACCGCCGCATGACCGACGTCGCGCACCGCGTGATCATGCGCGACAGCCACCGGGCATTCGACGCCGCGCTGCGCCGCACCGGAGTCGGCGGTGCGCCGGTGTTCGTCAGCGACTGGCCGCGGCTGGCCGACGCCGTGGTGCAGCTGTCGGTGGCCGGATTCGAATACCCCCGCGGCGATCTCCCGGAGACCGTCGAGTTCGTCGGGCCCGCGCTGCCACCGACCGACGCGGCTTTCGAGGAGCCTCCCTGGTGGCCTGATCTGGAAGCCGCCCCGACCGTCGTGCTGGTCACCCAGGGCACCTACGACAACACCGACCTCGACCAACTCATCACACCCACCCTGCGCGGACTCGCCGAGTGCGACGACATCCTCGTCGTCGCCACCACCGGTGGCGGGCCGGGCCGGCCGATGCGGGCGCCGATCCCGGACAACGCGCGCGTCACCGACTGGGTGCCGTACTCGGCGCTGATGCCGCATGTCGACGTGATGATCACCAACGGTGGCTACGGCGGGGTGCAGTACGCGCTGAGCCACGGCGTGCCGCTGGTCGTGGCCGGCGAGACCTCGGACAAGGCCGAGGTCGCCGCACGGGTGTCCTACAGCGGCGTCGGCATCGACCTCAAGACCGCCACCCCGAGCCCGCAGGCCCTCCGCGCCGCGGTCATGCAGCTGCGCGACGACGACCGCTACCGCACCGCGGCGCGCCGGTTGCGCACCGAAATCGACTGCGCCACACCGATCGACGCGATCGCCAACGCGTTGAAGCGCTGCAGCGACCTGTGACTACACCTTGGCGATGACGTTCTCGGCGAACATCTCCAGGTTGCGGATCTTCGCATCGAGCGGCTCGGTGTCCTGGCCCATGATGTAGGGAATCCGGAACCCGACGATGACATCGGTGACGCCCTTGTCCTCCAGGCGTTTGATGCCGTCGGCGGTGTAGGCGTCGATCGAGATCACGTGGATCTCGTAGTCGTCTCGCTCGGCGGTCCCGGCCTCCTCCCGGAACTTCGTCAACTTGGCCAGCAGCCCGTCGAGCTCCTCCGGGTCACCGCCGCCGTGCATCCAGCCGTCGTTGCGGGCGGCCCGGCGTAACGCGGCATCGGCGTGCCCGCCGATCAAAATCGGCACCGGCTTCGACGGCGCCGGCGTCATCTTCGTCTTGGGGATGTCGTAGAACTCGCCGTGGAACTCGAAGTACTCACCGGAGGTCAGCCCGCGGATGATGTCGATGCACTCGTCCATCCGCTTGCCCCGTTTGGCGAACGGGACGTTCATCAGCTCGTAGTCCTCGGGCCACGGGCTGGTGCCCACCCCTAGGCCGAGCCGATTGTCGAACAACGCGGCCAGCGATCCGGCCTGCTTGGCCACCAGCGCCGGCGGGCGGATCGGCAGCTTCAACACGAAGTGGTTGAAGCGGAGCTTCGTGGTCACCGCACACAGCGCCGCGGTCAGCACGAAGGACTCGATGAACGACTTGCCGTCGAGGAACTCCCGGTTGCCGTCGGGGGTATAGGGATACTTCGAATCCGACTCGAACGGATAGGCGAGGCTGTCCGGGATCGTCATCGCGTGATAGCCGGCCGCCTCGGCGGCCTTGGCCAGCGGGATGTAGTACGTCGGGTCGGTCATCGCTTCGGCATAGGTGAACCGCACATCGCCTCCTGAATCGGGTGACCCGAATACTAGAACGTGTTCTAGTCCATTGGAACCGAATGCTGGGGGATCATGAGCGGATGACGTCGTTTCTGCTGCGGGCCGCGCTCACCGGCCTGGCTCTGTGGGTGGTCACGCTGATCGTGCCCGGCATCGGGTTCGTCGGCGGGGACAGCACCGCGGCGCGGGTGGGCATCATCTTCGTCGTCGCGGTGATCTTCGGGCTGGTCAACGCGTTCATCAAACCGGTCGTGCAGATCCTGTCGATCCCGCTCTACATCCTGACCCTCGGGCTGTTCCACGTCGTGATCAACGCGCTGATGCTGTGGGTCACCGCCTGGATCACCGAACACACCACCCACTGGGGCCTGGCGATCGACCACTTCTGGTGGACGGCGATCTGGGCCGCGATCGTGTTGTCGCTCGTGAGCTGGGTGTTGTCGCTGATCATCAGGGCACACTGAGTGGTATGCCGGAGCTGCCCGAAGTCGAAGCGCTCGCCGACCATCTGCGCCGCCACGCGGTCGGACTGACCGTCGGCCGGGTCGACGTCGCCGCCCTGTCGGTACTCAAGACGTTCGACCCACCCACCACGGCGCTGCACGGGCAGCCGGTCGCCGGCGCCGAACGATGGGGCAAGTACCTCGGCCTGCGCGCCGGTGACCTGTACCTGATCACTCACCTGTCGCGGGCCGGGTGGCTGCGCTGGTCGGAGAAGCTCGCCGCCGCGCCACTGCGGCCGGGCAAGGGGCCGATCGCGTTGCGCGTGCATCTGGGGACGCCGGGTGAGGCGCCGGGCTTCGACCTGACCGAGGCCGGCACGCAGAAGCGTCTCGCGGTCTGGCTGGTGTCCGATCCGATGGCCGTCCCGCAGATCGCCGCCCTCGGCCCGGACGCGCTGTCGCTGACGCCCGAGCAGCTGGCCGGGGTGCTCGCCGGACAGTCCGGCCGGCTGAAGACCGTCATCACCGACCAGAAGACAATCGCCGGGATCGGCAACGCCTACAGCGACGAGATCCTGCACGTGGCGAAGCTGTCGCCGTTCGCGACGGCCAACAAGCTCTCCGACGCCCAGCTCGCCGATCTGCACGACGCAATGAACTCCGTGCTCACCGACGCGGTGACCCGTCTGGTCGGTCAGCAGGCCGCGACCCTGAAGGGGGAGAAGCGTTCGGGCTTGCGAGTGCACGCGCGTACGGGGCTGCCGTGCCCGGTGTGCGGCGACACGGTGCGCGAAGTGTCCTTCGCCGACAAGTCGTTCCAGTACTGCCCGACCTGCCAGACCGGGGGCAAGGTCCTCGCCGACCGGCGCATGTCCCGCTTGCTCAAATAGCTCACCGGGGACCGCGGGTTATCCTGCCGCCATGACTCGGCAGAAGATCCTGATCACCGGCGCGAGCTCGGGGCTGGGCGCGGGCATGGCCCGCGCGTTCGCCGCAAAGGGTCGCGACCTCGCGCTGTGCGCGCGCCGCACCGACCGGCTCGAGGAGTTGAAAGCCGAACTCCAGGAACGTCATCCGGGCATCACGGTCGCCGTCGCCGAACTCGACGTCAACGACCACGAGCAGGTACCGAAGGTGTTCGCCGCGCTGCGCGACGAACTCGGTGGCCTCGACCGGGTCGTCGTCAACGCCGGGATCGGCAAGGGCTATCCGCTCGGCGGCGGCAAGTCGTGGGCCAACAAGGCCACCATCGAAACCAATCTCATCGCCGCGCTCGTGCAGATCGAGACCGCCGTCGAGATGTTCAAGGCCGGCGGGGGAGGACATCTGGTGCTCATCTCCTCGGTGCTGGGCAATGTCGGCCTGCCCGGACACAAGGCCGCCTACTGCGCGAGCAAGGCCGGGCTGAGCTCGTTGGGGGAGTCCCTGCGCGCCGAGTACGCCTCCGGGCCGATCAAGGTCACCGTGATCGAGCCTGGCTACATCGAGTCCGAGATGACCGCGAAGTCGAACACGACGATGCTCATGGTGGACAACGAAACCGGGGTGCGCGCGCTCGTCGCGGCCATCGAGAAGGAGAAGGGGAGGGCAGTGGTGCCAGGCTGGCCGTGGTGGCCGCTGGTCGAACTGCTGAAAGTTCTGCCGCCCCGGTTCACGAAGCGCTTCGCCTGACGGCTTACTTGACAGATCGTTGGGTTTTCCCAACACTCAGTTAGGTGAGTCCGGTCCGGCGGGGTGAAACGCGCCCCATCCACAACCGCATCGGGGTGCTGCGCGCCGAGCGCAAGATGTCCCGGGCGCAACTGGCCGAACTCATCGACGTCAACCCACAGACAGTCGGCGCGCTGGAACGAGGCGACCACTACCCGAGCCTCGACCTGGCCTTCCGCATCTGCGACGTCTTCGACCTGCCGGTGGAAGCGGTGTTCTCCCGGGAACCGTTCACCCCGCTGTCGACGGAGCTCTACCGGAAGAACACCCGAACCTGAGGAGGATGGTCCATGCCGAACGCCTCGAACGTCATCGACCGCTATCAGCGGTACCGCACCCGGCGCTTCCTGAAGAACGAGCAGAGGTATGCCAAGTCGCTGCCCGGCTGGCGGACCCAGCGGCGCCGCCAGATGCTCGTCGTCGGCCTCGCGCTGACCTTCGCGGTCATGGCCGTGATCAGCGTGATCTGCGCCTTCGGCCATCGCGGCGCGGCGGTGGTCTGGCTGCCCGCAACAGTGGTCTTCATCGTGCTGTGGCTCATGCTGCAGATCGTCTCCGGCCGCCAGGGTGACGCGCCGCTGGCCACCCTGGACGAGCTCGAACTCGCGCAGCGCAACAGCGCCCGCTCAATCGGACTGTCCGTCACGCAGAACCTGATGCTGCTGCCGATCCTCTACCTGATCATCGGCTCGGTGAACACCGACTTCGACGACGGCAACATCGCCTACGCCGGCGGGCTGATGGCCATCACCGTACTGCTGATCGGCGGCTGCCTGCCGGCGATGATCCTCGGCTGGACACGGCCCGACCCCGACCCGGTCTAAGCCGACCTGCCGCGCTGCGCACGGTACTTGCGGACCAGGGCGTCGGTCGACGAATCCGACTGCTCCGCAGGGGAATCGGCGTCCGTGAGAACCGGCAGCAGCGCCTTGGCCTGGGTCTTGCCCAGTTCCACGCCCCACTGGTCGAACGAGTCGATCCCCCAGATGACGCCCTCGACGAACACCTGATGCTCGTAGAGCGCGATCAACTGGCCCACCGTCGACGGCGTGAGCCGGCTCGCCAGGATCGAGGTGCTGGGGCGGTTACCCGGCATCACCTTGTGTTGCACCACATCTGACGGGGTGCCCTCAGCCTCGATCTCCTCTGCGGTCTTGCCGAAGGCCAGCACCTGAGTCTGGGCGAAGAAATTGCTCATCAACAGGTCGTGCATGCTGCCCGTGCCGTCGGCGGTCGGCAGGTCGTCGGTCGGCTCGCTGAACCCGATGAAGTCCGCCGGGACGAGCCGGGTGCCCTGATGCAGCAACTGGTAGAACGCGTGCTGGCCGTTCGTGCCGGGCTCACCCCAGAAAATCTCCCCGGTGCCCACGGTCACCGGTGTGCCGTCGGCCTGCACCGACTTGCCGTTGGACTCCATCGTCAGCTGTTGCAGGTAGGCCGCAAAACGGGCCAGGTCGTTCGAATAGGGAAGCACCGCACGGGTTTCGGCGCCGAAGAAGTTGTTGTACCAGAGCCCGATCAGCCCGAGCAGCACCGGCGCGTTGGCCTCCAGCGGCGCGGTGCGGAAGTGTTCGTCGACCAGATGGAAGCCCGCGAGGAACTCCGCGAACCGTTCCCGGCCGATGGCCGCCATCACCGACAGCCCGATCGCCGAGTCCACCGAGTACCGGCCGCCGACCCAGTCCCAGAAACCGAACATGTTCTCGGTGTCGATGCCGAACTCCTCGACGAGCTTGGCGTTGGTCGACACGGCGACGAAGTGCTCGGCCACCGCCTCACCGCCGAGCGCATCGGTGAGCCAGCGGCGCGCCGCCGTCGCGTTGGTCAACGTCTCCAAGGTTGAGAAGGTCTTCGACGCGATCACGAAAAGCGTTGTGGCCGGGTCGAGTCCGTCGAGCGCAGCGACCAGGTCGGCCGGGTCGACGTTGGACACGAAGCGCGCCGAGATGCCCGCGTCGGCGTAATGCCGCAGCGCCTGATAGACCATCACCGGACCCAGATCCGAACCGCCGATACCGATGTTGACCACCGTGGTGATGCGCTCACCGGTCGCGCCGCGCCAGTCGCCGCTGCGCAGCCGGTCGGTGAAATCGCCCATCCGGTCGAGCACGTCGTGCACGTCGGCGACCACGTCCTGCCCGTCCACACTCAGCGAGGCGTCGCGCGGCAAGCGCAGCGCGGTGTGCAGCACCGCCCGGTCCTCCGAAGTGTTGATGTGCGCACCGGAGAACATGGCGTCGCGCCGCGCGGGAAGATCCGCCGCGCGCGCCAGATCGGTGAGCAGACCCAGAGTCTCCCGGGTGACGCGGTGCTTGCTGTAGTCGATGTAGAGATCGCCGACCGTCAGGGCGAACTCGGTGCCGCGGTTCGGGTCCTCGGCGAACAGGTCCCGCAGATGCGCGGCGGCGATGTCTTCGTGGTGGCGGGCCAGCGCCCGCCATTGGGGTGTGGCGGTGATGTCGGAACCCATGTCCAGAACCCTAGTGCGATCCAGAAGACGAAGGTGTATGACGTGGATATGGACACCGCGACGTTGTTGAAGTCAGTTCCCACCGGCCTGTGGATCGGCGGGGAGGAACGAGAAGGAACTTCGACGTTCAATGTGCTCGATCCGAGCGACGACGAGGTGCTGACCGCCGTCGCCGACGCCACCGCCGACGACGCCGTCGCCGCCCTGGACGCGGCCTGCGCGGTGCAGGCCGAATGGGCCGCGACACCGGCGCGCAAGCGAGGCGAGATCCTGCGCTCGGTCTTCGAGGCGATCACCGACCGGGCCGACGACATCGCTGCCCTGATGACCCTGGAGATGGGCAAGGTGCTCGCCGAGAGCAAGGGCGAGGTGACCTACGGCGCGGAGTTCTTCCGCTGGTTCGCCGAGGAGGCCGTCCGCATCGAGGGCCGCTACACCCACAGCCCCGCCGGGACGGGCCGGATCCTGGTGACCAAGCAGGCCGTCGGGCCCTGCTACGCGATCACGCCGTGGAACTTCCCGCTGGCGATGGGCACCCGCAAGATGGGCCCCGCCTTCGCGGCGGGGTGCACGATGATCGTCAAACCCGCCCAGGAGACCCCGCTGACCATGCTGCTGCTGGCCAAGCTGATGGACGAGGCCGGCCTGCCCAAGGGCGTGCTGTCGGTGCTGCCGACCAGCAGCCCCGGCCCGGTCACCGAGACGCTGGTCAACGACGGCAGGCTGCGCAAGCTCACGTTCACCGGCTCCACCGGCGTGGGCAAGGCGCTGGTCAAGCAGTCGGCCGACAAGCTGCTGCGGACCTCGATGGAGCTCGGCGGCAACGCGCCGTTCATCGTGTTCGACGACGCCGACGTCGACGCCGCCGTGGACGGCGCCGTGCTGGCCAAGATGCGCAACGGCGGCGAGGCCTGCACCGCGGCCAACCGGTTCCACGTCGCCAACGCGGTGCGCGAGGAGTTCACCGAGAAGCTGGTCAAGCGGATGAGCGAGTTCAAACTCGGCAAGGGGCTCGACGAGTCCTCGAAGCTGGGGCCGCTGATCAACGCCAAGCAGGTCGGCACGGTCACCGAGCTGGTGTCCGACGCCGTCTCCCGTGGAGCAACGGTCGCCATCGGCGGTGTCGCACCCGGCGGGCCCGGGAACTTCTACCCGGCCACCGTGCTCACCGACGTGCCCGCCGACGCCCGCATCCTCAAGGAAGAGGTCTTCGGACCCGTCGCACCGATCACCGGCTTCGACACCGAAGACGAAGGCATCGCCGCGGCCAACGACACCGAGTACGGCCTGGCCGCCTACGTCTACACGCAGTCGCTGGACCGCGCCCTGCGGGTGGCCGAGGCGCTGGAGTCCGGGATCGTCGGCATCAACCGCGGCGTCATCTCCGATGCGGCCGCGCCGTTCGGCGGCATCAAGGAATCCGGCTTCGGACGTGAGGGCGGCACCGAGGGCATCGACGAATACCTCGAGACGAAGTACATCGCACTTACGAATTAGTCGGCCCGCCGACGTCACCTAATTAGTCGGCCATCGTCGCGTAACCCTCCCGGGCACTGGGATATCGCGGCCGCCAGTCGGTCGCAGCGCGGAACCGGTCATTGCTGACCCGCAGCGATCTGGTCAACGACGTGGTCCGGTCGCCGAGCAGTAACGCCAACCGGCCTGGGACGCGGAGCCACGTGGTGACTCCGACCGCGTCCGCACAGGCCTGGGCGTGGTCGCGTTTGGTCAGCGGTCGGTCGTCGACGATGTTGTATGTGCCGCCCGGCGCCGTCAGCGCCGCGACCACCGCAGCGGCGGCGTCCTCGAGGTGGATCGCGGAGAGGTACGCGGTGCTGCGGCCGGGGACGAACCCGATGTGGCGACGCGCGAGGTCGAGGATCTGCTCGCTGTGTGCGGCGCCTCGTCCGTAGAAAACGCCGAACCGCAGCACCACGGCGTTGCCTCCCACCGCGGCGAACCGACGTGCACTGGCTTCGGCGGCGTGATTGCCGCGCGCGATGGGGAAGTGGTCGACCGGGTGGCTCTCGTCGATCCACTCCGTTCCGCCGTCGGAGTAGATCATCGCGACAGACTCCTGGATCAACGTGCCCACCCCCGCGTCGCGGGCAGCGTCGACCACGGTCGCCGACCCCTCGGTGCGAATCCGCTCGCACGCCGTCCACGCCGAGTACCGCACGAACGACGATGTCGACGGCAGCGCCGAGGCAAGGTTGACGACGGCGTCGTGCTCGGCGAAGGCGCGCGAAAGGGCGGACCGGTCGAAAAGGGACACCTGGACAGGGCCGGCGCCCTGATCGCGGAGAATCTCGGCCTTGGCGTCGGTGCGCGTCAGAGCGGTGACGGTGTGTCCGGCGGCGACCAGTGCGGGGACTGCGTAACCGCCGATCGCGCCGGTGCCTCCGGTGACGAATACACGCATGTCGGGACTCCTCGCGTCCGCTGACAAGGTCGGGTCTCGCGCCCAGTACATCACTCCGCCGACGCGCGCTACGGGCTTTCGGTTCGGAGAGCAGCCCGCCAGAACCCCCGAAACCCATGCAGCGCGGGAGTGTTGGAGGGATGCTCGCCGGATCTCGCGCGCGCCTCCCGGGTTCGGCTTCGCTGCGCTCATAGACTTCCTTGCTCGTAGTCAGAGAAGGAGGGCCCCGGGACGTGACAGCCGTGAGTGCGGCGCCGATCCGTGTGGGGCCGCGCCAGTATGTCGGTCCCGGCCAGGCCATTCCGGCGCTCGACGGGGTGCGGGCGCTGGCGGTGGCGATGGTGCTGGCCGCCCACGGCGGTGTCCCCGGATTCTCCGGCGGGTTCCTCGGCGTCGACGTCTTCTTCGTGCTCAGCGGCTTCCTGATCACCTCGCTGCTGATCGACGAGATCGGCCGCACAGGCCGAATCGGCTTGAAGGGCTTCTGGATCCGCCGCGCGCGCCGCCTGCTCCCCGCACTACTGGTGATGGTGCTGACCGTCGTCCTGGTACGCGAACTGTTCGCCTCGGAGTCCACCGCGGGTCTGCGCGCCGAGGCGGTCGCCGCGTTCTTCTGGGTGTCGAACTGGGTGTTCGTCGCCGACCAGACCGACTACTTCTCCCAGGGCGCTCCGCCGTCCCCGCTGCAGCACACCTGGTCGCTCGGCGTCGAGGAGCAGTACTACGTGCTGTGGCCGCTGCTGCTGGCCGCCGTGGTCGCCGCGCTCGCGGCGCTGGCGTACCGCCGCGGGGTGCCGCTGTCGATCCGCGCGGTGCGCATCGCGGTGCTGGTGATCGCGACGCTCGGATGCCTCGCCTCGGCGTCGGCCACGATGTTGCTCACCACCGAGGAGTCGCTCAACCGCGTCTACTTCGGCACCGACACCCGCGCACAGGCGCTGCTCATCGGCGCCGCCGCGGCAGCCCTGCTGGTGCGGGACTGGCGGGGCATGACCGCCGGCCTGGAGATGCTGCGCACCCGCTGGGCCCGCTGGGTCGCCCGCCTCCTCCCGGTCGTCGGCCTGGTGATCCTGGTGACCGCGGCCCGGTTCGCCACCGGCAGCGCCGAGGAGTTCCGCAGCGGGCTGCTGCTCATCGTCGCGCTCGGCGCGGTCCTGGTGATCGCGCCGGTGGCGCTGGCCCAGGACGGTCCGGTGGCCCGGGTGCTGTCGATGCCGCTACTGGTCGGACTCGGCGCGATCTCCTACGGCGTCTACCTGTGGCACTGGCCGATCTTCCTCGTGCTCAACGGGGAGCGCACCGGAGCCGAGGGCTGGCAGCTGTTCGCGCTGCGCTGCGCCGCGACGATCGCCGTCGCGGCGGTCTCGTGGTGGCTGATCGAGCAGCCGATCCGCGAGTGGCGGCCCCGCATTGTCCCGATGCTGCCGCTGGCCGCGGCCACCGCCGCCACCGCGGCCGTCGTCACGCTGACCGTGATGCCGCCCGGGACCGCCCCCAACCGGACGCCCGACCCGCTGATCGACTCCGCAGCGCTGGTCGCCCCCGAGGTGCCGGTGGCGGTGACCCGGCCGGCCCGCGCCCATGCGCCCGGCGATCTGCAGGTGGCGGTGTTCGGCGATTCGATCGCGTGGACGCTGATGCGCTACCTGCCCGAGACCCCCGGCGTGGAATTCGCCGACTACACCACGATCGGCTGCGGCATCGCGCGCGGCGGGCCGTACGAGTACGTCGGCCAGGAACTCAACCAGAAGCCCGAGTGCGACGCGTGGCCCAGCCGCTGGGCGCAGCGCATCAGCCACGCCAAACCCGACGTCGTGCTTCTGGTGGTCGGCCGGTGGGAGGTGGTCGACCGCATGAACGAGGGGCGGTGGACGCACATCGGCGAACCCGGCTACGACGCCTACCTGCGCGCCGAACTGCGCCGCGCGCTGGACATCCTGGGATCGACCGGCGCCCGCATCGTCGCGACGACCGAACCGTACAACCGGCGCGCCGAGAAGCCGGACGGCAGCCTGTATCCCGAAGACCAGCCCAAGCGCGTCGAACGCTGGAACGAGTTGCTGCGCAGTGTGGTCGCCGAGCATCCGAACGCCTCGGTCCTCGACCTCAACCGCAAGCTCAGCCCGAACGGCTACTACCAGACCAAGGTGGACGGCATCCGGCTGCGCAGTGACGGCGTCCATCCGACGCCGGAGGCGGTGGAGTGGTTGACGCCGTGGCTGGTGGACGCGGTCAAACCACCGGCAGCCGGGAGCGCGGGTCAGCCGGGTCAGTAACCGAGGCGGCCGCGGCCCAGTCGCAGCAGCAGCATCGCGAGGTCCTTGCCCTCGGGACCCAACTCGCTGTAGCGCTCGATGACCTTCATCTCGCGGCTGTGCACCAGCCGGGTGCCGCCGGAGGCCATGCGGGCCTTGCCGATCTCCTGGGACACCTCGGTGCGGCGCTTGACCGCTGCGAGGATCTCCGCGTCCAAGCGGTCGATCTCTTTGCGCAACTCGTCGATATCGGGCACCTGTGTGGTCTCCGTCGTCATTGTGTGGTCCTCTGGATTCTCGTCGTGTCGGCCGGGCCTCAATCGGCTACTCGGGCCTCACAAGAAACAAGCCCCGGATCGCCGGAGCGGACCGCGGGGCTGAGGGGGAAAGCAGCTACACCACGGGTACCGCTGGCCGGTACCCGTAGATAAATCGCCGCCGCGCACGAAGCACTCAACGAGTGTGCCACTACCCGCCGTGCCAGCGCAAAGAGTGTCACCGGGCAGCGGTAGGTTGGTAACGATATGACTTCGCTTTACCCGGCCACCGGCACCGAAGAGCTCCTCGAGGGGCTGAACCCGCAGCAGCGCCAAGCCGTCCTGCACGAGGGGTCGCCGCTGCTGATCGTGGCCGGCGCGGGCTCCGGCAAGACCGCCGTGCTGACCCGCCGCATCGCCTACCTGCTGGCCGCCCGTGACGTCGGCGTCGGCCAGGTGCTGGCCATCACCTTCACCAACAAGGCCGCCGCCGAGATGCGCGAGCGCGTGGCCGCCCTGGTGGGCCCGCGCGCCCGCAACATGTGGGTGTCCACCTTCCACTCCACGTGCGTGCGCATCCTGCGCAACCAGGCGTCGCTGCTGCCCGGGCTGAATTCCAACTTCTCGATCTACGACGCCGACGACTCCCGCCGGCTGCTCATGATGATCGGCAAGGACATGGGGCTCGACACCAAGAAGCACTCCCCGCGCCTGCTGGCCAACGGCATCTCCAACCTGAAGAACGAGCTGATCGGGCCCGAACAGGCCGCCGCGGAAGCCTCCGAGGCCGCCGACGACCTGGCCCGCATCATCGCCGAGGTGTACGGCGAGTACCAGCGCCGGCTGCGCGCGGCCAACGCGCTGGACTTCGACGACCTGATCGGCGAGACCGTCGCGGTGCTGCAGGCATTCCCGCAGATCGCCCAGTACTACCGTCGCCGGTTCCGCCACATCCTCGTCGACGAGTACCAGGACACCAACCACGCCCAGTACGTGTTGGTGCGGGAGCTGGTGGGGACGGCGGCGGCTGACGACGATCCAGGCGGTGTGCCGCCGGCCGAGCTGTGTGTGGTCGGTGACGCCGACCAGTCCATCTACGCGTTCCGCGGCGCGACGATCCGCAACATCGAGGACTTCGAACGCGACTTCCCCAACGCGACAACGATTCTGCTCGAGCAGAACTACCGGTCCACCCAGACCATCCTCAACGCCGCCAACGCGGTGATCGCCCGCAACACCGGCCGGCGTGAGAAGCGGCTGTGGACCGACGCCGGTGAGGGTGAACTGATCGTCGGCTACGTCGCCGAGAACGAGCACGACGAAGCCCGGTTCATCGCCCAGGAGATCGACGCGCTCGCCGACGCCGGCGACGGCTTCAGCTACAACGACGTCGCGGTGTTCTACCGCACCAACAACTCCTCGCGCGCCATCGAGGAGGTGTTCATCCGCGCCGGTATCCCGTACAAGGTGGTCGGCGGTGTGCGCTTTTACGAGCGCCGGGAGATCCGCGACGTCGTCGCCTACCTGCGGGTGCTCGACAACCCCGGCGACTCCGTGAGCATGCGGCGCATCCTCAACACCCCGCGCCGCGGCATCGGTGACCGTGCCGAGGCCTGCGTGGCGGTCTACGCGGAGAACACCGGGCTCAACTTCAACGACGCCCTCCTCGCGGCCGCCGAGGGCAAGGTGCCGATGCTCAACACCCGCTCCGAGAAGGCGATCAAGGGCTTCGTCGACCTGCTCGACGAACTGCGCGGCGGCCTCGACGGGGACCTCGGCGAGCTGGTCGAGACGGTGCTCGACCGAACCGGCTACCGCGCCGAACTCGAGTCCAGCAACGACCCCCAGGATCTTGCCCGGCTCGACAACCTCAACGAATTGGTCTCGGTGGCACACGAATTCGCCACCGACCTGGCCAACGCCCGGGCGCTGGCCGAGGAGGAGCCGCAGGACGAGGACGTGCCCGACACCGGCGTGCTGGCCTCGTTCCTGGAACGGGTGTCGCTGGTCGCCGACGCCGACGACATCCCCGAGCACGGCGCCGGCGTGGTCACGATGATGACGCTGCACACCGCCAAGGGCCTCGAGTTCCCGATCGTGTTCGTGACCGGCTGGGAAGACGGGATGTTCCCCCACATGCGCGCGCTCGGCGACCCCGTCGAGTTGTCGGAGGAACGGCGGCTGGCCTATGTCGGCATCACCCGCGCCCGCCGGCGGTTGTATCTGAGCCGCGCGAAGGTGCGCTCGTCGTGGGGTCAGCCGATGCTCAACCCGGAGTCGCGATTCCTGCGGGAGATCCCGCAGGAGCTGCTCGACTGGCGACGCACCGAGGCGCCGCAGTCGCGCTTCTCCGCCCCGGTCGGCAACGCGGGACGCTACGGGACACCACGCCCGGCGCCGACGCGGTCACCGGCCGGCAAGCGCCCGCTGCTGGTGCTCGAGCCCGGCGACCGCGTCACCCACGACAAGTACGGCCTCGGCCGCGTCGAGGAGGTCTCCGGCGTCGGCGAGTCGGCGATGTCGCTGATCGACTTCGGCAGCGCCGGCCGGGTCAAGCTGATGCACAACCATGCACCGCTGACAAAGCTGTAGCGGAGCCCCCCGTCGTCGACGCCTAGTCGCGGGCCCAGCGCCCGGTCTGGGGGAGCGCCGCGAGCCCGACGGTCGCCACCGGAAGCAGCGGCAGCGCGTAGACCGCGCCGGGCAGATCGGCGCCCGCCACGAACAGTCCGGTGAACATCAGCAACGCCACCACGGCGCCGACGATCACCAGCAACCGACCCGTCCGTTGCCGGAGCAGCATCATGATCAGCCCGGTGATGTTTGCTGCCGACGAGATCGCGGTGAGAAAACCCATCGCGACGCAGAACAACGGGTCGGTGCCCCACCACCCGGTGATCAGGTCGGTCGCGATCACCGCCGTCGCCCAGCCGGACAGGATACTGACCACCGTGGTGGTGATCGCCGCCCACGGATGCGCCGGCGACGGGGGCTCGACGGTTACGGGTGGGACGAGAGTGGTGGCCGGCTCGTAGGTTGTCTGCTCCTCGCGCGAGCGCTCGTCGGCGGCAGCGACGGGAATCTCTCCCGTCGGCTGCCGGCGGATGATCCCGGTCGCGGGCTCCGCGGGTGCGCTGCGCGGAGCACGACGGAGGATGCGGGTTTCGGCGTCGGGTTCGGGACCGTCGGCCGTGGAGTGATCGTCGCGGGCCACTCAGCCAAAGTAGCTGCCGGGGGCCAGCCCCCGCTTGGACAGCCAACCGATCGGGTCGACCCGGGTGCCGCCGAGGTGCACCTCGAAGTGCAGATGCGGGCCGGTCGAGTTGCCGGTGTTGCCCATCTTGGCGATCTGGTCGCCGGCCATCACGCGGTCGCCGACGCTGACCAGGAGCGAACTGTTGTGCCCGTACAGCGTCACCGTGCCGTCGGAGTGGCGCAGCTTGACCATGTTGCCGTAGCCGCCTTCGGCGCCCGCGGCGATGACGACGCCGTCGGCCGCCGCCACGACCGGCGTGCCGATCGCGTTGGCGATGTCGATGCCGGCATGCAGTACGCCCCAGCGGTATCCGAAGCCGGAGGTCCACACACCGCGGGTGGGCATGGCGAACTGCGGGCGTGCCAGGCGGGCCTCACGCTCGGCGCGCTCCTGCGCGAACGCGGCGGCCTTGGTGATCTCCTCGGCGTGCACCGAGGACGACGCGGCCGGGGTGACGGTGACGATCTGCATGCCGTCGGTGGACGCCGAGGCGACACCGGCCACGCCGGTCATCGTCTGATCGGACGCCAGCACCGTGTCGGCGGGGGCCTTCTGCGTGCCGTTGGTCACCGTGTAGGCGCCGGCCGCGGTTGCGCCGACGGCCATCGCGGCGACCATCAGGCGGCCCTTAACTGGCACCTCCTGCTTGCGGTGCGCACCGCGCCGGCCGCGCATGTCGATGATGTCGGTCTGGGCGGTGCCGTCACTGAGGTCGGTGTGGCTGTCGCGGTAGGCGCGCGGCGACGACTGCTCGGTCGCGCTCAGGAACTCCGCGGGCACCACCAGCTGCAGCGGGGTGAGGTCGTCGGTGTCGGTGAGGTCGTCGAGTTCCGGCGCGTGCATCACCTGTGACTCGCGGTCGAAGGCCGCGTGGGGAAGCACATCGAGGTCCGAGAAATCATCCATCGGACCGAACTCGTTGAACGGAATGATGTCGGTGATCTCGCTTGGACCAGGCGCCGCGACAGCTTCGGAGGGCCGAGGCGAGCGATGCTGAGGCAAGCTGAAAAGTCCTTGTCGTCGTGATCAGACCGTTACTTAGACCAGTGGACGTTAACCAAATTCCAATACTGGCGGCAACCCGAACGACGGATCACCTCACGAATGTGACTTGAATCACCATCGCACCTGCGGTGAGATCGACCACATGAGCGGTGGGCGGTAACAAGCACCGCCATCCGGGTGGATACAGTTCCCCACGAGCCCGACGGGCGCAAGTTTCTATCCGCAGACAGACAAACAGAATGTTTCGGAGTCCATGGACCTCTTCGAGTATCAGGCGAAAGAACTCTTCGCCAAGCACAACGTTCCGACCACCCCGGGGCGGGTGACCGATTCCGCCGAGGACGCCAAGGCCATTGCCGAGGAGATCGGCCGGCCCGTCATGGTCAAGGCGCAGGTCAAGGTCGGCGGCCGCGGCAAGGCCGGTGGCGTGAAGTACGCCGCCACCCCCGACGACGCGTTCACCCACGCGCAGAACATCCTCGGCCTGGACATCAAGGGCCACGTCGTCAAGAAGCTCCTGGTCGCCGAGGCCAGCGACATCGCCGAGGAGTACTACATCTCCTTCCTGCTCGATCGCGCCAACCGCACCTACCTGGCCATGTGCTCGGTCGAGGGCGGCATGGAGATCGAAGAGGTCGCTGCCACCAAGCCCGACCGCCTCGCCAAGGTGCCTGTCGACGCCACCAAGGGTGTCGACGAGGCCTTCGCGCGGGAGATCGCCGAGAAGGGCCACCTGCCCGCCGACGTGCTCGACGCCGCCGCGGTGACCATCGCCAAGCTGTGGGAGGTGTTCGTCAAGGAGGACGCCACCCTGGTCGAGGTGAACCCGCTCGTCCGCACCCCCGACGACCAGATCCTCGCGCTCGACGGCAAGGTGACGCTGGACGCCAACGCCGACTTCCGTCATCCCGACCACGCCGAGTTCGAGGACAAGGACGCCACCGATCCCTTGGAGCTCAAGGCCAAGGAGAACGACCTCAACTACGTCAAGCTCGACGGTCAGGTCGGCATCATCGGCAACGGCGCCGGACTGGTCATGTCCACGCTGGACGTCGTGGCCTACGCCGGTGAGAAGCACGGCGGCGTCAAGCCCGCCAACTTCCTCGACATCGGCGGCGGCGCCTCGGCCGAGGTGATGGCCAACGGACTGGACGTCATCCTCAACGACAGCCAGGTCAAGAGCGTGTTCGTCAACGTGTTCGGCGGCATCACCGCCTGCGACGCGGTGGCCAACGGCATCGTTCAGGCGCTGCAGATCCTGGGCGACGAGGCCAACAAGCCGCTCGTCGTGCGGCTCGACGGCAACAACGTCGAGGAAGGCCGACGGATCCTGGCCGAGGCCAACCACCCGCTGGTCATCCAGGCCGACACGATGGATGCCGGCGCCGACAAGGCCGCCGAGCTGGCGAACAAGTAAGGACTCTGCCAATGTCGATTTTTCTGAACAAGGACAGCAAGGTCATCGTCCAGGGCATCACCGGCGGTGAGGGCACCAAGCACACCAAGCTGATGCTCAAGGCCGGCACCCAGATCGTGGGCGGCGTCAACGCGCGCAAGGCGGGCACCACCGTCAGCCACCAAGATAAAGATGGCAACGACATCGAGCTCCCGGTGTTCGGCAGCGTCGCCGAGGCGATGAAGGAGACCGGCGCCGACGTGTCGATCGCCTTCGTCCCGCCGAAGTTCGCCAAGGACGCGATCATCGAGGCCATCGACGCCGAGATCCCGCTGCTGGTGGTCATCACCGAGGGCATCCCGGTGCAGGACACCGCCTACGCGTGGGCCTATAACGTCGCCAAGGGCGAGAAGACCCGCATCATCGGCCCCAACTGCCCGGGCATCATCACCCCCGGTGAGTCGCTGGTCGGCATCACGCCCAACAACATCACCGGCAAGGGCCCGATCGGGCTGGTGTCGAAGTCGGGCACGCTGACCTACCAGATGATGTACGAGCTGCGTGACCTCGGCTTCTCCACCGCCATCGGCATCGGTGGCGACCCGGTCATCGGCACCACCCACATCGACGCCATCGAGGCGTTCGAGAAGGATCCCGAGACCAAGGTCATCGTGATGATCGGCGAGATCGGCGGCGACGCCGAGGAGCGCGCAGCCGACTACATCAAGGCCAACGTCAGCAAGCCCGTCGTGGGCTACGTCGCGGGCTTCACCGCGCCGGAGGGCAAGACCATGGGCCACGCCGGCGCCATCGTCTCCGGCTCCTCTGGCACCGCAGCGGCCAAGCAGGAAGCCCTCGAGGCGGCCGGGGTCAAGGTCGGCAAGACGCCGTCGGAGACCGCCAAGCTGGCCCGCGAGATCTTCGAAAGCCTGTAAGGGGTCACCAACCCCGCGAGCAGACGCGAAATCGCCCCCAGGCCTCGGTTTGGGGGCGATTTTGCGTCTGCTCGCGGGATGGGCTGGGACGCCACCCCACCGGCCAGGGCGGCAACGCGTTCTATTAGCGTGGCGAAATAACGCCTGCCAGGAGGTTGTCATGGTTGATCCGCGCACACCGGTCCTCGTCGGTGTCGGGCAATTCACCGAGCGCATCGACGACGACGGCTACCGCGGCATGTCGGCTGTCGAGCTTGCGACCGAGGCCACCCGCGCGGCACTCACCGACACCGGTGCCGACGCCGCGGCCGTCGCGGAGGCGATCGAGGTGTTCGCCGCGCTGCGCCAGTTCGAGATCAGCACCCCGTTCTCCGCGGCTCCGCTGGGCTGCTCGGACAACTTCCCGCGGTCGGTCGCCGCGCGCATCGGCGCCGATCCCGTCCGTGCGGTGCTGGAACCGTTGGGCGGGCACGGATCCCAGAAGGTGGTGACCGAATTCTGCGCAGCGATCGCCGCCGGGGACGCCGAGGTGGTGCTCGTGCTCGGCTCCGAGAACGGCTCGACGCTGCGCCATTTCGCGCGCCGGGATGACAAGCCCGACCACTCGGAACAGGTCGGCGGCCAGCTCGAGGATCGTGGCTACGGCTTCGAGCAGTACATGGACGAGTACACGGCCACGCACGGACTGACGGGTGCGCCGGTCCAGTACGGGTTGCTGGACAACGCCCGCCGGTCCCGGCTCGGCGCCGGCGTGGCGGACTACCGCCGCAGCATGGGCGAGCTGTTCGCGCCGTTCTCCGAAATCGCGGCCAAGAACCCGTTCTCGTCGGCGCCGACACAGCGCTCCGTCGACGAACTGGTCACCGTCACCGCGGACAACCGGATGATCTGCGACCCGTATCCGCGACTGATGGTGGCCCGCGACCAGGTGAACCAGGGCGCCGCCGTGCTGATCATGTCGGTGGCCGCGGCCCGTCGGCTGGGGGTGTCCGAGGACAAGTGGGTGTACCTGCACGGGCACGCCGACCTGGTCGAGCAGTCGCTTCTTGACCGCGCCGACCTCTCGACCAGTGTCTCGGCGGAACTGGCTGTGGCAGAAGCGCTCCGGGTCGCCGGGATCGGGTTGGCGGACGTGTCCACCTTCGATCTGTACAGCTGCTTCCCCTTCCCGGTGTTCGCCGTCTGCGACACGACCGGACTGGCCACCGACGATCCGCGCGGCCTCACACTCACCGGCGGACTGCCGTTCTTCGGCGGTCCCGGTAACACCTACTCGCTGCACGGCATCGCCGAGACGGTCCTGAACATGCGCGACAACCCGGGCCGGTTCGGCCTCGTCGGCGCCAACGGCGGTGTGATGAGCAAGTATTCGGTGGGCGTGTACTCCAGCGCGCCGGCCGAGTGGGCCGCAGACCGCAGCCGTGACCTGCAGGCGCAGATCGACGAGCAGCCCCGGGTCGCCGTCACCCGGCGTCCCGATGGGCCGGGCACCATCGAGACCTATTCGGTGCGCTACGACTGGCCCACGACCACCGGCATCATCATCGGCCGCCTGGACGCCGACGGCAGCCGGTTCATGGCGGTGACCACCGATGAGGACCTGCTGGCCCTGATGACCGAGGGCGACCCGCTGGGTGCCGCGATCGTCGTGACCGCGGGGGAGAAGAAGAACCGGGCAGTACTGGCCTAGCCGATCAGACCACGGCGGCGAGCCGCCAATCAGACCACGGCGGCGAGCCGCCAATCAAACTAGAGCGGCGAGCCGCCAATCAGACCACGGCGGCGAGCCGCCAATCAAACTAGAGCGGCGAGCTTGCCTGCCAACCGTTCGACGTAGGCGGCGACCTCCGCCTCGGGCTTGTCGGGCAGCCCGAAAAGCACCTCCGTGACGCCGATTTCGCGCCAGTGGGCGAGCTTGTCCGCGTCGGGCTTGAAGTCCAGCGCCACGACCTGCGGGGCACCGTCACGACCGGCCGCCGCCCACGTGTCCTGCAGCAGCTTCACCGGTTCGTCGATGACGAAGTCGCGCGGCGTGGTGATCCACCCGTCGGCGGAGCGCGCAATCCACTTGAAGTTCTTCTCGTTACCGGCCGCGCCGACCAGGACCGGGATGTGCGACTGCACCGGCTTGGGCCACGCCCACGACGGGCCGAACGACACGAATTCCCCGTCGTACTCGGCTTCTTCCTGCGTCCACAGCGCGCGCATCGCCTCCAGGTACTCGCGCAGCATCGTCCGGCGCCGTCCCGGCGGCACCTTGTGGTCGGCCAATTCGTCGGTGTTCCAACCGAACCCGACCCCGAGCGACACCCGGCCGCCGGAGAGGTGATCGAGGGTGGCGATCGACTTCGCCAACGTGATCGGGTCGTGTTCGACGGGCAGCGCGACCGCCGTCGACAACCTCACCCGCGAGGTGACCGCAGCCGCGGTGCCCAGCGACACCCACGGGTCCAGAGTGCGCATATAGCGGTCGTCGGGGAGTGACTCGTCACCGGTGGTCGGGTGCGCCGCCTGCCGCTTGATCGGGATGTGCGTGTGCTCGGGGACGTAGAACGTCGTGAAGCCGTGATCGTCGGCGAGCTTCGCCGCCGCCGCCGGCGTGATCCCGCGATCCGATGTGAACAGCACCAACCCATAGTCCATAGGTGAATTAGAACGTGTTTCAATCCGTCGCCGCAAGAGTGATACCCCGAAGGGGGACTGCGTCGGCGGCGACGAATACGGGTAGCCGGCTACGCGCAACCCCGGCCCCGCGCCGCGCGACAGTCAAATCCATGGGTGCGACGGCGTCGGGCAGGTCCAGGGCCGGGAAGTGGCTACGGCGTTACCTGCCCTGCGAACTCGCAGGCACCGCGGCCGAACTCGGAGCGGCGGGAATCGTCTACCTGGCGACCGGGTCGCTGGCCGCGGCCGCGGTCGCCGCCACCATCGGCGCCTCCGCCGGCTACTACGCGACCGCCTACCTCAACGCATTGCGCTGGAGCTACCGCGCGCAGGCGCACCGGGGACCGGTCGGACGCTTCGTCGCCGCGCATCTACTCGCACTGCGCAGCATCGCCGTCGAGTTCGGGCCCGCCGAAGCCATCGACAGCATCGCTGTGCGACCGCTGGCGTTCTACGTCGGTCCCGACCTCTTCGGCAATGTCGCCGTCGGCTGGCTCGTCGCGAAGGTCGTCTCCGACGCCGCGTTCTACGCCTGCGCGATCTTCAGCTTCGAACGCTTCGGTGCGCTGCTGGCCCGGCGCGAACCCGCGCCGGCCGAGAGAGGGGAGACCAACGATGAAATCCTCGCGACGGTGCCTGCTGCGTGACCAGCTGCGGCAATCCGGTGCCCAGTGGTCGCGGCTGGCCGACACTCACGGCACCCCGCTGCTCGTCCTCGAGCCGCACCGGGTCGCGCGCCGGTTCGGTGCACTGCGCGCCGCACTGCCCGACGTCGGACTCCACTACGCGGTCAAGGCGCTGCCGCATCCGATCGTGCTGTCGACGATCGCGGTCCTGGGTGGTGGCTTCGACGTGGCCACCCGCGGCGAGATCGATCTGCTCGGGCAACTCGGACTGCCGCTGCACCGCTGCATCCACACCCATCCGATCAAGAAGCCGGCCGACATCGACCACGCCTACGCCGCCGGGGTGCGCACCTTCGTCGTCGAGAACCTCCGGGAGGTCCAGAAGTTCACCGGACGGCCCTGCGACATCGAACTGCTGGTGCGGCTCGCGTTCCGCAACCCCGCAGCCAAGTCGGACCTCTCGGCGAAGTTCGGCGCCGACCTCGCCGACGCCGAACTACTGGTCAAGCACGTCCTGGCCACCGGGGTCTCGTTCGCCGGGTTCAGCTTCCACGTCGGCAGCCAGAGCCCGACGGTCGGTCCGTACCGGCGTGCGCTGCGCGACACCCTGGGCCTGATCACGCACCTGCGCGACGCGCTCGGCGTCGACACCCGCGTCCTCGACATCGGCGGCGGCTTCCCGGTCACCTACCGCGACGACATGCCCGCCCTCGACGAGGTCGCCGCGGTCGTCGACGACGTGCTCGGCGACCAACGCGACCGCTACACGCTGCTCGCCGAACCCGGCCGCTACCTGGCCGCCGACGCCATGACCCTGTTGACCAGCGTCGTCGGCACCGCCGTGCGTGGGGGACAGGTCTGGTACTACCTCGACGACGGCCTCTACGGCAGCTACTCCAACGTGATGACCGAGGACGTGCACCCGCCGATCCTGGCGCTGTCGGAGCTCAGCGGACGCGACCCGGCGCTGGAACCGGTGACCCTGGCCGGCCCCACCTGCGACAGTGCCGACGTCATCGCCCGCGACTACCCGATGCCGGAACTCGACGTCGGCGACGTCGTCGTCAGCCCGGTGATGGGCGCCTACACCAGCGTGACGTCGTCGCGGTTCAACGGCATCCCGGCCACCCCCATCGTGATGCCCTGAAATCACGGCGAGCGATACCCGCGACGGCCGGTCGCCCGGTTGGTGTCATGGGTCTCCATGAGCACCGAACGCATCGCCGAGCACGTCAAGTTCGCGTACTGGGTCCCCAACGTCAGCGGCGGCCTGGTCACCAGCGACATCGAGCAGCGCACCGACTGGAACTACGACTACAACGTCAAACTCGCCCAGACCGCCGAGAACAACGGCTTCGAGTACGCGCTCAGCCAGGTCCGGTACGAGGCAAGCTACGGCGCCGAATATCAGCACGAATCCACCAGCTTCAGCCTCGCGCTGCTGCTGGCTACCCAGCGGCTGAAGGTCATCGCCGCAGTGCATCCCGGTCTGTGGCAGCCCGGCGTCCTGGCCAAGCTGGGCGCCACCGCCGACCATCTCTCTGGCGGCCGGTTCGCCGTGAACGTGGTCAGCGGATGGTTCAAAGACGAGTTCACCCACCTCGGTGAGCCGTGGCTCGAACACGACGAGCGCTACCGGCGCAGCGCGGAGTTCCTGCAGGTGCTGCGCAGGATCTGGACCGAGGACGACGTGGACTTCCGCGGCGATTTCTACCGGATCCACGACTTCACGCTCAAGCCCAAGCCGCTCAATACCCCCGACCGGCCGAACCCGGAGCTGTTCCAGGGCGGCAACTCCACGGCGGCCCGCCGCAACGGCGGACTCTACGCCGACTGGTACTTCTCCAACGGCAAGGACTTCGACGGCGTCACCGAACAGATCGTCGACCTGCGCGCCCACGCCCGGTCCGCCGCGCGGGACGTCAAGTTCGGGCTCAACGGCTTCATCATCGCCAGGGACACCGAGAAAGAGGCGAAGGAGGTCCTCCGCGAGATCGTCGCCAAGGCCAACCGGCCGGCCGTCGAGGGCTTCCGGGACGCCGTCCAGCAGGCCGGCAACGCCACCGCAGACAAGAAGGGAATGTGGGCCGACTCGACCTTCGAAGACCTCGTCCAGTACAACGACGGTTTCCGGACGCAGCTGATCGGCACACCCGAGCAGATCGCCGAGCGCATCGCGGCGTACCGCAAACGCGGCGTCGATCTCATCCTCGGCGGGTTTCTGCACTTCCAGGAGGAGATCGAGTACTTCGGGTCCCGCGTGTTGCCGCTCGTCCGCGAAATCGAGGAGTCGGAGCGGGGCGAGGTCCCGACCTCGGCGTTCGCCGGGGTATGAGCCCGTGGGCCGCGCCGACGCGTGACGGGACGCCGGCCAGGTGCGCTAGCGTGGTTGATCGAACTCAAGGCGGTTCCTCGCGGATCGCAGTCGATTACGTCGTCGAACCCGATGCGGCGCCCGCACAGCACAGGAGAGGTCATGTCGTTTCCACAAGGCCCGCCCGGAGGCCCCGGTTACCCGTCGGCACAACAGCCCACGACCCAGTTCAATGCTCCGACCCAGCAGTTCGGCAAGGTGCCCGATCAGGACTTCGGCACCCCCGGCGTCAGCAAGCTGCCGTCGTACCTGACCGTCGCCGTCGCGGTGCTCGGTCTGCTCGTCTACTTGTCGAGCTTCGCGCCCCAGTTCACCGTGTCGGCGGCGGACTTCCCGCTGCTCGGTGAGATCAGCGGCAGCTCCACCGGCCTGGCCCTGGCCGTGATCGCGTCGCTCATCGGCGCGCTTCTGGCCGGCGTCAGCCTGCTGCCCAAGCAGCGCAGCCTCGTCAACATCGCCGCGGTCGCGGCGGTCGTCAGCTTCCTGCTGGTGCTGGCCGAGGTGGTCAACAAGCCCAGCGACGCCACCGTCGACTGGGGCCTCTATCTCGTCATCGCGTTCACGCTGCTGCAGGCGGCGGTGGCAGTGGTGGCTCTGCTGTTCGAGTCCGGCGTCGTCAAGGCGCCGACCCCGCGCCCCAAGTACGACCAGAGCCAGCAGTACGGCCAGTACCCCGGCTCGTACTACGGTCAGCTGCCCGGCCAGCACCAGTCGCAGCAGCGGCCCGGCTACCCGACCCCGTACACGGGCAGCGGCGGCTACCCCGGCACCGGCCAGTCGACCGGCGGCTTCCCGGCGTCGCAGCCCGGGCAGCAGTCCGCGCCGCAGGCGCAGTCCGGCCCGCCCACCCCGCCCACCGGCTTCCCGACCTACGGTCAGCCGCCGTCGGGCAGCAGCCCCGGCGCGCAGCAGCCCCAGTCGGGCAACGGTCCCGGGACGCAACACCCGCCGTCGTCATCCTCGCAGTCGGGTCAGTCCTCGTCGTAGTCTGAGCCGCGCGTGCGCGAAGGTCGCGCCACCGAGCGTGTGCGAGGAGCGGCTCTACCTGTGAACAGTCCACCAGTCGGGACGCGCCAGGCGCGGGATCTGCTTCGGGTGGCGTTCGGGCCGTCGACGGTGGCGCTGGTCGTCATCGCCGCGGTGGTCCTACTGCAGCTGTTGATCGCCAACAGCGACATGACCGGGGCGCTCGGCGCGATCGCGAGCATGTGGCTGGGGGTGCACCAGGTCCCGGTGTCCATCGGCGGCAACGCCCTCGGTGTGATGCCGCTGCTGCCGGTGCTCGCCATGGTCTACGGCACGGCACGCACCACGGCGGCGGCGACCGCCAGTTCGTCGTGGTTCGTGACGCGGTGGGTGGTGGCCTCGGCACTGGGCGGTCCGCTGTTGATCGCGGCGATCTGCCTGGCGGTGATCCACGACGCCGCGTCGGTGCTGACCGAACTGCAGACCCCGGACGCCCTACGCGCTTTCGGGGGGGTGTTCGTCGTGCACGCGCTCGGCGCCGTGATCGGTGTGGGCGCGCGCCATGGCCGGCGCCTGCTGCGGGCGAGTCGACTGCCGTCCTGGGTGCCCGACGCGCTGCGGGCGGCGGCGGCCGGTGTCCTGGCCCTGCTGGGGCTGTCCGGGGTGATCGTCGCCGGTTCCCTGATCGTGCACTGGTCGACCATGCACGAGTTGTTCTCGATCACCGACTCCGCGTTCGGCCAGTTCAGCCTGGCTCTGCTGAGCGCGCTCTACGTGCCCAACGTGATGGTCGGGGCCGCGGCGATCGCCGTCGGCTCCAGCGCCCACGTCGGGCTGGCGACATTCAGCGCGTTCACCGTGTTCGGCGGCGAGGTGCCCGCGCTGCCGGTGCTGGCCGCGGCGCCGACTCCGCCGCTGGGACCGGTGTGGGTGGCGTTGCTCATCGTCGCCGCAGTTTCCGGGGTGGCACTGGGGCAGCAATGTGCGCGCCGGCCGCTGCCGCCGCTGCAGGCCACCGCCAAGCTGGTCGTCGCGGCGGGTGTCGCCGCGTTGACGATGGCACTGCTCGGTTTCGCCGGCGGCGGGGAACTCGGCAACTTCGGCGACGTCGGCGTGGACCAGGCCACGTTCGCCCCCGCGGTGTTCCTGTGGTTCGCCGGGATCGGCGGGCTGACCGTGGCGATGTCGGGCGGTCTGCAGCCCCGGGTGCGGCGTCCCGCGCCCGCGGCTGTCGCGGAAGACCCGGATGTTTCCGATGCCGCCGAGGCCGACGCCGATGCCGCCCCGGACGATGCCGCCGACACCGAGATCATCGAGGTCGACCCGGTCACCGCACCCGTGCCGGTGGACCCGGTGGACCCGGGACCCACCCCCGCCGAACCGGCGACCGACGCGGTTCTGCCGGCTGTCGACTTCGACCCCGAAGAGCACTTCGTCGTCGACGGCGGCGACGACGATTCTCCCGGCCACCGCCCACGAGGCGCGGAGTGAGGACGGACTAGGCTTCTCGCGTGCAACCCGAGGTGAGAGTGCCCCCGAGCGCCCCGGCACGCGTCGTGGTGCTGGCGTCGGGAACCGGCTCCCTCCTCGCGTCTCTGCTGCGCGCCGCGGTCGGCGATTACCCGGCCCGGATCGTCGCGGTCGGCACCGACCGGGAGTGCCCCGCCGTGGACATCGCCGCTTCGGCATCGGTCCCCACGTTCACGGTGCGGGTCGGCGACTACCCCGATCGCGCTGCCTGGGACGCCGCGATCACCGAGGCCACCGCCGCGCACCAACCCGATCTGGTGGTCTCGGCCGGATTCATGAAGATCCTGGGCCCGGAGTTCCTGTCCCGGTTCCCGGGACGGGTCGTCAACACGCACCCGGCGTTGCTCCCGTCGTTTCCCGGAGGCCGGGCCGTGGCCGATGCCTTGGCCTACGGCGTCCGCGTCACCGGGTGCACGGTTCACCTGGTCGATGCCGGCACCGACACCGGTCCCATCATCGCCCAGGAGGCCGTTCCGGTCCTCGACGGCGATGACGAAGCCACCCTGCACGAACGAATCAAGGTCAGCGAGCGGGAACTGCTCGTGGATGTCCTGGCGGCGCTCGCGACTCGCGGCGTGACCTGGACGGGAAGAAAGGCGACCATAGGATGACCACGACAGAAGGACGGCGACAGATCCGTCGCGCGCTGATCAGCGTCTACGACAAGACCGCGCTGGTGCCGCTGGCTCAGGGCCTGCACGAGGCCGGCGTGGCCATCGTGTCGACCGGATCGACTGCCAAAACCATTGCCGCGGCCGGTGTTCCGGTGACCCCCGTGGAAGAGGTCACCGGGTTCCCCGAGGTGCTCGACGGGCGGGTCAAGACCCTGCACCCGCGGGTGCATGCCGGGTTGCTGGCCGATCAGCGCAAGTCCGAACATGTTTCGGCGCTCGAGGAGCTAGGGGTCGAAGCCTTCGAGCTGGTCGTCGTGAACCTCTACCCGTTCACTGAAACCGTCAACTCCGGAGCCGACGCCGACGAGTGCGTCGAGCAGATCGACATCGGTGGACCCTCGATGGTGCGCGCGGCCGCGAAGAACCATCCCAGCGTGGCGGTGGTCGTCGACCCGCTCGGCTACGACGGCGTGCTGGCCGCGGTGCGCGCCGGCGGCTTCACCCTCGCCGAGCGGAAGAAGTTGGCCGCGTTGGCTTTCCGGCACACCGCCGACTACGACGTCGCCGTCGCGTCGTGGATGGACTCGGTGCTGGCGCCCGAGGACGACAGTGCCGACGCCACCCAGTTGCCGCCGTGGTTCGGCGCGACGTTCCGCCGCGCGGCGGTGCTGCGCTACGGCGAGAACCCGCACCAGCGGGCCGCGCTGTACAGCGACGACGGTGGCTGGCCGGGGCTGGCGCAGGCCGAGCAGTTGCACGGCAAGGAGATGTCCTACAACAACTACACCGACGCCGACGCGGCCTGGCGCGCGGCATTCGATCAGGACGACATCTGCGTGGCGATCATCAAGCACGCCAACCCGTGCGGGATCGCGGTGTCGTCGGTGTCGGTGGCCGACGCTCACCGCAAAGCCCATGAGTGCGACCCGCTTTCGGCGTTCGGCGGCGTCATCGCGGCGAACACGACGGTGAGCGTCGAGATGGCCGAGACGGTCGCCGACATCTTCACCGAGGTGATCGTGGCGCCGGCCTATGAACCCGGCGCGGTCGAGGTGCTCGCCCGCAAGAAGAACATCCGGGTGCTCGTCGCCTCCGAGCCGCCGCGCGGCGGGACCGAGTTCCGCCAGGTCAGCGGGGGACTGCTGCTACAACAGCGCGACGCGCTCGACGCCCCCGGCGACGACCCGAACAACTGGACGCTGGCCACCGGTGACCCGGCCGACCCGCAGACGCTCGCCGACCTCGCGTTCGCGTGGCGCACCTGCCGTGCGGTGAAGTCGAACGCGATTGTCGTGGCCAAGGACGGCGCGACCGTCGGCGTGGGGATGGGGCAGGTCAACCGCGTGGACGCGGCACGCCTGGCGGTCGAGCGCGCCGGCGATCGCACCCGCGACGCGGTGGCGGCCTCCGACGCGTTCTTCCCGTTCCCCGACGGGCTCGAGACGTTGATCCAGGCGGGCGTGAAGGCCGTGGTGCACCCCGGCGGCTCGGTGCGTGACGACGAGGTGACCGCGGCTGCCAAGGCGGCGGGAATCACGCTGTACCTCACCGGCGCAAGGCATTTCGCCCACTGACGCCGGCGGAGGTCAGGGCAGGCCGGCGAGCAGCTGCCGCCGCACCGTGCGCAGATGGTCGCGCATCGCCTCGCGGCTGCGCACCACGTCGCGATCGAAGATCGCCTCGGCGATCGTGCGGTGCTCGGCCTGACACACGGCGTAGTTCGCCGGGGTGTACGGGCGGTCGTCCAAGACACTGCCGGCCAGCCGGCGCCTGCCCGACTCGATCAGGTCGTGCAGGGCGGAGACCACGGAGTTGTGCGCGGCCATCGCCAGGGCACGGTGAAATGCGATGTCCCACTCGGCGAATTCGCCGGGTTGGCGGGCTGCCTCGCCGCTCTCGAGGCACCGTCGGATCTCGGTGAAGTCCTCGTCGGTGGCGGCGACGGCGACCAGGGTCATCAGGTTGGGTTCCCACGCGGCGCGGGCGTCGATGAGATCCAGCGGGCTGATCGTCACGGGCGCCGTCACCGAGACGGGGGAGGCCGTGCCGTCGCGGGTCAGGAAGGTGCCGCGTCCCACCTCGCGGCTGATCCGCCCCTGACTCTCCAGCGCGTCGAGCTGGCGGCGCACATCGTGTCGGCTGCAACCCAGCAGATCGGCCAACGCCCGTTCTGTCGGCACCTTCCCGCCGGGTTGGAGTGCGCCGGAGAGTATCTGGGAGTCCAGGTACTGGACGACGGTGGTGATGTCGGTGCCTGTCTGCGTCATTGTCCCGACACCACCGAGCGGACGAAGCGCAGATGATCGGTCATGGCCGCGGCGGCGCGGCGGCGATCCCGCTGGGCCAGGGCCTCGACGATCTCCTCGTGTTCCCGCTCGATGGTGGCCCGGTTCTGCGGGGTGAACCCGTCGCGCTTGAGGCGGCCCCACACCGGGTTGTTGCGGGTGGAGTTGAGCACGTCGACCATCGCCACGATCTGCGGGTTGTGCGTTGCCACCGCGAAAGCGCGATGCAGGCTGATGTCCCACTGCTCGAAGGACTCGTAATCGGTTGCCGCCGCTCCGCGTGCCAGGCAACGGCGCAACTCGGTGAAATCCTCTTCGGTGGCGGCGAGGGCGGCCAGCGACACCACTTCGGGTTCGAACACCAACGACGCGGTCATGATCGCCGCGGGTGCGAAGGACCCGCCGACCGCCGGGGCTGGTGTCGTATCGGTCGCGCGACCGGTGAGGAACGTGCCGCGCCCCACCTCGCGGACGATCCGGCCTTCCTGTTCGAGCTGCGCCATCACGCGACGGACCTGTGCGCGCGTGCATCCGAGTTGTTCGGCGATGTGACGTTCTGCCGGCAGCCGGCCGTCCGGGGGAAGTAGCGCCGCGTCCACCCATTCGTCGATGAGACGCCGGATATCCCGTTCCGGTGTCGCTCCGTCGTCCATCGTTCCCCCTGTCACACGTGTGCGTTCACTTTAACCAATTCGGCGAAATTGGTCGTGAAAGGTGACGAAGTCGACCTAAGGCAACCAATGTCCACACATTGGTTCTAGTAACGCGTGCGTAAACTCTGGACCCGGTAGATACCGTATAAGTTGACTTAAGGGGGTCACAGTGGCCATGACGCGCGATCGATTGGCGCTGGCGGCCCTCGTCGGCGCGGTGCCACCCAGCACCGTGGACGCGGTGCTGCAGGAAGCGGGCGCGGTGGCCGAACGAGTGCGCGCGCTGCCGCCATGGGTGACGACCTACCACGTGCTGGCCTCCGGAATGTGCCCGCTCGCCGGGTACGACGACATCACCGACCTGCTGTGGACCACACTGCCGGACGCCACCGGCCGCCGGCTCTCGAGGGAGCGGCCGACGAAGGGCGCGGTTACCCGCGCCAGGGCGCGCCTGGGCACCGATCCGTTGGTGGCGCTGCTCCGCCGGGGCGTACGCGAAGCCCTGGCGGATTCGCGACAACACGCCTTCGACCTGTATCGATTCGAGAGCTCTGGTGCGCGGCTCTGGTGGATTGCCGACCCGGACACCGGCGCGCTCCGCGGTTGCGACGTGCGCGGTGCGGAATTGGATGGCGCTGCGGAACTGGTGCGTGGCGTCGGCGGGGCGCGCGTGACCGCCCATGTGTCCGCCGAGGAGGGCGCCGCGTTGCGGGAGCGACTGGGGATCGAGGTCACCCATGCGGCGTCGCCGGCCTGCGACGGCGCGCTGTGGCAGGGCATGCGGGCGCGCAGCCGGATGTCCTGGGAGCAGGAGGCGTTGGCGCGCGCATGCGTGAGCGTGGCGGCCGAGCGGGCGCTGACGGGTGTTCGGAACGCCGCAGTTTGAGTCACTAAGTCAACAAATGCTCTCGATGGCGACCGAGCAATTTGCGTGATTGTCTTCGCGACACGGCCAACTCTTCTAGCCTCATTGGGCGAGGAATGGTTGCAAATTGGTTGCAGACTCACGGTGGGAGTGACATGAGGAAATCGACGAAGGTGTGGTCGAGCGTCGCGGCCGCGGCCGCGCTGTTGGCGGTACCGGCGTGCTCGGGCGGCGGTGCCGAATCCGGGGACCCGCTGGTGGTGGGCATGCTGATGGCCTTCAGCGGACCCACTGCGGTGGAGGGCGCCGAGGTGGTCAACGGATGTCTGCCGGCGGCAACCGAGATCAACGACGCCGGCGGCGTGCTCGGCCGCGACATCAAGTGCGAGGCATTCGACACGAAGGGCACCGCCAGCGATTCGGTGCCGGCCGCGCGCCAGATGCTGAGCACCACCTCCAATCTGTTCACCGTGCTCGGACCGAGCACCGCGGAGGCCGCGGCGGCCGCCCCGGTACTCGAGGAAGCCGGCCAGGTGATGTTCTCCCCGGCCGGTGACGGTCGCTTCGACCGCACCGAGCTCGACTACTTCTACCGACTGATCACCTCGGATTCGGTTGGTGCACAGGCCATGGCACTGCACAGCCAGCGGCAGAACTTCGACAAGGTCGCCCTGGTGTTCGTCAGCGGCGCGTCGGCGCAGGCCAACATCCCCCCGCTGGAGGAGGCCCTCGGCGGGCTGGGCGTCAATGTCACCGAGGCCATGACCATCCAACCCGAACAGCCGTCGTACCGCACCGAGGTCGCGCGGATCCTGCAGAACCGGCCGGCTGCCATCGTGTTCGAAGCCGACGCGGTCACCGCAGGCACCTTCCTGACCGAGCTCAACCAGGCCGGTGGCGGTGACATCCCGATCGTGACGAACACCCTTGCCACCACCGGTGACTGGCAGGAGTCGGCACGCAACGCCTACGGCGGTGACGAAGGGCTCGCCAAGTCGCTCCAGGTGGTCGTCCGGTACGCGCAGGAAGGCGGCGCGGGCACCGAGACGTACGTCGAAACCCTGGAATCGCTGAAGGACCAGGACGGTATCGACGTGCCGTCGTTCAAGGACAGCGCCTACTCGCGTGCGGCCTACGACGGCGTCGTGCTGTCCGGACTCGCTGCCACCAAGACCGATTCGGTGGATCCCGAGGACTACAACACCGCGATCCCGGAGATCCTGGCCGCAGGTGAGGGCAAGACGGTCGTCACCAACTACGCCGACGGTGTCGAGGCCCTCGGCAAGGGCGAGGACATCCAGTACGTCGGTGCCAACGGTGAATACCGGCTCAACGAATTCCACAACGTGATCGGCGCATTCGCCTTCTACGACTGGGATCCGGCCACCAAGCAACTGCGGCTGGTGAGCCAGCTCCCCGCCGAAGAGCTCGAGGCCCTCGCGACGGGACAGCGCTGACCCCGTGAATCTCTTTGTCTCAGCGACGGTGTTCGGGGTGGTGATCGCCGCGGTGCTGGCTCTGGCCGCGGTCGGTTTCACCCTGCAGTACAGCGTCTCCAACGTCTTCAACCTCGCGTTCAGCGAGACCATGGTGGTCTCGGGGTTCGCGGCGCTGGGAGCCAGCCACGCCGGCCTGCCGATGGCCGGCGCGGCACTGGTCGGCGTCGCGGCGGGTGTGGTGATCTCGTTGCTGCTCAACCGGTTCGTGTACCAACCGTTCGCCCGCCGCGGCGTGTCGGTGTTCCACATGCTGGTGATCAGCCTGGCGGTCAGCCTCGTGCTCGCCAACACACTGCTCGCGCTGGTCGGTCCCATGTCGTTCCGCTACGAGGTCACCCCGACGGTGATGTTCACCATCGCCAGCGCGGCGGTGACGGACCTGCAGCTGCTGGTGATCGCGCTGGCACTGGCGGCGATGGTCGCGATGCACCTGCTGCTCAAGCGGTCCCGGCTGGGACTGGCCATGCGCGCCGCCTCGGTGGACGGCGGTCTGGCACAGTCCTGTGGAATCCCGACCCAGCGGGTGGTCGCCACCGCGTGGGCGATCTCCGGTGCGCTGTGCGGCCTGGCCGGGGTGGCGCTGTTCGTCATCAGCTCGTCGTTCTCGGCGACCTCGGGACGGACGTTCATCGTGCTGGTCATCGCGGCCGCCGTGCTCGGCGGTATCGGTGACGCCTACGGCGCGATGCTCGGTGCGCTCGTCCTCGGTCTGGCGACCGAACTGACCGCGGTGTGGCTGGATCCCAGCTTCAAGATCGCCATTGCTCTGGTGGTGCTGATCGGGGTGCTGATGGCACGGCCGCAGGGCATCCGAGCGGAGTTCTCGTCGGGAAGGGCGCTACAGGTATGAGTGCCGACCTCTCCTTCTACATCGTCACGTTGGTCGTCTACGCCACCGTCGCGGTCATCGGCTGCTGGGGCCTCGAGCTGCAGTACTCCGACACCGGCCTGCTCAACCTGAGCTACATCGTCTCGGTGGCGGTAGGTGGCTACACCGTGGCGCTGCTGTCGCTGGGGCCACCGGAAGCCGGAGGCGGCACCGTCGTCCAGGAGTACTTCTGGGGCGCGTCGCTGCCGTTCCCGTTGCCGTTCGTCGGTGCGGTGCTGGCCGGCATGCTGGTCTCGGTGCCGATCGGTCTGGTCGCGTTGCGCCGGCTGCGTTCGGACTACCAGGCCGTGGCGATGCTGTCGGTCGCGCTGATCGCCGGGGCACTCGTGGTGGCCATGCCGGGCCTGCTCGGCGGCGGGCACGGACTGTACCTGATCCCCGCTCCGCTCAAGGAAGAGCTGGGTCTGCGGGCCGACGAATACTCCTGGCTCTTCGCGGGATTCGCGGTGCTGCTCACCGTGCTCGCGGCCTGGGTGGTGCTGAGGGTGTCCCGATCGCCGCTGTGGCGCGTGCTGCGTGCGGTGCGCGAGAACCCCGAGGCCGCAGACGCTCTCGGCGTCAACGTGACCCCGGTTCGGTTGTCCGCGTTCGCCATGGGGAACGGCCTGGGTGCGCTGAGCGGCGCGATCCTGGCGTCGTTCATCGGCACCTACGCACCGTCGGACTGGTCCTACCAGGAGACGCTCATCCTGATGGGTGCGGTCATCGTCGGCGGGGCGGGTAACCGGTTCGGCGTCCTCCTCGGCGCGCTGCTGCTGCCGGTGGGCCTGACCGAGGCGACGCGCTACCTGCCGCAGATCGGTGCGCCCGGCACCGTCGACGCGTTGCAGTTCGTGGTGGTCGGTCTGGTGATCATCGCGTTCCTTTGGTGGCGCCCCCAGGGCGTGTTCCCGGAACGGAAGCGGACTTTCGGTGTCGATGGAAACCCGGTGCCGTTCTGGGACCGGTCGCAAGCCAAGCAGGGAGCCATGTGATGACCGACGCTCACATCCTGACCATCGACGGGCTCACCGTTGCCTACGGCAGCAACCGCGTGCTGGAGAACGTGTCGCTGAGCGTGCCGCGCGCCAAGATCACCGCCGTGGTCGGGCCCAACGGGGCAGGCAAGTCCACATTGCTGCACGCGCTGGCCGGTAGTGCACCGGTACAGGCGGGCCGGGTGCTGCACCGCGGACAGGACATCGCAAAACTGCCGCCGTACAAGCGTTCCCGTCGCGGCATCATGCGCACCTTCCAGATGCCGGCCGACTTCGGGCGGCTGACCGTGCTGGAGAACCTGCTGCTGGCGGACCGTTCCATCGGTGGCACCGGGTTCGGCCAGGTGTTCACCCGGCCGCGCCGCAGCTGGCTGCCCGCCCAGCGTGAGGCCGTGGCCAGGGCGCGGGCGCTGCTCGCCGAGTTCGGGCTCGAAGCCAAGGAGAACGACTACATGGGTGACCTCTCCGGAGGTCAGCGGCGCATCCTCGAACTGCTCCGCGCGGTCACCACCGAACCCGAGATGCTGCTCCTCGACGAGCCGTTCGCCGGGGTGCACGCCAGCATCATCGAAAGGATCTCGGATTTTCTGATCGAGTTGCGCGACAAGGGCATCAGCATCCTGATGGTCGCTCACGAGCTCGACGCGGTGGAACGCCTGACCGACGCCGTCGTGGTGATGGCGCGCGGGCAGGTGCTGTTCGAAGGATCCATGGCGGAGGCCCGCCGCGAACAGGAAGTGGTGGACGCGTATGTCGCCGGATAGCACCCGAAACGAGGCCGGCACCGCGGTGCTCGGCGTCCACGATCTCACGGTCGGTTACAACGGCGTACCGATCGTGCACGACGTCAGCCTGGAGTTGGTGGCCGGCCACACCGCCTGCGTGGTCGGGCCCAACGGCTGCGGCAAGAGCACTCTGCTCAAGGGGCTGGCCGGGTTGGTCACCCCGATGGGCGGGACGGTGAACCTGCTCGGCCGCGGTGACATCACCGCCATGTCGACCGCCGAACGTGCCGCCGGCGGAATGGGTTACGTCCCGCAGATCGACGACGTGTTCAAGCCGCTCACCGTGGAGGAGAACATCCTCATCGGTGGCTACACGCTGCCGCGGGACAAGGTCGCGGCCAACAAGGAACGCGTCCTCGAGCTTTTCCCCCGCCTGAAGTCCATGCTCAAACGCCACGCCGGGGTGCTCTCCGGCGGGGAACGCAAGATGCTCGCCATGGCGCGGGTGCTGATGCTCGAGCCGACAGTGCTGCTCCTCGACGAGCCCACCGCGGGCCTGACCGAGGAGATGGCGTCGCGCCTGCTCGACGAGCAACTCGCCGAGCTCAAGGCCACCGGCATCGCGGTGCTGTTGGTCGAACAGCGCGCCAATCTCGCGATGGCGTCGGCGGATTGGGCCTACGTGTTGGCCAGCGGCCGGGTGCGACGGTCCGGATCGGCGGCCGAGCTGCGGGCCGATCCCAGTTTCTCGCACATCTTCCTCGGCGGCACCGAAGAGGCCTTGCTGGCCGCCGCCGAAACCACGGATACCGAAGGAGAAGTTCGTTGCAGTTAGTTCAATTCGTCCACCAGGGGGCCACGCGCTGCGGCTACGTCGACGGGGACGAAATCGTCGGGGTGGACTGGTCGCTGCGCGACGCGTTGGTGCTGCTGACGGCCGGGCAGGGAGAGCGCATCACCGCGGCGCGGACCGGCCGGGTCAAGCTCGACGACGTCGTCCTGTTGCCACCGGTGACCCCGTCGAGCCGGATCTTCTGCATCGGCATCAACTATCTGGACCATCAGCAGGAGTCGATGGACGTCTTCCTGGCGACGGTGCCCAAGGCGCCGGTGGTGTTCATGAAGGACCTCACCACGATCGCCGGACCCTTCGACCGGCTCGACCTGCCGAGTTCGGTGTCGGTGGAATTCGACTGGGAGGCTGAACTCGGAGTTGTCATCGGTGCGCCCGCCCGCAACGTCTCCGAAGAGGACTCCTGGGACGTGGTGGCCGGCTACACGGTGGTCAACGACGTGTCGGTGCGGGACCGCCAGGTCCGGCACGTGCAGTGGACGCTCGGCAAGAACGCACCCGCCTCCACCCCGATCGGGCCGGGCATCGTCGACCGCGACACCGTCGGCATCAAGCCCGACATCGAGGTGACCTGCCGCGTCAACGGTGTCGTCAAGCAGAACGCGTTCACCCGGGACCTGATCTTCGACATCCCCCGGCTGATTGCCGAGATCTCTCAGGTCACGCCGTTGCTGCCCGGCGACATCATCGTCAGCGGCACCGCCGCGGGTGTGGGCTTCAAGCGCAACCCGCCGGAGTTCCTGCGCGAAGGCGACGTGGTCGAGGTCGAGATCGCCGGTGTCGGAAAGATTTCCAACAAGGTCAGGACGGAGTGCTGACGTGCCGATAGTCGGCGGGATCTCCGCCTCACACGCACCGGGAATCCTGGGCTGGCCCGACGACGTCACCGCCGACGAGCACCGCGCGGTATTCGGCGCCTACGACGAGCTCAGGCGTACCGTCGCCGAGGCCGAACCGGATGTCATCGTCGCGTTCCTCGACGACCATTTCGAGAACCACTTCCGCACCCTGATGCCGTCGGTCAGCGTCGCGGTGGCCGAACAGCACACCGGTCCCGGGGAGCACCTGCTCGAGCTGCTGAAGTTCGACGCGGTGCAGACCTTCGGCGGCGAGAAGGCGTTGGCCGAAAAGATTCTGCGCACCCTGGTGGGCTCCGGCATCGACGCAGCGCGAATGGGCACCGCCGAGTTCGGCAACAACCTCATGGTGCCGATGCGGCTGCTGCGGCCCGAAAGCGACATCCCGATCATCCCGGTGTACATCAACGTGTTCACACCGCCGCTGATCACGATGAAGCGCGCCTTCGAGGTCGGTGCCGCGGTGCGCGCGGGGGTCGAGGACAGCGACAAGCGAATCATGTTCTGGGGCACCGGCGGGTTGTCGCACTGGCCGCCGATCTGGGAGCCGAGCCGCGGCTCGGACGACTTCCTGACCCGGATGAAGACGTTCCAGAACGAAGGCCGCGGCTACCTCGAGCGTGACCCCGATCTCTGGACCGACATCGGCCCCTACGAGATCAAGATGGCCGAGGAGATGGGGGACGCCTGCGTGAACCCCGAGTGGGACCGGGAGTTCCTGGAGCTGCTGTCCCGCGGTGACATGCAGGCTCTGTTCGCCTGGACCTACGACGAGATCGAAAAGCACGGCGGCCACGGAGGTCACGAGATCCTCAACTGGATGGCCGTCGCCGGGGCGATGGGTGGTGCGCCGTGTGAAGTGCTCACCTACCAACCCACCCCAGCCTGGATCTGCGGCACCGGCGCAGTCCGTTACACCCCTTGAGAACAACGAAAAGTACAGAGAAGGAAAGAGATAAGCAGTGATCACCTATCAGGACGCCCCGCTTCCCAAATTCGGCAACTACTCCACCCTGGGGTTCGGGGGTCCCGGTGAAATCGTCATGGTGGCAGGTCAGATGGGCGCCGACGCCGACGGGAAGTTCCCCACCTCCGACGGCGCCGAGCAGGTGAAGGCCACCTACGACAACATCGGCATCGCGCTGGCTGCGGCCGGTCTGGGCTTCGAGCACGTCGTCGGGTTCCGCACCCTGTTGGTCGGGCGCGAGATGATCCCGGAGTTCATGAAGGGCCGGCTGGAGAAGTTCGCCGAGATCTACCCGTCCGGCGTGTACCCGCCGAACACGATCATGATCATCTCCGGTCTGGTCGAGGAAGCGGCACGCGTGGAGATCGAGGCCCTCGCAGTGCGGCCGGTCGCATCGTGACCCAGCAGTACCGGCGCTACCCCTTCCACCACGGGCGCGAGACGGTGATCGCCTACCCCGTCACCGGGGCGGGCGTCACCACCCGGGTCGTCGAATCGGGCTCCGGTGACAACGTGCTGGTGTGCCTGCACGGCGCCGGGTCGCGTGCCGACCGGTTCGTGCCCGTGATGCCCGGTCTGGTCGCCGAGGGCTTCCGGGTGCTGGCCATCGACTTCCCGGGTCACGGTCTGGCCGAGAAGCGCGAGGACATCGACTACACCGGTCAAGGTCTCGCCGACGTGATCGCCGGAGTGCTGGATTCCCTGGGGCTGACCAAGGTGACGTTCCTCGGAACGTCGCTGGGCGGACACATCGCCGCGGCGATCGCGGTGCAACGGCCGGATCTCGTGGCGGGGCTGGTGCTGATCGGTTCGGTCGGCGTCGGGGACTTCCCGCAGGAGTTCCACACGCCGCCGGAGGTGCTCTCCGACGGCAGCGTCGAGGGCGTGCGGCGCAAGCTGACGTTCCTGGTGTCGGACCCGGAGATGGTGACCGAGGCATGGGTGCGTGAGGAGTCGATGATCAACTCCTCGACCGGCGCCAAGCAGGCGCTGCTGAAGGTGTCGGAATGGCTGGACAAGGACTGCAATGCTTTTCGGCAGGACGCCGAGCTGGCCAAGCTGATGCCCGAACTGCCCGTGCTGCTGATCTGGGGTGCCGACGACAAGTGGACCCCGCCATCGATGGGGGAGGAGGCGAGCCGGAACCTCCCCGGGGCGGTCCTCGAGCTGATGCCCGGCTGCGGGCACGCCCCGTACTTCGAGAACCCGGATCTGTTCGTCGAACTGATCCGCAAACACGGTGTGGGAGGACTGAAATGACCGATCGCTGGCTGCTGATCGAGAACGGCACCGTCGTCGACGGTGACGCCAACCCGCCGATCCCTAATTGCGCCGTGCTGGTGCGCAACGCGCGGATCGTCAAGATGGGCACCGTCGACCGGGAGACCGACATTCCCCGCGGCGCCGAACTGGAGGTGATCGACGCCCGCGGGAAGACCGTGATGCCCGGCCTGATCGACATCCACTGCCACATGACCTACGGGCTGGCGCGCACCGAGGAAGAGATCTCGATGTACACGCCACCGGAGGTGCGCACGCTGATCGCCGCGGCCAACATCGAGAAGGTGCTGGCCGCCGGAGTCACCAGCATCTCCCAGCCCGGTGGCTCCTACTACATCGGCGTCGGGCTGCGGGAGGGGATCAAGCGCGGCATCGTGCACGGTCCCCGGATGACCTCTGCGGGAAGGTATCTGACGACCAGCAACGGATTGACCGACTGGTTCCCCGACGCCACCGGTAACCCGGAGTCCAGCACCGGCAAGCTGACCAACACCCCGGCGGAGATGATCGCCGAGATCCGGCGCCAGAAGAAGGCCGGCGTCGACCTGATCAAGTTGGCCGACAGCCCGTTCGGGGACTACCAGGCGTTCACCGACGACGAGCTGAAGATCTGTGCGGACCTGGCCCACCAGTTGGGCATGCAGATCACCATCCACGCCCGCGGTGACGGTGAGATGAACGCGGCGGTGGAGGCCGGCTTCGACCACATCATGCACGGCAACCACATGTCCGACGCCACCATCGAGAAGCTGGCCAAGAGCCAGATCCCCTTGGCGCCCACGCAATTGCTGATGCATCACATCGTCGAGTTCGCCGAGACCCTGCGGGTGCGCCCGTCGATCTCGGAGGCCACCAAACGGATGAACGACGCCACGATGGACAGCCTGCACCGCGCGTACAGCGCCGGTGTGAAGTTCGCGATGGGCACCGACAGCGGCTTCTCCCTGGTGCCCTACGGGCAGTGGCACGCCCGCGAGTTGGAGATGCTGATGCTCTACACGGGGATGAGCTCGCTGGAGGCCATCCAGGCGGGCACCAAGCACGGCGCCAACGCGATGGGCCTACCGGACGACCTCGGCGTGCTCGCCGAGGGCAAGCTGGCCGACATCATCGTCGTCGACGGCGATCCGGTCGCCGACATCCGCGTGCTCTACCAGCCCGGCAAGGTCGAGACCGTCATCCTCAACGGGCAGGTGCAGACCTTCCCCGAGGACATCCGCACGCGGTTCATCCGCAACGACTACCTGCCGCACGAGTACGGCTGGGACCTGCTGTCCTACGAGCGGGCCTTCGAGGGTGCCGAGACACCCAAGACCCAACTCGACTGGACCGCCGAGCAGCGCCTGGACGTCATCAACGACGTCCGCAAGTACGAGAAGGTCGGCGCCGAGGCGGTCGCGGAGTAACGCCAGGACCACACCGCCGGGTCGCTCCCCCTCCGCGGCCCGGCGGTGTCTCGACAACCGAATTATTACGCTCAGAGCGTGGTACGACCGCCTCGTCGCCGGGACAGTCGTAGCGTGGAGTGGTGACTTCACCCAACGACCTGCCCCGGACCGTCGGCGAACTGCGCGCTTCGGGACATCAGGAACGCAGCGTCAAGGCCGAGATCCGCGAGAACCTGCTGGCCGGGCTCCGTTCCGGCGCCGACGCCGAACAGCTGTGGCCGGGCATCCTCGGTTTCGAGGAGACAGTCATCCCGCAACTCGAGCGCGCGCTGATCGCCGGCCACGACGTCGTGCTGCTCGGTGAGCGCGGTCAGGGCAAGACCCGGCTGCTGCGTGCGCTGAGCGGTCTGCTCGACGAGTGGACGCCGGTGATCGCGGGCGCCGAACTGGCCGAGCACCCGTACAGCCCGATCACCCCCGAGTCGATCCGCCGGGCCGCCGACTCCGGCGAGGACCTGCCGATCACGTGGAAGCACCGCAGCGAGCGCTACACCGAGAAGCTGGCCACACCCGACACCAGCGTCGCGGACCTGGTCGGCGACATCGACCCGATCAAGGTGGCCGAGGGTCGCAGCCTGGGTGATCCCGAGACGATCGCCTACGGGCTGATCCCGCGCGCCCACCGTGGCATCGTCGCGGTCAACGAGCTGCCCGACCTCGCCGAGCGCATCCAGGTCGCGATGCTCAACGTGATGGAGGAGCGCGATATCCAGGTGCGCGGCTACACCCTGCGGCTGCCGCTGGACGTGCTGGTCGTGGCCAGCGCCAACCCGGAGGACTACACCAACCGCGGCCGGATCATCACCCCGCTCAAGGACCGCTTCGGCGCCGAGATCCGCACCCACTACCCGCTCGAACTCGACGCCGAGGTCGGTGTCATCCAGCAGGAGGCGCACCTGTCCTCCGAGGTGCCGGTCTATCTGCTGCAGGTGCTGGCGCGCTTCGCCCGCAGCCTGCGCGAGTCCACCTCGATCGACCAGCGATCCGGGGTGTCGGCGCGGTTCGCGATCGCCGCCGCCGAGACGGTCGCGGCCTCGGCCCGGCACCGCGCCGCGATCCTGGGCGAGGACGAACCGGTGGCCCGCGTCGTGGATCTGGCCACCGTGATCGACGTGCTGCGCGGCAAGCTGGAGTTCGAGTCCGGGGAAGAAGGTCGCGAGCAGGCGGTGCTCGAGCACCTGCTGCGGCGCGCGACCGCCGAGACCGCGCAGCGCCTCCTCGGCGGCATCGACGTCGGACCGATCGTCACGGCGGTGGAGAACGGGTCACCCGTCACCACCGGGGAGCGGGTGTCGGCGCGTCAGGTGCTCGACGCGCTTCCCGAGGTGCCCGCGGTCGCCGAGATCCAGCGCCGGCTCGATGCGAGCTCGGAGGGACAGCGCGCAGCGGCCGTGGAACTGGCCCTGGAGGCGCTGTATCTGGCCAAGCGCATCGACAAGGTGACGGGGGAGGGTGAGACCGTCTATGGCTAAGTCAGCGCGGTATTCGCGCTACACCGGCGGGCCCGACCCTCTGGCCCCGCCGGTCGACCTGCGCGAAGCGCTGGAGGCCATCGGCCAGGACGTCATGGAGGGCACCTCGCCGCGGCGGGCACTGTCGGAGCTGCTGCGCCGCGGATCGAAGAACATGCGGGGCGCTGACCGGCTCGCCGCCGAGGCCAACCGTCGTCGGCGAGAGTTGTTGCAGCGCAACAACCTCGACGGGACCCTCGCCGATATCAAGAAGCTGCTCGACGAGGCGGTGCTGACCGAGCGCAAGGAGTTGGCGCGCGCCCTCGACGACGACGCCCGCTTCGGCGAACTGCAGCTCGACTCGTTGTCGCCGTCGCCGGCCAAAGCGGTGCAGGAACTCTCGGAGTACGACTGGCGTTCGCCGGAGGCCCGCCAGAAGTACGAGCAGATCAAGGACCTGATGGGCCGCGAGATGCTCGACCAGCGCTTCGCCGGCATGAAGGAAGCGCTGGAGAACGCCACCGACGAGGACCGCCAGCGCGTCAACGACATGCTCGACGACCTCAATGACCTGCTGGACAAGCACGCCCAGGGTCAGGACACCCAGCAGGACTTCGAGAACTTCATGGCCAAGCACGGCGAGTTCTTTCCGGAGAACCCGCAGAACATCGACGAGCTGCTGGACTCCTTGGCCAAGCGGGCCGCCGCGGCCCAGCGGTTCCGCAACAGCCTCTCCGAACAGCAGCGTGCCGAACTCGACGCGCTGGCGCAGCAGGCGTTCGGCTCGCCGTCGCTGATGAACGCGCTCAGCAAGCTGGACTCGCACCTGCAGGCCGCGCGGCCGGGGGAGGACTGGACCGGCTCGCAACGGTTCTCCGGCGACGACCCGCTCGGCATGGGTGAAGGCGCGCAGGCACTGTCGGACATCGGCGAGCTCGAAGAGCTCGCCGAGCAGCTCTCGCAGAGTTACGCCGGGGCGAGCATGGACGACGTCGATCTGGACATGCTGGCTCGTCAGCTCGGTGACGAGGCCGCCGTCGACGCGCGCACCCTGTCGGAGTTGGAGCGCGCGCTGATGAACGAGGGCTTCCTCGACCGGGGCGCCGACGGGCAGTGGCGGCTCTCACCCAAGGCCATGCGCCAACTCGGTCAGGCCGTGTTACGAGATGTCGCGCAACAACTTTCGGGTCGTCACGGGGAACGGGACACGCGCCGTGCCGGCGCGGCCGGCGAACTGACCGGGTCGACGAGGCCCTGGCAGTTCGGCGACACCGAACCGTGGAGCGTCACCCGCACCCTCACCAACGCGGTGCTGCGGGAGGCCGGTACCGGGCAGGCGACGCCGCCGCTGCGCATCACCGTCGACGACGTCGAGATCTCCGAAACCGAGACGCGCACCCAGGCGGCGGTGGCGCTGCTGGTGGACACGTCGTTCTCGATGGTGATGGAGAACCGGTGGCTGCCGATGAAGCGGACCGCTTTGGCGCTGAGCCATCTGGTCAGCACGCGGTTCCGTTCCGACGATCTGCAGATCGTCGCGTTCGGCCGGTACGCGCGCACGGTGACTCCCGCCGAACTGACGGGCCTTGAAGGGGTGTACGAGCAAGGGACCAATCTGCACCACGCGCTGGCGCTGGCGGCGCGGCACCTGCGCCGTCACCCCAACGCGCAGCCGGTCGTCCTGATCGTCACCGACGGCGAACCGACCGCGCACCTCGAGGACTTCGACCGGAACGGAAGTCCGGCGGTGTTCTTCGACTACCCGCCGCACCCGCGGACCATCGCCCACACCGTGCGCGGGTTCGACGAGATCTCGCGGATGGGCGCACAGGTCACCATCTTCCGGCTGGGCAGCGACCCGGGCCTGGCCCGGTTCATCGATCAGGTCGCGCGCCGCGTCGGGGGTCGGGTCGTCGAACCCGATCTCGACGGACTGGGTGCCGCGGTGGTGGGTGACTATCTCGGTGCGAAGCGGCGCCGCCGCTGACGAGCTCTAGGAGCCTTTGCGCTTCTTGCGCTTGACCGCGACGCTGCCCCACAGCGAGAACCCGGAGATGCGCACGCAGGGCGCCCCGGGGGAGCCGCCGCTGTCGACGTCGTCGTCGAAGTTGCCCATCACCGCGCGGCCGTGGACGTCGAGGTTGACTTCGGGCGGAACCAGTATGGTCTGTCCGCCCATGATCGAGTACGAACGGATCTCGACATCGTGAGCGGTGAAGTCGGCGTACCGCAGGTCGACGACGCCGCCGCCCCACAGCGCGAACGTGGTCAGCTTCTCGGGGATGTTCCAGCGACCGCGGCGCTCGAAGCCGCTCAGGATCGCCAGCAGCAGGCTCGACGGTGCGGGCCGGCAGGGCCCGCTGCGGCCCCGGGTCACGGCGCCGGGCAGATCGGCGGACAGGCGGTCCAGCTCGTCCTGGGTTTCTGCGGCGTACGCCCTGGTCAGGCGGGCCTCGTACTCAGTCACGCCGAGCTTTCCGGAGGCCGCGGCGTCGGTGAGCAGCTGCGCGACCTGGATGCGATCGGTGTCGGCGGCACGGGTCGACCCGTTCCCGGAGGCGGGCATGCTCATGATGACCCCCTCCTCATCGACTCCTCCGGTGAGAGACCGCCGTCGGCACACACGCATACATCGCCTACGAGCGTACGACCTCCGGCGATTCCCGCAAGAGGGTTCACCAAACTGTAAGCCGCGGGGGCAGTGCGGGTCGCGGAGATGTTGCTGTGCCGACCGACTCGGCCGACTCGTGCGTCAATTTCTCTGTGCGACGACCGAAGTCGCGAACAGAGGTGGACATCGTCAGTACGTGAACATTGTCAGTACGACCGCGGCAGCCCCAGCGACGTCTGGGCGACGAAGTTGAGGATCATCTCCCGGCTGACCGGCGCGATCCGCGCCAGGCGCGAGGCGGTGAGCACCGAAGCGATCCCGTACTCCTTGGTCAGCCCGTTGCCGCCGAGTGACTGCACGGCCTGGTCGACGGCGCGCACCGACGCCTCCCCCGCCGCGTACTTGGCCATGTTGGCCGCTTCGGCGGCGCCGGCGTCGTCGCCGCCGTCGTACAACGCCGCGGCCTTCTGCATCATCAGCTTGGCCAGTTCGATCTCGATGTGGTTCTGCGCCAACGGATGTGACAGTCCCTGGTGCGCACCGATCGGTGTCTTCCACACCTGGCGGGTCTTGACGTAGTCCACCGCCTTGGCGATGGCGAACCGGCCCATGCCCACCGCGCTGGCCGCTCCCATGATGCGTTCGGGGTTGAGCCCGGCGAACAGCTGCGCGAGTGCGGCGTCCTCGGACCCGACCAGCGCGTCGGCGGGCAGTCGCACCTCGTCGAGGAACAGCTGGAACTGGAACTCGGGGCTGAGGATCTCCATGTCGATCTTGGTCCAGCTCAGGGCCGTGGTGTCGGTCGGCACGACGAACAGCGCCGGCTTGAGGTTGCCGGTGCGGTGGTCCTCCGTGCGCCCGACCACCAGGACCGCCTGGGCCTGGTCGACACCGGAGATGTAGACCTTCTGGCCGGACAGGATCCAGTCGTCGCCGTCGCGGCGCGCGGTGGTGGTGATCCGGTGTGAGTTCGACCCGGCGTCGGGTTCGGTGATCGCGAACGCCATGGTGACCGACCCGTCGGCCATGCCGGGCAGCCAGCGCTGCTTCTGCTGCTCGGTGCCGTACCTGGTGAGGATGGTGCCGTTGATCGCGGGGGAGACCACCATCATCAGCAGCGGTGAGCCGGCCGCGGCCAGCTCCTCCATCACCAGGCTCAGTTCGTACATGCCGGCGCCGCCACCGCCGTACTGCTCCGGGATGTTGACCCCGAGGAAGCCGAGCTTCCCGGCCTCGGACCAGAGCTCGTCGGTGTGCCGGCCGGCGCGTGCCCTCTCCAGGTAGTAGTCCTGCCCGTATCCGGCGGCCATGCCGGCGACGGCAGCCCGCAGCGCCTGTTGCTCCTCGGTCTCGACGAAGCCGGTCATGCGTTGCCCTCCTGTGGTGTGGTCGACGTGTGCCGGGTCGCTGAGAGCCGGTCGCCGGGGACGGTCGCAGTAGGTCGAACCGTTGCCGACACTGACCAGAGTGGTGTCTCGCCCAACCAGTCGGTAGGTTAGTGGGGACCGGCGGTATCGCGGGGCGCTTTGGTGAGATCGGCGGGCCCGTCCGGCTGCCGGTGCCGGCCGGAGTTTGGAGCCCGCCCCCCGCAGCCGCTATTCTGAAGACCAATTGCCGGCGCCCGGTAGGTCCAGGCTCGCGGGCAGTGCCCCTGCCGGATAACCCCCGAACGATGGAGAAGCTCGATCATGGCTGTGCCCAAGCGCAGGATGTCGCGCGCGAACACCCGTAGCCGGCGCGCGCAGTGGAAGGCCACCGCTACCGGTCTCGTCGGCGTCAACGTCGCAGGTCAGCAGCGTAAGGTGCCGCGGCGCCTGCTGAAGGCCGCTCGCCTCGGTCTGATCGACCTCGATCGCCGCTGACGCACTGACAGGACCCACACGACCGGCGCGCCTCTCAGGTCGCTCTCAGTCGTGGGGTCGACACTGTGCCAGTGCGCATACTTGTCGTTGACGATGACCGCGCGGTCCGCGAGTCGCTCCGCCGCTCCCTGACGTTCAACGGGTACTCCGTCGAACTGGCCCAGGATGGGCGCGAAGCACTCGACGCGATCGCCAGCAACCGCCCCGACGCCGTCGTCCTGGATGTGATGATGCCGCGGCTCGACGGCCTCGAAGTGTGTCGTCAGCTCCGGAGCACGGGCGACGACCTCCCGATCCTGGTGCTGACCGCCCGCGACTCGGTTTCCGAGCGCGTTGCCGGTCTGGACGCAGGTGCCGACGACTATCTGCCCAAGCCATTTGCTCTCGAAGAGCTGCTGGCGCGGATGCGGGCGTTGCTGCGTCGCACCATCCCTGACGACGGCTCCGGCGAATCGGCCGCGATGACCTTCTCAGACCTGTCCCTGGACCCGGTCACGCGGGAGGTCACCCGAGGTGACCGGCAGATCAGCCTGACCCGCACCGAGTTCGCGCTGCTGGAGATGCTGATCGCCAACCCGCGCCGCGTGCTGACGCGCAGCCGCATCCTCGAGGAGGTATGGGGCTTCGACTTCCCGACCTCAGGCAACGCACTCGAGGTCTACGTGGGCTACCTCCGGCGCAAGACAGAGGCCGAAGGTGAGCCGAGACTGATCCACACCGTCCGCGGCGTCGGTTACGTGCTGCGCGAGACACCGCCCTGATGTTCGGCCGCGACAACGGTCACCCGTGGGCGTTCCGGCCGGTTCCGCAGCCCACCGGCAGTTCCCTGTCCGTCCGATGGCGGGTGATGCTGCTGGCGATGTCGATGGTGGTCATCTCCGTGGTACTGATGGCCGTCGCGGTCTACGCGGTGGTTTCGCGGGCGCTGTACGACGACATCGACGATCAACTGCGCGGCCGCGCCCAGCTGCTGATCGAGAGCGGTTCGCTGTTCGCCGACCCGGCCAAGGCCATCGAAGGCACGGCGTTCTCCGACGTCAACGCGATCTACTACGTCCCTGGACGCGTCAAGTACACCTATCAGCAGGCGGGGCAGACCCTGCCCGTGGGCGAGCCGGAGCGCGACGTCATGGACGGCAAGCTCCTCATGTCGCTGCGTACGGTCAGCCACCAGCGGGTCCTGGCGGTGCGCATCCCCGAAACCGGATCGTCGCTGCTGCTTTCCAAGAGCCTCGGGCCGACGAGCCTGATCCTGCGCCGGCTGGGCACCGTGTTGCTGATCGTCGGTGGTCTGGGCGTCGCCGTCGCCGCCATCGCCGGCGGCATGGTGGCCCGCGCCGCGCTACGGCCGGTGGCACGGCTGACCGAGGCCGCCGAACGCGTGGCCCGCACCAGCGACCTGCGTCCCATCCCGGTGTTCGGCAGCGACGAATTGGCCCGGATGACCGAAACCTTCAACCGGATGCTCGGGGCACTGGCCGAATCCCGGGAGCGCCAAGCGCGTTTGGTGGCCGACGCCGGTCACGAACTGCGCACGCCGCTCACATCTCTTCGTACCAACGTCGAGTTGTTGATGGCGTCGCAGAAGCCGGGTGCGCCCCGCATCCCCGAGGAGGAGATGGCCGATCTGCAGGCCGACGTGATCGCCCAGATCGAGGAACTGTCGACACTCGTCGGCGACCTCGTCGACCTCACCCGCGACGATGCCGGCGGCGTGGTCCACGAGACCGTCGAGATGTCCGAGGTGATCGAGCGGTGCCTGGAGCGAGTTCGCCGCCGCCGCAACGACATCGAGTTCGAAGTCGCGATGGTGCCGTGGCAGGTCTACGGTGACGCCGCCGGCCTGGCGCGTGCGGTGCTCAACCTTCTCGACAACGCCGCCAAGTGGAGTCCGCCGGACGGTCACGTGCAGGTGCGGCTGACCCCGGTGGATCCGCTGCGCGCCGAGCTCGTCGTCGCCGACAGGGGTCCCGGGATCCCGCCGGAGGAGCGGCATCTGGTGTTCGAACGGTTCTACCGGTCCGCCGCGGCCCGGGCGATGCCCGGATCCGGTCTGGGCCTGGCCATCGTCAAACAGGTCGTGACCCGCCACGGCGGGAGCATCTTCATCACGGACACCGTGCCCGGTGGCCAACCGCCGGGGACGTCGATGCGGGTGCTTCTTCCGGGGCGCCCGTCGCCGCCCAAGTCCGGTGCGGTCGAACCGGGCGACACGCGGTAGCTGATCGCGGAATCGGGGCGCTACACCAGCGACGATGTTGTCGCGCAGTTTGCGGGTATCCCGATCCATCTCTAAGGGGATTCTCAGTCCGGCTGGGCACCCTGAAGCACGACTGCTCGTTGAACGGTCGTTGACTGAACCGATAACCACCCTCATCCAGGAGAGCGCCGGAGCGACATGACGAACCATCCGAGGTACTCGCCGATCCCGCCGCAGGGCCCGCAGTCCGGCGCCCCGGGCGGCCATGTCGACCCGCAGCGTTCGGGCGCCTACGACTACCAGGGCTACGACTGGCGCTACGCGAGTGAGCAACAGCGCCAGGCATTTCGGGCGCCGTACGACCCGTACCCGGGTGCCCCGATGCCGACGGGCCCCGGCCGGTACCCGGTGCCGGGCGGTGCCCCGAGTCAGCCCCGCAGCCGTTCGCGCGCGGGTGCCCTCGTGGTCGGCGCGACGGTGCTGGCCCTGCTGTCCGCAGGCGTCGGTGGCGGCGTCGCGATGCTGGTGCACCCCGACCACAATGGCGGCGGAATCGGCGTGCTCGGTGCCGCGCCCAGCCGGCCGGCGGCCGCGGTCCCGGCGGGGACGGTGGAGCAGGTCGCCGCGAAGGTGGTGCCCAGCGTCGTGAAACTCGAGGTGCGGAAGGGCCGCTCGGCCGAGGAGGGCTCTGGGGTGATCCTGTCCTCCGACGGGTTGATCCTGACCAACAGCCACGTGGTCTCGGCCGCGGAGGCGTCCGGACCCGGCGGTGACGCCGACACCAAGGTGACATTCGCCGACGGGAAGACCGCCGAGTTCACCGTCATCGGCACCGACCCGGGCAGCGACATCGCGGTGGTGAAGGCCCGCAACGTGTCGGGCCTGACGCCGATCACGGTCGGCTCCTCGGCGGATCTGCGCGTGGGCCAGGACGTGGTGGCGATCGGCTCCCCGCTGGGCCTGGAGGGCACCGTGACGACGGGGATCATCAGCGCCCTGAACCGTCCGGTCGCCGCCGGCGGGGACGCCCGTAACCAGAACACCGTCCTCGACGCCATCCAGACCGACGCGGCGATCAACCCGGGCAACTCGGGCGGCGCCCTGGTCAACATGGCCGGCGAACTGGTCGGGGTCAACTCCGCGATCGCGACGCTGGGCGCCAATGCCGGCGGCAGCCCGCAGGGCGGCTCGATCGGCCTGGGCTTCGCGATCCCGGTGGATCAGGCCAAGCGCATCGCCGACGAGCTGATCCAGACCGGCAGCGCGTCCCGCGCGTCGCTGGGGGTCCAGGTCGGCAACGACGCCGACGTCGACGGAGCGAAGATCGTCGAGGTCGACGGCGGGGGTGCCGCAGCCGCGGCCGGACTACCGAGCAACGTCGTGGTGACCCGACTCGACGACCGCGTGATCAGCAGCGCCGACGCGCTCGTCGCCGCCGTCCGGTCCAAGGCGCCCGGCGACAAGGTGACGTTGACCTTCCTCGACCCCAACGGCAAGGAGCAGACCGTGCAGGTCACCCTCGGCAAGGCCGCCCAGTGAGGCTGACCGGAGACGACACCGGTGGCCCGGTGCGTCTGGCTGTCGTGACGCCCACTCCGACCTATACGGTTGAACTCATGGAACAGCCGCATGCTTTGGTGGGCCGCGCCCTGGTTGTGATCGTGGACGACCGCACCGCTCATGGCGACGAGGAGGACCATGTCGGTCCCGTGGTGACCGAGCTACTCGGGGAAGCGGGTTTCGTCGTCGACGGCGTCGTCGTGGTGTCCTCCGACGAGGTAGAGATCCGCAATGCGCTCAACACCGCGGTCATCGGCGGTGTGGACCTCGTGGTGTCGGTCGGCGGCACCGGGGTCACCCCGCGCGACGTGACTCCCGAGGCAACTCTGGATCTGCTCGATCGCGAGTTGCTGGGGATCGCGGAGGCGCTGCGCGCGTCGGCGCTCTCGGCGGGTATCGGCGACGCCAGCGTGTCGCGGGGCCTGGCCGGCATCTCGGGTAGCACCCTCGTGGTCAATCTCGCGGGTTCCCGTCCCGCTGTGCGGGACGGAATGGCCACGCTCGGCCCGCTCGCCGCTCAGGTGATCGGGCAGCTGTCCAGCCTGGAAATCTGACACGTTCTGCCTTTTGGAAACTTGTCTGACCAGCAAAGTTAAATCCAGGTGAACAACTAATTCGCCTGTCTCGTGATCTTGATCACATAGGGAAGTGCCGGTGACCGAGCGTCGTAAGCCGTCCAAGGAAGAACTGGAAAAGATCTTCGGCGCCGCACTGCCCGACACCACAGCCGACGAACGTGATCCGGGTTCCCCGGCCGGCGACTCCTCGCATGAGCGGTGGCTGCGCGACAACGTGCCGCCGCACCACGACTGACCTGTGTATTCGGTTCTGTCATTCACTTGCGACCCAGTTGTAACGCGGCTCACACCGAGAACGAACAACTCTTTGCGGGGTCCAAAGCGCGACGTTTTCCTCCACCTCCCCGCCGTCGCAGCGAAAGGGGGCCGGTCGTCATCGACACGGATCGGCGGACTGTGGGCTCAACGACACCACTCACGTTCGCGTTGCCGGTCCGACGTCCCACCGTTATGTTCCTCCTGTCAAAACGATGAGCGAGTCGTAAGACAAGGATGTGGGTTTTCTCATTTAGTTCACATCCAACTCTTGCGGAGTGTGCGGTGGAGCGGTAAGCCAGGCACGAACACAACCACCGGTGGCCCATCCGGGGCACCTACGGATCACTAGGAGAGCAGTGAAAGCTATCAGTCGGGTGCTGGTCGCGGTGGTGGCGTCCATCGCGGCGTTGTTCGCAAGCACCGGCACCTCTAACGCCGGCCTGGACAACGAATTGAGCCTGGTCGATGGCCAGGGTCGGACGCTGACGATTCAGCAGTGGGACACCTTCCTCAACGGTGTTTTCCCGCTGGACCGCAACCGCCTGACTCGTGAGTGGTTCCACTCGGGCAAGGCGACCTACATCGTCGCCGGTGAAGGCGCCGAGGACTTCGAGGGCACTCTGGAGCTCGGCTACCAGGTCGGCTTCCCGTGGTCGCTGGGTGTGGGCATCAACTTCAGCTACACCACCCCGAACATCGCCTTCGACGGTTTCGAGAGCATCGGCATCTTCAACCCCGTCTTCGGCGACGAGTTCTCCGGCATCGTGACCCCGCCGCTGTTCCCGGGTGTCTCGATCAGCGCCGACCTGGGCAACGGCCCGGGCATCCAGGAGGTCGCGACCTTCTCTGTGGACGTCGCGGGCCCCGGTGGCTCGGTCGCGGTGTCGAACGCCCATGGCACGGTCACCGGTGCTGCCGGTGGTGTGCTGCTGCGTCCGTTCGCCCGCCTGGTCTCCTCGACCGGTGACAGCGTCACCACCTACGGCGAGCCCTGGAACATGAACTGACCTAGGTAAACCGCGTGGGCCTCGGCGAAAGCCGGGGCCCACGAACATAACTGCATAGCCGTGACTCTGTGATCTTGAAGTTCGTGAACTTCGCGGGGGCGGTCGACCAAAATTGGTCAGCGCCCCAAATATGTTGCTGGTGTTTATAGAGTTCACGGTGACACGTAAGCCAGGCACCAATGGCAAGCGGCGGTCCAACCCCGGGGCGCCGGAGTGAAGCTAGGGAGAAAATGAAAACAATCAGTCGCGTATTGGTAGCGATGGTGGCGTCCGTGGCCGCGTTGTTCGCGAGCACCGGCACCTCTAACGCCGGCCTGGACAACGAGCTGAGCCTGGTCGATGGCCAGGGTCGGACGCTGACGGTGCAGCAGTGGGACACCTTCCTCAACGGTGTTTTCCCGCTGGACCGCAACCGCCTGACTCGTGAGTGGTTCCACTCGGGCAAGGCGACCTACATCGTCGCCGGTGAAGGCGCCGAGGACTTCGAGGGCACCCTGGAGCTCGGCTACCAGGTCGGCTTCCCGTGGTCGCTGGGTGTGGGCATCAACTTCAGCTACACCACCCCGAACATCGCCTTCGACGGCCTGCAGGGCATCGGCTTCTTCGACCCTGTCTTCGGTAACGAGTTCTCCGGCATCGTGACCCCGCCGCTGTTCCCGGGTGTCTCGATCAGCGCCGACCTGGGCAACGGCCCGGGCATCCAGGAGGTCGCGACCTTCTCGGTGGACGTTGAGGGCCCCGGTGGCTCGGTCGCGGTGTCGAACGCCCACGGCACGGTCACCGGTGCTGCCGGTGGTGTGCTGCTGCGTCCGTTCGCCCGCCTGGTCTCCTCGACCGGTGACAGCGTCACCACCTATGGCGAGCCCTGGAACATGAACTGACCCGACTCACTACGGCGCGGCCCCCGGTAACAACCCGGGGGCCGTCGTCGTTGAAGGCTGATGCCGATGAAAGGCTGATGTCGTTGGAAGGGCTGATGTCGTCAGAAGGTCATCGCCGCCTATTCGCCTGTGTGGGTTTCCACCTCTTTGGCGCCGTGCTTGCCGCCGGCGGTCGTGTCGGCCTCGGACTTGAGCAGATCGCGGATCTCGGTCAGCAGCGTCAGTTCGGTCTCCTCGCTGACCACCTTCTTGTCCCGTTCCTTCAGCTTCTTGAACGGCACCACGATGACGAAGTAGATGACGGCTGCCACGATGAGGAAATTGATTGCTGCGGATAACACAGCATTCAGATCGATGAATTGATCACCACCGAGCGGAATGCGGAGAATCCCGTATTCCGCATCTGGGCCCGCGCCGATGCGGTCGACGAGTGGCTGAATGACATTGTCGGTGAATGCCGTGACCAATCCGGTGAACGCGGCGCCGATGACGACGGCGACGGCCAGATCGATGACGTTCCCCCGGGAGATGAAGTCTTTGAAACCCTTCAGCATTGCCGCGCGTCCTTTCTGAGAGTGGAGCCTGGCAGGGTGGTCGGACGACCAGGACAAACGGTAACCGCCACGGGGTGAGAACGGTCGCACCCTGACAAAAACCTTCGGAAACGGTCACAGACTGCTGTCGTGGCGGGCGCCGGGGGGATGGACTCCCTACAGTCGACATCAACGTGATCCATACGGAAGTCAGTTGTGTCGAAGGGAAATTCGTGAGAATCCACGGAGGGTGTGCAGGTCAGGCCCGGCGTCGCCGTGGTACTCGGACGATGCTGTTGGCGGCGAGCGCCGGCGTGGTGCTGCTGATGTGCCCGGCGACCCCTGCGGAGGCCCAACCGGCGGTGGTCTCCGGCGGCCTGGGTGTCCAGGTGGCTGCGACCGGCGGAGCGCACGGTGTGGTCCGGCAGGAAGTTCGTCCGGACGGTACCCAGGGAGTCGTTCGGCCGTCCCTGAAAACCACTCCGAGGACCAAAGCTTCCGCTTTCGGTGAATTCGGTGTGAACAATTACCGATGCCGCGAAGATTGGGGCGATTTCTGCTGATTTGAGAACGCGCGCGCAGCGCGTGGATAAACCTGTCGACGCTTCGTTGGGCGGACAGCCAAGGGTTAGCTAGCTCTCGGCGAACAAACCGTGCGAGGGTCGGGTGCTGCTGGTAATCTTCTGGCAGCTTGACCCCTACCAATCGCCGGACCACGTCCGTCACAGAAAGAAGCAGGCGCAATGGCCGCAGATGCCCGCACCGCCACCCGCACCAAGAGACTCGGCGTCCTTGGAGTTGGCGCTCTCGCCCTCACCACAGCAGCCCTGACGTTCGGTGCGGGGACCGCAGGGGCTGACCCCAACGACCCGTCGAACCAGTCGTTCGGCCCCGACGGACAGGTGCGCTCGTCGCAGGCGGCCAACGTTTCCGGCAGCGAGCTGTGCACGGCGAGCACGGGAACCTCGGGCACCTCGGATGTGCGTACCTCCGATATCGGTATCCCGCGGCAGCACGCCGAGGAAGCCGGACCCAGCTGGGTCGGTTCCGACGGCTGGCAGGCCCAGGGCCTGACCCGCTCGAACCCGTGGGGTGGCGCGTTCGACCCGCGCAACGTGCGCACAGGTCCGAGCTGCGAACCGGTGACCGCCAGCGGTTTCTGACAGACCACGACGACAGCCCCCGACGTCCGCGTCGGGGGCTGTTTCGTATTCAGTGCAAGGTCACCGTGACCGCCGCGACTAGGGCGGCCCCCGCGACCGAACGGGCCGAGGCCGCGGGCAGCGCGACAAGGACGACGCGGTCCCGTCCGGGACCGCCCAGTCCGGTGCCTTCCTCGGACACCAGGACGACGACGGCGTCGGTGGCGATCAGCTGCGCATCGGCCGCCGCATCGGCAGACGGGGGAGCCGACACGATGTCGACGACGTCGCCGACCCGAATCAGATCCACGACGGCGGCGTCGGCCAGCGGCAGCGGGACGATGCGGGCGCCGGGGCCGACAACGGACTCGGCCAGCCGCGGCCCGAGCAGCCGGACGTCGGTGACGATCTCGCCACGGCGGGCGGGACCGGCCAGCGTAGCGCCTACCACCGCGGCGACATCTGACTGGGCGCCCTCGGGAAGCTCACTGGCCCTGCGGGTTTCGAGACGGACGTCGTCGCTCGTCAGCTCGGCGCCGGGGGACAGGTCGGCTGCGGCGACCACCACCTCGGCGTGATCGGCGTGAGGGTCGTCGCGCCACGCCGCGGCGGCGGCCAAGACCACCAGGGCGGCAGCCAACGCGCGCCGGGCGGTTCGCGTGCGCGTCCAGTCCGGCCGCAACACGCCAACCAGTCGGCTCAGAACGGGTGGGTTGAGCGAATCCCCCATGCCGCCAGGCTAGAAGGCATGGCGGTCGCGAAACAGCCCGAACCAGAAGGCTTGTGGATAACTCAGCTCGCCGCTGCGGCCGGCGTGGACGTGCTTCCGGAGGAGGCCGACGAGGATGCCGAGGACGACGAGGAATCCGACGACGAAGACGAGGAGGACGACGACGAGTCCGAGGAGGAGTTCGTCGAGGCGCTCGAGCTGCCGTTGGAGCCACTCGAGCTGCGACCCGACTCACGGCTGTCGGTGCGGTAGAAACCGCTGCCCTTGAACACGACTCCCACCTTGCCGAACACCTTGCGCAACCGGCCGTGGCACTGGGGGCACTCGGTCAGCGAATCGTCGGTGAATGCCTGCACCACGTCGAACTTGTTGTCGCATTCGGTGCACGCATACGAATAGGTAGGCACAGAAACCTCCGAAGTGGTCCAAAAGTGATTAGCACTCTACCGGCTCAAGTGCTAGAACCGCCAGCTGCGGGTGGTCATTCCCGTTCGGCCAGCGCGACCAAACCCCGTCCGGGTGTCAGCGCGTGGGTCATCGGTACGTCGTGGTCCTCGGCCGGCAACTCGTCGACGAGTTCGTCGTCGCGGACCACCGCGACCAGCCGTGCCGCCGGATCGGCCAACCCGAGCGTGCGGTCGTAGAACCCGGCGCCGCGGCCCAGGCGCGTTCCGCGCCGGTCCACGGCCAGCGCTGGAACCAGCACCGTCGCGGCCCGTGCCAGCTCCTCCGGGGGTGACCACGGGGGCGGCGGCTCGAGGAGCCCGAACGGCGCCGGCACCAGAGCACCCGGGCGGTGCCGCCCCCACTGCAGCGGCTGCCCGGCGCCGGCCGCGTCGGCACGCGCCACGGGGAGAAGAACGGTCACCCCGCGCTCCTCGAGGGCGTCGAGTGCGGCCGCCGATCCGGGCTCGCTGCCCATCGGAACGTAGGCGCAGATCGTCGATCCCGGCGGCACCATTTCGCCCAGATGGCGCGCGATCGCGGCCGCCTCCGCACTGCGTTGTTGCTCACTCAACGACCTCCGGGCGGCCACGATTGTGGCCCGCACCTGTGATTTCGTGGGTGTCACCGGGAATGCCTCCGGAGGGTGGGTAAGCCGAGAACAACAGACGCCGAAAGGTTAATGTGTGAACGATGAGCAGGTCTGAAGTCCCAATCCCACACACCGCTGTCGTGCCCGCAGCCGGTCTCGGAACTCGGTTTCTGCCTGCCACCAAGACGGTGCCCAAGGAGCTGCTGCCGGTCGTCGACACGCCGGGAATCGAGTTGGTGGCGGCCGAGGCGGCAGAGGCGGGCGCGGAGCGGTTGATCATCATCACCTCCGAAGGCAAGGACGGCGTCGTCGCGCACTTCGTCGAGGACCTGGTGCTGGAAGGCACGCTGGAGGCCCGCGGCAAGAAGTCGATGCTGGAGAAGGTCCGCCGCGCGCCTGCCCTGATCAAGGTGGAGTCGGTCGTGCAGGCCGAACCGCTCGGTTTGGGCCACGCCGTCGGCTGCGTCGAGGACAGTCTCGCCCCCGACGAGGACGCCGTCGCCGTGCTGCTGCCCGACGACCTGGTGCTCCCGACCGGAGTGCTCGAGACCATGGCCAAGGTGCGCGCCAAGCGCGGCGGCTCGGTGCTGTGCGCGATCGAGGTGGAACCCGACAAGATCAGCGCCTACGGCGTGTTCGACGTCGAGTTGGTTCCCGACGCCGCGAACCCCAACGTGCTGAAGGTCAACGGCATGGTGGAGAAGCCCAAAGCCGAGGACGCGCCGTCGCCGTACGCCGCGGCCGGCCGCTACCTGCTCGACCGCGCGATCTTCGACGCGCTGCGGCGCATTCCCCGGGGCGCCGGAGGTGAACTCCAGCTGACCGACGCGATCGCGTTGCTGATCGAAGAGGGTCATCCGGTGCACGTGGTGGTCCACCGCGGATCTCGACACGACCTGGGAAATCCCGGGGGCTACCTCAAGGCTGCGGTTGACTTTGCCTTGGAGCGGGACGACTACGGCCCCGAGCTGCGTCAGTGGCTGGTCGAGCGGCTGGGACTCGCTTCCGAGACGACCGCACCCTAGCGAGCGCAATCGCTCAGAGCCGGTCGTCGCCGGCAGGGTCTGACGGGAGAAAGGCATGTCTTGCGTTCGGTGGAGGAGCAGCAGGCTCGGGTGGTAGCGGCCGCGGTCGCCCCGCGGCCGGTGCGCGTGGCGATCGCCGAAGCGCAGGGGTTGATGTGCGCCGAGGAGGTCGTCACCGAACGGCCTCTTCCGGGATTCGACCAGGCCGCAATCGACGGCTACGCGGTCCGCAGCGTCGACGTCCTCGGAACCGCCGGCGGTGACGACGGCGAGGACCGGGAGGACGGCGAGGAGACCGGTGACCGGGAGATCAGTCTCCCGGTGATGGGGCTGATCGAAGCCGGCGCCCGTACCCCCAGCCGGCTGCAGCCGCGCCAGGCGGCCCGGGTGCAGACCGGCGCGCCGATGCCCACCCTGGCCGACGCCGTGCTGCCCCTGCGGTGGACCGACGGCGGCGAATCCCGGGTGCGGGTGCTGCGCGGCGTCCGCTCGGGGGCGTACGTCCGGCGCACGGGCGACGACGTCCAGCCGGGGGACGTCGCGGTGCGCGCCGGCACCGTCATCGGCGCCGCCCAGGTCGGGCTGTTGGCGGCGGTCGGGCGCGAGCGGGTGCTGGTGCACCCGCGGCCGCGACTGTCGGTGATGTCGGTGGGCGGCGAACTCGTCGACATCTCCCGCACGCCCGGCAACGGCCAGGTCTACGACGTCAACTCCTATGCGCTGGCAGCCGCCGGCCGGGACGCGGGCGCGGAGGTCAACCGCGTCGGCATCGTCCCCACCGATCCCAAACTGTTGCGGGAGGTCGTCGAAGGGCAGCTCAATCGCGCCGAGGTCGTGGTGATCGCGGGGGCCGTCGGGGGAGCGGCCGCCGAAGGCGTGCGCGCGGTGCTCTCCGAACTCGGCGACATGGAGGTCGCGCGGATCGCGATGCATCCGGGCTCGGTGCAGGGGTTCGGTCAGCTGGGCAGTGACCGGGTGCCGGTGTTCCTGTTGCCGGCCAACCCGGTCAGCGCCCTGGTGGTGTTCGAGGTCATGGTCCGTCCGTTGATCCGGCTCTCGCTGGGCAAGCGGCAGCCGATGCGCCGGATCGTGCGGGCACGGGCGCTGTCGCCGATCGGCTCCGTCCCGGGGCGCAAGGGATATCTGCGCGGACAGTTGATGCGCGACCAGGACACCGGCGAGTACCTGGTACAGGCGCTGGGCAGCGCGCCGGGCTCCTCGCATCTGCTGGCGACGCTGGCCGAGGCGAACTGTCTGGTGATCGTGCCCAGCGAAGCGGAGCAGATCCGCACCGGGGAGCTGGTCGACGTCGCATTCCTCGCGCAGCGCGGCTGACCCGGTGAACCTCCTGACTCCACGGTCCCAGCATCCGGGCTGGCCGATGGTCGTCGGGCCGCTGCGCGTTCCGGCCGGCGTGGTCCGGCTGCGTCCGATCCGATTGCGGGACGCGGCGCAGTGGAGCCGGATCCGACTGGCCGACCGACGGCACCTGGAGCCGTGGGAGCCGTCGACAGACTTGAACTGGGAAGTGCGGCACTCGGTTTCGGCTTGGCCGTCGGTGTGTTCAGGGCTGCGGGCGGAGGCGCGCAAAGGGCGGATGCTGCCGTACGCGATCGAATTGGACGGTGAGTTCGCCGGCCAGCTCACCATCGGCAACGTCACGCACGGCGCGCTGCGGTCGGCGTGGATCGGCTACTGGGTGGCCAGCGCGAACACCGGCGGCGGGGTGGCCACCGCGGCGCTGGCGCTGGGGCTGGACCACTGCTTCGGTCCGATCATGCTGCACCGCGTGGAAGCGACGGTCCGTCCGGAGAACGCGCCGAGCCGCGCGGTCCTGGCCAAGGCGGGCTTCCGCGAGGAGGGTCTGCTCAAGCGGTATCTCGACGTCGACGGCGCCTGGCGCGACCATCTGCTGGTCGCGCTGACGGTCGAGGAGGTGTCCGGTTCTGTGACCTCTTCCTTGGTGCGCGCCGGGCGTGCCTCGTGGGCGTGACGGAAGCGCAGGACGTTTCTGCTGTTGCAGATGTGACACAAGTGACGTTTGGTGCTTGTCTGAGATGAATTACAGGTGTGTAATTGTCTCGGCGCGCCGCCCACGGATGCGCTGGTCACACGACCTAGCCTGATGGGGAAAGGAGCAGGCGCCATGCCAAGCATCCCCCAATCTCTTCTGTGGATCTCCCTTGTCGTGCTCTGGCTGTTCGTGCTGGTGCCGATGCTGATCAGCAAGCGTGACGCCGTGCGACGTACCAGTGACGTGGCGTTGGCGACCCGCGTGCTCAACAGCGCGTCCAGTGCCCGCCTGCGCCGTCGAGGTCCGGCGGCGGGGCACCGCAGCGACCCCGAGTGGCGGCACGCCGAGACCGCCGAGGCTGACGGGCTCGAGGAGCCCGGCCGCGCGGTGGTCATGGTGGCCGCCGAACGCACCACCGCCGACGACGAGCCCGACTACCTCGACGTCGACGTCGTCGAGGAGTCCGGTGCGCTGCCGGTCGGCGGGTCGGCCCCGGCCGACGAGCTGCGCGACGAGCCGCGCCACGAGGAGGTCCCCGAGGCCGCCGAGGTGGTCGCGCAGGCTGCGGAGCCGGAACAGTTCGTGGAGCCCGCCGCCGAGACCGACGAGACCGACGAGCCCGTGGTGGTCGCCGAGGACGATCACGAGCCTGAAGACGAGTACGAGTACGTCGACGATTCCGATGAGGCCGACGAGGTCGACGAGCCGTCGGACAGCGACCCCCGCATCGCCGAGTCGGTCGGCGCGGCCCGCCGCCGGCGGCGCGAATCCGACACCGCCGCTGCCGTAGCCGCGCGCAAGTACCGCTTCCGTACCCGCACGCTGACAGTGATGGCCGTGCTGCTGCTGACCAGCGCGGTGGCAGCGTTCACCTGGTCGTCGTCGATGTGGTGGGCCTGCAGCGCCGTCGGCGTGGTCACCGCCCTGTATCTGGCCTACCTGCGGCGTCAGACCCGAATCGAGGAGCAGTTGCGGCGCCGCCGTGCCCAGCGGATGGCCCGGTCACGGCTCGGCGTGGAGAACACCGGTGACCGCGAGTTCGACGTCGTGCCGTCCCGGCTGCGCCGGCCCGGTGCCGCGGTGCTGGAGATCGACGACGAAGACCCCGAATTCGAGCATCTGGAGTACGTCGCGTTCGCCCGTCACTACGACCTACCGCGGGCGGCGGGACAGTAGCCACCACGCGATTTCTGCCCGTGCGCGCAGGCTGATAACCTGTACCGGCACTAGGGGCTATAGCGCAGTTGGTAGCGCGTCTCGTTCGCATCGAGAAGGTCAGGGGTTCGATTCCCCTTAGCTCCACAGAAATTGAGAAGGGCGGCCCTTTCGGGCCGCCCTTTCTTTGTCTTCTTTGTCCGCAACCGTTAGAACGGACTGCTGTTCGACTGGTAGCGGGCCTCTTCGGGCCGCGGGCCGTACTTGCGGATGTAGTCCTCGTGCATACGGGCCTGTTTCTTGCGCTTGATCACGTCGACCAGGTTCGGGTCCAGGTGGTGCTGGGCCAGCCGGTGCCGGCGCCACACCTTGTTCAGTGCGATCGCCATCAACAGCGCCCACACGTAGATCGGCACCGTCATCTCCATGCGCATGTAGATCGGCACCGGGATCAGCCAGAACGGCGCCAACACCAGGGCCGGCGGAATCGCGTACCGGATCATGTGACGCCGGATCGCGCCCTGGCCGGCCAGGTCCTCGGCGACCCAGCGGTTCATCGACGCCGGCAGTCGGCGTCCGTAGCAGTAGGTGAGGTACTGCCACAGGTTGGGCTTGTCGGCGGTGGTCATCACGACTCCTTCGTTCTCCGGCACGGCTAGAGCGCTCCGGCGGCCAGTGCGGCCTGGTTGACGCGGGTCAGCACCCGATGCAGGTGTTCGAGTTCTTCGGTGTCGGCGCCCAGGCGCTCGGTGACCGCGGCCGGGATGCCGAGGGCCCGCTCACGCAGGGCCGCACCTGCCTCGGTCAGTCGCACTTCCGTGGCGCGCTCGTCGGTGACGCCGCGGGACCGGCTGATCAGCCCCGAGGTGTCCAGTCGCTTGAGCATCGGCGACAGCGTGGCCGAGTCGAGCTGGAGCAGGCCGGCGATCTGCTTGACCGACAGCGCGCTATCGGGCGACTTCCGGTGGTGATCCCAGAGGGCCAGCATCACCAGGTACTGCGGGTGGGTCAGGCCGAGGGGTTCGAGCAGCGGTCGGTAGACGGCCAGCACGGCGCGGTTGGTGACCGCGAGTGCGAAGCACACCTGGCGCTCGAGGGTGAGGGGATCGGCCTGGGCAGCCGGGACCGCGGACATTGCTCAATAGTGCCCGATTAGTTAACGCACTAACAATATTGACTGGCTCACAGGTCACTCAGGCGTCGGGGTGCCGATCAGCACGGCGCTGAGTCGGCACCCGTCGGGTCCGGCGCGCCACGCGTGGTCCACGCCGGTCAGCACCACCAGGTCGCCCTGGACCAGCGGGTGCGCGCCGTCGTCGAGGATCAGCTCGACGGTGCCCGACAGCACGGTCTCCAGATCGACGGTGTCGGTGTGGTGCATCGGGGTCTCCGAGCCGGGACCGAGATCGACCACCATCCAGCGGGCCAGACCCGGCGCGATGCCCTGGTCGATCAGCGGCGCCGATCCGGCCGGTCGCGCCGGCGGCGGGGCGGTCGTCGTCGCGTACGGCACACCCATCGCGAATCCCGGCGCGAGTTCGTCGAGCGTCAACTCGCTGTCGCTCACGACGCACGACCTGCCTTCGGCGTCGGTTCCGGTGATCAAGGTGCGCACGGCAATCCTTCCGCAGAGTTGTGGGACCGCTCACATCATCCGTCACACCTCGGTGCCCGCGGCGTCCGGGTCCGGGGCCGGCCACATGCCGTGGTGATGGCATCGGTTGCCGCCCTTGCGTTTCGCCGTGTACATCGCGCCGTCGGCGGCGGCGATCAGGTGATCCACGATCGACTCGACCGAGGGGTGGAGCGACGAGTCCAATGTGGCGTACACAGTCCCGATGCTGGCCGTGACGCCGGCGGGCAGCGCCGCGACGGCGGTGCAGAAGCGGTGGAAGTCCGAGGTCGTGCGGGGCGAGGACGCCACGTCGGCGATCAGGAACTCCTCGCCGCCGCTGCGGCCGATCACCGCAGTCGACGTCGCGTTGAGGCGCAATGCGTCGGCGACGTCGACGAGTGCGCGGTCACCGGCAACGTGCCCGTGAGTGTCGTTGAGCGCCTTGAAATCATCGAGGTCGACCATCGCCACGATCAGGTAGCGGTCGTCGTCGTCCCGGCGCGTGACGAGTTCGGAAGTCTCCCGGTGGAAGGCGCGCCGGTTGAACAGACCGGTCAGCGGGTCGAGATCGGCGTGCTTCAGGTCGAGTTCCAGTGCGCGCAGCAGCAGTTGGGTCGCCAGCGGCATGACGATGTTGATCTGCAACACCAGGAAGAGGTCGACGGCGGCCAGAGCGGGACGCCCGCCGGCGGCGATCTCCCACCCGTTGACTCCGCCGACCACCGCGGCCACTGCGAAATTCGCGAGCACCACACGGCTGGAGTGGAAGAACGCCAGATAGGCGCCGTTGGTCGCGAACGCGATGCATCCGAGCAGCGCGGCCAGTGGGTCGGGGTAGGCGATGCACATGGCCCCGATCGACGCCGACGTCACCGCCGCGAACAGCAGCGACTGCGTGCGCGTCGGCCACCGCCACAGCCACAGCGCCACCCCGGCCAGACCGCCGCCGAAGGCGAACCACATCGGGGCCAGTCGCGACGCGGGCAGGTCGTCGAGGCCGGCGATGAGGATGAGCACCGCCAGCGACATGGCGCCGGCGATGCCGCCCATCAATATCCGGACGGTCGACTTGGCGCCTTGGGTCTCCAGATAGCCGCTGAACCACTCGTAGTGGTCCGCACGTCTATGCGTACTCGGCATGTCTTCCCGTCGTGAGGTCGTCTCGCGTTGGCAGCGCCCGATATCCGCACAGGGTAAGGGAAACCGGGGCGGTGGCACCGTCATCTGGGATTCCTTGCCGGACCCCGGTGAGCGGCCGTAGCCTCGTGAAATGTCGGGCCCCACGGTGGTGTGCGCTGAAGATCTCGCGAACCTCGCGGTGTTCACGGGTGTCCCGGTCGAGGCGCTCGGCCCGCTGGCCGCCCAGCTGCGGCCGTTGACGGCGGCGCCCGGCCAGGTGCTGATGCAGCAGGGTGAGCTCGCCGTCTCCTTCCTGCTGATCGCGTCCGGTCACGCCGAGGTGACCCATGTGGGCGACGACGGGCACGACACGGTCGCCGACATCGGGCCTGGACTGATCGTGGGGGAGATCGCCCTGCTGCGCGACGCGACCCGCACGGCGACGGTGGTGGCGACCGAGCCGTTGAGCGGCTGGGTCGGCGGCCGGGAGGCGTTCGCGACGATGCTCGACGTTCCGGGCATGGTCGACCGGCTGGTGCGGACCGCGCGGCAGCGGGTCGCCGCGTTCATCACGCCGATGCCGGTGCGGCTGCGCGACGGCAGTGTGTTGTTCCTGCGGCCCGCGCTGCCCGGCGACGTGGAGCGCTCCAACGACGGACGCGTCGAGTTCTCCCTCGACACCATCTACAAGAGGTTCCAGTCGGTCCGGAAACCGACGAAGTCGCTGATGACGTACCTCTTCGAGGTGGACTACCTGGAGCACTTCGTGTTCGTGCTGACCGACGGCGTCGACGGGCCGGTGGTCGCCGACGCCCGTTTCGTCCGCGACCCTGCCGACCGCGCCGAAGCCGAGGTGGCGTTCATCGTGGGCGACGCCTATCAGGGGCGCGGTATCGGCACGTTCCTGATGTGGGCGCTGTCGGTGGCCGCCCGCGACGACGGCGTGCGCCGCTTCACCGCCCGGGTGCTGGCCAGCAACGCCGCCATGCGGGCCATCCTGGACCGGTTCGGCGCGCAATGGCACCGCGACGACCTCGGCGTGGTCGTGACGACCATCGACGTCCCCAAGCCGCACGACCTGCCGTTGTCGCACGCCAAGATCAAGCAGATCCGCGACATGGCCCGGCAGGCGATCCGCGCCGTCGGCTGAGCGTCGTCAGGGGGCGATGCGCGCCTCTTTGTCGATGGCGGCCGTGGCATCCATCAACGCCATCGCCTGTTCCTTGTCGCCCTCGGCGTCGATCTGCACGACCAGCAGCCCGCCATCCTCGGGGACGACGACCGTCTTCCGGGCAATCATGAACGGCACGCCGTCGCGGGCGTAGAGAGCGCCGAACGTCATCGCCGGGAAACCGCTGAGCTCCCCACGCTGCCCCGGCTCGGGACTGAGCGGCTCGTACTGGGGCAGGGTGCGCAGCTGCGCCGGCGAGTACTCCAGCACCCGGTTTTGGTCGACGTTGCCGGTCAACCGGAAGACCCGGGTCACGATCGTGGCCGGTTCGGTCGACAACGCGGGGTCGCCGGGATAGGAGATGGCGCTGAAGGCGTCGTCCGGGGCGTCGGGCCCCATCGGCGTCCAGCCGGGCGGCGTGGGCAGCTCGACGGTGGGGTTGCCCGGGTCGCCGGGGAGCACGGGGGCGCGCACCAGGTTGTTCTCGGCGATGTAGTCGTCGAGCGTCGTGACGTCGGCCGCGGGGGCCGGGGGCTCGGTGGCCGGTGGCGGCGTCGCCTCCGCCGAGGTTTCCGAGGTCGCCGCCGGCGACGTCGTCTCCGCCGGCTCGCTCTGCGACCCGCAGGCGGTCAAACCGATTCCGATCGCGACCGCCGCGAGGCCGGCGGCGCCGGCCCGCATGAGGTTGGTCATGTCGTCTCCTGTTCGTCGGCCCCGACGGGTCTGTGAACCGCCGAGACCGGATCGAACCGCAGCATATCGGTCGCCGTGATATCAAGGCCGCCGTGATATCAAGGCCGGTGTGAGGTGGCTCGCGGTGTGCGCACTGGCGGTACTGAGCGCGGGGTGCGGACAGAGTCCGCCGCAGGACACCGATTCTGCCACGACGGCCTCGATCGGCCCGGTCAACCCGGCGCGGATCGACCGCGCACGCGACCAGGTTCCCGACGGTTACGAGGTGGCGGCCTACACGGGGCCGCCGGCCCCAATCGCGTTGTGGGGCATGGGCGATACCGCCACCGCGGAACCTCCGGAGTGTCGGCGCCTGGCCGTCCCGCCGGTCGACCCGGCCACGGCCCGGGGATGGTCGGCGTCGGGGCCGGGCGGGATCATCTACGCGGTGGTGGCGGCCACGACCGAGCCCGCGGGCGTCGGCGCCGACTGTCCGCACTGGCAGGTCGCGTCGGCGCGCAGTACCGCGACCGTCACCGACATCCCCGCACCGGTCATTCCGTCGGCGCAGACCGAAGGCATGAGCACCGAGGCCCGCACCGTCGTCGAAGGCGGCACCGAAACGCACACGCACGCCGCGACTTTCGTCGCCGATCTGGGCGATTACCTGTGCATGGTCGCGGTGGTCACCGATCCCGGCGCGACCCAGCCGGCGCTGACCACCGAGTTCGCCGCGGGCCTGCTCACCGAAACGGTGGCCGCCCTGCGCGGTTGACCGGCCCGGCGCGGGTACATTGGCGCCGATGTTCATCCCGGGCAAGGCACTGGCGGTTCTCCTGGCGGCGTGCGCGTGTCTGACGGCGTGTCAGTCCGGCCAGGGCGACGACCTCTCGCGTGCGGACATCTCCCGGGTCGCCGAACTCCAGGAGAGCTTCGCCCCGCCGTTCAAAACCAACGCGGTCGGTCCGGCCGCGGTCGACCCGCGGCTGCTGGCGCCCCAGACGCTGCCGCCCGGGCTGACGTTCGAACCGCGCGACTGCGCCGCCAGCGCCGGTGAGCAGTCGGTGCCGGAGGGGACCAAAGGCAACATGTCCGCGGTGACCGCGGAGGGAGACGGGGTCCGCTACATCGTGATCGCGGTGGAGACATCGGAGCCGGTGCCGGCCAAGGAACCCAGTGAGCAGTGCCGCAAGGTCGCCTTCAGCGGTGCCGGGATGCGCGGGCTGGTCGAGGTCGTCGAAGCACCACAGATCGAGCACACGCACACCGTCGGTACCCACCGCGTCCTGCAGACCACGACCGCGCAGGGCCCGCGTACCGGTGAGCTCTACAACTACGTGGCCAAGTTCGGGAACTTCATCGTGATCGTCACCGCCAACCCGATGGTGGTCGAGGGCAAACCGGTCGCCAAGGTCGACACGGCCCGCGCCCGCGACCTGGTCACCCAGGCCGTGGAGCTGGTGCGGGGCTGACGTCAGCGCACGTCGTGCGGACGGAACTGGATGCTGATGCGCGGCCCGGTGGGACGGGCCGTCTTGGGAACGGCGTGCTCCCACGTGCGCTGACACGAGCCGCCCATCACCAGCAGGTCGCCGTGGTGGTGCCGCAACCGCAGTGACGGCCCGCCGCCGCGCGGACGCAACGCGAAAACCCTTGTCGCGCCCAGCCCGACGATCGCGACCATGGTGTCCTCGGTGCTGCTGCGACCGATGTTGTCGCCGTGCCACGCCACCGAGTCGTCGCCGTCGCGGTACAGGTTCAGCCCGGCGGTGACGAACGGTTCGCCGAGCTCCCCGGCGTAGATGTCGTTGAGCCGGCGGCGCAGCTGTTTGAGGCGCGGGTGCGGGGCGGGCATCGCGGCGGGGTCCGCGAAATTGAAGTGGCTGACCAGCCGCGGCACGTCGAGCACCCGGTCGTACATCTGGCGCCGCTCGGCGCGCCACGGGACGGTCTCGAGCAGCTCGTCGAACAAGGTGTCGTCGCGCACCCCGTCCTCGGACAGCCAGCCGGAACGGACCTCGAGCCAGGCGCCGTTGCCGAGATCGCGGCGGTCGGCCTGGTCGAACAGAGAGCTCTGCAACGCCTGCTCCATGCCACCAGACTATCGCACAGTTGTTCGATTTCTAGAGGCGTGTCGCGCCGGGTCCGTCCGGGGCGAGGATGTCGTCGGGGTTGACCAGCGCACACACTTTCAAGCTCAGGCAGCCGCACCCGATGCAGCCGGTGAGGTTGTCCCGAAGGCCCTGCAGATGCGCGATCCGCTCGTCGAGTTCGGCGCGCCAACCCGCCGACAGTCGCGCCCAGTCCTTGCTGGTCGGGACACGGTCGTGGGGCAGGGTGGCCAGCGCGTCGCGGATGCGGGACAGCGGGATGCCGAGGCGCTGCGACATCCGGATGAACGCGACGCGGCGCAGCGTGTCGCGGCTGTAGCGGCGCTGGTTGCCGCCGGTGCGGGTGCTGACGATCAGGCCCTGGCGCTCGTAGAAGTGCAGCGCCGAGACCGCGACCCCGCTGCGTGCCGACAACTCGCCCGGAGTCAGCTCCGCCGGCCTGTCCATGACCTCAACCATAGTTGAGGCGGTCCTTGGCATTACGGTGCTAGATGTGGCGCACGCGGTGCTCGGATGCAACTCGGAGGTCGGGACCCTGCGGGCGGTCATCCTGCATCGGCCCGGCCCGGAACTGCAGCGCCTGACCCCCCGCAACAACGACACGCTCCTGTTCGACGGTCTGCCGTGGGTGGCGCGCGCGCAGGAGGAGCACGACGCGTTCGCGGCGCTGCTGCGCTCCCGCGGCGTCGAGGTGCTGCTGCTCGGCGACCTGCTGACCGAGGCCCTGGCCAACAGCGGCGCCGCGCGCATGCACGGGATCTCGGCGGCGGTCAACGCGCGCCGGCTCGGTTCACCGCTGGCGCAGGAACTCTCGGCCTATCTGCGGACTCTTGCCGCGCCGGACCTGGCGCGGGTGCTGATGGCCGGGATGACGTTCGACGAGCTGCCGTTCGGGGAGAACGAACTGTCGCTGGTGCGGCGCATGCACCACGGCGGTGACTTCGTCATCGACCCGCTGCCGAATCTGCTGTTCGCGCGGGACTCGTCGTTCTGGATCGGGCCGCGGGTGGCGATCACGTCGCTGGCGCTGCCCGCGCGGGTGCGGGAGACGTCGCTGACCGACGTGATCTACGCCCACCACCCCCGTTTCCTCGGGGTGCGCCGCGCCTACGAGTCGCGATCGGCTCCGGTCGAAGGCGGCGACGTGCTGCTGCTGGCACCCGGGGTCGTCGCGGTCGGGGTGGGGCAGCGGACCACGCCGGCCGGGGCGGAAGCGTTGGCGCGCAGCCTCTTCGACGACGATCTGGCCCACACGGTGCTGGCGGTGCCGATCGAGCAGGGCCGCGCCCAGATGCACCTGGACACCGTCTGCACGATGGTCGACACCGACGCGGTGGTCATGTACCCCAATGTCGTCGACTCGCTGACGGCGTTCCCCATCCGGCGTGCCGCGGGCGGGGTGAAGATCGACCGTGCCGCTCCGTTCGTCGACGCGGCCGCCGACGCGATGGGCATCGGCAAGCTGCGCGTCATCGACACCGGACTCGACCCGGTCACCGCCGAGCGCGAGCAGTGGGATGACGGCAACAACACCCTGGCCCTGGCGCCGGGCGTGGTGGTGGCCTACGAGCGCAACACCGAAACCAATGCACGCCTTGCCGACTCGGGCATCGAAGTGCTGCCCATCGCGGCCTCCGAGCTGGGCACCGGCCGCGGCGGGCCACGCTGTATGTCGTGCCCCGCCGCGCGCGACCCGCTCTAGCTGCCGCGTCTGCGCCGCCGACGTAGCGCCTCGCGGCACTCTCTCAGCAGGTGTGACCACTGTTGGTCGGGCAGCGCCTCGATCAGTTGCCAGTCCTCTCGTCTCAACAGATCGCGGAAGCGCACGTCATCGTCGAGGCTGCGGCGATGTCCGCCCCACTCAACGCCGACCCTGTAACGTGGCCAGCCCATACCGAGCCGGTCAGTCCACCATTCTTCAGTGATCGGGATCGAGGTCTCTGGCCGCGGTAGTCCAGCCTCGACCAGCCGCAGTCGGATCACTGATTCCTGGGGTGAGCGGGCTCCTCCATCCATGACTCGGATGGCCTTGAGTGCAGTTCCCATGCCGCGTGCACCCCGATAGCGCGGCTGAATGGCCAGCACATCGCCCACCGTCAGTCTGGTTGCGGCGCAGAGCTGGTCGAGGTGGATGATGGCTTCCTCGGCGGGAAGCTGTCGTGCCAGGTCCAGCACCGTCCGCGCTGGGGAGGTGAGACGCATCCGTCCGTACGGCGTGATCTCGTCGTCCTCTATCCGTTCGTTGCGGATGACCACTCCGGGGCGAGCCCGTCTTCGCTTCCCGATCAGTTCGATGTCGGGGGCAGCCTCGGCTCTCTTGGCGCCGTGAAGCGCGGCGGCGGTATGCCCGGCCAGGATTCCCGCGCGGTCGGTCCACAACCACGCTGCATTGGCTCGCGTGAACACGTCGAGACGTCGGTTCTTGTGGACGTAGACGTCAGGGTAGATCCGGCGATAGTTCCAGCGCAGCTCCCCTCGAGTCAGTTCCCCCGTGGCGATGGCTTGGCTGCCGATGATCGGTTCGTACATGTACGCGAGCATCGCGCGGGGCTCCGACGTGTTCGGGTCGGGTGCGGCCGAACGTGGTGGCTGCTGTGGAGCAACTGTCGGTTGGGGACTGCCTGGTCGGTCCCGCGAGGTTCGTCGGCGGGCGCTCCGGACGAGATGAACGTGAGGGCTGTGGAAAGCGGTGCGCTTGGCGAATCAAGCACCCGTGGTGTCGATCTGGTCAGAACAACGGCAAGAGGACATCGGCACCAAGACGGTCACCGCCAGGACGGCAGCCAGATCTGCATGTTCCACGTTTGCTGCGAGATCGGGAGACCCGTCAGCACCGGGTAGAGCCACGCGAAGTTCGTGATCACCAGCGCGACGTAGAAGCACACCACCAGTAGGCCCAGGGTGCGTCGCTCGGCATTTTGCCCCGGTTTGTAGAGGATGTCCCCGAGGATCATCGCGATGATCATCACCAGGAACGGCGCCATGGTCGCCGCGTAGAAGAAGTACATCTGGCGGTCGATGTCGGCGAACCAGGGCAGAAAGCCCGCGCTGTAGCCGACCAGCAGCGCCGCGTAGCGCCAGTCGCGCTTCACGAACGCCCGCCACACCGCATACGCCAGCACGGGCACCGCGAGGAACCACATCGCCGGGGTGCCGACCAGCATCACGGCCTTCACGCAGGACTGGGCGCCGCACCCGGACACGTTCTCGGAGTCGATCGCATACAGCACGGGACGCAACGACATCGGCCACGCCCACGGCTTGGACTCCCACGGATGGTGGTTGCCGTCGGCGTTGGTCAGCCCGGAATGGAAGGTGTAGGCGGAGTAGGTGTAGTACCACAGCGAGCGCAGCGCGTCGGGTATCGGCAGCACGCTGTCGGGTCCGATGGCCCGTCCCACCTGGTGCCGGTTGATCGCCGTCTCCGAGGCGAACCACGGCGTGTAGCTGGCCAGGTACACCGCGAACGGAACCAGGACCAGCGCGTAAAGCGACGGGCCGACGTCGCGGCGCAGCGTACCCAGCCAGGGCCGCGGCACCCGGTACTGCTTGCGGGCGGCGACGTCGAACGCGACGCTCATCAGACCGAAGAACGCCACGAAGTACAGCCCCGACCACTTCGTCGCGCAGGCCAGCCCGAGCAGCACGCCGGCGCCGAACCGCCACCACCGCACACCCAGCCGGGGACCCCAGGCGGTCGCAGTGATCCGGCCCTCCAGGTACGCGTGGTGCAGCCGTTCCCGGACTTGGTCCCGGTCGACGATCAGCGCGCCGAACGCGGCCACGACGAACACCGTCAGGAACCCGTCGAGCAGCGCGGTGCGGGAGGTGACGAACGTGACCCCGTCGGCGATGATCAGCAGCCCCGCGATCCCGCCGATCAGCGTCGAGCGGCTGATCCGGCGGGCGATCCGCACCACCAGGACCACCAGCACCACACCGCACACCGCGCCGGAGAACCGCCAGCCCAGCGCGTTGTAGCCGAACAGCGCCTCGCCCAGGGCGATCAGCTGCTTGCCCAGGGGCGGGTGCACCACCAGCCCGTAGCCGGGGTTGTCCTCGACGCCGCCGTTGTGCAGCATCTGCCAGGCCTGCGGTGCGTAATGCTTCTCGTCGAAGATCGGGGTGCCGGCGTCGGTGGGGGAGCCGAGGTTCAGAAAGCGGGTGATCGCCGCCAGCGCCGCCAGGACAGCCGTCATCGCCCAGCCTTGCATCCGGTCCAGAGGACCGAAATCGGCGGACGGCACCAACGGCGCGGGACTCGTCACCGGTGCCGCGCGCGGAGCTTCGGCTTCGGGGGCGGTCACGGAAGCGATCGTAGGCTGTCACGCATGACGATCGGACGACTGCTCATCGGTGCCACGCCGCTGGGACAGCCGTCGGACGCGTCGGTCCGATTGGTGCGCGCCCTCGGTGGCGCCGACGTGATCGCCGCCGAAGACACCCGCCGCGTGCGGGCACTGGCTGCCGCGCTGGAGGTACAGATCACCGGACGGGTGATCAGCCTGTTCGACAGCAACGAGGCCACCAAGGTGCCCGCGCTGGTCGACGACATCCGGAGCGGCGCGACGGTGTTGCTGGTCAGCGACGCCGGGATGCCCCTGATCAGCGACCCCGGTTATCGCCTGGTCTCGGCGTGTGTGGAGGCCGGCGTGCCGGTGCAGTGCCTGCCCGGACCCTCGGCGGTGACTACGGCGCTCGCCGTCGCTGGCCTGCCCGCCGAGCGCTTCTGCTTCGAGGGCTTCGCGCCGCGCAAGCAGTCCGCGCGCCGGACGTGGCTGCAGTCGCTGGCGCTGGAGGAGCGGACATGTGTGTTCTTCGAGTCGCCGCGCCGGCTTGGTGACTGTCTGCGCGACGCGGTCGAGGTCCTCGGCGCGCAGCGGCGCGCGGCGGTTTGCCGGGAGCTGACCAAGACCCATGAGGAGATCGTGCGCGGAACGCTCGGCGAGCTGGCCGAGTGGGCGGCCGACGGGGTGCTGGGTGAGGTGACCGTGGTCCTGGACGGTGCGACCCCGGTCGCCGACACCGACGCACTGGTCGACGAGGTGAACCGGCTGGTCGAGGATGGGCTGCGCGTGAAAGACGCCTGCGCGCAGGTGATCGCGGTGACGCCCGGCGCGCCGTCGCGGCGTGAACTCTACGACGCGGTGCTGCGCGCGCGAGGCTGAGCGGCGGTCCCGAGGATCGGCGCCGCCTTGTGCAGGCACTCCTCCCATTCGGCGTGCGGGTCGGAGTCGGCGGTGATGCCGCCGCCGACGCCGAGCACCGCGGTGCCGTCGGCGGTGAACTCCACGGTGCGGATCGCCACGTTCAGCTCGCAGCCGGCCACCGGCGACGCCAGCCCGACGGTGCCGCAGTAGACGCCCCGGGTGTGCGGCTCCCAACGGGAAAGAAGTTGGCGGGCCCGGGTTTTCGGGGTGCCGGTGACCGACGCCGGAGGGAAGGTCGCGTCCAGCAGGGTGCGCATCGGCACGTCGGGGTCGACACGCGCGGCCACCGTCGACACCAGATGCCACACCCCGGGGGCCGGGCGCACCGCGAGCAGTTCGGGCACCGTGACGGTCCCGGTGCGTGCGACCCGGCCGAGGTCGTTGCGCACCAGGTCGACGATCATGATGTTCTCGGCGACGTCCTTCACCGAGGCGCGCAGCGCGGCCGGACGGGCGGTCCGCGGCAGGGTGCCTTTGATCGGGCTCGACGTCACCGATTCCCCACGGCGGCAGAGGAACAGCTCGGGGGAGAGCGACGCGACCGCGCCCCAGTCCCCGGCGATGTAGGCCGCGCGGGCCGGCGCGGTGCGCGCCACCGCGTCGGCGAAGAAGTCGACGGGAGCGCCCTCGAGGGTGCCGGTGAACTGTGTGCACACGCAGGCCTGGTAGACCTCGCCGGCCGCGATCGCCTCCAGGCACGCCGCGACGCCCCGTTGGTGGGCGTCGTGGTCGGCGGCGCGCCAGGTGACCGCGGCTGCTCCGGCCGGACACGGCTCGGTCAGAGCCTCGGCGACCCACCCGGGAAGTGCTTCGCCGCACAGGCTTTCGTGCCACCACATGCCGTCGCGGTCGCAGCGCAGCACGTGGTCGGACCAGCCGCCCGCGGCCACGGGCACCCGCGCGCCGGCCCCGTCCGCGCCGGGGTCGGGGTAGGAGAGGTAGCCGAACCAGCCGCCGCCGACCGGTCCGTCGCTCCGCGCGCCCGGCGCCACGTCGAACACCTCGCCCACCCGCACCGGAGCGGCGTGCAGCGACGGCGCGATCACGGCGCGTGAGGAGAACCAGTCGCCGGTCACCGCCGCCGGCGGCGGCAGCGCGCGCCGCCGGGTCGCCGCACTGAGCGCACGCAGTACCGCCGGGGCGTCACCCACATCGCCGAGTCGGTCGATCCGCACGCGCATAGCCTGACAGACCGCACGCTCAGCGGCTGATCTGGCGGGGCACCATCACCGCGACCAGCTTCTCCGGGTTCCGCATCGCGTAGAAGTTGGTGATCCTGCCGTCGACCACCTCGAAGGTCACCACGCCTTCCAGATTGTCGCCCAGGTACAGCACCAGCGCGGGTGCGCTGTTGTAGACCGCGGGCTCGACCCGGCCCTGGTCGCCGGCCAACCGCACGAAGCCCATGATGAGCCGGGCGACACGGTCGGCGCCGGACACCGGGCGGCGGGCCGCCGAAACCTTGCCGTCGCTGTCTGCGGTCCACACCACGTCCGGCGCGAGCATCGCCATCAGCCCGTCGAGATCGCCGGTGGCCGCCGCGGTGAAGAACCGTGCGGTGAGCTCGGTGGACACCTTGGGGTCGACGGGCTCGAACCGCTTGCGCCGCGACTGGACGTGCTCGCGGGCGCGGTGGGCCATCTGCCGCACCGCGGCCGTGGTCTTGCCGAGCGTGGCGGCGATCTCGTCGTGTCCGAAGCCGAACACCTCGCGCAGCACGAACACCGCGCGTTCGTCGGGGCTGAGCGTCTCGAGCACCACGAGCATCGCCATCGACACCGACTCGGCCAGCAGCACGTCGGCGGACGGATCCTGTTCTGTCAGCAGCGGTTCGGGCAGCCACGGGCCGACGTAGTCCTCCCGCCGACGGGACTGCGCGCGTAGCGCGTTGAGCGACTGGCGGGTGACGAGCCGGGCCAGATATGCCTTGGTGTCGGTGACCGTCGACAGGTCCACCTCGGCCCACCGCAGGTAGCTGTCCTGCAGCACATCGTCGGCTTCGGTTGCGCTGCCGAGGATCTCGTAGGCGATGGTGAACAGCAGTGGGCGCAGATGGGTGAAGCGTTCGGCGTGCTCGGTCATCGGATGCCCACGGTCTTGCCGGCGGTCAGTTCCGAGCGGTCCGGGCCTTTGAGGGTGCGGTAGGAGCCGGGGTTGCGTGCCTCGCCGCGCAGGAACTTGATCGTGAACCGGCAGACCTGCTCTTTGACGAATGCGCCTGTGCGGCCGCCGATGTACAGGTTGATCGGGGTGTCGTCCTTGCGCTGCACCTGCACGGTGCCCGCGCGGCGTCCCAGGCTGATGCACTGCCCGGACATCGGGATCGTCGCGGGAGCCGGGACTGCGCCGGCGATGCGCGCCAGTACCGTGTCCGCGGCGCGCGCACCCATCGGCATGCCGGCCTGGCAGCTCATCCGGTACGGCATCCCGGACGGGGCGGCGGCGTCACCAGCGGCGATGATGCGGTCGTCGTCGACACTGGTCAGCGTCTCGTCGGTGATCAGCCGGCCGAGTTCGTCAGTGGTCAGCCCGCTGACCGCGGCCAGCTCCGGCACGCCGAAACCGGTCGTCCACACGGTCGCTGCGCTGGGCACGCGGCGGCCGCCGGCCAGCGTCACCGCGTCCGCGCTCACCGCCACGACGGACTCCTCGAGCACCGTCACGCCCAGTTTGCGAAGCCGCTTGCACACGGAGCGTCGTCCCGGCGCGGACAGCGACGGCGCGACCGCGGCGGCGACCAGGGTGACCGGGCGACCCGCCTCGGCGAACTCGGCCGCGGCTTCGATGCCGGTCAGCCCGCCGCCGACCACGACGATCGGGGCGGGCTCGGCGAGATCGGCCAGCCGCTCCCGCAGTCGCTGTGCCTGCTCGAACTCGCTGAGGGGATAGACGAACTCGGCGCCGGGCAGGGTGGGGGCGACCGCGGCGGTGCTGCCGACGGCGTACACCAGATAGTCGTAGTCGAGCCGCGTGCCGGAGGCGAGCGCGACCTGGCGTGCCGCGACGTCGATGGTGGTGGCGCTGTCGACGATCACCTCGACGCGGGGGTTGAGCACCTCGGCGAAGTCGACCACGGCGTCGTCGCCGCCGGCCGCCAATTGGTGCAGCCGGATGCGCTCCACGAACTGCTGGCGGGGATTGACCATCGTCACCGCGATGTCGGGCGCCGAGTTCAGGCGGTTGGCCGCCATCACTCCGGCGTAGCCGCCGCCGATCACCACCACGCGGGTCTTTTTGGTCATGTCCACTCCTCGGGCTCTCCAGCCCGTGGGTCGGGCCGGTCTGACCTCAAGACACCGCCGGCACCTCGGGTGTGACGCGTCGCCCCAGAGTGTGGTCTAGATCACCACACCAGGGGGCGCTACACCAGGCCGAGTGCCAGCATCGCGTCGGCGACGCGGATGAAGCCGGCGATGTTGGCGCCCGCGACATAGTTGCCGGGCTGGCCGTACTCCTCGGCGGTGACCAGACAGCGGTTGTGGATGCGGCGCATGATCTGTTCGAGCCGCAACTCGGTGTCGGCGAAGGTCCACGAGTCGCGGGAGGCATTCTGCTGCATCTCCAGCGCGCTGGTCGCGACCCCGCCCGCGTTGGCGGCCTTGCCCGGGGCGAAGGTCACGTCGGCGTCGGCGAACTGCTTGATGGCACCCGGCGAGCACGGCATGTTGGCGCCCTCGGCGACCACGCGGCAGCCGTTCTTCACCAGCATGGCGGCTTCGTCGTCGTTGATCTCGTTCTGGGTGGCGCAGGGAATCGCGATGTCGCACGGGACTTCCCAGACGTTGTGGCGCTCGACCGACGACGCCGTGCCGCCGCGCAGCTCCGCATAGTCCGCGATCCGGCCGCGGCGGACCTCCTTGACCTCCTTGAGCAGGGAGAGGTCGATGCCCTTCTCGTCGACGACGTAGCCGCTGGAGTCCGAACAGGCCACCACGGTGCCGCCGAGTTCGTGGACCTTCTCGATGGCGTAGATCGCGACGTTGCCCGACCCGGACACCACGACGTTCTTGCCGTCGAAGGAGTCTCCCTTGGCACGGAGGATCTCGTTGATGAAGAAGACCGTGCCGTAACCGGTGGCCTCGGTGCGGACCTGGGAACCGCCCCAGGTCATGCCCTTTCCGGTGAACACGCCGGACTCGTACCGGTTGGTGATGCGCTTGTACTGGCCGAACATGTAGCCGATCTCGCGCATCCCGACGCCGGTGTCACCGGCCGGCACGTCGGTGTACTCGCCGAGGTGGCGGTAGAGCTCGGTCATGAACGACTGGCAGAACCGCATGACCTCGTCGTTGCTGCGGCCCTTCGGGTCGAAGTCCGATCCGCCCTTGCCGCCGCCGATGGGCATGCCGGTCAGGGAGTTCTTGAAGATCTGCTCGAAGCCCAGGAACTTCACGATGCCCAGGTACACCGACGGGTGGAACCGCAGCCCGCCCTTGAACGGTCCGAGCGCGGAGTTGAACTCGACCCGGAAGCCGCGGTTGATCTGGACGACGCCGTTGTCGTCGATCCACGGCACCCGGAAGATGATCTGACGCTCCGGCTCGCACAGCCGTCGGATCACCGCCGAGTCGACGTAGTCCGGATGTTTGTCGACGACCGGGCCGAGGCTGTTGAGAACCTCGTACACCGCCTGGTGGAACTCGGCCTCACCCGGATTCCGGTGAGCCACTTCGTCGTAGATGTCTTGGAGTTTGCCGTGTAAGTCAGTCATCTCATGTCGTTTGATAGCGGGGAAACACGCCGGTGGGCGCAGGTAATACGGTGCCCGGGGCGAGTCGTTGGCCCACCGCGGTGAAGGTCCGCTGGTCATCGGTCTGGCCCAGCAGGTCGAGCAGGGTGCCCATCGAGCCGGGCATCACGGGCTGGCTGAGCAGTGCGGCGATGCGCACCACTTCCAGCGTTGTGTACAGCACGGTGGCGAAACGTTGCGGGTCGCTCTTGCGCAGCACCCACGGTTCCTGCGCGGAGAAGTACCGGTTCGCCGCCCCCAGCACCGACCAGATCGCTTCCAGCGCAAGGTGCATCGCGGTGGCCTCGTAGTGTCCGCGCACCCGGTCCAGGAGCGCGTCGGCGGCGGCGAGCAGTTCGGTGTCCTCCGCGGTGAACTCTCCGGGGGTGGGCACGACGCCGTCGAGGTTCTTGGCGACCATCGACAGCGAGCGCTGCGCCAGGTTGCCGAACTCGTTGGCCAGGTCGGCGTTGATGCGGCCGATGATGCCTTCTTCGCTGTAGCTGCCGTCCTGCCCGAACGGCACCTCGCGCAGCAGGAAGTAGCGCAGCTGGTCGACGCCGAACGTGTCGACGAGGTTGACAGGGTCGACGGTGTTGCCGATCGACTTGCTCATCTTCTCGCCGCGGTTGAACAGGAAGCCGTGCGCGAACACCTTTTTCGGCAGCTCGATGCCCGCGGACATCAGGAACGCCGGCCAGTAGACGGTGTGGAAGCGGATGATGTCCTTGCCGATCATGTGCAGGTCGGCCGGCCAGTACCGCTGGAAGGTCTCGGATTCGGTGTCGGGGAAGCCGACGCCGGTGAGGTAGTTGGTCAGCGCGTCGACCCACACGTACATCACGTGGTCGGGGTGATCCGGCACCGGCACCCCCCAGTCGAACGTGGTGCGCGAGATCGACAGGTCGCGCAGCCCGCCGGAGACGAAGCTGACGATCTCGTTGCGGCGTACCTCGGGCTCGATGAACTCGGGGTGGTCCCGGTAGAGGGCGAGCAGCCGGTCGGTGTAGGCCGACAGCCGGAAGAAGTAGGTCTCCTCCTCGGTCCACGTCACCGGTGTGCCGGTCTCGGTGGCAACCCGGACGCCGTCCTCGCCGACGGTGGTCTCCGCCTCGGTGAAGAACCGTTCGTCGCGCACCGAGTACCAGCCGGAGTACTTGTCGAGGTAGACGTCGCCGGCGTCGACCATGCGCGTCCAGATGGCCTTGGACGCCTCGTAGTGGTCGGGGTCGCTGGTGCGGATGAAGCGGTCGAACGAGATGCCCAGCTTCTCCTGGAGCCGCTGGAAGACGTCCGAGTTGGCCCGCGCCAGCTCGGCGGTCGGGACGCCGAGCTTGGCCGCGGTCTCGGCCATCTTCAGGCCGTGCACGTCGGTGCCGGTCAGGAAGCGCACGTCGTAGCCGTCGAGCCGCTTGAACCGCGCGATCGCGTCGGTGGCGATGTACTCGTAGGCATGCCCGACGTGCGGATCGCCGTTGGGGTAGGCGATCGCGGTGGTGATGTAGTAGGGCTCGCTCATTTGCATCTCACCCTAGAGTGTGGCCCGTGAGCTCCACGAAACAGCGGCGGGAGCCGCCGCCTCCGCCGGAACCCCTCACACCTCTCATCGACGCCCACACGCATCTGGACGCCTGCGGCGCGTCCGACGCCGACGACGTCCGCGCCATCCTGGACCGCGCCGCTGCGGTCGGCGTCGAGGCGGTGGTGACCATCGCCGACGACCTGGAGTCCGCGCGCTGGGCCGCAGGGGCGACCGAGTGGGACGACCGCGTCTACGCGGCGGTCGCGCTGCACCCGACCCGTGCCAACGCGCTGACCGAGGAGGCCCGCGCCGAGATCGAACGGCTCGCCGCGCACCCGCGGGTGGTTGCGATCGGGGAGACCGGCCTGGATCTGTACTGGCCGGGCCGGCTGGAGGGCTGCGCGGAGCCCGCCGAGCAGCGCGAGGCGTTCGCGTGGCACATCGACCTGGCCAAACGCACCGGTAAGCCGTTGATGATCCACAACCGCGACGCCGACGCCGAGGTGCTCGACGTGCTGCGCGCCGAGGGGGCGCCCGAGGACGTGATCTTCCACTGCTTCTCGTCCGGCCCCGAGATGGCCCGGGCGTGCGTCGACGCCGGCTGGGTGCTGAGCCTGTCCGGGACGGTCAGCTTCAAGAATGCACGTGACCTGCGCGAAGCGGCGCCGTTGATCCCGCCGGGTCAGCTCCTGGTGGAGACCGACGCACCATTTCTGACGCCGCACCCGTATCGCGGCGCGAAGAACGAGCCCTATTGCCTGCCCTACACTGTCCGAGCGCTGGCCGAGCTCCTGGAGCGGCCGGCGCGGGCACTCGCAGAAGAAAGTTCGGCAACAGCCGAGCGGGTCTACGGCCTGGCGAGTTGCCGAACGTAGACCTTTTCGTTACGGTCCTGTGACCGAAAGATAGGCCGTCGCGCTTCCTTTGCGCTGGTCGGAGATTGACGACATCTTGACTGCTCTGAACAAGCTGCACCAGGCGAACTCACCGTTGCTCCGCGCGCTGGTGGGCGCGCTGCTATTGGCCCTGGTCTTTGCCGGGGCGACGGCGGTGACGTCGCACAAGACCGTGACGCTGACCGTCGACGGTGCCTCGATGACCGTCCCGACGATGAAGTCCCGCGTCATCGACGTGGTGACCGAGAACGGCTTCACCGTCGACGAACGGGACGACCTGTACCCGTCCGCCGATGCGCCGGTCCACCAGTCCGAGAACATCGTGCTGCGCCGCAGCCGGCCGCTGGAGATCTCCACCGACGGTGGTGGCACCGAGCAGGTCTGGACCACGGCCTCCACGGTCGACGAGGCCCTGGCGCAGCTGCGGATGACCGACAAGGCGCCGCTGGCGGCCTCGCGCGGCAGCCGCGTGCCGCTCGCCGGCATGGCGTTACCGGTGGTCAGCGCCAAGACCGTGCATCTCGACGACGCGGGCGCGACCCGATCGGTGCGGTTGGCCGCGCCCAACGTCGCGGCCTTGCTGGAAGCCGCGGGTGCGCCACTTCAGCAAAATGACACGGTGGTTCCGCCGCCGAGCGCTCCGGTGGTCGAGGGCATGCACGTCAACGTCACCCGGATCCGCGTTGCGAAGGTCACCGAGCGACTTCCCCTCGAACCCGACCATCACCGCATCGAGGACCCGACGCTCAACATGAGCCGCCAGATCGTGGAGGACCCCGGTGCTGCCGGACTCCAGGATGTGACGTTCTCCGTGGCTACGGTGAACGGCGTCGAGACGGGCCGGTTGCCGGTAGCTAATGTCGTCGTCACGCCGGCGCGCGATGGTGTGCTGAGAGTCGGTGCGAAACCCGGCACCGAGGTGCCGGCGGTGTCCAACGGATCGACCTGGGACGCCCTCGCCCGCTGCGAAGCAGGAGGTAATTGGGCCATCAATACCGGCAACGGATATTTCGGTGGCGTCCAATTTGATCAAAACACCTGGGAGCGCAACGGTGGTCTGCGGTATGCTCAGCGGGCTGATTTGGCAACTCGCGAGGAACAGATCGCGATAGCTGAGATAACCAGGGCACGCCAGGGTTGGGGGGCGTGGCCGACATGTAGCGGGAGGATCGGTGCGTCGTGACCATACGTCTGCTCGGGCGAACTGAAATACGGCACCTGGCCAAGTCCATCGACTTCCGGCCGCGAAAGTCATTCGGTCAGAACTTCGTCCACGACGCCAACACCGTGCGCCGCATCGTGTCGGCCTCCGGCGTCAACCGCAACGACCACGTCCTGGAGGTCGGTCCCGGCCTCGGTTCGCTGACGTTGGCGTTGCTCGACCGCGGCGCGAAGGTCACCGCCGTGGAGATCGACCCGGTGCTGGCCCGCCAACTCCCGATCACCGTCGGCGACCACTCGCACAGCGAGATCAACCGGCTGACGGTGCTCAACCGCGACATTCTGACCTTCGAGCGCTCGGAGATGACCGAGGAGCCGACCGCCCTGGTCGCGAACCTCCCGTACAACGTCGCCGTGCCTGCTCTGCTGCACCTGCTCGCCGAGTTCCCCTCCATCCGCACCGTGATGGTGATGGTGCAGGCCGAGGTCGCCGAGCGCCTGGCCGCCGAACCGGGTGGCAAGGACTACGGCGTGCCCAGCGCCAAGGTGCGGTTCTACGGCAACGTGCGCCGCTACGGCATGGTCTCGCCGACGGTGTTCTGGCCCATCCCGCGCGTGTACTCGGGTCTGGTGCGCATCGACCGCTTCGAGACCTCGCCCTGGCCGACCGAGGCCGAGTTCCGTAACCAGGTCTTCGAGCTGATCGACCTGGGCTTCGCGCAGCGGCGCAAGACGGCTCGCAACGCTTTCGCCGATTGGGCCGGGTCGGGCAACGAGTCCGCCAGCCGCCTGCTGGCCGCCAGCATCGATCCCGCCCGTCGTCCGGAGACCCTGAGCATCAACGACTTCGTGCGTCTGCTGCAGCGTTCCGAGGACTGGCACGTCGTTCCGAAGCCCGCTCCCGCGGACGAGAAGACCGACGCCGCCGAGGGCAAGGACTCCCCGGTCTCGTCGCTCTGACGCGCACCGGTGCTTCCGTCTGCGTCTGCACGTTAGTGTCGTGCGGTGTCAGTGGGTGAGGGCAGTACCGCCACCGATTGGGTGACCACCGGGTCGGTGACGGTTCGCGTCCCGGGCAAGGTCAACCTCTATCTCGAGGTCGGGGACCGCCGCGACGACGGCTACCACGAGTTGGCCACGGTCTTCCATGCGGTGTCGCTGTTCGACGAGGTCACCGTCCGAACCGCCGACGTGTTGTCGTTGGCGTTCACCGGCGAGGGCGCCGAGTCGCTGCCCACCGACGAGAACAACCTGGCGTGGCAGGCGGCCCTGCTGATGGCCGAGCACGTCGGCCGCGCCCCCGACGTCGCGATCACGATCGACAAGTGCATCCCGGTGGCCGGTGGCATGGCCGGGGGGAGCGCCGACGCGGCCGCCGTCCTGGTGGCGATGAACGAGCTGTGGGAGCTCGGGGTGCCGCGGCGCGATCTGCACGGCCTGGCGGCGCAGCTGGGCAGCGACGTGCCGTTCGCCCTGCACGGCGGGACCGCGCTGGGTACCGGCCGCGGCGAGGAGCTGGCGACGGTGCTGGCGCGCGACACCTTCCACTGGGTGCTTGCGTTCGCCCCCGGGGGGTTGTCCACGGCGACGGTGTTCGGTGAGATCGACCGGCTGCGCGCCGAGGAGGGCGACCGGCTGCCGCCTCGTCTGCAGTCGCCCGAACCGGTGCTCACCGCGCTGGCGTCCGGCGATCCGGCAAAGCTGGCGGCGCTGCTCGGCAACGATCTGCAGCCCGCGGCGCTGAATCTGGATCCTTCGCTGCGTCGCACGCTGCGCGCCGGGGTGGACGCCGGTGCGCTGGCCGGTCTGGTGTCCGGGTCCGGACCCACGTGCGCATTCTTGTGCTCGTCGGCCGAGTCCGCGGTGCGCGTCGGCGCCGAACTCGCCGGGATGGGGGTGTGCCGGACGGTGCGCGTGGCCAGCGGACCGGTGCCCGGCGCGCGCGTCGTGGCCGGCGGATCCGCACCCGCGTGACCGCTGTGACACATAACTCACTTATCGCAAGCGTTTGGCAGCTACTTAAGAGTTGCTTAAGATGAGCGACGGTGAGTGCTAGCGGTCGAGCAATGGACGCAGTCAGCTCTCCCGCCGGCAATCGCGGCGGGCGGCGGACTGGCGCTGGCTTGAACCCGGCCTCCGGGACATCACCGATTCGAGACACAACCGCTCCCCAATTGTTTGCGCGCCTGCGTGAAAAGGCCGCTGATCAGGCGGAGCATGGCAAATGGGCATGTGCGCCGGGGCAGATGTCGACGAGGAGGTCGTCGTGAGCAGGTTCACCGAGAAGATGTACGAGAGTGCGCGTACCAGCGCCCGCGGCATGGTGACCGGCGAACCGCACGAGCCGGTTCGCCACACCTGGGCCGAGGTACACGAGCGTGCGCGTCGCATCGCCGGCGGCTTGGCCGCGGCCGGTGTGGGACTCGGTGACGCCGTCGGCGTCCTGGCCGGATTCCCGGTGGAGATCGCCCCGACCGCCCAGGGGCTGTGGATGCGTGGCGCCAGCCTGACCATGCTGCACCAGCCCACCCCGCGCACCGACCTGGCGCTGTGGGCCGAGGACACCCTGACCGTCATCGGGATGATCGAGGCCAAGGCCGTCATCGTCTCGGAACCCTTCACCGTCGCCATCCCGGTGCTCGAGGAGAAGGGCATCAAAGTCCTGACGGTGTCCGACCTGCTGGAGTCGGAGCCGATCGACCCGATCGAGGTCGGCGAAGACGACCTCGCGCTGATGCAGCTGACGTCCGGATCCACCGGGTCTCCGAAGGCCGTGCAGATCACGCACCGCAACATCCACTCCAACGCCGAGGCGATGTTCATCGGCGCGCAGTACGACGTCGACACCGACGTCATGGTCAGCTGGCTGCCGTGTTTCCACGACATGGGCATGGTCGGCTTCCTGACCATCCCGATGTATTTCGGCGCTGAACTGGTCAAGGTCACGCCGATGGACTTCCTGCGCGACACGCTGCTGTGGGCCAAGCTCATCGACAAGTACAAGGGCACGATGACCGCCGCGCCGAACTTCGCCTACGCGCTGTTCGCCAAGCGGCTGCGCCGACAGGCCAAGCCGGGCGAGTTCGACCTGTCCACCCTGCGCTTCGCGCTCTCGGGCGCCGAACCCGTCGAGCCGGCCGACGTCGAGGACCTGCTGGACGCCGGCAAACCGTTCGGGCTGAACCCCGGCGCCATCCTGCCTGCCTACGGCATGGCCGAGACCACGCTGGCGGTGTCGTTCTCGCCCTGCGGCCAGGGCCTGACCGTCGACGAGGTCGACGCGGATCTGCTCGCGGCGCTGCGCCGCGCCGTCCCGGCGACCAAGGGACACACCAAGCGGCTCGCCGAGCTCGGCCCGCTGCTGACCGACCTCGAAGCCCGCGTCATCGACGACCACGGAAACGTGATGCCGCCGCGCGGCGTCGGTGTCATCGAATTGCGCGGGGAGTGCGTGACCCCGGGCTACATGACCATGGGCGGCTTCATCCCGGCCCAGGACGAGCACGGCTGGTACGACACCGGCGACCTCGGCTACATCACCGAGGAAGGCAACATCGTGGTCTGCGGTCGCGTCAAGGACGTGATCATCATGGCCGGCCGCAACATCTACCCGACCGACATCGAGCGCGCCGCGGGCCGCGTGGAGGGTGTGCGCCCGGGTTGCGCGGTGGCGGTCCGCCTCGACGCCGGCCATTCCCGCGAGACCTTCGCCGTCGCCGTGGAGTCCAACGCCTGGCAGGACCCGGCCGAGGTGCGCCGTATCGAGCATCAGGTGGCCCACGAGGTCGTCGCCGAGGTCGACGTCCGTCCGCGCAACGTCGTGGTGCTCGGGCCGGGCAGCATCCCGAAGACCTCTTCGGGCAAGCTGCGCCGCTCGACCTCGGTCTCCCTGGTCACCTAGAACGATCTTCAACACCGAAATCCCGGCGGGCCCAAGAAGATCGGGCCGCGCCGGGATCTTTGTCGCCGTCAGGCGGCGATGGTCAGTCCGGCTGCGGCCGGTGTCTTCGCCTTGACGGTGATCAGCTCGAAATCGGCCACCTGCCATCCGGTCATGAAGACGCCGATCGGCAGCGCCTTGCCCTGTCCGACGAACTTCCCCTGGTCGGTCATCGAGCTGTCGTTGACGTAGATCAGACCGCGCTTCAGATCGACCTGGGTGACGACGGCCGCGTGGTCGGCGACGAAATAGCTGTCCTCGGGCCCGGGTTCGAAGTCGGTGACCGCCGTCCAGATGATCGAGACGGGATAGGCCACCAGCGCGGCTTCTCCCCGAGCTAGTGCTGCCTGCAGATCACCGAGCGCTCGCTGGCCGTCCTCCAACGTCGGGTTCCCGAGGAACTTGCCGTTCTCGTCGTACTGACCGTACTTCGTGTAGGTGGTGGTGACGTCGAAGTACTTCTCCATCAACGCCGCGGCGTCCCGCTCGTCGACCCCTTCGTCGATTCGCTCGTGCAGGTACATCTTTCGGCCCGGTTCCGCCACACTGTCGGTGGTCTTGGCGAGTTCGACCATCCTCGCCTCTGTCGGCGGAGTGCTCCTGGTCGCCTGCCCGATCGCCGCGGCACTGGCCTGCAGGACGCAGTTGGAGTAGCTCTGCGACACCCAGTACTGCTTGGCGTCTTCGGCGTCGCCGTACTGTCCGTCACCGAGCACCTCGACGGTGATCAGTTGGTCGATGGTGTCCGGCTGTGCAAAGCCGAGCCGAACGGCGAAGTTGTGCAGCAGCGCCTGCAGTAGACCGCCCAGCCCCGGCATCCGGGCCGCCGCACCGTTGTCGACCGTGATGACGAAGCTGTCGGTGATTCCCGGGCGGATAAGCGTCTCGTCGGCGATGTAGGTGTAGGTACCGGGTGTGTCGCCGAGCACCAAGCGACCGTAGCGGGGCCCCTCGGTGATCGTGTAGGTGAGGTCGAATCCGTTGTTGCTGCGGCCGTTCAGGTCGACGGTGACGGCTTTGTCCTCGTCGTCGGACTGACCGCCGATGTCGACGGAGACGCTGGGCGCCCTGTTGAAGAAGATGTACGCCAGCGTCCGGCTGATGTAGGCGAAGAGGGAGCGTGGCTCCGACGCCGTCGACGCCGCCGCATTCGTTGCCGGAGAACCGTTCTCGCCTCGCTCGCCGGGCGAGCCGTCCTCGCCGCCGGTACCGCCGATGCCGCCGTCCCCGGCCCCGCCGCCCAGGCCGCCGTCTCCGTCGACGGGTGCACCGTCACCACCGGAGCCGCCGTTGCCGCCGTCACCGCCGGTGCCGGGGGTGATGCCGTTGCCGCCGACACCGCCACCACCACCGGAGCCGCCGACGCCACCGTCGCCGCCTTCTTCGCCGTCTTCTCCCGGGCCGCCGGCGCCGCCGATTCCGCCGTTGCCGCCACCTCCGCCGTTGCCGCCGACGGTGAAGGTGTCTCCGCCGAAGCCGGCGCCCCCGCCGCCGCCGTTACCGCCGGCGCCGCCGGATGCTCCTTGGCCGCCCGCGGCGCCGGCCCCGCCGTTGCCACCGATACCGCCGTCGCCGCCGGCGCTCTGGTCCAGGGTCCGACCGCCGTTGCCGCCGCTCCCACCGTCGCCGCCGTCCCCGCCCGCGCCACTCACACCACCGGTGCCGTTGGCCGCGATGAGGAAGAAGAATCTGCCGGTGCCGGCGAGGCCGCCGACCGCACCGCCTGCGCCACCGGTCCCGCCTGCGCCGCCGTTGCCGCCGGTCAGGCCCGAACCGACCTCCACTGTGCCGGGCCTGCGCCCGTCGCCGCCGGCGCCGCCTTTACCGCCGGCGCCTCCGTCGCCTCCGTGGCCGCCGGTGCCGAAGATCCGACTGCCGTTGCCGCCGTTGCCGCCGCGACCCCCGGCGCTACCGGCTTCGCCGTCGCCCCCGTTCAGATTCTCTGGTGTGCCGCTGGTGCCGGGACGGCCTTCCTGGCCTTCGCCGCCCGCACCGCCGTTGCCGCCGGCCCCGAACAGCGACAACATCCCGACGCTGCCCCCGTGCCCGCCGTCGCCGCCGCCGGCACCGCCTGCGCCTCCGTAGCCGCCGTTGCCGATGAACAGACCGCCGTTGCCGCCGTTGCCTCCGTCCCCGCCCCGGTTGCCACTGCTGCCGTGGTGAGGGCTGTTGCCGCCGACGCCACCGGCACCGCCCACCGCGGAGAAGGCCAAAAAGCCGGCGCTGCCACCGTCGCCGCCCTGTCCGCCGAAGCCGGCCGCTCCACCGGCACCGCCGTCACCGGCGCTGCCCGAGAAAGAGAACAGTCCGGTGTCACCGCCACGTCCGCCGGTGCCGCCGGTTTCCCCGTTCAAGATGGCGCTGCCGCCGGCCCCACCGTTGCCACCGTCGCCCCACAGCGTGCCGCCGGTACCGCCGCGGCCACCGGTCCCGCCCTGGTAGGCGCCGGTCGATGATCCGCCGACGCCCCCGCCGCCGCCGTGGCCGAACACACCGGCCGATCCGCCGCGACCGCCCGAGGAGCCACTGACCGTGGTCGCGCCGTCGCCGCCCTCACCGCCGTTGCCGTAGATCAGCCCGCCCGCTCCGCCCCGGCCCCCGGCGCCCTCGTTGATGCCCACGACGCCGTTGCCGCCGTTGCCGCCGTTGCCGAACAGGCCCGCGTTGCCGCCGTTTCCGCCGTTGAAGCCGTTGCCGCCGCTGCCCAGGATGCCGCCGTTGCCGCCCTTGCAGGAGGTCACGGCGGGGCACGTGTCGGCGGTCCAGGAGTAGCCGTTGCCGATGAGGATGCCGCCGTTGGGGCGTGCGGCGGTGCCGTTGCCGAACAGGAACGTGAACAGGCCCTGAGAGCTCACCGGAGCGAGCGGCGCCAGGTTGTTGACGGCCGCGGACGCAGGCGCGGGGTCAGTGAGTACGCGCAGCGCGGCGGTCTCGGTGCCCGGCTCGGAGGAGGTTCTCTCGGTGCGCGTGGCTTCGGGCGCCGAGTCGGCGCCGCCCCGGCCTGCGCGCTGCGTGCCCGCTTCCTGCTCGCCGGTGTCTTCTGGGTATGTGGAGCTTCGACTGTCGTCGGCCGCGTCGTCGACCGCGATGTCGATGTCGTCGGCGATGACTGCGCTACGGGCCGAACGACGTTCCCGGGTCTGGGTCGCATCCGACGAGGAACGGGTCCGTTTGGCCGAGGTGCCCGGATCCCGGGCCGGACGATCGGCGTTCGCTCTGGGCGACGACTCCGATGCGCTCGACGACGAACTGCTCGACGAGGACGAACTGCTGTCGTCTGCCGCGGCGACCCCGACCTGAGGGCCCATCAGGGAGAGCCCGAGGAGCGCGGCGCCGAGGCCCGCGGAGGCGGCGCCTAGCGTCAGCCAGCGGCGGACGGCGAAGTCCTCCGACCGCCGGCGTGACGCACGCGCGCGCGTCGGCGCGACTGCACCCTTTTCGGTACGGTTGTCCCAGGTTTTTGCAGCATGAACAGCCATCGACGACAGACCCCCCCGTTGCTCCGTGGGTACACGGATGATGTGTTGACGCCCACGTAACTGGGGCGTGCCCGCACAGTAACGACCGCGGAAAGACGTTGCTGGCAAATTCCCGAATATTTTCTCTACAGATTTTGATCAGGCGAAACCATTGTCTTCGGGGGATGTTCGCATCGAAACCGACAACGGGGCGGCAACTATGCCATTAGCCTGTGGCATCACCGTGTGAGCGATGTCCGTCGTGACCGATACCGTTTCAGGTATGTCTTCCGCGCCGGCGATCGAAGCGCTCGATCTGGTCAAACGTTACGACGGGGTCGCCGTGGTCGACCGGGTCAGCTTCTCCGTGCCGCCGGGCACCGTACTGGGACTGCTCGGCCCCAATGGGGCGGGCAAGACCACCACGGTGCGGATGATGACGACGCTGACCGAACCGACCAGCGGAACAGCTCGCGTCGCGGGATACGACATCCGTACCGACCCCGATCAGGTGCGCCGCCACATGGGCCTGACGGGGCAGGTGGCCACCGTCGACGAGATGCTCACCGGCCGCGAGAACATCCGGATGATCGGCGGCCTGTACGGAATCCGCAAGAAGCACCTCGACAGACTGGGCGACCAACTGCTGCACCAGTTCTCGCTCACCGACGCCGGCGACCGCGTCGTCAAGTCCTACTCCGGCGGCATGCGGCGCCGCCTGGACCTCGCGGTCAGCCTGCTCGCCTCGCCGCCGGTCCTGTTCCTCGACGAGCCGACCACCGGCCTCGACCCCCGCAGCCGCACCGAATTGTGGGAGGTGCTGCGCGCCCTGGTGGCCCAGGGCACCACGCTGCTGTTGACGACGCAGTATCTCGAGGAGGCCGACCAGCTGGCCGACAACATCGTCGTGATCGATCGCGGCCGCGTCATAGCGCAGGGCTCCCCGCTGGAGCTCAAGCAGCAGGCAGGCCGCGCCAGCCTGGTGGTGACGGTGTCCGCCGGCGCCGACCTCGAGGCGGCGCGCGTGCTGCTGGCCCGAACGGGCGGAGAGGTTTTCGTCGACGTCGGCGCGCGCCGACTCACGGCGCCGGCCGACGGTCTGGAAGACATGATCACCGTGGCGGGCTGGCTGCGCGAAGGCGGCATCGCCGTCGACGACATCGGGCTGTCGCGGCCCAGCCTCGACGACGTCTTCCTGTCCCTGACCGGACACCGCACCAACGACGAGGAGCTCAGCGCATGACCGCTCTGGACACCAAGGCGCGGGCATCGGTCCGGCCCGACCCGGTACCCACGCATCCGACGAACCTCGCCCAGCAGTCGTGGATCATGGTCAAGCGCAACATGATCCATACCAAACGCATGCCGGAGATGCTCAGTGACGTCACCGCGCAGCCCATCATGTTCGTGCTGCTGTTCGCGTTCGTGTTCGGCGCGTCGATCAACACCGGCGGTCCGTCCTACCGGGAGTATCTGCTGGCCGGCATCCTGGCGCAGACCATCGTATTCTCCGCGTTCGTCGTGGCCTCCGGAATCACGGCCGATGTGGAGAAGGGCATCATCGACCGGTTCCGCTCCCTGCCGATCTCGCGCTCGTCGGTGTTGATCGGCCGCAGCATCGCCAGCCTCATCCACTCGTCGCTGGGTGTGGTGGTGATGTCGGTGACCGGGCTGGCGATCGGCTGGCGCATCCGCAACAGCGTGGGCGAAGCGGTGCTGGCGTTCGCGCTGCTGCTGCTGTTCGGCTTCGGGATGATCTGGTTCGGCATCCTGGTCGGCTCGCTGATGCGCACCGTCGAGGCGGTCAACGGTGTCATGTTCACCGTGCTGTTCCCGATCACCTTCCTGGCCAACACCTTCGTGCCGACCGAGCCGATGCCGCACTGGCTGCGGGTCATCGCGGAGTGGAACCCGGTGTCGTCGCTGGCGCAGGCCATGCGCGAACTGTGGGGCAACGGGGGACCGGCGCCGGCCAGCGCCCAACTGCCGCTGCACCACCCGGTGCTCTCGACCATCCTGTGGTCGCTGGCGCTCACCGCTGTGTTCGCGCCGTTCGCGCTGTACGCCTACAAGCGCCGCACCGACGACTGACCCATCCGCCGAGCAGACGCGAAAAGCCCCCAAATCCAGAGGAATCTGGGGGCTTCGCGTCTGCTCGCGCAGAGAAGGTGACCTAAGACCAGGCGTGGACGGTGTTCTGCGCCGGCTCCAACCCCTGGGCGATCAGCAGTTCGGTGGCGTCGGCGGCCTGCTCGCAGATGGTGCCGAGCTCAGGACGCTCCCGGGAGTTGAAGTTCTCCAACACGAACGACGCCCCGGACTGCCGACCGGGTGGGCGGCCGATGCCGATGCGGACCCGCTGAAAGTCGTTGCTGCCCAACGCCGCGCCGACGGACCGCAGGCCGTTGTGGCCGGCGACACCGCCGCCGGCCTTCAACCGGATCCGACCGAAGTCGATGTCGAGTTCGTCGTGCAGCACGATCACGTCGGCCGGTGCAACCGAGTAGAACTTCGTGAGCGGGCCGACCTGGCGTCCCGACTCGTTCATGTAGGTGCGTGGCTTGGCGACCACCACCGACTTCCCGCCGAGGCGCCCGGTGACCACCTCGGCCCCCGACTTCTTGTGCACCTTGAATCCGGCGCCGATGCGATCGGCGAGGATGTCGGCGACCAGGAAGCCGAGGTTGTGCCGGGTGGTGGCGTACTGCGGTCCGGGGTTGCCCAGGCCGACCACCAGTACGGGCTCGGCCATGAACGTGTCGTCCTATTCGGCGTCGGCGCTGTCGGACTCGCTGCCCTCGCCGGCCTCGGCGGTGGGCTCAGCGGCCGGCTCCTCGGCACCGCTGCCCTCGGCGTCGAGTTCCTCGGCGGTCGGTGCGGCGACGACGTTGACGACCAGCGCCTCGGGATCGGTGATCAGCGTGACACCGGAAGGCAGGTCGAGCTGGCCGGCCAGGAACGGGGTGCCCTCGCCGACGCCCTCGACGGAGACCGTGATCTGCTCGGGGATCGACTGCACGTCGGCTTCGATCTCGATGGAGTTGAGTTCCTGGGTGACCAGGGTGCCGGGTGCCGCCTCGCCTTCGACGACGACGTTGACCTCGACGGTGACCTTCTCGCCGCGGCGCACGACCAGCAGGTCGGCGTGCTGGATGTTGCGGCGGATCGGGTGGATCTCGAGGGCCTTGGTCAGCGCGAGCTGCTCGGTGCCGTCGATGTCGAGGGTCAGCACCGCGTTGGTGCCGGCGTGGCGCAGGACCGCGGCGAAGTCGCGAGCGTTGAGCTCGAGGTGCTGGGGTTCGGTGCCGTGGCCGTAGAGCACCGCGGGGACGCGGCCCTCACGACGGGCGCGGCGCGATGCGCCTTTGCCGGTGGCGGTGCGGACCGAGGCGGTCAACTTGTTGGTGGGCGACTGTGCCATGGCGGTGCTCCTGTGCTTCTGTGCCGAATGTCGGTTTCTCGGGCACGGCCAGGGTCGCTCACAGATGAAGTACTGGTTCCCGTCGATAACGGTGGCTCGCAGGGGCCACCCTCGCCGTGACGCGTCAGCCAGATTAGCGCAGGTCCACCTCAGAGGGGAAATCGCGTCCCGGTGAGATCCTCCGACTGCGACCACAACCCGGCCGCCTTGGCGCGGTCGCGCGCCAGGGGGCTGCGCCACCGCGGGCCCGTCGCGCCGCGGCTCATGAACTTCGGGCCGATGAAGGTGTCCCCGGGCACGTCGGCGGAGACGGCGTAGAGCGTCTGGCGGGCGCCGAAATCGGCCTCGGTGGCCATCAGTCGGTTGCCCATCGCGGCGACCTGCTTGCCGAACCGGTTGCCGCCCTGGCCCTGCAGGTTCGTCGCCGAGTAGCCGGGATGAGCCGCCACCGCCCGGATCGGGGAGCCGGCCGCGGTCAGCTTGCGCTGCAGTTCGCTGGTGAACAGCAGGTTGGCCAGCTTGGACTGCCCGTACGCCGGCCAGGCCAGGTAGGGGCGGGATTTCCAGTTCAGATCGCTGAGGCTGACGTAGCCGAACAGATGCATCAGCGACGACACCGTCACCACGCGATCGGTGATCTTGGGCAGCAGCAGGTTGGTCAGGGCGAAGTGGCCCAGATGGTTGGTGCCGATCTGGCTTTCGAACCCGTCGACGGTGCGCGCGTAGGGCACCGCCATGATCCCGGCGTTGTTGACCAGTACGTCGAGGTGGTCGACGCTGTCGGCGAAGTCCTGGACCGACGCGAGGTCCTGCAGATCGAGCTTGCACACCCGCACGTCGCCGGTCATCGACGCGGCGGCCTCGCGGCCCTTGTCGAGGTTGCGCACGGCCAGGATGGTGGTGGCGCCGACGCGGGCCAACTCACGTGCGGTGACCAGGCCCAGACCACTGTTGGCGCCGGTGACGACCACGGTTCGGCCGGCGAAGGAGGGAAGGTCGGCTGCAGTCCAGTCGCTCATGGCCACACCCTAGTTCGTGCCGGCGTAGGGGTCAGGGTCTCGGCGTCTTGGGCACCTCGACGGTGAACCCGTCGATGATGGTCTCGATGTCGGGTGCCTCCTCGGCGGCCTTGTCGGCGAACCCGGTGACGGTGAACTGCACGAGATAGCGCTGCCGTTGCGGCGGGGCGCCGGTGGCCAGGACGATGCGGTTGTAGCTGTGCATCCGCGCACCGTTGAGGTCGTAGCTGCCCTCGATCATCGACGACGGGAATCCCTTGAAGTCGTCGCGGGAGGCGTTGAGCTCCCGGAAGTTCTCCGACGCCTCGGCGTCGTTGTTGGCGTGGTCGAGCGCCGCGTTGACGTCGAAGTCTCCGTTGAGCTCGAACACCATCAGCATGGCGGTCGGATAGGTCGCACCTTTGGCGATCACCCGGGTGCCGGGGCTGAGGTTGGGGTTTTGATAGGGCTGCCAGCCTTCGGGGGTCGGCATGGTGACCGTCAGGTCGGGGATCCGGTTCGGTGCGACCTGCTGGCCGGCGACGCCTTGGCGTTCCAGCCACGCCGCGATCGACAGCTTCGGGTCGTCTGAGCTGTCCGGCGCCGCGGCGGCAGTAGTGGTCGTGGTGGGTGTGGTCGACCAGATCGCTTGATAGTCAGGAGTTTCCGGGGCGCAGGCGGTGAGCGCCAGCGTTGCCACGACCGCCAGCGTCGGCCGGGGTCGAACTCTCACAGAATCTGGCGGACGTTGTCGAGCGGGCGCGCCAACCGGGTGCCCTTGCCGGTCACCACGAACGGACGCTCGATGAGGATGGGGTGTTCGGCCATCGCGTCCAGCAGCTGGTCGTCGGTGGCGTCGGCGAGCCCGAGTTCGGTGTAGAGCGCTTCGCGTTTGCGCACCGCGGTGCGCACGTCGATGCCGGCGTCGCGGATCATCTTCTCGAGCTCATCCCGGGTCGGCGGTGTCTTGAGGTAGAGCACCACCTCGGGCTCGATGCCGTTGTCGCGCAACAGGTCCATTGTCTTGCGTGAGGTCGAGCACTTGGGGTTGTGGTAGACGACGGCGGCGGGCCGCCCATTGGAGACGGCGGCGGGCCGCCCATCAGAGTCAGCCACAGCTCTACGCCGATCCGTCGAAAAGGCTTGTCACCGAACCGTTGTCGAATACGGCGCGGATGGTGTTGGCCAGCAGCGGGGCGATGGACAGCACGGTCAGCTGCGGGAAGCGCTTCTCCTCGCTGATCGGCAGCGTGTTGGTGACGATCACCTCGCAGGCGCCGGACTCGGCGAGGCGCTCGCGCGCCGGGTCGGACAGGACGCCGTGGGTGGCGGCGATGATGACGTCGCCGGCGCCGTCCTGCTTGAGCAGGCGGACCGCTCCGGCGATGGTGCCGCCGGTGTCGATCATGTCGTCGGTCAGGACGCAGGTCTTGCCGCGCACGTCGCCGACCACGCGGTTGGACACCACCTGGTTGGGCACCAGCGGATCACGGGTCTTGTGAATGAAGGCGAGCGGAACGCCGCCCAGCGAGTCGGCCCACTTCTCGGCGACGCGCACGCGGCCGGAGTCGGGGGAGACGACAACCATGTCGCGGTCGGTGTAGTTCTCGGCGATGTAGCCGGTGAGCAGCTTCTGGGCCCGCATGTGGTCGACGGGGCCGTCGAAGAAGCCCTGGATCTGGTCGGTGTGCAGGTCGACGGTCACGATGCGGTCGGCGCCGGCGGTCTTGAGCAGGTCGGCGATCAGGCGCGCGGAGATGGGTTCGCGGCCGCGGTGCTTCTTGTCCTGCCGGGCGTAGGGATAGAAGGGCAGGATCGCGGTGATGCGCTTGGCGCTGCCGCGCTTGAGCGCGTCGATCATGAGCAGCTGCTCCATGATCCACTCGTTGAGCGGCGCCGGATGGCTCTGCAGCACGAACGCGTCGCAGCCGCGGACGGACTCGTCGAAGCGGACGAAGATCTCGCCGTTGGCGAAGTCGCGGGCGGTCTGCGCGGTGACCGGCACATCGAGTTCTTTGGCAACCTGATCGGCCAGTTCGGGGTGCGCCCGGCCCGAGAAGAGCATCAGGTTCTTGCGGTTGTCGGTCCAGTCGTGGCTCACGGGGCTGCCCTCGGCGTCGGCGGTGGATACGGGGCCATCGTACGGAGCGGAGACGCACCCACGCTGGCGGGTTACCAGAATGCCAACAAAGGGTCCCTGACCGCTACTCGCTGGTAGTCCGGACGGTTAATCGGCAGTTTCTGCCGGTTTTTCCGCCTCCAGTGGGTGGGCCGCCGCGGCGCCATCCTGCGCGCGTGCGGCCGCCTGGGCGGCCGCGCTGCCGGGACGTCTGCGCGCCACCCAGCCCTCGATGTTGCGTTGCGGGCCGGCCGACACGGCGAGCGCGCCGGGCGGGACGTCGTCGCGCACCACCGTGCCGGCGCCGGTGTAGGCACCGTCGCCGACAGTCACCGGGGCGACGAACATGGTGTCCGAACCGGTACGCACATGGGAGCCGATCGTGGTGCGGCTCTTGGTTTCTCCGTCGTAGTTGACGAACACGCTGGAGGCGCCGATGTTGCTGTGCTCGCCGATGTCGGCGTCGCCGACGTAGGTCAGGTGCGGCACCTTGGTGCCGGTGCCGATGGACGCGTTCTTGGTCTCGACGAACGCGCCGAGCTTGCCGGCGTCGCCCAGGACGGTCCCGGGTCGCAGGTAGGTGAAGGGGCCGACGACGGCGTCGGCGCCGATCGTCGACGAGCTGCCGTGGGTGCGCACGACGGAGGCGCCGTCGCCGACGGTCATGTCGGTCAGTGTGCTGTCGGGACCGATCTCACATCCCTGCCCGATTGTGGTGCGGCCCAGCAGCTGGGTGCCGGGGCGAACGGTGGTGTCGGGGCCGATGGTCACGTCGACGTCGATCCAGGTGGTTGCCGGGTCGATGACGGTGACCCCGGCGCGCTGGTGCCGCGCGACGATGCGGCGGTTGAGTTCGGCGCCCAGTTCGGCGAGCTGGACGCGGTCGTTGACGCCGGCCACCAGCGCGGTGTCGGCGACGTGTGCCGCGCGCACGGCGTGGCCGTCGGCGCGCGCGATGGCCACGACGTCGGTCAGGTACAGCTCGCCCTGGGCGTTGTCGGTGCGCAGGCGGCTCAGCGCCGAGCGCAGCATGGCCGCGTCGAACGCGTACACCCCGGCGTTGACCTCGGTGATGGCCTGCTGTTCGGCGGTGGCGTCGGCCTGTTCGACGATCCCGGTGACCTCGCCGTCGGCGTCGCGCAGGATGCGTCCGTAGCCGGTGGGGTCGGGGGCCGTGGTGGTCAGCACGGTGGCCGCGGCGTCGGCGGCGTCGTGGGTGCCGATCAGGCCGGCGAGGGTGTCGGCGTCGAGTAACGGGACGTCACCGGAGGTGACGACGACGGTGCCGGTGAAGTCCGGCGGTAGCGCCGACAGGCCGCATTCGGCCGCGTGTCCGGTGCCGAGTTGCTGATCCTGCACGGCGATCCCGATGTCGCGGCCCAGTTGCCCGGCGACGTCGAGTGCGGCCTGGCCGACCCGCTCGCGGTCTTTGCCGACCACCACGATCATGTGGTGCGGGTCGAGTTCGGCCACCGAGTGCAGGGCGTGGGCCAGCATGCTGCGCCCACCCAACGGGTGCAGCACTTTCGGGGTGGCCGACTTCATCCGGGTGCCCGCGCCTGCGGCCAGAATGAGAACTGCGGCCTGCCGCATACCTGTCGTCCTTCCCCCGCGAGCGCGCGTGTCCGCACCTCGACACACCGCTGCAGGGTGTCCTTTTGCGCACGCTCGCGATGATGTGCTCCGTCGCCAGGACTCGAACCTGAACTATCTGAACCAAAATCAGAGGTGCTGCCGATTACACCACGACGGATCGGACGTCTCGTACGCGTGCACTTTATCCGACGGGGCGATCAGCCCGCGGCGGCGCTGTCGAGCTGGTGAGCGCCGAACGGCTTGGCCGTCAGCACCGTGACCTGCTGGATGGTGCCGTTGGGCAGCTGGTAGTTGCGTGTCTCGCCGGGCTTGGCGCCGAGCAGCGCGCTGCCCAGCGGCGAGTTCACGGTGTAGACGTCGAGTTCGGTGTCGGAGGTGCCGCGGGTGCCCAGCAGGAACGACTCGGTGTCGCCGGCGTCGTCGTAGCGCACGGTCACCACCATGCCCGGTTCGACGATGCCGTCGTCCGGCGGCAGGGTGGCGCCGTCGGCGCGGCTCAGCAGCTCGTGGATCTCCCGGATGCGTTCCTTGCGGGCCAGCCACGCCTCGACGACCTGGTCGGTGCGTTCGCCCTCCTCGGCGTCGGCCGGGTTGGGCAGCGCCAACAGTTCGGCCAGCTCGGCCTCCAGGCTCTGGCGGGTCTGCGGGGTCATCCAGATGCGTTCGTTGTCGTACACGTCGGTGTTCCTTTCGGGGGTGAGAAATGGTTGGCGTCAGGGGCGGGCTGAAGAGGAAAGCTCCGCCCCTGACGACCGGGGAACCCTCGAAACGAGGGTGGAGTGTCAGATGCCGGTCGACGGCTCCGGCGCGCGTGGCCCGCGTCGGAGCGGGTCGAACGGGCGCAACGCCTCGGGTTGTTTGCCGGTGGTGATCTGCTCGGCCAGCAGGCGGCCGGTGGCCGGTCCGTGGGCAAGGCCCCACATGCCGTGGCCGCCGGCGGTGAAGACGCCCGGCTCGAGCTCGCCGATCAGCGGCTTGCCGTCGTCGGTGACCGGTCGCGGCCCGACCCACAGGTCGCGGCGTTCGGCCCAGCGCACCCCGTCGAGCAGCGGTGCGGCCGCCGCGACGATGGCCTCGATGCGCCGCGGCATCAGCGGTTCCGACGGCCCGCGGAACTCCATGGTCCCGGCGACGCGCAGGCCGCCCCGGTAGGGCGTGCAGGCCACGCGAGCCTCGGGCAGATAGATGGGTCCGGGCAGGGCGCGGTCGACGGGCACGGTGAACGAGTAGCCCCGTCCGGCCTGCAGACGGACCCGCACCCGGCGGCCGGTCAGGGCGGGTAGCCAGGCGCCGGCTGCCAGCACGACGGCGTCGGCGCGGACCGTCTCGCCGCTGCCGAGGCGTACCTGTACCGCGTCGCCGCCGGAGAAGCCGACGACGTCGTCGGTGACGATGTGGCCGTCACGGTCGGCGACGGCCTGCCCCAGCGCCTGGGTGAACCGGCCCGGGTCGACGAACCGCTGACCGGAAACATTGACCACGGTCGCGATGTCCGGCGAGGCCAGCGGCACCTGTTCGCGCAGCGCCGCGCCGGTCAGCATCTCGGCGTGCACCTCGTGGTTGGTGGTTCCCATGTGGTTGAGCTCGCCGAGGAATGCCGTCGCCTTCTGCGGGTCCCGGAACGCCACCGCGATGGCGGTGTCGGTCACCGGCGCGTCGACACCGTTGGCGACCAGCACGTCGTAGGTCTCGATGGCCTCGTCGTTGAGGACGGCGTTGGCGGCCACCGCCTCCTGCCAGACCGAGGCGCGGCAGTTGGCGGCGAACCGCGTCAGGAACCGGATCAGCGCCCCGTCCGGGCGCAGCGGGATGTGCAGCGCCGCGGCCGGGTCGGCGAGCGAGCGCAGCCCTTCCCGCAGGACGCTCGGCGAGTTCAGCGGTGCGGTCAGCGCGGGGGAGATCCAGCCGGCGTTGCCCCACGACGCGCCGGCGGCGACGCCCTCGCGGTCCACGACGGTCACCTTCACGCCGCGTTCCTGCAGGAACCACGCCGTGGACAGACCGACGATGCCGGCGCCGACGACGACGACCGACCGGGGACTGTCGTTCGTCCCGGACCTTGCCGCCATCCTTGCCTCCCCTCACCGGCTACTCGAATGGCTCCATGGTGGGCGGAGGCATCCCGGCGGGGATTGTCGCGATCCGACAAAACGGCCGAGGCAGAGTGTCCTCGGCCGACAATCGGCTAGTCGAGCACCGCCAGGGCGATCATCATCGCGAAGCGTTTGTGCGAGTCGTGCAGGTCGAGTTCGGCGATCTCGGCCATGCGCCGCATCCGGTACCGGATGGTGTTCTCGTGCACGCCGAGCCGGGTCGCGGTGCGCCCTGGGTCGCCGTGTTCCTGCAGCCAGGCGCGCAGCGTGGCGACGTAGGCGGTGCCGTGGGCGCGGTCGTGGGCGAGCAGCTCGGCCACCGCGCCGCGGAACGGGGTGCGCCCGGACTGCGCGGCCGTCCGCAGACGCTGCAGCAGCAGGTCGTCCCAGGATTCGTCGTAGGCGGGGAAGTCGTCTGGGGTGGTGGTCTCCTGCAGCGCCAGGCATTCGTCGGCTTCGGTGCGCGCGGCGGCCATCTCGGTCGCCGCCGCCGGGGCGCTGATCCCGGCCTGCACGACGACCTGGTCGGGCAGGGCCGCGACCAGCCGGTTCACCCAGTCCCGCGCGACCGCGGCCTCCGGCGCGGCCAGCACCGTGTAGACGGTGGTGCCGGCCAGAGCGCTGCGCGACGGGCGCGACCACCCGAACCCGGCCGTCGCGCGTTCGAAGACCTGCAGCAGCGCGGCGTGACCCTGCCCGCCCTGCTGGGCACGGAGCGCGATGACGCGCAGATCCGCGGGCGGCAGGCCGAGCCGGCTGGCCACAGTGGCGGCGTCGGCCGGGCTCTCCAGCAGCCGGATGACGAGCTCGGACTCGACCTGTCGCTCCAGGTCGGCGCTGGCCCGCGACCGCAGCAGGTGCAGTGCGACGGTGTGCGCCCCCTCGGTCAGCGCGGTCTGCGCCGGTCCGGCCAGCGGCGCCGAACACGCCACCCACACCGATCCCAAGAGCTCACGTCCGGCGCGCGCGGCCACCACCATCCGCCCGCTCAACCCGACGGCCTCCACGCCCGGCACGAACATCGGCTCGTCGGATGCCGCGAGGTGGGTGAAGGCGCCGTGCTCCTCGAACACCGCGCGCAGGTGCGCGGGCGCCTGCCGCCGCAGGATCGTCGCCACCCGGGCGGGGTCGGTGGACTCCTGCCCGCGGGAGTAGGCCAGCACCTGCGAGAGCCGGTCCTCGATCACCACGGGGCCGCCGACCGCGACCGCGAGGCTGTCGGCCAGCGCGAACAGGTCGGTGGGCCCGCGGCCCGACTCCGTCTCGCGGCCCTCCATCACCAGCCCGTAGACGATGGCGGCGAAGTCGCTCCACGGCATCGCCGAGTCGATCGCCACGACCGCGATGTCGGTCGGCTCCACCGGGACCGGCCCGCCGGTCGGGCGGACGATGACGACGGCGGCGCGGGCGGCCCGCGCCCACTCCAGCGCCTCGTCGGCCGACGACGCGCCGACGGCCAGCAACACGTCGCCGGAGACGGTTCTGCCGTCGACGACCTCGGGCAGCACCACGCTGCGCAGTTCGGTGGATCGGACCACCGACGTGACGCGCAGCCGCGCGCCGTAGCCGCCGAGGACGTTGATCAGCCGGTCCAGCGTGATCACGGTGCTGACGCTACCCGGCGCGGGTGCGATCACCCTCTACGCTGAGACACGTGGCTGGGTCGGAGAAGGAGTTGCGCCCCCCGCGGGCCCGGATGACCGGAACCGAGCGGCGTCAGCAGCTGATCGAGATCGCCAAGTCGCTGTTCGCCGAGCGCGGCTTCGACGGCACCTCGATCGAGGAGATCGCGTTGCGCGCCAACGTCAGCAAGCCGGTGGTCTACGAGCACTTCGGCGGCAAAGAGGGCCTCTATGCGGTGGTGGTGGACCGGGAGATGTCGGCACTGCTCGACGGCATCACCTCCTCGCTGACCAACAACCGGTCGCGGGTGCGGGTCGAGCGGGTGGCGCTGGCGCTGCTGACCTACGTCGAAGAGCACACCGACGGGTTCCGCATCCTGATCCGTGACTCACCGGCCAGCATCACCTCGGGCACCTACTCGACGTTGCTCAACGACGCGGTCAGTCAGGTGGCGTCGATCCTGGCGGGCGACTTCTCGCGGCGCGGCCTGGACCCGGACCTGGCCCCGCTGTATGCGCAGGCGCTGGTGGGTTCGGTGTCGATGGCCGCGCAGTGGTGGCTCGACGTGCGGGAGCCGAAGAAGGAAGTGGTGGCCGCGCATCTGGTGAACCTGTGCTGGAACGGGCTGACTCACCTGGAGTCCGACCCGATCCTGCACGAGGAGTGAGTCAGCCCGTCGCGTCGGCCCGCGCGGCCTGCTTGTCGGCCGCGGTCAGGTAGCAGCCCGTGGTGGCGCCGAAGCTGGCCGCCTTCTGCGAGCCGAAGGTGACGTATCCGCCCACCGTGTCGCGGATGTCGAGATTGGCCACCTGCCCGGGGCCGGGCGCCGGGCTGCGCGACACCTCTGCGGTGTAGCCGTAGCGGCGGGCGATGTCGATGACCGCGTCGGAGGACGCATCCCACAGCTCCGGCGGGACCGGAGTCGGCGACGTGTAGAGCGCGCTGTAGTACTTCAGCCCGCGGGTTGACGCGAACTCGGCGCACGCCACGTCCGAGCGGGTGTTGCTGGGTTCCCAGCGCGAACCCGCGATGATGCGGGTCAACGCCGCGGAGATCTCGGCGAGCATGCGGTCCTGCTCGGCCAGCACCGTCTCGGCGTCGGGGCGCCGCAGCAGTTCGTCGAGTTCGGCGGCGCTGCCCTGGGCGCCGGAATCCGCGGGCGGGGCCGGGTCAGCCATGCTGCACGCGCCGAGGGTGAGCACCAGTGCCGCGCAAAGCGCGGGGATCGGCCGCCACGTCATTTCTCCTCCCGGACCCAGTTGGGATCGGACGCTACCCCCGCGACCACGACGGCCTGGTTGTACAGCGCGGTCGTGTCGACATTGAAATATTCGCTGTGCCCGCCGGCCGCCGCGGTCGGGCCGAACGGTGTGGTCTCGGCATTGGTGGACAGGTCGATGAAGCCGGGCAGGTTGGAGATGACGGCGGCGTTGTAGCGGCCCAGGTTGGCGACGGGGTCGTTGTCGGCGTGCTGGACGAACACGTGGCCCGGGGTGAGGTGCAGTTTCTCCGGTGTCGGGTCGGAGAAGTACTGCAGCGGGTTGGTCTCCAGGCCGGGGGAGCCGGTGAAGATGACGTTGTCGGCGGCGGTGCCGCGCTGCAGGGCTTCACTGGCCACCACGGACCCGTAGGAGTGCCCGATCACGGTGAGGTGCGGGTCGGTGTCGCGGGAGCTGTCGAGTCCGTTGACGAACGACGCCAGATCTGGGGCGGCGGCGTCGGCGTAGCGCGCCAGACCGGCTTCGGCGAGGTTGTCCGGCGGGTCGTAGCCCAGCCACGCGATGGTCGCCGACGTGTCGCCCGGCTTGGTCCGCGACAGCACCTCGTCGGTGCGGCGCTTCAGGTCGGCGGCCTGCTGCACGTAGGTGGGCAGGTCGTTGCCGGAGTTCACTTTGTCGTAGGGGACGCCTCCGGTGCCGGGCACGAAAACACTGACGTTGTCGGCTTTCTCGACGTCGCCGATCGCGACGGCCACCCGCGGTGCGCCGTTGTCGAGGTCGACGATCAGCAGCTGCCGGTCGGCGCGCGGTGTGCCATCGGGGTGGTTGACGGCCTGGTCGATGGCGTCGAGGGTGGCGCGCTGGTCGGCGGTCAGGTCCGGCCGCGCGGCCAGGCCGGCGAGCCGGTTGCGGTTGGCGCGGTCGCGGTGGGACGCCGGCACCCCGTCGAGGTTGCCGATCCACTCCGGACGCTCGGTGACCAGCCGTTGCCGCTGTTCCTCGCTGAGCCCGTCCCACCACTGGTTGATCTCAGTGTCGGTGGCGCCCGCGGGCGGCTTCAGCGTCTCGATGGACGGGGGAGGAGTCTCCGTGGGGGACATCGACAGGTCCCCGGCGCGGCGCAGCGCTTCGGCGGTCGCCGTGTCGATCCGGTCGTACCAGGCCAGCAGCACCTTCAGGACGGTGGTGTAGGCGCCGGCCAGGGCGGGCGTCATCAACCTGCTGTCGGGGGCGGGCGTCACGGTGCCGTCGTCGGCGACGGCGGCACCGAGCGTCACGGCCTGGTGGGCCGTCGCCAGGATCTGGGTGCGCAAAGCGGTGAGGTTCGTGCCTGCGAACGACAGCGCGGACGCCATCGAGGTGAGCCGGGTGGCCAGTTCCTGCTGCCGGGTCAGTGCGGCTTCGGCCTGCATGATCGCCGCGGCCGCAGCCGCGCCCTGCCATCCGCGGCGCAGCGTCTCGAGGGCGCGCCGCTGCTGCGCGATCTCGTCGGTGACGACACCGGCGGCTGTGTGCATCCGTTCGGCGGCGGCGGTCAACGCGGACGGATCGGCGGCCTCGACGGCCGAGATCGTGACCAATGACACCCCCGCGGACCGATTCTGGCGTTCGTGACGCTAGCACCGCCGGGCGGACCTCGGCGGACCTCGGTGGACGTAGAGCCGGGGCGGCGCAGGTCCCCGCGGGTGCCTACGATGGACGCATCATGACCGCATCGGGGACCCTCCATGTCCACACCCCGATCGCGGGCCTCGTCGAGCTGGCACTGTGTGACCCTTCTCTGCAAGAGGTTGTCCGCCGTGCCGCCGAGCGGCCCGTAGATCTCGACCTCGTCGGCCCGGCCAGCGCCCGGGTCTTCGTCGCGTCCGCGCTCGTCTCGTCCGAGGCCGGCGCCGGTCCGCTGCTCGTCGTCACCGCGACGGGCCGCGAGGCCGACGACCTGACCGCCGAGCTGCGCGGCGTCTTCGGCGACACCGTCGCGCTGTTCCCGTCCTGGGAGACGTTGCCGCACGAGCGGCTGTCGCCGGGCGTGGACACCGTCGGCGCCCGGATGATGTTGCTGCGTCGTCTCACCCATCCCGACGCCGAGGAGCTCGGGCCGCCGCTGCGGGTCGTGGTGACCACCGCCCGCTCGCTGCTGCAGCCGATGGCCCCGGACCTGGCCGACATCGAACCGGTGACGCTGCGCGTCGGTGCCGAGCTGGACTTCGACGGCGTGATCGAGCGCCTGGTGGAGCTGGCTTACACGCGCGTCGACATGGTCGGCAAGCGTGGCGAATTCGCGGTCCGCGGCGGCATTCTCGACGTCTTCCCGCCGACGGCTGAGCATCCGGTGCGTGTCGAGTTCTGGGGCGACGAGATCTCCGAGATGCGGATGTTCTCGGTGGCCGACCAGCGCTCGATCCCCGAGATCGAGATCGCCACGGTGACCGCGGTGCCCTGCCGGGAGGTGCTGCTGACCCCCGACGTCCGGGAGCGTGCCGCGGCGCTGGCCGTCGAGCATCCGGTGTCGGAGAACAGTGTGCCGGGCAGCGTGCCCGACATGCTGGCCAAGCTGTCCGAGGGCATCCCGGTGGACGGCATGGAGGCGCTGCTGCCGCTGCTGCGGCCCACCGACCTGGTCACCCTGCCGAGCCATCTGCCCGACGGCGCCGCGGTGCTGGTGTGTGACCCCGAGAAGGTCCGGTCCCGCGCGGCCGACCTGATCAAGACGGGCCAGGAGTTCCTCGAGGCGTCGTGGTCGACGGCGGCGGTGGGCGGGGACGCCCCCATCGACTTGGAGGCGATGGGCGCGTCGGGCTTCGTCGGCTTCGGTGAGGCGCGCGACGCGGCCCGGGCGAGCGGGCATCCGTGGTGGACGCTGAGCCAGCTCGACAGCGGTTCGGGTGAGGCCGTGGCCGTCGACATCCGGCCGGCGCCCTCGGCGCGCGGCCAGCAGCACAATCTCGACGAGATCTTCGCGATGTTGCGCGCCCACGTGGCCACCGGTGGTTATGGCGCCGTCGTCACCCCCGGCACCGGGACCGCCAAGCGCGTCGTCGAGCAGCTCGGCGAATCCGATGTCCCGGCAACGCTTCTCGAGCCGGGGGCGGTGCCGGCCGAAGGGGTCGTCGGCGTGCTGCAGGGCCCGCTGCACGACGGCGTGGTGCTGCCCGGCGCGAACCTGGTCGTCATCACCGAGACCGACCTGACCGGCAACCGCGCCGCGGCCACCGAAGGCAAGAAGCTCGCCGCCAAGCGGCGCAACGTCGTCGACCCGCTCGCGCTGACCGCCGGGGATCTCGTCGTCCACGACCAGCACGGCATCGGCAAGTTCGTCGAGATGACCGAGCGGGTGGTCGGCGGCGCGCGCCGCGAGTACCTGGTGCTCGAGTACGCCTCGGCCAAACGCGGGGGCGGCACCGACAAGCTCTATGTGCCGATGGACTCCCTGGATCAGCTGTCCCGCTACGTCGGCGGCGAGGCGCCCACCCTGAGCCGGCTGGGCGGCAGCGACTGGGCCAACACCAAGACCAAGGCGCGCCGCGCGGTCCGGGAGATCGCGGCCGAGCTCGTCGCGCTCTACGCCAAGCGGCAGGCTTCGGCCGGGCACGCGTTCGCCCCGGACACGCCCTGGCAGCGTGAGATGGAGGACGCGTTCGGCTTCACCGAGACGATCGACCAGCTGACCGCCATCGAAGAGGTCAAGTCCGACATGGAGAAGCCGGTCCCGATGGACCGGGTGATCTGCGGCGACGTCGGCTACGGCAAGACCGAGATCGCGGTGCGGGCGGCGTTCAAGGCGGTGCAGGACGGTAAGCAGGTCGCGGTGCTGGTGCCCACGACGCTGCTGGCCGAACAGCACCTGCAGACCTTCACCTCCCGTATGGCCGGGTTCCCGGTGACGGTGAAAGGCTTGTCGCGCTTCACCGATCCGGCCGAGTCCCGGGCCACCCTCGAAGGTATGCGCGACGGCAGCGTGGACATCGTGATCGGCACGCACCGCCTGCTGCAGACCGGGGTGACCTGGAAGGACCTCGGCCTGGTCATCGTCGACGAGGAGCAGCGCTTCGGCGTCGAGCACAAGGAGCACATCAAGTCGATGCGCACCCACGTCGACGTGCTGACGATGAGCGCCACCCCGATTCCGCGCACGCTGGAGATGAGCCTGGCGGGCATCCGCGAGATGTCGACGATCCTGACCCCGCCCGAGGAGCGCTATCCGGTGCTGACCTACGTCGGCCCGCACGACGACAAGCAGGTCGCCGCCGCGTTGCGCCGCGAGATGCTGCGCGACGGGCAGGCGTTCTACATCCACAACCGGGTGCGCAGTATCGACTCGGCCGCGGCCAAGGTGCGCGAGCTGGTGCCCGAGGCGCGGGTGGTGGTGGCGCACGGGCAGATGCCCGAGGAGCAGCTGGAGAAGACCGTCGAGGGCTTCTGGAACCGCGAGTTCGACATCCTGGTGTGCACGACGATCGTCGAGACGGGTCTGGACATCTCGAATGCGAACACGCTGATCGTGGAACGTGCCGACACGTTCGGTCTGTCGCAGCTGCACCAGTTGCGCGGACGCGTGGGCCGCTCCCGCGAGCGCGGCTACGCCTACTTCCTGTATCCGCCCGAGGTGCCGCTCACCGAGACCGCCTACGACCGGCTGGCCACCATCGCGCAGAACAACGAGCTCGGCGCCGGCATGGCGGTGGCGATGAAGGACCTCGAGATCCGCGGCGCCGGAAATGTGTTGGGCGCCGAGCAGTCCGGCCACGTCGCCGGGGTCGGGTTCGATCTGTACGTGCGGCTGGTCGGGGAGGCCGTGGAGGCGTACCGAGCGGCCGCGGACGGCAAAACCGTTGCCACGGCTGAGGAACCGAAGGACGTGCGGATCGATCTGCCCGTCGACGCGCATCTGCCACCGGACTACATCGGCAGCGACCGCCTGCGGCTGGAGGCCTACCGCCGGTTGGCCGCGGCGGCCGACGACACTGCCGTCGACTCGGTGGTCGAGGAGCTCATCGACCGCTACGGCCCGCTGCCCGAGCCGGCGCAGCGGCTGGTCGCCGTGGCCCGGCTGCGGCTGCTCGCTCGGGCACACGGCGTCACCGAGATCAGCGCACTGTCGGCGTCCACCATCCGGATTTCGCCGATGACCCTTGCCGATTCGGCGCAGCTGCGGCTCAAGCGGCTCTATTCCGGCAGCAACTACCGTGCCACCACTTCGACGGTGCAGGTGCCCATCCCGCGGGAGGGCACCGGTGTGGGCTCGCCGCGTATCCGGGACCTCGACCTCGTCGCCTTCGTTGCGGGGCTGTTGCTCGCGATCGGCGGGACCGCGGAGGGCGAAGTTGATATAACCAAGTTCGGAGGTGGCGCATGACGGTAGTCCTGGTGGACCCACGTCGGCCGTCGCTGATTCCGATCGAGGCCATCGAGCTCCTGGCCGGCGACGTGCAGTACACCGAGGAAATGCCGATCAAGGTGCCGTGGTCGCTGCCGTCGGCTCGACCGGCCTACACCGGCGACGATGCGGCGACGCTGCTGTCGTCGGACCCCGAGCACCCGTCGGTGGCGGCTCGGATCGCCGCGGGCGAGCGGGTGATCTCCGCGCCCGCCGCGCAACGCGGGGAGCGTCTCGTCGACGCGGTGGTCCTGATGGACAAACTGCGGACGGCGGGGCCGTGGGAGAGCCAGCAGACCCACGACTCGCTGCGGCGCTACCTGCTGGAGGAGACCTACGAGCTGTTCGACGCCGTGCACGGCGGGGACCTCGCCGAGGTGCGCGACGAGCTCGGCGACGTGCTGCTGCAGGTGTTGTTCCACGCGCGCATCGCCGAGGACGCACCGGACAACGCGTTCGACATCGACGACGTCGCCGACGCGCTGGTGCGCAAGCTGGGCAACCGGGTGCCGGCGGTGCTGGCCGGTGAGACGGTGACGCTGGAAGATCAACTGGCGCAATGGGAACAGCGCAAGGCGCTGGAGAAGAAGTCCCGGGCGTCCTGCATGGACGACATCCCGACCGGTCAGCCGTCGCTGGCGCTGGCGCAGAAGGTGCTGGCGCGAGCCGAGACCGCCGGGGTGCCCCCGGACCTGATCCCAGATTCGCTGACCACGGTGAAGGTGTCGGCCGAACTCGACGCCGAAACGGCTTTGCGCACAGCGGTGCTGGAGTTCATGGCCGATGTGCGGGCTGCCGAGCGTGCGGTCGGCGCAGCGCGGCGGGGCGGTGAGATCGCCGAGGAGCTCGACGGCGCTGCCGTCAGCGCGATCGACGCAGAACAGTGGCGCGCGCACTGGCCGGCCATAGCGGTCGGCGCAGTCGAGTCCGGTGCCGTCGAGACTGCACTCACGGCGGAAAAAGTCGAGTAACCCCCGCCGTAGGCGCAGTCTCAGTGCCGGGCGGCTGACACAAGTGACTCCTGAGTCTCAGTAGAACAGCGTCGAACCCCAGAACGTCGACGTGTCACCCTCGGGAATGCCAGGCGGACAGGCGAACACGGCCGAGCTCGTCGGCGTCACATACTCGTTCATCGCATCCTGACGCGAGATCGCGTTCTGCATCGGCACGAACTGCGTCACCGGGTTGCGCACGAACGCGATGAAGAACAGCCCCGCATCGAGGTGGCCGAAGCCGTCCGACCCGTCGGTGAAGTTGTAGCCGCGGCGCAGGATCTCGATGCCGCCGAGGTTCTCCGGCGACGCCAGCCGCACGTGGGCCAGCCGGTCGATCAGCGGCTCGTCCTTCTCGTCGGTCAGCTCGAAGTCGAGTTCCTCGAACTCGTCGGTCAGCCCCATCGGGGCGCCGCTACCCTTCTGCCGCCCGATGACGCGCTCCTGCTCGAGCAGGGTCGTGCGGTCCCACTGCTCGATGCGCATGCGGATCCGCCGCGCCACCAGGTAGCTGCCGCCGGTCAGCCAGTCCGGTCCGTCACCGTCGGCGACCCAGACGAAGTCGTTCAGCTTCTTCGTCTCGTCCGACCGCAGGTTGGCTGTTCCGTCTTTGAACCCGAACAGGTTTCGCGGGGTGGTCTGCTCCCGCGTGGTCGACGAGGTCCGCCCGAAGCCCAGCTGCGAGTAGCGCACCGCGACGGTGCCGAAGCCGATGCGGGCCAGGTTGCGGATGGCGTGCACGGCGACCTGCGGGTCGTTGGCGCACGCCTGCACGACGATGTCGCCGCCGCTGCGGGCCGGGTCGATCTTCTCGTTGGGGAACTTGGGCAGGTCCACCAGCTCGGCCGGTTTCTTGTCGGCGATGCCGAACCGGTCGACGCCGTCCTTGACGAAGAACGACGGCCCGAACCCGATCGTCAGCGTCAGCTGGGACGGCGGCAGGCCGAGCGCCTCCCCGGTGTCGGTGGGCGGCGAGTACGGGTTCTGGCCGGTGGAGCCGTTCGGGAAGGCCTCTTTGCCCTGCGTCATCCGTTCGGCCATCTCGGTCCAGTCCGCCAGCATCTTGACGACGTCGTCGCGGCTGCGGGTGGTGACGTCGAACGTCGCGAAGTGCATCCGGTCCTGCGCCTCGGTGACGATGCCCGCCTGGTGCGGCCCGCGGAACGGCACCGCGGTGTTCAGGTGCTCGGTGGGGTGGGCCGCGGTGGCCCGGCCGGCCAGTGCTCCCGCACCGGCCGCCCCGACCACCGCGGCGCCGACGCCGGCCGCCCCGAACAGCTTGCGGCGGCTCAGCCCCTGACGCTCAGGGTTATTGGGGTGCGATGACACCCTGCACCTGACTGACCTCCTTGCTCAGCGCGTCGATCGCACGCGAGAGCTCCTGGCGCTCCGGCTCGGTCACCTTGTCGTAGGTCACGAATCCGTCGCCGTCGCGGTAGCGCTCCAGCAGCGCCTCGACCTCTTCGAAGCGCTGGTCGACGCGGGTGCCGAGGTCCGGGTTGCGCTCGTCGAGGATCGGTCGCACCGACGCCACCGCGGTCTGCGAACCCTGCAGGTTCGCGTTGAAGTCCCACAGATCGGTGTGGCTGAAGATGTCCTCTTCGCCCGTGATCTTGCTGGTGGCGATCTCGTCGAGCAGTCCCTGTGCGCCGCCGGCGATCTGGGTGGAGTCGACGGTGAAGTCCGGAGCGCTGACGCCGGCCTGCAGTTCCTTGACGTCGGCGAGCAGCTGGTCGGCGATCGCGTTGGTGTCGGGCTGCGGACCCGTCACCCACAGGTCCTTCTCCAGCCGGTGGTAGCCGGTCCACTTCTGCCCGGGCTCGAGGTCGGCTTCGCGCAGATCGATGCGCGGGTCGAGGTCGTCGGGGAACGACTCGGCGACGGGTTCGATGCGCTCGTAGTAGACGCGGGAGGTCGGGTACTGGGTCTTGGCGGCCTCGATGTCACCGGCCTTGATCGCGGCGACGAACGACTCGACGGCCGGGACCAGCGCCTCGACCTGGCTGTTGACGTAGCGCTTGTAGCTGTCGGCGGCTTCCTTGAACTTGCCGTCGGTGTCGACCTCGACGGTGTCGCCGGTGACGGTGAACTCACCGCGGATGCCGTCGCCGATCATGCCGGGCTTGCAGGCCGTCTGATACGTGCCGGGCTGGCTGAGCTGAACGATGAGGGTGCGCTGCAGGCCGGGGGAGATGTTCTCCACCTCGCCCATCACCCGCTCGCCTTCGCCGTAGACGTAGAACTCGGTGACCTTCGAACCGTTGTTGGTGATCACGAAGGTGTTCGCCCCGGTGGTGCCCTCGGAGCCGGACAGCTCGCAGGAGTCGTCGGTGGCCTCGACGGTGATCTGGGCCGGTCCGGCGTCGTCGCCCGCGGCGGCGCCGGAGCTCTCGTCCTTGGCCTGGCAGCTCGTCATCGCCAGTGCTGCCAGCGCGGCAGCCAGTGCCGCGACCGTGGGTTGGACCTTCACGTGGTGGACCTTTCGGGAGAGGGATCAGGTTGGGAGGTGCTGAGCTTGGTGCCCGACGGTCGCAGGAACAGCGCGAGCACGGCGGCGAGGTAGGTCACGTAACAGGCGAGTTGCAGCAGGGTCGGGGTCGGGGTGACGTTGAAGATGCCCTGGATGACCTCGCCGTACCAGGACGACCAGTTGAACCAGGTGCTGACGTCGAAAGCCTTGCGGCTCAGGCCGGGCAGCCACCCGACGGTCTGGAGGGCGCCGATGCCGTAGGACAGGATGCCCGCGGCGATGACGACCAGGAACACGCCGGTGTAGGTGAAGAACTTGCTGAGGTTGATGCTCAGGGCGCCGCGGTACATGCCGTAGGCGATGGCAGCGGCGACCAGGACACCGGCGATCAGGCCGATCAGCGGCCAGCTCGTCTGCGCCTCGGCGTAGCCCACCATGAACAGGGCCGTCTCGACGCCTTCGCGCCCGACGGCCAGGAACGCCAGCGTGGCCACCGCCGCGGGCCCGGCCTGCAGGGCACGGTCCATCTCGCCGCGCAGCTGCCCGGACATCGAGGCCGCGGCCTTCTTCATCCAGAGCACCATGGTCGTCACGATCGCGACAGCGATCAGGGAGGCCACCCCGGCGATCGCCTCGGCGGCCAGCCCGGTGATGGTGTTCTGGCCGAATTGGATCGTCAGGAACACGCCGACGGTCAGGGCGACGGCCGCGCCGACGCCGAGCCACACCCATTTCAGCGCGTCGCGTCGCTCGGACTTGACCAGGAACGCCACCAGGATCGACACGACGATGGCGGCTTCGAGCCCTTCGCGCAGGCCGATCAGACCACTGCCGAACAGCTGCGATGTCACATTGGGGCCGGCGAGCGTGGTGGATTGCAACGCGACGTGGAGGTCGGGTGCCGAGACCATGGCTCGTCCTTGCTGTGCGGGGTGCGCGTGCCCGATGGGGCCGTGACAACAAAGGTGTGCCTCACCTCAGTTGAGGTGTGCTTTGGTGAATGTACACCCGACATCGACGGGCAGGATGGGACGTGGGTCCTTCGATACGTGGGACCATGACAACAACCGAAACGGGTTGAGGAGTCCGGTGACGCGGGTGCGTTGGATACAGGCTTTAGCCGTGATCGGCGCGACAGCGCTGCTCATGGCCGCGAGTTGTTCCTGGCAGCTGGGCTCCAACATTCCCCACGGCGTGCCGCCCCCTCCGGGCGATCCGGTGCCTCAGATCGACACGTACGCCGCCGGCCGTCCCGCCGACCAGCTGCACGAGTGGGCCGCCGAGCGGGCGCCGGCGCTGGGCATCCCCGTGACCGCGCTCGAGGCCTACGCCTACGCGGCGCGGGTCGCCGAGGTGGAGAACCCGGACTGCAACCTGAAATGGACGACGCTGGCCGGAATCGGGCAGGTGGAGAGCCATCACGGCACCTATCGGGGTGCGGCTGTCGCGCGCAACGGCGACGTCGCCCCGCCCATCCGCGGAGTGCTGCTGGACGGCACGTCCGGCAATCTGGAGATCCTCGACCACGACGCGGTCAGCCACGACGGTGACGAGCCGTTCGCCCGCGCCATGGGACCCATGCAGTTCATCCCCGAGACGTGGCGGCTCTACGGGGTGGACGCCAACAACGACGGCAGCATCAGCGCCGACAACATCGACGATGCGGCGCTGTCGGCAGCCGGGTATCTGTGCTGGAGCGGTAAGGATCTGGACACCCCGCGGGGCTGGATGAATGCGGTGCTCGCCTACAACAATTCTCAGCAGTACGTCCGCACGGTGCGCGACTGGGCGACGGCCTACGCCGCGGGTCGACGGCTCTAGGCGACGACGGCTGTTTGGGCAGGCTCTAGGCTCTTTAGAACAATCTCACCGGATCACGACCACAAGGAGACCACAGTGCCCATCATCGAGCAGGTCGCAGCCCGCGAGATCCTCGATTCCCGGGGCAACCCCACCGTCGAGGTCGAGATCGGACTGCTGGACGGGGCGGTCGCGCGCGCGGCGGTGCCCTCGGGTGCGTCCACCGGTGAGCACGAGGCGGTGGAGCTGCGGGACGGCGGCTCCCGCTACGGCGGCAAGGGCGTCGAGAAGGCCGTGGAGGCGGTGCTCGACGAGATCGCCCCGGCCGTGATCGGGATGGGCGCCGACGAGCAGCGGCTCGTCGACCAGGCACTGGTGGATCTCGACGGCACGCCGGACAAGTCCCGGCTGGGCGCCAACGCGATCCTGGGTGTGTCGCTGGCGGTGGCCAAGGCCGCTGCGCAGTCGGCCGAACTGCCGCTGTTCCGCTACGTAGGCGGACCCAACGCTCACATCCTGCCGGTGCCGATGATGAACATCATCAACGGCGGCGCACACGCCGACACCGGCGTCGACGTGCAGGAGTTCATGATCGCGCCGATCGGCGCGCCCTCGTTCCGCGAGGCGCTGCGCTGGGGCGCCGAGGTGTACCACTCGCTGAAGTCGGTGCTCAAGAAGCAGGGCCTGGCCACCGGCCTGGGTGACGAGGGCGGCTTCGCCCCCGACCTGCCCGGCACCACCGCCGCCCTGGATCTGATCAGCACCGCCATCGAGAGCGCCGGGCTGAAGGTCGGCAGCGAGGTCGCGCTCGCGCTGGACGTGGCGGCCACCGAGTTCTACACCGAGGGCACCGGTTACGCCTTCGAGAAGCAGACCCGCACCGCCGAGCAGATGGCGCAGTTCTACGACGAGCTCATCGGGGCCTACCCGCTGGTGTCGATCGAGGATCCGCTGTCCGAGGACGACTGGGACGGCTGGGTGGCGCTGACCACCGCGATCGGCGACCGGATCCAGCTCGTCGGCGACGACCTGTTCGTCACAAACCCGGAGCGCCTCGAGGAGGGCATCCAGCGGGGCGCCGCGAACGCGCTGCTGGTCAAGGTCAACCAGATCGGCACGCTGACCGAGACGCTCGACGCGGTGTCGCTGGCACACACCTCCGGATACAAGACGATGATGAGCCACCGCAGCGGCGAGACCGAGGACACCACGATCGCCGACCTCGCGGTGGCGGTGGGCAGCGGTCAGATCAAGACCGGTGCGCCGGCCCGCAGCGAGCGCGTCGCGAAGTACAACCAGCTGCTGCGCATCGAGGACGAGCTGGGTGACGCGGCTCGTTACGCCGGCGACCTGGCGTTCCCGCGATTCTCGTTGGACCCCAAATAGCCCGTGCCCGAAGCGAAACGACCTGATCCTCGTCGGCGGACTCCGGCGTCCCGGCCCGGCAAGCCGGGCAAGGCCGGCGATGCCGGGCGGGCGAAGCCGCGGGGGACGTCGTTACGCCGGGAGGCCAAGGCCGCAGATCCGGGCAAGGAGCCGAGCAAGGAACTCGCGGCCTTCGAGGATGACGCCGAGAGCGGCGGTAAGCCGGGCGGCTCGATCCGGGAGTCGATCCTGCTGTCCGCCGAATCGGCTGCCGAGCAACGGTTCGGCTCGACCGCGCGCCGCGCCGCGATCCTGGCGGCGGTGGTGTGTGTGCTGACGTTGACGATCGCCGGTCCGGTGCGCACGTATTTCTCGCAACGTACGGAGATGAAGCAGCTGCAGGCCAGTGAGGCGCAGTTGCGCGAACAGATCGCCGAACTCGAGGAGCAGAAGGCGAAGCTCGCCGACCCGGTGTTCATCGCCGCCCAGGCGCGGGAGCGGCTGGGCTTCGTGATGCCGGGGGAGATCCCGTACCAGGTGCAATTGCCGCCCGGCGCAACGAATCCCACGCCGGAGGAGGACGAGCTGACCGAGATGCGCAGTGGGGATCCGTGGTACACGGCGTTGTGGAATACGATTTCCGATGTGCCACGCCCGATTTCGCCCGCGACGCCGCTGCCTGCCCCGGCCGCGCCCCCGCCGGCGCCCGATGCGCCCCCGCCCGGTGGTTGACCCGGCCGACCTCGAGGCCGTCGCGGCGCAGTTGGGCCGTGAGCCGCGCGGCGTGCTCGAGATCGCGTACCGGTGCCCCAACGGCGAGCCCGGGGTCGTCAAGACGGCGCCGAAACTGCCTGACGGGACACCGTTTCCGACGTTGTACTACCTGACCCATCCGGCGTTGACCGCGGCGGCGAGCCGGCTGGAGTCCTCGGGTCTGATGCGGGAGATGACCGAGCGGCTCGCGCAGGATCCGGAGCTGGCCGCTGCCTACCGGCGCGCGCACGAGTCCTATCTGGCCGAGCGTGACGCGATCGAACCGCTGGGGACGACGTTCTCCGGCGGGGGGATGCCCGACCGGGTCAAGTGCCTGCACGTGGTGATCGCGCACTCACTGGCCAAGGGTCCGGGGGTCAACCCGTTCGGAGACGAGGCGCTCGCGATCCTGGCCGCCGAACCGGCGATGGCCGGCATCTTGGACCCGAAAGTGTGGACATGACCAGAGTCGCTGCGGTGGACTGCGGCACCAACTCGATCCGCCTGCTGATCGCCGACGTCGGCGCCGACGGCCGCTTGACCGATGTGGTCCGGGAGATGCGGATCGTGCGGCTGGGGCAGGGCGTGGACGCGACGGGGGAGTTCGCCCCGGAGGCGTTGGCGCGCACCGAGGCTGCGCTGGCCGGCTACGCCGACACGATGCGGCAGCACCGGGTCGACGCGGTCCGGATGGTGGCCACGTCGGCCGCGCGTGACGTGATCAACCGCGACGAGTTCTTCGCGATGACGTCGCGGGTGCTGGGGACGGTGGTGCCGGGCGCGGTGGCCGAGGTGATCACCGGCGACGAGGAGGCTGCCTTGTCGTTCCAGGGTGCGGTGGGCGAGTTGGATTCGGCGCAAGCGCCTTTCGTCGTCGTCGACCTCGGCGGCGGGTCGACGGAGCTGGTGCTGGGCGCGGACACGGTGACCGCGGCCTACTCGACCAACATCGGGTGCGTCCGGTTGACGGAGCGGTGCCTGCAGTCCGACCCGCCCACCGTGGGACAGATCGACGACGCGCGCGCGGTGGTGCGCGCCGCGCTCGAGGAGGCGCTGCGGGTCGTCCCCGTCGAGCAGGCCCGCACCTGGGTCGGCGTGGCGGGCACCATGACCACGCTGGCGGCGCTTGCGCACCAGCTGACGGCCTACGACCCGGCGGCCATCCACCTGTCGCGGGTGGGGTTCGACGACCTGCTCGGCGTGTGCGACGAGTTGCTGGCCATGACGCGCGAGCAACGCGCGGTGCTCGGCCCGATGCACGAGGGCCGCGTCGACGTGATCGGCGGGGGAGCGCTGATCGTGCAGGAGCTGGCGGCCGTGCTGGGGGAGCGGGCCGGCATCACCGAATTGGTGGTCAGCGAGCACGACATCCTCGACGGCATCGCGTTGTCGATCGCCTGAGCGCTTCTTGTCTGCCGCCTGCGTGCGGAGGACAATCGGCTCCGACGGCAGCGCCCGTCGCGACGCTGCCTCGTCCTAAGGAGGCAGATTGTGTACGCACGAACCACCACCATCTGGGGACGGGCGGCGTCCATCGATGACGGCATAGCCCAGGTCCGGGAGTCGATGATGCCGGAGATGCGGCGAATGCACGGCTTCGTCGGGTTGTCCCTGCTGGTCGACCGCACGTCGGGACGGTGTATCGCCACCAGCGCCTGGCAGTCCGAGGAGGCGCTGCGGGCCAGCGCCCCGCTGATCAGGGAGGTGCGCGACCGCGCGGCGCAGATCCTCGGGGGGACCATGGAGGTCGCCGACTGGGAGATCGCGGTCATGCATCGGACCCGGGAAAGTGGTGACGGTGCGTTCGCGCGGGTCACCTGGTGCAAAGTCGATCGGAGCCGCATCGACGCCGGCATCGACATCTTCCGCGAGCAGGCGCTGCCCGCGCTGGAGGAACTCGACGGTCACTGCGGCACAAGCCTGTTGGTCAATCGCGACATCTCCCGCGCGGTGGTGTCGTCAGCCTTCGACAGTGCCGAGACGCTGGCCCGGCACCGGGCGCAGATGGACCGCCTGCGCGACGCCACCGCCGGCGAGGCCGGCGCGGAGATCACCGATGAGGGCGTGTTCGAGCTGGCTCTCGCTCACCTCAGGGTGCCCGAACTGGTCTGACCGGCCGCGTCGCGGCGGCGGGCCTAGGTGGCGGCGCGGCGCATCTGGATGCGCCGGCGGCGGGTCGGGTCGTGCTGGCCGGCCAGGGTGACCGCGAGCAGGAGCAGGACGACGCCGAGTCCGAAGTGCAGCCAGTTCGCGGCGGGGTTGAGCGGCAGCAGGTGGCTGCTGCGGTCGGCGAACATGCCGTAGAGCGCGAGCGCGACGTAGATCGCGCCCCCGCCCAGCAAATAGGCCCGCGCCGAGGCGTAGGAGCGGGCCAGGGCGAAGCCGCACACTCCCACGACGATGTGCACGACGTTGACCACCACCGACGCCGAGAACTTGCCGAACAGCAAAGCGCCGGAGTTCGTTCCGGCCCAGGCGATCTCGTGCAGGTTCGAGGTCGCGCCGGGCACGAAGCCCAGGATTCCGATCGCGGTCAGGACCACAGCGACCATGATCGCCGCACCCTGTACCGCCATGTATTTCGGTCGCGTCGACATCGCCGCCCTCCGATCACCCGCAAATTGACGTGCGTGCTGGAGGGCATACCCATCTGGCGTCGGCTCACACCCGGCGCGCGGTGGTCGGTCAGTGGCGCAGGATTTTGCCGAGGTCCTCGAGCACCGACGGGTCTTCGATCGTCGAGGGCACCGGCTCGTCGCGGCCGGCGGCGAGGCCCCGCATCGTCTTGCGCAGGATCTTGCCCGACCGAGTCTTCGGCAGCGCGGGCACGACATCGACGAGCTTGAACGCGGCCACGGCGCCGATCTCGCTGCGCACCAGCGCAACCAGCTCGTCGGTCAGCCCCTCGGTGGCGGCCCCGGCTTTGACGACGACCAGCCCGCGCGGCGCCTGGCCCTTGATGTCGTCGGGCACGCCGATCACCGCACACTCGGCCACCGACGGATGCGTCGCGAGCACCTCCTCGATGGCGCCCGTCGACAGGCGGTGCCCGGCGACGTTGATGACGTCGTCGATGCGACCCATCACGAACAGGTAGCCGTCCTCGTCGAACCGGCCGCCGTCGCCGGTCAGGTAGTAGCCGGGGTGTTCGGTCAGGTACGAAGCACGGTAGCGGTCGTCGGCGTGCCACAGCGTCGGCAGCGTGCCGGGCGGCAGCGGCAGCTTGATGCAGATCGCGCCTTCCTCACCGGTCTGGCAGTCCCGGCCGTCCTCGCGCAGGATGTGCACGTCGTATCCGGGCATGGGGAAGGTCGGCGAACCGGCTTTGACCGGAAACTGTTCGATCCCCATGGGATTGGCCGCGATGGCCCAGCCGGTCTCGGTCTGCCACCAGTGGTCGATGACCGGGATGCCGAGCTTGTCGGCGGCCCAGTGGTAGGTGTCGGGGTCCAGCCGCTCGCCGGCGAGGAACAGGTACTTCAGGCCCGACAGGTCGTAGCGGGCCAGGTAGGTGGCTTCGGGGTCTTCCTTGCGGATCGCGCGGATCGCGGTAGGGGCGGTGAACAGCGCCTTGACGCCGTGCTCGGCGGCGACGCGCCAGAACGCGCCCGGATCGGGGGTGCCGACGGGCTTGCCCTCGTAGAGCACGGTGGTGGCGCCGAGCAGCAGCGGCGCGTAGACGATGTAGGAGTGGCCGACCACCCACCCGACGTCGGAGGCGGCCCAGAACACCTCGCCGGGCGCGATGTCGTAGATGTTGCGCATGGTCCACAGCAGCGCGACCGCGTGGCCGCCGTTGTCACGCACGATGCCCTTGGGCTTGCCGGTGGTGCCGGAGGTGTAGAGCACGTAGAGGGGGTCGGTCGCGGCGACGGGCACCGGGTCGGCGGGCGTGGCGGTCGCCATCGCGGCGTCCCAGTCGACGTCGCGACCCTCGATCAGGTCGCAGCGCTGCCGTTCGCGCTGCACGATCACGCAGTGCGCCGGCGGGTCCGAGACCATGCCGATCGCGGCGTCGAGCATCGGCTTGTACTCGATGACGCGGCTGGGTTCGATGCCGCAGGACGCCGAGACGACGACCTTGGGGCGCACATCGTCGATGCGCACGGCCAGCTCGTGCGGGGCGAATCCGCCGAAGACGACCGAGTGCACCGCGCCCAGGCGCGCGCAGGCCAGCATCGCGATGACGGCTTCGGGGATCATCGGCATGTAAATGACGACGCGGTCGCCCTTGCCGACGCCCAGGTCGCGCAGCACCCCGGCGAAGCGCGCCGTGTGGTCGAGCAGCTCGCCGTAGGTGTAGGTGCGTTTGGTGTCGGTGACGGCCGAGTCGTAGATCAGTGCGGCCTGGTCACCGCGGCCATCTTCGACGTGGCGGTCCAGCGCATTCGCGCAGGTGTTGAGCTCGGCGTCGGGGAACCAGCGGTAGAACGGCGGGTTGTCGTCGTCGAGGATGCGCTGCGGGGGCTTGGTCCAGCTGACGGCGGTTGCTGCGTCGGCCCAGAACCCCTCAGGGTCGTTGATGCTGGCGTCGAAGAGTGCGCGATACCCGGGCATGGATGCACCGTAGACCCATCGCATTAGTCTCTGGAACATGACTACCCATCCCCCGGAGATTCCCGGCGTGCGCAGACGCTTCGTGGTGGCCAACGGTGTGAACTTCCATGTCACGGAGGCCGGCCCCGAGGATGGCCGGCCGGTGCTGGCGTTGCACGGCTGGCCGCAGCACCACTACGTGTACCGGGATTTGCTGGCCGACCCGCCGCCCGGGCTGCGCATCATCGTGCCCGACTTGCCCGGCTACGGCTGGTCTGGTGCGGCTCCGCACGGGTGGGCCAAGGAGGATGTGGCCGCCGACGTGGTCGCTCTGATGGAGGCGCTGGACCTGGACCAGGTTTTGCTGGTCGGGCACGATTGGGGCGGCTACATCGGCTTCCTGGTGGCGCTGCAGGCGCCTGATCGGGTGAACGCCTACATGCCGCTGAACATCGCGCACCTGTGGGTGCCGACGACGGTGATGGCGCCGCATCTGTGGCGGTTCCTGATGTATCAGCCCCTGATCGCGTTCGCCGGGGTGCCGGTGCAGACGCGCACCAAGTTCCTGGATCTGCTGTACAGCCGGGCTTCGGAGGTCGACGCGCGGACCGCGCGGGTCTACAGCGAGCGGTTCCGCGATCCGCTGGTGGCGCGCACCGCGCGCGACACCTACCGGACGTTCCTGCTGCGGGAGGTTCCGCAGGTCGCCCGGCGTGGGGAGTCCCGTCGGTTGTCGGTGCCGGTGCGGGCGATGTTCGGCACCGCCGACCAGGCGATCCACCCCGACCTCGCGGCAGCCGAGACCGCCCGCGCCGACGACTACACCGTGGACTACGTCGACTGCGGCCACTTCATCGTCGACGAGCGTCCGGAGCTGGTGCGCGCGAAGCTGATCGCGACGGCCAAGGAGTTCCCGCCCCGCTAGGGCTGGAAGCGGTAGCCCATGCCCGCCTCGGTCAGCAGGTGCACCGGGTGGGCGGGGTCGTCTTCGAGCTTGCGCCGCAACTGCGCCAGGTACACCCGCAGGTAGTGGGTCTCCTTGGCGTAGGCGGGGCCCCACACCTCGCGCAGCAGTTCCTCGCGGCCGACGAGCTTGCCGCGGTTGCGCACCAGCATCTCGAGCATGCCCCATTCGGTGGGGGTGAGGTGCACCTCGGCGCCGTTCTTGCTGACCTTCTTGGCCGCGAGGTCGACGGTGAACGACGACGTCACGATCACCGGCTCGTCGGTGTCGGCGGCGCTGGCAGCCCGGCGCACAGCGGCGCGCAGTCGGGCCAGGAACTCGTCCATGCCAAAGGGTTTGGTGACGTAGTCGTCGGCGCCGGCGTCGAGCGCCTCGACCTTGTCGGCGGAGTCGCTGCGCGCCGACAGCACGATCACCGGAGCCGACAGCCAGCCCCGCAGACCGCCGAGCACGTCGATGCCGGACATGTCGGGTAGGCCGAGGTCGAGCACGACGACGTCGGGTTTGTGTTCGGCGGCGGTCTTGAGTGCCTCGGTGCCGCTGGCGGCGGTGTGCACCTCGTAGCCGCGCACCGACAGGTTGATGCGCAGTGCCCGCAGGATCTGCGGTTCGTCGTCGATGACGAGGACCCTGGTCTTCGCGGGGCTCATCGCGGTGCGCCCAGGTCGATCTCGAGGGTGAGGCCGCCGCCGGGGGTGTCGGTGGCGGAGATGGTGCCGCCCATCGCCTCGACGAACCCGCGCGCCACCGAAAGGCCAAGTCCGACACCGCTGCTGGTGTCCTGGTCGCCGAGCCGCTGGAACGGTGCGAACATCTCGGTCTGCGCGCCGGGCGCGACGCCGGGGCCGGAGTCGGCGACCGAGATCAGCACGCGTCCACCGACCCGGCCGGCGGTGATGCGGACCGGACCGTCGGCGGCGTAGCGCAGCGCGTTGTCGACGACGTTGGCCAGCACCCGCTCGAGCAGACCACTGTCGGCCAGCACCACCGTGTCGCCGACCTCCACCTTCACCCGGTCCAGGCCCTCCCGCAGCCCGGTGCGGCCGAGGCTGAGCACCGCCCGCGGGACCGCCTCCTCGAGGTAGACCTCGCGCAGTTCGGGGTGCACGACACCGGCCGCCAGCCGCGACGAGTCCAGCAGGTTGCCCACCAGAGCGGTCAGCGCGTCGATCGACTCCTCGACCGTGGCCAGCAGTTCGGCGGTGTCCTCGGCGGAGAACCCGACGTCCTCGCTGCGCAGGCTGGACACCGCGGCTTTGGCGGCGGCCAGCGGGGTGCGCAGGTCGTGGCTGACCGCCGACAGCAGGGAGCGGCGCAGTTCGTCGGCGCGCGCGATCGCCTCGGCGCGGCTCGCCTCGTCGACGAGCTCACGCTGCCGCGCCAGGCCGGCGGCCTGGTTGGCGACGGCGTTGAGCACCCGTCGGTCCCGGGCATCCAGCGTGCGGCCGCTCATCAGCAGCCAGAACTCCTCGGGTTCGTCGTCGGCGCCGACCTCGATCGCGGTGTCGGCGCCGTCGACGGTCACGCACGGGTCGGTGCCGGCGCAGCCGACCACCGCGCCGTGCGCCTCGCCGCGCACCAGGCTGACCGCGCGTTGGGCGTAGGTCTCGCGGACGCGCTCCAGCAGGGTGTCCAGGTCGGCGCCGCGCAGCACGGAGCCGGCGAACAGGGCCAGCAGTTCGGCTTCCTGGGCGGCGCGGCGGGCCTCTCGGGAGCGGGTGGCGGCGCTGTCGACCAGCGCGGCGACCGCGACGGCCACCGCGAGCAGCACGACGATGGTGATCGCGCTGTCGGGTTCGGCGATGGTGAAGGTGTAGCGCGGCGAAGCCAGGAAGTAGTTGAGCAGTAAACCCGACAGCACTGCCGAAACAGCCGCGGCCCCAACACCTCCCAGCAACGCGACGAGTAGCACCCCGGTGAAGAAGATCGCACTCTCCCCGCCGATGCCCAGGAACCGGTCAAGCCCGAGCACGGTCATGGCGCAGATCGCCGTCGGGACCACGACGGCGGCCAGCCAGGACAGCGCGTGGCGCTGCCGCGGCCCGATCCGCGCCCACACCGAGGTCCGATGGGCCTCTCCGTGGGTGACCATGTGCACGTCGATGGTGCCGGACTGGCGCACCACCGCCGCGCCGATGCCCTCGTCGAACATCCGCGCCCAGCGCGAGCGTCGCGAGGTGCCGAGCACCAGTTGGGTGGCGTTCATCTCCCGCGCGAACTCGAGCAGCGCGGTGGGGACGCCGCCGTCACCGATGACGGTGTGCAGGGTGGCGCCCAGGTTGGTGGCCAGTTCGCGGACCTTGCCCATCCGGGGCGCCGACACCCCGGACAGTCCGTCGCCGCGCACCACGTGGACCACCATCAGCTCGGCGCTGGACTTCGACGCGATCCGAAAGGCCCTGCGCACCAGGGTTTCCGATTCGGGTCCGCCGGTGACCGCGACGACGACGCGCTCGCGGGCCTCCCAGGTGGTGGTGATCTGGTTGTCGGCGCGGTACTTCTCCAGCGCGGCGTCGACCTGGTCGGCCAGCCACAGCAGTGCCAGCTCGCGCAGCGCGGTGAGGTTGCCTTTGCGGAAGTAGTTCGACAGGGCCGCATCGACGCGTTCGGGTCCGTAGACGTTGCCGTGGGCGAGCCTGCGGCGCAACGCTTCCGGGGTGATGTCGACGAGCTCCACCTGGTCGGCGGCGCGGACCACCTCGTCGGGCACCTTCTCCTGCTGTTCGATGCCGGTGATGCGGGTGACGACGTCGTTGAGGCTCTCGAGGTGCTGGACGTTGACCGTGGTCACCACGGTGATGCCGGCGTCGAGCAGCTCCTCGACGTCCTGCCAGCGTTTGGCGTTGCGGCTGCCGGGGGTGTTGGTGTGGGCGAGCTCGTCGACGAGCACCACCTGTGGGCGGCGGCGCAGGACGGCGTCGACGTCGAGTTCACCGAAGCGGCGGCCGCGGTACTCGATCATCTTCGGCGGTACCGTCTCGATGCCGTCGAGCAGTTCGGCGGTCTTGGTGCGGCCATGGGTCTCGACGATCGCGGCGACCAGGTCGGTGCCCCGCTCGAGACGGCGGTGCGCCTCGCCGAGCATCGCGTAGGTCTTGCCGACGCCCGGTGCCGCGCCGAGATAGATGCGCAGTTCACCGCGTTTGGGCCGGTGCGCCGGGGTCGCCACAGTTTCATCATCCACGGCAGGGCCTACGCGAGGAGATCCAGCGCCAGGTTCAGTTCCAGCACGTTGACGCGCGGTTCACCGAGGAATCCCAGCGTCCGGCCCTCGGTGTGGGCGGCGACGACGTCGCGTACCTGCTCGGGAGTCAGCGACCGGGCGGCGGCCACCCGGTCGACCTGCAGTTCGGCGTAGGCAGGCGAGATGTGCGGATCCAGTCCGCTGCCACTGGAGGTGACGGCGTCGGCCGGTACCGGGGGCTGGTCGGGGGCGGCGCCGCGGACGGGGACGAGCTGTCCGGCGCTGTAGTCCTCCCCGGCGGCGGCACACTGCACGCGGACTCCGCGGTAGGCGTCGAGGAACGGCGTCGGGTGCGTGTCGCACGGCTCGTTGACGCTGATCACCCGGGTTGGGTGGACGACGGCGCCGGACACGTCGCGGGGGCCGAAGACCGACAGTACGGCCCCCACCCCGCCGCCGGTGCAGTAGGGGCGCCGCCCGTCGACTCCGTCGAGGTCGCCGACCACCCTGCTGCGGGTGCACACCTGGGTCAGCAGGCTGGGTTTGTCGGCGGTGTCGACGATGCTCTCCGGGCCCAGGTTGCTCGCGCTGGTGGCCATCGGGTCGTAGCCGGCGGCCGATGGCCGGCTCTGGAAGTACTGCGGCAACGGGGTGCCGTCGGCCTCGGTGAACGACTGCCCGATGAGGCTGCTGCCCAGGGGCTTTCCGTCGACGGTGAGGATCGACCCGTTGGCCTTGGCGGAAAGGAATGGTGTCTGGGCGATGAGCCAGATGAGCACCGGGTAGGCCACGCCGAGGACCACGGTGAACACCAGCAGCGCGCGCAGCGCGGCCCAGTGCTGTCGGAGGATGGACATGGTCATCTCACATTTCTGGCAGGAGGGCGACGAGGAGATCGATCAGTTTGATGCCGACGAACGGCGCGACGAGGCCGCCGAGTCCGTAGACATAGAGATTGCGGCTCAACAGTTTCGACGCGCTGCTGGGCGTGTAGCGCACGCCGCGCAGCGCCAGCGGGATGAGCGCGACGATGACGACGGCGTTGAACACCACCGCCGAGAGGATCGCCGACTGCGGACTGTGCAACCGCATCACGTTGAGCAGATCCAGACCGGGGAACACGCCGACGAACAGCGCTGGGATGATCGCGAAGTACTTGGCGACATCGTTGGCGATGGAGAACGTGGTCAGCGCGCCCCGGGTGATCAGCAGTTGCTTGCCGATCTCGACGATCTCGATGAGCTTGGTGGGGTCGGAGTCCAGGTCGACCATGTTGCCGGCCTCTTTGGCCGCCGTGGTGCCGCTGTTCATCGCGACGCCGACGTCGGCCTGGGCGAGTGCGGGCGCGTCGTTGGTGCCGTCGCCGGTCATCGCGACGAGCTTGCCGCCGGCCTGCTCCTTCTTGATCAGCGCCATCTTGTCCTCGGGAGTGGCCTCGGCGAGGAAGTCGTCGACGCCGGCCTCGTCGGCGATGGCCTTGGCCGTCAACGGGTTGTCGCCGGTGATCATCACGGTGCGGATGCCCATGCGGCGCATCGCATCGAACCGTTCCCGCATGCCGTGTTTGACGAAGTCCTTGAGGTGGATCACGCCGAGCACGGTGGCGTTGCCATTCCTGATTTCACCGACGGCCAGCGGCGTGCCGCCCGCGGCGGAGATGTCGTTGACGATGTCGGCGAGTTCGGTTGGCACCGTGCCGCCTTCGGCGCGCACCCAGTCGGCGACCGCACCGGTGGCGCCTTTGCGGAGCCGGTGATCGTCGATGTCCACCCCGGACATCCGGGTGTGGGCGGAGAACTCCACCCACTGCGCGCGGGAGAGCTCGCCGGGGGTGCGGGCGCGCAGCCCGTGACGTTCCTTGGCGAACACCACGATGGACCGGCCCTCGGGGGTCTCGTCGGCCAGGCTGGACAGCTGCGCGGCGTCGGCGAGTACCTCGTCGGGCACGCCGGCCAACGGGACGAATGCGGCGGCCTGCCGGTTGCCCAGGGTGATGGTGCCGGTCTTGTCGAGCAGCAGGGTGTTGACGTCGCCGGCGGCCTCCACGGCCCGACCGGACATGGCCAGCACGTTGCGTTGCATGAGGCGGTCCATGCCGGCGATGCCGATGGCGCTGAGCAACGCGCCGATGGTGGTGGGGATCAGACACACCAACAGCGCCACCATCACGATCCCGGTCACACCGTCGCCGGTCAGCGCGAGGGTGTCCGGCACGCCGGGGTAGGTGGCCTTGGAGTAGATCGCCAACGGCTGCAGGGTCGCGACGGCGAAGACGAAGACGATCGTCAGCGACGACAACAGGATGTTCAGCGCGATCTCGTTGGGGGTCTTCTGCCGGTTGGCGCCCTCGACGAGCGCGATCATCCGGTCGATGAAGCTGTCACCGGGCTTCTGGGTGATTCGCACGACGATGCGGTCGGACAGCACCGTGGTGCCGCCGGTGACCGCCGAACGGTCCCCGCCGGATTCCCTGATGACGGGCGCGGACTCGCCGGTGATCGCCGATTCGTCCACCGACGCGATGCCGTCGACGACATCGCCGTCGCCGGGGATGACCTGGCCGGCTTCGACGACGACGACGTCGCCCTGCTGCAGCAGCGGCGCGGCGACTTGTTCCTCGCCGCCGGAGTCGGTGATCCGGCGGGCCATCGTGGCGGTCTTGGCTTTTCGCAGGCTCTGCGCCTGTGCCTTGCCCCGGCCTTCGGCGACGGCCTCGGCCAGGTTGGCGAACAGGACGGTGAGCCACAGCCACGCCACGGTGAGCCACGCGAACCAGGACGGCTCGATGACGGCCAGGACGGTGCTCCACACGGCGCCGAGCTCGACGATGAACATGACGGGGTTGCGCCACAACGTTCTCGGGTCGAGTTTGCGCAGCGCGTCGGGCAGGGAGGTCCACAGCATCGCGGGGTCGAGCAGTCCACCGCGCAGCTTCGCCGGGGACGGCGCGGCCGTCGGCGGGAGCTGGTCGTTGTCGAGGGTGACGGTCATCAGTGCAGTCCTTCGGCGAGGGGGCCGAGCGCGAGCATCGGCAGGAAGGTCAGGGCGACCAGGATCAGCGTCACGCCGGCGACCATGCCGACGAACTGCGGACGGTGGGTGGGCAGGGTGCCCACCGAGTCCGGTGTCCTGGCCTGTTTGGCCAGTGCTCCGGCCAGGGCGAGCGCGAAGATGATCGGCAGGAACCGGCCGAACAGCATCGCCAGCCCGAGCGCGGTGTTGTACCAGGTGGTGTTGACAGTGATGCCCGCGAACGCCGAGCCGTTGTTGTTGGCCGCCGAGGTGAACGCGTACAGCACCTCCGACAGGCCGTGCGGCCCGGTGTTGAGCATGCCGGCGCGCTGTCCGGGCAGCGCCATCGCCACCGCGGTGCCGGTCAGCACGATCAGCGGAGTGATCAGGAAATACGTTGCGGCGAGTTTGATCTCGCGCGGGGTGATCTTCTTGCCCAGATACTCCGGGGTGCGTCCCACCATCAGGCCGGCGACGAAGACGGTGATGATCGCCAGGATCAGCATGCCGTAGAGGCCGGAACCGACACCGCCGGGAGCGACCTCGCCGAGCATCATGTTGAACATCGTCATCATGCCGCCGAGGCTGGTGTAGGAGTCGTGGAAGGAGTCCACCGCACCGGTTGAGGTGAGCGTCGTGGCCGCGGCGAACACCGCCGAATTCGCCACGCCGAAGCGCTGTTCCACGCCTTCGAGGGAGGAGCCGACGGCGGTGGGGACGGTGCCGTGGGCTTGCAGCTGGAACAGCATGGTGAGGCTGACGCTCAGCAGCGCGATGACACTCATCACCGCGACGATCGCGTAACCCTGTCGGGGGCTGTCGACCATCCGGCCGAACAGTCGCGGCATCGAGAACGCGATGACGCTGAGCAGTAAGATCTCCGCCCAGTTGGTCCAGGTGGTCGGGTTCTCGAAGGGGTGTGCGGAGTTGACGTTGAAGAACCCGCCGCCGTTGGTGCCGAGTTCCTTGATGACCTCCTGGCTGGCCACCGGTCCGCCGGGGATGACCTGCTGGGCGCCGGCGATGGTGGTCACCACCTGGTCGTGCAGGGCGAAGTTCTGCACGACGCCGCCGCAGATCAGGATGACAGCTCCGATGACGGACAGTGGCAACAGGATTCGGAACGAGCCGCGCACCAGGTCGACCCAGAAGTTGCCGAGCTCCCCGGCGCTGCGGCGGGCCAGGCCGCGCACGAACGCGACGGCGACGGCCATGCCGACCGCGGCGGAGACGAAGTTCTGCACGGCCAGGCCGGCCATCTGCACGAGGTGGCCCTGGGTGGATTCACCCGCGTAGGCCTGCCAGTTGGTGTTGGTCACGAAGCTGACCGCGGTGTTCCAGGCCAGCGACGGTGTCATCTCGGTGCCGGGGTCGGTCAGCGCCAGCGGCAGCCGTCCCTGCACGAGCTGCAGGACGAACAGGAACAGCAGGCTGACCGCCGAGAACGCCAGCACGCTGCGGGCGTAGGCGCCCCAACTCTGTTCGGCGTGCGGGTCGGCCCCGATGAGGCGGTAGACCGCCCGTTCGGGCCGGGAGTCCCGGCCGGTGGTGTATACGCGGTACATGTAGTCGCCCAACGGCACGTGCACGGCGGCCAGGGCCACGACGAGGGAGACGAGGAACAGGATTCCCGCGAGTTCGGTGCTCACCTAGAACCTCTCCGGGAACAGCAGTGCCACGAACATGAACACCGCGATCAGTAGCGCCAGGGCCAGACCGACCAGGTTCTGGATCACAGCCTTTCCACCCACTTCTGCACCAGGCCGAACAGGGCGAAGACCGCCACCGTCAGCGTGAGGTAGGAAATGACAGACATGGACCCCTGCTTTCGTTGACGCCCCGCCGGTGATGACGGGCGCGCAGGCCAACGTATGGCCGCTGCAGGGCGCATGACCTGCGCGTTGACGGTTTCTTGACGGTGCATCCCGGCGTTTTTACGGACTCCATGCGGGACCTCAGGAAAACGTCAGGGCGGCGCCGACGGGCGTCAAGGTTGCGCATGGACCGGGGTGGGGAGGCAGGCGGGCGCGTAGACCGGAGCCATGACGATTCTGGAACCATCTCCTGCTGGTGAGCTGTTGCCGCCGTCGGTGCGCCACAGTGCAGGGGTGAGGGTGTGCGGCTTACCTGCGCCGGCTTTGCGTGATCCGGAGCTGGCCGCACTTGCCCACGCCCACCGCTTGGCGGTCACGGTCCGCGACGCCGACGAGATCGCCCTGGCGCGGACGGCCGGCATCGGTGTCGACCGGGTCGCGTTTCGGTGTGGGGCGGAGCCGGACGAGATACGTCGGGCCGCGGCGCTGGGGGTTGCGCGTTTCGCGGTCTCCACCGAGCGGCACGTGGCGGTCCTGGCGGGGTGTGCGCAGCCGATCAAGTATGTCCATCTCCACCTTCGCGGACCCGTCGTTCTCGGTGACCACGACCTGCGGGTCGTCGGGATGTACTGCGAGGTAATGGATCCCGACGGCGGCTGGGGACTTGCCGTCCAAGGGCTGCTGGCCAGGACCGCGACGATGCGCCGGTGTGGCCTCGCAGTCGGCCGGGTCAGCCTGGTGGGCGGGTCGGCCAACGGGTGGTTGCGCGGGTGCGCACCGAAGCTGAACGGCATCGTGGCGACAGTCGACGAAGCGCTCGACGAAGGGTGCGCGCGCTGGCGGCTGCCCCGTCCGGCGGTGACGTTGGTGCCGCTGACGCTCTGAACGTCGGGTCAGCGCGCGACGAGGCCGGCAGCGCGGGCGCTGTCGACGCTGCGCTCCCAGGAATGCTCGCCGATCACCAGTACGGCGAGGATGCCGGCGAGGGCCAGTCCGGAGACCAGCCAGTACACCGCGGGCGATACCGCGGCCGGGGAAGTGACCAGCATGAGGCCCAGGCTCGTCAGCAATGTCAGCAGCACAGCCCAACGGGTTCCCCGTGTGGGGCGTAACCCCTTGCCGGGGTGGGAGGCAACCGGTGCGGTCATGCCTTCACGGTGAGGCTGTCGGCTAAGAGTTGGCTCACCGCTTCCTGTGCGTTTGCTTTGAGACTCCTACGAGGGCGGTGGCTCGTTGGTCAGTGCCTGGTAGCTGTGGGCACCGGCGCGTTGCAGTGACGCGCGGACGATGCCGACGATCAGGCCCTGGATGGCGGCGGCGGTCATCACCGTCGCGACGGACTGCTGTAGGTCTTTCGGGTCCGGCGGTTCGGGGTCGTTGGCGCCGATCCGCTTCCAGATCTGGCCGAAGATGGCGCCGGCGAGTAGGCCTCCGCCGACGCCGGTGATCACCGACAGGGGTTGGTACAGGGACCTGGAGAGTTTGCTCATCATCACTCCCATGCATCGGCGGTGAGGGCGGTTGATGAGACTTCTACCCGGCCGGGGCGGAGCCAAACGCGGCCCGGTGTTTCGGCAGTTCGCAGCCGGGTACGAGGCGGCCGAACCCTCGACGATTCATGGAGGCGCAGTGGCCCAGAAAGACGTAACCCCCGATGGCGTGATCCCGTACCCGGGAGAGACCGCCGACATGTCGGAAAAGCCGCAGGACGAGATGCGCGACTACGTCGGCTCAGGCCTGCTCAAGGGCAAGCGGGCGCTGATCACCGGCGGTGATTCGGGCATCGGACGTGCGGTGGCCGTCGCGTTCGCCAAAGAGGGCGCCGACGTCGCCATCGCCTATCTCGAGGAGGAGGACGACGCCGCGCACACGTTCGACCTGGTCGAGGCGGCTGGGCAGCGCGCCGTGAAGTTCCCCGGCGACCTGGCCGACCCCGAGCACTGCCGGGCCGTCGTCGCGCGCACGGTCGAGGAACTCGGTGGACTCGACATCGTGGTCAACAACGTGGCCTTCCAGTCGCCGCAAACCGATCTCACCGAGATCAGCGACGAGCAGTGGCGGCGCACCTTCGCGGTCAACATCGACAGCTTCTTCCACGTGACCAAGGCCGCGCTCAAGCATCTGCCTGACGGGTCGGCGATCATCAACACCGGCTCGATCAACGGTTTGCGCGGCAACAAGACCTTGATCGACTACTCGGCGACCAAGGGGGCGGTGACCGCACTGACGTACTCGTTGGCGCAGTCGTTGGCGGACAGGAGAATCCGTGTCAACTGTGTGGCGCCCGGACCGGTGTGGACGCCGCTGATCCCGGCGACGATGGACGAGGAGAAGACCGAGGGCTTCGGCGAGCAGACCCCGATGGGCCGCGCCGCGCAACCCGACGAGATCGCGCCGTCCTACGTGTTCTTCGCCGCCGGCCGACTGTCGTCGTACTACAGCGGGGAGGTGCTCGCGCCGATCGGCGGCGAGACGCTGCCGGGGTAGCCCGGCGGTCAGACACTGCCGGGCTGAGCACCTCGGCCCCGAAACACGAACAGCCGGTGGAGATCCACCGGCTGTTCGCGTGTCAGAAGCTATTTGCGGTCGAAAACTCCGCCCAGCGCGTCGCGCGCCCGGTCGAGCAGCGACGCGAACGGTCCGGCGAGGAAATTCGCCGCCGCCGACTCCACGCCCGGGTGGGGGTGCGTCGGAGCGATCTTCTCGGCGACCGCTACAGCGTCAGCGAGCTTGGCCAGCTCATCCTTGCTCAGTTCGGCTTCCAGAGCGGTGAACTCGAGTTCCTCTTCGTTCTTGGCATGCTCGAGGACCTCGCCCTGCAGATGGATGAGCGCCTTGCTGAAGTCCGCGCTGTCGATCGGGAGCTGCTCGATCTCGCTGAGCAGCACCTTGGAGTCGTGCTCCTCGGCGAGGCGGTCGTCGACGATGGCGTGCCCGTCCTCGATCTTGCGGCGCACCCGCGGGTGGACCACCATCTCCTCGGCGGTCTCATGGACGGCCAACATGGTGCGCAGGCGCGTGAACGCTTCCTGCCGGGTCTCGGCGTCGCCGGCGTCGAGGGTCTCGACGAACAGGCCCCGAATCGTCTCGTGCTGGGCTTTGAGGTAGTCGACGACGTCGCGGGCTGACGTGATGGTCGGTGCAGTCACAGTGAATCTCCTTGCTGCATCGTGTTTTAGGGCTGGACGCGGGCTACCCCTCGGTGAACCCGCGTGTAGGGGCTGATACCCCTGCTCATCGGCGGAAAAACGTGGTGTGCCATCGCCGACACGTCGTTTGAATTCCGCTCGGTCGGGTAGGGAGAGCACATGAAAGCAGTGACGTGGCATGGTCGCCGCGACGTCCGGGTGGACACCGTCGAGGACCCGAGAATCGAAGAGCCCACCGACGCGATCATCGAGATCACGTCGACCAACATCTGCGGTTCCGATCTGCACCTCTATGAGGTGCTCGGAGCCTTCATGCACCCCGGCGACGTCCTCGGCCACGAGCCGATGGGCATTGTCCGCGAGGTCGGGTCGGCGGTGACGAACCTCAAGGTCGGGGATCGGGTCGTCATCCCGTTCCAGATTTCCTGCGGACACTGCTTCATGTGTGACCAGCAGCTCTACACCCAGTGCGAAACCACCCAGGTCCGGGATCAGGGGATGGGCGCGGCGCTGTTCGGCTACTCGGAGCTCTACGGCCAGGTGCCGGGCGGGCAGGCGGAGTACCTGCGGGTGCCGCAGGCGCAGTTCACCCACATCAAGGTGCCGGACGGGCCGCCGGACTCTCGCTTCGTCTACCTTTCCGATGTGTTACCCACGGCCTGGCAGTCGGTGGCTTACGCCGGCATTCCCGACGGCGGCACGGTGACGGTGCTGGGGCTCGGCCCCATCGGGGACATGGCCGCGCGCATCGCGCAGCTGCAGGGCTATCGCGTCTTCGCCGTGGATCTGGTGCCCGAACGGCTGGAACGAGCCCGTACCCGCGGTATCCACACCATCGATCTGCGCGACGTCGACGGCAAGGTCGGTGACGTGGTGCGCGACCTGACCGACGGCCGGGGCAGCGACTCGGTGATCGACGCGGTCGGCATGGAGGCGCACGGTTCGCCGATCGCCCAAGCAGCGCAGACCGCGACGGCGTTCCTGCCGGACGCGATCGCCAAGCCGTTGATGCAGAAAGCCGGCGTGGACCGGCTGGATGCGGTGTACACGGCGATCGACTGCGTGCGGCGCGGCGGCACCCTGTCGCTGATCGGTGTCTACGGCGGGATGGCCGACCCGCTTCCGCTGCTCACGTTGTTCGACAAGCAGATTCAGGTGCGGATGGGTCAGGCCAACGTCAAGAAGTGGGTCGACGACATCATGCCGTTGCTCACCGACTCGGACCCTCTGGGTGTGGACACCTTCGCCACTCATGTGCTGCCGCTGGACGAGGCGCCGCACGCCTACGAGGTGTTCCAGAAGAAGCAGGACGGCGCGGTCAAGATCATCCTGCAGCCCTGAGAGCCACCACGGTGAGGCTTACGCGCAGCCGGCTGAGCACACCCGGGATCACCCGTAAGCGGCGTGGCAAAGGGTTTGCGTACTACGGCCCCGACGGCGACCTGCTCGCCGACCCGGACACCGTCGAGCGCATCCAGGAGCTCGTGATCCCCCCGGCCTGGAAGAACGTCTGGATCAGCCCGAAGCCCAACGGACACATCCAGGCGGTAGGGACCGACGCGGCGGGGCGCCGGCAGTATCTGTATCACCAGCGCTGGCAACAGGAACGTGCGGAAGAGAAGTTCGACCGTGTGCTGGAGATGTCCACTCTGCTGCCGCAGTGGCGCGTGGAGATAGCCAAGGACCTCGCCGGACGGGGACTCACCCGTGACCGCGTGCTGGCGCTGGCTCTGCAGCTGCTCGACCGCGGGTACTTCCGGGCCGGCGGCGAACAGTACGCCGAAGAGCACGAGCATTACGGCCTGGCCACGCTGCTGTGCGAACACGTCACGCTGAAGAAGAACGCCGTCGAGTTCGACTATCCCGCCAAGAGCGGGGTGCGTCGCACCGTCGAGGTCGACGACCCCGAAGTGGTGCGGGCCATCCGCTCCCTCATGCGGCGCTCCGACCGGACCGGGCGACTCCTGGTGTGCCGCAGCGGAAACAGCGACTGGGTCGACGTCCGGGCCGACGACCTCAACGCCCGGTTCAAGGAGCTGGTGGGCGCGGACTTCAGCGTCAAGGACCTCCGTACCTGGCACGGCACGGTCCTGGCGGCGGCCGCGTTCGCCGATGCCAAGCTTCCGACGTCGAAATCCGCGATCAAGCGGGCCACGGCTGGGGTGATGAGAGAGGTGTCCGAGGAGCTCGGCAATACGCCTGCGGTGGCGCGTACCTCCTACGTGGATCCGCGCGTCGTCACCGGATATGAACAGGGGCTGACGATCGCGTCGGCGACCAGGCGCGCCGCCAAGATGGCCGATCCGGACTCCGCACAGGCTGTCCTCGAGAAAGCCACCCGGATGCTGATCCGACGCGTAGCGCGCGGGTGAGCGACGGGTTTGGCGCCTGAGGGACGGGGCAACCCGACAAGAACAGATTCCCCTTAGGCAGGAGGGCACGATGCCGAACTCTTCGATCAAGAACGAGAAGATGTACGAGGAGTTGCGCAGTGAAGGCAACTCCAAGCAGAAGGCAGCGCGCATCGCCAACGCCGCGGCATCCCGCGGTAAGTCTTCGGTCTCCCGTAAGGGCGGGCATTCAGGGTCGTACTACGACTGGAGCGTGGCCGACCTCAAGAAGCGTGCCAAAGAGTTGGGACTGTCCAACTACTCGCACATGACCAAGGAGAAACTGATCACGATGCTGCGCAACCACTGACTCACTCGGTCTTGGCCCGCGCCTCGGCGCCCGACTCCTCGGTGTCGATGTCGTCGTCGGAACCGGCACGGCCCACGTACGGACCCGAATCGGACTCGGTGTCATCCTCGTCAGCGCGTGATCCGGCCACCTTGGAGTCGGGTTCGACGTCGGATTCGGCTTTCTCGGAACGCGGTTCACCCATGATGGACCTCCTACTTTGTGCGTCGGTGCTTGTGATGCCCGACCAATTGGCTTTCGAAACCAGTTCGTGTGTGCCGAAACACGTCTGACGCGTCGGTGACCGACGGTTTCACCATGATCGGCCCGGGTATCTGAAGCGGCATGACTGATCCCGGCGCACCGGTGCGCGCGATTGCTCTGATCTGCAGTTTGAAGCCGAGTCCTGATGAGTCCAGCAGTGCCCTGATCGCCGAGGACATCTTCAAGACGATGCGCGCTCAGGGTGCGGAGTGTGAGTCGGTGCGTTGCGTCGATTACCACATCGCCCCCGGAGTCGAGGCGGACATGGGCAATGGTGACGAGTGGCCGAAGATCCGCGAGAAGGTGCTGGCAGCCGACGTGCTGGTGCTCAGTACGCCCATCTGGCTGGGCCATCCCTCGTCGGTGACCCAACGGGTCCTCGAGCGCCTGGATGCCGAACTGTCCAACGACGACGAGCAGGGCCGGCCCGCGATGGCAGGCAAGGTGGCGATCGTCAGCGTCGTGGGCAACGAGGACGGCGCGCACAAAGTCGTCGCCGACGTGTTCCAAGGTCTCAACGATATCGGCTTCAGCATCCCGTCCCAGGGCTGCACGTACTGGACGGGCCCGGCCATGGGCTCGACCGACTACAAGGAAATCGACGAGGTACCCGAGGCGGTGGCTTCGGCCACTGCCGCCGCCGCCCGCAACGCCGTCCATCTGGCGCGCGCATTGCGGGACGCCGAGTACCCGCCTTACGAATGAAAGACGCCGTCACGCTACGGCGAAAGGAGAACGAACATGCCTGATACATCGCAAGATCCGGTCGACCACGCCCGCACCACCCGCCAGCATGCGGGCGAGACGATGAAAGCCGGGGTGAACGCGCCGGGACTCGTCGCAGTCGGATTGGGAGTGCTGGCGCTGGTCGTCGGACTGTACTCGTTCGCAAAGGCCATCGCGGTGGTCGGCATCATCGGTGTCGTCCTGGCCGTGCTGCTCATCGCCGGGGGCCTGTTGTGGCTGGCCCGCACACATCGCAAAGTGCAACTCGAGCAACGGGATTGGCACGCCAAGAATCCCCACGCCCACTACGAGCCGCCGACGAGTTGAGGCCCGCGGGAGCTATCTCCCCAGCCAGGGCATCGCCGCGGTGACCAAAGCCTGCGTGGCGGTGTCCAGTGTGGGCTGGATGACCGGGGCGAAGCGGGGCGAGTGATTGACCGCGATGTCCTCTTGGACACGGCCGGCAGCGGCGGCCTTACGGTAGGTGTCGGGGTCGATTCCGCCGACACCCCAGTAGCTGTACGGCGCGCCGAGTCCGTCGCCGATGGCGCTGAAGTCCTCGCTGGCCGCACCCTCGGGCAGGTCGAAGCAGCGGTCCCCGAACTCCTCGGTGAAGATCTTGTGAACCTTGGTCGTGGTCGGGATGTCGTTGTCGGTCAACGGGAACCGGTCGAAGATCTCGAACTCGGCGTCCTTGGGTGAACCGGATGCAACGCACTCGGCGTTCACGATGCGGTGGATCGCGTCGATGATCGCGGTGCGGGTGGTCTCGTTGTAGGTCCGGATGTTGAGCTGCAGCACCGCGTGGTCGGGGATCACGTTGCTCTTGGTGCCCGAGTTGATGCTGCCGACGGTGAGCACGGCAGGCTCGGTCGGGCTGATCTCGCGGGAGATCACCGTCTGCAGGCGGATGACGATCATCGCGGCCAGCACCACCGGGTCGACCGCGGCCTGCGGCATGGAGCCGTGGCCGCCGCGGCCGTAGACGGTGATGCGCATGCTGTCGGCGGAGGCGAGGAACGGTCCGGCGTGGATGCCGACCATCCCAGCCGGCAGCGGCAGCACGTGCTGGCCCAGGCACACGTCGACGTGGGGGAGCAGCTTGGCCAGGCCGTCGTCGATCATGGTCTGGGCGCCGTCGCCCGTCTCCTCGGCAGGCTGGAACAGCGCAATGGCGGTGCCTTGCCAGTGCGCGCGGCCGGCGGAGAGCAGCCGCGCGGCGCCCAGCAGGGCGGTGACATGGATGTCGTGGCCGCAGGCGTGCATCACCGGGACGTCGTGGCCGTCGCGGTCGGTGCCGTGCGCGGTGCTCGCGTAGGGCAGCTTGGTCTCCTCCCGGACCGGCAGCGCGTCCATGTCGGCGCGCAGCAGCACCGTGGGGCCGGCGCCGTTGGCGAGGACCCCGACGACGCCGGTGCCGCCGACCTTGTCGTGTACCTGGTAGCCGGCGGTGTCCAGGGTGTCGACCACACGGCGTGCGGTCCGGTGCTCCTGGTGGGACAGCTCTGGGTGGCGGTGCAGATCCTGGTAAAAGTCCTCCTGCCAGGAGCGGATGTTGTCCAAGCCCCCGAGGATGGCCTGGGCGGCGCTGAGCGCCGCGGTGTCCTGTTTGGTGCTCATGACGACGGGTACCTCGGGCTGACCGGCGCTAACCGGGATGGTGGCGTGCCGTAATGAGTTGGTGCCGGATACGGGTTGCCAACTACTACCCGCTTCCCTGAATCCACATATGAGCGATGGGCTGGGGGAGAACGCTGGGCACTCCGCGAAGTCGATCCGCGCGGGGCATCCCCTGGCGCCAAATTTGGTGCATCAGGGGTACCGAGTGTCGCGTTAGCCTGGATTGGTTGCGGGGGGTGACATGGGAAAAGCCTTGAATGTGGACACCGGCGGGCTGAGGTCGGCTGGTGCGGACAGCGCCGCTGTCGCGGCGGACGTGCTCGCTGAGGGCTTCGACGGTTCGTTGAGTGCCCGCCCGAGTGGTGCGGGGATTGCTGCGGTTGAGGCCGCAAGTGCCGCCGCGCGGATGCGTATCTCAGATCGGATAGCGGGTCAGGCCGGTGACGTCGCTGCAGCAGGCGATCGCTACGACGCGACGGACGGGGGCAACGCCGACGCGATCGCGGTGACCGTGTGAGTCCTGCGGCTGCATCAGTGGGTGTACCCACCAGGTCGGACGTCGAGGCTTGGGACAGCTCGGACCTCGATGCTGCGGCTACCCGTTGGCGGACGGTGGCAGGGTCACTGGAATCTGCCATCGAACAGCACAGGCAGAACATCCTGACTCCGGGCGGCACCACCTGGGAGGGTGACGCCAAAGACGCTGCCCTGGAACGAGTAACCGCTGATGCCTCAGTCGTGCGTCGGCAGGGCGACGTGCATCGTGCGGCAGCCGTTATCGCCATGTGCGGTAGCGAGGACATCCACGCTGCACGCAGCCGAGTGCTCGAAGCGATCGCAGATGCCGAACAGGACGACTTCACCGTTGGTGAGGACCTCTCGGTGACCGACAATCGTTCCTACGACGTTAAGACTGCTGCCGCCCGCATGACCGCTGCGACCGAGCATGCTGAGTTCATCCGGTGGCGTGCTGAGCAGCTGGTCGCCACCGATGCCCTTATCGGGCAGCAGCTTCACGCGAATGCCGCTGATTTGGAGGGGATTCGCTTCGAGGGTGATCGCGACGGCGATCAGACCGATCCTGCGATTCGACTCGTGGACAACAAGACTGAGGACAAGGATTCTCAAGCACTGCCGGGGAAGGCCGCTGACGAAGCCGGTGCCGATGGCGCTGAGTCGCCGGTGGAAGCGCTGTTCGGCGAGAGTAAGGCTGCAGAGGGGAAACAGCCGTCAAGCCTGGACGAGGCGTTGACCGAAGTCGCCGGGAAACCTACCGAGGCACCGCCCACGGCGGTGGAGCGCATCCTCAATCAGCACGCCGGAACTGGCAGGGGTGAGGATCGCCGCTACACGCGACATCCCTTGGAAGCCCCCATTGTTGATGCCGACCCATCGGCGATCGGTGATCAGCAGGCCAGTGTGGACGCTGCGCACGAGAGCGTCGTGTCAGCACAAGGCGCGCTTGATGACGCCCTGGCTCAGTCCACGGTCGCCGGTGCGGGCGCCGGCACGAGCCGCGACCAACTCGACGCTCTGGGCCAGGCGCTGTTTGATGCGCGCGGGGAGCTGACCAGTCAGACCGAGGTCCTGGAGAACCTCAACGCGGCGGCCGGTGAAGTCGGTCAAGGGCGCGTGCCGATCCCGGAACTTCCCGAAAATGCCGACGTACAAGCATTTCCGCAGGAACCGTCGGCATTCGCCGAAGGCAGCCGCGCGCTGAGCGAAGGCAGCTTCGGGTTGATCCCCGACGTCGCCCACGACATCGACGTTTTCCGTAATTGGAGTGACGCCTCGGTCGAGGATCGTGCTGGGGCCGTGCTCGACGTGGCCGGGGCGGCACCCATCCCCGGCGGAAGGTTCGTCACCGAGGGCCTCGAACACGCTGCTGACGCCTTCAATGCCGGCCGCCATGTCGACGACGCCCTGGATGCCGGCAGTGCCGGAGCGCACCATTTACCCGATGCGCCGGCGGCCCCACATGTCGATCAGACGCCGGATGTCGGTGGTCCGCACGGTGGAGGCGGTGCCGATGCGGGTTCAGCCGGGTTCTTTGGATTCGAGGATGCCGGTGCGCTTCTGCAGAGCAGTGAAGCGAATGGGGGACACCTCATCGAGCGTCACGTCGGAATGACCGCTGAAGATCTAGCGGCACGTATTGATTCGACTGGCCTCGAGGTTGTCTCATCTTTCGCAACCCCTGATGAAGCGGCAGCGGCTGTTAGTGCCGCCTTCCACGAAAATCGGGAAGTCATAAGAAGCTGGATCGCGGAGGGCGCAGAGTTGAAACTAGAACTGGACGCGCCCTTCGTGGGCGGCGCGATACTGGAAAAAGGAGCGAACGAGACCGTGGCAGGGAGCACAGTTAGGGTCGTCCTCAGGGGCGACGGAAATGGCGGATGGTACGTGCTGACAGGGTTCCCCCAGCCATGAATGACGGTTCAATATCTCGCGAGCTGTACCGGTTTCTCGCGACTAATTTTCACCAGGACTGGGATCTCGAAGCCGACGACTGGCAGGGAATCGTTGACAACTATGTCGATGCGGTTGCCACTTCTGCACCCCTTCTGCGGCTGGCTGAGCAGATTGACGAACTCCGTGAATCTCGTCCGGAGCCACAGCTGAAGGAATACCTCGTCCGTCAGGTCGGGGTGCACTACGGTCCTGCGCCGTTGACCTACGAAGAGTGGCTGAAGGAGATCGCGAACCGGTTTCGCGAGCGTGTCGCCGAGTTAGGCCCCGGCGCTACACCTCCACAGGTTTGACGATGAATTGGTCGGCGTGATGCGGGGATGGCTATGAACGACGGTTCGATCTCGACTGAGTTAGAACAGTTTTTCGGTGCCTATTTCCACCAGTACTGGGATTTGGAGGCCGACGACTGGCAGGGAATCGTCGACAACTACGTCAACGCGGATCCGGTCGCCGAACCACTGATGACGATTGCTCGAGAGATTGATGAATTATGCGCCGCCCGTTCTGAAGCGGACCTGACGCAGCTTCTGTTGCGTGACGTCATAATGTGTTATGACCCGCGACCCGAAATGTCGTTCAAGCAGTGGCTCGGGCAGATCGCGGCACGACTGCGACAACACGCCGCTGCGAGTGATGGCGGTGCAGCCCCACAAGCGGTGTCGGCACCCCTCCGTCATTTCTTCGGTGTCTATTTTCATGAGGATTGGGTTCTGGAAGCCGATACCTGGCAGGGGGTTGTCGACAGTTATGTTCGGGACGAAAAGCCTTCTGTGGATCTGCTCCGCTCGTTGAGCCAAGAAATCGGTGAAGTGAGTGCCCAGTGCGCCGAGCCCGATATGAGACGACTCGTGACACGCACGCTGGGGGCCAACTATTACCCACTGCCGGAATTCACCTACGCAGAGTGGCTCGGGCAGGTCGCGGCACGACTGCGTCAGCACGCCGCTGCGAGTGATGGCGGTGAAACCCCGCCTACCGCATAGAACGAATTCAGATGTGATGCACCGGGAGTAGCGCCGAATGGTCATGAAAGAGAACGCAATTTCTCGCGAGCTCTACCAGTTCCTCGCGGCCTATTTTCACCAGGACTGGGACCTCGAAGCCGACGACTGGCAGGGAATCGTTGACAACTACGTTGACGCGGTTGCCACTCCTGCGCCCCTGTTGCGGCTGGCTGAGCAGATTGACGAGCTCCGTACATCTCGTCCGGAGCCACAGCTCGATGAATTCCTCTTCCGTCAAGTCGGGGTGGACTACAGCCCAGCGCCACTGACGTACGGCGAATGGTTGGAACAGATCGCGAGCCGGCTTCGCCTGCGTGTTTCTCAGTCCGGCCCCGGCGCTACACCTGCGGGGGATTGATGACGAGCTCGTCGGCGTGATGCGGGGGATGGCTATGAACAACGGTTCGATCTCGACTGAGTTGGAACAGCAATTGATCACAATCGGGCCGTGTTCGACGCTTGGGTAGACAGTGGAGCCAAGAGAAACTGGAATTGGTTGCGGCCGTTCATGGTGGAACCGTTCTGGTCGGCGGAGCCGACGGCTTGGTGTCGGGTCCCCCGTCACAATGGTTCTCACGGCTGAGGAATTGGGTGGCTGGTACGTGTTGACTGGGGTGATGGATCCATGACTGAATTCTCTGTTTCGCGTCCCTTGTCGCATTTTTTCCGGGCGTACTTCCATGAGGATTGGGATCTGGAAGCTGCCGATTGGGAAGGTCTTGTCGACGGCTACGTTCGTGATGAACAACCCAACTCAGACCTGCTTCGGCAGCTCGCCAAGGAGATCGACGATTTGGACGAACCTCGGTCCGACGCCGAAATGAAGGGGTTTGTCATGCACACCCTGGGGGCCAAGTACTGTCCGCTGCCGGAGATGTCGTATGAAGAATGGCTCAGGCAGGTCGCTGTACGTCTGCGCCAGCACGCCACTGCGGTCGATGGTGGCTGCGTCGCCTCCCTCGTGAGACGCGGTCCGTCAGCCCTGGGCGCCTCCAACGCGTCAATTGGCTAAGGGCCGCAGCGTCCCCCGTGGCCAAAGCGTTGGACAGTTTTCGACGTGGCCGTCTCGTCGATCGCGCCGGAGATCTTCGACCACCTCTCCGGAGCGTGGCTTCGCTCTCGGGCCTGAGGCGATGGCGTCGGAGTGAGGTCGGACATGAGCTGTAGCGGCTGAACTGACCGAAATATCCGGAGCTAGGTGTACTGACCACGGACGTTAGGTACGGCGTGGCGTGGTGACATAGCGAAGACCCCCGAGTGAAGTGCGAGCTGCTGAAGAACGCACAACTCACTCCGGAGGTCTTCGTGTCCCACCGTAATGCCCCATTGTCAGAAACCGGACGTCTGCGCTTGGCCCGTTGCGTGGTCGAGGACGGTTGGTCGCTACGCCGGGCGGCCG
>JBNMQW010000004.1:0-389184 GCA_050205485.1 Mycolicibacterium vaccae | reverse complement strand
ACCAGCGTCAGATCGACGGTGCTGCCGCGGCTGTGGCCGGACTGCTCGGCGATGTAGCCGTCGGCGAACAGTTGAGTCTTGTCCACGCGGGGATAGAACTCCGGCTCCATCGTCCGGTCGGACAGGTCGCCGGCCCAGGCGACGAAGGAGTCGACGGCGCGCTGCGGTCGGTAGCAGTCGTAGATCTTCAGGGAGTAACCCTGCGCGACGAACTCCCGCTGCGCCCGTGCCAGCGCCTCCGCGGCGGGACGGGTCAGGATGCACATCGGGGCCTGGTAACCGGCGACGGGTGCACCGGTGAAGTTGTGCGGGGTGACGTAGCGGATGTCGAGCAGGATGGAGGGGTCCACGCTGGTGATCGACACGAAATCCGGTGGAGCAGACGAGGCGGGCTGGGCTGTGGCGACCGGTGCCGACGCGAATGCGACCAGGAACGTGGCCGCGAGAACAGCTGATTTCGACTTTCTGCGCATGCCCCATTGCAACACTGCCCGGCGAACCTCGCAGCGCCATGAGACGGAGACGTTGAGGCCCAATGTGTTTCAGCCGCGCCGACTGTCGACCGCATTAGGTCTCCTTGGCGGCCCACTCCTTGGCGGCGTCGAGTTCGTCCAACCGGAACAGCGCTACCTCTCCGGGGATCATCCACGAGAACGCATGCATCGCGTGTTCGATCCATTCCTTGTCGGTGACGACGGCGGTGCGCTTGAACGCGTGCAGGTGTCTGAGCGTGCTGAACCCCTGCTTGATGTCGGCGAGCAACCCACCCCGGCCGAAGCCCTCGTAGTCGGGCTCGATGACCTCGATGAAGCGGATGTCGTCGCCGTCGAGCATGCGGTCGATGGTCGGTTTGAAGCCGTGAAAATCCTCGGCGGTGACGCGTCCGGACACCCGGATGCCGACGACGCCGGCAGGGACATCCTGTAGTTCTTCGATCATGAGAACCTCCAATGCCGAGATCGACGGTACGCCCGGATCACCCGCCGAGTGAGGGTCTTAGGTCCCCGGCTTGGGTCGGCGGGTCACGGCAAACGCGTGACCACACCCCGGTCGCCGTCGACCCGCACGCGGTCCCCCGTCCTGAGCACCTGGGTGCCCACCAGGGTGTTGACCACACACGGCAGGCCGTACTCGCGCGCTACCACCGCGCCGTGCGACACCGAGCTGCCGATATCGGTGACCAGCGCGGCGATCACCGTGAAGTACGGCGTCCAGCCGACGTCGGTGACGGGCGCGACCAGGATCTCGCCCGGCTGCACCGAACGCGCCTCGACGATCGATTTCGCCACGCGGACAACACCGTCCACCACGCCGCGGCCGGCCGGTCGGCCGACGACCCGATCCTCGGTGGACGATGCCGATGCCGCCGCCACCCTGGGCGTGGGCTTACCGACGGACACATCCTCGAACTCCAGCGCGTCCTGGTAGGGCAGCGCCGCGCGCCGCTGCAGGGCGCGTTCGACCAGGCCCGCGATGTCGTCGCCGCCCACCACCCGCGGCAATTCGCTGCGGTCGAAGAAGAACACCAGGTCGGCGTCGGGGAGTCGGCCGGCGGACGCCAGCACCTCGCCGAGGTGCCGGTAGCCGCGCTTGAGGCGGTGCGCCATCAGCGCCATCTTCGATTTCGTCTCTTCGCGCCCGCGGGCGCCACCCTGCGCGAGGCGGGCGAGCACGCGCACGGTTCGTGACGTCGGTGCGTCGCCCCGGTTGTGCGCGCCGGTGTGATTCGACGGTCCCGACCGCAGCATGACGTGCATCATGGCGCCCAGCCCGGCGGGGTCGTCGGCCCACGACGGGTCCCGCATGCACAGTTCCCGGTATCCGCGGTGGCCGTGTCTGGCCAGGAAGTCGCGCAACGCGGCTCCGGCCGTGCTGTCCGAAGTCCGCAAGGCATTGACCGCATCTGCCGGGTCCGCGGATGTGAAACGTTCCTCGGCAACGGGATCCGCAGTGACGGCACGCGCCACCCCCGCCAGCTGCTCGAGCATCATCGCGCTCTCGACGTCGGCCGCGCCGGCCATCAGACGGATCGCCTCGGCCTGGCCTTCCTCCTCGCTGCGCCCGCTGCCGACCGCCTGCCGGACCAGCACGCTCTCCAAGATGTTGGCCGCCACCGCCGCCCGCGACGAGGAACGCACATGAACCAGCGTCACATGGCAGTAGAGATCGACCCCGGAGTCCAGCTGCCGCAACACAACCTGCGGGTCACGACTCGTCGGTAGGGCGAAGCCGCGAATCTCGCTTTCCAGTCGCCGGATCGCGGGCCCGGCGGACAACGCGTGCGAGGTGAGCCGAACGGTGTTGACGATCTTGCGGTGCAACGGCTGCGGTGGTTTGGCTTTCAGCTCGTCGACCACCCGACCGCAGATCGACATCGAGAACTGCTCACGGGAATTGCCGAGAATGCCCGAACTGAGGGCGGTGCCCTCGGTGAGGTTGAGAAACATGTGTCCGTAGAAGTAGCCGACCTGCAGCCACGGCCTCTCGTAGCGTGGCTGGGCGCGCGCGACCACCTGCGTCATCTGCATCGCATAATCGATCGCATACCCCGACACCGACGCGGTCAGCGGACAGAACGCGCCCGGCATCATCTCGCCGATGTTGCACCGGGTGTACACGTGGTCGGAACCGGCTACCGGGGAGTCCATTTCGTTGAGATCGCCGGGCAGCGTCGTGATCGGCCGGGCCTGCAGCCACCACAGCCGACCCGACCGGTCGATCGCCCACTCGAGGTCCATCGGTCGGCCCCAATGCGCAGCGGCGCGCAGCGCGCCGGCACGGATGGCGGCGATCTCGGCGGCCGACACCACGGGATCGCCGCCGGCCTGCAGCACTTTGACGTCGCCGTCGGTGTTCAGCACGATGTGGTCGGGGCAGGCGGTGCCGTCGACGAGAGAGTCTCCGAGGCCGGCGACGGCGTCGATCACCATCAGATCGCGCCGACCGCTGGCCGGGTCCGCGGTGAACACCACGCCGGCGGCACGTGCGTCCACCATCTGCTGCACAACGAGATTCATGATGGTCGAGGACTCTCCGCGATACGCTGCCGCGCGTGCCGAGCTCGCCGAGTCCACGCACCGGCGTACCGCCGCGGTGAACCTTTCGACGGAGTCGACGCCGAGCACGGTGTCGTACTGGCCGGCGAAGGACTGATCGTCGCCGTCCTCACCGACGGCCGAGGAGCGCACGGCCACCGCCGCCGTTCCGCCGGCCCGCATCCGGGTGAACGTCTCGACCGCCGCCTCGAGCGAACCGGGTGCGGCGGCGTCGGCGACGACGAATCCCGGGGGTACGTCGAAGCCCAGCCGGCACAGCTCGGCGAGGCCGGCGGCCTTGCCGCCGTACCGGTCGTCGGTGATGTCGTCGAACCGGATCGTGTTCGGCGCCATGCCTAGCCCGCCGTATCGGTCCAGTCCGAGAACCCGGACGGATGGTGCGGACCGATCACCCCGTGTTCGAACAGTCCGGCGCCCCGGTGGACCCGGCCGTCGGGCTCGGTGCAGACCGCGGCCCCGACGTGGTCGATCAGGCTGAACGGCGCGCGGGCCAGCACGGTGGGGTCGGTCAGGTCGAAGCTGACCCGTTCGGTGAACGGCCCGCCCTTCCAGGTGCCGTGCCCCCAGGACGAGTCACCGCCGTAGCCGGAACCGAATGCGATGGGGGCGAACAGCTTCGACTCCACATCGAGCTGTATCCGGTCGCCGGCGCGGTTGAGGAACTCGACGTGGGCGCCGTGCGGGATCCGTGTTCCCGGGGTGTAGTGGATGGTGGCGCGCACGCCGTCGAGCTGCTCGGTCCGGCCGTCGCGCCAGCGTCGGGTGCAGTCGTAGAGGCTGCGGTGGCCGTCGGCGTCTTCCTGCAGGATCAGGAACAGTTGGAAGTCGTCGAACGCCAACGGCAGGTAGAGCCACCACATTCCGTTGAACGCCCCGTCGGGACGCCCGGCGGGCTCGGGTTCACCGATCGGGCGGATACCCCAGGACCGGTCGCGACTGCCCACGCTGGTGGTGTGGTCCACGGTCATCCGGTCGCCGTCGACGTCGATCCAGCCTTCCCAACTGCCCACTTGGGCGAACCGGCAGGCCTGCAACGTGACTCGGCGTTCGGTGACCATGTCGTGCGGACGCTCCAGTGCGGCCGGGAACAGGCCGCGCCAGGTCAGGTCCGCCGAGATCCCCTCGGTCTCGGACAGGGTCAGGTGCAGTTCCCGGAGTGGTTCGACGACGTCGAGCCGGTATCCGTTGACGTGCTGATGAAGGCGGTCGTCGTCGATCGCGTCGCTGAGATGTACCGCGGTCTGGGTGTCGCCCCGTCGCACCAGAAAGTAGGCGTCCTTGACGCCGAGGCGCGGGTAGTAGCCGATGCCGGTGAGCGCCATGAAGCCGCCGTCGCGGTCGAGCACGTTGAAGTAGGACCGGTCGTAGAAGTTGCGGTCCGACGTGGCCGGGGACGCGATCGGAGCGGGTACCTGATGGATCGGGTACTCGTCGAGCGGGCTGAGGTTCACACAAACTCCATCAGATACGATACGTACTGCATCGAAATTACACTGGGGACATGACAACAGATCGGCGCCGGGATGGCAAGGCGCCGGGGCGACCCCGCGACAGCCGCATCGACGCCGCGATCATCGCAGCCACCCGCGAATTGATCCTGCAGACCGGCTATTCCGCCCTGTCGCTGTCCGGCATCGCCGCGCACGCCGGAACCACCACCGCCGCCATCTACCGGCGCTGGTCCGGCAAGGTTCATCTCGTGCACGAGGCGGTGCTGCCCGACGAGACGGTCCCCATTCCTGAAGGCACCGGTGACATCCGCGATGACATCCGGGCACTCGTGGAAACCATCCGCGCGATGTTCGACCGTCCCGAGGTGCGGGTGGCCCTTCCCGGACTGATCGCCGACACCGTCGCCGACCCCGACCTGCACCACACGATGATCGCCCGCCTCGCCGGAAACCTCGCCGACTTCGAGACGCGCTTCGGCCAGGAACGGCGCGGCGGCGACGCCCTGCCGATGCTGGCCGAGGTGGTCGCCGGCAGCGCGATCTTCCGCATCCTGTTGCGCAGTGACGCCGCGCTGGACGACGCCTGGGTCGAGGCGATGACCGACCTGATCACCGAACGCTGGCCGACCCAGATCGCCGGCTGTCGTACTGAGCGAGAGGAACCGACCGCATGAATTCCATGGCGCGCACCCTGTTGACCGTTCTCGTCGTCGCCGCGGCGGCGATCGGCGCGGGGTGGTACTTCTCGGGCCGGGACGGGGGAGGAGCGCCCGAAACGGCGCAGGCCAGCGACCAGTCGCGGGTGGTCCGCGCCAACAGTCATCGCCTGAACTCGGTTCCCGACAGTGACGTCACGTTCGTCGAATTCCTCGACTTCGAGTGCGAGGGTTGCCGCGCGGCATTTCCGGAAGTGGAGAAACTGCGCGCCGAGTACGGCGACCGGGTCAACTTCGTCGTCCGGTACTTCCCGATGTCGGGCCACTTCAACGGGGAACGGGCCGCTCGGGCGGTCGAGGCCGCGGCCGCTCAGGGCAAGTTCGAGGCGATGTACGAGAAGATGTTCGAAACCCAGCCGGAGTGGGGCGGAAAGCGGGAACCAGCCGACGACGTGTTCCGCGGATTCGCCGCCGACCTCGGACTCGACGTGGCCGCCTGGGAGGCGGCCTACAACGCGCAGGCCACCCTCGATCGGGTCAACGAGGACGTTGCCGACGCCACCGCGCTCGGCGTGCAGGGCACACCCACGTTCTTCCTCAACGGCGAGGAACTGCTGATCAGGTCGTACGGAGAACTGGACACCGCCATCAAGGAGGCGCTGTCGTAGTAGACGTCGGCGCGACGAGGGAGCCGGGCCGGGCCCGCACCGATCGTCCGTAGCATCGAGGGGAGACTCGGCTCGGGAAGGTCGTGACGCTGATGACGGGCTCGGGCTGGAGTGCCACGGTCGCGGAGATGCCGGTGGAGGCGTGGCGGTGGGTGCTGCGGACCTCCGCCGACAATCTCGGACCGATCGTCAACCTGTACAAGCCCTACGTCGACGGGCTGGAACATCTGCGGCCCGACGGGCGGTTCCTGATCGTCGGCAACCACACCATGTTCTCCGCGGCCGAGATCCTGTTGATCCCGTACTTCGTCCGGCATCACATCGGCAAGCGGGTCCGGCCGCTGGCCGACCGGCAGTTCGGCAAGATGCCCAAGCCGCAACGCGACGTGATGACCGCGTTCGGAGGTGTGGTCGGTTCGCCCGATACGGCGTCAGCGCTGATGGACGAGGGGGAGACGATCCTCGTCTTCCCCGGTGGCGGGCGGGAGATCCCCAAGTTCCAGGGCGAGGAGTACACGCTGCGGTGGCAGAACCGCAGCGGGTTCGCCCGGATCGCCATCAAGCACCAGTACCCGATCGTCACGGCCGCACTGGTCGGTGGTGACGACGTGGTCACCAGCGTGGGGACGCGCGACAGCGCGCTGGGCAGACTCAGCACCGCGCTCGGCCGTCTCGGCGGCCGTGAGGACATGGCGATGCCGATCCTGCGCGGTCTGGGACCGACGCCGCTGCCTCGGCCGCAGCGGATGTATCTGCGGTTCGGGCCGGCCATCGAAACCGCGCGGCCGAAGCGGGTCACCCCGCTGGACTGGACTGCGGTGGTCAAGGACCGGGTCCAGGATCAGCTGGAGAACGACCTCGCCGATCTGCTGGCCCTGCGCGAATCCGACCCGTACCGCCACCTCAACCCGCTGAGGTGGCGGTCGGCGGTGCTGCCGGAAAGTCCGGTGAGGCATGAGGGGGCCTAGGAGACCCCGAGCGTGTCGGAGACGGCGTCGTAGAGGTCGTGGTACTCCGGGGTGAACCGGAGTTCGCGAGGGTCACGCGGGCGTGGCAGCGGCACGGTGAAATCCTCGACGATGCGTCCCGGCCCCGGCGACATCACGACCACCCGGTCGGCCAGCAACAGGGCCTCGTCGACGTCGTGGGTCACGAACAGCACGGTGGTGCGCAACTGTTCCCACAGTCGCAGGAAGTCCCGACCGACCTCCCGTCGGGTCAGTGCGTCCAACGGACCGAAAGGTTCGTCCATCAGGAACACCTTCGGCTCGGCGGCCAGCGTCCTGGCCAGGGCCACCCGCTTGCGCATCCCGCCCGAGAGCTGGGCGGGATGATAGTCGCCGAACTCGCCCAGGCCCACTCCCTCGAGCAGCTCGGTGATACGCCGATCCTGCTGCCCGCGTGGGTATTCGGCGATCTGCAGGGGCAGGCGCACGTTCTCCCGCGCGGACCGCCACGGCAACAGCGCGTCGTTCTGGAACAGCATGCCCACTCCTGCAGGTGGTTCGGTGACCACCTGCCCGTCGACGCGCACTTGCCCCGTCGTGGGCGGCACCAATCCGGCGGCGACCTTCAGCAGCGTGGACTTGCCGCATCCGCTCGGCCCCACCAGAGCGACGAACTGCCCGGACTCGATCGACAAGTCGACCTCGTCGACAGCGAGCCGCCGTCCGTCGCGTGTCCGGTAGGCGATGCTGACGGCGTCGAATTGGACGGTCGTCACGGCGAACTCAGCAGACTGAAATCGAACGCTTCCTCGAACGGCGGCGCGGTACCGGGTTCGATCTGGCCGACCTTTTCCAACAGTCCGACGGTATCGGCGTAGACGGCTTCGTCCACGACCAGGCCCTCAGGAGCGTGCGACAGCGTCGTCTTCAGCACCGCCTCGAGCACCGCGGGGTCGAGTTCGGGTGCCTGCTTCCGCGCGGCCTCCAGGCTTGCCGGCAGGTCGGTGCTACCGCGCTGCAGGGCCGCGTTGATTCCGTTGACGTACGTCGCCAGTGTCTCGCGGTTCTGTGCGACCCACGACTCCCTGGCGATCACGGTCAGCGCGACATACCGGAATTCGGGTTCCCACACGACGCGGAAGACGCCGGACTGGACCAGGGTGGTCAGCAGCGGGTCGGTGACCATACCTGCTGCGGCGCCGCCCTTCTCGATGGTCGCCTGCATGGTGGCGCCGGTACCGCTCCCGACCACGCGCAGCCCCTTGTAGTCGATCCCGGCTTCAGCGGCTGCGCGCTGCAGTTCGGTGTCCGACAGGCTGCCCGGTGCGGTAACGGCAACCGTCTGACCGGCCAGATCCGCCACGGTGCGCACCGGCGAGGACGCGGCGGTGACCAGTGAATAGGGCGGCACCTGGCTGGTCACGGCGTAGCCCTTGACATCGAGGTCCTTGAGGCGGTTGCGGATGATGTGTTCGCCGGCGCCGACGAACGCGTCGATGCTGCCGCCGCTGAGGGCGGCAACGGCGTCGGATCCGCTGTCGAAGCACACCTTCTCGGCGGTGATTCCGTCGAGTCCTTCATCGATCGCCAGCGCGGCGAGGCTCAGGTTGCCGCAGACGATGCCGACTTTCAGCCCGCCGGTGCCGGGGTCGGACGAGCAGCCGGTCAGAGCGGCGGTCAGCGCGACGACGCCGGCCAGAACGCGCAGTGAGTTACGGGGCATGAGTGTCTCCTGATGGATGGGGCGGTTCAGCGGCGGGCGACGCGGCGTTCCAGCGTCTTGAGGAGTTGGTCGAGGAGGATCGCCACCGCGGTGATCACCGCCAGGCCGGCGAACACCCCCGTGACGTCGAGGAGATTTGAGGAGTACTTGATGTAGTAGCCGAGACCTTCACTGGCGGCTATCAGTTCGGCGATCACGGCGCCGATCAGGGCAAGGCCGATGGCCAACCGGACCCCGGTGATCAGCCAGGGGATCAGGGACGGGACCACGATCCAGCGCAGGGTCGGCAGGCGCCCGGCGCGCAGGGAGCGGGCCACGTCGAGGAGGTCGCGGTCGATCTGCTGGACACCCTGGTAGACGTTGTAGAACACGACGAACACCACCATGGTCACGACCATCGTCACTTTGGACACCAGGCCGACTCCGAACCAGATGATGAACAGCGGCGCCAGGACGACCCGTGGCAGGCTGTAAAGCGCCATCATGTACGGCAGCAGCCAACCGCCCAGCAGCACAGACGATCCCAGTGCGACGCCCAGCAGCGCGCCGAGCGGAACGCCGACCGCCATACCGAGTGCGACCTCGAGGCACGTCTGGGTCAGGTGCGGCCACAACTCACCGGTGCGGACCAGGTCGACCAGCCGCTGCGCGATGTCCAGCGGCGATGACACGTAGAACGACGGGAAGATCCGGTCCGACGACAGCTGCCAGGAAGCGACGACCAGCACGGCGAGCGCGATGCGACCGCCGATGATGACCGCCCGGTGGCGACGGTCCTCGCGCCGATCTTGCTCGGCGAGTAGGTCTGCGGCCGCGCCGGCGCCGGTCGACGGAGCCGCGGGCGCCGCGCGTCGGCGGCTGAGCGACCGGCTCACCGGAGTTGTCCGGGCTCTTCGGAGGCGGTGCTGACCGGTCGCGTGGGGTCAGCGGTCCACGCTGAGAAGGAACCAACGTACAGCGGCGCGTCAAAACCCAGGTGTGCCAGCACCGCGACACCGTGCGCGGCGGCCACGCCGCCCCCGCAGTACAGTCCCGGCGCATCGCCGCCGTCGGTGACTCCGTAGAGCGCCCGCAGTTCGTCGGCGGGACGCAGGGTGCCGTCGGCCGAGACAGTCTGCCGGTTACCGACATTGCGCGCGTGCGGAATATGGCCGCTGCGGAACACCTCAGCGCTCCGCGCGTCGACGAGGCGGCCCTCGACGGCCAGAGCGGCGGCTCGGTCGGCGTCGAGCTGGCCGCGGTGGCCGCCGCTCAGGGTGACCGTGCCGTCGCCACGAGGAGTCCCGAGGTCGCCGACGGGATGACCCGCCGCCGCCCAGGCGGGCAGCCCCCCGTCGAGAATCGTCACATCGGTGATTCCGGCCCACTGCAGCACCCACCACGCACGGGCGGCGACGAGGCTGCCGTCGACGTCGTACACGACCACGGCGGTGTCGTCGTGGATGTCCCAGCTGCGCAGTGTCGCCTGCAGCGCGGCGATCGTCGGAAGAGGGCGCTTCCCGTCGATCGCCGGTGCATCCGCGCGGGAGAGGTGGGTGGTCAGGAAGGCGGGCACCGCGCCGGGCACGTGCTCGCCGGGACTCGGGTCGGCTACCTCCCGGTGAACCTCGATGACCCGCAACCGATCTCGTGCGTCGGTCAGGCGGGCGGCCACCGCGTCGGCGCTGACGAACACCTTCCCCGTCACGGCGCCACTCCCGCCACCGCGGCGCTGAACCGGTTGACCGGCCGCGCCAGCCCCAGATGGTCGCGCAGCGTGGTCCCGGTGTACTCGCGGCGGTGCAACCCGCGGCGTTGCAGCTCGGGTACGACGAGCTCGACGAACCGGTCGATGTTGTAGGGCACCCGGGGCGGGAAGATCATGAACCCGTCGGCCGCACCGGTGGTGAACCACTCCTCGAGCACGTCTGCGACGTGCGTGGGTGAGCCGACCACTTCCTTGAACATCGAGCCGCGCACCAGCGCGGCGGTCACGTCATGCAGGGTCGGGTCGTCGTGGCCGTACAGTTCGGTGGCCGTCGTGACCGCGTCGCGCGCTCCGTCGGACAGCGAGTCGAGGTCCACGACGTCGCGCAGGCGTGCACCGTCGGGATGGCCGGACAGGTCGATTCCCAGCGCCTCCGACAGCCGCTGGCGTCCGGCCGGTCCCGGGCGGAGAAGTTGCTGCAGAGTCGAATACTGTTCCCGGGCTTGTGCATCGGTCTCTTCGACGTAGACCGCGATGCCGGGCACGATGAGTTGCTCGTCGGCGCGGCGACCGTACCGCGGCAGTCGCGCCTTGAGGTCGGCGTAGTACGCACGTGCACCGGCCAGCCCGAGTGTCGAGGAGTTGGTGAAGCGTAGATCGGAGTACTGCGCGCCGAGTTCCCTGGACCGTTCCGATGCGCCGGCGTTGACGAGGGGAAGCAACCCCTGCACGGGCCGCTGCACGTTCAGCGGGCCCTCGACGGCGAAGAACTCACCGGCGAAGTCGATCTTGTGGACGCGGTCCGGGTCGACGAACTGCCCGGTCCCGGCGTCGGCGATCCGGGCGTCGTCCTCCCAGCTGTCCCAGAGCAGCTGCAGCACCTGGATGTATTCGGCGGCCCAGTCGTAGCGACGATCGTTGTCCCAGTGCTGATCTCGGCCGAAGTTGCGTGCGGCTTCGACGTTCTTGCCGGTCACGATGTTCAGGCCGATACGGCCGTTGCTGAGGTGGTCGATGGTGGCCGTGGCCCGTGCGACGTTGTAGGGGTCCGAGTAGGTGGTGTTGACGGTGGTGATCAGCCCGATGCGTTCGGTGACCCCGGCGATGTAGGACGCCAGGGTCAGCGCTTCGGGGCGGAGAACCTCGTTGGGGTTGGCGAACTGGGACTGGGTGAGTCCCACCAGACGGTCGCCGATGAAGAAGAAGTCGAACACGCCGCGCTCGGCGGTCTGGGCGGCTTGCCTGAGCAGCGCGGGATTGGAGTTGCCGTCGGGATGAGAGCCGGGCAGTCGCCACGCGGCGGGGTGAAAACCGGTGGGCCAGATGGTCAAACCGAGATGCATACGACGTTCGTCGGGCATGTGAAGGGTCACCTTTCGCCCATCGGGGCAGGATTCGCGGTACGGGTGCGGCAGGTGCACGGAGCGCCGTGGCGGTACAGAGCTACGGAGCTACGGGTCGAACGCGGGAGAAAAACGCAGAAAAGTCGCGGGGACGTACGTCAGCGGCGACAGAGACAGCTGTTGACCAGAAGCAGGTCGACATAGCGGCGGGTGACCAGGTTGGGCGCGTCGCCGAACACTCGGCGCGGGGCCTGCGGGCACGCCACGAGGCGGCGCGTTGCCGGAACGGCATCCCGCAGCCATCGCTTCACGTACGCGAGCGTATACACTCGTGTTCACGACCGTCAACTCCTACGGCGGCGGGTGAGGGGTTGGCAACGGCCATGAGCGGCAGCGATTTCCCGGGTTCGCGTGCTGACGTTCACTACCTGAAGGTCAAGCAGGATCTGCTGAACGGGCGCTTCGAGCCCGGAACCGTGCTGCTGGAGACGACGCTCGGGCAGCTCTACGGGGTGTCGCGCACCCCGATGCGGGAGGCTCTGGCACTGCTGGCCCACGATCGTCTGATCGAGCGCAGTGGCCGCGGGTACTTGGTGCGTGAACGCTCCGCCGAGGAGATCCAGGCGATCTACGAAGCGCGAATCCCGTTGGAGGCGACGGCGGCGGCGCTGGCCGCGCAACGGCGCAGCGCCATCGACGTGGATCGGCTGGACCACCTGTTGTCGATGCGCCGCGACGAGCCTGATCATGCGCGTCATCCCGACTGGAACGCCGAATTCCACGTGGCGATGCGGGAAGCCGCGCGCAACACCGTCATCACGTCCTCACTGGGGCATCTCGACGACCTGCTCATCGAGTACCGGCCCGACAACTCACCGTCGGCCAACACCGAACGTGGATATCGCGAGCACCTGGTCATCATGGAGGCAATCCGCGAAGGCGACGCCGAAGCCGCCGGCGAGGCGATGACCGGTCACCTGGAGCGCATGCGCGACATGCGGATCGCCGCGCACGTCCGGCGTACCGCGAACGTCCGCCGGAACTGATCACCCGGCGTCGGAACAACACGACGGCGTGGCCGGCTCCAGCGGGCGGCTGCAGAAGCACGACGCGCGCACCTCGGGGTCGGCACGGGCGAGCGCGATGTCGAGCAGCGGTTTGACCGTCCGAGCGCGCGCGTCCCTGCCCAGGAGTTCATAACAGCGGTGCAGGCCGAGCAGCGCCCACACGTTGTTGGGATGGCGGTTCGATCGCGGCACGTCGTCGTTGAGCCCGAGGTCGGCTTCGTAGACGCTGGCGGCCTCCTCGAGGTGGCCCTGCTCGAGCAGCAGCGCGCCGAGGGCGTGCCGGCTGGGCATCATCCACCCCCACGGCTCGTCGTAGGGCAGATCGTCCTCGTTGCGCACTGCCTGCCGCAGATGGCGGAACGCCGAGTCGTACTCGCGCTTGTGATAAGCGATCTCACCGGCCAGCACCTCCCTGGCGACGCCCAGGATGTCGACGCACCGGACGACGTGGAGGTGCCGGGACTCGGGGACCGTCGCCGCGGTCTGCTCGAAGAGCTTCTGGGCTTCCGCGGCACGGTCGTGTTGTCGGAGTGCGGCGTGGGCCACCCCTTTGCCGTAGTAGTTCATCGCGGCGGTCATACAGAACAGCGCGGGGTCCGTCGGCAGGGGGTCGTCGATGAGCTCCTGCCATCGGCCGAACCGCACCAGCGCGTGCGTCCCGATGGACATGTAGCCCTCCAGCCAGTCGGCCATGGGCGGGCTCTCGACGTACACCAGCTCGGCGGGAATCGTCTCGTGCATCCCGCGCACCGCTTCGATCGCGGGGCGGTACTGCCCGAGGAACATCGCCCCGTAGAGCTTGAAGTGGTAGTTGTGCACGCGGTAGTTGGAGTAGAAGTTGTGCGCCCCGCCGTGCCGCCAGTACTTGACGTCTCGGTCGATGCCGACGCTGTTCCAGTCCACGACATCCTGGTAGTGGCCGCACTGCACGTCGATGTGGGTGGGCATGTGCGCCAGGTGACCGGCGTCGGGGACCAGCCGCCGGAGCTCGTCGCCGACGCGCAGGGCCGACTCGGGCGTCGGGGACATCTCCATCAGATGGATGTAAAGGTGCCACAGGACAGGACGTCGGCGATCTGTGCGTCGGGCACCCCGTGTCCGGTCAGATAGAAGAACCCGTAGGTGTGCGCCGCCTCGCGCAGCGCGATGCGGAAGCTGTCGGGGTCGGACTCGGCAGTCGTCAGATCGAGCACGGGCAGCATGTGTCGACTCTGCGTCATCCGGCCGCCCCGGCCAACCCGTGTCAAGGGATCCTTCACGGGCGTGAAGGATCCCTTGCCGGGTCGGTCAGACCGCGTGCTCGTCGGCGACGGTGAGTGCGGCGTCGAGGATCCGCAGGCCCTCGGCGGCCTCGTCGTCGGTGATGTTGCAGGCGGGCACGGCGTGGATGCGGTTGAAGTTCGCGAACGGAAGCAGACCGCCGGACTTGCACGCCGCCAGCACCGCGGCCATCGCCGGGCTGGAGCCGCCGTAGGGCGCCAGCGGTTCGCGGGTCTCCTGGTTGGCGACCAGTTCGATCGCCCAGAAGACGCCCAGGCCGCGGACCTCGCCGACCGAGCGGTGCCGCGAGGCCAGGTCGCGCAGTCCGGGACCGAGCACGTCGCGCCCGATGCGGGCCGCGTTGTCGACCATGCCCTCGTCCTCCATCGCATTGATGGTCGCGACCGCGCAGGCGGTGGCCAGCGGATGCCCGGAGTAGGTCAGCCCGCCGGGGTAGGCGCGATCGGCGAAGGTGGAGTAGATCGCCTCGTTGATGGCCACGCCGCCCAGCGGGACGTAGCCGGAGGTGACGCCCTTGGCGAAGGTGATCAGATCCGGCACGACGTCGAAATTCTGGATGGCGAACCACTTTCCGGTCCGTCCGAAGCCGGCCATCACCTCGTCGGCGATGAACACGATGCCGTGCCGGTCGCAGATCTCCCGGACTCCGGCCATGTAGCCGGGCGGGGGCACCATGATGCCCGCGGTGCCGGGCACCGACTCGAGGATGATCGCGGCGATCGTCGACGGGCCCTCCATGCGGACCAGCCGGTCGAGGTGCTCGAGCGCGCGCTGGGTCTCCTGCTCCTCGGTCTCGGCGTGGAAGGTCGAGCGGTACAGGAACGGGCCGTCGAAGTGCACGATCCCGGCATTGCCGTGGTCGTTGGGCCAGCGGCGGGGGTCACCGGTGAGGTTGATCGCGGTCTCGGTGCCGCCGTGGTAGGAGCGGTAGCGCGAGAGCACCTTGTAGCGGCCGGTGTGCAGCCGCGCCATGCGCACCGCGTGCTCGACGGCGTCGGCGCCGGCGTTGGTGAAGAAGATCCGGTTCAGGTCCCCGGGGGTGCGCTCGGCGATCAGCCGGGCGGCTTCCGAGCGGGCGTCGTTGACGTGCTGCGGCGCGACGGTGCACAGCTTCGCGGCCTGTTCGGCAATGGCGGCAACGACTTTCGGGTGCTGGTGGCCGATGTTGGTGTTGACCAGCTGGGAGGAGAAGTCGAGCAGCTTGTTGCCGTCACCGTCCCACACGTAGGAACCCTGCGCGGCCAGCACCGTCATCGGGTTGAGCTGCGCCTGCGCCGACCAGGAGTGGAAGACGTGCTTGCGGTCCAGTTCGTAGGCGCGCTTGCCGCGCGCGATGGCCGACTCGATGTCTTCACCGGTGGGCAGGAGCGTGGGTTGGTCGGTGACCGTCATGGTGCGTCCTTCGGGCGGGAGTTGGGCGGTGCGAGCGCGCGTGTTCGTACGGACAGACACGGTGTGTCAGCGGACAGACACGCGCGCTCGCGGTTGCAAAAGGATACGTGTATCGGGGGAGGGGTAGTGGCTAGCCGTTCTGCGGGAAGCCGAGGTTGATGCCGCCGTGCGACGGGTCCAGCCAGCGCTGCGTGACGGCCTTCTGCCGGGTGAAGAACTGCACACCGTCCATGCCGTGGGCGTGGCTGTCGCCGAACAGCGAGGCCTTCCAGCCGCCGAAGCTGTAGTAGGCCATCGGCACCGGGATGGGGACGTTGATGCCCACCATGCCGACCTCGACCTCGTTCTGGAAGCGCCGCGCCGCCCCACCGTCGTTGGTGAAGATGGCGGTGCCGTTGCCGTACGGGTTCGAGTTGATCAGCGCCAGCGCCTGCTCGTAGGTCTCGACGCGCAGGACCGACAGCACCGGGCCGAAGATCTCGTCGGTGTAGACGGTCATCTCCGGGGTGACGTTGTCGAGCAGCGTGGGCCCGAGCCAGAAGCCGTTCTCGCCACCGTCGGGCTGTACCTCGCGGCCGTCGACGACGACCTTGGCGCCGGCGGCCTCACCGGCGTCGACGTAGGAAGCGACCTTGTCGCGGTGCGCCTGGGTGACCAGCGGACCCATGTCCGCGTCGCGGGTGCCGTCGCCGGTGCGCAGCGTGCGGGTGCGCTCGGCGATCTTGGCGACCAGGTCGTCGGCGATCGGGCCGACCGCCACGCAGGCGCTGATGGCCATGCAGCGCTCGCCGGCGCTGCCGAACCCGGCGTTGACCATCGCGTCGGCGGCCAGGTCCAGGTCGGCGTCCGGCAGCACCACGGCGTGGTTCTTGGCACCGCCGAGAGCCTGCACGCGCTTACCGGCGCCGGTGCCCGTGGAGTACACGTACTGCGCGATCGGGGTGGACCCGACGAACGACACCGACTTGATCTTCGGGTTGGTCAGCAGTTCGTCCACCGCGGTCTTGTCGCCCTGGACCACGTTGAACACGCCGGCCGGCAGTCCGGCCTCGGCCCACAGCGCGGCCAGCCACAGCGAGGCCGACGGGTCCTTCTCGCTGGGCTTGAGCACCACGGTGTTGCCGCAGGCGATCGCGACGGGGAAGAACCACATCGGCACCATGGCCGGGAAGTTGAACGGCGAGATGATCGCGACCGGCCCGAGGGGCTGGCGGATCGAGTAGGTGTCGACGTTGGTCGACGCGTTCTCGGTGAAACCGCCCTTGAGCAGATGCGGGATGCCGCAGGCGAATTCGACGACCTCCTGGCCGCGGCTGACCTCGCCGAGCGCGTCGGAGACGACCTTGCCGTGCTCGGAGGTGATGATCTCGGCGAGTTCGCCCTTGCGCTCGTTGAGCAGCTCACGGAACCGGAACAGCACCTGGGTGCGCTTGGCCAGCGAGGTGTCGCGCCAGGCCGGGAACGCCGCGGCGGCCGCGTCGATCACCGCGCGGGTGTCCTCCACGGAGGCCAGGGACACCTGGCCGGTCACCGCCCCGGTGGCGGGGTTGGTGACGGGGGCGGTGGCCCCGCCGGTGCCGGCGAACGGTGCGTTGTCCAGCCAGTGCGAGATGGTCGTCGTCATGAAAGCTCCTTGCGCCTGAGAGCCTTCAGTGTGCAGTCCCCCGCCACCGTCAGATGCATACAGGACGTAACTGATTTGCCGCTCGTACTTACACTGTGTAAATGGCAGTGACGGTCGGTGAGGTCATCGCGCTGCCCGAGGTGCAGCACGGGCAACCACAGGTCCTCAGCGCGCGGCGCTGGTCGGTACCGGTCCGGTGGCTGCACGTCGGCGGGGTCGCCGACCTGTCGTCGCTGCTGCAGGGCGGTGAGCTGGTCCTCACCACCGCGGCGCGGCTGGGTCGCTCACCGCGCCGCTACCTGCAAGGCCTGGCCGACGCGGGCGCCCTGGGCGTCGTCGTCGAACTCGGCGCGGCCTCGACCCGGCTTCCCGACACGCTCGCGCCGCTGGCCGAGGAACTCGACCTCGCACTGGTGGTGCTGCACCGCCAGATCCGGTTCGTCGAGGTCACCGAGATCGTGCACCGCCGCATCGTCGCCGAGCAGTACGACGAGGTCGCCTTCGACCGGCGGGTCCACGAGGCGTTCACCGAGCTGAGCATGAAGCGGGCCTCGGTCACCTCCATCGTCGATGCCGCCGCCCGCATCCTCGAGCTTCCGGTCGTACTCGAAGACCTGGCCCACCAGGCCATCGCGCTGTCGGCCCACGGCACCACCACCGTCGCGTTGCTCGAGGACTGGGAGAACCGCTCCCGCCGCAGCCCCACCGAGGACGGCGGACCCGAACGCTGGGCGATCACCATGGTGGGTCCCCGCACCGAGGAGTGGGGCCGGCTGATCGTGCCGCGGCACACCGCCGACACCCCGCGGGTGACGATGGTGCTCGAACGGGCCTCCGCGGCGCTCGCGCTCAACCGCATGGTCGAGCGCAGCAACACCGGCCTGCACCAGCAGGCGCAGAGCGGGCTCATCGACGACGTGCTGCAGGGCCGGGTCGCCGACGACCGGGAAGCCTCCGCGCGCGCCCACGCACTCGGCCTGCGCAAGGCGGCGCGATATCACCCGGTGGTGATCCGCGTCGAACGTTCCGGGGTGGCCGCGGATCCGGTTGTGGCGCAACGCCGCAACGTCGCCCTGCTCGACGCGGTGGCGCACACGGTCAACGCCGCCGGGCACACCGGCCTGTTCTCCAGCCGCCGCGACGGCGAGATCGCGGCGCTGGTCGCGCTGAACAGCGCCCGGGGCGGGCCGGACAAGGCGCTGGCCGAGCTCGGGCGACGGCTGCACAGCGACCTGCGCCGCACCGACGGCATCACCCGCTCGGTGTGCGCGGTGGGCACCCCCGAGGCGGAGGTCACCGACGCGATCCGCGGGCTGGCCGAGGCGGGGCACGTCGCGGAGGTCGCGCTGGCGATGCGTGACGACGCGCGTCCCTACTTCCGCGCCGCCGACGTCCGGTTGCGCGGCTTGATGGCCCTGCTACGCGACGACGCGCGGGTGCAGCGATTCGCCGAGACCGAGCTGCAGCCGCTGCTGCGGGCCGGTGTCACCGCCGACATCGAGATGCTGCGCGAGTACCTGAGCCTGGCCGGCAACAAGGCGGCGCTGGCGCAACGGCTGCACATCAGCCGTCCCGCGCTCTACAAGCGGTTGGCCGCGATCGAGGACGCCCTGGGCGTCGACCTCGATGACGCCGAGTCGATGACGTCGCTGGCGGTGGCGTTGATGGTGCTCGACGCGCGTCAGCGCATCGAGCCCACCACCGGCTGATCAGTCGGTCGTGTTGCGCGTCGGCTTCCAGGCCAGGAAGCCGATGAGCAGCCCGACGAACGGGATGGCCGCCAGGATGGTGCTCAGGGTCGTGCTGCCGCCGGTGACGAGCGTGAAGTTCGACAGCACCAGCCACAGACTGGCGAGCAGTCCGGCGACCGCCAGCACCGGCGCGATCCGCGTGGTGAACAGTCGGCCCGAAACGCGGTCGCGCTCGCGGATGAAGAACACCAGCACCGCGATGGAAGTGGTCAGCATCAGCGTCACCATGCCGACCGTGGCGACACCGGCCATCGAGCCGAAAACCCCGACCAGCGGGTCGATTCCGAAGACGGCGAGCACCGCGATGATGAGCGTCGCGGTGACGGTCTGCACCAGCGACGAGAACGACGGCGACCGGTGGGTGTCATGCACCTTCGCCAGTCGGGCCGGCAACAAGCCCTTGCCGGCCAGCACGAACTGGTAGCGGGCGATCACGTTGTGGAACGAGAGCACGCAGGCGAACAAGCTGGTCAGCAGCAGCACGTTGACGATGTCACGGCCCACCGTGCCGAGCATGTCGCCGGTGGTGTCGAGCAGCAGGTTGGCCTCCCCGTCGAGCGTGCGCTGCGCGACCGGGCCGACCTGGTCCGGGCCGATCGCAACGACGAACGCCCACACGGTGATCGCGTAGAACGCGCCGATGAGGATGACGGCGGCGTAGGTGGCCCGCGGGATCGTGCGCTGCGGGTCGCGCGCCTCGTCGCGGAACACCGCGGTGGACTCGAACCCGATGAAGCCGGTCAGCGCGAACAGGATCGCGATGCCGATGGTGCCGCTGGTGAACACCGCCGGATCGAACGATGCCAGGGTGACACCGGCCGGGCCGGGGTTCGCGACCATCACGACGTCGAGCACCACGACGACGCCGATCTCGAGGGCGAGCGCGACGCCGAGGACCTTGGCCGACAATTCGATGTGCCGGTAGCCCAGCACGGCGACGATCGCCAGGGTCGCGAACGAGTAGACGGGCCAAGGGATCACCGGACCGCCGTAGTGGACGACGGTGTCGTTGATGGCCCAGCCGATGTAGCCGTAGATGCCGATCTGGATCGCGGTGTAGGCGATCAGCGCAACCACCGCGGTGCCCTTGCCCATCCGCTCACCCAGACCGACGGTCACGTAGGAGAAGAAGGCGCCGGCCTCGGGAACGTGCGGCGTCATCGTGACGAAGCCGACGCTGAACACCAGCAGGACCAGCGCGGCGATCAGGAAGCCCATCGGGGCGCCCGCGCCGTTGCCGAGGCCCATGGCCAGCGGCATGTTGCCGCCGATGACGGTCAGTGGCGCCGCGGCGGCCACGACCATGAACACGATGCCGACGGGACCGAGATGTCCGGTCAGACGCCGACTCTCGCTCCGGGCGGGGGTGGTGGTCACGAGATCTCCTCGGGTGACGGGGAATTGATGCCCAGGGCCTGCCGCAGCAGGTCGTGGTCGAGTGCGTGGACAGTGAAGCCGTTGCGGCCGGTCATGGTGGTCGCGGCCACCATCGCGTTGACGATGGCCTCCTCGGTGGCCTCGATGGTCAGGTCGAACAGCCGGGTCATCAACTGCGGGGCGACCATCCGGACCGCCACTTCGGGCTGGGCGGCGGCGGGGTCTTCGTCCCATGAGTACGGGGGAATTCCGCGGTTGCCGGTCGAGAACGCCAGCATCAGGTCGCCGCTGTACTGCTCCCCGGTACCGCCGAGCCGGCCGACCGCCAGCGACGCCCGCTGGGCCAGCCGGGTGCACTGGTGGGGGAGCAGCGGGGCGTCGGTGGCGACGATGACGATGATCGATCCCGAGCCGGGCTCATACCGTGCGGGCAGATCGGGAAGCGGCACCTCGGCGGGCCCGATCAGTTCGCCGACCGGCGCGCCGTTGATGCGAAGCCGTTCGCGGCGACCGTGATTGGCCTGCACCAGCACCCCGACGGTGTACCGGCCGGTGGCCGTGTCGGTGACGCGCGACGCGGTGCCGATGCCGCCCTTGAAGCCGTGGCAGATCATGCCGGTGCCGCCGCCCACATTGCCCTCGGCCGGTGGCGCGTCCGAGGCGGTCTCGAGCGCGGCGCGGACGTGCTCGGGCCGGACGTGAAAACCATTGATGTCGTTGAGGAGCCCGTCATAGGTTTCGCCGACCACCGGAAGTGACCAGTACAGGCCCTCCCCCCGGGCGCGCACCTGCGCGGCCACCAGCTCGTCGCGCACGACGCCCACGCTGTGGGTGTTGGTGAGCCCGATCGCCGTCGTGAGCTCCCCGGACTCCCGGATCCACTCCAGGCCGGTCAGTTCGCCGCTGCCGTTGAGCCGGTGCGATCCGGCGAACACCGGTTCGTTCCAGATGTCGGCGTGCGGGACGACGACGGTCACCCCGGTGTGCACGGCCGGCGGGCCGTCCTCGTGCAGCGTGGTGTGGCCGACCCGCACCCCGGCGACGTCGGTGATGGCGTTGGCCGGGCCGGTGGGATGTTCCCCGATCACCACGCCGAGGTCTCTGGCACGCACAGTTCTGCTCGTTTCCCGCATAGTTTTTTTCGTAAGTGGAAAAGAACTATGCGCCCGCGACCTCTCCGGCGCAAGGGGAACGGGCAGAATGGGTGAAATCGCATCCGGCGGCCGAGGAGGTGTTCAGGCATGGCGCGACCGAATCGGCAGGCAGAGCGCCGTGGAGACATCATGGACGCCGCCATCGCGCTGATCGAGCGCCATGACCTGGCCACCCTCAAGCTCGCCGACGTCGCCGCCGAACTCGGACTGACGACCAATGCGGTGCGCTACTACTTCAAGGACATGCCCGAACTGCTCTCGGAGTTGGCGCTGCGCTCCGACGTCCGGTTCTACGACGAGCGGCTGCGCCTGGCGGCAGACGCCGGGGACCCGCCCGCGCAGCTGGCGGTGACCATGGCGGCGGGGTTGCCCACCGGACCCGAGGACGCGGAGTGGCGGGCCATCTGGCGCGCTGTGCTCGCCGCCGGTTTCGAGCTGGACCAGTGTGCCGACGTGCAGGGCATCTACCACCGTCAGGTCGGGCTGTACCGCGACCTGCTGACCGCCGGCGCCGACGCCGGGGCGTTCACCTTGACCGGCCCCGCGCAGGACATCGCCATGACGTTGATGGCGATGGAGGACTACTTCGGCTACCGCATCGTGGCGCGTGACCCGCAGTTCGACCGCCCGACCGCGCTGCGGCTCATGCGTCAGTATGCCGAAGTGGCCACCGGGGCAAGCCTTCCTGAGACGGTGTGAGCCCGCGCATCCCCTGTCGTTCGCCGCGCCGGGTCAGTGCTTGATCAAGCTGGTGAGTTGTTGGATCGCCTCATGAGCGGCGAGCACCACCTCGGCGCGTTCGGGAGCACTGTTCATGACCGCGCGTTCGGCATTGCCGCCGGCGACATGCACAGGACCGTGGGCGATGTGGCGCAACCCTTCCTGGGCCACCTCGGCTGGGTCGTTGACGATCATCCCGGGCGCGTCGAAGTTCAACCCGATGCGTTCCATCGCGGGCGTGCGGGTCACGCCGAGCACGAGCTCGAGTACGTCGACGTTGTGTTCGCGCAGTTCGATCCACAAACTCTCGGCGAATACCCGACTGAATGCCTTCGCCCCGGCGTAGACCGAGTGGCGGACCGCGCCCATGTAGCCCGACAGCGACCCCACCAGAATGATGCCGCCGCGCGACATCGCCACCATGCGGCGCCCGAAATGCTGTGTCAGTTCGAGCATTCTGGTCATGTTCAGGTCGATGACCTTGGTGAACTCGCTCAGATCCGCGTCGAGGAACGGCTCATTGCAGGTGCTGGCACCCGCGTTGTAGATCAACAGCCCTACCGCGATGTCGGACGTCGCCTCCGCGATTCGGCCGGTGGAATCGGTATCCAGCAGGTCGAGCGGCAGGACGCGGACCTCGGCACCCAGCGCGCGGCAGGCCTCGGCGGTCTCGGACAGCGGTTCTGGCTTACGGGCGATCAGGACGAGGTCGAACCCGTCGGCGGCCAGTGACTTCGCGAACTCCGCACCCACTCCTTCGGAGCCGCCGGCGATGACCGCCCACGGTCCGTACTTCGCCAGGTCTGTTCTGCTCTCGACATCCGAATTCATGAGCACATCTAAGTACGTCGGCCCGCAGGCACAGAACCTCGTCTCACTGATCGGAAGGCCCCGTCCGGGCCGACCCGTCAGAGCCGGACCAGCGACATCGGGTAGGTGAACGACCCACCCGGGGCGCCGTCGCACCCGGTGGCGAACGACGACGTCAGCGCGCCCCGCAGGGTGCCCGCGTCCCATTCGTACACGTCACGAGTGGCGATGACAGGTCCGTAATAGATGTTCCCGCAACGTAATCCGTCCGGAACGTCGACCTCCAGTGTGTAGCGCCCGTCGACCAGTCGCGCATCACCGCTGTATTCGAACGCCTTGGCGGTAGGCATCGGAATCGCCTGGATGTGCGCGCAGTCCGGCGCCGCGGGAATGCAGTGCGTGACCGCCCACGTCCACGTGTGGAAGTCATACCGGCCCTCGACGTTCAGCGAGTAGTTCGCGAAGAACGGTTCGGCGTGCGCCGCGGGCGCCGAGGTGACCGCGCCGAACGCCAGCACGCCGGCGAACAACACCCGCCACCCGAGTTGCGGCCGCTTCGCCGACGGTGTGGTCACGACAGCTTCTCCTCCAGGTCGGTCCGATCTCGAACGATCGTCACGGTCGCCGTGGCTGACGAGCCGACCGCTTCCCGGTGGATGGGACGGGGTGTGCGCTGCGCCACGGCCAGCTGTCAACGTGTGGATCGCCATAACGGCGAGCGTTCAATCCGTGATCGAAAGGGGTCCGCGGCAGATGGTGAACAAGGCCGCAGACCGCTGGTCAACCGGGCTCCCCGCCCTGGGCGCCGGCATGGCCAAGCCCATGCAGGGCGTCGGTGGGTTCTTCTCGATGGCGCTGGACGCGCTGCGCTATGTGTTCGTGCGGCCGTTTCAGTGGCGGGAGTTCGTGGAGCAGTGCTGGTTTGTGGCGCGGGTGTCGATGGCGCCGACGCTGCTGGTGGCGATTCCGTTCACGGTGCTGGTGTCGTTCACGCTCAACATCCTGCTGCGCGAGCTGGGTGCGGCGGATCTGTCCGGGGCGGGCGCGGCGTTCGGTGCGGTGACCCAGGTGGGTCCGTTGGTGACGGTGTTGATCGTCGCCGGGGCCGGCGCGACGGCGATGTGTGCGGATCTGGGGTCGCGCACCATCCGCGAGGAGATCGACGCGATGGAGGTACTGGGCATCAACCCGGTGCAGCGTCTGGTGACTCCGCGAATGCTCGCCGCCGGGTTGGTGGCGTTGCTGCTCAACAGCCTGGTGGTGATCATCGGCATCCTGGGCGGCTATTTCTTCTCGGTGTTCGTCCAGGACGTGAACCCGGGCGCGTTCGCGGCGGGCATCACGTTGTTGACCGGGGTGCCCGAGGTCATCATCTCGTGTGTCAAGGCGGCGCTGTTCGGGCTGATCGCCGGGCTGGTGGCCTGCTACCGCGGGCTGACGATCTCCGGGGGCGGGGCCAAGGCGGTCGGTAACGCGGTCAACGAGACAGTGGTCTATGCGTTCATGGCGTTGTTCGTGATCAACGTGGTGGTCACCGCCATCGGTATCCGGATGACGGCGGGCTGAGGCAGCGTATGGGTACTTCGACGATTCTGCGGTCGCGGTTTCCGCGGTTGGTCCGCAACGTCATCCGACCGGCCGACACCCTGTCGCGCATCGGCGATCACACGTTGTTCTACGGGCGGGCGTTGGCCGGCACCCCGCACGCCGCGGTGCACTTCCGTAAGGAGATCATCCGGTTGATCGCCGAGATCTCCATGGGTGCGGGCACGCTGGCGATGATCGGCGGCACCGTGGTCATCGTCGGGTTCCTCACCCTGGCCGCCGGTGGGACCCTGGCCATCCAGGGCTACTCCTCGCTCGGTGATATCGGCATCGAAGCTTTGACCGGGTTCCTGGCGGCGTTCATCAACGTGCGCATCGCCGCCCCGGTGGTGGCCGGGATCGGGTTGGCCGCCACGTTCGGGGCCGGGGTGACCGCGCAGCTGGGCGCGATGCGCATCAACGAGGAGATCGACGCGCTGGAGACGATGGGCATCCCGTCGGTGGAGTACCTGGTGTCCACGCGCATCGTGGCGGGGATGGTGGCGATCACCCCGTTGTACTCGATCGCGGTGATTCTGTCGTTTCTGGCTTCGCAGTTCACCACGGTGGTGTTGTTCGGGCAGTCCGGTGGCTTGTATGACCATTACTTCGACACCTTCTTGAACCCGATCGACCTGTTGTGGTCGTTTTTGCAGGCGGTGTTGATGGCGATCGCGATCCTGTTGGTGCACACCTACTTCGGCTACTTCGCCTCCGGCGGACCGTCGGGCGTGGGTGCTGCGGTGGGCAACGCGGTGCGCACCTCACTGGTCGTGGTGGTCTCGGTGACCCTGCTGGTCTCCCTGGCCATCTACGGCTCCAACGGCAACTTCAACCTTTCGGGCTAAGGCGACTGCTATGGAAGCGAAGTTAACGGACAAGCGGTCCCTGGCCGGGCTGGGCACCGTGGTGGCCGCAATCGCGGTGATCGCGCTGGCGGTTGGATTGTTCCGCGGCAGCTTCACCACCACCGTGCCGGTCACAGTGCTGTCCCAACGCGCCGGTCTGGTGATGAACCCCGACGCCAAGGTGAAACTCCATGGCGCGCAGGTCGGTTCGGTGCACTCTATCGAGTCGCTGCCCGACGGCCGGGCCGCCATCCACCTGGCGATCAATCCGTCGTTCATGGACGTCATCCCGGCCGACGTCACAGTGGACATCGCGTCATCGACGGTGTTCGGCGCCAAGTCCGTCGAACTGGTCCCGTCGGCGGACCCGTCGCCCGAGTCGTTGCAGGCCGGACAGGTGCTGACCGCCGACCACGTCAACGTCGAGATCAACACCGTGTTCGAGGAGCTCTCGCAGGTGCTGGCCAAAATCGAACCGGCCAAGCTCAACCAGACCCTCGGCGCACTGTCCACCGCGCTCGACGGGCGCGGCGACCAGCTCGGACAGATGATGGACGACTTCGACGGGTTCCTGACCACGATCGAGCCGAGCCTGCCGACCATGGAACACGAACTGGCCACCGCGCCGACGGTCATCGGCACCTACGCCGACGTCGCCCCGGAACTGATCACCACCATCGACTCCGCCACCACGATCAGCCAGACCATCGTCGACGAGCAGGACAACCTCGACAGGCTGCTGGTCAGCGTGATCGGCCTGTCCGACATCGGAAATGACGTGATAGGCGGCAACCGGGAGGCGATCACCGACGTGATGCGGCTGCTCGTGCCCACCACCGACCTGCTCAACCAGTACCACCAGGCACTCAACTGCGGCCTCGGCGGCGCGGTGCAATTGGCCAAAGCGCCCGGCACGCCGGTGCCCGGCGGCCTGCTGCTGCAGACCATCGTGCTGGGCCAGGAGCGGTACCGCTACCCGCAGAACCTGCCTAAGGTGGCGGCCAAGGGCGGACCGCAGTGCACCGACCTGCCCAAGGTGCCGTTCCAGAAGCACCCGCCGTTCGTCATCACCGACGTCAACGCCAACCCCGCCCAATACGGAAACCAGGGCATCTTGCTGAACTCTGACGGGCTGAAACAGATGCTGTTCGGACCCATCGACGGGCCGCCCCGCAACGGCGGGCAGATCGGGCAGCCGGGATGAGCACCTTCGGCGCAGCCGCAACCAAATTCGCGGCATTCGGGTTGACGATGGTCATGCTGACCGTCGGACTGTTCGTGATCTTCGGCGAGTACCGCTCGTCGGACACTAACCGCTACTCGGCGGTGTTCACCGATTCCTCGAGTCTGCAGACCGGCGATTCGGTGCGGGTAGCAGGGATTCGCATCGGCACGGTCCGGGGGATCGACCTGCTCGAAGACAACACCGTGCTCGTCGACTTCGACGCCGACGACAACGTCCGGCTCACCGAGAGCACCCGCGTCGCCGTGCGCTACCTCAACCTCGTCGGCGACCGTTACCTCGAACTTCTCGACGAACCCGGACCGGCCACGATCCAGTCTCCGGGCAGCCGTATCGGTGTGGAACGCACCGAGCCGGCGCTGAACCTGAACCTGCTGCTCGGCGGCCTCAAACCCGTCATCCAAGGCCTCAACCCCGATGACGTCAACGCGCTGACCAGTTCCCTGATCCAAGTCCTGCAGGGCCAGGGCGGCGACCTCGAATCGCTGTTCGCCCGCACGTCGTCGTTCACCAACGCGCTGGCCGACAACGGCCAGACCGTGGAACGCCTCATCGAGACGCTCAACGACACCATCCGCACCGTCGCCACCGACGGTGAGAAGTTCTCCAGCGCCATCAACCGGCTCGAGCAACTCACCACCGGTTTGGCCCAGGATCGCGACTCCATCGGGGACGCCATCACCGCGCTGGACAACGGCACCGCGTCGTTGGCCGATCTGCTGACCGAGGCGCGACCGCCGTTGGCCGGCACCGTCGATCAGCTCACCCGGTTGGCGCCGCTGCTGTCGAACGAAACCGACTTGGCGCGAATGGACCTCGCGCTGCAGAAAACTCCGCAGAACTACCGCAAGCTGGTCCGGCTGGGGTCCTACGGCAGCTGGCTGAATCTGTACATCTGCGGGGTGTCGATCCGCGTCACCGATCTGCAGGGCCGAACCGCCCACTTCCCGTGGGTCATCCAGAACACCGGAAGGTGCGCGGAGCCGTAATGCTGAAATATCGTGGTTCCTCACTGGTACGCGCCGGCTTCATCGGTGCGGTGCTGGTCGTGCTCGTCATCATCGTCGGGCTGCAGCCCCAACAGCTGTGGTCCCTGGCGACATCGGTGCGCTACAAGGCGGTCTTCTCCGAGGCCGGCGGACTCTCCGCCGGCAACGACGTGAAGGTCTCCGGCGTGACCGTGGGCACCGTTTCCGATGTCGAACTCGAACGCGGCAGAGCCGTAGCGACTTTCGCGGTCCGCAGCTCGGTCCGCCTGGGACGCGACACCACCGCCAGCGTCGGCATCGCCACCGTACTGGGGGAGCGCGTCCTCGACCTCCGACCGGCCGGCAGCGGCCACCTGGGGGCCGGGGGAGTGATCCCGTTGTCGCGCACCGGATCGCCGTACTCCCTGACCGATGCGGTCGGCGAGTTCACCACCAACACGGCGCAGACCGACACCGCTGCGATCAACCAGTCGCTGGACGTGCTGTCCGACACCATCGAACGCATCGCACCGCAGCTCGGCCCCACCTTCGACGGCGTGAGCCGCCTGTCGAAGTCGCTCAACAGCCGCAACGAATCCCTGAGCAGCCTGCTGCAGGCAGCCTCCGACGTCACCGGGGTGCTGTCCGAACGCAGTACCCAGGTGAACGCGCTGCTGCTCAACGCCAACGATCTGCTCGCAGTGCTGCGGGAACGCCGCCATGCGATCGTGAACCTGCTGGCCAGCACGACCGCGGTGGCCCGCCAGCTGACCGGGATGGTCGCCGACAACGAGCAGGAACTCGCCCCGACTCTGGAGAAGCTCAACACGGTCGCCGAGATGCTCGAACGCAACCGCGACAACATCAGCGCCTCACTGAAGGGGCTCGCCAAGTACCAGGTCACCCAAGGGGAGGCCGTGAACAACGGGTTCTTCTACAACGGGTTCGCCTCGAACCTGTTGCCCGGACCGGCCATCCAGCCGTTCCTGGACTACGCCCTCGGCTTCCGCCGCGGGGTCGACGCCGGGCAGCCGCCCGACAACGCCGGTCCGCGGGCTGAGTTCCCCTGGCCGTACAACGGAATCCCCGGGGGATCGCGATGAACCGCAACCTCGTCCGGACGCTGCTGCTGGGTGCTCTCGCGGTACTCACCGTCGCGGGCGTCGGAACCGTCGTCTACCAGCACTTCCTGAGCCCCACCACCATCGTCGCGTACTTCCGTTCCGCGACGGCGATCTACGCCGGTGACGAGGTGCGAGTCGCCGGCGTGCAGGTCGGCACGATCAAAGCGATCGAACCGCAGGGCACCCGCACCAAGATGACGCTGGCGGTGGACCGCGACGTGCCGATCCCGGCCGACGCCGAAGCCATCATCGTCGCCCCGAACCTGGTGTCGGCGCGCTACGTGGCGCTGACCCCCGCGTGGGGCACCAGCCCCGAGACCAGCGGGCCCACTTTGGCCGACGGCGCCGAGATCGGCCAGGACCGCACCGCGGTCCCGGTGGAGTGGGACCAGATCAAGGAACAGCTCACCCGGCTGGCCACCGAACTCGGCCCCGGCAGCGGGGTTTCGGAGACCTCGCTGGGCCGCTTCATCGACACCACGGCCGATGCCATGGCCGGCAACGGTGACAAACTCCGGGAGACCATCACCCAACTGTCCGGAGTGGGGCGCATCCTGGGCGAGGGCAGCGGCGACATCGTCGGCATCATCGAGCATCTCCAGACCTTCGTGACGGCGTTGCGCGACAGCAACGTCGCGATCGTGCAGTTCCAAGACCGGCTCGCCGACGTCACCAGCGTCGTGGACGGCAGCCGCGCCGATCTCGACTCGGCCATCACCACGCTCTCCGAAGCCGTCGGCGAGATCGAGCGGTTCGTGGCGGGCTCGCGAGACCAGACCGTCGAGCAGGTGCAGCGGCTGAGCAACGTCACCCAGGTGCTCGCCGACGACAGCATGGTGCTCAAGAACATCCTGCACGCGGCGCCCAACGCATTGGTCAATGGATACAACATCTACAACCCCGACACCGGCGGTCCGCGCGGCTCGTTCGCGATGAACAACTTCGCCAACCCGGTGAGCTTGATCTGCTCGGCCATCGCCGCGGTCGAGAACGTCACTGCCGAGCAGTCCGGCAAGGCGTGCGCGCAGTACCTCGGACCGGCACTCCGCCTGATGAACTTCAACTACCTCCCGTTGCCGTTCAACGCCTATCTCGGGCCGGCTCCGCAGAACGTGATCTACTCCGAGCCCGGCCTGGCACCGGGCGGTGGTGGCACCCCGGCGGCACCCGCCGACATGCCCCCCGCCGTCTCGGCGTACACCGGTGTCGGTGACGTGCCGCCGCCGGCGGGATGGTCGGATCCGGCGCAGCCGCCGGGTGCTTACGCCCCGCACGGCCTGCCGGCGAACCCCCATCCTGCGCTGTACCCGGGCGCGCCCGTTCCGCCCGGCGTGGCCGCACCGGCCCCGGCGGCCACTCCCACGAGCATCGGCGACATGCTGCTGCCCGCCGAGGCGGCGCCCCCGACCGGACAGGAAGGAACACCGTGATGGCACGCGGCCCCGTGACGACGGTGCGTCGGTGGCTGGCCGTGGGTGGCTGTGTGGCACTGACGGTCACCGGCTGCTCCTTCGACGGGCTGAACTCGCTGCCCCTGCCGGGCACGGTCGGCACCGGATCCGGAGCCGTCGACTACCAGCTGCGGCTGGCGAACGTCGGCACCCTGGAACCGAACTCGCCGGTGATGGTCAGTGACGTCGTCGTCGGCACGGTCCGCAGGATGACGGTGACCGACTGGCACGCCGATGTCGTCGTCTCGGTGAAGCCCGGCGTGGTGATACCGGCCAACGCCGTCGCCACCGTCGGGCAGACCAGCCTGCTGGGTTCGATGCACGTGGCGCTCGATCCTCCGGTCGGCGAGGAGCCGGCCGGCCGTCTCGCTCCGGGATCGGTTGTCCCACTCGACAAGACGTCGACCTATCCGTCGACCGAGCAGACGCTGTCCTCGCTGTCGGTCGTGGTCAACGGTGGTGGGCTCACCCAGATCGGTGACATCATCGGCAACTTCAACGCAGCCCTGGACGGGCGGCAGGATCAGATCCGCAACCTGATCTCCCGGATGAACAACGTGGTCGGCATCCTCGATCGGCAGCGCGACAACATCATCGCCACCGTCACCGCCCTCAACCGGCTCGCCGAGACCTTCGCCGACCAGCGCGACACCCTGACTGCGGCGCTGCACCGGATACCGCAGGCCCTGGAGGTCCTCGACCGGCAGCGGCCCCAGATCGTGACCGCCATGCAGAAACTCGGCGCTTTCAGCGATACCGCCACGCAATTGATCACCGAGTCGCACGACGACATCGTGCGCAACCTGCGCAACCTCGAGCCCACGGTGCGTGCGTTGGCCGACGTCGGCCCCGACCTCGTCACCGCGCTGGCGTTCCTGCCCACCTACCCCTACACCCAGGAGTTCATCGACCGGGGCATCCGCGGTGACTACATGAACCAGTTCATCGTCTTCGACTTCACGATCCCGCGGCTCAAGAGCGGCATCCTGCTGGGCACCCGGTGGGGCGAACCCAATGCTTCGATGGTCCCGGCGCCCGGTGATCCGTGGTACTCGACCTACACCAGGGACCCGCTCAAGGCGCCGGTGACACCGATCCCCACCGAAGTCGCGACCATACCGCCGCTCGTCGACGCCCCCGCTCCCTCTGAAGGCGGCAACTGATGCTGACACGATTCGTCCGAATCCAGCTGATCGTGTTCACGATCGCCTCCGTGATCGGCATGGGCGCCATGGTCTTCGTCTACCTGCAGGCCCCCGTCCTGCTCGGGTTCGGGCGGATTGCGGTGACCCTTCACCTGCCCAAAACCGGTGGACTGTACGAGTTCTCGAACGTCACCTACCGCGGCGTCGAGGTGGGCAAGGTCACCGAGGTTCGGCCCACCCGCGACGGCGTCACCGTCACGATGTCGCTGAAGAGATCGCCCAAGATCCCTGTCGACCTGAAGGCCAACGTGCGCAGCGTCTCTGCTGTCGGCGAACAGTACGTCGACCTCGAACCGCAGTCCGACGACGGACCGCATCTGGTCAACGGCTCGGTGATCAACGGCGACGACTCGTCCATCCCGCAGGCCGTCGGACCGATGCTCGAACAGATGAGTGCGCTCGTCGAGAGCATCCCCAAGGGCAGTCTGAGCGGCCTGCTCGACGAATCCTTCAAGGCGCTCAACGGCACCGGCCACGATCTCGGGTCGCTGTTCGATTCCTCGGCCCAGCTGGCCGCCGACATGAATGCGACCGGCGAGCGCACCCGCACCCTGATCGAGGACGGCCGTCCGCTGCTCGACGGGCAGGCCGAAAAGGCCGACGCCATCACCACGTGGGCGCGCAGCGTCGCCGGGATCAGCCGGCAGATCGCCGCCGACGACAATCAGGTCCGCACCATCCTCCAAAGTGGGCCCGGGGCTGCCGACGAGGCGTCGCGACTGCTCGACGAGATCAAGCCGACATTGCCGGTGCTGCTGGCCAACCTGACCAGCGTCGGCCAGGTCGGTGTCGCCTACCATCCGTCTCTGGAACAACTGCTGGTGCTGCTGCCGCCGTATCTGGCTGCGACGCAGTCGTATGGCTCGTCGCTGAACAACCCGACCGGCATGGCGCTGTCGGAGTTCAGCCTCACCCTCGGTGACCCACCCGCGTGCAGCGTCGGGTTCCTGCCGCCGTCATCGTGGCGTTCCCCGGCCGACCTGTCCGATGTCGACACCCCCGACGGGTTGTACTGCAAGCTGCCGCAGGATTCACCGATCGGTGTGCGCGGAACCAGGAACTTCCCGTGCATGGAACAACCGGGTAAGCGCGCACCGACCGTCGAGATCTGTCAGAGCGACAAGCCGTTCGAGCCGCTGGCGATGCGTCAGCATGTCACCGGGCCGTACCCGATCGACCCGTCCCTGCTGGCACAGGGGGTCCCGCCGGACGATCGCGTCGACTTCGGTGACCAGATCTTCGGGCCGGTCGAGGGCACCGCGCCCGAAGGCGCGGTTCCGGCCGCGCCGAGCAGTTCGACTGTGAATGAGGGCGATTCGCCGATGGCGTTCGCCACCTACAACCCGGAGACCGGTCAGTACGCGACGCCGGACGGCGGGGTGTTCACCCAGGCGAACCTGGGCGCGGCAAAGCCGCAGAGCTGGGAGGACATGCTCCCGCGGTGAGCGGGGTCAGCTGACCTTGACGAGTTTGAACGGCATGTTGATGTAGACCGATCGGCTCACCCCGCACGCGCCGCTGACCCCGGTGGTGATGTCCTCGCCGACGAGCGTGTCCGACGTCGGGTCGGCGGTACCGCCTTCGGGGGTCATCGGCTTGAACCGGAAGACCTGCAGCCCCGGAGCGGAGGAGCCGTCGGGGCAGGGGATCCAGTTCTCGACGGTGTGCTTGACGTACCAGACGCCGCTCTTCTGATAGATCGGCGCGCTCCAGCCCCACTCGCTGTCGACGGTGCCGGTGCACTCGCCGGGATAACTGCACTGGGTGCGAACAGTCCAGGTGCTGCGCAGACTGTCCTGCTGGTGGAAGACCTCGTTCTTGCGTGCCCACTCGCCGTTGGAGGTGGCGATATAGGTGCCGTTGAGACCCCAGTCCGGGTTCTGCGCAGTCGCCGACGGCGCCCCGCAGATCGCCGTTGCTGCAACGGTGCTCAACACCGCGGGCACACGAATCATCACTGCTCCTCCGACGGCCGGCAAGCTACCTGCGCAGGTCGGGACGCTAACAGCAGACGAGAGCCCTCTATGCCGAAGTGTCCGCTGAGCGGACTTCGCGGCCCCGCGGAGACAGGGCCGATGCGAGGCTGTGCGGGTGCGCAAGGGAGTCGTCGTCGTGGCCGCATCGCTTGTCGCGGGACTGCTGAGCGCGGCTCCAGCGGCAGCGCAGCCGGCGTTCTGCGACGACCCGAGTTGCACTCCAAGTATCAGACCCGCCGTGGTCCTCGGGGCGCCCTGCGGGGACACCGCCTACCACGTGTTCGGAACGACATCCTGGGGCCGGCTGGTGTTCTGCGGCTCACCCCGCCGCTACGAGCCGCGCTACTTCCGTTCGCCGTCGATGGCCGGTGTCAAAGAATTCGGCGCCGACTGCGCCGGCTACGAGAACTGGGTGGCCCAAGCCCCCGACGGACTGTTCTTGAGCTGCCACTCCAAGAATGGTGCTCCGCGCTGGGGACGTGGTGACGATGCGTAAGGCGTACCTGGCGGCGGCTGGCGTCCTCGTCGCGCTCGCGACGGCCGTGCCGGCGCAGGCCGATGCGCCGCGGCGGGTGACCTACGTCGTCACCGCCGACAGCCCGGTGACCGCCGACATCTACTACCGCGAGGCTGAACCCCCGACGTGGGCGGACTACAGCCACAACCCGTACCTGTACAGCCCGAAGGCTCAGGTCGATGTCGGGCCGGACCGGCCGTGGGTGCGCGAGGTGGCACTCACCGACCCCGACCGCTGGGCGATGGTGTCGGCCACCAGTGGCCGGCTGCCCGCCGAACCGGGTTTCCGCTGTGAGCTGCGTGTCGACGACGTCGTCGTCGCCACCGGCGAGGGGCCGAAAGGTGCGCTGTGCTCGCTGCGGCACTGGTGATCGGATGAAAGCGAAGCTCGCGCTGCATTGGCGGCGGGTGGCCGTCGTGGTGGCACTGGCCGCCGTGGTGGCGATGACGGCGACGACCGGCTACTTGGTCTGGAACCATCAGCAACAACGCGACGAGGCCCGCGCCCGTGCCGAGTACGCCGCCGCGGCCAAGCAGGTCGCCGTCACCTTGATGTCGGTCGACGCGAACGACCCCGACGGGGGAGTGAATCGGATCCTCGACAACTCCGTCGACCCGTTCCGGGCTGATTTTCAGAGTGCCGCCGAGGATTTCGTGAAAGTCACCAAGGACGCGGGGGTGACCACCAAGGCGACCGCGACGGCCGCCGCGGTGAAATCCGCGACCCCGGACAAAGCGGTCGTGCTGGTGACGGCAACCTCCACGGTCACCGACGCGGACGGGGTGACCGAGCCACCGAGGAGTTGGCGGCTCTCTGTCGAGCTGCAACGTGACGGCGACCGCATCAAGATGTCGAACGTGGAGTTCATGTCATGACCGCGGCCCGTTGGCGTCTCTTGTCGGTCGTCGTGCTGCTGATCGCGTCGGCGGCGATCCTGCTGACCGTGTACCTCACCCAATACCGGGTGGACCAGCAGACCGGCGCGGCTGCCGAACAGGCGGCCGTGGCGGCTGCCTCCGACGCGACGGTCTCGCTGCTGTCCTATGCGCCGGAGAGCATCGACGCGGACCTCGAGGCCGCGCGGCAGGTTATGACCGGCGAGTTCGCCACGTACTACGGCAAGTTCACCTCCGACATCGTCGGACCGGCGGCCCGGGACCGCGGCGTGAAGGCGAGTGCGCACGTCATCGACGCGGCCGCGATGGAGCTCCGGCCGGACCGCGCGAAGGTGCTGGTGTTCCTCAAACAGGAAACGGTCAGTAAGGAGCGGCCGCAGCCGGCACTGACGGCCGGCAGTGTGGTCGTCAGCCTGGACAAGGTCGACGGCACCTGGCTGGTGTCCGCGTTCGACCCGGTGTGACACTTCGTCACGCTCGTCGGTGACGAGCGCGCGCAAAATGCCGGTGAATGGCGGCGTGTCGGGGGACAGACACGCGCGCTCGCGGAACAAGGGTCACGGCACAGAGGTCAGGGGCACAGAGGTCAGCGGCAGAGATGTCAGCGGCGTTTCGGGCGGATGAAAATGCCCTCGGCCTCGACCGTGACGGTCCCGTGCGCATCGGTGATGCGCCCCAGCGCAAAGGTTTTCGACCCCTCATCCCGGTCGATCCAGGCCTCGACATGCAATGCGCCCAGCGGGGTGGGAGCAACGTAACGGATGGTGAGCGTGCCGGTGAAGGCCTGGGAGCCGGGCCGGTGCGCGGTGGCACCCAGGACATGGTCGAGCAGCAGCGCGCTGACCCCGCCGTGGACGTGTCCGGCCGGTCCCTCGTACGCCGCGCCCAGCACCAGGTCCGTCGTGACCCGGCCGGTCTCGTCTCGCCGGAGCTCCAGTGGGGGAGCGATCGCGTTGCGCAGCCCGATCGCCACGTTGCCCCAAGTCAGCATCCGGCCCGCGGTGGTCATCCGCACCGGGTACTCGTCGGGATGCAACCGGGCACCGAGCAGGCCGGCCGCTTCGTCGATCAGCTCATGCGCCCGCCGCACATCGTCGGCTTCGGCCTCGCTGCGGATCGTCATGTCGACGAGTCGGCGCAGCGATTGCGTCAGCGGACCGTAAAGTTCGGCGCTACGGCGGGCGTCGTCGGGATCGATCGGGGCACTCACCGTCCTTGCGTAGCCATGTCCAGCGCGGCGAAGTGGCTGAACAGCAGCGACGCGCCGATCGGGTTGCCGCCGCCGGGATAGGTGGTGCCCGACACGGCGGCCATCGTATTGCCGGCCGCGTACAGCCCCGGTATCGGTGTGCCGTCGGCGGTCAGGACCCGGGCACAGGTATCGGTGCGCAGGCCGCCCTTGGTGCCCAGATCGGACAACCCGAACGCGGCCGCGTGATACGGCGGGGTGTCGATCGGGACCAACGGCGACTCGCCCTGCGTGAAGATCCGGTCGTAGGGTTCGGCGCCGCGACCGAAGTCCTCGTCCACTCCGGACGCGGCGAGCGTGTTGAACCGCTCGATCGTGGCTTCCAGCTCCGCTGCGGGGACGCCGATGGCCTCGGCCAGCCCGGCGATCGTGTCGGAGGTGTGCCACAGTCCGGCGTCGCGGTACTGCGCCGGGTCCACCATCGACACGTTGGTCGCGCCGACGGGCGGGATCTCACCGGCGCGGTGGTCGTAGATCATCCAGAACGGCAGAGTGGCTGTGCCGTCCTCGATCTGGCGGATCACGTCTCGGCCCAGTCGGTCGTACGGAGCTGATTCGTTGACGAAGCGACGGCCATCCTGGTTGACGAAGATGCCACCGGTGAACCACAGCGCGAAGGCCGACCGGCCATCGGGGTGCGTCATGCCCGGGGACCACCACGCCTGATCCATCAGGTCGACGTCGGCGCCTGCCGCCATCGCCGCGAGATGAGCCCGACCGGTGTTGCCCGGACCACCCATGGTGTCGTTCGCGTCGCCGGGCACCCCGTACCGTGCCCGCATCTCGGCGTTCTGCTCGAAGCCGCCGCTGGCCAGCAGCACTCCGCGGCGCGCCCGGACCCGGACCGGCGTGCCGTCGCGATCGATCACGGCGCCGACGACACGGCCGTCGTCGACGATCAACTCGTCCAGCGGTGCGTTGCGCCAGCAGTCGACGTTCGACAACCGGGCCATCGCGGCAAGGAACCGTCCGATCAGTGCGCGGCCGCCCACCAGCAGATCAGGCGCCGGAGCTCCGAGACGCTCGGTGTCCAGCGGCCCACGCACCAGCCCGGCGTACGGCCCGAGTTCCTGGTCGGGCACGGGCACCGGGACGGTGTGCCGGTAACCGTCGTTGCGTGCCTTCGGGGCCGCACCGTAGTAGTCGGGCCACGGGAACACCGCGAACTCGAAGGCCGGATCCTGCTCGAGGTACTCGATGAGGCCCGCGCCGCCGCGCACGTAGGTGTCCTGCAGTTCCTGCGGCGTCCTTTCGCCCACGACCGCGTGAAAGTACGTCAGCGCGTCGTCGATGGTGTCGTCGGTGCCGGCCCGCTGCAGTACCGGATTGCACGGGAACCACATACCGCCGCCGCCGGAAAACGCTGTGGTGCCGCCGAACTTGTCGGTCGCCTCCACCAACAGCACCGACAACCCTTCCCGGGCCGCGGTATAGGCGCCGGCGACACCGCCCCCGGATCCGGCGACCACGACGTCGAACTCGAGGTCGAACTCGAGGTCGAACTCGGCATCGAAATCAGGCATCGCGCTCCTTGTCCGGTGAGGATCTCCCCGTCGGACACTCTGCGCCACCCCCGGTGACGGCGGCAACGCGGCCTCCCGGTCAGCGGTAGTAGCGCGGCCGGTACCAGGCGTCGTTGCTAGCCTTACCCGGTGACAGAAGCTGCCGACGACAGCTCCGAGGGGGTCAGCATCTCACCTACGGGGTGGGCGCTGCTCGGCATGCTTTCCGGCGGCGCGGAGCTGTCCGGCTACGACATCAAGAAGTGGATCAACTGGGCGATCCGGTTCTTCTACTCGAGCCCGGCCTACAGCCAGATCTACTCCGAGCTCAAGCGCCTGGAGCGGCTGGGGCTGGTGAGTTCGCGCGTCGACACCGGCATCCGCAACCGGCGCATGTACAAGATCACCGACGCCGGGCTGGCCGCGGTCACCCGGTGGGCCAACGACGAACCCGTAGAACCGCCCACGCTGAAACACAATCCGCTGCTGCGGGTGATGCTGGGGCACCTGCACAACCCCGGGCGGCTGCGGGAGATCCTCAGCGAGCACGTCGCATACGCCGAGCAGCTGCACGAGGCGGCGGCGACCGAGGCGCGGTGGACCACCGAGCAACCCGCCTGGGCGTATGCCCGTCTCGCGCTGCGATGGTCGGAGCAGTACTACGCGGCCGAGCGTGATCTGGCCCTGCAGATGATCAAGGAACTCGACGCGGTCGAGGAGACGTTCGGTGAGGGCGGCCTGGAGGACGTGCAGTTCCCGGTTCGCGAGTACTGGTACGAGGTCGAACGGCGCATTGCCGCCGAGGACTCGACCGGCCCCGACGCGCGGGACTGACCGGGCGGCCTCTCAGTCGAGCCGACCGGCGGCGTGCTGCGCCGCGATGTAACCGAACACCATGCCCTGCCCGATCGTGGCACCGGCGCCCGGGTACGACTTGCCGAACGCGTTGGCCGCGGTGTTGCCGATCGCGTACAGCCCGTCGATGGGAGACCCGTCCTCGCGCAGCACCCGGGCGCGCGCGTCGGCGCGCACGCCTCCACAGGTGCCGAGGTCGCTGAGCACCACCTGCACCGCGTAGTAGGGCCCGAAGGTCAGCGGACGCAGGTTCGGGTTCGGCGTAACCGTCGGATCGCCGTAGTAGCGGTCGTAGGCGCTGGCGCCGCGGCCGAAGTCGTCGTCCACCCCGGCATCGGCGAGGATGTTGAACCGCGTCATCGTGGCCGTCAGCGCCTGCGGGTCCACTCCGATGGCCTTGGCCAGACCCGGCAGGTCGTCGCTGCGGTGCGCGATCCCGGCGTCATACCACGGTTGCGGAATCGGCATGCGCGGGAACAGTTCTGCGGCCATCAGATAGCTGTTGCGGTACCGCTGGTCGAACACCATCCACATGGTCTCGATCGGATCACCGGCTTGCTCGCGGCGCAGCAACTCCTGCCCGAAGGACATGTAGTCGGTGGCCTCGTTGATGAAGCGCTCACCGTTCTGGTCCACCAACAGGCAGCCGGGCAGTGATCGTTCGGCCAGCATCACCGTGGGGGCGCCACCGGGCAGCGGGGCGAAGGCGGGGAACCACCAGGCCTGGTCCATCAGCGCGGTGTCGGCGCCCAGATCCTGGGCGATGCGGATGCCGTCTCCGGTGTTGCCCTCAGACCCCAGGCTCAGGTGTTCGCCGAGTTGTTCGGACTGGAACTTGTGGCGCCAGCTCATCAGATGATCGAAACCGCCGGATGCCAGCACGACGCCGCGCCGGGCGGTGACCCGCACCTCCGTGCCGTCGCGCTGCACCACCGCCCCGCTGACCCGCCCGCTGTCGAGGAGGAGTTCGGTGACCGGGGCATCCGTCCACACCGGTATCCGGGCGTCACGCACCCCGGCGAACAGGCCCGCCGCCAGGCCCTGCCCGCCCGCCGCGTAACGACGACGCAGCGCCAGGCCGCCGATGCCCTGGAACGCCCGCAGCAGGATGCGCGGCCAGGACTTGGTGGGCTTGCGGGCCATGAGGTTGAGCCACCGGTAGTCGGCGCCGGTGACCGGCATCGGGTAGTCGGACTCCATCACACCGGGCCGCAGCCGAGCCAGTTCGGTGCCCAGCTTGGCGGTGTCGAAGGGGCGGCACTCGCAGGTGCGGCCGACGGCACTGCCGCCCGGCTGCTCCGGGTGGTAATCCGAATATCCCTTGGCCCACTGGAACTTCATCGCGGTGGTGCGGCGCAGCATCTCGATGGTGGCCGGGCCGAAGTCGACGAACGCGTGGGCCCGGTCGCGGGGGGCGTCATCGCCCACGACCGCGTCGAGGTAGGTCCGCCCGTAGTCGAGCGTGTCGCGCGACCCGGCGGTGGCGAGGATGGAGTTGCCCGGCATCCAGAACGCCCCGCCCGAGCGCGCCAAGGACCCGCCGACATAGGAGGTCTTCTCCACGACCAGTACCGAGAGGCCCAGTTCGTGGGCGGCCAGAGCAGCGGCCAGGCCGGTGCCGGAGCCGACGACGAGGAAATCGACGGTGTGGGTGCGCGCGGAGGTCACCGGATGATCTTCGGCGGGGCCGGTGGCCGGCGCGAGGGCGTGACCCGGTCAGTGGAACAGCGCCCCCGGCGGCCGAACGTCCGGTGCTAGAACGGAGTTCTTCCAGCAGGCGACACAGAGCGAGGATGGCCCGGCAATGACATCGTTGCACTCCGACAGCGCCGGAGATGTCCGGCAGATCGAGGCCCAGGCCGCGCCGACGCGGTTCGCCCGGGGCTGGCACTGCCTCGGCCTGACCCGAGACCTCGGCGACGGAAAGCCGCACGCGATCGAAGCGTTCGGCGGCAAACTCGTCGTCTTCCGCGGCGAGGACGGCAAGATCAACGTCCTCGACGCGTACTGCCGGCACATGGGCGGTGACCTGTCCGACGGCGAGGTCAAGGGCAATGAGATCGCGTGCCCGTTCCACGACTGGCGGTGGGGCGGTGACGGGCGCTGCAAGCAGATCCCGTACAGCCGCCGGGTGCCCAAGCTCGCCCGCACCGCGACATGGCCGACCATGGAGCAGGACGGCATGCTGTTCGTCTGGAACGACCCGGAGAAGAAGGCCCCGCCGGCCGACGTGACGATCCCGCGCATCGAGGGCCTCGGCACCGACACGTGGACCGACTGGCACTGGTACAGCACCGTGGTGCACACCAACTGCCGCGAGATCATCGACAACGTCGTGGACATGGCGCACTTCTTCTACATCCACGGCGGTCTGCCCACCGGGTTCAAGAACATCTTCGAGGGCCACGTCGCCACGCAGTACTACACCAGCGACGCGCGCCCCGATCTCGGTGGCGGTGAAGGCGCGAAGATCCTCGGCACCACCTCGGTCGCCTCTTACTACGGCCCGTCTTTCATGATCGACGAGCTGACCTACCACTACGAGCACGGTGACCAGCGCACCATACTGCTCAACTGCCACTACCCGATCGATGCGGATTCCTTTGTGCTGCAATATGGCATCACTGTGGAGAAGTCCGACGGGCTGCCCGAGGACGCGGCGATGGAGATGGCCGTGGCGCTCGGCGACTTCGTCAAGATGGGCTTCGAGCAGGACGTCGCGATCTGGCGGCGCAAGGCGCGGATCGACAACCCGCTGCTGTGCGAAGAGGACGGTCCCGTCTACCAGCTGCGTCGCTGGTACGAGCAGTTCTACGTCGACGTCGCCGATGTCACCCCGGACATGGTGGATCGGTTCGAGTTCGAGATCGACACCACCCGGCCCCGGGAGGCGTGGATGAAAGAGGTCGAGGCCAACCTGGCGGCAGGCCGGCTGCCGAGGCTGGTGGGCGTCAACAAGTGAGCGTGCGCCCCGACAACCGGCTCGCCGATGCACCGATGCAGCCGGTCGACTGCCGGACCTGCGGGGCCCGTGTCCTGGTTCGCAAGAGCAGCTGGGAGCAGACCAGCGTGCAGTGGGATGCCGCATCCCTGGCCCGCTGTGAACGGCACCATGATGCGGATCGCCGCGTGGGTGGGCGTGTCGACGTGCGGGACGCAGCGTTCTCGCTCTGCGCCAACCTGCGTGAGTCCATCGAGACGGCGGTGCGGCAGGGTGCCGTGCCGGTCCTCGATGAATCCGAACTGCGTTAGGGCCGAACAGAGTTGGCCCGAGAGGGTCTCGATCCGCGGGAGCATGAATGCCAGCAGGTGACCGATATGACGTCATCGTGGTCGGATTCGGCGCAGCCGGCGCTGCCGCGGCCATCGAAGCCGCCGATCGCGGCGCGCGGGTTCTGGTGCTCGACCGCGGCTACGGCGGTGGTGCCACCGCATACTCGGGCGGAATCGTCTATGCGGGTGCCGGGACGCCCGAACAGCAGGCGGGTGGGTACGCCGACAGCGTCGATGGCATGCGGGCCTATCTCGCACAGGAGGTGGGTGACGCGGTCCGAGCCGAGACGCTGACACGCTTCTGCGAAGAGAGCCCGGCGATGATCGAGTGGCTCAAGGCCCAGGGGGTCGGGTTCCGCGGGGATGCGGTGCCGTCGTACAAGACCTCGTACCCGACCGATGACCATTACCTCTACTACTCGGGCAACGAGAAGGCCCATCCCTACGTCACCGAGGCGCATCCCGCCCCGCGTGGTCATCGAGTGCTCGCGCCGGGTATGAGTTCCGGACGCATTCTCTTCGAGCGCCTGCGGGACTCGGCCCTGGCCAAAGGTGTCCGCTTCATCCCACTCGCGCAGGTGCACAAGCTGATCCAGGCCGACGACGGACGGGTCACCGGTGTTTGTTACCGGGTCCTCGACCCGGCCGGCCGCCGTGCTCGGCAACATCGGGTCGTCTCCAAGGCCACGGGAAAGCTGGGGACGTGGATGCCGGGCGTCGTCGCGGGCGCCGTCCAGCGCGCGGAACGGCTACGTGTCTCGGCGAGCCGCGAAGCGCAGGCCCATGCCGGGGCGGTGATCCTGGCCGCGGGAGGCTTCGTCCACAATCGACAGTGGATGACCCGGTATGCGCCGGAGTTCTCGAAGATCTCGCCGCTGGGCACCGTCGGGGACGACGGCGCGGGTATCCAGCTCGGGCTCGATGCCGGCGGCAAGACCGACAAGATGGGCAACGTGACGGCCTGGCGCTTCCTGTCCCCGCCGAGCGCCTTCCTGGAAGGACTCACCGTCGGTGCGGACGGGCGACGCATCGCCAACGAGGACCTGTACGGCGCCACCCACGGCGACGTGCTCATGCGTGCGTTCGGCGGTACCGGCTGGGCGATCTACGATGCCGCGACCTGGCGCAAGATCCGGACACAGATCAAGGAACAGACCCAGGTCTTTCAGCGCCTGCAGCTGTGGTACCTGCTGACGATCGGTCACAAGAAGGCCGACACCATCGAAGGCCTGGCCGCGAAGAACGGCATCGACTCCTACGGGCTGCGTCGTACCGTCGATGAATACAATCACGGGATCCGAAGCGGCGCAGGTGATCCCGCGCGCAAGGACGCCTCGTTGTGTCCGCCGATGGATCGCGGACCGTTCTACTCGATCGACATCTCCGCCGATTCGTCCCTGTTCTACCCGATCCCTGGTCTGACCCTCGGCGGGCTGGTCGTCGACGAGGACACCGGCGCGGTGGTCCACCGCAACGGCGGCACCGTGGCGGGTCTGTACGCGGCCGGACGCAATGCCGTCGGCGTGTGTTCCAACAGCTATGTCAGCGGGCTGTCGATCGCGGACTGTGTTTTCAGTGGACGTCGTGCCGGCGCCGCGTCAGTGGGACTCTGACACCCTGACCTGTCGGCATCATCGCCCGCCGGCCCTGCCAAAAAGTTTGAGTCAGTAGATCTGTCGGTGTTCGAATGTATGTTCGAAGTATGTCGGGTGGGGAGCTGGCCAGTAAGGTCGCCGGGCTGCGGACTGCGTTCGAGGACGTGGCCGCGTGCGAGGTCGATCTGCTGACGGGTCCCGAACTTGTTGCCGCCCTGGATGAATTAGAAGAGCTGTCGTGCCGGCTGCCGGCGGTGGGTCATCGGCTACTGGCCAGGCTGCAGACCGAAGCCACCCCGCAGAAGATGGGCGCGAAGTCCTGGAAAGAGGTCCTCACCGTCCGCTGGCGAATCTCCGGCGGCGAAGCCAACCGGCGCCTGGGCGAGGCCGCGGTGTTGGCGCCGCGCCCGTCGGTGACCGGCCCGGTGTTTCCCCCGGCGCTGCCCGCGACCGCGCTGGCCCAGTCACGGGGATGGATCAACCCCGAGCATGTGGAGGTCATCCGGAAAGCGTTGGCGAAGGTACCCGGCTGGGTCGATCCTGCGACGCGGGAGAAGATCGAGGTCGACCTGGTCCGCAATGCAATGGGCAACGGGCCCAAGGAATTGAAGGACGCTGCGGAGCGGACGTTGTTCCTGCTCGATCAGGACGGCGCGGAGCCTGATGACGCCGAACGCGCCCGCAAGCGCAGCGTCTCGATCAGTAAACAGGGCCACGACGCGATGTCCGCGATGACCGCGCAGTTGACCCCGGAGGCCCGCGCGGTGTGGGAGGCGATCTTCGCCAAGTACGCCGCGCTCGGAATGTGCAATCCCGACGATCCTGAGCCCTGCACGTCGGGCACCCCGTCGCAGGCCCAGATCGACAACGATCACCGCAGCCTGGCCCAGCGCCAGCACGACGCGCTGGTCGCGGTCGGCCGGATCGCGCTGATGAGCGGCGACCTCGGACAGCTCAACGGGTTACCGGTGTCGGTGATCATCCGGACCACGTTGCAAGATCTGGAGTCCCGGGCCGGAGTCGGCGTCACCGGTGGCGGCACCGTCCTGCCGATCGCCGACGTGATCCGCATGGCCGGCCATGCCAACCATTATCTGGCGGTGTTCGACCGCGCCACCGGGTCCGCGCTGGATCTCTTCCGCACCCGCCGGGTAGCTTCGCCGGCGCAACGGATCATGCTGATCGCCCGCGACGGCGGCTGCACCAAGCCGTGTTGCACCGTCGGCGCCTACGGATCCCAGGTGCATCACGTGACCGCGGATTGGGCGAACGGGGGCAACACCAACATCGACGAACTCGGCCTGGCCTGCGGGCCCCACAACCGAAGCGTCGACACCGAGGGTGGTTGGCGCACCCGCATGAACGAGCGCTGCGAGGTCGAATGGATCCCCCCACCCGGTCTGGACACGGGGCAAGCCCGCGTCAACAACTACCACCGCCCCGAACGGCTCCTGCGACCACCCGAGGAGCCAGAACCTCTGGGCGACAGCCGTACTGAGCCGACCGAATCCGTAGTCGGCGACGCCGAGACGGGCAAGCCAACGCCCGCCGACGATCCCGGTGAACCGGGTGGCCCGGCGCCACCGGAGGGTTACGCGGCCTGAAAGCCGCACTGCACGCACCGTTACCGCGCAGGCGGGGTAACGGTGCGTGCAGATGGCAAGCTACTCGGCGCGGTGCCCGAGAGACAGGCTCGCTCAGCTCATGACGAAGGCGCTCAGCGGCGCTTCCTCCGGGTAGGTCGCCGGACCGCCGAGGTCGTAGGCGGCGTTCAACGCGCCGATGAAGGCCGGGTCGTGCAGCGGCGCGCTCGGGATGTCGAGCTTGATGCCCTGCTTGGCCAGGTCGTCGACCATCATGTCGATGGCCTTGTCGATGGTCAGATCATCGGAGTGATCCATGTTCTTCTTCAGTTCGTCGTAGTCCTGGTAGACCTCGGCCGACCAGTGCACGAGGAACCGCAGTTCGTCGGTGTGATGACGCGCGATCACGTCGTCACCGTTGCGCAGCACCCAGTGGTCCCGGGATTCCGGATCCCCGGCGAAGACGGTGTCGAACGCCAGACCGGCCGGAACCTGTTGGTCCAGTGGCCCGTTGGCCTCACCGCGATGCACCAGCATCTCGTTCTGCACCACGACACCGCGGTTGTACACCGGCGGCTGGACCCGCTTGGGCGCCTTCAACGGGCCGTCGGGCCAGTAGGTGAAGCCGCTGCCCTCGTCATGCGAGAACCACGTGATCACCTGGGCCATCTTGATCAGATAGTCCTGGAACAGACCGGATTTGCCCATCACACTCACCAGCCATGTGGGCGCGTTCTCGTAGCGCACGCCGCGGAAGCTCGGCGAATCGAGGTGGCCGGGGTCGCGGTTGGCGCACGGGCCGTTGATGTTGAACAGCATCATCTGCGGCTTGGCGTACTCCGCACCCCAGTAGGACTTCGCCTCCTCGAGGAACGGCGCGTTGTAGAAGCAGTCGTGCAGCTCGGGATAGAGCAACGTGCCGTAGTTGGCGAGATGTCCGCGGAAGGTGGGGGTCAGGAAGAGGTCCAGGGTGGGTTCGAAACCCTCGGGGAACGCACCGCTCATCGTGGCCATCAGCTCTTCGGGCGAGGCGAAGTGCTGGGCGATGATCAGCGACCACGGCGCGTCCTTGCGCACGACCTCGAGCAGACGCTCGCGCTGGTCGTCGGTGTAGACATTGTCGACCTCGCGGGGCGGTGCCGCGGGACGCAGGATGTCGGACAGTTCCATGCGCCGTTCGTCGGTCAGCATCGATACTCCTTTTCTCGTGTCCGGCGTCGGTGCGCCGTTGCTGTGGTCAATTGTGGTTTCGCTCACCAGGGTGCGGACCGGACATGTCCGGCCATCGGGAGACTCGTCGTCCGGCGTCTTGTCACCGGAACGGCACGGGGTGAGCGAACTTCGCTCGCAGGAGCCCCCCGAGCTCGGCCATCGCCAGGCGGCCGCGCGCCGTGGCTTCCGAACGCATCAGAAACCCGTGGTAGATCCCCGGATAACGCGTGAGCGTGGTCTGCACGCCGGCGTCGCGCAGCCGAGCGGCATAGCGTTCGCCCCAGTCGTAGATGGGATCCAGCTCGGCCGTGACGACGATGGCCTGCGGCAGCCCCGACAGGTCGGGTGCGTACGCCGGTACCCGGCGCACGTCGTGCGGGGTGCCGGCCCCGATGTCGGCCAGCTCATGCAGAAACACGATGTCGTCGTGAAGGAGCATGGGGGCGTCCAGGTTTGCCAGTATCGACGGTGCAGCCATGTCACGGTCGACGCCGGGGTACAGAAGTACCTGGGCGAAGAGCGGCGGACCGCCCTCGCGGGCCGCGAGTGCGACCGCCGCGGCCAGTCCGCCGCCGGCGCTGTCCCCGGCGATGACCACGCGGTCGCGATCGAATCCGAGCGCGTCGGCGTGGGCGGCCACCCATTGCGTCACCGCCCAGGCGTCCTCGAACTGCGCCGGAGGTGGATTCTCCGGCGCCAGGCGATAATCGACCGCGACCACGGCGGCGCCACTGGCCGCCGCCAGAGCCCTGGCCATCGGTTCGAAGGAGCGGTTCGACCCCATCACCAGACCACCGCCGTGCAGGTGCACGAGCACCGGTGCGGGGCCGGTGGTGACCTCGGGTCGATAGATCCGGATGGGCACCGGGCCACCCGGACCGGCGACCTCGGTGTCGTCGATACCGGCCATGGCCGGCATGTCCGCTGGGGGAGGGGCTGATTCGAGCGCGTCGCGAACGGCCTGCAGTCCGCGTTCCCGGACGGGCACAGGTGGTCCGAACCCTGCGACGCGGGCGGCGGCGTCGGGATCGAGTGTCGGGCGGTGCGTCATCGGATTCGTCAGTGCTCGGCCGGGTCGAATCGGCGGGTGGTGCGCAACCGCGGCGCTGCTTGGGTGCGCAGGACCTCACCTCGCTCAGCCATCGCCGAACCGACGTAGTCGGGCTGGGTCAACAGGTAGAACGCGCCGTCGGCGGACTGTTCGAAAACGATCTCGGCGGCCTCGACGGGATCCATGGCGGCGGCCTTGATGTCGAGCATCGCGGCGCGTTGCGATTCGGCTGCGGCCACGTCGCTGCCCGACGATGTGTCGTCGACACCGCCGGCCGCCTCGAAGATGTTCGACTTCACCGCGCCGGGGAGCACGGCCTGTACCTGGATCAGGTCGGCATGGCCGGCCAATTCCACTTCCAGACGCAGACATTCGGTCAGGGCCAGGACGGCGTGCTTGCTGACGATGTAGGGCGTCTGCAGCGGGACGACCGCCACCCCGCCGATGGAGGACAGGTTCCACACCCAGGCGGGCGACTGCGCGGCGATCATTCGCGGCAGGAACGCCCGGACCCCGTGGAACACCCCGCTGACGTTGATGTCCATCACCCGGTTCCAGTTCGCCACCGGTGTGTCCCACAGGTAGCCGAACTGTTCGATGCCGGCGTTGTTGACCAGCAGTCGGACCGGGCCGATGTCGCGGTAGACCCGGTCTGCCAGCTCGGCCATCGCGTCGGCGTCCCGCACGTCACAGATCTCGGCGTGCGCGGTTCCGCCGTCGGCACGCAGCTCGTCCCGCAGTGCGAGGGCCGCCTGGCTGTCGACGTCGACCAGCACCACGGTCATGCCGAGCCGGTGGGCGTGCCGGGCGAGGCCGGCGCCGATGCCGGCGCCGGCTCCGGTGATGACGGCGATTCCGCCGCCGAAGGTTTCGCGAGCTCGGCTCATGCCTGCGCGCCAGTGGCCGCCTTCGCGCGGTACTCCGCGAACGGGATCGAGTCCTCGGCGTCGAGAATCACCGTCATCGACGTGAAGACCAGTCCGCGCTCGGTGCGCCGGATGGCGACGTCGACCACGCCGGAAGACACGTCGAAGGGCACGTTGTTGGTGACCTGGTTGACGTACAGGTAGAAGCGCACCTTCGTGGTGTCGCCGTCGGTCCCGGTCTGGAAGATGTTGGTGGCGTGATGGCGCAGCGGGTAGGGGTTCTCGTCGCGGTGCTGGCTCAGCCACGCCAGCGTCTCTGCTCCGCCGTGCACCTCGGCCGCCAGCAGTTCCTCGAACGGGCAGGCGCCGGAGTCCGACCGGCTCAGGTAGTGCATGTCGTCGGCGATGTAGCCGGCGAGCACGTCGAACTGACCCTGGTCGTAGTGGTACCAGAACCCGGCGATGAACTCCTGGACTTCGGGCAGCGTGATCTCGTTGGTCATACCGTCGAGTGAACCGCCGCGGTGTTGCGTCCGACACACCGCCGCCCGGTCAGCGGAACACTCTCAGTCGGCGATCAACGGCCACAGGCCCGAAGCGCCGGCGGCCACCGCGCTGCGGGACACCTCTTCGTCCCAGTGCCGCACCGATCCGTATTCCGAGCGCCAGGCCAATGCGGCGCGGGTGTACAGGTGCAGCCGGTGTTCGACGGTGGTGCCGATCGCCCCGAAGGCTTGATGGGCGTTGCGCACCACCACCGACGCGGCATGCCCGGTGGCCGAACGTGCCGTCGCCACCCGGAACCCGAGTGACGCGGCGGACCAGTCGGTGGCGATCGCAGTGGACAGCGCGGCCTCGGTGGCCGCGCGCGCGAGCGCGGCCTCGGCGGCGAGGTCGGCGACCAGATGCTGGATCGCCTGGAACTTCGACAGGGGGCGCCCGAACTGCACGCGGGCGGTGGTGTGCTCGATCACCAGGCCGACGACGGTGTCCAGTGCGGCGCACACCTGCAGGGACCGCACCATCGCCGACTTGAGCCGCAGCTGCTCGACCAGCTCTGCGGGCAGCGCGACGCCGCGCCCGGCCAGCGCAGTGGTGTCGGCCGTGACGGTGTCCCGTGGCTCACCGATCATGTTGGCGCCCGGCGTGATTCGCAGCGTGTCCGGATCGGTGTCCGCGAGCCGGAAGCCGTGGCCGTCGGACCACACGGTGACCACCTGCTGTGCCGTCGACGCCCATGGCACCGCCGTCGCGGTGCCGGTGTCGTCGAGCACGCACACCGTGCGAGGAGCGCTGTCGGCCGGCAGACCCGCCGCCTCGAGCAGCCAGCAGGCCAGCAGGTCGTGCTCGGCCAGCGGGGCGCGCACCGCGTGCCGGACGGCAGCCGAGATCAATTCGCCTGCCTCGGCCCAGCCGGCACCGCTGCCACCGCGCTCCGGTGAGCCGGTGAGTCGCACCAGGCCCAACTCGTCGAGCGCCCACCACATCTGCGGATCGTGGGCCGGTCGCGCCGTGGGTCCGTGGGCGGCCAGCACCCGGTCCATCATGTCGGCCAGATCGCGGTCGACGGTCATCGCATCCCCAATCCGCGCGCGATCACGCCGCGCAGCACCTCGGTGGTTCCGCCGCGCAAGGTGAAGCCCGGCCGTTGGTCGACCGCTGCGGTGAGCAGGGTCCGTAGCGCCGGATCTGCGGCAGTGTCGTCGCCGGTTCGCAGGTCGACGAAGTCGGCGATGTCGCCTTCGGTGGTGGTACCGAGCAGCTTCACCACCGCGGCGGGCACATCGGCGTGCTCCCGGCGTTCCAGTGCAGTGGCCACCGCGGTCGACATGTGGTGCAGGCCGGCGATTCTGGCCACCAGCCGGCCGAGGTCGGGATCGTGGGCGTCCGCGCCTTCGACCGCGGCTGCCAGCAGTCGGAACGTCGACAGCAGGCGTTCCGGTCCACTGCGTTCGAAACTCAGCTCCGAGGTCACCTGGCGCCAGCCCTGACCGATCTCGCCGAACACCATGTCGTCGGCGACGAAGGCGTCGTCGAGGATCACCTCGTTGAAGTGGTGGCCGCCGTTCATCGAGACGATCGGCCGGACCTCCACCCCGGGGCCGTCGAAGCGCACGATGAACTGGCTCAGCCCGTCGTGGCGATGGGCCGGGTCGACCGGGGAGGTGCGGGCCAGCACGATGAACGCGTGCGCGCGGTGCGCGCCGGAGGTCCACACCTTGGTTCCGGTCAGACTCCATCCGCCGTCGACGCGCGTGGCCCGCGTCCGCACACTCGCGAGATCGGAGCCGGAGTCGGGTTCACTCATGCCGATCCCGAAGAAGCACCGTCCTGCCGCGATCTCGGGGAGGAACTCGCGCTTCTGGGCTTCCGTGCCGTCCTTGAGGAGGGCGGGGACGATCTGGCGGTCGGCGATCCAGTGTGCCGCCACCGGCGCACCGGCGGCGAGCAGTTCCTCGGTGACGGCGAAGCGTTCGAGGTGCGAACGGCCCTGGCCGCCGTAGGTGCGGGGGATCGTCATCCCCAGGTATCCGCGTTGTGCCAATGCCGCGGTGAAGGACTCGTCCCAGCCGCACAGCCACGCGTCCACGGCCGGGGTGAACGCCCCTGCCGCCAGCTGTTCGGCGAGGAACTCGCGGACCTGCGCGCGCAGCGCGGCAGTGTCGGCGTGGCCGACCTCGGCCGGCGGAACCAGTCTGGGCCCGCCCATCAGGAGGTCCGCCACTTCGCGATGCGCCGCTCGTGCTCGGGATCGCGGTGCGCCAGCGGCTGCATCGCTGCCGCCATCGCCAACGTGGACTCCAGCGAGCCGGTCCGGGACTCCTGCAGCAGCCGCTTGGCCATCCGCAGCGTGTACGACGGATTCTTGGCGATGCGCTCCGCCAGCTCACCCGCGGCGGTCATCAGCTGGTCGTGGGGCACGACGCGGCTCACCAATCCCCACTCCAGTGCCGTCGCCGCGTCGATGCGGTCCCCGGTGAACGTCATCTCGGCGGCACGTTCGTAGCCGATCGCGCGCTGCAGGAACCAGGTTCCGCCGTCACCGGGCACCAGACCGATCTGCACGAAGCTCTCGGCGAACGACGCGCGCTCGGAGGCCACCCGGATGTCGCACATCGCGGCGAGATCGCAGCCGGCGCCGACCGCGGCGCCGTTGACCGCCGCGATGATCGGCACCTCCAGCCGAGCCAAGGCACGTGGGATGCGCTGGATCCCGTCCACATAGGCGTAGCGCTGCGCGATGGCGTCCAGGCCGAACATGCCCTGCCGGTCGGCCATCTCCTTGACGTTGCCCCCCGCCGAGAACAGCTTGCCCTCGCCGGTCAGGATCACCGCGCCGATACCGGTGTCGGCGTTCGCCGCGTCCACGGCCGACTCGAACGCGGCGATGAAATCAGCTCCGCTGACGGCATTTCCGAAGTGGGGGAGGTTGATGGTCCAGGTGACCACGGCGCCGTCGGCGGAGATCAGCAGGGGAGCGGTGTTGTTCACGGGGTTTCTCTCTTCTCGGGTTTCGGCGGTCACGGCAACTGCAGGGACTTCACCTGCAGGTACTCCTCGAAGCCGAACCGGCCCAGCTCGCGGCCGATCCCGGATTTCTTGTAACCGCCGAACGGTGCCGCCGGGTTGTATTGTCCGCCGTTGATGTCCAACTGGCCGGTCTGGACCTGGCGGGCGAACGCGATGGCGGTGTCGTCGTCGCCGGCCCACACCGCCCCGGACAGGCCGTACGGGGTGCCGTTGGCGATCGCCAGCGCTTCGTCGGTGTCCCGGAAGGGGATCACCGCCAGGACCGGTCCGAACACCTCCTCCTGGCCGAGTTCGGAGTTCGGGTCCACGTCGGCGAAGACCGTGGGAGCGACGTAATAGCCGGTGTCGCTGATCTTTTGGGGACCGCCGGTCAGCAGGCGGGCGCCGTCGGCTTGGGCTCGTTCGATGAAGCCCAGCACCGTCCGGTACTGGCCAACCGATGCCGACGGGCCGATGCGAGTGGCAGGGTCCCAGGGATCGCCGACGGTGTACTTGGCCACCGCGGATTCGACGATCTCGAGTGCCTCGCCGTAGCGAGCCTGCGGTACCAGCATGCGGGTCCAGGCCATGCAGGTCTGTCCGCCGTTGAGAAAAGCGTTGCCGACGCCGACCTTCACCGCGGCGGCGAGGTTGGCGCCGTCGAGGATCACGTTGGCGGACTTGCCGCCCAGTTCCAGCGCCACCTTCTTGATCGTCGTGCCGGCGAGTTCACCCACGCGGCTGCCGACACCGGTGGAACCGGTGAACGAGACGAAGTCGACGTCGGGGTGGGCGGCCATCCGCTCACCGATGACCCGGCCGGGACCCGAGACCAGGTTCACCACGCCGGGCGGCAGTCCGGCCTCAGCGAGGGCCTCGACGAACTCGAACACCGACAGCGGTGCCTCGTTGCTGGGCTTGAGCACGACGGTGCAGCCCGCCGCGATCGCCGGGATCACCTTGGCCACCACCTGATAGAGCGGGTAGTTCCACGGGGTGATGGCCGCGACCACACCGTAGGGCTCACGCACCACGAGCGAGTTGCCGATGCGCTCTTCGAATTCGAAGCGCGCCAACACGTCCGAGACGGCGCGGGCGACAGCCAGGGGCACCTGGGTCTGGACGGTCTGGGCGATGCGGATCGGTGCGCCCATCTCGCTGGTGATCGTCTCGGCGATGTCGGGCAGCCGCTTCTCCATCGCGGCGATCACCGCGTCGACGCGTGCGCGGCGCTCGGCCACGCTGATCAGCGGGTCGAATGCCCGCCGCGCGGCGGCGACGGCGGCATCGACGTCGGCCTCGGACCCGTTGGGCACGGTGCCCAGCACCTGTTCGGTGGCCGGGTTGATCACCTCGATGACGCCGGTGCCGGCAGGGCTGACCCACTCACCGTCGATGAACAGCTGGGTGCGGGTGTAGTTGTGGTTGCTCATGGGTCTTTTCCGTGGAAGGGGTCAGGGCACGATGCTGGCGCGGACGTCACGCTTGTCCGCCGCAGCCGCGAAGGCGGCGTTGATTTCGTCGAGCGGGTAGGCGGTGGCGGCGAGGCGGTCGAACGGCAGGGTGTGCTGGTACTGCTCGAGGAACGCCAGCGCCCGCGACAGCACCGACGGGTCGTAGAGCGAGACACCCACCATCGTCTTGTTGGAGAAGACGAACCGCGACGGGTCGAACTCGAAGGTCTTGCCGATGTTGATGTTGCCGATCTCGACGTAGCGGCCGAACTGGCCGAGCAGTTTGAGGCCCTCGTCGATGGCCGACGGGTGCCCGACCACCTCGACCACCACATCGGCGCCCTGCCCGTCGGTGAGCCGGCGGACCATCTTGGCGCGCTCTTTCTCGGTGGTCGTGGTGATGTCGATGACGGCATCGGCACCGAATGCGGTGGCCAGCTCCAGCCGCTCGGGCACCCCGTCGATCGCGATGACCGTCGCCGCGCCGCGGGCCTTGGCGACGGCGACGGCATAGAGTCCCAGTGCGCCGGCACCCTGCACCACCACAGACTCGCCGAGTTGCTGGTCCACGCGCTCCAGGCCGTACATCACCTGCGACAGAGCGCAATTGGCGCCGGCAGCGATCTCGTCGGGCACCGATTCCGGAACGGTGTAGACCACCGCGCCGGCCGGGAGCACGAAGTAGTCGCCGTAGCCGCCGACGAAGTACGGGGGCTGATCGGCGCGGCCCAGCATCGCCATCGTCAGGTTCAGGCAGGCGTTGCGTCGGCCGGCCAGGCAGTTACGGCAGGTGTGGCAGCAGAAGAAGTACGGGAACACCACGCGCGTGCCGACGGTCAGGGGCGCGCCGTTGGAGTCGGCGTCCACACCGGCTCCCAGCGCATGGACCTCGCCGACCATCTCGTGGCCCAGCACCGTGGGCAACTGTCCGCCCAGGCCACGGGTCGCGAAGGTGCCGTGCCAGGCATGGACGTCGGAACCGCAGATGTTGGCGCGGGTGACCTTGACCAGGATCTCGCCCGCTCCGATGTCCGGCAGCGTGACCGTCTCGATCTGGAACGGCTTGCCGGGCTCGTCGAATCGGGCGATCCGACCTTGGACACCTTGGAACGGCGTATCGCTCACGATGGTGAATACTCCTCAGACGTCGACGTTTTCAGGCACGGTAACGTCGGGTGCGCGGCTGGAGCGTGACGAATCCCGCCCAGCGGTCCGCGTGGAGCCGCAGCGTCTAACCGAGCTGCTCCCGGAGCACGCGTTTGAGCAACTTGCCGCTCGGGTTCTTCGGCAGCGACTCGACGAAGAAGAACTGCTTGGGTGTCTTGAAACCCGCCAGGTGCGTGCGGCAGTGCTCGAGGAGCGCGGCCTCGTCCACCTCGGTGCCGGCGCGGACCACGACGGCGGCCACCACCGCCTCCACCCACGTCGGGTGGGAGAGGCCGAAGACGGCGACCTCTTCGACGGCCGGATGCCGGTAGAGGACCTCTTCGACCTCGCGGCTCGCGACGTTCTCCCCACCGGTCTTGATCATGTCCTTCTTGCGGTCGACCACATGCAGCAGCCCGTGCTCGTCGTAGTAGCCGAGATCGCCGGAGTGGAACCACCCACCGCGGAAGGCCTCGGCGGTCTTGGCGTCGTCGTCGAGGTAGCCGAGCATCAGATGCGGGCTACGGTGCGCGATCTCGCCCACCACGCCGGTGCTGACCGGCGAGTCGTTCTCGTCGAGGATCGCCGTCGCGACGTTGACCACCGGCCGGCCGGCCGAGCCCGCGTGGGCGTCCTGCTCGTCGGGGCCCAGCGCCGAGGCCAGCGGTGCCATCTCGGTCTGGCCGTAGAAGTTCCACAGCCGCAGGTTGGGTAGCCGTTCGCGCATCTCGGCGAGGATCTCGACCGGCATCGCCGACGCGCCGTAGTACCCCTTGCGCAGACTCGACAGGTCGACCTGATCGAACACCGGCGAACGCAAAAGGGAGATCCACACCGTCGGCGGGGCGAAGTAGTTCGTCGCACCGAAACGCTCGATGCTGCGCAGCACCGACTCGGGGTCCGGGCGGGGCAGGATGATGCTCGTCGCACCGAGATAGACGTCGGTGATCAGGAAGTTGTCCAGCTGTGCGCAGTGATACAGCGGCAGCGAGTGGATCTCGACGTCGCTGCCCTCCATCGAGCCGGCGATGATGGAGCTGATGTAGTTGCCCATCAGGCTGCGGCTGGAGTGCATGGCGCCCTTGGGGTGGGACTCGGTGCCGCTGGTGTACATCAACCGGATGAGCTGATCGTCGTCGATGTGGGGGTTGGGGGCCGGCGCCGCGGTCAGCGTCCACTGCGCGAAGTCGCTCCAGCCCTGTGGAAGTGTCTGTCCGGGCCGGACGAGTGCGGCGGTGGTGCGCACGTTGCCGCCGAGTCGCATGGCGGCTTCGGCGGTGGGCACCAGGTCGGCTTCGACGACGAATCCGCATGCTCTGCTGTGGTCGAGGATGAACGCGATCTCCTCGGCGGTGAGCATGAAGTTGACGGGCACCAGGACCACCCCGGCGCGGGCGGTGGCGAACGCCAGCACGGCGTACTGCCAGCAGTTGTGCGACAGCAGCGCGAGCCGGTCGCCGACGCCGAAACCGTTGTCCGCCAACGCCGCTGCGGTGCGGTCCACCAGGTGCTCGAACTCGGCGAAGGTCAGGTTCACCTCGCCGTCGACGATCGCGAGCTTGTCGGGATGCTTGCGCGCGGGTCGACGCGGAATATCTCCGAGTGCGTGGCTGCGCGCCGTCGCGAGCACGTCGTGAAGATCGTCCATGCCCGGGACTGTAGGCCCGCCGCGGGACGCGTCGATGACTTGCGTCCCGCTGAGTAGACAAGGCCCGGGCCACCCGGCGGTGGGCATTCGATACTCGGGGTCGGTAGCGAGGAGGCGCGATGACAACGCTTGACCCGGACCTGGTGCGGGCCAACCTGCGGCAGGCCGACGCAGGAATCCTGGTGGCGGTACTGGCACAGCTGACCGGCGATCTTCGCGTGGTCGACCGGTACGCGGCACGGATCTCCTTCGAGCCGGACCCACCCGAGCACATCGGCGTCACCGACCCGCAGACCCTCGACGAACTCGTCGAAGAGGTCGCCGCCGCGCTCGAGGCGCCCCGCCGGCCCGACGCCCTGGCCGCCGACGACCCGACGCTGTTCGGACGGGTGGCCCCGCTGGCGCTGGGTACCGAAGTGGGGGAGGAGTACCTCGGGCTGCTGCTGGAGCAGGGCGGATTCCACCCGTCGCAGCCGGTGCTGCCCCGCACCGCGTCGCTGCCCGACGGCTTCAAGGTGGTGATCGTCGGTGCCGGGATCGCCGGGATGGCCGCGGCGCTGGAATGCGCCGACGCCGGCATCGACTACGAGATCATCGACCGCAACGACGAAGTCGGCGGCACCTGGTACACGACCATCTACCCGGGCATCGGTGTGGACACCCCGTCGGCGTACTACTCGCTGTCCCGGGACATCAACGGCGACTGGTCCAGCTACTACCCGCAGGGACCGGAATATCAGCGCTACCTGCAAGAGGTCGCCGACCGCAACGGGCTGCGCGAGCACATCCGGTTCAGCACCGAGGTCGAGGCGCTGTGGTGGGATGACGAGCACGCGCGTTGGGAAGTCCACACCGTCAGTAACGACGGCACCCGGGCGGTCGGGCACGCCAACGTCGTCATCCCCGCCGCCGGCTATCTGAACCGTCCCCGGTGGCCGGAACTGGCGGGACGCGAGACCTTCGGTGGGGTCAGCGTGCACTCGGCGCAATGGGACGGGACGCTGTCGCTGCGCGGCAAGAGAGTCGCGATCATCGGGGCCGGCTGCACCGCCGTGCAGATCGTCGACGCCTGCGTGGACGAGGTCGAGCACCTGACGGTCTTCCAGCGGCAGCCGCACTGGGTCGCGCCGCGCAAGCGGCTGACCGACGACGTGCCCGAACACCGGCGCTGGCTCAACGCCAACATCCCGTTCCACGCCAACTGGATCCGGCTGAAGTCGTTCTGGGGGACCGCGGACAACAACTACCCGGTGATCGTGCGTGACCCGGAGTGGGCTGCCGAGCATCTGTCGATCTCGCCGGCCAACGACCGGCTGCTGCAGTTGTGCCTGGACTACATCGACCGCACGTTCGGAGCCGGGTCGGAGCTCGCGAAGAAGGTGACACCCGACTTCGCGCCCTACGGTAAGCGCATCATCCGCGACCCCGGCGGTTACTACGCGGCGCTCACCCGCGACCACGTCGACGTCGAGGCCGCCGAACCGGCCGCGGTCAACGAACGCGGCATCGTCACCGCCGACGGGCGGCAGATCGATCTCGACGTGATCATCTACGCCACCGGCTACCACCTCGACTTCCTGTCCACGGTGGACATCCGCGGACGCTCCGGTGTTCGTCTCAAGGAGGTGTGGGGGGACAGCCCCGCCGCATACCGCGGCGGACTGGTCCCCGGCTTCCCGAACATGTTCATCTCCTCGGCGCCGAACTACAGCCCGGGCCACGGCGCCGGTCACAACTTCGGTGTCGAGGTGATGGTGCACTACGTGATGGAGTGCCTGCAGCTGATGGCGCTGCGCGGGGCATCCACCATCGAGGTGAAACCCGAGGCTTGCGACGCCTATGTCCGGCAGATCGACGACGCCATGGCCCAGACGGTGTGGTGCCACACGCCGACGGCGCACACCTACTACCGGTCCGGAGGTGGCCGCATCGTCACCGCGTTCCCGTTCCGCCTGCTCGACGTGTGGCAGAGCCACCGGGCGCCCGACGAAGACGATTTGGAGCTCAGATGAGTGGATTGCTCAACGGCAGAACGGCTCTGGTCACCGGTAGCAGCCGGGGAATCGGGCGCGCGATCGCGCAGCGCTTGGCCGCCGAGGGGGCGACTGTGGCGGTCACCGCGCGCTCGTATCAGCCCTCGCCGTCGACCCGCGCCGGCCGTCGGGAGGAACTGCCCGGCACCATCGGCGAGACGATCGCGCTGATCGAGCAGGCCGGGGGCAAGGCGTTCGGGCTCGCGTGCGACCTGGAGGATGCCGAGGCCCGCGCCGGGCTGGTCGACGCGGTCGCCGAACGCACCGGCCGGATCGACATCGTGGTCAACAACGCCGGTTACGCCGACTACTCCGTCGTCGAGGACATGGCGATGGAGACCTTCGACCGGACCGTCGAACACTATGTGCGCACCCCGTTCGTGTTGACGCAGAAGGCCGTTCCGCACATGCGTCGGCAAGGTGAGGGCTGGATCGTCAACATCGGCTCGGTCACCGGCCTGGCGCCGGCGCGCCCCTACCGGGAGTACAACAAGACCTCCGGGGACGTCATCTACGCGTCGATGAAGGCTGCCCTGCACCGGTTCACCCAGGGCGTCGCAGCCGAGCTGCTGGACTCGAACATCGCGGTCAACGTCGTCGGTCCGTCCAGCGCCGTGCGCACCCCCGGTGCGGCCAGCCTGATTCCGGACACCTTCCCGACCGAGCCGGTCGAGTACCTCGCCGAGACGGTGCTGGCGATGTGCCATCTGCCGGCGTCGGTGCGCACGGGGCTGGTGGCGTTCAGCCTGCACTACCCGTGGTCACAGCAGCTGCCGGTGCACAGCCTCGACGGCGCCACGGTGTTGCCGCCGCTGGAACCTCCGGCCACCGCGAACCCGAACATCCTGCCGACGGGACTCTGACCGGCGCTCAGCGCAGCACCCGCTCGGCGTCGATACAGAAGCTGTGGCAGACGCGGTCGCGAACAATGACTTTCGGGCACTCGGGGTCGAACCACTGGTCCACCACGGCCCAGTGGATCGGGTGCATGAGGTAGGCGCCCATGATGCCGTCGGCGTTGCTGAACTCCTGCTCGAACACATGGGTCCAAGCGGTGTCGCCCACCGTGCGATCCGGTCGGCTCAACTGCCAGGCGCTGATGGTGTCCACGTAACCGGGAAGCAGTCGCAGGTCGGCCTCGAACCGGGCCACGGTCGAGGCGTCGGCGTGCGCGCCGACCCGCAGCAGCAGCGTGCGGTACACGGTCCCGGGGCGGCGATCGGTGATGATCTGCGGCAGGCCCGGGTAGTCGGCGCCGTTGGTGCGCGTGATCGCCGGGTCAGCGAGCGCGGCGTCGAACCGGTCTGCGACAGCCGCCCATGCGTCGGCATCGGCAAAGCGCAGATGCAGCAGCAGGTCGCCACCGTTGCGGCTGCCCGCCAGGGTCGGGGCGACCAGGTGCCGTGACGGCCCGGACTGTCCGGCCAATCGCGCCAGCTCGCGCTGCACCCGATCGAGGTCGGTCTCGGCGACGTCGAGGAGGCGGATGACGTTATACATCGCAGAGCCTTTCGACGTCGTCGAACGCCGCGGCCGCACTGCGGTCCCGCTCGACGATCAGATGAGCCACACCCTCCCACCAGGCACCCAGTCGGGGATCGGGGCGACCTTGCCAGGTCATCTCCCACCACGCCTGCGCACTCGGTAGCGACCAGGTGATTGTCACGGTGTTCGGTTCGTCGTCGAACCAGATCGGGGGGGACACGAGAACGCTGTGCAGCCTCATCCCACGCTCCCGCGCACCGGGGGCGTAGCCGTCCAGGTAGGTGTGTACGAACTCGCGGGCACGTCCGGGTTGGGTGACCACCCGGTCGATGACGAAGACCTCGGACATGGCTGTCGACACTAGAGACCACGGCGTGCCGTGGCCGCGGTGATCCCGGTAACCGGGAGAACGCCATTGACGGTGTCCACCTCAGCGTCGACGGTGTTCAGATGACCGTTTCGCCTCCGGATCCCTTCGCCCCCGCCACGTTGGGTCCGGTGCGGTTGCGCAACCGGATCATCAAGGCCGCCACCTCGGAAGGCCGTTCCCCGGACGGCGCGGTGACCGACGACCTGATCGCCTTCCACCGCACCTTCGCCGAGGGCGGCGTCGGCATGACGACCGTCGCGTATTGCTGTGTCTCCCGGCAGGGCGCCAGTGCGCCGGGCCAGATCGTGATGGACCGCAGTGCGCTGGCGGGGCTGAACCGACTCACCGACGCGGTGCACGACGCCGGTGCGGCGATCTCCGCGCAACTCGGCCACGCGGGGGTGGTGGCGCCCAAGAAGCTGACCGGAGCGACCGCGGTCGCGCCGAGCCGGTTCGTCAACCCGACGTCGTTCGCCTACTGCCGGGAGATCCGTCGCGACGAGATCGCCGCGGTGATCGACCAGTTCGGGCAGGCGGCCCAGATCGCCGCGGATGCCGGATTCGATGCGGTGGAACTGCATTTCGGTCATCTCTATCTGCCCAGTTCTTTCCTCAGCCCGCTGATCAACCGGCGCAATGACGAGTACGGCGGGGACATCGACAATCGGTCACGGCTCGTCCGCGAGATCGCCGGACGGGTACGCGAGGTCGTCGGCGACCGTATCGCGGTCATCGCCAAACTGGACATGGACGACGGCCTGCCCGGCAGCATCTGGATCGACGAGGCGCTGCGCACCGCACAACTGCTCGACGCCGACGGCACGCTCGATGCCATGGAACTGACCCAGGGTTCGTCGGTGTACCGCCCGATGTACCTGTTCCGCGGGGACGTGCCGGTGCGCGAGTTCGCCGCGGTGATGCCTCCCGCGTTACGTCCGGGCGTCCGGCTGATGGGAAAGTCGGTGATGGGCGCCTACCCGTACGAGGATCTCTACATGCTCTCGGCGGCACGGCAATTCGTCCCGGTGATGCGCAACACCAAGCTCGTCCTGTTGGGCGGGATCACCAACCGCGACCACGTCGAGACCGGCATGCGCGAGGGCTTCGATTTCGTCGCGATGGGTCGTGCCCTGCTGCGGGAGCCGGATCTGGTCAACGCGATGGCCGTCGACCCCACGGTGCGGAGTCGCTGCACCCACAACAACAAGTGCATGGTGACAGTGTTCGGCCGCACGCATTGCGTGCTCGACCCCGAGCAGCGTTACGGTGCGGTGGAGCCGGTCAGTTCGACGGCCGAGACTCGTTGAGGTAGGTCAGTACGGCAAGCACTCGTCGGTCGCCGTGGCCGGACACCGGAAGTTTGGCGAAGATGTTGCCGACGTGTTTACGCACCGCAGCCTCGGAGACGACGAGGCGCTGCGCGATCTGGGGGTTCGTCAACCCCTGCGCCATCAACCCGAGAACCTCTTCCTCGCGCGGTGTGAGAACGGCCAGGATTCCTCTGTGGCGTGAGTCCCCGATGAGCGCGACGACGATATCGGGGTCGATGACCGTTGCGCCGGTGGCGATCTCGCGAACGGCGTCGAGGAAGTGGCGGACGTGCGCGACACGGTCCTTCAACAGGTAACCCAGACCGCCACGGCCACTGTCGACGCTGCGATCGAGCAATTGGTCCAGTGAGCCGACCGAGGTGTACTGCGACAAGATCACCACGGGAAGCCCTGGTGTGGCGCGCCGTAATTCGATCGCCACCCGGATGCCCTCGTCGGTGTGCGTCGGAGGCATCCGGACGTCGGTGACGATCACGTCGGGGCGGTGCGCGCGGGCGGCAGCGCGAAGCTCGTCGGCCGACTGCACGGCCGCGCATACCTGATGCCCGTCGGACTCGAGCACCGTGACGATTCCAGCGCGCAGAAGGGGGGCGTCCTCGGCCAGGACGATGCGCAAACTGTGACCGCGCGTCAGATCGGGCATCGGATTCTCACCTCCGTGGGCCCGCCTGCGGGGCTGGACATGGTGAAGGTCCCGTTGACCGCTTCGACACGAGCGACCAGGGTCGCCAGCCCCCGACTCGGTCGCAGCGTCGCGCCACCACAGCCGTCGTCGCGGACGGAGAGCCACCAGGTGCGGGCGTCCCGGTCGGCGGTGATCGTGACCGACGAGGCCGATGCGTGTTTGACGACGTTGGTCAGTGTTTCGTTCAGCACGAGGTATGCGGTGTGTTCTACGGCAGCCGGCAGGCGTTCCGGGTTCTCAGTGGCACCGAAGTCGAGGTGGACCGCCAGGGGGTAGGGGCCGATCAGATCGGTTACCGCCGCGACCAGCCCGTGCTCGGTCAGCGCCCGGGGCAGAATGCCGAGCAGTACCGAGCGCAACTCGGCGGAAATATCGTCGAGTTGTCGATGGGCGTCGGCGGCCAGACGCCCGGCGTCGGTGTCGCCGTGCACGGTCTCGGCGATGCCCAACGTCAGGGCCAACGCCACCAGACGATGCTGCACACGATCGTGGAGTTCGCTTTCGATGCGGCGGCGTTCCCGTTCGACCGCGTCGAGCAGCGCGGACCGCGACTGCTCGAGCCGCCTCACTTGGCGCTGCAGCGTTACAGGGTCGGTGAGTGCCGCGACGGTGAGTTTCCCGACCGCCATGGCGTAAAGACCGACGAGGTATGCCGCCAGGACAAGCATCGCGACCCCGAACAAAGACGCAGTCCACGCCTCGGCCTCGGTGTCGATGAGCCACAACCCCACGTTGATGGGCTCACCGGGGCTCACCAGCCAGGGCGCCACCACCATGACGACGGTGAGGATCGCCAGGAATGCCACGAGAACCACACCCCACGGCCCGGCGATGATGGCCGCGAACATCACGTAACCGACCTGCCGTGGCGTGGGTAAGCGCTGCGCGGTGCGAGCCGCCGAGACTTCGCGTCGAACCTGTTCCCCAGCGGACTCGTCAATCAGCGACAGGCGCGCGCACTCGATCTCGAGCAACGGCGCCCATAGGGCGCTGCGAAGTGGACGCGACACTCCCGCAAGAAGAATCAGCGGCATACCGATGATGACCAGAGCGCTGAGGACGCCGCCGAAGACCGTGTACACGATGGCCCGCCACGGCCATGAGGACAGGAGATACCGCGGTCCCGACGCCAGCGCGGTATCCAAGGACGGGGCCGGGGCCTGCGCCATCGCTCGAGTCTAGCGAGGGCCTGGAAGGGAAGTCCTCCGGGCACCGACGTGGCCAGAGGCCAGGATCAGCGCCACGAACGGGAGTAGGCCCACACAGAGCAGGATGGTGGTCGCATTGACATCGATGGTGTCGCCGAAGATGCGCATCATGCCCAGTGAGGTCACAAGATTGCTGCCCGCGTGCAGCATCGCGCCCGGCCACACCGACGCGGTTGCGGACCACAGCCAGCCGATCACGAACTCCAGCAGAATGCTCAGCGGCACCCACCACACCATGCTCCACAGTGACTGGGCGACAGTCATTTCCCCGCCGAAATAGCCGACCCAGGGGAGCGGCCAATGCCACACCCCCCAGATCAGACCGGTCAGGAATGTGGTGGCGATCGGTCGTCCAGGAACCAGACGATCGCGTAGATAGGCCGTCCAGCCGTACTCTTCGCCCCAGAAGATGGGCGCGGCCACGACGCAGATGACCGGCCCGACGGCCAGACCGAGCCAGGCTGCCGGCGACATGTCCAGCTCGGAGGGTGACCACCACCCGGTCAGGACTGCGGCCGTCACACCGATGACCAGAACGCCCCACGGAATCGTCGCCGCCGCAAGGTAGTACAGCCAGGATGATCTCCAGTTCAGCGTCAGGCCCGAGTCCGCGAAGCCCTGGGCTGTGACCCATCGTCGGACGATGCACGCCGCGAGCGCGGGGACGAAGGCCGCAGTGGCCAGTTGGGTCAAAGGGTCGTCCAGCGATCCGCCCAGAACGTGCACACCAAGCCACGGGATCCACGCCCCGCCGAAGGCAAGCAGCAGAAACCACCGAACACCGCGACGGCGTTGTGCGCGTGACTCACGCAGGGCAACGTTGGTGGGCGGGCGGCCGGTGGCTGTCGATTGCGTGCGCATGCATCGAGTCCACCTGCTCGTCGCTGCAGGGGCATTGGCGCAGGCGACCGTTCGGCGGTAGCGCGCACGCTACCGTGGTGGTCAGCGCGTGCTGCCCACCAGCGCGGAGACGTCCGCGCAGACCTGAGCGCGCGCTCGCCGGCAGATGTCGAACGCCGGCATCGTCATGAACCCGTGCACCCCGCCCTCGAAGTAGCGGCATACGGTCGGAACCCCCGCGGACTTCAGGGTCTCCGCGTACGCCAGCCCTTCGTCGCGCAGCGGATCGTGGCCGGCCACCACCGCGATCGCCGGCGGTAGTCCGCTGTGGTCTGCGGCGGCGGCCGGTGATGCGTACGGGTGGCTGCGGTCGGTGATCGCGGGCACGTACTGGTCCCAATACCATTGCAGCGCAGGCCGGGGGTTGTAGAACCCCTTGCCGAACAGTCGATAGGACTCGGTGTCGAAATCCGCGCCGATGACCGGATAGAGCAGCAGCTGTCCTGCCAGCGCAGGGCCGCCGCGGTCACGGGCCATCAAGGCGGTCACCGCGGCGAGGTTGCCGCCGGCGCTGTCGCCACCGACCAGGACCGCGGCCGCATCGCCACCGAAATCCTCGACGTGGGCCGCCACCCACTCGGTGACCGCGTAGACGTCCTCGGCGGCGGCCGGCCACTGTCCCTCCTCGGCGGCGCGGCGGTAGTGCACCGAGACGAGGACGGCGTTCATCCCGTTCGCGAAGTTGCGGCAGAGCCCGTCGTGGCTGTCCAGATCGCAGAACACCCATCCGCCGCCGTGGGCGAAAACCATTGTGGGAACGGTGCGCCCAGCCGCAGACTCGGGGCGGTACACCCGTATCGACACCGGGCCGGCGGGTCCGGGGACGGTGGTGTCCAGCACCGAGGCGACCGGCTCGGGCTGCGCGGGCGCGACGAAGCGCGCCCGGATGGCCGCCCGCGCCTGCTCGCCGGTCATCGTGTGCACGGGCGGGAAGCCCGAATCCAGCGCCGCGATGATCTCCGCGATCTCGGGATCCAGGCTCATGCCATCTGCAGGGTGGTCGGGCGGGCCGCGGTGCCCCCGCGGAGTGGACGGACCTGCTGCAGCGTGGGTGCCACCCGGCCGGAACCGCCTTGGACGGCCCGCCAGATGTGCATCGCCGCCATCCGTACCGGAGCGACGAGGCGCTGGTCGAACTTCATCTGGTTCATCGGCCCACACACCGACACCGCCGCGGTGGCCTCGCCGGGATCGCCGATGGGCGCCGCGACGCAGCCGAACCCGGGCAGCGACTCCTCACGGTCGAAGGCGTAGCCGTGCGACCGGACCCGCGCGAGTTCCTTGCGCAGCTGACCGGGGGTGGCGATCGAATACTTGGTGCGCCGGGCGAGGAACTCGGTGTCGAACAGGGCGGCGTCGGCTTCGTCGGTGAACGCCAGCATCGCCTTGCCCACCGCCGAGCAGTGTGCCGGCGCACGACCGCCGACGCGGGTCGGAATGGCCGCCGTCATCCGGTTGCCGACCTTCTCCATGTAGACCGTGTCGGACCCGTCCAGAACCGCGAGGTGCACGACCAGGCCGGTCGCGGCGTGCAGTTCGTGCAGCATCGGGATCGCGGCCTTGTGCAGGCGGTCCTGGTGCACGGCCAGCGAGCCGAGCTCGACGAGGCGCATGCCCAGTTCGTAATCCCGGCCGTTGCGGCGCAGCCACCGCAGCTGTACCAGCCGTTCCAGCATCCGGTGCGCTGAGGAGCGCGGCAGCCCGGTCCGGCGCACGATCTGCGCCAGGGTGAGACGGCCTGGGCCGTCGAAGGCATCGAGCACCAGGGACACCCGGTCGATCACGGCACTGGGTGTCTCGGTTGCTGCCTTGGTGGCCGGGCGGACGACGTTGTCGATGGTCACGGTCATCGGGAAGCTCCTCGGAACATTACTAATAGGCATATGCCTATTGGTCATATAACTATCACACCCTTGTGTGCGCTGTCACATGAACCCGAAAAATGTGATGAGGGCACGACGAAGCCCGGCGGGAGCGGACGTTCCATCCGTTCAACCGCCGAAATGTCCTGCTCGCTGCGGATTCGCCGCCAGCGGCAGGGTGAAGGATCAGCCCCGGGCGGCGCTGCGCCCGGCCCGGCGACCGTAGAAACTGCCGTCGCCGAGGGAGATGCCGCTGGCATAACCCCACGCGGCCAGGCCCGCTGTGCAGCGGCCGGCGGCGAACAGGCCGGGAATCGGTTCACCGCTGACGTGGAGTACCTCCGCATCCAGCGTGGTTGCCATCCCGCCGAGGGTGAAGCCGCCGGTGCTCTCTCGCAGGTCGATGGCGCCGACCGGTGATCCGATGGGCCGCAGCCACTGCGCCTTCTTGTGCAGTAGCGGGTCCGTACCGCTGGCGGCGCCGTCGTTGTACGCCGCGACGGTGGCCTGCAGCGACCCGGGCGGCAACCCGATCTCGGACTCCAGGTCGGCGACCGTCTCGGCGACCCAGGTGGGCGGGCGCATCATCAGCTGCGGCGACAGCGAAGCCATCGCCTCGTCTTGCGCGTCGCCGTCGATGATCAGGTATGCGGTGTTGTTCTGGTGGTAGAGCGTGAGCTGGCCCACCCGGCCGGGGTAGGTGTCCTCGGCGACGAAGCGCTGTCCGCGCTCGTTGACCAGGATGCCCCGCACCAGTTGCTGCGGGTCGATGAAGATCGCGACCTCGGTGGCGTCCATGTGCGCGAGGTCGGCGCCCAGCGCCTGGGCCATCTGGATGGCGCGGCCGTCGTGCTGCTCGATCGACGCGGCGGGACGGCCGGCGATACGGGGCGCGTACTGCGCGACCATCGCGTCGTTGTAGGCGAAACTGCCGGTTGCGAGCACCACTCCGCGGCGGGCCCGGACGGCGATCTCGACGCCGTACTGCCTCGCGACCAGTCCGACCACCCGGCCGTCGGGCGCGACGACCAGCCGTTGCGCTCGAACGTCATACAGGGCGCGCGCACCCGCGGCGGTGGCGGTCTCGACGAGCGGCTTCATCAACATGTAGCCGGCGCTGGCCTCACCCTGCTTCTTGTCGGTCATCTGCGGCACGTGGCCCCGCGGAGCCGGGGTGGCGATCGTGTTGAACGGGAACGAGTTCTCCCCGCCGGAGTACATCAGGCCCTCGTCGCCCATCGGTTCCCAGCCCGGTTCCCCGAAGAACTCGGCCTTGAACGGCACGCCGCACCCGACGAGCCAGTCGAAGTGCGCGACACTGCCGGCGCAGTAGTCGGCGATGCGGCTCTCGTCCGCGCCCGGGCCCATGGCCGCGTTGAGGAACGCGGCCATGTTGTCCACCGAATCGGCGAAGCCGCAGGCCTTCTGCAGTTCGGTTCCGCCGCCGAGGTAGATGAACCCGCCGGCCATCGACGCTGCCCCACCCCAGGACCCGGTCCGTTCGAGCACCAGCACGTCGGCGCCGGCACGCGCGGCTTCGACCGCGGCCGCGGCCCCGGCGACGCCGAAGCCGGCGACGACGACGTCAGCCTCGTGGTCCCAGACGGTGATCTGTGAGACCGGGATCGGGACGACGTCTGTTCGCACGGGGTCTGCGCTCACGGGCGCATTGCCGCGGGGAGGTCATCGACCCACTGGTGTCCCCAGTAACTGTCGGCGGTGATTTCCTCTGCGGTGTAGTAGGTCTCGTCGACCCGCATTCCTTCGGTGCCGAACTCGATGTCCCAGTCGCCGGGAGCGCGCACGTAGAAGGAGACCATCTTGTCGTTGGTGTGCCGGCCCAGCGTCGAGGACAACTGGAAACCGTCCTTGGCGATCCGGTCGAGGGCCTGTCCGACGGCGTCGAGGCTGTCGACCTCGACCATCAGGTGGATCAGGCCCGGGTCCCGCAGCGTGGCCGACGGGCACAGCGCCAGACTGTGATGGCGCGCGTTGACGCCGAGGAAGCGGACCCGGATGGGGCCGAACTCCGGCGGCGCCGGCACGCGGAACGCGCCGCGCGACTTGAAACCCAGCACCTCGGTGTAGAAGTCGAACATGGCGGGGACGTCCATCGCGGGCAGCACCACGTGGCCGAGACCCTGATCGCCGGTCACGAATCTGGCGCCGAACGGGGTGACGACCGGGCTGTGGTCGAGCACCGCGCCGTGGAACACCTCCAGCGACGTGCCGGCGGGATCCTGGAACGCGATGACCTCTTCGACTCGCCGGGCGTCGGCCTCGGCCAGTGACAGTTCCTTGTACGGCGTGCCCACGCCGTCGAGGGCTCGCTTGAGCTCTTCGAGGGCGGCGTGGTCACGCACCTCCCACCCCACGGTGACGACCTTGTCGACATCGCCGGGCGTGACGATGATGCGCGCGGCGCGTTCGTCCATCCGCAGATACAACGCATCGGGCTCCGGGCCGCTGCCCTGCGCGAAACCCAGTACGCCGAAGGCGAAGTGCCGCCACCGCTCCATGTCGGTGGCCTGCACGGTGACGTAGCCGAGGCTCTTGATCAGACTCATCGACAACCTCTCAGATCATCGCCCGCAGCGGGCCCTGGGGGTCGACCCCGAGGGAGCTCAGCGCCGAGGCGTGGTAGATGGTGCCCGGGACGTGGATGGCGTGCGCCTGGCCGACGTGCACGTCACGCCAATAGCGTTGCAGCGGCTTGTCCATCCGGGCGGCGTTGCCGCCACACCGGGCGAAGATCTCGTCGACGGCCGACACTGCCCGCCACACCGCGCGCACCTGGGTACGGCGGCCGGCGGCACGGTCTTCGAAGGACACCTCTATGCCCGCGGCGACCATGTCGTAGATGCGGTCGGCGTTGGCCAACAGTTCCTGGCGCGCGGCGTTGATGTCCGCAGCCGCCTCACCGATGGCGTACATGACGTACGGGTCGTCCTTGACGGCCACGCCGCTGGCGTTCACCCGCTGACGCTGGTAGTCCAGCGCGGCGGCCAGCGCTCCTTCGGCGATGCCGATGGTGGCCGAGGAGATGCCCAGCGGGAACATCGTCGACCAGGGCATCAGGTACAGCGGCTCGGTCATTCCGGCTTCGCGCTGGGCAGTGCCGTCCATGACCTTCATGCCGTCCATGGTCCGGTAGGCAGGCACGAACGCACCGTCGACGATGACGTCCTTGGAACCGGTGCCGCGCAGACCGACGACGTCCCAGGAGTCCTCGACGATCTCGTAGTCCTTGCGCGGCAGGATCATGTGCAGCATCTGCGGCGGCATCAGCGGCTTGCCGTCGGAGTCGCCGACCATCGCGCCCAGGATGATCCAGTCGCAGTGATCGGTGCCGGAGCTGAACTGCCAGCGGCCCGTGAAGATGTAGCCGCCGTCGGTGGGAACCGCGACGCCCTGTGGCGCGTACGGCGAGGCCACCCACGTGTCGATGTCGTCGGCCCAGATCTCCTGCGCCACCCGCGGGTCTGCGTAGGCGAGCTGGTAGGGATGCACGCCGACGACGCCGTTGATCCAGCCGGCGGACGGATCCAGCGCGGCGGTGGCCATCACGGTCTCGGCGAACTCCCGAGGATGCACCTCGAGGCCGCCGTGTGCCTTGGGCTGCAACAGTCGGATGGACCCGATCTGCTTCATCGTCTTGACCGTGTCGTCGGTCAGCTTGCCGATCTTCTCGGCCTCATCGGCCTGCGCGCGAAGCTGCTCGGCCAGATCGGCGATGTGGTCGATCACCCGTTGTGTCATGGGTCTGATGGTGCCGTGTCGACGGTGTCCCCGCCGACGTTTTCCCGTTGAGCGGACGCGAATACCGGGGCTCTAGAAGTCGACTTTCACCGACGCCGATCGCGGACGCGCCTGGCAAGCGAGGAACAGGCCCTCGGCGATGTCCTCCGGCTCGAGGATTCCGATGTCCCCGTGGTCGACTTCGCCGTCGACGATCGTGGCGGCGCAGGAGCCGCAGTTGCCCTCCCGGCACGAGTAGGGGACCTCGACGCCGGCGGCCAGCATCGTGTCGACCAGGTTGGCGCTGGTCGGCCAGCGGAGTCGGTGGACGGCGCCGTCGATCGAGATCTCCGCATCGGCGGCGTCCTCGTCCTCGACCACGACCGGCACCACCTCGGTGAACGGGTCGCCGTCGAGGGAGGCGAACACCTCGAGATGGATGTGGTCCCGGGGGACACCGGCTGCGGAGAGGGTCTCCTTGACCACAGCCATGAACGGCGCCGGTCCGCAGATGTACGACTGGTAGCCGGGGAACAGTCGCGCGAAATGACTCAACTGGGTGGTGGTGGGCAGACCTTGCACGGACTCCAGCCAGTGCAGCACGGTCAGCCGGCCGGCGTAGCGGGCGGCCAGCTCACGCAGTTGCGCGGCGAAGATCACCGACGCCTCGTCGCGGTTGGCGTAGCAGAGCACGACGCGGCCGGTGCCGGCGATGAGAGCGGATTGCAGGATGGACATCACCGGGGTGATCCCGCTGCCGGCGGCCCAGAGCAGGAAGTCGCCGTCGAGGTCTTGTGGCGTGAACACCCCCGACGGTGGCAGCGAGGTGATGACATCGCCGGCAGCGACGTTGTCGCACAACCAGTTCGACCCGTAACCACCCTCGGTGCGCTTCACGGTGACCTTCGGCGCCTCACCGGTGTGCGGTGAGCTGGCCAAGGAATAGCACCGGGCCACCGAGCCGGTGCGTTCGCTCGGGACCCGCAAGGTCAGGAACTGACCCGGCCGGTAGTCGAACCGGTCCCGGTGTTCGGCGGGGACGTCGAACACCAGTGATCTGGCATCGGGAGCCTCGTCGATCACCTCGACGACGGTCAGGGGCACCGCACGGGACACGTCGCTCATGGCGCCATCATCGGGGAGCCGACGGTCGTCACGGAACCCTGCTACCGGTGGACGGGACAGCAGATCCGATGCCCGTTGACCGGGAATCGGCGCGCCCCGGCAGCCACGGCGGTTCTAGCTTCGTCGATGTGACTGGTGCCACGGGAAGTTCTGTCGACGTCGTCGTGGTCGGCGCGGGATTCGCCGGCCTGTACGCGCTGTACAAGTTCCGGCAGCAAGGTCTGTCGGTGCGGGTGTTCGAGGCGGCCCCCGAAGTCGGTGGCACGTGGTACTTCAACCGGTACCCCGGCGCCCGCTGCGACGTCGAGAGCCTGGACTACTGCTATTCGTTCTCCGACGAGCTCCAGCAGGAGTGGACGTGGACGGAGAAGTACGCGACCCAGGCGGAGATCCTCGAGTACATCAAGTGGGTGGCCGACAAGCTCGATCTGAGGTCCGGTATCACCTTCAACACCAGGGTCCTCGCGACAGTCCTGGACGAGGACACTCTGCGCTGGACCGTCACCACCGACGGCGGGGAGACGGTCGACGCCCGGTTCGTGGTGATGGCCACCGGCCCGCTGTCGTCGCCGCTGACTCCCGACATCGCCGGCCTCGAGACGTTCGGCGGCGAGACCTACCACACCGCCCACTGGCCGCACGAAGGCGTCGATTTCACCGGCAAGCGGGTCGGTGTCATCGGCACCGGCTCGTCGGGCATCCAGTCCATTCCGATCATCGCCGAGCAGGCCGATCAGCTCGTGGTGTTCCAACGGACACCGAATTACAGTGTCCCGGCCGGTAATCGGCCGCTCTCGGCCGACGAGGTCGCTCAGGCCAAGGCCACCTACGACGAGCGCCGCCGGATGTCGTGGCGCAGCGGCGGCGGGTCGCCGCATGTGGCCCATCCGAAGCTGACGATGGAGGTCAGTCCCGACGAGCGCCGGGAGGCCTTCGAGAAGCGTTGGCAGCTCGGTGGCGTGCTGTTCTCCAAGACCTTCTCCGACCAGATGATCGACCTCGAGGCCAACGAGGAAGCGCGCAAGTTCTACGAGGAGAAGATCCGCGCCGTCATCGACGACCCTGCGGTGGCCGACCTGCTGATCCCGAACGACCATCCGATCGGCACCAAACGAATCTGCACCGACACCAACTACTTCCAGACCTTCAACCGGCCCAACGTCACGCTCGTCAGCGTGCGGAAAACACCGATCGAAGCGGTGGATGCCACCGGCGTGAAAACCTCGGAGGCGCACTTCGACCTGGACGCGCTCGTGCTCGCGACCGGCTTCGACGCACTGACCGGCACGCTGGCCAAGATCGACATCGTCGGTCGCGGCGGTCAGAAGCTGATCGACGCCTGGTCGGCGGGTCCGCGTACCTATCTGGGCCTGGGCGTCGACGGCTTCCCCAACCTGTTCCTGGTGTCGGGTCCCGGAGCGCCGGCGGTGCTGGCCAACATGGTCCTGCACGCCGAAGCCCACATCAACTGGATCGCCGACGCGATCACCTACCTCGACGAGCACGGCTTGAGCGCCATCGAAGCCACCGCCGATGCGGTGGACAACTGGGTCGCCGAGTGCAACCGGCGCGCCGAGGCGACGCTGTTCCCGCGCGCGAACTCCTGGTACATGGGAGCGAACGTGCCCGGCAAGCCGCGGGTGTTCATGCTCTTCATCGGTGGGTTCGGGGTCTATCTGGACATCTGCGCGGAGGTCGCCGACGCCGGCTACAAGGGCTTCAGCCTGCTGCCGGGTTCGTGACCTCGGGGCCAGGCCGGCCGGAACCCAAGCCGGCCTGGCTCTCCTCCGGCTGAACTCGCCCCGCCGACAACCGATCCCGTCGAGCGTCGGCCGAGGCTCGGAGCCTAGGGCCGGTCCCGGGTCAAGAAGCCCAGCACCGTCTGCTCGAACGCGGCCTTGGCCTCGATCATCACCCAGTGTCCGCAGTTCGGGAACACGTGGAACTCAGCATTGGGAATCGTGCGCATCGGCACCAGTGCCATGTCCAGTGGACTGACGCGGTCGTCGCGTCCCCAGGTGAGCAGGGTGGGTGCGGCGACCTTGTGCATCGACGCCCACGGCATCGGCAGGTCGGCCTTGCGCATCATGTCCATCATGGCCGCGAACGCCGCCTTGCCGTACATGCGTCGCGCCGCGGCAAGGGTTTCCGGGTCGGTGGCCAGGGCCCACCGCTCCTCGATCAACTCCTCGGTCACCAGCGCGGGGTCGTACACCATCGAGTGCAGCCAGTCGATCAACCGCTGTCGCGTGGGGTCCTCGGTGAACTCCTGGAGCAGCCGGATGCCTTCGCTCGGGCCGGGGCTGAAGATGTTGGTGCCGATGCCGCCGATGGTGACCAGCTTGCCGATGCGGTCGGGGTGGTGGATGGCGAAGTTGATGCCGACCCCGCCGCCCATGGAGTTGCCGATGATGTCGACGCGGTCCAGCCCGAGCGCGTCGACGAAGGTGACCACCGCACCCTGGGCGTCCACCATGGGGTGTCCGCCGAAGTCGTCGCTGACGCCGAAGCCGGGGAATTCCAGCACCAGGCAGCGGAAGTGCCGAGCGAAGAACTCGAGGTTGCCGCGGTAGTTGCGCCATCCGGTGACGCCCGGGCCGGAACCGTGCAGCAACAACAGCGTCGGGCCGGTGCCGGCCTCGTGGTAGCGCAGCACGCCCGACGGGGTGCTGACCTCACGCAGGCTTTCGTTGTAGTCGACGGGCATGAAGTGATTGCACACGATCACCGCGATGCCGGCCAACTGGGGTTCCGGTCAGTGGGCGCCCACCCTTGTGCGGCTCTGCCGGTGGCGCAGAAGGTCTGACCATGCAGCAGACGGTGGCGCCGGATCGGGCGCTGTTACGACGGGTCGCACTGTCCAGTCTGCTGGGCACGGCCATCGAGTACTACGACTTCCTGGTGTACGGCACCATGAGCGCGTTGGTGTTCGGGATCGTGTTCTTTCCGGAGTCCGATCCCGCGGTGGCCACCATCGCGGCGTTCGGCACGCTGGCAGCGGGTTACGTCGCGCGACCGATCGGCGGAATCCTGTTCGGGCACTTCGGGGATCGTCTCGGACGCAAGTCGATGCTCGTCCTGACGATGGTGCTGATGGGCGTTGCCAGCTTCCTGATCGGGCTGCTGCCCACCTACGCCGCGATCGGCGTCGCCGCGCCGATCCTGCTCGTGACGTTACGGATCATCCAGGGCATCGCGATCGGAGGGGAGTGGGGCGGAGCCACCCTGATGGTCACCGAGCACGCCGAACCCCATCGCCGCGGCTTTTGGAACGGTGTGATGCAGATGGGCTCACCGATCGGGTCGCTGCTGTCGGTGGCCGTCGTCACGCTGATCACCCTGCTGCCCGACGAGGACTTCCTGTCCTGGGGCTGGCGGCTGCCGTTCCTGGTCAGCGTGGCACTCCTCGCGATCGGCATCTACGTCCGGCTCTCGATCACCGAGAGCCCCGTGTTCGAGGCCGCGCGACCCGCGCCGAAGGCGGCGTCGACGCCGCTGCTCCAAGTGCTCAGAAAGCCGCGAGTGCTGGTCCTGGCCTGCGCCGTGGGCATCGGTCCGTTCGCGCTGACCGCCTTGATCAGCACCTACATGATCAGCTACGCCACCGCGATCGGGTACCACCGCACCGATGTCATGACCGCGCTGATCTTCACCTCGCTGACCGGGCTGGTCGCGATCCCGGCGTTCTCCGCGTTGTCCGACCGCGTCGGGCGACGGGCGGTCATGGTCGCCGGCGCGCTCGGCATCGTCGTCTACGCCTGGCCGTTCTACGCACTCGTCGACATCGGGTCGACGGTCTGGCTGACCGTCGCGATGGTGATCGCCCAACTCATCCAGTCGTTGATGTACGCCCCTCTCGGAGCGCTGTTCTCGGAGATGTTCGGCACGGCCGTGCGCTACACGGGCGCCTCCATGGGGTACCAGCTCGCGGCGCTGCTCGGTGCCGGTTTCACGCCGCTGATCGCGAGCAGCCTGCACGCCGACGGGGTGTCGCGGATGCCGCTGGTCGTGCTGGCTGCCGCCTGCGGCCTGGTCACCGTGGTCGCCGTCTGGCGCCTGCAGGAGACCCGGGGCACGGATCTGACCACCGTCTGAGAGCGGCGCGGCAAGGGTCCACGCAGCAGGAGTGCGCCATGAGACGAACCAAGCTGGCGGCCGGTGCCGCCATCCTCCGGGCCCGGACGGCTCTTTCACCCGCTGCGACACGGGTGACCGTCTTCGGCTTCAGTTCGACGAACTGCTACCAGGTACCGTCCGGCACGCCCTGAGTAACGGCGAACCGCTGCGGTAGTGCGGTAACCTCAGACCATGGAAATACTACGGTCTGTAGTTGTCCTGCTGCACATCGTCGGCTTCGCCGTCCTGTTCGGGGCGTGGGCCACCGAGGCCGTCGCGCGTCGGTTCCAGAACACCCGGGTGATGGACTACGGCCTGCTGCTGTCGCTGGTCACCGGGCTGGCGCTGGCGGCGCCGTGGCCGGCCGGGATCGAGCTGAACTATCCCAAGATCGGCATCAAGCTGGTCATCCTGATCGTCGTGGGTGGACTGCTCGGAATGGGCGCCGCACGTCAGAAGCGCACCGGGGAACCGGTGCCGCGCCCGATGTTCATCGCGGTCGGTGTGCTGACGTTCACCGCCGCGGCACTCGCCGTGGTGTGGTGACGGCGGGTCAGTCCCCGCCCAGCCCCATCAGCGCGGTCACCCCGTGGTCGCGCCCGGCGGTGTAGCCACCGTCGACCGCGATCGCCTGCCCGCTGACGAATGCGGCGTCCGCCGAGATCAGGAACGCCCCCACGGCAGCGACCTCCTCGGGGCGGCCGAAGCGGCGCAGTTTGTGTTCGCCGCGTAGGCCGTCGCGGACACCGCCCATGCCCTCGATGCCCAGTGTCGCGTCGAGCAACGGGGTCTCGATGAACCCGGGGCAGATGGCGTTGACCCGGATTCCGCTGGGCCCGTAGTCGATCGCCGCGTTCTTGGTCAGCAGCACAACGCCGCCCTTGGACGCGTTGTAGGCGCTGCCGCCGGCGGTGCCCTCAAGTCCCTCGATGCTCGACAGCGTGACGATCGAGCCGCGTTCGCCGTCGACGCGGTCCTGGGCCAGCATCTGGTTCAGTGCGGCGCGCAGCACCACGAACGTCGCGGTCAGGTTCACCTCGAGGACGCGGCGCCATTCGTCGTCCGGGAGCAGATGGATCGGCCCGCCCCCGGCGACACCCGCGGCATGCACCACCCCGTCGAGCCGCCCGGCCGCCGCCACCACTTCGGCCACGGCGCGCCCGACGGCATCGGCATCGCACACATCGCCGGTTGTGCAGGGGAATTCGAGATCCCCGGGCGCCGCCACATCGATGCCGACCACCCGGGCGCCCTCGTCGAGGAGCCTGCCCGCCGTCGCGCGACCGATGCCCGAGGCCGCGCCGGTCACCAGAACGCCTTTGCCCGCAAGCCCCTTCACGGGCCCAGTATGGCCCTGGCTCAGGGGATCGCGCCCTACTATCGGTGGAATGACGCCCGCGCACAGGCAGTTACGCACCGACGGGCACGGGGGAGTGCGCATCGTCGCCGACCGCCTGGGTGAGCCGGACGCGCCGGCCGTCGTATTCCTGCACGGCGGTGGACAAACGCGCCGCTCCTGGTCGAAGGCGGCGTCCGCCGTCGCGCGCCGCGGCTGGCAGACCGTCACCGTCGACCTGCGCGGCCACGGCGAGTCGGACTGGTCCCCTGACGGTGACTACCGGGTGACGAGTTTCGCCGCAGACGTCGCCGAGGTCCTGCGACATCTTCCGCCGCATCCGGTTCTGGTGGGGGCCTCGCTGGGCGGCATCACCTCGGTGCTGCTGGCCGGTGAACTCGAGCGCCGGGCCGCCTCCGCGGTGGTGCTGGTCGACATCGTGCCCGACATGAATCCCTCCGGCGCCGACCGCATCCACGCCTTCATGGCCGATCGGATGGTCGAGGGTTTCGGGTCGCTCGACGAGGTCGCGGACATGATCGCGGAGTTCAACCCGCACCGGCCCCGGCCCACCGACCTGGACGGCCTGCGGAACAACCTGCGCCGCAGGGGCGATCGATGGTTCTGGCACTGGGACCCGCAGTTCATCGACGGAGACGCCACGCACGGGCCCCTGGAGGTGACCGACGTCGACCGGCTGCACCGTGCCATCGAGACGATCCTGTCCGACGGTGTGCCGATGCTGCTGGTCCGCGGCCAGGTCAGCGACCTGGTCAGTCAGGACCGCGCCACGGCGTTCCTCGAGCGCTTCCCGCAGGTCGCGTTCGTCGACGTCGAGGGAGCGGGCCACATGGTCGCCGGGGACCGCAACGACCTGTTCGCCGAAGCGGTACTCGAATTCCTCGCTCGACACCGTGCGGGAAAAGTCTGACCATCCACCAGTCCTGCTCTGTATGGTGTGGTCCATGCCACAGGTCAGCGGCGCCGCGCCGGCCGATTCCGACCTGGCCCGGCTGACGGGCCTGCCCTTCCCCGACGCCGACGACGAGACGGTGCGGCGCGCCATCGACGCAGCCAGCGTGCCGGCGCTGCTGATGTCGATGGTGCACATGACCAGCGACCTGGGCCTGCTCGACGCGCTGCCCAGGCCCGTCATGTTGATCGCGATGGATCTGCAGGGCGCGATGAGCGAATCCGACAAGGAGACGGTGCGTGCTCGCGCCTTCGACATCGCCCGCGACTATCGCGACCGGGGTTGTCCGCCACCGTTTCTGCCTGATGCCGCCCAGTTGCGGGCAATGCTGGACGTGGTCACCGCGGGCCAGGTCACCGACGAGTTCGTCGACTACATCGCCGCCGACCTACGACTGACCGACACCGACCACATCGGCCCCGCGCTCGCGTCGGCACCCGAACAGCGCGCGAATTTCCCCGTGGTCGTCATCGGCTGCGGCGAGGCCGGACTGTTGGCCGGGATCAAACTCAAACAGGCCGGCATCCCCTTCCAGATCATCGAGAAACAAGCCGGTGTCGGCGGAACCTGGCTGGCCAACCGCTATCCCGGCTGCCGCGTCGACATCGCCAGCCAGTACTACACGTACTCCTTCGAGCCGACCGACCACTGGGAGCATCACTACGCCACCCAGCCCGAGATCCTGCGCTATCTCGGTGAGGTGATGAGTCGCCACGACATCGCGCCCCACGTCCGCTTCCGGACCGAGGTTCTTGCCGCACGCTGGGATGCCGCCACCGCGACGTGGCAGGTCCAGACCCGGTCGGCCGATGGCCTGACCGAAACCCTCACCGCCCGCGGCCTGATCTGCGCGGTCGGGCAGTTCAGCAATCCGGTCATCCCGGACATCAACGGCGCCAACACGTTTGCCGGTCCGGCCTTTCACACCGCGGACTGGGACGACACCGTCGACCTCACGGGCAAGCGGGTCGCGGTGATCGGGGCGGGCGCCAGCGGCTTCCAACTGGTCCCGGCCATCGCCGGACAGGCCGCCCATGTCGACGTCTATCAGCGCACCCCGCAGTGGATGGCCCCGAACGTGCACTACCACGAGGCGGTCGGGGAAGGCGCCCGGTGGGCCACCCGGCACCTGCCGTTCTACGCCCGCTGGCTGCGCTTCGTGTCGTGGTGGCCGATCGCCGACGCGCTCGACGAGCAGATCACCATCGACCCGGGCTGGGACACCGGCGGGCGGTCGGTCAGCGCGGGCAATCAGATGATCCGCGACGTGTTCGAGGCGTGGATGCGCGCGTTCACCGACGACGAAGAACTGCTCGCCAAAGTCACCCCGGCGTATCCGCCGATGGGCAAGCGGACGCTGCAGGACGACGGAACGTGGCTGAAAACCCTGCAGCGCGACGACGTCGAACTGATCACCGACGGCATCGCCGAGATCACCGAGTCCGGTGTCGTCGACGCGCACGGTATCCACCGGCCAGCCGATGTGCTGGTGTGGGCCACCGGATTCGACGTCAACCATCAGCTCGGCCCGATCGACATCCGCGGTGTCGACGGCGCCGGCCTCAACGAGGTGTGGAAGGACTCGGCGTTCGCCTACCTCGGCGTCACCGTCGCCGGCTTCCCGAACTTCTATTGCATGTTCGGCCCGGGCACCAACGCCGTCAACGGAGCCAGCATCATCTACAACTCAGAGTGCCAAATGCGCTACATCCTCGGGTGCATCGACATGATGCTGGCCCACGGTGCCGACGCCGCCATGCCCAGTGCCGAGGTCTGCGCCGACTACCACCGACGCAGCCAGGACCGGCTCAAGACGATGGTCTACGCCCACCCGGCGGTCACCAGCAGCTACTACAAGAACTCCGGGGGTGAACTTCCCACGTTGTTCGCGTGGCGCATCGTCGACTACTGGAAGTGGACACACCATCCCGACCCGGCCGACTACGAGATGACAACCGCACCCGCACAAGGCCTCTCATGAAGAACCGCGGAGCCGGTCCATCGTTCTGCCCAGTTCCGCGCGGGAGCTGATCCCCAGCTTGCGGTAGACCTTCGTCAAATGGTGCTCGACGGTCTTGGCGGTGATGAACATCGCCGCGGCAATGTCCTTGTTCGTGGACCCCGAGGCGGCCAACTCGGCGACCCGCTGCTCGGTCTCGGAGAGCCCGCCGTCGGGTGCGGCCACCACGGTGCGGGACAGCTCGCCCCGCGCGCGCTCCGCCCACAGCGGTGTGCCCAGCACCTCGAAGGCGTGCAGCGCCTCGGTCAACGTCGCTGCGGCGGCCTTCTTGCGCCGCAGTCGGCGTTGCAGTTGGCCCAGCACGAGCTGCGTGCGGGCGCGCTCGAACGGCATCGGCAGCGAATCGTGCTCGGACATGGCCCGCCTGGCTGCCTGCTCGGCGGCGGCGACGTCACCACCCGCGGCCAGCAGCAGCGCCCGGCAGCGCGCCCCGACCGCCTTCATCCAGCTACGCCCGTGCTGTTCGCCGTTCGATTCCAGTGCGGCGGTGAGCGTTTCCGCGTCGGCGATGCGGCCGACGCCCACCATCGCCTCGATCACGTCGGGCAGATGCCAGGACAGCATCAGTTCGGTGACCGCCACCTCGGGCGGGTCGAGATACGTCGGATCCAGGGCGTCGAGCGCGGCGCGGTGATCCCCGAGTGACTCCTCCAGAAAGCACAGGGTCATCCCCGGCCAGTCGGCCAACGCGGTGCCCCGGCGCGTTGCAGCCTCCAGCACCCAGCGGGCGTCGGTGCGGGCCTGTTCGACCCGCCCGGCGAACGCCGCTACCGCGGCCCGCACCGTCATCGGGATGATCAGCACCTCGTCGCCGCCCAATTGTTCGGCACGTTCGACAGCCTCGGCGGCCTCGACTTCGGCCTCGGCGACCTCTCCGCGCCAGATGTGGGTGATGGCAAGGAATCCCGCGATCGCCATCATGTCGCTCTCGGCGCCGCGCTCGAGGCAGACCGTGCGCAGCGCGAGCAACTGCCGGTGTGCTTCGTCCAAGCGGCCGGTGCCTGCCAGAGCCAGCGCGTTGACCAGCGGAGCGCGGAAGATGATCGGGAGGTCCAGGGAGCTGTCGTAGAGTTCGAGCGCCCGGTTGAGCCCGACCTCGTCGAGCCCGCGACCGCACTGGAAGTTCAACTGCACCGACCATGCCAGCGCAGCGCTGGTGATCCCCGGGATACCCAACTCCTCGGCCAGTTTGACCCCGTCACGGATGTGGCGGCGCGCTTCGTCGGACTCGCCGATGCTGTTGAGCGCGAACGACAACCGCAGCAGGACCTGCACCATCACCGGGGTGTTGCCGACGGCGTCGTCGAGCGCGGTGCGCAGCACCGCCACCGCTTCGTAGTGCCGGTTGTCATACATGTTGACCGTCGCGAGCAGCACCGATCCCAGCGCCCGCATGATGGCCGGCTCGTAGTCGTCGACCGCGCCCAGGACCTCGCGCGCGCGGGCCGTGTCGCCGGCCAGGAAGTGGTTCTCGGCGGACTTCAGGCGGCGTACGACGGTGTCACCGCCGAGGTTGATCGCCAGATCGGTCAGTTCAGCTGCGGCGGCCGGCGCGCCACGGGCGCGCGCTGAGTCCCCGGCGTGGTCCAGGGCGGTGAAGATCTGTTCGTCGCCCTGTGTCGCGGCCAGTGCCAGGTGGCGGGCCCGCAGTTCCGGGTGGTCCTCGAGGCCGGCCAGGATCCGGTGGGTGGCGCGGCGCGCGCCCGCCGGCGCGTCGTTGTAGATGCCGCCCGCCAGCAGCGGATGGGTGAACCGCACGCGGTGGCCCTCCAGCACGACGACGCCGTGCGCCTCGGCCTGTTCGAGCAGCACCGCGACGTCGTCGGCGCTGGTGTCGGCGGCGCGGGCCAACAACTCCACGGTGGGATTCGGCACGCACGCCGCGCTCAGCAACAGGGCCTGCACGTCGACGGAGAGGGCGCCGACCCGCGCGCGCACCACCTCGGCCAGGGTTTCGGGCAGAGGCTGATCGGACAGCGTCGTGCTCTCTCCCATGGCGCGGGCCAGTTCGAGAGCGAAAAACGGGTTCCCGCCGGAGATCTCGGAAATCTTCAGCACGGTCGGCCGGGGCAGCGTGCGGCCCAGCCGTGCGGAGAGCATGGAGTGCAGCGCGCGTGTGGTCATCGGCCGAACCGCGTGCCGGTCCACCCCGTCGGGGCGGTCCAGCTGCAACCACCGCGCCACGGTCCCGTTGCCGGGCATGGTGCGCTCGGTGACCAGCACGCCGGTCGGGCCACGCAGGCGCCGTGCCGCGAACTCGACGACGGCGCGGCTGGAGGAATCCAACCACTGCGCGTCGTCGATCGCCAGTACGACGGGGGACTCGGCGCTCAAGGCCCGCACCACGGCCAGGAACGCCGCGGCGACCACCCGCTGATCCGTCGGCGGGCCCTCCACTCCGGTGCGCAGCAGCACCCGGTCCAGCGCCAGGCGCTGCAGCGCCGGAAGGTCCGCGAAGCGGTCGGTCTCGACCTCGGCCAGGAGGTCGGCCAGCGCCGAGAACGCCATCACCGACTCGGAATGACCGACCCGCGCAGAGAGCGTGCGGTAGCCCCGCATCCGTGACCGTTCGAGCAGCGAGAGCCACAATGTCGACTTACCGATGCCCGGTGGGCCCTCGATGATCAGCGCGCTGGGCCGTTCGGCGACGAAGGCGAGGAACGCGCCGATTGGCGCGTCGGCCTCTACGAGGTCGCCGGCGGTGGACACCGCACCATCATCGCAGCGGGTCAAACCGAATGCAGCCGAACGCGCCGTGCCGTGTCACCGGACGGTCACGACCACCTTGCCCAGCGCGGTCCGCTCCTCGAGGGACGCGATGGCCTCGGCGGCGCGTTCGATCGGGTAGACGACCGGTTGTGGCGGCGGCACCTTCCCGCTGGCCAGCAGGGGCGCCAAGTCCTCCCACTGCTGCTGCAGATAGCCCGGGTGGGTCATGGTCCAGGCGCCCCACCCCACGCCGACGGCGTCGACGTTGTTGAGCAGCAACCGATTCACCTTGATGGTCGGGATGTCACCGGCGGTGAACCCGACGACCAGCAGGCGACCGGCCGGGGCCAGGCAGCGCAGCGAGTCGGTCACCCGGTCTCCGCCCACCGGATCGACGACGATGTCCACCCCGCGGCCCCCGGTGAGTTCCTTGACCGCGTCCTTGAATCCGTCGGCCGGCACCACGTCTGTGGCCCCGGCCGCCCGCGCCACCTCGGCTTTGGCGTCGCTGCTGACCACCGCGAACACCCGGCCGGCCCCGAACGCGGGAGCCAAGCGCAGAGTCGACGTCCCGATCCCGCCGGCGGCGCCGTGCACCAGCACCGACTCGCCTTCGCTCAGCCGGCCCCGGGTGCGCAGCGCGAAATGCATCGTCAGGTCGTTGAACAGCACGCCGGCACCGGCCTCGAAGGACACCGAGTCGGGCAGCGGGAAGACCCGCTCCGGGTGCAGCGCAACCACTTCGGCCATACCGCCGCACAGCATCGTCAACCCGACCACCCGGTCTCCGGGTGACACCCCGGCGCCCTCGGGGGCGCTGCGCACCACACCGGCGACCTCGGCGCCGGGCGTGTAGGGCATCTCGGGCTTGTACTGGTAGAGCCCACGCGACTGCAGCGCGTCCGGAAAGGCCACCCCGGCGGCGTGCACGTCGACGACGACCATGCCGTCCTCGGCGGTGGGTTCGTCGATATCGACGAGCTTCGCGGCCTGCGGACCGTCGAGACTGGCAATCTGTATCGCGCGCATCAAGGCCTCCTGGAGTGTCGTCGCCCCCATTCAACCCGACCCGGTCGAGGCCGGGTCCGCCGTCCTCGGCGGTACAGTCGCATTCCGGCAAAGTCGCCGAACAGCAGGAGGGGCCATGACGCAACGTACGAGGGCAGACCGTTCGAGACGAGGCACCTTCGAGCCGGCGGCGGCGCTCCCCGACGGACGGATCGTGGAGGTGCGGTCCCGCGACGGCGTGCGACTGCACACCGAGGTCTTCGGGCCCGCCGATGGTTACCCGATCGTGCTGGCGCACGGCATCACCTGCGCGCTGCGGGTCTGGGCCCACCAGATCACCGACCTCTCACAGCACTACCGCGTGATCGCCTTCGACCACCGGGGGCACGGGCGCAGCGGGGTGCCACCGAGGCGCGGCGGATACACCCTCGACCACCTGGCCGCCGATCTGGACTCGGTGCTGGAGGCGACGCTCGCGCCCGACGAGCGCGCGGTCATCGCGGGCCACTCGATGGGCGGTATCGCGATCACGTCGTGGTCGGCACAGTTGCCGGACCGTGTGCAGCGCCGCGCGGATGCGGTGGCGCTGATCAACACGACCACCGGCGACCTGCTCGAGAACATCAAGCTGCTGCCGATGCCGCCGCGCCTGGCCCAGGCCCGGGTGCGCGCCGCCGCGACCGTGGTCCGCACCTTCGCCGGCGCCCCGCTGGGACGGGTGGTCAGCCCGTCCGGACGGCGGCTGGTGTCGATGATGGCGGTGGGTCGCGACGCCGACCCGGCCGTCGGCCGGTTCGTCTACGACCTGCTCAACGCCACACCGCCGGCCGGACGCAGCGGCTGGGCCACCGCGCTCGTCGGCATTGGGGCCGAGCACATCGACCTGACCAATCTGACAGTGCCGACCCTGGTGATCGGCAGCCAACGGGACCGGATCTCGCCGATGGTGTCGTCGCGCCGGATCGCGACCACCGCGCCGAACCTGGCGCGGTTCGTCGAACTGCCCGGCGGGCACTGCGCGATCCTGGAACGGCCGGCCGAGGTCAACTCCCACCTGCGGTGGTTGCTCGAGTCGGTGGCTCAGCCGCGCCGCGCCAGTTCCTGATCGACGTCGGCCGCGGCACGCCGCCCCGACCGCACCGCGCCGTCGAGGAAGCCGGTCCACACCTCAGCGGTCTCGGTGCCGGCCCAGTGGATGCCGTTGACCGGGGCGCTCAGGAACGGTCCGAACTGCGTCCACGAGCCGGGCGGCACCGCCGCCGTCGGGCCGCCCGGAGCGAATTCCTCAGTGCCCCAACAGTGGTCAAGGTAGTCGATCGGCTTGCGTGCGGCGTCGCCGAACAGGGCCGCGAACCCGGCCAGCGCGACCTCGCGCCGCCGCTCCGCGGGCAGCGGGTCGAAGGTCCGCGCGTCGGTGAACCCGAGCAGGATCCCGGGTCCGGAGTCGTTCGGGCTGACGTCGAAGGTGATGAACACCGGGCCCTCGTCGCAGAGTGCTTCCCCCGAGCATCCGTTGCGCCGCCAGAACGGCGTCTCATAGGCGGCGTAGGCCTTGCTGAGCCGGCCCTGCGGCCAGTGGCGGGCCAGTTCGTGGTAGCCCGCGGGCAGCGGGGGATCGAAGTCGATGCCCGCGCGGTGCGCGGGCGGGATCGCGACCACCACCGCGTCGGCGGGGAAAGACTCGGTGTCGGTCGCGACGGTCAGGGTGCCGTCGGGACCGGTGGTGATTTGCCGGGCCGGGGCGCCCAGGCGCACCCGGTCACCGAGCTGGTCGGCCATCCGCAGGGCGATCTGCTGGGTGCCCGCGACCAGGCGGTCCTGCTGGGCACCGCCTTCCACGTCGAGCATGCGGCCCAGTCCGCCCGCGGCCTTGACGTAGCGCACCGCGTGCAGCAGCGAGACCTCGTCGGGCTCGGCGCCCCAGGTCACCCGAGACATGATCGCCATCAGGTCGCGGGCCGACGCACCCGCGTGCACCGACTTCAGCCACCGGTCCAGCGAGATGTCGTCGAGGTAGGCCGCACCCGGTGACGACCAGGGCCGGCTGACCGACACCTTGCGGCAGATGCGCTCGAAGCGCCATTGGATGCGCGACACGTCGAGCAGTTCGATCACCGACAGCCGGGGGACGGTGCTGCGGTAGCGGCGCACCCGACCGCGCCAGCGGATCAGGTTGCGGCCCTGGCCGTAGGTCTTCACCCGCTTGCAGTCCAGCTCCCCGGCCAGCTGCAGCACCGCGTCCTGGGTGGGACCGACGAACGTGGCCCCCAGGTCGACCGGCACCCCCGCCAGGTCGCCGGTGTAGGAGCGGCCACCGACCCGGTCGCGCCCCTCGATGACCACCACGTCGTGGCCCAGCCGGGTCAACTCGCGGGCCGCCGTCAGCCCCGCGAACCCCGCTCCCACGACCACCACGTCGCCCATGGGCCCATCCTCGCGGATTCGGCGCGCCCGCGGACGACTAGCGGCGTTTTCGGCGTTCGGTCCGGTTAGGGTCCCGATGTGCAGGTGATGACGGCGCTGTTCGGTCCGACTGATGCGATCGAACGGGCGCAGGCGTTGCGGGAGGCGGGCGCCAGCGGGGTCTTCACCTTCGAGGGTCCCCACGACGTGTTCGCGCCGTTGACCCTGGCGTCCACCGTCGGCGGCCTGGACCTGATGACCAACGTCGCGATTGCGTTCCCGCGCAACCCGATTCACCTCGCGCACCAGGCCGTGGACCACCAGCTGCTCTCCGGGGGACGGTTCACGCTCGGGCTGGGCACCCAGATCCGCACCCAGATCGAGAAGCGCTTCGGAGCCGAGTTCGACCGGCCGGTGGCACGCATGCGCGAGCTCGTCGGTGCGCTGCGGGCGATCTTCGCGGCATGGTCCACCGGGGAGCGGCTGGACTTCCGGGGGGAGTTCTACCGCCACACGCTGATGACGCCGACTTTCGTGCCGCGCGCCGACTTCACCCCGCCGCCGATCTACGTCGGTGCGCTGGGCCCGCGGCTGACCCGGATGGCCGCCGAGGTGGCCGACGGGCTGCTGGTCATGCCGTTCGGGTCCAAGCGCTTCCTGCACGAGGTGACCCTGCCGCGCGTCGCCGAGGGCCTGGCCGCGGCCGGACGCAGCCGTGCCGACCTGGCCGTGGTGCCCGAGATCATCGTCTCGGTCGCCGAGCAGGACCCGACGCACAGCGCGGCGCGGCGGTTGCTGGCGTTCTACGGCTCCACCCCGGCATACCGCCCGGTACTCGACGTGCACGGGTGGGGCGACCTGCAGCCCGAGCTCAACGCGCTGTCCAAGCAGGGCCGATGGCAGGACATGGGAAGGCTGATCACCGACGACGTGCTGCACACGATCGCCGCGTGCGGATCGCCGGCCGACATCGCTGCCCACATCCGCGACCGGGTCGCCGGCGTGGCCGACACCGTGTGCCTCTACCAGCCTGGACCCATTCCGCTGAACTCATTGAGCGAGATCGTCGACGCAGTCAGGCGCTGAGCCATATCGTGGTACGTACGCGGACCAAAGGAGGTTGCGGGTGCGCCAGCATCATCACGAATTCACCGAACGCCCGGATGCGGACGTCCTCATCATCGGGGCCGGGATCTCCGGAATCGGCGCGGCTTACCGGATCGCCGAACGCAACCCGCAGTTGAGCTACAAGATCCTGGAACGGCGTTCGCGCATCGGCGGAACCTGGGACCTGCACACCTACCCCGGCATCCGCTCCGACAGCGACATCCTGACCTTGTCGTACCCCTGGGAGCCGTGGTCGCGCCCGGAGAACGTCGCCGACGGACCCGACATCCGCGAATACCTCGAGGACACCGCGCGCAAGCACGACATCTACCGGCACATCCAGTTCGACACCCGGGTGCGCTCGGCGGACTGGGACTCGGCCACCGACACCTGGAACGTCCAGGTCGAGCACGACGGTCACGTGAGCACCCTTCGCGGCCGGTTCCTGTTCTTCGCGACGGGCTACTACGACTACGACAACCCGTACCGGCCCGACTTCCCGGGGCTGTCAGACTTCGCCGGCCCGGTCATCCATCCGCAGCACTGGCCCGACGACCTGGACTACACGGGCAAGCGGGTGCTGGTCGTCGGCAGCGGAGCCACCGCGGTGAGCATGATTCCCGCGCTGGTCCGCGACGCCGGCCACGTGACGATGCTGCAGCGGTCGCCGACCTACCTGCTGTCGGGTGAACGGATCAACCCGGTGGTGCAGTTCCTGCGCAAGATCCCGCCTCCGCGGCTGGGCTATCGGCTGGGCTGGCTGTACAACCTGCTGTTCATCGTCTCCGTCTACGGAGTGGCCCGCAAAGCGCCCAAGTTGACCCGGCGCCTCATCCGGGCCGTCGCGAAACACCATCTGCCCAAGGGCTATCCGGTCGATGTGCACTTCAACCCGAGCTACGACCCCTGGGACCAGCGGCTGTGCCTGATCCTGTCCGCCGACTTCTACGAGGCCATCGCCCAGGGGCGCGCCGAGGTGGTCACCGACCAGATCGATCACGTCGACAGCGCCGGTGTGGTCCTCGAGTCCGGCCGGCGCATCGACGCCGACGTGCTCGTCACCGCCACCGGGCTGCAACTGCAGGCGCTCGGCGGAGTGCGGCTGAGCATCGACGGCGAGGAGATCAAACCGCAGGACCGGTTCGTCTACAAGGAGCACCTGCTCGAGGACGTGCCGAACCTGGCGTGGTGTGTCGGTTACATCAACGCGTCCTGGACGCTGCGGGCCGACCTCACCGCGCGTGCGGTGGCAAACCTGTTGGCGCACATGGACGCCCACGGATACACACACGCGTACCCGCACCTGGGCGATGTCGTGATCGCTGAGAAGCCGGCCTGGGACATCAACGCCGGCTACGTCAAACGGGCGCCGCATGCGCTGCCGAAATCCGGGACCCACCGTCCGTGGAACGTGCGGCACAACTACCTGCTCGACGCGATCGACCACCGGTTGGACCGGGTCGGCGGCGAGGAGATGGTGTTCGGCCGCGCGAAGGTCCGCGAGGTCCGTCCCGCCTGACCCCCGCCCGGCGGCGGAGGATCAGGGGGCGACGGTGAGCCAGTCGGCGAAGCCGGACGGGTCGTGGCGACCCAGCGCGCCGTGCTCGAACAGGCCCCAGCCCTCGCGCTCGGTGCCGTCGGCGTCACGGCACACCGCGCGGCCCACGTGGTCGATCACGCCGAAGCCGGCGCGCCCGATGACGGCCGGGTCGGTCATGTCGTAGGTCAGCCGCTCGGTGAAGTTGTCGCCCTTCCACATCCCGTGCAGCCAGTCGGGGTCGCCACCGTAGCCGCCACCGACGTGGATCGGTACCGCCAGCTTCGACTCGACCTCGAAATGCACAGGGCTGCCGTCGAAGGCGGTCGCGGCGATGGACGCGCCGGTGGGGATGCGGGTGCCCGAGCGGTACCGCACCCGGACCCGCGGCCACCCGAGTTGCTCGACGCGACCGTCCTTCCAGATGCGGGTGCAGTCGTTGAGCGTCCGGAACCCCGAGGGGTCCTCCTGCATGATGATCACGATGCCGAAGTCGTCGAAGGCCATCGGCACATACAGCCACCACATGCCCTCGAACGGCGGGTCGTCGGGACGTCCGGCGGGTTCCGCCTCGCCGACGGGCCGGATGCCCCACGAGCGGTCCCGGGTGCCGATCCAGCGGTCGGGGTCCACCGTGATCTCCTCGCCGTCGACGCTCAGCACCCCGCTCCACGTCCCGGCCTGCGCGAAGCGCTGGGCGTCGAGCGTCACGCGATTGCCGCGCCGCATCACGTGTGGTTGTTCCTGGACCGCGTCGAACAGCCCCTCCCACGTGAGATCGGCTGCGATGCCCTCGGTTTCGTCGCAGACGATCCGCAGTTTGCGCAGCGGCTCGATGACCTCCACCCGGTAGTTGCCGACGTGCTGGTTGAGGCGGTCCTGGTCGATGGCGCCGCTGAGATGCACAGCGGTCTGGGTGTCCCCGCGTCCGCCGAACCCGCCGTCCCGGCGGGACACCAGCAGGAACGCGTCCTTCACGCCGAGGTTGGGGTAGTAGCCGATGCCGGTGATGACGAAGATGTCGCCGGAGCGATCGTGGGCGTTGAAGTAGGAACGGTCGTAGAAGTTGCGGTCCGAGGACCCCGGCCACGCGATCGGCTGTGCCACCTGATGAACCGGGTATTCGTCCATCGGTCCGAGCATCAGCTTTCCTCTCCGATCAGTCGACGCAGCAATGAGGCGTGGTAGAACAGCGATTCGACCTCGCCGGGTTTCTCGATCTCCCCGAAGCGGATGCGGCGTGCCCCGGTGCGCATGAACACGCAGCACCAGATCACCCCGGAATAGACGTGGAACCAATCGAGCCCAGTCAGTTCGAGCCCGGTCAGGTCGCGGTAGGTGGCCAGCACGTCCTCCTCGCGCAGGAAGCCGGGCATGCCCTCCAGTCCGGCCAGCTGGCAGAGTTCCTGGAACACCATGTGCGCGAAGCACATCCACGCCACGTCGAGATGTCGTGGCCCGATGGTCGCCATCTCCCAGTCCAGCACAGCGGCGGGGGAGTAGTCCCGGTAGATCACGTTGCCGATGCGGGCGTCGCCCCACACCAGCACGGACTCGGTGGCGGCGATGTCGTCGGGAAAGTGCGTCTCCAGCCAGTCCAGCGCCCGCTCGACCAGTGTCGACCGACCGATGTCGGGCACGCCGAACTCGTACCACCGTTTCAGCCACGCCAAGCGCCGGTGCAGCGCGGTGTCTCCTGGCGGGTCGAGGTCCTGTAGGAAGCCGAAGGTCTGCGAGGCGTCAGGGATGCTGTGCAGCGCCGCGAGCACCTCGACCGTCCGGTCCTGCACCTGACGCTGCTGCTCGGCGGTCGCGTCGTAGAGCCAGTTTCCGCCGAACGGGTACGGCATCACGTCGGGCGGGACGACGCCGTCGACGCGGTCCATCAGGAAGAACGGCCGGCCCAGGACCTCTCCGTTCGGTTCCAACCACCGCACCTGCGGCACCGGGACGTCGGTCAACTCCGCGACCAAGCGCATGACCTCGTGCTGGTGGTCGAGGCGGTAGTGTTCGAAGACCGGAACATCGGCTTCGGCCGGCGCCACCCGCGCGACCCACCGCTGCTCGACGACGGCACCGGCCTGATGCCAGCGACCGGACAGCAGAATCGTCTCGGAGGACATGCCATTGCTGTCGACACCGCTTTCTACGGCGATCTCCGGTGTGGCGTCGACCAACACCGTCGACAACCAGTGTGACAACTTCGCCGGCACATCCGACATGTCGCGACTGGATCGCTGGAGGCGCTCCACGTCCTCGACGGTTGGTTCACTGCTCAACGGAGAATCCTTCCCGCCACCAATTACGATACGATGGGTAGCGTTATGAAAGCAGATGAACCCGAAGCTGACAAGAGTCCGGGCGCCGGACGGCCTCGCGATCCGCGTATAGACGCTGCCATATTGCAGGCGACCGCGGAGCTTCTTGTCGAAATCGGCTACAACAACCTGACCATGGCCGCGGTGGCCGAGCGGGCCGGGACCACCAAGACCGCGCTGTACCGCCGGTGGTCGAGCAAGGCCGAGCTCGTCCACGAGGCGGCGTTCCCGGCGACCCCGTCGGCGATCGAGACCCCGCCCGGCGACTTCGGCGCAGACCTGCGCGCCATGCTGGAGGTGACCCGCGCGATCTTCATCAGCCCCGTGGTCCGTGCGGCGTTGCCTGGCCTGATCGCGGACATGACCGCCGACGCCGACCTGGCCGGGCGGGTCGCGTCCCGCTTCGGTGGCGTGATCGTCGCCATGCAGGAACGGCTCAACGACGCCATCGAACGCGGCGAGGTGCGCAGCGGCGTCGCCTCGGAACGACTGGTGGACTTCATCGGCGGGGCCACGCTGCTGGCCGTGCTGCAGGCACCCGACGACCTCAACGACCAGGCCTGGGTGGACAGCGTGTCGGAAATCCTGATGCACGGCATCGCCGCGCGCTGACATCGCCTCAGCCCGGCGAGATCTGGCCCTTGTTGCGTTCGGTCACCGCGTCGAACCGGGCCCCCAGACTGTCGAGGTCGCGGTCCTGGCCCAGCGCGATCTGCTGCTCGGCGGCCAGGGCGGGGTCGATCACCACCGACGCGCCGGAGGTGTAGATCTGCTTGAGGTCGCGCATGGTGGCGCGCGGCACCTCGGCGATCTGGCCCGCCAGGTCGATCGCCCGCGGCACCAGATGCTCGTGGGGCACCACCTCGGTGACCAGACCGATCCGTTCGGCGCGGGCGGCGTCGACGACCTCCCCGGTCATCGACAGCCGGCGCGCCATCGCCGCGCCCACCACCTGCGGCAACCGGGCGGTCATGCCACCACCGGGCAGGATGCCGACACGGGCGTGGGTGTCGGCGAAGACGGCCTGGTCCGACGCGATCAGGAAGTCGCACCCCAGGGCGATCTCCAGACCGCCGGTGAACGTCGGCCCGTTGATCGCGCCCACGACAGGAGTGCGCATCTCGGCCACCGCGGCGATGCAGTCATGGGTCCGGAACTCCGCGAAGTACGCCATGCCGTGTTGGGCGGCTTCCTTGAGATCGACACCCGCGCAGAACGCCGGGTCGGTGCCGGTCAGCACCACGGCATGGACCGACGGGTCGGCGTCGGTGGCGGTCAGGGTGTCGTAGAGGGTGCGAATCAGCTCACGGCCCAGCGCGTTGCGCGACGCCGGCCGGTTCAGCGTGATGACCCGGACCGCGTCGACATCCGCGGTGAGCACCAGTGCGTCAGAAGACATGCGACGTTGCTATCACAGCCCCGACGCAGTCTTCAGAGAAACGCGTCGGCCGAGTTCACCAGGTCCAGCACCGGCTGGGGCAGCGCACCCAGGGCGAAGGTGACCGCCGCGGTGACCGTGACGACGGACGTCGTCAGCATGCCCGGCACCACCACCTCGGGGGCGTCGTCGGGACGTTCGGTGAAGAACATCAGCACGATGACCCGGACGTAGAAGTAGGCCGCGATCGCGCTGGCGATCACGCCGACCACCACCAGCGGGATGGCCCCACCCTCGCCCGCCGCCTTGAACACCGCGAACTTACTGACGAAGCCACTGGTCAGTGGAATCCCGGCGAACGCCAGCAAGAACAGGGAGAAGACGACCCCCACCACCGGATACCGGCGCCCCAGCCCGGCCCAGCGGGCCAGCGCGGTGTCCTCTTCGCCGGAGGCGTCCCGGACCAGGCCGACGATCGCGAAGGCGCCCACCGTCGAGAAGCCGTAGGCGAACAGGTAGAACAGCGTCGACGACACGCCGGCCTCGTTGGCCGCGACGACACCGGTCAGGATGAAACCGCTGTGCGCCACCGCGGAGTAGCCCAGCATCCGCTTGACGTCAGCCTGGGAGATCGCGGCGACGGTCCCCAGCACCATCGTCAGAATCGCCACCGTCCACAGCACCGGCCGCCACGCGTCCTGCAGGCCTGGCAGCGCGACGTAGAACAGCCGCAAAAGCGCACCGAACGCCGCGATCTTGGTGGCGGCGGCCATGTACGCGGTGATCGGCGTCGGGGCGCCCTGATAGACGTCGGGGATCCACGAATGGAACGGGACCGCACCGACTTTGAACAGGATGCCGACGAGCAACAGGGCCACACCGAGCAGCGCCAAGGAGGTTGTCCCCTCGCCCTCGGTCACCGCGTTGGCGATACCCGGCAGCTTCAACGTGCCGGCGTAGCCGTACAGCATGGCGGCGCCGTAGAGGAAGAACGCCGACGAGAAAGCGCCCAGCAGAAAGTATTTGAGGGCAGCCTCCTGGGACAGCAGCCGTCGGCGGCGCGCCAGCCCGCACAGCAGGTACAGCGGCAGCGACAGCACTTCCAGGGCGACGAACATCGACAGCAGGTCGTTGGAGGCGGGGAAGATCAGCATGCCGCCGGTGGCGAACAGCGTGAGCGGGAAGACCTCGGTCTGCATGACGCCGGCGCGGGTCGCGACCTGCTCGGCGACACTGCCCGACATCGCCGACGCCTGCGGCGTGAAACCGTCCAGCCCCGTGGGGGAATCCCGAGTCGTCCCGGCTGCGGCGATCTGGCGCTGGCCGATCAGCAGTACGCCGAGCACGCCGATCACCAGGATGGTGCCCTGCAGGAACAACGCCGGCCGGTCGATCGCCAACGCACCCATCATCGCCGTCGAACCATCCGTGCCGGCGTCGGCACGCGCGATCAGCACCACGGCCACCAGCGCGGCGATCAGCGCGAACAGGCTGAGCGCGATCTGGGCGGCGTAGCGGAAGCGGCGCGGCAGGAACGCCTCGAACAGGACGCCGAGCACGGCCGCGCCGAACACGATCAGCATCGGTGAGAGCAGGCCGTACTCCACGGACGGGGTCGCCGGGTTCATCGCTGCGGTCCTTCCGCGACGGCGGGTGCCGGGTCGGTCTGGTTGATCGACGTCAGCGTGTGCCCCACCGCCGGGTCGATCACGTCCAGTGCCGGCTTGGGATAGATGCCGAGCACCACCAGCAAGGCGATAAGCGGTGCCACCACCGCGATCTCCCGGGGCCGCAGGTCGCGCAGCTCGGCGTTGCCGTCGGTGACGGGGCCGGTCATCATCCGCTGGTAGGTCCACAGGATGTAGATCGCCGACAGGACCAGCGCGCTCGCGGCGAACACCGCGAGCACCGGATAGCGCGTGAATGTGCCGATCAGCACCAGGAATTCACTGATGAAGGGCGCCAGACCCGGCAGCGACAACGTCGCCAGCCCCGCGACCAGGAACGTGCCCGCCAAGACGGGCGCCACCTTCTGGACACCGCCGTAGGCGCCGATGAGTCGTGAACCGCGTTGGGAGACGAGGAATCCGGCGATCAGGAACAGCGCGGCCGTCGAGATGCCGTGGTTGATCATGTAGAGGGTGGATCCGGACTGGCCCTGCGAGGTCATCACGAAGATGCCCAGGATGATGAACCCGAAATGGGAGATCGAGGTGTAGGCGATCAGCCGCATGACGTCGGTCTGGCCGATCGCGACCACGGCGCCGTAGATGATGCCGATCACCGCGAGCGTGATGATCAACGGCCGGAAGTAGGCCGCCGAGTCACCGAACAGCGGGAGGCAGTAGCGGATCATGCCGAAGGTGCCGACCTTGTCCATGATCGCCATCATCAGCACCGCGCTCGCCGGGGTGGCCTCCACTGCTGCGTCGGGCAGCCAGCGGTGCAGGGGCCACAGCGGCGCCTTGATCGCGAACGCGACCATGAACCCGCCGAAGATCAGGTGCATCACCACCGGGTTGAGAACGAAATCGCCGCCGGTGACCGCCGCGACGATGGCGCGGAAGTCGAACGTGCCGGCATCGAACGCCGGGCTCGCCACCGTCGCGACGTAGAGGCCGATCACCGCGGCCAGCATGACCAGCCCGCCGAACAGGTTGTACAGCAGGAACTTCACCGCCGCGGCGCTGCGCTTGGTGCCGCCGAACCCGCCGATCAGGAAGTACATCGGGATCAGCATCGCTTCGAAGAACACGTAGAACAGCAGGATGTCCAGCGCCAGCAGCGAGATCAGGACCATGGACTCGACGGCCAGCGTCAGAGCGAAGTAGACGTGCACCGACCGGCCGCCCCAGCTGACGTGATCGTGTGCGTCGTTCCAGCCGGCCACGATCAGCAACGGCACCAGCACAGCGGTCAGCACCACCAGCGCCAGCGCGATGCCGTCGACCCCCAGGATGTACCCCGTGCCGAAGGACGGTATCCAGCGGTAGTTCTCGACGAACTGGAACTGCTCCCCGGCGGGGTCGAAGCGGACCGTCACCACCCCGGCGAGCGCGAGCACCACCAGCGACACCGCCAGCGCCACCCACTTGGCCAGTTGACGGGCGGCCGCCGGCAGCAGCATCACCAAGAGCGCGCCGACCATCGGCACCGCCCACAACACCGTCAGCCACGGGAAACTCACCACAGGTTCACCGCCAGGATCATCGCGGTCAGCAGCGCCGCGCCGGCCAGCATCGTCAGGGCATAGGACCGAGCGAAGCCGGTCTGCGTGCGGCGCAGGCGCCGCGACAGCTGTCCGACCGCGCCCGCCAGGCCGGTGCCGACCCCGTCGATCGCCTCGTCGTCGACCTCGACGAGTCCCTTGGTGAGGCTCCACCCCGGTGCCATGAACACCTTCTCGTTGAACGCATCCCCGTACAGGTCGTGGCGAGCCGCGACGGTGAGCGCCGAGGCCGCGGGCACCTCGGCGGGGATGGGCCGTCGTCCGTACATCCGGTAGGCGACCGCGATGCCCACCGCCACCACCGACAACACGATCGCCGTGACGACCCAGACCGGCAGCACATGGTGCACCTCGGCGGAGCCGACCACCGGCTCGAGCCAGTGCTCGAGCGTGCCGCCGATGGCCAGCGCCGCGCCCGAGCCCACCGAACCGACCGCCAGCAGGATCATCGGCCACGTCATCACCGCGGGCGCCTCGTGCGGATGCGGCCCGGCACCTGCCCCCGTCGCTCCGCTCGCCCCGGCGGCCCAACGCTTCTCACCGAAGAACGTCATCAACATCACGCGCGTCATGTAGAACGCGGTGATCCCTGCACCCAGGATGGTCACCGCGCCGAGCACCACGCCTTTGGCGCCGCCCGCGCCGAGCGCGGCCTCGATGATGCTGTCCTTGGAGAAGAAGCCCGCCAGCGGCGGGATGCCGATGATGGCCAGATACCCCAGGCCGAACGTCACGAACGTGATCGGCAGCGCGGTGCGCAGGCCGCCGTAGCGGCGCATGTCGACCTCGTCGCCCATCGCGTGCATCACCGAGCCGGCACCCAGGAACAGGCCGGCCTTGAAGAACCCGTGGGTGAGCAGGTGCATGATCGCGACCGCGTAGCCGATCGGGCCGAGGCCGGCGGCCAGCACCATGTAACCGATCTGGCTCATCGTCGACGCGGCCAGCGCCTTCTTGATGTCGTCCTTCGCGCAGCCGATCACCGCGCCGTACAGCAGGGTGACCGCGCCTACGACCACCACCGCGGTCTGGGCGTGCGGGGCCAGATCGAACACCGGCCCCGAGCGCACGATCAGATACACGCCCGCGGTCACCATGGTCGCGGCGTGGATCAGCGCCGACACCGGCGTCGGGCCCTCCATCGCGTCACCGAGCCAGGACTGCAACGGCACCTGCGCCGACTTGCCGCACGCGGCCAGCAGCAGCATCAACCCGATCAGGGTGAGCATGTTCTCGCTGAGTTGCGGTGCGGCGTCGAACACCGCACCGAAGGACAGCGCGCCCACCGAGGCGAACATCGCCATCAGCGCGACGGCCAGCCCGACGTCACCGACCCGGTTGACGACGAACGCCTTCTTCGCGGCGGTGGCCGCCGACGGTTTCTGTGACCAGAAACCGATCAACAGATACGACGCCAGGCCGACGCCCTCCCAACCCAGGTACAGGCCGAGATAGTTGTCGGCCAGCACCAGGATCAGCATCGCGGCGACGAACAGGTTCAGATACGCGAAGAAGCGCCTACGGTTTTGGTCGTGCTCCATATAGCCGATCGAATAGATGTGGATCAGCGAACCGACGCCGGTGACCAGCAGCAGGAAACACATCGACAACGGGTCGAGCTGCAGGCCGAAGTCGATGCGCAGCTCGCCGACCGGGATCCAGGTGAACAGCGTCTGGCCGACCCCCCGGTCCTCGGCGGGACGCCCGAGCATGTCGGTGAACAACACCACCGCGCAGGCGAAGGACGCCACGATGGCAGCGGTCCCGAGCAGATGGCCCCACCGGTCGGTGCGCCGTCCGCCGAGCAGCAGGATCAGGGCACCGGCCAGCGGGAGGGCGATCGGCAGCCACAACGGTAGGGTCATCGCGGCTCAGTGCCTCAGCAGATTCGCCGCGTCGACGTTGGCCGAACGCCGATTCCGGAAGATGGCGACGATGATGGCCAGCCCGACCACCACCTCGCAGGCGGCCACCACCATCGTGAAGAACGCCACCACCTGTCCGTCGAGGTGTCCGTGCATGCGCGAGAACGAGACGAACGCCAGGTTGCACGCGTTGAGCATCAGCTCCACGCACATGAACATCACGATCGCGCTGCGCCGCAACAGAACTCCGGCCGCGCCGATCGTGAACAACAGCGCCGACAGGTACAGGTAGTTATCGGGATTCATCGCCCTCCCCGTCGGCCTTCGGTACCGCGCGGATCTGCAGGATGGCACTGACCGACAGCTCTGCCGCGGAGCCGTCGGGCAGCCGGGCCGCGACGTCGACGGCGTTGTGGCGGGCGTACACCCCCGGATTGGGCAGGGTGGTGGGGTGTCCGCCCGGGGCGAAGCGTTCCACCGCGAGTTCGCGCTGCGTCTTGCGCTGGTCGAAACGCTCCCGGTGGGCCAGCACCATGGCTCCGAGCGTGGCGGTGATCAGCAGCGCCCCGGTCAATTCGAACGCCCACAGGTAGTCGGTGAAGATCAGCGTGGCCAGGCCTTCGACGTTGCCGCCGGCGTTCGCACCGGACAACCCGAGCCCACCGCCGACGGAGACATTGCCGATACCGGCGATCAGCAGGACACCGAAGCCGACCCCGCTGACGACCGCCGCAACACGTTGCCCGCGAATGGTTTCCACCAGCGATTCCGCGGAATCGACACCGATGAGCATCAGCACGAACAGGAACAGCATCATGACCGCGCCGGTGTACACCACCACCTGGACCACGCCGAGGAACGGGGCGTCCTGGGCGATGTAGAGCACCGCCAGCGCGATCATCGTGCCGGCCAGTGAGATCGCCGAGTACACCGCTTTGGGTGCGGCCACCACGCCGAGCGCGCCGACCACCGACACCACCGCCAGCACCCAGAACAAGATGGTCTCACCCATGTCGGCGCCCTTCGTGTGGCCTCACCGGGCGTCCTCTGCGTGCTCGGCGACCGGTGTGATGTTTCCCAGGTAGTAGTCCTCGTCGGTGCTGCCCGGCGCCATCGGGTGCGGGGGTGCCACCATCCCCGGCGCCAGCGGAGCCAGGAGTTTGTCCTTGCCGTAGATCAGGTCGGCGCGGTTGTCGTCGGCCATCTCGTATTCGTTGGTCATCGTCAGGGCCCGGGTGGGACAGGCCTCGATGCACAGACCGCAGCCGATGCAGCGCAGATAGTTGATCTGATAGACGCGGCCGTAGCGCTCGCCGGGCGAAAAGCGCTCGGCCTCGGTGTTGTCCGCGCCCTCGACGTAGATCGCGTCGGCCGGGCAGGCCCACGCGCACAGCTCGCAGCCGATGCACTTCTCCAGGCCGTCGGGGTACCGGTTCAATTGGTGGCGGCCGTGGTAGCGCCGCGCGACCGGGCCCGGCTCCTCCGGATACTGCTCGGTCACCGGCTTCTTGAACATCGAGCCCAGAGTCACGCCGAAACCGGCGATCGCGTCGAGGAACTTAGGCATCGGCACGCTCTTTCGCGGGTAGGGGCGGCACCGGGAAGGCGCCGGGGGACGGGGCCGACGGAGGCGGCGGGGCACTGGACCGGCGGCGTCCCCGTGCCAGCAGGACGGCGGCGACGACCGCGACGGTGACGACCCCTGCCAGGCCGACCGCCAGCCTGCTGTCGTCCTCGCCGACGAGGACTCGGATGACGGCGGCGACCATCAGCCACACCAGCGACACCGGGATCAGGAGCTTCCAGCCCAGTGCCATGAACTGGTCGTAACGCAGGCGCGGCAGCGTGGCGCGCAGCAGCATGAAGAAGAACAGGAACAGCCACACCTTGGCGGTGAACCACAGCAGTGGCCACCACCCGCTGTTCGCGCCGTCGATCATGCTGATGGGCCACGGCGCCTGCCAGCCGCCGAGGAACATCGTGGTCGCCAGCGCCGACACCGTCGTCATGTTCACGTACTCGGCGAGCATGAACATCGCGAACTTCAGCGACGAGTACTCGGTGTGGAACCCGCCGACGAGTTCGCCCTCGGCCTCGGGCAGGTCGAACGGCGCGCGGTTGGTCTCGCCGACCATCGAGACGAGATACACCAGAAACGACGGCAGGAGGATCAGTACGAACCAGGTGTTGCGCTGCGCGGCAACGATGCCCGAGGTCGACATGGTCGCCGAGAACATGAACACCGCGACGAAGGACAGGCCCATCGCGATCTCGTAGGACAGCACCTGCGCCGTCGACCGCAGACCGCCGAGCAGCGGGTACACCGACCCGGATGCCCATCCTGCCAACACGATCCCGTACACCCCGACCGACGTCACGGCCAGGATGTAGAGCACCGCGACCGGAAGGTCGGTCAACTGCAGGGCGGTCCGCTGCCCGAAGATCGACACCTCGCCGCCCAGTGGGATGACCGCGAAGGCCATGAACGCCGGGATCACCGCGATGGCCGGTGCGGCCAGGTAGATCCCGCGGTCCACCCCGGCGGGGACCAGGCCCTCTTTCAGCGCGAGCTTGATGCCGTCGGCCAGCGACTGCAGCAGCCCCCGCGGCCCGACCCGGTTGGGGCCCAACCGAACCTGCATGCGGCCCAGGACCTTGCGCTCGATGAGGATGGCCGCCAGCACGGTGACCACCAGGAACGCGAAGACACCGAGCGCCTTGAGGACCATCAGCCACAGCGGGTCATGACCGAACAGGGTGGGATCGGGGTACGTCACGCCGACCCCCCGGCGATCGACACGATGGATCCGGTGGCGGCTCCCAGCGTCGGGTACACCGCGCTGCCCGGTGAGTTCAGTGGCAGCCACACCACGCGGTCGTCCATGTCGGTCACGGCCGCGGGCAACGTGATCGCGCCGCGTTCGGTGGCCACCGTCACCGGGTCACCGTCGGTCACACCGATTTCGGTGGCGGTGGCAGCCGAGAGGCGAGCCACCGGCCGGCGCGCGGTGCCGGCCAGGTGCGGTTCACCGTCCTGGAGCCGCCCGCCGTCGAGCAGCATGCGCCCGCCCGTCAGCAGGGCCTGGCCCGCCGCCGGGCGGGGCATCGACGGGGGAGCGAGGTCGGGCAGTGGCGGGCGGGGCCCGGCCCAGCTGCCCAGCCGGGACAGCTCGGCCGCCGCGGCCTCCGCGGTGGGCAAGGCCAGGTCGACACCGATCTCGTCGGCCAGGAAGTTCAGCACGCGCACGTCGGGCACCGCATTGGTGCGCAGCGACGGCTCGAACGGCCGGCGCCGGCCCTCCCAGTTGAGGAAAGCACCGGCTTTTTCCACCACCGGCGCAACCGGGAACACGACGTCGGCCCGTGCGGTGACGGCACTTTCGCGTACCTCCAGGCTGACGACGAAACCGGCAGCCGCGATCGCGTCCAGCGCCGCGGCGCCATCGGGCAGGTCGGCGGGATCCACGCCGCCGATCAGCAGCGCCGCGCGCGGACCCGCCGCGGACAGGATCGTCCGGGTGTCGCGGCCCGCCGCGTCGGGCAGTGTGTCGACATGCCACGCCTCGGCGATCTCGCGCCGGACGTCGGGGTCGGCGACGGGCCGGCCACCGGGCAACAGGGTGGGGAGGGCACCGGCCTCGAGCGCACCGCGGTCGCCGGCGCGGCGCGGGATCCAGGCCAGCCGGGCGCCGGTGGCCTCGGCCAGCCGGGCCGCCGCCGTCAGCGCGCCGGGCGCGGCGGCGAGTCGTTCGCCGACCAGGATCACCGACCGGGTGGTCAGATTCTGGATGCCGGCCAGCGCGGCGGCCTCGCCGCCGGGCGGGGTGCGCAGCAGGGTGCCCGACAGTTTGCGCAGCCCGTTGGTCGCCCACGGGGCCACCGCGGTCACCGGCAGTCCGTGTCGCCGCACCGCTTTGCGCAGCCGCAGGAAGACGATCGGCGACTCCTCCTCGGGTTCGAAGCCGGCCAGCACCACTGTGTCGGCGTTCTCCAGGTCGGCGTAGGTGACCGTCATGGGCCGGCCCGCCACGCACCCGGCCAGGAAGGCGGTCTCCTCGGCGCTGTGCTCACGGACCCGGAAGTCGATGTCGTTGGTGGCCAACACGATCCGCGCGAACTTCGCGTAGGCGTAGGCATCCTCGACGGTGCCACGCCCGCCGACCAGCACGCCGGCGTCGCCGCGCGCCGCGGCCAGGCCCGCGCCGGCGACCGTCAACGCTTCCGACCACGACGCGGGCCGCAGCGCCGAGCCGTCGCGCACCAGCGGGGTGGTGATCCGGTCCCCGACGGTGGTGTAGGTGAACGCCCACCGCCCCTTGTCGCAGTTCCACTCCTCGTTGACCGCCGGGTCGTCGCCGGCCAGTCGGCGCAGCACCGCGCCGCGGCGGTGGTCGGTGCGCTGGGCGCATCCCGACGCGCAGTGCTCGCACACGCTGGGGCTGGACACCAGGTCGAACGGGCGTGCGCGGAAGCGGTAGGCCGCGCCGGTCAGCGCGCCCACCGGGCAGATCTGGACGGTGTTGCCGGAGAAATACGACTCGAACGGCTCACCGGGGGCGATGCCGACCTGTTGCTGCGCTCCGCGCTCGAGCAGCTCGACGAACCGGTCGCCGGCGATCTGGTCGGAGAACCGGGTGCAGCGCGCGCACAGCACACAGCGTTCCCGGTCGAGCAGCACCTGCGACGAGATGTTGATGGGCTTGGGGAAGGTGCGCTTGACGTCGTCGAAGCGGGTCTCCGGGCGGCCGTGTGCCATCGCCTGGTTCTGCAGGGGGCATTCGCCGCCCTTGTCGCAGACCGGGCAGTCCAGCGGGTGGTTGATAAGCAGCAGCTCCATCACCCCGTGCTGCGCCTTGTCCGCGACCTCGGAGGTCACCTGGGTGCGCACCACCATGTCCGGAGTGACGGTGATGGTGCAGGACGCCATCGGCTTGCGCTGCCCCTCGACCTCCACCAGGCACTGCCGGCACGCTCCGACCGGATCGAGCAACGGGTGGTCGCAGAACCGGGGGATCTGCACACCGATCAGTTCGGCGGCCCGGATCACCAGCGTGCCCTTCGGAACGCTGACCTGGTGCCCGTCGATCGTCAGCGACACCAATTCCTCTTGCCGAGCAGACGCAAACTCGTCCGGTTCCGCCGCATTCTGTGCGAGTTCGCGTCTGCTCGCGGGATCCCGGCTGGTGGACGAAGTCATGTGCCTACTCCCTCCGGCGCCGCCAACATCGACGCGTACGGGTCGAACGGGCAGCCACCCGCCAGGTGCGCCTCGTATTCCTGGCGAAAGTGCTTCAGCGAGGACATGATCGGAGACGCGGCGCCGTCCCCGAGCGCGCAGAAGGACTTCCCGAAGATGTTGTCGGCGATGTCGAGCAACTTGTCGAGGTCGGCCTCGGTCCCCGAGCCGGTTTCCAGCCGTTCGTAGATCTGGGCCAGCCAGTAGGTGCCCTCGCGACACGGTGTGCACTTCCCGCACGACTCGTGGGCGTAGAACTGCGTCCACCGCCGCACCGCGCGCACCACACACGTGGTCTCGTCGAAGATCTGTAAAGCCTTGGTGCCCAGCATCGAACCCACCCCGGCCATGCCCTCGTAGTCCAGCGGCACATCGAGATGCTCCGCGGTCAGCAGCGGTGTGGAGGAGCCGCCCGGGGTCCAGAACTTCAGCTCGTGCCCGGCGCGGACACCCCCGGCGTAGTCGAGCAATTCACGCACCGTGATCCCCAGCGGCGCCTCGTACTGGCCCGGTGTTGTCACATGCCCGGACAGCGAGTACAGCGTGAACCCCGGCGACTTCTCCGACCCCATCGACCGGAACCAGTCCACCCCGTTGATCAGGATCGGCGGCACACTGGCGATCGACTCGACATTGTTGACCACCGTCGGGCACGCATACAGCCCGGCGACGGCCGGGAACGGCGGTCGCAACCGCGGCTGTCCGCGCCGACCCTCCAGCGAGTCCAGCAGTGCGGTCTCCTCACCGCAGATGTAGGCGCCGGCGCCGGCGTGCACGATGAGCTCGAGGTCGTACCCCGACCCGTGGATGTCGGCGCCGACGTGGCCGGCGGCGTAGGCCTCGGCGACCGCGGCCTGCAGCCGCCGCAGCACCGGCACCGCCTCGCCGCGCAGGTAGATGAACGCATGGTGGGCCCGGATCGCATACGCCGCGATGATCGCGCCCTCCACCAGGAAGTGCGGAGCGGTCAGCATGAGCGGAATGTCCTTGCACGTCCCGGGTTCGGACTCATCGGCGTTGACCACGAGGTAGTGCGGTTTGCCCCCGTTTTGCGGTATGAACGACCACTTCGTCCCCGTCGGGAAGCCCGCACCGCCACGCCCGCGCAGCCCGGAGTCCTTGACGGTGGCGATCACGTCGTCGGGGCTCATCGCCAGGGCACGCTCGAGAGCCTGGTAGCCGCCGTGCCGTTCGTAGGTCTGCAACGACCATGGCTGCGGCTCGTCCCAGAACCGGCTCAGCACCGGCGTCAGCGGTGTGGTCATGGTCGGTCCGTCGCGTCGGGGTCGGCCTCCGGGGTCGACGGCTGGACCGGGATGTCCGCCGCCGGTCCGGGTGCGGGCTGGGCGCGGACGGCGTCGGCCGCCACCGCGCGGTCGTCCTCGGGCGGCACCGGCGACGCGGTGTCGGCCGATTGCACCGGCGGCGCGGTCATCTCGTGCCGGCGGGCATGGCGCAGCCCCGCCAGCGTGGCCGCGCCGACGGTGGCGTCGCCGTACTCCGGCGCGCCCAGACCGGCCAGGATTCTCGCGGTCTCACGAAAGGTGCACAGCGACGGACTGCGCGAGGGTTGCGGCACGTCACCGCCGCGCAGAGCGTCGACGAGCTCGCGCGCCGACGACGGCGTCTGGTTGTCGAAGAACTCCCAGTTGACCATCACCACGGGGGCGTAGTCACAGGCGGCGTTGCACTCGACGTGCTCGAGGGTGATCGTGCCATCGGCGGTGGTCTGCCCGGCACCGATGTCCAGGTGCTGTCGCAGACTCTCCAGGATCGCGTCGCCGCCCATGACCGCGCACAGGGTGTTCGTGCAGACCCCGACGAGGTAGTCCCCGGTGGGGCTGCGCCGATACATCGAATAGAACGTCGCGACGCCGGCGACCTCGGCGTCGGTCAACTCCAATTGGCGTGCACAGAAAGCGATTCCGGCCGGGGTGAGGCAACCGTCCTCGGACTGCACCAGGTGCAGCAGCGGCAGCAGCGCCGACCGGGCGTAAGGGTAGCGGCCGATGATCGTCGCCGCGTCGGTCGACAGCCGCTCTGCCACCTCAGGTGAGTAGCTCGACGGACCCTGGATGGGCGGCCCCGGCTCGTCGGGACGCTGGCCCAGCTCGAGGAAGATGCTCATCGCACTCGACTCTCTTCGCGCAAGCGGCTCATCGCACTCGACTCTCTTCGCGCAAGCGGCTCATCGCACTCGACTCTCTTCGCGCAAGCGGCTCATCGATCCACCCCACCCATGACCGGATCGATCGACGCCACCGCGGCGATCGCGTCGGCCACCATGCCGCCTTCGCACATCGCCGCCACCGCTTGCAGATTCGTGAACGACGGGTCGCGGTAGTGCACGCGATAAGGGCGGGTCCCGCCGTCGGACACCATGTGCACCCCCAGTTCGCCCCGCGGGGATTCCACCGCGACATAGACCTGACCCGCCGGCACCCGGATTCCCTCGGTCACGATCTTGAAGTGGTGGATCAGCCCCTCCATGGAATGGCCCATGATCCGGGCGATGTGTTCCGGTGAGTTGCCCAGTCCGTCGGGGCCGACCTTCAGGTCCGCCGGCCAGGCCAGCTTGCGGTCGTCGATCATCACCGGGTCGCCGACCGACCGTTCCAGCCGCTCCACGCACTGCTCGACGATCTTGAGCGACTCGCGCATCTCCTTGACGCGGATCAGATAGCGCCCGTAGGAGTCGCACTGGTCGTCGGTGATGACATCGAAGTCGTATGTCTCGTAACCGCAATAGGGTTGGGTTTTGCGGAGGTCGTGCGGCAGCCCGGTGGAGCGCAACACCGGACCGGTGATGCCGAGCGCCATGCACCCGGTCAGGTCGAGGTAGCCGACGCCGCGGGTGCGGGCCTTCCAGATGTAGTTCTCGTTGAGCAGATCCTCCATGTCGCTCAGGCGCCCGGGCAGCACCGACAACAGCTCGTGCAACTGGGGGAGCGCTTCGTCGGGCAGGTCGACGGCCACCCCGCCGGGACGGATGTAGGCGTGGTTCATCCGCAACCCGGTGATGGTCTCGAACATCGACAGGATCAGCTCGCGTTCCCGGAACCCGAGGAACATCGCCGTCATCGCACCGAGTTCCATGCCCCCGGTGGCCAGCGCCACCAGATGGCTGGAGATCCGGTTGAGCTCCATCATCATCACCCGGATCACCGACGCGCGGTCCGGGATCTCGTCGGTGACGTCGAGGAGCCGTTCCGCCCCCAGGCAGTACACCGTCTCGTTGAAAAACGGTGCCAGATAATCCATCCGGGTCACGAAGGTGACCCCCTGCGTCCAGGTGCGGAACTCCAGGTTCTTCTCGATACCGGTGTGCAGGAAGCCGATCCCGCAGCGGGCCTCGGTGATGGTCTCGCCCTCGATCTCGAGGATCAGCCGCAGCACCCCGTGGGTGGACGGATGCTGCGGGCCCATGTTGACCACGATGCGCTCACCGGCGTGGTCGGCCGCACCGGCCCGGGCGGCCTCGACCACCTGGTCCCAATCCTGGCCGCCGACAACCACCACCCGTTCGGGTGGCTTCTGCGAAATCGTCATCAGTGGTATGCCCTCCGCTGGTCGGGCGGCGGGATCTCCGCACCGTGGTACTGCACCGGAATTCCGCCCAACGGATAGTCTTTGCGCTGCGGATGGCCTTCCCAGTCGTCGGGCATCTCGATCCGGGTCAGCGCCGGGTGACCGTCGAAGATCAGGCCGAAGAAGTCGTAGGTCTCCCGCTCGTGCCAATCGGTGGTGGGGTAGACCGAGAACAGTGACGGGATGTGCGGATCGGCGTCGGGCGCGGCCACCTCCAGGCAGATCCGGCGGTTGTGGGTGATCGACATCAACGGATACACCGCGTGCAGTTCGCGGCCCGCGTCCTCGGGATAGTGCACACCGCTGACGCCGGAGCACAATTCGAAGCGCAGCGCCGGATCGTCGCGCAGCGCCTGCGCGACCGCGACCAACTGACCGCGCGTGATCTCCAGCGTCATCTGACCGCGGTGGATCACCACCCGTTCGACGGAGGCGTCGAACTGCTCGTCGCCCAGCGCGTCCACCAGGGCGTCGACGACGTCGTCGAAATAGCCGCCGTAGGGCCGAGGGGTGCTGCCGGGCAACAGGACCGGGCGGACGAGCCGTCCGTAACCCGATGTGTCACCGCTGCCCTGCGCGCCGAACATACCGCGGCGCACGGCGATCACCTCGCCGTGGACCTGGCCGTTCTCGGTCGTCATGAGCGCAGCAGCCCCTTGAGTTCGATGGTGGGCGGCACGGCGAGCGCGGCCTGCTCGGCCTCGCGGATCGCTTCCTCGCGGTTCACCCCGAGTGGCATCTGCTGGATCTTGTCGTGCAGTTTGAGGATGGCGTGCAACAGCATTTCGGGCCGCGGCGGGCACCCGGGCAGGTAGATGTCGACGGGCACCACGTGATCGACCCCCTGCACGATGGCGTAGTTGTTGAACATGCCGCCCGACGATGCGCAGACGCCCATGGCCAGGACCCATTTCGGCTCGGCCATCTGGTCGTAGATCTGCCGCAGCACCGGGGCCATCTTCTGGCTGACCCGGCCCGCGACGATCATGAGGTCGGCCTGCCGGGGCGTCGCGGAGAATCGCTCCATGCCGAACCGGGAGATGTCGAAACGCGGTCCGGCGGTGGCCATCATCTCGATCGCGCAGCACGCCAGCCCGAACGTCGCCGGCCACAGCGAGCCCTTGCGGACGTAGCCGGCCACCTTCTCCACCGTCGACAACAGGATGCCGCCCGGCAACCGTTCCTCTAATCCCACGTCATGCCTCCCCGTCGCCACTCGTACGCATAGGCCACCGAGACGTTGAACAGGAACAGCGCCACCGCGATCACCCCGAACGCCCCGAGGCTGTCGAACGCGACGGCCCAGGGGTAGAGGAAGACGATCTCGATGTCGAAAATGATGAACAACATCGCCGTGAGGTAGTACTTCACCGGGAACCGCTGCCCGGTGGCCGCGGCGGCCGGCCCCGAGGCGTCGATCGGTTCGATGCCGCACTCGTAGAAATCGAGTTTGGCGCGGTTGTAGCGCCGGGGACCGATCAACAGGGCAATGCCCACCGACCCGACAGCGAAGACCGCAGCGATGGCGCCGAGCACCAGGATCGGTGTGTACAGAGTCATACCGTGCTGCAGCTCCTCGGGCTGATCGTGCGATCGATGTGAGCTACCACACAGCGTAACCCTGATTGCGGCACACGCCACACATTTTGGTTAGTATCGCTATTCGCGCCGTGCGGCCATCTGTGGTTGCCCTGAAAAGCCCAGCGCGCCAGAGAATTTGAGTTGCTACACCTCAGGCCGAGGCGCGCAGGAGCGACACGACCGCATCCCCCAGCCGGATGGGATCGATGGGGTGGGGCACCGCGCCTTCGGCCCGCGACCACTGTGCCAGCCAGCCGTCATCCGGCCGTCCGGTCAGCACCAGCACCGGTGGACAGTTCTCGATCTCGTCCTTGAGCTGCTTGGCCAGGCCCATGCCGCCGACCGGGGTGGCTTCGCCGTCGAGAATGACGAGGTCGTAGCCACCGGCGTCCATCTTCTGGACGACCATCGGACCGGTCGCGACGTCGTCGTAGCTCAGCTCGGGCAACTCAGGATGGATCCGCTTGCCCAGCGCGAGGTGCACCTGTTCGCGCGTCCGCGGGTTGTCGCTGTAGACCAAAATCCGCAACACCGACGACGGCGCTCCCGCGGGCGTAGCCATGTCCCGGATGCTAGCCGCGTGCCGGGCCGGCGTCTCGTGAAACGGTCGCGCGGTCAGGACTGCTGGTTGAGCAGCGGCTCGATCTCCACAGGATCGAAGTACTCGTCGATGCGCGTGATCAGGCCGTCGTCACCGACCTTGATGACGATGCAGACCCGCATCGCGATCGTCTTCCCGCTGTGTGCGGTGGCGTGCAGGATGTGCTGCTGAACGAAGCCGCCGGGGAAGAATTGCCGGTCGAGCACCTCGTAGCGGCGCTGGGTGCTCGCGGTGACGAACCAATTGATGATCTTGACCGAGCGGGTGTGGTCGTTGTCGCGATGATCACCGGTCTTGCGCACCCTGACATCCGGGGCGAACGAGCGGTCCACGGTGGCGATGTCGCCCCGCTCGATGGCCGCGAACAACGTGTCGGCGACCTCGGCGACGGTCTGCGCATCGATCACGGTCATGGGGGTTGACCTCAACTTCTGTTCAGGTTGGACAGTGGTGTGCATGGATCAAACGCCAACCCTGTCCAATTTCGACCAGTTGTACAAGAACCAGACGGCGCCGTGGGTGATCGGTGAGCCGCAACCTGCGGTGGTCGGGCTAGAAGAGGCAGGTCTGATCACCGGACGGGTCCTCGACGCCGGCTGCGGCACCGGCGAGCACACCATCCTGCTGGCGCGCCGCGGCCACGACGTCCTGGGCGTCGACGGCTCTGCGCAGGCCGTCGAGCAGGCCAGACACAACGCCGCCCGGCAGGGCGTCGACGCGCACTTCGAGGTCGCCGACGCATTGCGCCTCGACGCCCCGCCCACCTACGACACGGTCCTCGACAGCGCCCTGTTCCACATCTTCGACGACGCCGACCGCGCGCGTTACGTCGCCGGCCTGGTCCGCGTGACGACCACCGGCTCGACCGTGCACGTGCTGGCCCTTTCCGATGCCGGACGCGGGTTCGGGCCGCAGGTCGGCGAAGCCACCCTGCGCACGGCCTTCGCCGACGGCTGGGAGGTCGAGTCGTTGACGACGACGACCTACCGCGGTGTGGTCACCGACATCCACGCCGAGCAGTTCGGCGTGGCCCCGGGCACTCGCGTGGACGAACCCGCCTGGCTGGCCCGCTTCCGGCGCCGGTGAGCGACCTCGGTCAGCGGCTGTCGTCATACCCCGGGTGGTCGATCGACAGCCGATGACCGACCAGGACCCGCAAGCAGGCCAGGACGTCGTCACCCCGCTCGTCGAGCTGCCCCGCCCGGACAGCAGCGGCCAGCGCGGCCTCATCGGGGAAGCCGAGGGACGAAAGCGCCGCATCGACCGAACCCGCCGCGCCGTCGACCAGTTCGCGCTCGACGATGCGCAGCACGTTGGCCGCGACCCGGGCGTGGAAGCCCACCTGGCCTCCGACTGCCCGGACGTCGTCGTCGAGGAAGCCGGCGACCGCGGCGACGAGCTCCGCGGCGGTGGGGCGATTCGTGGTCATCGCGGTCCCGCCCCTTCGAGCAGATCGAGCAGATCCCATTCGGTTTCACTGACCCGGCGGCCGATCGCGGCCAACTCCACCGACGGGTTCTCACCCGATAGATGACGTTCGGCCTGATGTCGGCAGATCACGCCCCACCGTAGCGTCGCCACCGTCAGCCACCACCGGAACGCCGCCCGGTCGAGGGCCTCGCCGGAGGCCTCCTCGTAGGCGCGCAGGAAGGTCTCGACACTGCCCAGGCCGCCGGCACCCAGGGTTTCCGGGGCGCCGAACCGCCAGGCCCGGATGCAGAACCATGCGAGGTCCTCGTAGATCTCCCCGAGATGGGTCAGCTCCCAGTCCAGCACCGCGGCCAGCCCCGACTCGTCGACGATCAGATTGCCCATCCGGAAGTCGCCGTGCACCAGGCGCGTCGGCGACGGATCCGGCCGCTGCCGCTCGAGCTGGCGGAACGTCCACTCGAATGTGGCTGTGGTATCGCCCATCTCGTCGAGCCGGGTACGCCAGCCCACGACTTCGTCGGGAGCCGTCAGCCCGACACCCTCGGGATCGGCGCGGTGGATCGCCGCCAGTGCCTGAGCGCACTGCACCAGCAGCCGGGCCCGCCCGGCGTCGTCGAGCATCCGGAAGATCCGACGCACGATCGTCTCGCCGGCGACCGCGTCGCAGATCAGATACGGATTACCCAGTGCCGCCGGCGAATTGTCCGCCGTCACGATGCTGGGCACCGGCGCCCCCGCAGCGGCGGCGCGCTGCTGCACCTTGGCCTCGAGCTCCATGCTGGCGTGCAAGTCGTCCTGCGCACCGGTGCGCAGGATCAGGGCCCGGTCGTCGGCGGTGAACGCCCACGTGGTCCGGCTCGCGCCCCCGGTCAGCCGCTGCAGGTTGTCGACGGTGACCTCGCCGAGGACCGGATGCAGCACCGCTTCCAGCTGTTCCTTCACTTGCACTGCCCTCTGCTCTTCGCGCAAGCGCTCATCGGTGCCTTCTGCTCTTCGCGCAAGCGCTCATCGGTGCCTTCTGCTCTTCGCGCAAGCGCTCATCGGTGCCTTCTGCTCTTCGCGCAAGCGCTCATCGCCGCCCGAATCCGAACAGTCTCTGCGCCACCCGCCGAATCTGAATCTCCTCGGCCCCCTCCGTGATCCGGTAGCGGCGGTGGTGCCGGTAGATGTGCTCGAACGGCTCGTGCCGGCTGTAACCGACCCCGCCGAACACCTGCATCGCACGGTCGGCGGCCTCGCACACCAGGCGGTTGGCCCGATAGTTGGCCATCGACACCTTGTCGGACACCTCCATGTGATGGTTGCGGTCCAACTCGGTTGCGGCGTAGCGCACCAGCAACCGAACCATCTGCGCCTCGGTCTGCAGCTCCACCAGCGGCCACTGCACGGCCTGGTGGGTCGACAGCGGCTTGCCGAACACCTTGCGGTCGTTGGCGTAGGCCACCGCGCGGTCGATGCAGTACTGCGCCGCGCCGAGGCTGCTGGCCGCCTGCCGGATCCGGTTCTCGTGCAGGAACGTCTGACCGACCTCCAGCCCGCGGTCGATCTCGCCGAGCACCGCATCGGCCGGCACCCGGACATCCTCGAGCAGCACCTCGCCGTGGTCGGTCGGCATGTTGAATGTCCACCAGTAGTAGGGCACCGAGAACCCGGGCGCATCGGTCGGCACCAGGAACGCGGTGATACCGCGCGCCTGACCCGCCTCACCGGAGGTGCGGGCGAACACCAGGTCATGCGTCGCGCGGTGCACCCCGGTGTTGAACCGCTTGGCGCCGTTGATGACCCACTCGTCACCGTCAAGCGTCGCGGTGGTCTCTAGCCAGGTGGCGTCGGATCCGTGGTTGGGTTCGGTCAGGCCGAACGCCATCGACCGCTTCCCGGTGATCAGCGCGTCGGTCCACTCGCGCTTCTGTTCCTCGGTGCCGAACCGGTCCATCATGATGACCTGCGGGAAGTTCCCGACGATCGACGACTCGTCCTGCAGGTCGTTGTGCAGCCCGAGACCCTTGGCCGCCAGGTGCTCTCGGATCACCGCCATGTCGAGGTTGCTGCCGTCGCGGCCACCGAACCGCGAGGGCAGACCGTAGCGCAGCCAACCCGCTGCGTCGGCCCGCCGGCGCATCTCGTCGAGCAGGTCCTCCCACTCCCGGCGTGGAACGCCCCCGTTGTCCCAGTCGGTGCGGGCGTGCTCGCGGCGATGATCGAAGTACTGGATGTTCTCCCGTTCCAGCGGCTTGATCTCGGCCTCGATGAACGCGTCCATCTCGGCGAGCAGTGTCGAAAGATGGTCGGGAAGGGTGAAATCCACGCTGATTCTCCTTGTCCTGGTTGTGTTGCCGCGTCTCCGTCAATGCCCGTACAGCGTCTTCTTCCAGATCTGCGACAGTGTTGCGATCGCGTCCTCGTCGCCGATCTCGAAGCCCAGCCCCGACGAGCCGACGAACACGGTCGTGAAGTTCTCGAACAGCAACGCGACGGCCGCCGCGGTGTGCTGGGGATCGAGGTCAGCACCGTAGCCCTGCTCCTGGGCGCGTCGCACCGACGCGGCCACCATGTCGATGCCGAAGCGGCGGAACTCGTTCTGCACCGCGGCGAACCGCGGCTGTGTCGCCGCCAGCTGCGCGACCGCGATCATGATGCCGATGTTCTGCTTGAACATCGTCCAGTAGCCGGTGACCACCGTGCGGAAGAACGCGTCGTCGTCGGGGGACTCCGGCATGCGCATGCTCAGTCCGGACGGTTCCACGACATCGTGCAGGAACGACTGAGCCAGCGCGGCCAGCAGGTCTTCCTTGTCGGCGAAGTAGCGGTAGAACACGGCAGGCGACTTGCCCGCCGCGGAGGTGATGTCGCTGAGGGTGGTGCCGTGAAACCCGCGCTCGGCGAACAGTTTGCGCGCGGCGGTCTCGATCGCCTGACGCGTCTGACGGCCCTTGGCGCTCAATGCCTCGGCGGGTCCCGGCGACACCGGGCTATCCCAGCATCCGGTCCCCGGCGCGCAACAGGGCGCTGGGGAGTTCGTGGCCCACCGCCTGCTGGGCGACGCGGGCCGCGGCGATCGCCGCGTCGAGGGCGACGTCGACACCGACACCGCTGTCCCGCAACAGGTACACCAGGTCCTCGGTGGCGATGTTGCCGCTCGCGCCGGGAGCGAACGGGCAGCCGCCCAGTCCGCCGACAGACGCGTCGAGGCGGGTGACGCCCGCGCTGACCGCGGCGTAGGCGCTGGCCAGGCCCGCGCCGCGGGTGTTGTGGAAATGCGCGCCCAGCGGCAGGCCGCCGATCCTCGGCTGTACCAACGCGATCAGATCGCTGACCCGACGGGGTGTCGCGGTGCCGATGGTGTCGGCGATCGCCAGGCGGTCCACGCCGGCGCCGGTGGCGGCGGTGATCACATCGAGCACCCGCTGCGGCGGCGTCGGCCCGTCGAACGGGCAGTCCCAGGCGGTGGCGACGATCACCTCGACGGTGACGCCGCTGTCGTGGGCGATCGCGACGATCTCGGGGATCTGGGCCGTCGCCTCGGCCGACGTACGGCCGACGTTGGCGCGACTGTGCCCGTCGGCCGCGGACACCACGTACTCGATGGAGCGCAGGCCGGCCGCGATCGCGCGCTTGGCGCCGTTCGGGCTGGCCACCAGGGCGGAGAACTCGATGCCCGGAAAATTGTGCAGCTCCGCGGCGAGTTCGGCGGCGTCGGCGAGGGCGGGCACCTTCGAGGGGGAGACGAATGCCGTCGCCTCCATCTCGCGCACCCCGGTGGCGGCGATGGCGGCCAGTAGTTCGAGCTTGGCCGACAACGGGATCGGCGCCTCGATCTGCAGACCGTCGCGCATGGAGACATCACGGATGTCGACGTGAGCGGGCAGGCCGGTCATATCACGCCCTCGCTGCGCAATTGCTCCAACGCCGCGTCGCTGCGGCCGAGCAGGTCTCGGTAGATCTCCTCGTTGTGCTGCCCCGGCTGCGACGGACCGGCGCTGCGGATGGTGCCCGGGCTCTCCGAGAGCACCGGAACGACACCGGGGCCCTTGACGTTTCGGCCGATCCGGTCGTCCCAGTGGTCGGCGATCATGCCGCGGGCCTGCAGCTGAGGATCATTGACCACCTCGGCGACGGTGTTGATCGGCCCGCTGATCACGCCCGCCTCCGACAGCGTCGCGATGATGTCGGCCGGCTGCCGCTGGGCGGCCCACTCGCCGATGATCTTGTCGAGCTCGTCCTGGTTGCGGCCGCGCGCGACGTGATTGACGAACCGGTCGTCGGTGGCCAGTACCGGTTGTCCCATCGCGGCGCACAACCGCCGGAACACCGTGTCCTGATTCGCCGCGATGACCACCCAGCTGCCGTCGGCGCTGCGGTAGATGTTCGACGGAGCGATGCCCTCCAGGCGGGTCCCCGACGGCCCGCGTACCACCCCACCGACGTCGTAGTCCGGGATGGTGGATTCCTGTACCGCCAAACAGGATTCGGTGAGGGCGGCGTCGACGATCTGGCCCTCACCGGTGACGGTGCGCCGGTACAGCGCCGCCAGCGCGCCCTGCGCGGCGAACATGCCGGCCAGGCTGTCGCCGAGCGACAGGGCCAGGCGCGGCGGGGGACCGCCGGGGAAGCCGTTCATGTGCCGCAGACCACTGGCCGCCTCGGCGACCGACGCGTAGCCGGCTTTGTGGGCCTCCGGTCCTGTCTGCCCGTATCCGGACACCCGGACCAGGATGATGCCGCGGTTGCGGGCACGCAGCTCCTCATAGCCCAGGCCCCACTTCTCGAGCGTGCCGGGACGGAAGTTCTCCACGATGATGTCCGAGCGCTCGACCAGATCCAGGAACAGCTCCCGGCCCTGGGGCACCCGCAGGTTCAGCGTGACCGCCTTCTTGTTGCGGGCGTGCACGGTCCAGAAGAAGTGGTGACCGTCGAGCTCGGCCTGACCCCACGTGCGCAGCGGGTCTGGCGCGCCGGGCGGCTCGATCTTGACGACCTCGGCGCCCATGTCCCCGAGCAGACGCCCGGCGAACGGGCCCGAGATCAGCGTGCCGACCTCGATGACCCGGATGCCGTCGAGCGGGCCGGTGGGCGACGGGCTCACCGCAGCCCCGTCAGGTCGTGGCGGCGCAGCCAGTCGGTCACGATGCCGACGGCCTCGCGGAGCTGGTCGCGCTGATCAGGTCCGGCGTAGTAGTGATTCGCCCCGGTGATCTCGTGCATCTCCTTGTCGGGGTGTCCGATGGCTTCGAAGATCCTGCGCGTGTGGCTGGGTGTGCAGGCGTCATCGGCCAGGTTACCGATCACCAGCGCCGGGACCGCGATATCGGGCCCGCATCTGACGGCGTCGCCGTGCGCGTCGTCGTAGCTCCACTGCGACAGCCAGCTGCGCAGAGTGCAGAACCGGGCGAGGCCGACGGGGCTCATGTTCACGACCTGCGGGTCGCCCAGGTAGCAGGTGCCCGGTGTGCGCTCGTTGGGGTCGACGGTGGGGTCCAGCCAACGGGGGTCGGCCATGGTGCCGTGGACGACGAACGCGAACTCGTCCTCGGGACGGCCGGCGGCCTTCAGCTCGGCGAGCTTGTCCTTGACCCACGCGGTGATGCGCCGGTTGCGGGCGATCTGCGCGTCGCGGTAACGCTCGAGGAACTCGGCGGTGTACGGCGGCTGATTCGGGTTGTCCGGGTTGTACAGATCGAGTTCCGGGTCGCGCTTGCTCGGGTCGGACTCGTCGAGGATCGACGCGTCCAGCCACTCGGTCATCGTGCCGTGGCGACTGATGTGCGCGGCCAGCAGCATGATGCCGTCGGCGGGGATCAACCCGAGCTTGGTCAGGTCCGGCCCGTCCCCGGACGGGCTGGACGTGACCGTCGGGTTCTGGGCCTGCTGCTGGTAGAACGCCGACAGCGAGCCTCCGCCGCTCCAGCCGGCCAGTACCACCTTGGAGTAGCCCAGCCGGTTCTTGGCGTCCTTGATGCACTCGCCGAGGTCCTCGACCACCTTCTCCATCAGCAGAGCGGAGTCGGTGCCCCGGAACCGGCTGTTGCAGTAGATGACATGGTGGCCGGCACGGGCGAGCGCGTTGATCATCGGCAGGTAGGCGCCTCCGCCGATCGGGTGCATGAAGACCAGCACGGTGTCCGACTCCACCGTCTTGGGCCTGAGCAGGTAGCTCTCGAGCACGACCAGCTCGGCGACTCCGCCGTAGACGTCGCGCACGCTCGAGTTGTTCTGGTAGGCAACGAGGTAGGGGATGCGGTCGTAGTCGTACTTGACCGGCGTCGTTGCGGTCATGCGTGCTGGCCCAGGTCGTTGGCCAGGATCTCGGCCGAGGGCACCAGCCGCCGGCGGGTGTCGACGGCGATGACCTTCCAGTCCACCGACTGGTAGTCGTCGAACTTGCGGCGGGAGCGTTCCCGCGCCTTCTCCGGCGCACCGTGGTGAATGCCCTGCGGCGCATGGGAAACCAGTCCCGGCGGCATCGGGATGCCGTAGAGGGAGCCGCCGTGGAAGAACGCGATCTCGTCGTAGTCGACGTTGCGGTGGTACCACGGGGTGCGTTCGGTGCCCGGCACGCCTTCGGCGGGCTTGGGCAGGAAGTTCATGATGTAGACGCCCGTAGCCTGCATGAACAGATGCACGGTCGGAGGCAGGTGCACGCTGTCGGAGGTGACGACGTTGTAGTCCTCGATGTTGAAGGTGAACGCGAAGTTGTCGCCGCGCCACCCCTCGACATCGAGCGGATGGTGTTCGTAGAACAGCGAAGTCGAGCCGACGCCGTCGACGGGAGCGTGGTATGCGCGGACCTCGTAGCGTCCGTCGTGCTGTGGACCCTCGCCGGTGTTCAGCGGCTGCGGATCGGGGATGACGGCCAGGGTCGGATCGAACGGGAAGTGCCGCCCGAGGTATCCCGGTGGGGGAACGCGGAATTCGTCGGTGGCCTGCACCATGAGCCAGGTCGACTTCTCGTCGGGCACCTGCCGCCAGGTGCACGCTTTCGGGATGTACACCCAGTCGCCCGCGCGGTAGCGCAGCGGGCCGAACTCGGTTTCGAGCAGGCCGGACCCTTCGTGCACGAACGACAACAGGTCGCCGTCGATGTAACGCGCGAAGAACGGCATCTCCTCGGTGCGGCGGGACAGCAACACCTGGCAGTCCTCGTTGGAGAACATCAGCAGGGGCGTGCCATTGGCATCAGTGGAATCGGAGGGCTTGAGCTCACTGGAGAGCACGTCGAGCGGTCGCAGGGGGCCGGCCGCGCGGAAGGCGGTCGGATCCTCGCGGCGGTAGAAGTTGGCGGTGCGCCCGGTGAAGCCGCCGCGGCCGAGTTCGTCGTCCTTCTGGCCGTCGAGGTCGGCGTGAGCTCGCCTGGGCGTCTTGCCTTTTCGTAACTGAACAAACGATTCCATGCACCCTCCAGTCCGCAAAAGTAAAACTGACTTTACTTTTGTATGTGGGTCGGGTCAATGCCCGCTCACGCGGCGTCCCCGGTCGTGCGGCCCCGGGCGGGGAGGCTCGCCGAGCGTGCGCTGGCGGCGGGTTTCTTCGCGTTTCTCCGCCCTGGATGCACGCTCGGCGACATTGAGTGAGGTGGTCCGGGGCCGGGTCAGTCGTGCAGGTCCACCCGCACCGTCAACAGGTTGGTGCCGAACGTGCGCACGCCGAAGCTGTTCAGCGACGGCAGGGTGCGCAGGCGCGCCTCGGCGTCGTCGTCGGGCAGCAGGTGAGCGGTCCCGCGGTGCCAGCGGCCGTTGATGCGCACGCGCACGGACGGATCGGCCTGGATGTTGCGGATGTACTGCGATCGCTCGCCGAACTCCGAGACGAACCAGAACTCGTTGCCGACGCGTTTGCCCCCCAGCGGGGTCTGGCGGGGCAGGCCCGATTTACGGCCGGTGGTCTCGAGCAGAGTCTGGAACGGCATGCGGCCCATCACTTGGTTGCCGACGTACTTCTGGAGAACTTTGGTGATGCGGTCGCGGATGTTGTCGGCCACCCCGTGCTCCTTTCGACTCACACCATCGCGGTGCGGGGAATCTTCGCGCCGATGCTCAGGGCTCCGGCGAGTTCTCGGCTCGTGTCGTAATCGAACACCACATGCCCGCAGATCACGTCGACATCGCGCTTGATGCGTTGCAGGGGATTGTTCAGGAAGTGGGCGCTCGCGCCGGACGCGCCGAGCAGGTCGGTGACGACCGCTCGTGACTCGTGGACGATGTGCGCGGCGGCGAGGCGGGCCTGTCCGCGCTCGGCGCGGGTGACCGACTCGCCGGCTGCCACGGCCGTTTCGATCCGGCCGACTGTGTCGTCGAGCAGCGCGCGCAGCGCCCGCAGTCGCACGAGTGCCTCCCCGAGCCGGATCGAGGCCGCGGGCTTGTCCTTCTGCATGACGCCTTCGTAGGCCAGGAACCGCTGGGACAGGCGTTCGGCGAAGATCGCCGCGGCGCGTTCCGCGCTGCCGAGCGCCGGCATGGCGGCCAGCAGCGCCAGTGCCGGCACCATCGGCCAGCGGTAGGTGGCGGCATCGTGCAGGTCGGCGCCCGGCGCGGTGCCGCCGTAGATGTCGACCACCTCGACGAGACGGTGCGCCGGCACGAACGCGTCCTCGATCACGACGTCGTTGGAGCCGGTGGCGCGCATCCCGTCGGTGTGCCAGACGTCCTCGATGCGGACGTCGCCGATCGGCAGCAGCGCAAGGACCGGATAGATGGATGCCGGGTCGCCGGCGACACGCTCGCACAGCGCGCCGACCATGATCCAGTTGCCGTCCATCACGCCCGTGGCCCACGACCACCGGCCGCTGAGCCGGATTCCCCCGTCGCAATCGGTGCCCCGCCCTGTGGGGGCGAGAGGAGCGGGCGCCAGGAAGGGGCGGGTGGCGAAGGCCTCGGCTTGTGCCTGCTCGCTGAACAAGGCCAGCATCCAATTGTGTAGTGCGTAGAAGCCCAGCGTCCACGCGCTGGACGCGCAGCCGTGCGCCATCCGGCGGACCGGGTCGAGGATCGCCGGGAAGGGCGCCTGGGTGCCGCCGTAACGGGCCGGCGCCAGCAGGTCGAAGAACCCGGTCGTGGTGGCCTCGGCAACGGTGTCGGCGGGGAGTCGGCGCTGCCGTTCGGCTTCGTCCGCCCGCTCGGCCAGCCGCGCTACGAAATCATCGGTGATCTCCGGAACCTCGTGCATGCGGCGGAAATTACCATACCTTTTGGTATGGACCCCTAGTGCTGGTCGAAGAGCAGGTCGAGGAACCGGTCGTGGTGCGCGGGCAGCGTCTCGTCGGGGGTCTTCGGCGAGAGGTGCAGGAAGCCGATGCCGGCCGCGAACGTCGCCTGCGCCCGCACGTCGGCGTCCTCACCCACGAAGCCGGCGTCGACGAACGCCTGCCGCACCGCGGCGAGCACCAGCTGGTCGGCGGTGCGCACGCTCTCGGCGACCTCGGGGTCCGTGCGGGCCCACTCGCGCATGGCGCGTTCCAGGTTCCACTGCCGGGCGCTGAGCAGGGTGGCCATCATGGCCGACAGGCGTCGGCGCGGGGGCAGCTCGGCGAGATCGGCGAAATGGCTGCGGTCGCGATCGCGCAACTGCGCCCAGGTGGTGACCAGCGCCGCGCGATAGGCGGTCATGTCCGCGAAATGCCAGTAGAAGCTGCCCTTGGTCACGCCGAGGCGGCGGCACAGACGGTCCAGTTTCAGCCCCTTGATGCCCTCGTCGGCGAGGACGGCGTAGCCGGCGTGGATCCAGTCATCGGCCGAGCGTTTGCCAGAGCCGACCGGTGACGCCGTCATGCGGGGAGCGTACTGAAATGCGACGTCGCGCCGCCCCTGCGGTGGTGGGGCGGCCGACGAACCCGGCCCAGGCCAGGGCTGATGTGCGGCCCTGTCGGCGACACGTTATAGTTTTGCTTTTTCGCAGGCAGCGCCCTTTTTGGCAGTGTCGGACTTTTGCCTGCCGAGGTCGCATGTTTTACTGCAACGGCTACAACTGAAGATTTCTCGGATCTTCTTCGCCGCCGGTCGGCGGATTCGAAGCGGCGTGACAGCGCAGTGAAGACATCGCTGAGTCGTCTCCTGGCCATCCCGAGAATCACAGACAGGCCGCGCATGCGGTGTACCGGAAGTGGATGGATTGACGGTATGAGACTTCTTGACAGACTTCGTGGGCCTTGGGCGCGCCGCCTCGGTGTCGCGGCCATCGCCACGGCTCTGCTGCCGGGTGTGGTCGGTGTCGCCGGTCAGTCGGCGACCGCCGGAGCCTTCTCGCGGCCGGGCTTGCCGGTCGAGTACCTGATGGTGCCGTCGCCCGGCATGGGTCGCGACATCAAGGTGCAGTTCCAGAGCGGCGGGCCCAACTCGCCGGCTGTCTACCTGCTCGACGGTCTGCGCGCGCAGGAAGACTTCAACGGGTGGGACATCAACACCCAGGCGTTCGAGTGGTACCTGGATTCGGGTCTGTCGATCGTCATGCCGGTCGGCGGACAGTCCAGCTTCTACTCGGACTGGTACAGCCCGGCCCGCAACAAGGGCCCGACGGTCACCTACAAGTGGGAGACCTTCCTGACCCAGGAGCTGCCGGCCTTCCTGGCCTCGGAGCGCCAGGTCAAGCCCACCGGCAACGCGGCGGTCGGCCTCTCGATGGCCGGGTCCGCCTCGCTGATCCTGTCGGTGTACCACCCGCAGCAGTTCACCTACGCCAGCTCGATGTCGGGCTTCCTGAACCCGTCCGAGGGTTGGTGGCCCTTCCTGATCAACATCTCGATGGGTGACGCCGGCGGCTTCAAGGCCGACGACATGTGGGGCAAGACCGAAGATCCCAACAGCGCCTGGAAGCGCAACGACCCGATGGTGCAGATCCCCAAGATCGTCGCCAACAACACCCGCATCTGGATCTACTGCGGCAACGGCCAGCCCAACGAGCTCGGTGGCGGCGACCTGCCCGCGACCTTCCTCGAGGGTCTGACCATCCGTACCAACGAGACCTTCCGCGACAACTACCTCGCCGCGGGCGGTACCAACGGTGTGTTCAACTTCCCGAACAACGGCACGCACAACTGGGCGTACTGGGGACGGGAACTGCAGGCCATGAAGCCGGACCTGCAGGCGCACCTGCTCTGACGAACGGCTTGACGGGAAACCCCCGGTCGCGATCCGCGGCCGGGGGTTTCCCCGTTCCGGATCGGGTGCGAGCCCGCGCCGATCCCATTTCGTCACCGCACTTGTCGCGCGACGAGGTTTAGCCGAACCCGCCGCTGACTACTGTGACGGCATGACGGAATTCAACGCGATGGTGGCGCACGAAGCCTCCGACGACGACGTCGTCCTGCGTCCCGAACTGCTCGACGATTCCGCGTTGCCCGACGGGGACGTCGAGATCCACGTCGAGTACTCCAGCGTCAACTACAAGGACGCGCTCGCCATCACGCCCAAGGCCGGCGTGGCCCGCTCCTATCCGCTGGTGCCCGGTATCGACGTCGTGGGCACCGTGACGGGGAGTTCGTCGCCCGACTTCACCGTCGGGGACACCGTGATCGCCCACGGGCAGGACATCGGCACCGGCCGCGCCGGCGGCTACGCGGAGGTCGCACGGTATCCCGCCGACTTCGTGGTCAAGCTGTCCGCGATCGGCGCCGCCGACGCGGCGGCGATCGGCACCGCCGGCTTCACCGCGGCGTTGAGCGTCGAAGCCGTCCGCGCGCACGTGGCCCCGGGCGACGGGCCCGTCCTGGTCACCGGCGCCACCGGCGGAGTCGGCAGCATCAGCGTCGACCTACTCGCCGGTCTCGGCTACGAGGTTGTCGCGTCCACCGGTAAGCGAGACGAGCACGACATGTTGCGGGACCTCGGCGCCGCCGAGGTGATCGACCGCGTCCCCGGACCCGAGGACAAGGTGCGGCCGCTGGGCAAGGCCCACTGGGCCGCGGTGGTGGACTGCGTGGGCGGCAAGACGCTGGCCTACGCGCTGAGCACGATGAGATACGCCGGCATCGCGGCGATCTCGGGTCTGGCGGGGTCGGCGGACCTGCCGGCGACGGTCCACCCGTTCATCCTGCGAGGCGTGACGCTCGCCGGCATCGACTCGGTATTGCTGCCCATCGAGAAGCGCCGCGAGACGTGGCGGCTGATCGAAACCGATCTGCGGCCACGCCATCTGACGCGCATCACCCGCGACGTCCCTGTCCGCGACGTCCACCCCGTGCTGCAGAACATTCTCGGCGGGGGCGTCGTCGGGCGCACCCGCGTCGTTGTGCACGACGGCTTCTGAGGCCTTTGAGCGGATCTGCTACCTCAGTTCGGCCGAGGTCAGACCCAGCAGGCGACGGGCCACCACCAACTGCTGAATCTGCTGCGTGCCCTCGAAGATGTCGGTGATCTTCGAGTCGCGGGCCCACTTCTCGAGCAGCGTTTCCTCGGAATAGCCTGTGGTTCCGGCCATTTCGACGGCCTTGAGGGTGATGTCGCTGGCCACGCGCGCCGCCTTGGCCTTGCCCATCGAGGCTTCCTTGGAGTTCGGGATCCGGTTGTCGGCCTGCCACGCCGACCGCACGGTCAACAGGTAGCCGGACTCCCATTCGGCCTCCATGCGCAGGAACTCCGCAGCCGCGGCGCTTTGGGCGTGGGCGGGCTTGTCGTAGGAGATCTCGATGCCGGCGTCGGTCAGGATCTTGCGCAGCTCCTCCAGGGCCGCACGGGCGACACCCACCGCCATGGCCGCCACGATCGGCCGGGTGTTGTCGAACGTCTCCATGACCCCCGCGAAGCCTTTCTCGACGTGGATCTCCGGGTCGCCGAGCAGGTTGTCCTTCGGGATGCGGGCGTTGTCGAAGCGGATCACCGCGGTGTCGGAGGCCTTGATGCCGAGCTTGTGCTCCAGACGCTCGACCGTGACGCCTGGGTGCTCGCGCGGCACGATGAACGACTTGATCGCCGCGCGGCCCTTCGATTTGTCCAGCGTGGCCCACACCACGATGTGGCTGGCACGCGAGCCGGCGGTGACGAAGATCTTCTCGCCGTTGATGACGTACTCGTCGCCGTCGAGCACCGCAGTGGTGGTCACCGCGGCCGAATCGGACCCGAAGCCCGGCTCGGTGATGGCCATCGCGGCCCACACGCCCTTGCCCAGACGTTCCAGTTGCTCGGGAGTGGCCACCGACGAGATCGCGGCGTTGCCCAACCCCTGCCGGGGCACCGACAGCAGCAGCGCGATGTCGCCCCACGAGATCTCGAGCGCATTGAGCAGCGCCGACATGTTCGCGCCGTTGGCGTTGGCCTTCTTCTCGTCTTTGGTGCCGCCGACGAACGCGTCGGTGCCCGCGAAGGAGATCGTCTTGGCCGCCGAGATGCCCTCGAACAGGTCAGCCAGCGTGTCGAGCTCGACCGGGTAGGCGTGCTCCTTGAGGTCGTACTTGCGGGAGATCGGCCGGATCATCTCCGCTGCGCCCTGGTGGCCCTTTTCGATGACCGCCTGCAGCTTCTTCGGCATCTCCAGATTGATCGCCATTGTCAGTCTCTTTTCGCGTGTGCGGGAAAGTTGTTGGGGGAGAGGGGGATCAGCGTGCCGATCAGAGCGCCGCTCACAGAACTACGACGCCTTCGGCCACGCCGAGGGCGCGGAGATCGCGGTACCAGCGCTCCACCGGGTGTTCCTTGGTGTAGCCGTGGCCGCCGAGCAGCTGCACACCGTCGAGGCCGATCTGCATGCCCTTGTCGGTCGCCAGCTTCTTGGCCAGGGCTGCCTCGCGCGCGAACGGCAGGCCTTGTTCGGCGCGCGCCGCGCCGCGCCAGGTGACCAGGCGCAGGCCGTCGAGCTCGATGGCGATGTTGGCGCACATGAACGCCACCGACTGCCGGTGCGCGATGGGCTCGCCGAAGGCATGGCGTTCCTTGACGTAGGGGATGACGTAGTCGAGCACCGCGTGCGATGTACCGACCGCCAGCGCGGCCCAGCCGAGCCGGGACAGCGCGATCGCCTCCGAATAGTTCTGGGCGTGCTCGGCTTCGCTCGCATCCTCCTCGCCGAGACGTGCGCTCAACGGCACGATGACGTTGTCGAGCTGCACCCGGCCCAGCGCGGCGGCGCGGATACCCATGCTCGGGTCGGCCTTGACGCTCACGCCCTTGGTCGACGACTCGACGATGAACAGGGTGGGCCTGCCGTTGAGCTGCGCGGCGATGACGAACAGCTCGGCGTCGGCGGCCGCCGGCACGAGCGATTTGACGCCGTCGAGCCGGTAGCCGCTGGGCGTGCGGACCGCGGTGGTCTTCAGGGCGGTGGGATCGAACAGCGGCTGGGGTTCGGCGATGGCCAGGCAGGCCTGCGGCACGTTCTCGCCCGCGAACTCCTTGAGATAGGTGGCCTGCTGGTCGGCGCCGCCCCACTGGGTCAGTGCCGACGCGACGCCGCCGGGAGCCAGGATCGGCAGCGCCAGACCCATGTCGCCGTAGGCCAGCGCTTCGGCGACGAGCGCGTTGGTGACCGTGGTGCGGTGCTCGGCGATGCCGTCGAAGTCCTCGGGGATGTTGATGGCGGTGATGCCCAGCTCGGCGGCCTTCGTGATGAGGTCCGGCGGGTAGGCGGCGGCATCGTCGGCGTCGTACGCAGCCGGCCGCAGGATCTCCTCGGCGAACTCTTCGACGGTCTCGACGATCATCTTCTGGTCGTCGTCGGGCGTCAGGTCGAACAGGTCGGAGCTACCCGGTGCCAGCCGGGTGGCGGGCTTGCCGAGACCCTGGATCTTCTTGAACTGGCGGGTCGAGGCGCCTGCGGCGGAGAAGGCCTGTTGCACGCCGTAGCGCAGACCGCGGTTGAGCGGGTCGCGCAGGTTGTACTTGTCCAGGAATTCCTGTCCGAGCAGCGGAGTGATCAACGCCAGGCCGATCGCGGTGGCGGACCGCTTGTGCTTCTGCAGGCCGATGGCGCTCTCGTGGTCACGCCGCTGGGACGGCAGGGTGTTCGTCATGGTCAGCTGCCTTCGTCGAGGGTCGAGGAAGCGCGCAAATACGCAACTGACTCCAGAGTAAGGTATCGGAACTGACTACTGAGTAAGTTAGCTGCGTTTGTAACGGACCTCACACCTCGACAGGGCTGAACGCCCTGGTCAGCCGGTCAGAGCGCCGAGCACCGCCGCGTGCAGCCTGCCGTTGGTGGCGATCGCGCTGCCGCCGTGCGGACCCGACTCGTCGGCTAGGTTCGTGAACCGGCCGCCGGCCTCGCGCACCAGGATGTCCAGCGGCGCCAGATCCCACAGCTTGACCTCCGGCTCCACGGCGATGTCGACCGCACCCTCGGCCACCAGACAGTACGACCAGAAGTCGCCGTAACCACGCACCCGCCACACCGCGTCGGTCAGTGCGACGAACCGCGAGCGCGCCTCCTCCCAGCCCGTCGTCAGGTCGGAGTACGACAGACTCGCCGCCCCGAGATCGTCGACGCCGGAAACCGAGATCTGGCGGGTCTGTCCGCCGAACGACGTGAAGGCCCCGCGGCCCTCGGCGGCCCACCACCGCCGGCCCAGCGCCGGTGCGCTCACCACGCCGACGACCGGCGTGCCCTCGTCCAGCAACGCGATCAGCGTGGCCCACACCGGGACACCCCGCACGAAGTTCTTGGTGCCGTCGATCGGGTCGATCACCCACTGCCGGCCCACGAAGTCCTTGCGGCCGCCGAACTCCTCGCCGAACACCGAATCCTCGGGCCGGGCCGCGGCCAGCCGGTCGCGCAGCAGCTTCTCCGCGTCCAGGTCGGCGTCGGTGGCCGGAGTCATGTCCGGCTTGGTCTCCACCCGCAGATCGATCGCGCCGAAACGCTGCATCGTCAACGCGTCGGCGTCGTCGGCCAAGGCGAGCGCCAACCGGAGATCGTCGTCAAGCGGAGGAGTGCTCATAGCCCTCGTCCTACCATGGCCAGATGGTTGAACTCGCGGTCATACTGCTGTTGGTCGGTGCCATCGCCGTGTTGGCTGCGCCCTGGATCATGCGCCGGCGCGGTGTGGGCAGCGACTGGGTGCCGGGAACGCTGCTGGTCACGGGCGTGAGTCCGCGCCCCGACGGCGTCGACGGCGAGCAGTTGGTGACGATCACCGGCGTGATCAACGGCCCGACGGTCAACGAGTACACGGTCTACACCCGCATGGCGGTCGATGTGTCCGACTGGCCCACCATGGGTCAGCTCTTCCCGGTGCGGTACTCGCCCAGCAACCCGGAGAAGTGGGCGTTCGCCCCGCCGGAGCCCCAAGAGCCGCAGCAGACCTCCGAACCGACGCTCTGACCCCTAGTCGTGGCCGACCCAGACCGCTAGTCGTGACCGACGACGCGCAGCATGTCGGCGACCCGACTCAGCTTGACTCGGGGACGGCCCGCCCCCTGCCCGGCGTTGCGCTCGTACTCGTCGATCAGTTTCCACTGGTCGTTGGTGACGAGTTGGGGTTGCCGCTCCAGTAGCCAGCGGTGCAGCTCCTCACCGTGGTCGGCGCCGAAGTCGGCTACCTCGGTGGTCTCGAGGTCGTGCAACAGCGTGTCGACCGTGTCCTGGGAGTCCTTCTTGTTGCTGCCGATCACCCCGGTGGGTCCGCGTTTGATCCACCCGACGACGTACTCGTTGCGGGAACCCTCGACCTTGCCGTCGGTGTGCGGGATGGTGCCGGACCGCTCGTCGAACGGCAGGCCCGGCGTCGGGAGCCCGCGGTAGCCGACCGCGCGCACCACGAGCTGGACGGGCACCTCCTCGCGCTCCCCGGTGTCCTTGGCGACGACCCGGCCGTCGGCGCCGGTGATCAGCTCGTTGCGGCCCAGCACGATCGTCTCGACCTTGTTGTCACCGCGGATCTCGATCGGCGACGTGCAGAACCGGAACACGATGCGCCGTTTGGTGTGGTCCGGGGTGATCTCGGCGTAGCCGCGCAACACCTTGATGTTGTTGCGGACCGTCTTGCCCGCCGCGTCGAGGTCCTCGTCGGTGATGCCGGCGAAGTCGGCGGGGTCGACGATGATGTCGACGTCGCCGAGGGCTTCCAGCGCGCCGAGCTCCCGCAACTCCAGCGTCGTGAACGGCGCCTGCAGCGGACCGCGGCGCCCGATGATCAGGACCTCCTCCACGCCGCGCGCGTGCAGCGAGTCCAGGGCGTGGTCGGCGATGTCGGTGGCTGCCAGCGCTTCCGGGTCGCTGACCAGGATGCGTGCCACGTCGATGGCCACGTTGCCGTTGCCGACGACCACCGCGCGGCCGCCCGAGATGTCGGGCGCCATCTCCTCGAAGTATGGGTGGGCGTTGTACCAACCGACGAAGTCCACGGCTGCGACGCTGCCCGGTAGATCCTCGCCCGGTATCCCGAGCTCCCGGTCGGACTGGGCGCCGATCGCATAGACGACGGCGTCGTAGCGCTCGGCCAGCTCAGCCGGGTGGACGTGGTTGCCGATCTCGAGGTTGCCGAAGAACCGGAACCGCGGATCGTTCGACGTGGTCTCGAACTGGGCGCTGATCGACTTGATCTTCGGGTGGTCCGGGGCGACGCCGGAGCGGACCAGACCCCACGGGGTCGGCAGCATCTCGAGCATGTCGACCCGGACGTCTCGCTGCTTGTCCGCGCCGGCGGCTTTCAACAGCGACGCCGCGGCAAAGTACCCGGAAGGTCCTGAGCCGACGATCGCCACGTGATACGGGCGCAAAGGGGGCATGGGGCGCTACCTTCTGTCGCTGCCCGGGGCGCGCAAGGGGCTGTCGCGTCGCGGCCGGGCGGGATGGCACCCCGATGCTAGAACGCCGACGCTGCTCCTCGGTGGTAATCGGCCCGTCGGGCGGGAAAAGCCTGCGGCCGGGCATCGACGACGGCGACGACGCTGGGTGCTGGCCTGCCGGGAAGGTGGGTACCCTGATGTTCCGTGGATCCCGACCGTCAATCCGATATCGCCGCCCTCGATTCCACGCTCACCACCGTGGAGCGTGTGCTTGATATCGAGGGGCTTCGCGGTCGCATTCGCCAGCTCGAGCTGGATGCCTCCGACCCGAACCTCTGGGACGACCAGAGCCGCGCCCAGAAGGTCACCAGCGAACTGTCGCATGCGCAGGGCGAACTGCGGCGCGTCGAGGACCTGCGTCGCCGCCTCGACGACCTTCCCGTGATGTACGAGCTCGCGGCCGAGGAGGGGGGCGCCGGCGGCGCCGAAGCCCTCGACGAGGCCGACTCCGAACTCAAACAGCTGCGCGCCGACATCGAGGCCATGGAAGTGCGCACGCTGTTGTCCGGCGAGTACGACGAACGTGAGGCTCTCGTCAACATCCGCTCCGGCGCCGGCGGCGTGGATGCCGCCGACTGGGCGGAGATGCTCATGCGGATGTACATCCGCTGGGCCGAGCAGCACGGTTATCCCGTCGAGGTCTACGACACCTCCTACGCCGAAGAGGCGGGCATCAAGAGCGCGACGTTCGCGGTGCTCGCGCCGTTCGCCTACGGCACGCTGTCGGTCGAGCAAGGCACCCACCGGCTGGTGCGGATCAGCCCGTTCGACAACCAGGGACGCCGCCAGACGTCGTTCGCCGAGGTCGAGGTGCTGCCGGTCACCGAGACCACCGACCACATCGACATCCCGGAGAACGACATCCGGGTCGACGTCTACCGGTCCAGCGGTCCCGGCGGCCAGTCGGTCAACACCACCGACTCGGCGGTCCGGCTCACCCACATCCCCACCGGCATCGTGGTCACCTGCCAGAACGAGAAGTCGCAGCTGCAGAACAAGGTGTCGGCCATGCGCGTGCTGCAGGCCAAGCTGCTCGAGCGCAAGCGCCTGGAAGAGCGAGCCGAGATGGACGCGCTCAAGAGCGACGGCGGCAGCTCGTGGGGCAACCAGATGCGCTCCTATGTGCTGCACCCGTATCAGATGGTCAAGGACCTGCGCACCGAATACGAGGTCGGCAACCCCGCGGCGGTGCTCGACGGTGACATCGACGGATTCCTCGAGGCCGGTATCCGCTGGCGAAACAGGCGCGATGACGAGTAGCCCCACGGCGCTGTCGCCGGGAGTGGTGTGGCACAACTTCTGGCACGGCGACATCGGCGAGTGGATCCTGACCAAGGGCGTGGAGATCTCGCTGCTGGTCGTCGGAGCCCTGCTCACCGCGCGCTGCATCAGCTGGGGCTCGCGCAAGGTGACCCGCCGCTTGGAGGAGGGCTTCCAGACCGGCGACAAACTGGTGCGCTCCGAGGCGTCCAAGCACCGCCAGGCGGTGGCGTCGGTGATCGAATGGGTCGCGATCGTCATGCTGTTCGTGGTGGTCGCCGTCCAGGTCACCAACGTCCTGAACATCCCCGTCGGATCATTGGTGGCGCCCGCGGCCGTGCTGGGTGCCGCGCTCGGTTTCGGCGCCCAGAAGCTGGTGCAGGACCTGCTGGCCGGGTTCTTCATCATCACCGAACGGCAGTACGGCTTCGGTGACCTGGTGCAGCTGAGCATGGTCGGCGCGCCCGAGGAGGCGGTCGGCACCGTCGAGGAGGTCACCCTGCGGGTGACCAAGCTGCGCACCGCCGACGGCGAGGTTTTCACCGTCCCGAACGGCAACATCGTCCGCTCGCTGAACATGTCGAAGGACTGGGCCCGCGCCGTCGTCGACATCCCTGTCCCGGTCAGTGCCGATCTCAACCAGGTCAACGAGGTGCTGCAGGAGGTCGGCGAGATGTCGCTGGAAGACCGCTTCCTCAAAGACCTGCTCTTGGACCGGCCGTCGCTGATGGGTGTGGAGAGCATCGGCCTGGACAACGTCAATCTTCGACTGGTGGCGCGCACCCTGCCCGGTAAGCAGTACGAGGCGGGCCGGCGCCTCCGTGCGCTGGTGGTCAGCGCGCTGAGCCGCGAGGGGGTGGTCAGCGCGACGGGCGCCTCGCCGGTGGTCGACACGCTGCCGCCGTCGGCCGGGGCGAAAACTGCGCCGGACGCCCGACAGAGTTCCGGAGAGCGTTAGCCGATGGCCACTCCGCGATTCCGTGTGCCCTCGCACCTGCTGCGTGGGCGGGTCCGCACCTCGACGGTGGCCCTGCTGGTGGTGTTCATCGGGCTGGTCGTGGTGCAGCAGAACTACCAGCCGCCGCCGCGGCCCACCGCGCCCGAACAGCAGGTGATCCCGCCGGGCTTCGTGCCCGACCCGGACTACACCTGGGTGCCGCGCACCAACGTGCAGACCCGCACCCCGACGACCGCGCCGACCACCACGACGACGACGACCACCACACCCAGCCCCACACCGACGACGACCACGACACCGACGCCGTCACCGGAGCCGGGGACGCCGACGACCCCGGAGATTCCGCCGGACGCGACGACGACCGTCATCGACCCCGACGGGCGGGGCCCGCTGGGTCCGCAGACGTTCGTCCCGGCGCCCTCCATGCCGCCGACCGTCGAGACCACGCCACCACCCATCCCGGGCGTCTTTCCGCCGCCCGCGGTGGCACCGCAGTAGCTCCCGGGCCGCTTCAGCCATCCCCGCTACACTGGCGTGCCGTGATGATCAGCCTCGAGAATGTCTCCAAGCAGTACAAGTCGTCGGGACGTCCGGCGCTCGACAACATCTCGTTGAAGATCGACAAGGGTGAGTTCGTCTTCCTGATCGGCCCGTCCGGCTCCGGCAAGTCCACATTCATGCGTCTGCTGCTGGGCGAGGAGCACCCGTCCTCGGGCGACATCCGCGTCTCGAAGTTCCATGTCAACAAGCTGTCCGGCCGGCACATCCCGGCTCTGCGGCAGGTGATGGGCTGCGTGTTCCAGGATTTCCGGTTGCTTCAGCAGAAGACGGTGTTCGAGAATGTCGCGTTCGCGCTCGAGGTCATCGGCAAGCGCGCCGACACCATCAACCGGGTGGTGCCGGAGGTGCTCGAGATGGTCGGCCTGTCGGGCAAGGCCAGCCGCTTGCCGGCCGAGCTGTCCGGCGGTGAGCAGCAGCGTGTGGCCATCGCGCGGGCGTTCGTCAACCGGCCGCTGGTGCTGCTGGCCGACGAGCCGACCGGCAACCTCGACCCGGAGACCAGCAAGGACATCATGGATCTTCTCGAGCGGATCAACCGCACCGGAACCACGGTGCTGATGGCCACCCATGACCACCACATCGTCGACTCCATGCGTCAGCGGGTCGTCGAACTCGAACTCGGCCGGCTGATTCGCGACGAACAGCGCGGCGTCTACGGAATGGATCGCTAAGTGCGCTTCGGCTTTCTCGTCAACGAGGTCCTGACCGGACTTCGCCGCAACGTCACCATGACGGTCGCGATGATCCTGACGACCGCGATCTCGATCGGCCTGTTCGGCGGCGGGCTGCTCGTGCTGCGGTTGGCAGACCAGTCCCGCGCGATCTACCTGGACCGCGTGGAGAGTCAGGTCTTCCTGACCAACGAGGTCTCGGCCAACGACCCGACCTGCGACGCCGACCCCTGCAAGGCGCTGCGCCAGACGATCGAGGAGCGCGACGACGTCCGCTCGGTGCGGTTCCTCAACCGCGACGAGGCTTACGACGACGCGATCCGCAAGTTCCCGCAGTACAAGGACGTGGCGGGCCGCGATGCGTTCCCGGCGTCGTTCGTCGTCAAGCTCGAGGACCCGGAACGGCACCAGGAGTTCGACGAAGCGATGGTCGGCCAGCCCGGGGTGCTCAACGTCCTAAACCAGAAGGACCTGATCGACCGGCTGTTCGCGGTGCTCGACGGGTTGTCCAACGCGGCGTTCGCGGTCGCCCTGGTGCAGGCGATCGGCGCGGTGCTGTTGATCGCGAACATGGTCCAAGTCGCCGCGTACACGCGGCGTACCGAGATCGGCATCATGCGACTGGTCGGCGCGAGCCGCTGGTACACCCAGCTGCCATTCCTGCTGGAGGCGATGCTCGCCGCGCTCATCGGTGTGGTGATAGCGATCGGGGGTCTGATCGCGGTGCGCGCGTTGTTCCTGGAGAAAGCGCTCGACCAGTTCTATCAAGCGAACCTGATCGCGCGGATCGACTACGCCGACATCCTCTACATCTCACCGATCCTGCTGCTGGTAGGCGTCGCGATGGCGGGCGTCACCAGCTACGTCACGCTGCGCCTCTACGTACGGCGATAGCTCGTGGCCAAGAAACCGAAGGCGCCCAAGGACAGCAACAACCAAGTTGTCGCGACCAACCGCAAAGCGCGGCACAACTACGCGATCCTGGACACCTACGAGGCCGGGATCGCGCTGATGGGCACCGAGGTCAAGAGTCTGCGGGAGGGGCAGGCGTCGCTGGCGGACGCCTTCGCCACCGTCGACGACGGCGAGATCTGGCTGCGGAATCTGCACATCCCCGAATATCAGCACGGCACCTGGACCAACCACGCGCCGCGCCGCAACCGCAAACTCCTGATGCACCGCCGGCAGATCGACACGCTGGTCGGCAAGATCCGCGACGGAAACCTGACGCTGGTGCCCCTGTCGCTGTACTTCACCGGCGGCAAGGTCAAGGTGGAGCTCGCGCTGGCGCGCGGTAAGCAGGCCCACGACAAGCGCCAGGACCTGGCCCGCCGGGACGCGCAGCGGGAGGTGACCCGGGAGTTGGGCCGCCGGGTCAAAGGCAAGACCAACTGATCGGCCTGTTCGCGGCCCTGGCCGCGGCGCTCGGCTACGGCATCAGCGACTTCGTCGGCGGCATCGCCTCGCGCCGGGTCGCGGCTCTGCGGGTGGTGCTGATCTCCTACCCGGTGGCCTTGGTGCTGCTGACGATCCTCGCGTCGGTCGTCGGCGGTGAGCTGAGCGGACCCGCGGTGGGGTGGGGCCTGGTGGCCGGGGTGAGCCAGGCGTTGGGCGTCTGGTGGTTCTACGCCGCGCTGGGCGCCGGGCCGATCTCGGTGGTGTCGCCGCTGACGGCGGTGCTGGTCGCCGCGATGCCGCTGACGGTGGGCGTGGCGCTGGGGGAGCGGCCGGGGTTGGTGGCGGGCGCCGGGGTGCTGCTCGCGATGGGCGCGGTCGCGTTGGTGAGCCGCGAGGTCACCGACGGCGACGTGCGGCCGCACCGGTTCACCGTCAGGGTGGCGTGGCTGACGGTCGGTTCGGGAGTCGCGTTCGGGATGAACGTCGTCCTGCTCGGCCAGGTCCCGGTCGAGGCGAAGCTCTGGCCGCTGGTGCTGGGTCGGCTGGCCGCGACCGCGGTCGTGGTCGCGGTAGCCCTCGTGACCGCGAACCTCGTGCTCGAGCGCGGCGTGCCGCTACGGCTGGGTCTGCTGGCCGGCGTCCTGGACACCGGGGCCGCGGTGGCCACCTTGCTGGCCCTGCAGTCGTCGATGCTGTCACTGGCCGGTGTCCTCATCGCGCTGTATCCGGCCGCGACCGTGCTGCTGGCGATCGTGGTGCTGCGCGAGCGGGTCAGTCGGTGGCAGGCGATCGGCATGATTTTGGCTCTCGTATCTGTCGGACTGATCGCCTCCGGTTAGCTACGGTCGACCCCAGACCGGATAAGGGACGCGGCCGGCTGTCGGGGGGAAGGAGGCGAGTGGCACCTCAGATCAGTCGTGGACGACTCGCGATCTTCGCCGGCTTGGGCGCGTTGGCCCTGTTGAACGCGCTGGCTCCTTGGGGGCTGGAGGCCGCCCGGCGAGGGGAGGCGATCCTTCAGGTTTCCACCGCGGGCGGTGCGGCGGTATGCGGGCTGGTTGTTGCCCGCCGGGTGACCGGCCTGTCGCGCTGGTGGCGCTTGTTCTGCGTCGCCGCCCTGCTGACCTGGGTTTTCGGCCAACTGTTGTGGATGGCGGGCGGGTGGCGCGCGGCTGCGCCGGCGGTCCTCGTCCTCTACCTGCTGTTGCCGGTGCTCGCGCTGGTGTCACTGACCCTGCTGTTGCGCTCCAGCGGCGGGGCCACCCCGTCGCAGGACGCAGCGAGCCGGCAGAGCATGCTCACCAACGCGCTCGACGGGGTGGTGGCCGGGGTGTCCTTCCTGGTCCTGTCCATCCTCGGCGATTTCGGTGCCACCTCGGTCGTGGCTCTGCCGCGGGTCGACTCGCCGGCGGTGAGCGTGATCTGGGCGGTCGCCGAGTTGCTGGTGGTGGCCTGTGTCGTGGCGTTCGCAATGATCTATGAGCCCGGCCGCCGATACCGCACCAACTTCCTGTGGATGGCCACGGGGTTGCTGACGATGGCGGCTTCCGACCGGTTGATGGCGTACTTCGGCACGGTGACGATCGGCACCGGGGAACTGTGGGCGGGACTCGGACTGATCTTCGGTCCGGTTTTCATCGCCCTGGGTCTGTTGGAGTATCCGCAGCGCGTCGACGACGCCGACTACCGGCGGCTGGACTGGGCGCACCTGATCCTGCCCTACACCGGATTCGTCGGGGTCACGCTGCTGGTGGCGTATCACGTGTGGGGCGGCGGCCCCGTTGATCCCGCGGTGTCGTGGTTGATCATCGCGATGGTGGTGATGATCTCGCTGCGCAGCGTTCTGGCTACCCGAGCCCAGAACCTGCTGACCCAGCGCTTGTACTGGGCTCAGCGGGGGCTCGCCTACCAGGTGCATCATGACGCGCTGACGGGTTTGCCGAATCGGCTGTTGTTCGCCGAACGTCTGGATCAGGCGATGCGGGATGGTCCGTTCATGTTGATCTTCATCGACCTCGACGACTTCAAAGAGGTCAACGACCGGTTCGGTCATGCCGCAGGCGACGAGTTGTTGTGTGCGGTGGGGGAACGGCTCAAGCGATACGTCGGCGACCGGGACACGCTGGCCCGGATCGGCGGCGACGAGTACGCGATCCTGATCGCCGAGCACAACGACGACACCGAGGTGGTGGCCGACCGCCTGCGCGTGGCGCTGCGCGAGCCGTTCGCCGTGCACGGGACGTCAGTGCAGGTCAAGGCGAGCATGGGGCTGGTTCACTCCGACACCGGCGGACCGTCGCAGACCTCGGACGACCTGCTCCGGCAGGCCGACATCTCGATGTACGCGGGCAAGCGGCTGGGCAAGAACGCGACCGTCGTCTACCAGGCCACGTCCCGTTTGCAGGCGGATTTCCCGACCGTGATCCGCGAGGCGGCCGGAGGCGTGCCCGACGGATTCCGGCTGGTCTATCAGCCGGTGGTCAGCCTGACCGACGGCTCGCTGGTCGCGGTGGAGGCGCTCGCGCGCTGGACCGCGCCCAACGGTATGGAGATCCCGCCGGAGACGTTCGTGGCGGCGGCCGAGGCCGCCGGTCTGGGCGCGCGCCTGGACGAGATGGTGCTCGACCTCGCCTGCCGCGAGGTGATGGCCAGCGGGCTGCAGGTCGACATCCACGTCAACGTCGGGGCGGCGCGGCTGGGCAACCCGGGCTTCGAACACCACGTGCGCCGGGTCTGTGAGCGGCACGCGCTGCCGTCGCGGCGGCTGGTGCTCGAGATCACCGAGACGCTGCCGATCCTCGATCTCGCCGACGCCGCCGCCCAGATCGAGCGGTTCCGCGCCGTCGGGGTCAAGGTGGCCCTCGATGACTTCGGTGCCGGCTTCAACTCCTTGACCTACCTGCACGCGCTGCCGGTGCATGTCGTCAAGCTCGACCGCAGCCTCGCCGTCGGAGCCGAACCCGAACGGGACCTGACGCTGTACCGCTCGGTGATCGGGCTGTGCGCCGCGCTCGAACTCGACGTCATCGCCGAGGGCATCGAGACGACGGTGCAGGCCGGGACCATCCTGGCCGCGGGCTGCCGACTGGCCCAGGGCCATCTGTTCGGTCGCGCCGGCGCGCTCGCCGACCTGCAGCGGGAGTGGCAGAACCCTGCCGCGATCGTGGACCAAGGCGAACACCAGCTCGACAGCAGCTCGGTGGGCGACGGGGCGTGTTGAGCGCGCCGGAATGAAATCCCGTTGGGGGCTGTTGAGTGACCCGGTATCATCGAAGGACCCCGGCAGCCGTCGGGGATTTTGTGAGAACACCCAAGGGGGCTGAACGGTTTCGACTTCGAGCATCGAATCAAGGGAAGCGTGCCGGTGCAGGCAATTGACCACCGTAAGCGTCGTTGCAACCAATTAAGCGCCGATTCCAATCAGCGCGATTACGCTCTCGCTGCCTAAGCGAAGCTAATCCGTCAGACCGGGAGAGCCCTCGACCCGGACCCTGGCGTCATCTAGAGGGACCCACCCACGAGTTCGGTCGCGGGACTTGTGGGGACATCAAACAGCGACTGGGATCGTCATCCTGACTTGTTCGCGTGATCAGGAGATCCGAGTAGAGACATAGCGGACTGCGCACGGAGAAGCCTTGAGGGAATGCCGTAGGACCCGGGTTCAATTCCCGGCAGCTCCACCGGATGGAAACAGGCCAGAGACACAGTCTCTGGCCTGTTTCTTTTGCCATAGACATGGCATCAACATTCTGGCGTGAAGCGCCTCCTTGATAGCCGAGCAACCATGTCGACGCTGGTGAGGGCATGTCAGCCGGTGCAGATTGCCGAGTCTCTTGAGTGCGCCGACCGATGGTCCAGCCATTCACGCCGTATACGCCTTCCGTATCGAGGACGATCTCACTGGCGAGGCACAGGTCCTGCTCGGGGTAGCCGCGGGCAGCGTTTCAATTCCTCAGGTTCGAGACGAAAGGCGCGGATGCGCCATATAGGAAATCGCTGAACGATGTTTCGTGACAGGCTCCAGCGAGTGCTGACGCAAATAAGAGGAGCCCCAGATGCCTGATCCGTATCCATTCCGAGAAGAAATTGAGCGGATCCTGCTGGGTCATGAACGTACCCGCTACGCCAAGGTACTTCGCGGAATGAAGCAAAACCTGGCTGACGCGGAAATGGTCGAAGCGGCAGCGGCTGCCGGTGAGCCGATAAATCTCGACAGGGTCGCAGAAGTCCGAAGGATCGTCAGCCTGACGCTGAAAGGCCAACTCGCGAAGCCATCGGAGGCTGAGATGCAGGCCGGACTGTACCGCGAATTGCTCAACTATGAACGCTCGCCGGAACTGCGCCAGCACATCACCACACGATTGACTCAACTTCGCGCGATGGACCCGAACGTCAAGCTCACACCTCTGGGCGACGTCCGACTCGGTCGAAACGATGCCCCCCGAGCCGAGGCAATACAGCCGAGATGCTCTCAGTGCTTCATGGTCCACGCCGGCGAATGTCTGTGACTGCCAGCGTGCCGAACCCAGCACTCCGACCGGTGAGGTTCGGATCTGCGCAGGTTCGAGTAGCCATCAGCCCCAGACCAGCATCTCCTTGGCGCGGCGGGCGTGGAACCGAGCCGCGATTCTCCCCACGCCGGTACCGCCACCTGATCCGTCGGTTTCCTGCCTGCAACGCTGTTAGTCATTGACCGTTTTGAGGGGCCCGGAATGGATCCACGAACTGAACTGTGCCGGGTTCAATCCCCGGCAGCTCCACCGGATGGAAACAGGCCAGAGACACAGTCTCTGGCCTGTTTTCGTTCCTCAGGCGTTGTCCTTCAGCCGCACCAGCCGCGTCGTCGAGCTCTCGTCGAGTTCGACCACGTCGGCGCGGGAGCGCAGGAACTCGCTGAACGATTTGAATCCCAGCGACTTCTCACTGAACGACGGGTCCATGCGCTTCATCTGGGCCTTGACCACGGAGTTGTGCAGCCAGTCGGCGTCGTCCTTCTCCAGGCCGATCCGCAGCGCGCGGGTCAGCAGGCCGGTGGCGGCTTCCTGGGGATCCGGCTCGTCGTCGGGCTCGGCCGGTTCCTCGGCCGGTTCGACGGCCTTGGCGCTCTTGCCGCGACGCTTGGTCGCGGGCTCCTTGGCGGGGGCGGGCGCGGGTTCGGGCACCGGGATCCCGGGCAGCGCGTCGTAGGTGACGAACTCGTCGCACGCCGCGGCCAGCATGCGGCTCGACGAGCCGGCCACGCCGATGCCGACGACGTAGCGGCCGAGCCGCTTGCACCGCTGTGCCAGCGCGATGTAGTCGGAGTCCCCGCCCACGATCACCACGTGGGTCAGGTCGGGCAGCCGGAACATGTCTTCGACCGCGTCGACCGCGAGCCGGATGTCGGCGCCGTTCTTGCCGTACGCCGCGGCCGGGAACAGCTGGACCAGGTCGACGGCGCGTCCCACCAGCTGCTCGCGGTAGCGGGCGTTGATCTCGACCGACCAGTCCGCGTACGCGCGGGTCAGCACCAGGGTCCCGAACGAGGACGCGAAGTCGATGATCGCGCCCACGTCGACGGTGGCGCGTGAGAGCCGGTCCGGGTCCTCGTCGAAACCCTTGGCCTTGTCGCGTTGGAAGGAGTTGCGCCCGTTGACCTGGTCGTACCGCGAGATCACGATGTTGTCGAAGTCGAGGTACACCGCCACCCGCGTCGCGCCGAAATCGGTCATGATCCCAGTCTCGCCGACCCGGTCGCCCCGAGGCCGGTTTCGGGCACCTGCAGTCGCAGCGCGGCCAGACGATCGCGGGCGTCGTCGGGGATCGGGGTCGGCCCGTCGTCGTCGAGCAGCACGAGCACGGTGTCACACAGGCTGACGCACTCGCCGCCGTGGAACAGGCCGGTAGAGGCCACGAACGAGGTGCGCCCGACGTGCCCGATCCCGATGGCGGTGTCGATCACCGACGGCCAGGGCGCCTCCTGCAGGTAGTGCACGACGATCGTCGACGTGACGATGCGCAGGGTGCGGGTCGCGCGGTTGTACACCTCCGGGAAGACCTGACGGTTGAGGGTGGCGCGGGTGTTCTCGTGCAGCGACTCGAGAGCGACGTTGTTGAGATGACCGTTGGCGTCCATGTCCCCGAACCGGGCCTCGATGGAGTGCCGGACCGGGTAGGACGCGGCATCCCGGCGCGCCGGGTGCGGACGCGCGACGGTGCTGATGTACGGACTCGGTCCTTCTGGCATCCGGCCAACGTAGCTTGTCGCCGGCCCGATCTGGGTATGACGTGTCGTGGCGTCAAGCCGGTCCGGGTGCGCGGGGAGCGCGGTCGGCGACAGCCGTTGTAGCAGCCCGCCCGTTACCTTCAAGGGACGGCGATGACGCAGGAGGTCTTCACGTGACAGTGGTACTGGCGATCCGGTGCGCGAACGGCATTGTGCTGGCATCGGATTCGCAGATCACCGATCCGGGTCGCGGGTTGACCTATCCGGCGCAGAAGCTGCACTCGCTCGGGCCGAACGCCGCCTGGGGCGGCAGCGGCTCCCGCGCCGTCCTCTACGACGTCGAGCAGATCTTCAACGACGAAGCCGACGCGATCATCGAAGCCAAGAACATCGGACACGCCCTCCAGGAGAGGGTGCTGCCGGTGCTCAAACATCACTACGGGACCTTCATCCCGCAGGTTCCCGGTCAGGAGGCCGCCGGCACCCCGGCCACCTACGTGCTGGCCGCGGGTTATGCCGGCGACGAACCGTTCATCATCGACCTCGACCCGAATGGGCTGATAGGTCATCACGAGGAGACCGGCTTCCAATCGGTCGGCAGTGGCGCGCCGCTGGCGCAGCAGGCTCACGCGCTGCTCACCCACTTCCAGATGAACGAACGCGACGTCGACTATGGCGTGGTGGCCGCCCTGCGGGTGCTCGACGCGCTGGACGCCTCGTCGCCGAGCGTCGGCGGTCCGATGGACATCTGCCGGATCACTCCCGACGGCGCTCATCACCTCGACCCCGACGAGGTCGACGAGGTGCGCGGCCAGGTCAAGCGGTGGATCGGACTCGAACAGGACGCCCTGGACCGCCTGTTCGACTGAAGCGTGCCACCGGCCGGCGGTTTCCAGGCGCGCCGTGCTGGCAATACGCTCCCGTGTCGCGGTGTGGCCGCTCCGCAGGAACACTTGGTAGCGAATGCAAGGAGGACGGTATGTCGGAGTTGGCCGCGAGCGATGACGCGCCCGAGTCGGTCGAACCGAACTACGCCGAACATCTGCACCCAGCCCGGCCACGGACCCTGCGCTTCCGGCCGCGGGTCAAGACGCCCTTCGTCCGGCGATCCATCGCCCAGGACGGCCGGCCCAACGGCACCAACCCGGCCTACGTCGAGTGGCTGCGCGCGCAGTCGATGCTGGCCGACGCCAACGAGATCAGCCGGCAGTTTGCCGGTCAGGGCTCGATGTGGCAGAACCCGTACGCCAAGCCCAATCCGCGGGCGGCGGTGGAAACCGCCTCGGTGTGGTTCACTGCCTACCCGCTGTCGCTGATCACCCGGGCCGACGAGTCTTTCCTCAAGGCGATGGCCAACGACGACATGTGGAAAGCCTTCGCCGAGATCGGTATCGAGGCCATCCACACCGGTCCGGTGAAGCAGGCCGGCGGGATCTCGGGGTGGCAGTACACACCCAGCGTCGACGGGCACTTCGACCGGATCGCCACCCAGATCGACCCCGCGTTCGGCACCGAAGAAGAGTTCCGTCAAATGTGCGCTGCCGCAACGTGGTACGGCGGAACCATCATCGACGACATCGTGCCCGGCCACACCGGCAAGGGCGCGGACTTCCGGCTCGCCGAGATGAACTACGCCGATTACCCGGGCATCTACCACATGGTCGAGGTCGACCCGCGGGACTGGAACCGGCTGCCCGACGTCCCCGACGGGATGGACTCGCTCAACCTCGACCACGACACCGTCGAGTGGCTGGACAAGGCCGGCTACATCATCGGGCGGCTGCAGCGCGTGATCTTCTACGCGGAGGGCATCAAGGAGACCAACTGGAGCGTCACCCGGCCCGTCACCGGCGTCGACGGCGTCGAACGGCGCTGGGTCTACCTGCACTACTTCAAGGACGGTCAGCCGTCGATCAACTGGCTGGACCCGTCCTTCGCGGGGATGCGCCTGGTGATCGGCGACGCGCTGCACTCCCTGGCCGATCTGGGCACCGGGGCACTGCGGTTGGACGCCAACGGTTTCCTGGGCGTGGAGAAGGCCGCGACCGAGGGTGACTCGGCGTGGTCGGAGGGCCACCCGTTGTCGCAGGCGGCGAATCATCTGATCGCCAGCATGGTGCGCAAGGTCGGCGGCTTCACGTTCCAGGAACTCAACCTCACCATCGACGACATCCATCAGATGGGTCATTCGGGCGCCGATCTGTCCTATGACTTCGTCAACCGGCCCGCGTATCACCACGCGCTGGCCACCGGCGGCACGGAGTTCCTGCGGTTGACACTGCGCACCACCTTGGAGCTCGGCGTCGATCCGGCCTCGCTGGTGCACGCGCTGCAGAACCACGACGAGCTGACCTACGAGCTGCTGCACTGGGAGAACGGCCACCGCGACGACGTCTACGTCTACAAGGACACCGAGATGACCGGTGAGCAGATCGCCCACAGCGTGCGCAGCGACCTCATCGAGAACCTGACCGGACCCGCCGCGCCCTACAACCAGGTGTTCACCACCAACGGGATCGCTTGCACCACAGCCACAGTGGTGTGTGCGGCGCTGGGCATCCGCGATCTCGACGACATCACCGACATCGACCCCATCCGGCACGCGCACCTGCTGCTGGCCATGTTCAACGCGCTGCAACCCGGCGTCTTCGCGTTGTCGGGCTGGGACCTCTGCGGCATGCTCACCCTGCCCGTCGACAAGGTATCCGAGCTGGTCGCCGGCGGTGACACCCGGTGGATCAACCGCGCCGCGCACGACCTGATGGGAACCAACCCCGGTGCCAGGTCGTCGGCCGCGGGGATGCCGGCGGGCCGCAGCCTCTACGGGTCGATTCCCGAGCAGCTCGCCGACGACAAGAGCTTCTTGCGGCAGCTGCAGGCCATCCTGAAAGTGCGGTCTCACTACGGGATCGCCACCAGCCGACAGATCGACATCCCGGAGGTGTCGCACCGCGGAATGCTGGTGATGGTCCACGAACTCGATGGCCCCGGCCGGTTCGCGCTGACGGTGCTGAACTTCGCCGACGAGCCGATCGCCGGCAGTGTCCGGTCGGAGTTCCTGCCGCCGGGCTCGCACGTGTCGGACATGTTCACCGGCCACGACCTGGCCAAGGTCGACGACCTGCACAGCTTCAGCGTGGAGATGGGACCGTTCCACGGCATGGCGCTGCTGGTGCAGCGGCCCGAGGATCCAGCCGACGGCGCCTGACCGCCGTCACTGCGCGTGCCGGGCCGACTGTTCGGCCGCGTGGTCCTCGATGGCCTTGCCGATGGCGTGCGCCGCCTGGTCGATGAACGTCCGACCGCCGGCGGTGACCCAGTCCCGCGACGCCACCGGCGCAGCAAGTTGGCCGGTGAAGTGGGGGATGACGTACTGGGCGAACAGCTCGTAGCTGTGCAGTTTGGCCGCCGGTGCGGCCCAGTCGTGGTCGAACAGCAGGAAAGCCCCGAAGCCGCCGTCGCTGGCTTCGACGAGTTCCTCGATCTTGGCGATCGCGTCGTCGGGGGTGCCGATGACGGCGAACCCCGACGCCCGGTTGTTCTCGATGATCTCGGCAGGGGTATCGCCCTGCACCGGCCCGGCCGGCAGCACGTGGGTGAAGTACCGGGAGAATTCCGCGATGCCGTAGGCGACGTCGCGCTCGGCCTGTTCGCGGGTCTCGGCCAGATGCATCGGGCCGACCAGGCGCCACTTGGACCGGTCGGCGACGTGGCCGTGCTCGGTCGCGACGTCCTGCCAGGTGTTCCAGTGCGCGGCGAGCAGGTCCATCCCCTGTCGGGCGGTCGCCGCCATCGAAAGCATGCCGATCCCGTGCCGGCCGGCGCCGCGCGGGCCGGTGGGCGAGAACGACGCGGCGACAGCGACGTCGAAGCAGGGGTCGCTGTAGGGCCGCAGTTGCAGGCGGGCGTCGACGAGGGTGAATCCGTCGGTGGACATGGTGACGGTCTCGCCGCGCAGCAGACGCATGATCGCGTCGAGGCATTCCTCCATCCGCGGACGCTGAGAGTCGGGCGGGATGCCCAGCATGTGTGCGTCGGAGGTGAGCTGGCCGGGGCCGCAGCCCAGCATGACCCGGCCCCTGGTGAGGTGGTCCAGCAGGACCATGCGGTCGGCCAGCAGCAACGGGTGGTGATAGGGCAGTGAGCTGACACCGGTGCCGAGCTTGATGTGCTTGGTGCGTTCGGCCGCCACGCCGATGAACACCTCCGGGGAGGCGATGATCTCGAAACCGGCGGAATGGTGCTCACCGACCCAGGCTTCGTGGAACCCGAGCCGGTCCAGCGCGACGATCAGGTCGAGGTCGCGTTCGAGGGCCAGGGTCGGGTTCTGTCCCACGGGGTGGAAGGGGGCCATGAAGGTGCCGAAACGCATCCGTCGATTCTGTCGGCCGCACCCGATCGCGGGGTCGTAACGGGTAAACGTCGTAGCGGCCGGCCGGGTGTGGTGCGTCTCGCCTGGGGCTGGGGGTATTCGAACGCGGTCTGCGGGGTATGTCTCGACACGGCGCGCGGCCGCGCGGCGCCGAACGTCTCACCGACGGGAGTCCCCATGTCGTCCGATACAGAAACCCAGCAGGGCGCCGAGCGGGACCGCACCAAGCTGGCCCGCAAGATCACCGGTCCGCTGCTGTTCCTGTTCATCCTCGGCGACGTCCTCGGCGCGGGCGTGTACGCCCTGATGGGGGTGTTGTCCGAGGAGGTCGGCGGCGCGCTGTGGGCGCCGCTGGTGGTGGCGCTGCTCCTGGCGCTGCTGACCGCCGGGTCCTACGCCGAGCTGGTGACGAAGTATCCGCGGGCCGGAGGCGCCGCGGTGTTCGCCGAGCGAGCATTCAAGACGCCGCTGGTGTCGTTCCTGGTGGGCTTCAGCATGCTGGCCGCCGGGGTGACCAGTGCCGCCGGGTTGGCGCTGGCGTTCTCCGGCGACTACCTCGCGACGTTCCTCGACGTGCCGGTGATTCCCGCCGCGCTGGTGTTCCTGGTGTTGGTGGCTTGCTTGAACGCGCGCGGGATCAGCGAGTCGCTCAAGTCCAACGTCGTGATGACGATGATCGAACTGACCGGCCTGCTGATGGTGATCGCCGTGGTCGGCGTCATGGTGGGCCGTGGGGGCGGCGACATCGCCCGGGTAGGAGAGTTCCCAGAGGGGTCCACGCCGGCGCTGGCGATCCTCGGTGGGGCGATCATCGCCTACTACTCGTTCGTCGGGTTCGAGACCTCCGCCAACGTCGTCGAGGAGATCACCGACCCCAGCCGGATATATCCGCGTGCGTTGTTCGGGTCGTTGATCGCCGCGGGCGTGGTGTACGCCCTGGTCGGCCTGGCTTGCTCGATCGCGCTCCCACCGGGCGAGTTGTCCCAGTCGTCGGGTCCGCTGCTGGACGTCGTCGGAGCCTCCGGTGTGGGGGTGCCCGACTGGCTGTTCAGTTTCATCGCCCTGATCGCGGTGGCCAACGGCGCACTGCTGACCATGATCATGGCCAGCCGGCTGGCCTACGGGATGGCCGAGCAGGGTCTGCTCCCCGGCGCCCTGGCGAAGGTGTTGCCGAACCGCCGGACCCCGTGGGTCGCGATCGTGGCCACCACCGCGGTGGCGATGGCGCTGACGTTGACCGGTGATCTCTCGACGCTGGCCGAGACCGTGGTGCTGCTGCTGCTGTTCGTGTTCGCGTCCACCAACGTCGCCGTGCTGGTCCTGCGCCGAGATCACGTGGAGCACGACCACTTTCGGGTGTGGACCGCGGTACCCGTGCTGGCCGTCGCCTCCTGTGTGCTGCTGCTGACCCAGCAGAGCGCGAAGGTGTGGATGTTTGGCGGCGTGATGCTCGCCGTGGGGGCAGTGCTCTACATCATCGCGCGGCGGGTGTCCGGTCGGCCGCTGCTCAACTCGCGCGCGGAGTAGCCGGCTGCGCGTTTGGTGGCGGTGATGAGCAGATACTCCGCGGGATACTCGGTGCGGCCCGGGGTGTCGCTGCGGTTCCATTCCCGCAGCAGCGCCAGGAAATCCCGGTCCAGGGCGGTGACCTGCTCCGGTGTCTCGGTGATGTTGCGGTACACCGCGATGGTCGGTCCGTAGTTGGACTTCCAGTACTCCCGGAACTCCTCGGGGCTGGGGCAGCGGTCCATGGTGACCGTCTCGGGACGCATCTGCAGATCGGATACCTTGTCGCCGAACAGTTCTCGCACATGTTCGGGGTTGCCCCACAACGGTGGTGGTGCGGCGCCGGGCGGTGGTGGTGCCGCATAGGGCTTCATGGTGGCGAACAACATCCCGATGAAGCCCCGGGGCGTCCAGTTGATCATTCCGATGGTCGCGCCCGGCCGCGCCACCCGCACGAGTTCGTCGGCGGTGGCTTGGTGATTCGGCGCGAACATGGCGCCCACACATGACATCACCACGTCGAACTCGTCGTCGTCGAACGGCAGCGCCTCGGCATCGGCTTCCACCCAGTCGACGGCCACGCCCCGCTGGGCGGCCAGCGCGCGTCCGGCGTCGAACAGTTCCGGTGTGAGGTCGCCGGCGGTGACGGCGGCCCCGAGAGCGGCGGCGGGGATGGCGGCGTTGCCGGTCCCGGCCGCGACGTCGAGGACCCGCTGACCGGCCCGGACGCCGCACGCCGCGACGAGGCGCGGCCCGAGTTCGGGGATCAGGTCGGCAGCCACCGCCGGATAGTCGCCGGACGCCCACAGGGCACGGTGCTTGGCCTTCAGTGCGCGTCCGGCATCGGTGGTGGGATCGGTCATCGTGGCTCCCTGGAAGTAGCCGAACACCGGTTCACCCGGTCGCGCCGGGGCGCGGGGATGAGGGGGAGGAGAGGTCGGAGCGTGCACGGCCGGCGCGGGCGGTGGCCTCCCGTGCTGCGAAGCGGCCGGATCTCGGCGTACGCGCGATGCGCGTCACGTGCCGATGGTAACGCCGGGCCACGAAACTGATCAACGAAAAGTCGTGATCTGCCGGGCCATCGGGTTCGGACGCCGCGCGACGAACGCCGGTGACGGCGTCGACAAGATGAAATACTGCCTCAATGGCGGAACATGCGCGCCCGTTGTCGCAGCGGATGGCGGGCGGCGCGACGGACGACCTGGAAGCCGGCGGCTTCCGGTTCTGGTTCCTCGGGGAGCGCTGGGAGTGGTCCGACGAAGTCGCCCGGATGCACGGCTACGAGCCGGGAACCGTCATCCCGACCACCGAGTTGCTGCTGGCCCACAAGCATCCCGAGGACCGTCAGCACGTCCAGGAACTCCTTGACCGCGCATTGCACGCCAGCGGGTCGTTCTCCAGCAGGCACCGCTTCATCGACACCGGTGGCTGCGAACACTCGGTCCTGGTGCTGGCCGACCGGATGTACGACGACCGCGGAGCGGTCGTCGGTTCCGAGGGCTACTACATCGACCTCACCGCCAGTCTCGACCATGCCCGGCGGTCCGCTCTGGACGAGTCCCTACCGGACCTGTTCGCAGCGCGCGCGGCCATCGAGCAGGCCAAGGGCGCGCTGATGCTGGTGTACCAGATCGACGCGGACCAGGCGTTCCGACTTCTGCAGTGGCGTTCCCAACAGACCAATACCAAGCTGCGCCTGCTCGCCGCGCGGTTGGTCGGTGAGTTCCCCACGGTCGGAGCCGATCTGGGGTCACTGCGGCGTGCGCTGGACCATCTGCTGCTGACGGCTCACCAACGTGTCGTGCCGCACTGACGCGTAACCAGGTGAGTCAAATCAGTCGGCGAGGGGTAGATACGGAGGCGCGTGGGTCTGTTAGATGTCCGGTGCGAGATCACGGATGGGGTGGCGATGGTGTCCGTCGAAGGCGAGGTCGACTCGGGCACGGTCGATGTCCTGCTGCGTGGGCTCGATGACGGGATCAGCCTGGCCGCCGGCACACCGGAGCGACTGCTGATCATCGACCTCGACAAGGTCACGTACTTCGGCAGTGCCGGGTTGAACGCCGTCGTCGGCGCACACGAGCGCGGCGTCGCCGAGGATGTCGCGGTACGGGTGGTGGCCACCAACGCCGAGGTGCTGCGGCCGTTGGAGATCACCAAGCTGGACCAGGTGCTCGCGACCTACGGGTCGGTGTCCTCGGCGCGTGCCGACGATCGCGATCCGGCGTGAGGGGGGCCGTGGGGCGCCGTCCCGGCGAAGCGGGTTCGTGCTGTGACTGACACCTCGTCGACCGCCTCGGTTTTCGACGCCGGGGGTGCGGTGGGCCGCGACCACGCGCGGGTGGACTGGGCGGCCACCCCGCTCGGACCGCCCGAGACCTGGCCGCAGAGCCTGCAGACCGCGGTCAGCATCCTGTTGTCGTCGCGCTTCCCGATGTGGATGGCGTGGGGGCCGGACCTGACGTTCTTCTGCAATGACGCGTACCGCCGCGACACGCTGGGCCGCAAGTACCCGTGGGCGCTGGGGCGGCCGGCCCGCGAGGTGTGGGCGGAGATCTGGCCGGACATCGGCCCACGGATCCAGCAGGTGCTGCGCACCGGCAAGGCCACTTGGGACACCGCGCTGCTGCTGTTCCTGAAGCGGTACGACTACACCGAGGAGTCGTACCACACCTTCAGCTACAGTCCGCTGCACGACGACACCGGCGACGTGGTCGGCATGCTCTGCGTGGTCAGCGAGGACACCCTGCAGGTGATCGGCGAACGCCGGATGGCCACGCTCCGCGACCTGGGCTCGGATCCCAGCGTGGTGCGCACCGAGTCGGAGATCCTGACATTCGCCGACCAGCAGCTGTCACAGAACCTCCGGGACCTGCCGTTCACCCTGACCTACCTCTACGACGATGGCGGCACCGCGCGTCTGGCCGGACGCAGCGGAGTACCGGCCGACCACCCGATCGCGGTCCCCGAGCTCAGCGGCGGGGGACTGTGGCCGGTGGCCGAGCCGGCGGCGGGCGAGACGGTGCTCGTCGAACTGAGCGCCGATCGGTACCCGGATCCGCCAACCGGTGACTGGCCCCGACCGCCGACCCACGCGCTGGTGGTACCGCTCGTGCAGCAGGGCAGCGCCACGGTCGGGTTCATGGTCGCCGGCCTGAACAGATACCGCCCGCTCGACGACGGCTACCGCGGTTTCCTCACTCTGGTCGCCGGCCACACCGCTGCGGGGATCGGACTGGCCCGCAGTTACCGCAGTCAGCAGCAACGTGCCGAGGAGCTCACCGAGCTCGACCGGGCCAAGACGACGTTCTTCTCCAACATCAGCCATGAGTTCCGGACCCCGCTGACGCTCATTCTGGATCCGATCGCCGAACTGCGCCGGGGCGCCGATGTCGACGAGCGCACCCGGGAGGAACTCGATGTGGTGTGGCGCAACGGCTTACGTCTGACCAAGCTGGTCAACACCCTGCTGGACTTCTCCCGTATCGAAGCCGGCCGGGCTCAGGCCAGCTATGCACCGGTGGATCTGGCCACGCTGACCGCCGAACTGGCCAGTGTGTTCCGCTCCGCCGTCGATCGGGCCGGCCTGCAGTTCGACGTCGACTGTCCGCCGCTCGGTGAACCGGTTTACGTCGACAGTGACATGTGGGAGAAGGTGATCTTCAACCTGTTGTCCAACGCGCTGAAGTTCACCTTCGACGGCAGCATCAGCGTCCGGACTCACCGCGCCGACGGCGCGGCCGTCATCGTCGTCGCCGACACCGGCACCGGCATACCGGCCGCGGAAATGCCCCGCCTGTTCGAGCGTTTCCACCGCATCGAGAACGCACACGCCCGCTCGCACGAGGGAAGCGGCATCGGGTTGGCACTGGTCAAGGAACTCGTCGAGTTGCACGGCGGAACCATCGCCGCCGACAGCGCCGAGTCGGTGGGCACCACGTTCACCATCCGGATCCCGTTCGGGACCGCGCATCTACCCGCAGATGCCATCGCGCGCAGCTCCGGTCGGCGCAGCGGTCCCGGCGGTGCGCAGGCCTACCTCGAGGAGGCCATGCGGTGGCTGCCGTCGGGTCTGAGCCAGGCCGAACCGGAGACCGACGCCGTCGCGGACCGGGTGGACAGCACCGTCACGTCGGTGGTGGGTGCCAGGCGGTCGGCGCCGGTGCGGGTTCTCGTCGCCGACGACAACGCCGACATGCGTGGGTACCTGACACGGCTCCTGCGCTCGGACGGCTATGAGGTCGAGGCCGTCAGCGACGGTCAGCAGGCGCTGGACGCGGTGCGCGCCCGCACTCCGGACCTGGTGGTCAGCGATGTGATGATGCCGCGGGTCGACGGTCTGGCGCTGGTCGGCGCGTTGCGGTCGGACCGCCGTACCGCAGCGCTGCCCGTTCTGTTGTTGTCGGCGCGCGCCGGGCAGGAGGCCTCGATCAGCGGTCTGCAGGCGGGCGCCGACGACTATCTGGTCAAGCCCTTCGCCGCCGCCGAGCTGCTGGCGCGAGTGCGCGCCAACGTCGAACTGGCCCGGTTGCGCGACCACCATGCGCGCTGGCGCACCGCGCTGGTCGATTCCCTGCAGGAAGCGTTCTTCGTCTGCGATGAGGACGGTGCGGTGGTGGAGATCAACGCCGCTTTCACCACCATGCTCGGGTTCGACGCGTCGGGTTTGCCGTACCGGCCGGAGTACCCGTGGTGGCCGACCGCCGACACCGACCCCGAGGCGCATCGGCAGGTCGGTCAGGCACTCGGGGACCTGCTTGCGCAACCGCACGGCACGATCTCGCCGGTGCCGGTGACCCACCGCGACGGTCACCGCCTCTGGGTGACGGCGACGTTCACCCGGGCCGAGGATCCCAACACAGGTCGCGAGGTGGTGGTCGGCACCATGCGCGACATCACCGCCGACTACTACCTGGTGCAGCGCGAGACTGCGCTGGCGTCACTGAACGAGGCTCTTGCGCAAGCGGATACGCTCGATGACGCGCTCGGCGCGGCCACCGCGGAACTCTGGCACGTGTGGCACGCGCGGCGCGTGCTGGCTGTGACGCTGCCCGGTGGCGACGTCCGTCCCGGGACCCCGCCGATGGTGTGCGTGGGGGAACCGGTGCGATGGGACGATCTGCCCGCGGCCACCCGCGACATCATCGTCGGTTTGCGCGACGGCGAGTTGCTGGCGCCGGAGATCACCGAGCCGGGCTGGGCGGGCGTCGCGGTCGGACATCCGCACGGCGTGCTGGTGCTCTATGTCGATCTGTACGAGACACGGCGTTTCACCGCCGAGGACCACACCCTGCTGACCGTGCTCGCGGGGCGGCTCGGGCAGGGACTGCAGCGCGTGCACCAGATCGACCAGCAGCGGGAGACCGCGCTGGCGCTGCAGCACGCGATCCTGGGCCCCGCGGTGTCCCAGGGCTTCGCCGTGCGCTACCAACCCGCCACCCGTCCGCTGGAGGTCGGCGGGGACTGGTACGACGTCATCAATCTCGACGACGGGCGGATCGCGCTGGTCGTCGGTGACTGCGTCGGCCACGGGTTGGGCGCGGCGACCGTCATGGGTCAGCTGCGAAGTGCTTGTCGCGCATTGCTTCTGGAGCATCCCAGCCCGGCGCGTGCGCTGGAGGCGCTCGACCGGTTCGCGGCGCGACTGCCCGGTGCGCGGTGCACCACCGCGTTCGCCGCGGTCCTGGACTGCCATACCGGCGAGATCGTCTACTCCTGCGCCGGCCACCCGCCGCCCATCCTGGTGTGTGCCGACCGCACCACCGGACTGCTCGACTCGGCGCGCGCGACGCCGCTGGGGTTGAGTTACGCGCCGCAGCGGCCGGAGGCGCGCGCCGCGTTGCCGCCGCGCTCGACGCTGTTGCTCTACACCGACGGGCTCGTCGAGCGCCGCCGGGAGTCGATCGACGACGGGATCGCGCGCGCGACCGGCACGGTGCAGGGCCACGGCGACACCGCGCTGGAGGAGTTGGCCGACGAGATCATGTCCCGGCTGTCACCGGTCGACGGCTACCACGACGACGTCGCGCTGATGCTCTACCGCCAGCCGGCGCCGCTGGAGCTGGAGATCAAAGCCGACGTGGACGAGTTGGGTACCTCGCGCGCCGCACTGCGGGACTGGCTGGACGCCGCGGGTCTGGACGCCGAACAGGCGCTGGACGTGTTGATCGCCACCGGCGAGGCGTTGGCCAACTCGATCGAACACGGCCATCGCGACCTCCCGCACGGCACCGTGCGCCTGCGGGCCGTCGTCACGCACGACACCCTGCACGTGACGGTCTCCGACACCGGCCGGTGGAAGGTGCCCGACGAGGTGCCGTCGCTGCACCGGGGACGCGGCATCACCTTGATGCGCGCCCTGATGCAGGATGTCGTCATCGACTCCCAACCCGCCGGGACCACCGTGCAGATGCAATTGAGGCTCAGGTGATGGCAACACCGCTCGAGGTCCGGACCGCGCGTGCCTACGACGGCCGGACCACCGTGATCGCCGTCGGTGAGCTCGACATGAGCAATGTCGCGGTGTTCGCCGAGGCCGTCGCCGCCGCGAACCCGGGCGGTGCGGGCTCGACGCTGCTCATCGACCTCACGGAGGTGGACTATCTCGACAGCGCCGCGATCAATGTGCTGTTCGACCATGCCAGAACGATCGAACTCGTCGTCAACCCGATCGTGGCGCCGGTGCTGACCCACAGCGGCTTGGCCGACATCGTCGACGTCACGTCGGCGCGCTGATCACTCGCCGCGTTCCCGGCGGGCCCGCGCACGGCGCTTGCCCTCGTGCATCGCGGCCACCCGGGCCACTGGAATGGTCCGGCCGTGCTCGATCAACTCGTCCGGCAGGCGTTGGGGCTCTGGCATCTCGTCCCCCCACGGATCGCGTCCGGCCAACGCGTCCAGGGCGGTGTGGATCGTGTAATCCGCCGGTGTCACCCGGTCGAGGTCGGACCACGCCACCGGAAACGACACCGGGGTGCCAGGACGCAGGCGTGGGCTGTAGGCAGCGGCCACGGTCGCTCCTCCTGCCCGGGTCGCATCGACGAACACCTTGCCCTGTCGGTCCTCGACAATGAACGCGGTGGTCGCGATCGACGGGTCGAGCGCTTCGGCGCGCGCCGCGAGCGCGCGGGTCGCCGCGGCGACGTCATCCACCGGCGCGTGGGTGTCGATCGGGACGAAGATGTGCAGCCCCCGCGACCCGCTGGTCTTCACGGCGCCACTCAACCCGCTGTGCCGCAACGCCTCTCGCACGAGCTGGGCAACGGCGACGACGACGGCGAAGTCGTGACCGTCGGGCGGGTCCAGGTCGAGGATGAGATGGGTGGGCCGGTAGACGTCCGCGGCGAGGCCAAGGGCGGGATGGAACTCCACGGCGCGCTGATTGGCCAGCCAGAGTAGGGTGGGCCGGTCGTCACAGACCGCGTAGCGGATCTCCCGGTGTGACGACTCGGCCCAGATCGGCACGGTGCGAACCCATTCCGGCGTGTACTTCGGAACGTTTTTCTGCATGAACGGCGCCCGGCCGCGCAGCGCCCGCAAGACCGTCAGGGGTCGGCCGGCGAGGACGGGAAGCAGGCGGTCGGCGACCGCGTCGAGGTAGTCGACCAGATCCCGCTTGGTGGCGTCGGAGTCGGGCCCCAGCGGCTGATCGAGGTTGGTCAGCTCCACCCCGTCCCGCTGCTCGCTGATCCCCATCGCCACAGTCTAGATACCGCTGCGGTCAGGCGGCTCCCGTCAGTCGCCGGCGCACCTTGGTGACGGTAGCGGGGATGCGGCTGGCGGCGAACAGCGTCCGCAGGAGCCGGCTGTCTCCGCTGGGCAGGACACCGCCGCGCTGGAGGCCATCGACGATGTCGTACAACGTCTCTCCCTCCTCCATGAGGCCGTCGGCGTTGAAGTGATACCGGTCGACGGCGGGGCACTGGATGAACTGCCCGTTGCCGTAGACCCGGGGCGCGTCGTCGTCGAACGGATGCAGCCGCAGCGCGCCGGTCCAGTGTCCGCTGCCGATGTAGCGGATCATCGTGCGCACCGTTCCGTCGGGTTTGACGTCGATGTACACCTGGTCGGGCAGCGGGTCGTAGCGCCAGTCGGGGATCGCGGCGAAGAACGCGAAGTTGTACTTCACGAATTCCTCGATACCGACGATGGTGTGGCCGAAGGTGCTGACGTCGGTGTAACGGATATCCGGGGCGTACAGCTCGTGGTTGAGGTCCATGTCGCGGACGAGGAAGCTCCACCAGTATTTCTTGGCCCAGGTCATCACCCAGGACAGGTCCTGGTCGAAATGATTGCTGTAGAAGTCCAGTTTGGTCGCGAAGTCGACGAACCATTGTTTGGTCATCGTCTGGAGTTCGTGTTCCTGGAACACCCGGACCGGCTCGGCCCGGTTCGATTCGAGGAACTCCGGCACGTGGCCGACAAGACGGGGCTGGGCCAGCGCCTTCTGGAACATTTCCTCGTCGAACACATGGGCTCCTTCGCTGTTGTGGTGCAGGCGCGGTGGCCCGCCATATAGGAATCGACTGTTTCCTATATCGGGTCGGCTGTCAATCCTTCAGTTCTCAGCGAGCACTTGCGATCCATGACTGATGTTGATGGCAAGCACTCTTGACGGTTCCAGCGCGGTAGTCCCAAGTCGACCTGCCGTTGCGATCCGGCCGGAACAACAGGAACCGCATGGTGTCATCAACCGCGCCTGCGGTGCCGCGACACGCCCGTCCGGGTGCGCGAGGCGTGCGATGATCGGCCGGTGACAACGCCCAAGCGCTGGCGGGGCCAGACCATGCGCGACCGATCAGCAGATCGGCGCGTCCAACTGCTCGACGTCGGGGAGCGGCTCCTCGGGGCGGGCGGGTCCGGTGCGGTCGGGATGCGCGCGGTGTGCCGCGAGGCCGGGCTGAGCCCGCGGTACTTCTACGAGAACTTCGACACCAGGGAAGAGCTCCTGGTCGCGGTCTACAACAGGGTCGAAGACCGCTTGATGAACCACATCACCGGCGACGGCGCGGCCGCGCTGACCCCGCGGGACGTGCTCGAGCGCTGCGCCGACTTCTTCGAGGAGGACCCCCGGCGCGCGCGGATCCTGCTGCGTGAACCGCTGGCCGACGACACGCTGCGTAAGCACAGCGTCAGCCGGACACCCGCGTTCGTCCGGGCGCTGATCCCGGTGGTGGCGCCGCATCTGCCTGCGGCCGGCTCTCGCGACCCCGATCACCTGGAGATCCTGTCCACGGCCCTGAGCGGCGCGCTGGTCGCGCTGTACCTGGAGTGGGCCGACGGGCGTCTCAACGTCGACCGCGAGACCATCGCCGGCGCCGCGGTCGGCATCGTCGCCGCGCTGGTGAGCGCGCCCCTGGACGGCGACTCCGCCGGGTAGCGGATCCGTCGACTACGCCGTGGCCGTCTCGAGCAGGTGGCACAGCCGTTCGCGGTGGAACGCGGCGTCGCCGCACAGCAGCGCGTCGGTGCGTGCGCGCCGGAGGTACAGATGCAGATCGTGCTCCCAGGTGAAACCGATACCCCCGTGCAGCTGCAACGCTTCCCCGGCCACGCGGCTGACGGCTTCGGAGACATAGGCCTTGGCCACACTGACGGCATGGTCGGCGTCGGCGTCGGGCGCGTCGAGGGTCAACGCCGCGTGGTAGGTGGCAGCCGTACTGGCCTGCACCCAGATTCGCATGTCGGCGCACTTGTGCTTGACGGCCTGGAAGCTGCCGACAGGCCGCCCGAACTGGTGCCGCTCCTTGACGTAGTCGACGGTCATGGCGAGCAGCCGCTGCCCGATCCCGACGAGTTCGGCGCACACCAGTACGGTGCTCAGGTGCATCGACCGGATGATCGTCTGCTGCGCGCTGTCACCGGACAGGAGTAGCGCGGATTCCTCCAGCTCGACGTCATCGAACGCGACGTCGCAATAGCTGCGGGTGAGATCGAGGGTCTGTTGCCGGCGGATGCGCACACCGGGGGTGTCGCTCGGCACGACGAAGCGCGCTGGGGCGCCGTCGAGCAACGCGTCGACCACCAGAACCTGGGCGGCGTCGGCGTCCTGCACGCAGACCTTCGACCCGCTGAGGCGGTACCCCGAGTCGGTCGCCAGCGCCGTCGTGCCGATCCCGGAGAGCCCCCACGGCTGCCCCCACTCCGCGAACGCCCAACCGGCGATCAGGGACCCTTCCGAAATCATCTGCAGCAACTTGGGTTTGCCCTCGGCATCGGACCCGGCCAGGGCGTCGGCGGCGACGGCGACCGGGATGAACGGCGTGGCGGCCAGGCCGTAGCCCAGTTCGGCACACACCAGCGCCGACTCGATGACCTGCGCGTCGAGGCCGCCGTCGCTCTCGGGGATTCCCAGCGCGGGCCAGCCCAGATCCGCCCCGTCCTTCCACAACTCGACGTCGAAACCTTCGGGGGCGTCGATGAGTTCGCGCGCCCGCGTCACCGACGACCGGCGTACCAGCACCGACCGGGTGGAGTCGACCAGTCCCCGCTGTTCGTCACTGAGCTCGAAGTCCACTGTCTGCTCCTTCGCTGACGGTTGATCGGGGTGCAGAACTGTCGAAAGCCTTCCCAAAGATACAGGATACTGATTAAGGTAAATCAAGGTTGGACGAACGATCGCGGAGGGTGCTGTGCAACTGGGGCAGGACGCGGAACTCGGGGCTCTACGACAGCGGGTTCGCGATCTGGCCGCCGAACATGCGCCGCCGAGACAACCACGTACCGGGGTCCGTGCGCCTGAGGCCGAGGACATCCCGGCGCTGCGGAAGTGGACCGGCCTGCTGTTCTCCGAGAAATTGCTGGGAGTGAACTGGCCGGTCGAATTCGGCGGTCTGGAGGACAAGCACCCGCTGCACGAATCGACGGTCGCCGACGAACTGGTCCGCGTCGGCGCGCCGGGACCTGTCGGCGGGGGACTGCTCGCCGGGGCGGCGATCATCGCCTCCGGCACGCCGGCGCAGAAGGAGTACTTCCTGCCGCGCATCCGGTCCGGCGAGCACATCTGGTGCCAGCTGTTCAGTGAGCCCGACGCCGGCAGCGACCTGGCCAGCCTGCGCACCCGGGCGCGCCGCGACGGCGACGAGTTCGTCGTCGACGGGCAGAAGGTGTGGACTACGAACGGTCAGCACGCGGACTGGGGTTATCTGTTGGCGCGCACCGATTCCGACGCACCCAAGCACGCCGGAATCACCGCTTTCGCTCTGGACATGTCGACTCCCGGCGTGACGGTGCGCCCGCTCCGCGAGATCACCGGGACCTCGGATTTCAACGAGGTGTTCTTCGACGGGGTACGCATTCCCGCCGACCGGACCATCGGCGAGGTCGACAAGGGCTGGGCGGTCACCACCGCCAGCCTGGCGCAGGAGCGTGCCGGTGCGGGCGGCGGCGCCGCCCTGTTCGGTGCGCTGGACCGGCTCGTCCGGCTGGCCGGTGAGGTGACCCGCGACGGCAGCCCCGCCATCGACCGTGACGACATCCGCCAGAGCATCGGCAAGCTCGTCGCCGACGTGCACGTCAACTCCCTCGTGTCGGCCTACGGGGAGAGCCGCGCGCTGCACGGGACCGGGGACATGGGTGACGCACCGGTGTCGAAGATCCTGTTCAGCGAGATCAATCTGGCGTTGCACGAGTTCGGCTTTGCGCTGCAGGGGCAGGACGGGATCCGCATCGAGGGCGACCCCGACGTCTGGGACGAGGGGTGGTGGCAGGACGGTTTCCTCTACGGGCGTGCGTTCACCATCGCCGGCGGCACCAACGAGGTGCTGCGCAACATGATCGCCGAGCGTGCACTGGGACTGCCCCGTGGCTGAGGTACCGATCGACGAGATGGGGAGGGCGTAATGCCGTTACAGGACTGGATGAAGATCATCTCGGTGGACGACCACGTCATCGAGCATCCCCGGGTGTGGCAGGACCGTTTGTCCGACCGGTGGCGTGACGAGTGTCCTCAGATCATCGAAACCGCTGAGGGACACCATGTCTGGCGCTATGAGGGTCAGCTCTACCCGCAGATCGGCCTGAACGCGGTGGCCGGCAAGCCGCCCTCGGAGTACGGGATGGAGCCCGTCCGCTACGACCAGATGATTCCGGGGTGCTACGACCCGGTCGAGCGGATCAAGGACATGGACATCGACGGGGTGCACGCCGCGCTGGCGTTCCCGTCTTTTCCGGGCTTCGGCGGCGGTGTGTTCCAGCGCGCCCAGAACAAGGAGCTCGCACTGGACTGCGTGCGGGCGTGGAACGACTTCCAGGTCGACGAATGGTGCGCCACCGCGCCGGACCGCCTGATCCCGCTGGGACTGCTGCCCACCTGGGATCCGGAGCTCGCGGCCAGGGAGGTGGAGCGCCTGGCGCAGATCGGGACCAAGGCGGTGTCCTTCCCGGACAGTCCGGTGCCGCTCGGGTTGCCGTCCTTTCACGACCCGGTGCACTGGGAAGTGCTGTGGGATTCTCTCGAAGCCGCGGATCTGCCGGTGTGCCTGCATTTCGGCGCCGGCGGATTCGTCCCGGGCTTCTCGTTCGCCACCGGCAGGCCGGACCCCAACGCTCCGTTCGCGGTCGCCATCGCGACGTTCTCCACGAACCTGATGTGGAGCGCCGCCGATCTGGTGTTCTCCGGTGTGCTGCAACGGCACCCGAACCTGAAGTTCATGCTGTCCGAGGGCGGCATCGGATGGATCCCGTACCTGTTGGAGCGACTGGACTACACCTGGGAGCGGCATCGCTGGTACCAGAACATCAGCCGGACCGACCGGCCGTCGGACCTGTTCCGCCGGCATTTCTGGGGATGCTTCATCGACGACGAGCACGGGGTCACCTCCCGCGAGGCGATCGGGATCGAGAACATCCTGGTCGAGGTCGACTATCCGCACTCCGATTCCAACTGGCCCAACAGCCGCAAGCGGATCGCCGAGAACCTCCGCACCGTCGCCGACGCCGACGTCCACCGCATCGTCGAACTCAACGCGCGGGAACTGCTGCACTTCGGCGACGGCCGATGACCGAGCCGCGACCCGACACCGACGATTACGACCTGCTGACGTTCGGCGAGGTCGCGGCACGGCTGTCCGAGGAATTGGCCCAGGCCAACGAGCAGTTGGCGGCGCTGCGCGGGCAGACGCCCGAGAACACCCACAGCATAAGGAGTCTCGAGGAGAGGATCACCCTGTTGCGCGCAGCCGCGGACAGGTACCGGCAGGAGCAGAACACCAGCGAGACCTTCACCCGCAGGTTCGGCCCGCTGTCGAATCCTCCCTCCGGTCCCAGCCCCGAGTGGCGCTGAGCCGGCGAGCGCGGAAACCGAGAGTCACGAGAGTCAATGGCGACAACCCGGGACATGCCCTCACCGCTCGGCGAATTCGGCGAGTGGACCAAGGGCTACACCAGGCGCCATCCCATTGCGTCGCTGGAAACCGTGGGAAGCCAGTGCATCCTGGGGTTGCGCGCGCTGCAGTACCTGGTCACCGACATCGCGCGATGGCGCTTCCCGTTCGCGGAGTTCATCCAGCAGGCGTCGTTCATGGCGTCGACGGCCATGCTGCCCACCATGTGCGTCGCCATCCCCATCGGGGTGACGCTGCAGATCCAGTTCGCGCTGCTCGCCGGGCAGGTGGGGGCCACGTCGCTGGCCGGTGCCGCCAGCGGGCTCGCGGTCATCCGGCAGGGCGCACCGCTGGTGGCCGCGCTGTTGATGGCCTCGGCGGTCGGCTCGGCGATCTGCGCGGACCTCGGCTCCCGGACCATACGCGACGAGGTGGACGCGCTGGAGGTGATGGGCATCTCGGCGATCCGCCGGCTGGTGGTGCCGCGGCTGGCGGCGGCCATCGTCGTCAGCGTGGCGTTGACCGGGCTGGTGTGCTTCATCGGGTTCCTCGCCGGCTACCTGTTCAACACCTTCGCCCAGGACGGTGCCCCGGGGAGCTTCGTGACCACGTTCGCGTCGTTCGCGACGGTCAGCGACCTGGTCCTGACACTGATCAAAGCGGTGGTCTTCGGCGCGATCGTCGCGATCGTCGCGTGTGACAAGGGGCTCACCACCAAGGGCGGACCCGCCGGCGTGGCGAACTCGGTGAACGCCACGGTCGTCGCGTCGATCCTGCTGCTGATGATCACCAACGTGGTCTTCACGCAGATGTACGTGCTGCTGTTCCCCAAGGTGGCGCTCTGATGGCGGCGCCCTACTACCCGCGCGGTGTCCGGCCGTTGATCGTTGCCGGTACGGCGGTGGCCGGCGGCGGTATCCGCCTCGGCCACATGCTGACCTTCTTCGTCCGGGCGGTCGCCGGGATCCCGGTGACGCTGACCCGCTACCGCAAGGCGTTCCTGACGATCCTGTCCGACGTGACCTGGGGCAACGGGTCCATCGTGGTCGGTGGCGGAACGGCGTGGGTGATCATCCTGCTGGGCGCGACCGCCGGCGCCATCGTCGGCATCGAAGGCCTGCAGGCGCTGCACCTGCTCGGTATGGAGCCCGCCGCCGGGCTGTTGTCCTCCACGGTGTCGACCCGCGAACTGGCGCCGGTCATGGCCGCGCTGGCCTTCGCCGCCCAGGCTGGTTGCCGGTTCACCGCGCAGCTGGGGTCGATGCGGATCTCCGAAGAGATCGACGCCATGGAGTCGCTTGCCATCCGGCCCATTCCGTACCTGATCACCACCCGGCTGCTGGCGTCGGTGGTGGCCATCATCCCGCTCTACATCCTGTGCCTGCTGATCAACTACGCGGCGGTGCAGACGGTGGTGAGCTTCGCCGGCGGTTTGTCGGCGGGTTCCTACGACCATTACTTCCGGCTGGTCCTGACCGGCCCCGACATCCTCTATTCGGTGATCAAGGCGGTCGTCTTCGTGATCATCACCTCGACGATCCAGTGTTACTACGGCTATTTCGCCAGCGGCGGACCGCAGGGCGTGGGCGTCGCGGCCGGCCGCGCCATGCGGGCCAGCATCTCGGTGATGATCGTCGTCAACCTCCTGCTCACCGTCGGTCTGTGGGGGATCGGTTCCGGCGCGAGGCTTGGGGGCTGAGATGGTCCAGAAACTCGAGTCCGCCGCCAAGGACATCTCCAACGGAAAGTTGCTGCTACGCGGGATCGCCCTGCTGGTGGGCACGGTCCTGTTGGCGACGCTCGCGGTCGCGAAGTCCGAGGGCGTGTTCTCCGGTCACACGACGGTGCTGGCGTTACTGGAGGATGTCGGCGACGGCCTTCCCCAGGGATCCGACGTCAAGTTCCGGGGCGCGTTGGTCGGCCGGGTCGACGGGGTCGAGCCGGCCCTCGACGGCGGGACCAACACGGTGGCGCTCACGCTGAATCCGCATTTCGCACACGCTATCCCGGACACCGTGACCGCCCGCGTGGTTCCCGGCAACGTGTTCGCGGTGTCGTCGATCCAGCTCGTCGACAACGGGCCGGCTCCGGCCCTGCGCTCGGGGTCGCACATCATGCAGGACCAGAGCCTGGCGACCGTGCAGTTCCAGACCGCGCTGACCAAGCTGCGCGACATCCTGCGGGCGGCCGGGCGGCCGGAATCCGGCGACAGCGTCGGCGTGCTGGCCGCCGTCGCCGAAGCCACCAACGGTCGGGGCGACGACCTGACGCGCGCGGGCAGCGGTGCCAAGCGCATCGTCGACGAACTCAACGCGGTCATGGCCCCCGGCAAGACGCCGCCGACGCTGGAGGTGCTCTCCGAGGCGCTCGACGGCCTGCAGTCCTCGGCTCCAGAGCTGCTCGACGCTCTGCACCAGGCCGTGGTGCCGATGCGGACCGTGGCCGAGAAGCGCCGGGAGCTGGCCGATTTCCTGTCCGCCGGGCACACCACGTTCGGCACCATGGGGACCGCGTTCGAGAACCACACCGACCGGCTGATCGTGATCACCACCGGACTGTCGCCCGTCCTCGGCGTCTTCGCCGACGGGGGAGCAGAGTTCCCGAAGATCGTCACCCGGATCAACACCCTGTCCAAACGGTTCTTCGACGAGGTGTGGAACGACGAACGCGACCACGGCACCGGGAAGTTCATGCTGGTCTTCACGCCCAACAAGATGTACACGCGCCAGGACTGCCCGCGCTACGGGGAACTGGAAGGGCCCAGCTGCAAGACCGCTCCGCTCACCGCGGACGTGCCCGCGCTGGCACCGATGATCGACCCGCGCAACTACCCGCATCCCCGCGCCCGGTCCGGCGGCAACGTCGGCCCGGTCGGCGGCGCCGAGGAACGCGCGGCGATGGCCGAACTGCTGGGGCCGGACGCCAATTCCGCATCGGAGATCCTGCTCGGCCCAGTGGCGAGGGGCACCACCGTGCAGATCGTCCCTGATGACTCGGCCCCCGCTGTACCGCCGCTTGCCGCGGAAGCGGCACCCGCTCCCGTCCCGTCAGGAGGGCAGACCCCGTGAGCTACCGGCGTCCCCTGATCTGGGTGTGCGTATTCCTGTCGGTGTGTCTGGCGCTGATCTGGACGGTGTTCGTCACGCTGCAGCGCAACGTCGGCGGGCAGACCACCTCCTACAGTGCGGTCTTCACCGACGTCTCCGGACTCAAGGTCGGTGACGAGGTGCGGATGGCAGGCGTCAAGGTCGGTCGCGTCGATGACGTGGCGCTCGACGGCGACGTGGCCAAGGTCGGGTTCCGCGTCCAGTCCGACCAGGTGCTCTACGGAAACACCAAGGTGTCCATCGTCTACCAGAACGTCATCGGACAGCGGTACATGGGCTTGTCGCTCGGCGACTTCAACGATCCCACGGTGTTGCCCGAGGGCGCGGTGATCCCGCTCGAGCGCACCGAGCCCTCCTTCGACATCTCCTATCTGCTCAACGGATTCGAGCCGCTGTTCGCGCTGCTCAATCCCGACGAGGTCGACAACCTCACCACCGCGATCGTGCGCTCGACGCAGGGGGACACCGGGGCACTGACGATGCTGATCTCCGAGACCACCCGATTGGCGCAGTCCTACAGCGGAACCGACCAGATCCTCGAACAGGTCCTGACGAACCTCAACTCCGTGGTGGGCTCGCTGGTCGAGCGCGACGACGATCTGAGGTCCACCATCGACGCCGCCGAGACGATGTTCAACGGATTCGCCGAGCGCCGTACCGAATTCGTGACCGCGATGGATCAGGTCGGCATCGTCGGGGAGAGACTGGCCAAGGTCATCACCGACGTCCAGCCCGACCTGCGGGAGTGGCTCGGCCGAGAACCCGGGTTCGCCAAGCACTTCATGGACAACAAGCAGGGCTTCGCCTACATGGGCTTCAACACACCACTGATGTTGAAGGGGCTGGCCCGGATCAGCCAGGGCGGTAGCTACCTGGACATCTACGCCTGCCATCTGACGGTCAGCCAGTTCCCCCGTATCGACAGCCTGATCGACGCCATCGTGCGCAACGCGACACCCGGCGGGAAGATCCAGCAGAGCGCGAAGTGCCGATGAGCGCCACGACGAGACCGACGAAGATGGGCCGCGTGCTGCGCCGCCCGATCGAGCACCACGGCACACTGCGGCTGGGCATCCTGGCGGTCGTGGTCATCGTCGTGACGCTGGCCGGACTTCTCGGTGTGCAACGCCTCGGGCTCGGCAAGACCACCTACGAGGCGGACTTCGCCCAAGCCGCGGGCCTGTCGGCCGGTGACCAGATCACCGTCGCCGGAGTGAATGTCGGCTCGGTGAAGGGACTGCGACTCGACGGGGACAAAGTGGTCGTCACCCTGGAGGTCGACCGCAACGTCCACCTCGGCGCCTCGTCCCGCGCCGCGATCAAACTCACCACCCTGCTCGGCGCACGCTATGTCGAGCTCAGGCCCGGCGGCTCCGGGGAGCTCTCCGAGCAGCGAATCCCGCTGAGCAACACCGAGGTTCCCTACACGCTGCAGGACTCGCTGCAGGACGCCACGACGACGTTCGAAGCCGTGGACGCCCAGAAGATCGCCCAGTCGATGACCGCGCTGTCCGAACAACTGGAGGGTGCACCGGAGATCCTGCCCCAGGCGTTGGACAACGTGCGGCACCTGTCCACCGTGCTGGCCGGCCGCCGCGACGAGATCGGCGAATTGCTGCGCAGCACGCAGCGGATCGCCGAACTGCTGGGCAGTCAGCAGCGCAGCCTGGGGACCCTGATGACCCAGGGCCGCGACGTCCTCGCCGACCTGGCCGCCCGCAGGGACATGATCGTGCGGCTCATCGACGCCACCACCAAGCTCGTCCATCAACTGCAGCCGGTCCTGGTCGGTGACCGCGCCCAGACCGACGAACTACTGACCAACCTCGAGGGCATCCTGGCGGCGGTCGGCAGGAACGACGAACTGTTCCGCAACACCCTGCAGATCCTGCCGGTGCCGGTCCGCAACTTCACCAACGCCACCGGCAACGGCAACGAGTTCGACTTCTCCTCGACGGGCGGAACGCTGATCGACTCGATCATGTGCGCCATCAGCGGGCGGGCCGACCAGTTCAACCTCCCGACCTACTTCGAGGACTGCCGATGACGCGTCGCACACTCGGGAAGACGGCCGTTCTCGTCATGCTGGCGCTCGGCACGAGCGGATGCTCAGGCGGGCCGATCGGGACGGACCGGGGGATGACCATCACCGCCCAGTTCGACAGTGCCAGCGGGCTCTACGAGGGCAACGCGGTGTCGATCCTGGGGATGCGGGTCGGCGAGGTGACGAAGATCGTCCCGACCGGCCAGTACGTCGACGTCACGATGCGGGTCGAACCCGGCGTCGAGATTCCGGCCGATGCGCAGGCGGTGACCGTGTCGACGTCGATCCTGACCGATCGTCACATCGAGTTCACCCCGCCCTACCGCAATGGGCCCACGTTGACCGACGGGGACTCCCTGAGCCTGGCACGCACGCGCACCCCGGTCGAGTTCGACCGCGTGCTGGCAATGATCGACAAGCTCGCCGTGGAACTGCAGGGCAACGGCCGCGGTGGCGGCCCCGTCGCCGACCTGCTCAGCGTCAGCTCGGCGATGACCAGCGGGAACGGCGGACAGATCCGGGAGGCGCTCGGGGAGTTGTCCACCGCGCTGCGGCTGAGCAAGGAACGCGGTGCACCCACCGGCGACGCCATCACCACCATCGTCACCAATCTCGACCGCCTCACCAAGGCCGCCGCCGACAACGACCAGACGATCCGCGAACTCGGTTCGGCCGTACGGCAACTCAGCGCGGTGCTGGCCGCCGAGCGGTTGGGCAGCGGATCGACCGGCGCCGCGGTCAACCAGATCCTGGCCGAGACCGCCGATCTGCTGGAGACCAACCGGGACTCGCTGAAATCGACGGCGGCCAACACCGAACTCGTCACCCGGGCGCTGGCTGACTATCAGCGGGAGGTCGGTGAGACATTCGACCTGGTACCGACACTGACCAACAACGTCTACAACATGATCGACCCGGAGAAGCAGGCAATCCGGGCCCACCCCGTGTTGGACAAGGTCGAACTGAACACCCAGGCGCTCAAAGAACTCTGCAACCTGCTCGGGATGAAGCAACTCGGCTGCTCGACCGGCACCCTCCAGGACTTCGGTCCCGACTTCGGCATGGTCAGCATGCTCGAAGGCCTGGCCGGGCTGGGGCCACGATGACCGGGGTGCTGCGGAGGTTGCGCCGCGTCGTGGCCCTGGGGGCGGTGTCCCTGGTGCTCACGTCGTGCGCGGTCGGGCTCGACCGGATCCCGCTGCCGGCACCGTCAGCGGGCGCCCGGACCTACCCGATCAGCGCCACCTTCGCCAACGCGCTGAACCTGCCGTTCAAAGCCAAGGTACGGCTCTCCGGTGCCGACGTGGGTGAAGTGGAATCCATGGTCGCCCAGAACTACACGGCTGTGGTCAACATGCGCATCGCCGCCGACGTCGCGATCCCGGTGGGCACCCGGGCGGAGCTCCGATCGGCGACCCCGCTGGGCGACATCTTCGTCTCCCTGACCCCGCCCGCGGTGCCCGCCGGCGCGGCGATGCAGCCCGGCGACGCCATCCCGTTGGACACCACCGCCTCGGCCGCGTCGATCGAAGAAGTGCTGAGCACCGCGGCGCTGCTGGTCAACGGCGGTGCGATCCGCAACCTGACCAAGGTCGTCAACGGCCTGGGCCGGGCCTTCGGCGGCAAGGGCGAGGACCTGGGGGCGTTCCTGGACGAGTCCACGAAATTGGTCCAGAGCCTGTCCGACCGGTCAGCGGTCGTCAAACGGACGCTGGCGCAGACCGGAGAGCTGGCCGAGACGATGTCGGCACGACAGGAGACCATCGACGCCGCGATCGCCGCGGCCGCCCCGGCCTTGGGAACGGTCGCCGACAACACCGGGCGGATCGTGGACCTGGTGGCACAGGTCAACCGCATCACGCTCGAGCTGGCGAAACTGCCGTCGGTCCGCGGCGAGCCGTCGCGCAGCATGATCGCCGACCTGAACCGGCTGTCAGCCGAACTCAACGCCGCTTCACTGGAGCCCAATGCCTCACTGGACCAGTTCAACTCGATGTTCGGTGCGGTGCTGAAGGTGACCAATGGTACCGCGGCGCACGTCGACATCGACCTCGCCGACCTGGCCGTCGGCGCCTTCGCCGATCCCTATCACCCGGGCGATGCGGGCAGCCACGCCCCGACGCGGGAGGACTTCCGCAACATGGTCGGGAGCATCAGCTACGAGCTGATGATGGTGCGGAACAAGTTCTGGGGCGCACCGACCGCGCCTCCGGGCACCGTACCGCCGCCCGATCTGGTCGGGCCGGCACCGGGCTCACTCACGCCGGCACCCCCTCCACCGCCGCTGCCACCGCCGCCGACGCGGGTGCCGTCCCCGTCCACGGGAGGAACACCATGATCGCGGTGCGCAGCGTGGCCGACTTCGCCCGTCGACGCCGACTCGGCATCTCGGCCTGCGCGCTGGCGACGCTGTTCGTCGTCGGTGTCGCCTACGTGCTGTTCGGGACACTGCGGCTCGACCCCACCCGGTCGGACTCGATCGTCCGGGTGCACCTGGCCGAGACCGGCGGCCTGCTGCCGGGTCAGGACGTCACCCTGCGCGGCGTCCCGGTCGGCCGGGTGCGTTCCGTGGACATGACCGCCGACGGCGTCGTCGCCGTCGCCGCGATCCGCCCGGATGTGCGGATCCCCGCCGACACCGACGCCCGGGTGTCCGCGCTGTCCCCGGCCGGGGAGCAGTACCTGGACTTCCGAGCCACCACCAACGACGGCCCCTATCTCGGTGACGGCGACGAGATCGCCAGCGACAGAACGGAAACACCCGTCGGCCTGGCGACCCTGCTGGCCAACATGGACGGCACGCTGCAACAGGTCGACCCGGACCAACTGTCGGCCGTCCTCGACGAACTGCGGGTCGGGCCGCAGGGCGGACAGAAGCTCGCGGCGATCCTCGACGGCGGTGCGTTCCTGGTCTCGACCCTGGACTCCGTGTTGCCGGAGACGGCCCGCCTGTTCCGCACCAGCAAGGTCGTGCTGTCCACCGTCGACGACGTCGGTCCGGGGCTGAAGGCGACATCGTCGAACCTGTCCACCATCTTCACGGGCGTCCAGAAGATGGACGGCGGCTACCGGACCCTGCTGGATTCGGCGCCGGCGACGTTCGGCGCGCTCGACGACCTGATCGCCGACAACTCACCCACCATGGTGGCCCTGCTGGGCAACCTGACCACGGTGTCCCAGCAGTCCTACATCCGGGTGCCGGCCCTCGAGGAGTTGTTCTTCCCGCAGTACCGGGCCGGGTCCGCACTCGAAGCGGTGGCCAGCACGTTCCGGGACGGCGGCGTGTGGGGTGCGGTGAACCTGTATCCCCGGCACTCCTGCGATTTCAACCTGCCGAAGTCGCCGCCTACGGTGGGCGACTTCCCGGAGCCCTACCTGTACACCTACTGCACCAACCCCGATCCGAAGTACCTGGTCCGTGGGGCCCGCAGCGTGCCGCGGCCGCCCGGTGCCGACACGGCCGGCCCGCCGCCGGGTGCGCACCCGCTGCAGCGGGCCGACCCGACGCCGCAAGGCCCGCTGACCATCCCGACGCCGTACTCGGGACCCGATCTGCCATTACCGCCGCCGCCGCGCGGACCGTGACCGACGCCGGAAGGACCGACCGATGACCGACGCCGACCAGGCAGTCGAACCGGAATCCGACTGCGAGGAAACACAACTCGACACCGAGGAGGCTGCGCGCCCGAAGCGGCAACGGCTGACGCGACGCCGGATCGTCGCCGGGACGGGCGCGGTGGTGCTGGCGTCGGCCCTGGGCGGGGCCGCTGTACTGGGCTGGGAGGTGCGCAATCAGCGCATCATCGACGACGCCGCGGCGCAGGCACTGGACACTGCACAGCGCTACGCCGTCACGCTCACCGCCGTCGACGCCGAGAAGCTGGACAACAACTTCGCAGCCGTGCTCGACGGCGCCACCGGCGAATTCAAGGACATGTACCAGCAGTCCAGCGCGGGTCTCAAGCAGGTGCTGGTCGACAACAAGGCGAAGGCCACCGGCACGGTGGTCGCCGCCGGGATCAAGTCGGCGACACCGACGAAGGTCGAAGTGCTGCTGTTCGTGGACCAGTCCGTGACCAACGCGCTGAACCCCGAACCGCGGTTGGACCGCAGCCGGCTGATCATGACGATGGAGAAGGTCGACAACCGTTGGCTGGCCAGCGATGTCGAGTTGCCCTGAGCGGCGGAACGAAAGTGGACACGATGAGGCGTCTCCGGTGGGCTGCCACGGCGATCCTGACGGTCGCGGCCCTGCTGTGCCCACCGCACAGCGCACAAGCGGACACCACCTCCAACGGCATCACCTACAGCGTGGTGCCGGACCTGCGCGCCGGTGTCAGCCCGCAGGGCCCCGGCAACTGGGCCGTGCACTACGACAAGCTCGCCGGCGGTGACCCGGCGGTGGCCGGGGCGATCAACCAGATCCTCGACGACGAGGCCGACGGTCAGGTCTGGCTGTACGCCGCGAGCGCGAGCAAGAGTTCTCCCTGGACATTCCGTTCGCAGGGCCGACTGTTGTTCCGGCCGTTGACCATCTCGGCGTTGTTCACCGGTCAGTACCACGCGACCGAATTGCCGAACATGCCCGTCGACGCCGTGGCCACCCGGGTGTTCGACTCACGCAGCGGGATTCAGATCGTCTGGGACAACCTGTTCGTCGACCCGCAGGCGGGTTTGGAGCGGTTGTCGGAGCTGACGAAGAAGATCCTGCCGGTGGCCTACCCGACCCCGCCCCTGGGCGGATGGGCCGAATACGGTGTCGCGATGGCGCCGCTCAAGCGCAATTTCAGATTCTGGCTCCCGACCGCCGAGGGCGTCGAATTGCACTTCCCGGACGGTCAGTTCGGTCGGGGCGCGCGCACCATCACGGTGCCGTGGCCGGCGCTGCGCGATCTGATCGCCCCGGCGTTCGTGCCGATCACCAGTTGAGGACGTCGTCCGGTCCACCGGGATTGCAGCCGGCGTGGAACAGCATCGTGTTCGACACCACCGGCCGCCACGGCTCCAGGTTCCAGGTGCCCACCTTGCCCGGGTTCGTGAACGCGTTCTGCTGCCAGTAGCAGAAGAACTGGTTCTGCATGGTCAGCGTGTTGGCGTCGGGGGCGTGCTGCAGCAGTTCGGCCCAGGCGTCGTGCAGCTGGGCGCCGTTGCTGAACATGCCGCCCGAGCCCCATCCCCACATGGTCGGGTAGATGCGTAGCGTGGCGCGCTCACCGTCCGGACTCTGGTGGTACTCCCAGACGGCGCGGTCGATGTACTGCGGGCTGCCCGGTGGCCGCGGCGGCGGCTGGGCGTGTGCGGGCGCGGCACTCAGCCCCGCTGCTGCGGTCGACACCGCCACCGTCGCGCCGAGCGCCCAGCGGCGCCACGCGCTCAGCTGGTGGGCCATTGGAGTGTTTTGTGCTGCAGATACTCTGACAATCCGTACTCTCCGAACTCGCGCCCGATCCCGCTCTGCTTGTAGCCGCCGAACGGTGCCGCCGGATTCAGGCCGCCACCACCCCCGTTGATGACGACCATGCCGGTGCGCAGCCTGCGCGCCACCCCGGCCGCGCGCAGCGGGTCGGCAGACCACACACCGCCGGACAGGCCGTAGCGGCTGTCGTTGGCGATCCGGACGGCTTCGTCGTCGTCGTCGAACGGGATCACCACGGCCACCGGTCCGAAGAACTCCTCCTGGGCGATCCGCATCTTGTTGTCCACACCGACGAACAGCGTCGGCTCGATGAAGTAGCCACGCTCGAGGTGGGCCGGGCGGCCGCCGCCGTAGGCGATCTCGGCGCCTTCCTCGACACCCGCGGCGATCAACGCCTCGACGCGCCGGCGCTGGACGTCGCGGATGAGCGGCCCCACCATCGTGGCCGGGTCGGCGGGATCGCCGACCGAGATGAACCCCAGGACGCCGACGATGCGGGCCACCAGGTCGTCGTGCAGCGACCGGTGGACCAGGATCCGGGTCTGCAGGGCGCAGCCCTGTCCGGCGTGCGTGATGAACCCACCGAGCACGGCTTCCATCGCCTTGTCCAGGTCGGCGTCGTCGAGCAGGATGTTCGCCGACTTGCCGCCCAGTTCGAGCACCACCTTCTTGATGCTCTCCGCGCCCTGGCCGTACACCTTGCGGCCGACGGCGTCGGAGCCGGTGAAGCTGACGATGTCCACCCCGGGATGGCGGGTCAGCGTCTCGCCCGCGGCCACGTCACCGGTCACGATGTTCAAGGTGCCCGGCGGCAGCCCCGCGGCCTCGGCGACCTCGCCGAGCACCAATGCCTCCAGCGGTGTGTACGGCGACGACTTGAGCACGGCGGTGCAGCCCGCCGCCAGCGCCGGGCCGACCTTGGCGAGGTTGAGCAGGAACGGGAAGTTGAATGCGGTGATCAGCGCGGCCACGCCGTAGGCCTCACGGACGACCACGCCCTGCCCGATCCCGTTGCCGTAGATCGGCGGCACCGGTTGCTCGAAGGAGAACTGGGGCAGCACCCGGTCGGCCATGTCGCGGAAATGGTCGATGGGGGTGCCCACCTGCAGGAAGTCGGCGAGCATCCGGGTGGATCCGGCTTCGACGACGTTCAGGTCGACCAGCTCGGCTCGCCGGCGGTCGAGCTCGTCGGCCATCGCCGCGAGGATGCGGGCCCGCTCGGCCGGCCGCATCGTCGGCCAGGGGCCCTCGTCGAACGCGCGCCGAGCCGCCGTCACCGCGGCGTCGACGTCGGCGGGAGTGGCCTGGGGGACCTCGGCGATGGTCTCCTCGGTGGCCGGGTTGACGACCTGCAGGGTCTCGTCGCCCACGCCGTCGGTCCAGACGCCGTCGATGAACAGTCCGCGGGTGGCCAGTGGGGTCGAGGTCATCGAATGCTCCTGAGGATGGGAATGAGTAATATCAGTGAGGTAATTGCCGGGGGCTGACAGCGCGAGGACGGGTGGCTGGGTGGATGCGGTGAGCCGTCCGAAGAACGTGAGCAGGCTGGTCCGGGCGCCCAAGACGGCCGAGCTGATCGCTGACCAGTTGCGCAGTCAGATCGTGCGCGGTGTCCTCAAAGAGGGGGACGCGCTGCCCACCGAGGTGGAACTGGTCAAGCAGTTCGGTGTCTCGCGTCCCACCCTGCGGGAGGCGTTCCGCATCCTGGAGAGCGAGTCGCTGATCGTGGTCCGCCGCGGCTCCCGCGGTGGGGTGCTGGTCTGTTCTCCCGAAACCTCCGTCGCCGCACGGCATTTCGGACTGTTGCTGCAGATGTCGGGCACCACGCTGGCCGACGTGTACGAAGCCAGAAAGGTTTTCGAGCCGGCCGCCGCGGAGATGCTCGCGCGCCGCGCGACGCGCGATGACGTCGCGGACCTCAAGGCCGCGGCCGCCGCACTGACGGTCCTGGTCGAGGAGGGCACCGCCGGAGCGGATTTCGCCGAATGGTCGGCGGCGACGTTCCGTTTCCACGACCTGATCATGGAGCGGGCCGGCAACAAGACGCTGATGCTGGTGGGCGCGGTGCTGCGCGACGTCGTCACCCGGCACATGACGCGGGTGATGCGGTCGGTGACCGATCAGGCCGAGATCGAGAAGCAGTTCAAGCGCACGGTGCGCACATTCACGAAGTTCGCCACCCTGGTGGAGGACGGTGCGGCCGACGAGGCGCGGACGCTGTGGGCCGCCCACATGGACCGCGCCGGGCGGAGCATGTTGTGGGGAGATCTCGGGAAGAAGACCGTCGTCGATCTCTTTGTCTGACACGGGATTCAGCCCAACGCGCCGCTGTCACGCAGGTCGCTGATCTGGTCCCAGTCCCAGCCGGATTCCAGCAGCACCTCCTCGGTGTGCTGGCCCAGTTCGGGTGCGCCCGCGGTGGGGACGATGTGCCGGCCGTCGAACTGGTACGGGGGTGCCACGAGCCGGAAGTCCCGCCCGCCGGGGTCGGCGACGGTGGGCAGGTATCCGTTGGCCGCGACCTGGGGGCTCGCGCAAACCTCCTCGAAGGTCGCGGCTGCCGACCACACCCCGGAGAACCCCGCCAGCGCCGCCTTCCACTCGTCCATGGTGCGGGCACCGAAGGTCTTGTCGAGTTCGGCGATGCAGGCCGCCCGGTTCACGTAGCGGGCCACGCTGTCGGCGAAGCGCTCGTCGTCGGCGAGGTCTGGTTGTCCGATCAGTTCGCACAACTCGGCCCAGAACCGGTCGGCTTGCAGGCACACCAGGTTGATCCAGCGGTCGTCGGAGGTGCGGTACAGGTTGACGATCGGGTTGGGCGCGTCGCGGCGATCCATCCGCGGGAGTTCGCCGCTGCCGGCCGCGGCGGCGGCCAGGTCCGGACCCATGGTCCACATCCCGGTGTTGAGCAGCGACACGTCGACGGTTCCGCCCTCACCGGTGCGCTCGCGCCGGTACAGCGCCATGGCGACCGCCCCCGCGATGGCGCTGGAGCCCTGCAGGTCGAAGAACGCCGCGGGTTGCGCGGCGGGCGCCTCGGCCCCGGGAGCGGTCAGCTTGTTCTGGACGCCGGCTGCCGACCAGGCGGCCGCCGAGTCGAACCCGCCGGCGTCGGCCATCGAACCTTCGGTGCCCCAACCGGATCCGCGCACATATATCAGGCGCGGGTTGTGGGCACGCAGGTCCTCGACGTCGATGCGCAGTTTGGTGCGGACCTTCGGCAGGTAGCTGGTGAGGAAGACGTCGGCGCCGGCGGCCAGCCGTTCCAGCGTGGCCAGGCCGGCCGGTGCGGTCAGGTCGAGCGTGATGCTGCGCTTGCCGCGGTTGGGTACGTGCAGAAACGGATTGGGCGCGGAGTCATCGGAGTTGAGCGCATTGCGCAGCGCGCGCTGCGGATCGCCGGTGGGCGGCTCCACCTTGATGACGTCCGCCCCGAGGTCGGCCATGATGGCGCCCGCGCCCGGGACGAACGTCCATGCCGCAACCTCGATGACACGCACGCCTTCGAACGGACCGGTCACCTGTTGCTCCTCATCACGTCGCGAGTTCCCGAGATCACCGAACCGCCTGCAGCGCTTCGAGCATCCGGGCGAAATGCCTGGGATGCCAGATGTCCTGGTCCTCTCCCCAGCCGATCCGCCCGTCGAACTCCCAGCGCATCAGCGCGGTGCTGCCGCCGCCCGACCGTTCGCAGATGTGGCTGACGGTGAACCCCTCGGCTTCCATCGTCCGCCCGGCGACATCGGCGAGGTGGACGTCCATGTGGGCGCTCCACCCGGTCAGGGGATCGCGGAAGTTGCGCATCCGGCTCGCGGACTTGTCCAGCCGCTCGAATCGCCCGTCGCGCAACAGCCAGCCGTGGTTGAGCGGCGACCAGCCCTGCCGGTCACCGTCGGCGACCCGGACGAAGGCCAGGAAGCCCAGATCGGCGTCGGCGTGCCCGAAGATGTACTGGATGCGGCCGCGGCCACGTTCGCGTTCGATCTCCCGCCACCGGGGGCCGCCGGGATGGCGCACCCGCGACGACTCGTCGGCCGACTTCGCCGACATTCCGCCCGCCGGGGTGCCTTTCGCCGGTGAGGGTCCGCCGCGCGGCGCCCAGGACCGGTCGCGGATCGAGTAGCAGTCGATGGCGATGGTCTCCCCGCCCAGGACGAGCTCGCCGGTGACGTGACCGAGCTGATCGAGGTGGGTGTGCTCCATGAAAGGTGGCTCGCCAGGGGTGTAGCGGCGGGGGTCGTGCACACCCTCGAACATCAGGCGCACCGCGAATTGCGCGTCAGGATCGGTGAACTCGATGCGGTAGTCGCGCAGCGGGCGCAGCATGGTGACGCTGAAACCGCCGCCGGGGACCACGATTGCGCGCAGGTCCGGCGCCGGATTCGCCATCGGCACCTCCGACTCCATCCGGAAGTACCGCAGCTGGTCGGCCGTGGAGCCGCTGTCGTCCCAGACGTACACGCGCCAGGTGGCGGTGCCCCGGTTGGTGTTGAACTGCGCGTGCAGCCAGCCGCCCAGCTTGCGCTCGGGAATGTTGAACGACCACCAGGTGGTCTCGGCCCAGTACGGGTTCTCGTCGGGGGAGCGGTGGAAGTTGTCGTCGGCGGGGACGAACGGGGTGTCGGCCGTGACCGCTGCCGCATCGGGGTCCGCCGACGTCGGCGTGGCCGGGCTCACCATGGACCGATCCTAACGTAGAGGATACTCATTTAGGTGTTGCTTTGCCGGATGCGCACGCGGTCGAACAGAGACTCCTGGGTCAGGCTGGCCGCCAGGGTGCCGCGTTGGTCGTAGATCTGACCGGAGTACACGCCCCGGCCCGCCGAGGTGGCCACGGGATGGAGGTCGACGAGCAGCCACTCGTTCGGATCACGGTCCCGGTGCAGCCAGACGGCGTGGTCGAGGCTGGTCAACAGTGCCGTCTCCGCGCACTGCGGCATCCGGGTCAGGCCGGTGCACAGATCGGACAGGAAGACCACACCGCAGGCCCGCAGGTTCGGGTCGTCGTCGAGTGGCTCGCTGATGCGCAGCCACAGCCGGGCCGGCCAGCGATAGTAGGGATCGGGGTCGTCGGGGACGCGCGCCTGCAGGTCGAAGGTGCGCAGCGGGTTCAACTCGTAGGTGGCCAGACCGTCGGGCGGCTGTGCCGCGGGCATCGTGGCGGCCTGGAATTCGGTGGCACCCTCGGTCGGCCGCGAGAAGGAGCACGACAGGGACAGGATCACCGAGTCGCCCTGGTGCGCGGTGACCCGCCGGCCGGAGTAGCGGCCGCCGTCGCGGTCGCGCTCCACCGTGAAGACGATCGGTGCGCTCGCGTCACCCGCGGCGAGGAAGTACGCGTGCAGGGAGTGGGCGGTGCGGTCGTCGGGCACGGTCAGGCTCGCTGCGCGCAACGCCTGCGCGGCCACCTGCCCTCCGAACAGGGTGCGCCGCACCGGGCTCACCGGGTCGGCGATGAAGCGGCCGTGCAGAATCTCCTTGAGCCGCAGTATCTCCGCCACGGTGGGCGGTCGCGGCCCGGGGCAGGTCGGTGTCATCAGACGTGACGGCCCGCCGCGGCCCAGTAGGAATTCCGGAGATCGCGCTTGATCAGCTTTCCGGTCTCGGTGCGCGGCAGGGTATCGGTGAAGTCCACCGAGCGCGGGCATTTGAAGCCGGCGAGCCGGTCGCGGCCGTAGGCGATGATGTCGCCGGCCAGCGCGGTGGACGGCCCGGCGCCCTCGACCAGTTCGACAACGGCCTTGACCTGCTCGCCCCATTCGGGATCGGGGATGCCGATGACGGCTACGTCGGCGATCGCGGGGTGCGCCGACAGCACACCCTCGACTTCGGCGGGATAGATGTTCACCCCACCGCTGATGATCATGTCCTTGGCGCGGTCGCAGATGAACAGGAACCCGTCCTCGTCGAGATATCCCATGTCGCCGATGGTGAACGCCGTTCCGCGGTGCACCGACGCGGTGAGTTCGGCGTCGTTGCGGTACTCGAAGGACTGCCCGTCCAGGCGTTCGATGTAGACGTGGCCGACGGCCGTGGGCGGCACCGGGCTTCCGTCGTCGTCGAGGATGTTGACCCGGACGCCGCGGATCGGCCGGCCGACCGTGCCCGGCTTCTCGAGCCACCGGCGCGGTTTGGCGATGGTGGCCGGTCCCTCGGTGCCGCCGTAGGTTTCCCAGATCACCGGCCCCCACCAGGCCATCATGTCCTTCTTGACCTGCAGTGGGCACGGAGCCGCGGAGTGGATCACCGAGTGCAGGCTCGCCACGTCGTACCTGCCGCGAATGTGCGGCGGGAGCTTCAGCATCCGGACGAACTGGGTGGGCACCATGTACGCCGTGGTCACCGCGTGGCGTTCGATCGCGGCGAGGGTCTGCTCGGCGTCGAACCGCCCCAGGATCGCCAGCGCCTGCCCGACGTTGAGCGCGCCCAGATAGAAGCTCTGACAGCCGGCGTGGTGCATGCCGGTTGACACCAGGTGCACGCCGTCGAACGGGCGAAAGTCGAAGGCGCGCCCGAAGATCGCGTGCGCATTGGCCGCCTCGCCCGGATCCTGACCGTCGAGGGGCCGCACGATTCCCTTGGGTTTGCCCGTGGTGCCCGACGAATAGCGGATGGCGTCGCCCTGGCTGCGATCCGGCGGCAGGCTCGAGGGGTGGCCGGCGAGGAAGTCGGCCTCGGCGGTGAACCCCTCCGGAATCGCCGGGGCCGCCCCCACCACAACCCGCAGCCGCGCACCGGCGGGCACCGTGGGGAAGCGGTCGAGGTAGTCGGAGTGGGTGACAAGTGCGGCGGCGCCGGAATGTTCCAGAATCGAGGCGAATTCGTCGGCCGACAGCGCGGTGTTCAACGTCAGGTAGCGCAGGCCGATCTCGGTGGTGGCCAGCTGCCAGATCACGGCGTCGACGTCGTTGGGAAGTGCGTACGCGACGACGTCACCCGCATCCAGCCCGCCTGCCCGCAGCGCGTTGGCCACCCGGTGGGCCGCCGCAGCCAATTCGGCGAAGCTCAGCGTCCGCCCGCTCGGCGATTCCACGATCGCCGGGGTGTCGGGGTGGTCCTCGGCGATCCACCACACGCCGAGACGCTGATCCCAGGGATGCTGCATCGGCCCTCCTGACCTAATCAGCCAGAACAGTATCCTCAACTCGCACAGCGCGGAAGACCCCTGTTGCGGAAGACCCTGTTTACGGAAACGCTGTCAGCCCGGACCGGCGAATATCAGTCCGGCACGGTCTCGTTCATGTGGGCGCGCATGCGCATGACCGCCAGTTCGGTGTCGCCGGCGGTCAACGCCTCGGCGATGCCCTGGTGCGCAGGTCCGACCGTCGAGCGCAGCGACTCCGATAGTGCGCCGATGCGGGGGTCGTCACCGGCCCACTGCGAGAAGAACTGCCATCCGAGCCGCATGGTGACGCTGTGGACCAGTTGCAGCGCCCGATTCCCGGTCAGGCGCGCCAGCGTCGTGTGAAAATCCTCGCCGTGGCCGAACGCCGGCGCCAGCCCCTGGTCCGCCTCGGCGCGCAGCGCCTCTTCGATGGCGGCGGCGTCCGCGTCTCCGGCGCGCAGGTTGTCCGCCGCCTGCTCGACGACCGCCAACTCCAACCCGACGCGCAGCTGCGTGACGTGACGCACCGTCACCCCGCGGCGGCGCAGGTAGATGGAGATGATGTCGGTGAGCGCGGAGATGTCGGGCTCGTCGACGAACAGGCCGCCTCCCGGGCCGCGGCGGGTCCCGGCGATCTGGTGATACTCCAGGATCCGGATGGCTTCGCGGACGACGGCACGGCTGGCCTGGTACTTCTCCATCAGGCCGGCCTCGGATCCGACGAAGGCGCCCGGTTCGGAGCGCGAGGCCAGGATTCCGGCGAAGATCTCGCGGGCGAGACCTTCGCCGCGTTTGTCCCCGAGGGTGCCGGCAAGCGCGACCGCGGGGTCCAGGCGTTGCACGGTGGTGGGCCGCTTGCGGATGAAGGCCGCCTCCGCGCTGAGGTGCCGCCGCATCCGGTCGCGCGCCAGGCCCGGGTTGTTGGCCAGGATCGCGCGGGCGATCGCGTCGTGGGCCCGGCACACTTCGTCGGCGAACTTCCCTGGGACGGCCGCACTTTCGTCGAAGTAGAAGTTGCTCACGCGGGTGAACAGTTCGACGAACAACTCCAGCACGGGATTTGCCGTCATGGTGGCGAGCTGGCTGTGCAGCGAGCGGAAGTGCGAGATGCTGCCGGCCGATTCCCGTTCGAGGGTCTCGCGGACCGCGGCGATGTCGGCTTCGTTGGCCCGTTGCGAGGCGATCTCGGCGACGAGTTCCTCGAGTGCGATGCGGGTGTCGAAGATCTCGTCGAGCGTGGCCCCCACCCGCAGCAGATAGATCACGGCGGGGCCGATGACCCCCTCGACGTCGGGTTCGACGATCACCAGCCCACCATTGGTTCCGCGCCGCATCCGCGCCACGTGCTGATGCTCGACCAGCCGGATGGCTTCCCGGAGCACGGCCCGGCTGACGCCGTAGCGGTCGAGCAGCTCGGTCTCCGAGCCGAGCACCTGGCCGACGGGCCAGCCCAGATCGATGACGTCGGCCACGATCTGTTCTGCGGCGCGGCCGGCGAGTTTGGCGCGGCGGGCGTCGACGCGCGGGGCGATGACCTCGGGGTTCACCGCGTCACCGGTACACGGGCGGGCCGTTGCGGCGCGGTGCGCTGCGGCGCTCCGCCAGCGGCGGGTTGCCGATGTGGGTGTAGGCCATCCCGTTCTGCAGCGCAGTCGACCGGGTCATGTCCAAAGACTCCCATATGGCGCGGATGGTGCCCTGGATGGCCACCGGGTTGCGCGCCGCGATCGACGCGGCGATGGCGTGTGCCCGGTCCCACAGCGCCGCGCGATCGACGACCTCGGAGACCAGGCCGATCCGCAGGGCGGTCGCCGCCGAGATGCGCTCCTCGGTGCCCATCAGCGCCCAGCGCAGCACCTCGCCGAGTGGCACGCCGCGGTGCAGCATCCCGATGGGTTCCAGTGCCGACACGATCGAGGCATTCGCGTGCGGGTCGAAGAACGCGGCGTCCTCCGAGCAGATGATGATGTCCGACTCGTTGAGCAGGTACTGGGCGCCACCCGCGGCGAACCCGTGCACCGCGGTGATCACCGGTTTCCAGCATCGGTGCTGGAGCTTGGGGGAGATGACGGTGCCGGGGTCGAAGGTGTTCCAGATATTGGGGCGGAAGAACCAGCTGCCGTCACCCTTGACGTCGACGCCCGTGCAGAACGCGCGGTCACCGGCGGCCCGCAGTACCACGGCGTGGACGTCGTCGGTGTCCCGAACCGTCTGCCACGCCCACGCGAGTTCGGCGGCCATCTCACCGGAGATCGCGTTCAGGGCGTCCGGTCGGTTCAGGGTGATGGTGGCGACGTGGGACTCGTCGACGTCGAAGGTGATGTCCTGCAGTCGGACTGCTCCGTCGGGCCGCGCGTCGGGTGGGACGTCGAGATTTCCGGAGGGGTTTCCCGAAGGGGTAGCCAGAATCATAGAAATCAGTGTACTAATAAAGCGGACGCTGACAGGGAGTTGAGAGAAGTCGACATGCGCTGTGTGGTCGACGCCCGACGTGGGGCGCCGGACGTGAGGATCAAGAGGAGCTGCCATGTCCAAAGTGATTGACACGATGGAGAGAACAGACCTCGGAACCCGGCAGATGCTCGATGATCCACATGCGCGCTTCGCCCAGTTGCGTGCCGAGGCGCCCATCTCCTGGGCGACGGCGCAGGGGATCCTGCAGGGCAAGGGCGGCTACCTGCTGACGCGGTACGACGACGTGATGACCGTGCACAGTGACGACCGGTTCTCGACCGACATGCTCAAGCACTCACCGGCGGGTAAGTTCATCTGGCTGATCCCGCCGAGTCTGCGGATGCTGGCCCAGACCATGGTGTTCAAGGACGACCCGGACCACAAGCGGCTGCGCACGCTGGTGCACAAGGCGTTCACGCCGAAGCTGGTCGCCACGATGGCCCCCGACATCACCAAGATCGCCGAGCGGCTGGCCGACGAGCTGGCCACCCAGCGCGAGGCCGATCTGGTGCACGCCTACGCGGTTCGGCTCCCGCTCAACGTGATCGCCACGATGCTCGGCGTCGCCGACGAGGACCGGGACATGTTCCACATCCTCGTCGAGCGGATGGGCAACCAGCAGGGCAGCCCGATGCGGCAGTACCCGACGGCCCGTAAGCTGGCCAAGCTGTTCGAGGCGCTGATCGAGGAGCGCCGGCTCGATCCCGACGAGGGCCTGATCTCCGAACTGGTCCGGGCCAACGAGGGCGGCGACCGCCTGAGTCACCGCGAGCTGGTGTCCATGGTGTTCCTGCTCCTGCTGGCCGGCCACGACACCACCGCGAACCTGATCGGCAGCAGTGTGCTGGCGTTGATCGAGCATCCCGACCAGCTCGAATTGCTGCGCCGTCAGCCGGAGTTGCTCGAGTCCACCGCCGTCGAGGAGTTGCTGCGCTACACCTCACCGGTGGCCGACGGGGCGGCCCGGTTCGCCACCGAGGACATGGAGATCGGCGGCGTCCCGATTCCGCGCGGCTCGCAGGTGCTCGGGTCGATCACGTCGGCCAACCGCGATGAGACCGTGTTCGAGGAGCCGAACTCCTTGGATCTTTCCCGAAAGCCCAACCGACACTTGGCCTTCGCGTTTGGAATCCACTACTGCCTGGGGCATCAGCTGGCGCGGCTGGAGGGGCGCATCGCGCTGGCCACCCTGCTCGACCGGTTCCCGAACTGGGAGCTGGCCGCACCGCGGGAGTCGCTGCGCTACAAACCCACGGTGTCGCTGCGTGGGCTGACCAAATTACCGACCCGGATGTACTGAACACGAGCGGGAAGAGCCGAGGATGACACAGACGCAGGAAGCCCAGGACTTCGACCACGCGATCAAGGACGAAGACATCGAGAAGGCCCAGTTGCTGATCGGCGTCGACGCACCGATCAGCATCAACGAGCATCATCAACAGGCCGGCGTCGACACCATCCGCCAGTTCGCGATCGGCTACGGCGACGACAACCCCCTCTACGTCGACCCGGACTACGCGGCCGGCACGCGGTGGGGCGGACCGATCGCACCGCCGATGATCCACAGCTCACTGTCGAAGAAGATGCTCGGGGATCCCATTCCCGAGGACATCCGCAAGGCCACCAGAGGGCTGTTCTCCGGTGTGCACGTTTTCGTGTCCGGCCAGGACACCGAGTGGTTCGCCCCGGTCCGGCCCGGCGACGAGCTCTACGGGTTCGGCGGTATGGAGTCCACAGAACTCAAGACCAGCGAATACGCCGGGCGCTCGGTCATCCGGGTGCGCCGGGCGGTCCGGATCAATCAGCGCGCCGAGGTAGTGGCGATCGAGCGGACCATCCTGATCGTCACCGAACGCAAGAAGTCCCGCGAGCGCGGCAAGTACATGGACCTCGAGCCGGCCACCTACACCGACGAACAGATCGCCGAGATCGACGAGATCTACGCCGCCGAGGGCCCGCGCGGCGCCGAACCGCGGTGGTGGGAGGACGTCGCAGTCGGCGAGGCGCTGCCGAAGATGGTCAAGGGCCCGCTCACGCTGACCGACATGATCTGCTTCCACGCCGGCGGCTACGGTTTCGGTCCGTACGGGATCGGCGGTGCGCGTGTGGGTTACAAGAACCGGCAGCGCGTGCCCAAGTTCTACATCAAGAACGCTGCCGGCATCCCCGACGTCGCGCAACGGCTGCACTGGGAGAACGAGTGGTCCCAGTCGATCGGCAACCCGATGGCCTACGACTACGGCGTCATGCGGGAATGCTGGCTGACCCACTACCTCACCGACTGGATGGGTGACGACGGCTGGTTGGTCCGCCAGCACGACGAGATGCGCAAGTTCAATTTCATCGGCGACACCCAGGTCCTCACCGGCGAGGTGGTCGGCAAGCGCGTCGACAACGGTAACGGCGTGGTCGACGTCGAGTTCCGCGCCACCAGTCAGCGCGGCGAGGTCACGGCGCCGGCCACGGCGACCATCGCTCTACCCAGCAAGGAATTCGGCGCGGTGGTGCTCCCGCAACCGGACCGGGAGCTGCGCCGCAAGGCGGCGGCGATGATGGCGCGGCACAACGAGCTGGCCCACGGTCAGAAGCGGTGACCGGGGCCGCTCCCGTGCTCGTGGACACCGGCACCGACACGGTGCTGGCCGAGGTCGTCGACGGGGTGGCGGTGCTCGCCCTGAACCGCCCGCAGCGTCGCAATGCGCTGCACCCCGAGATGTACGAGGCGCTGCCCCCGCTGCTGGAACGGTTCGCCGTGGCCGACGACGTCGGCTGCGTGTTGCTGACCGGCGCCGGCAGCGCCTTCTGCGCCGGGGGAGACGTGCGCGACGGTGGCTCGGCGCGGGAGGTTTCCGACGGCGACGTGGAGAGCCAGATCCGTACGCGTTCGGCGATTCTGGCCGACCACGCGCGGATCGCGACGCTGCTGCACACCATGCCCAAGATCACGGTGGCCGCGCTCCCCGGGGCCGCGGTGGGTGCCGGAATGAGCATCGCGCTGGCCGCCGATCTCCGGATCGCGGCGCGTTCGGCCCGCCTGATCCCGGGCTGGGCCGCGCTCGCGTTCTCCGGCGACTTCGGCGGTGCGTGGTTCCTCACCCACCTGGTCGGGCCGTCCAAGGCCCTCGAGTTGCTCATCACCGACCGGCCGATCGACGCGGACGCTGCGCTTGCGCTCGGTGTGTTCACCCGGGTCGTCGACGACGAGGCCCTCCCTGCCGCGGCGTTGCACTGGGCAAAGAAGATCGCCGCCGGACCGACATCCGCTTTCGCCGGGACGAAGGCCAATGTCGCTGACGCGCTGCATCTTCCACTGGACGAGGCGATTCAGCGGGAGAGTGAACGCATGGTCCGCTGCTCGCTGACCGACGAACACCGCCGCGCGGTGAAGTCCTGGCTGTCGAAGAAAGCGAAGTGAGTGCCGTGGGTGCCCAGCGTCCCGAGGTCTCCGCGGAGGTCAAGCAGTGGGTGGCCGATGTCACCGGCGCCGACACCGCGGAGTTCACCCAGGTGTCGGGTGGGGCGAGCCGGCAGGCGTGGTTCGTCGACGTGCGCCGCGACGGTGTCGCCGAACCGCTGTTCCTGCGCTACGACCCGCGAGACCCTGACCCGCACAGCGCCTTTCACCCGCTGCAGGTCGAGGCGGAGATCATGGCCGAACTGCACCGCCATGGTGTGACGGTGCCCCGGGTGGTCGCCGCGCATCCCGAGCGTCAGGCCGTGTTGCTCGAGCGGATCGGCGGCGACACGTGGTTCCGGTTGATCAAGGACCCGGGCGAGGCGGTGCGCACGGCGCAGGACTTCATCGCCAAGCTCGCCGCACTGCACCGCATCGACGCCGCCGGCCTCGACATTCCGCGTCTCGGTCCGGCCGGTCCGGTCGCCGGGCACGTCCGCGACGAGATCGCCGCGATGCGCCGCCGGGTGGACGCGTACGCCAAACCCGCACCGCTGCTGCAGTTCTGCATCGACTGGCTGGACCGCAACGTGCCCGACTACGACGGGCCGACAGTGCTGGTGCAGGGCGACACCGGACCGGGCAACTTCATGTACGCCGCGGGTGAGGTCACCGCGATCGTCGACTGGGAACTCGCCCACTTCGGCGATCCGATGGACGACATCGCCTGGTTGTCGTTGCGGACGGTGCAGGACACCTTCACCGACTTCCCGGCGCGGCTGGGCGAGTACGCACAGTTGTCGGGCCACCCGATCGACGAACACCGGGTCTGGTACTACCGACTGTTCGCCGAGACCCGGCTGGCGTCGCTGAGTCCCGGCAGTGTCGACACCCGCGCCTCGGCACCGGCGGGGTCACCGGATGCGGGCAACAGTCTCATCTACGGCATGCTGCACCGGCGGCTCCTGGTGGAAGCCCTGGCACACGTCGTCGGCATCCCTGAAGTCCACGTCGATCTGCCCGACGACGACGAGACCTCCGAGTACGGCCATGTCTACCAGGCGGCGGCATCGGCGTTGTCCGCCTCGGTCGACCGGACCACCGACACCCTGGCGGCGCGCTACGTCAAAGGGGCTGCGCGACTGGTGAAGTACCTCGCCGAAGTGGACCGGGTCGGCGCGGCCGTCGACACCGACGAGACCGCGGAGCTGGCGGCGCTGCTGGGCGCGGTTCCCGACTCCGTCTCCGCGGGCCGGGCCGCACTCGCCGAAGCGGCGGGACGCGGCGAGATCTCCGACCGCGACTACGTCACCCAGGTGTGGCGCGGCATCAAGAGGGACGACTACCTGACCCGCACCGCCTCGGGCGCCCTGAGCCGGCGCACCTGGCCACCCCTGACCCATCCCGCCGAGCAAGGAGACCGAGACCGTTGCCTATCGCAATCAGTGACGACCACCGCGAACTAGCCGGAGTCGTCCGGTCCTTCCTCACCGCCCGCGACGCGCGCGGCACGGCCCGCGCGCTGCTCGACGGCGACGGTGACGCCCGGCCCCCGTTCTGGGCCGAAGTGGCCGAACTCGGATGGCTCGGCCTGCACGTGCCGGAGGAGTACGGCGGCTCGGGGTGCGGACTTGCCGAACTGCTGGTGGTGGTCGAGGAGTTCGGCCGCGCGGTGGCGCCGGGGCCGTTCGTGCCGACCGTGATCGCCTCGGCCGTCATCGCCGCCGCCGGCAGCGATGCACAGCGCTCCCGCTGGCTGCCCGCGCTGGTGGACGGTTCGACGACGGCGGCGGTGGCCGTCGCCGGGGACATCAGCGCCGAGGGAACGGTGTTCGCGGGCGAGGCCGGCGTCGTGCTCGGCGCCGGCTCCGCGGAGCTGCTGGTGCTGACCGTCGGTGAGGACGTGGTCGTGGTCCCGCCCTCGGCGGCCGGCATCACCGTGCAGGTACCGCCCAACCTGGACCCGAGCCGTCCTTCGGGCCGGATCACCCTGGCCGGCGTGCAGCTCGGCGACGCGGACGTGCTGCCCGGTGCGGCTGCCCTGACGCTGGCTTGCGCGCGGGCGGTCGCGGCCGCCGAAGCCGTCGGTGGCGCACACGACTGCCTCGAGGCGGCCGTGGGCTACGCCAAGGTGCGCGAACAGTTCGGCCGCACCATCGGCACCTTCCAGGCCATCAAGCATCACCTGGCGAACATGCTCGTCGCCGCGGAGTCGGCGACGGCGACGGTGTGGGACGCCGCTCGCGCCGCCGACGCCGGCACCGACGAGTTCCGGTTGATGGCGTCGTGCGCGGCCACGCTGGGCTTCGACGCCTACGTGCACAACGCCGAACTCAACATCCAGGTGCACGGTGGGATCGGCTTCACCTGGGAGCACGACGCCCATCTGCATCTGCGCAGAGCGGTGACCCTGCGCGGTCTGTTCGGCGGCCGGTCGGCCCCCGCGGACGTGTACGCGCTGACCGCCAAGGGCGTGGTGCGGCAGAACTCGATCGACCTGCCGCCGGAGGCCGAGGAGCTCCGGGCCGCCGCGCGCACCGAGATCTCCGGCTGGGCCGATCTCGATCCGAAGGCGTTGCGGGAGCGCATGATCGAGACCGGATACCTGATGCCGCACTGGCCGAAGCCGTGGGGCCGAGCCGCCGACGCGGTCGAGCAACTGGTCATCGAGCAGGAAATGGGCGCCGCCGGCGTCAAGCGTCCCGACCTCGGGATCACCAGTTGGGTGGTGCTGACGCTGATCCAGCACGGCACGCCCGAACAGATCGAGCGGTTCGTCGCCGCGGCGCTGCGCGGCGACGAGGTGTGGTGCCAGCTGTTCTCCGAACCGGGCGCGGGGTCGGACGCCGCGGCCGTGGCCACCAAGGCGGTGCGCGTCGACGGCGGATGGCGGGTCACCGGACAGAAGGTCTGGACCAGCGGCGCCGCGCACTGCCAACTCGGGCTGGCCACCGTGCGCACCGACCCCTCCGCTGCCAAGCACGCCGGGATCACCACGGTCATCATCGACATGTCGGCTCCGGGTGTCGAAGTGCGGCCGCTGCGCCAGATCACCGGAGCGTCGGAGTTCAACGAGGTGTTCCTGACCGACGTGTTCGTGCCCGATCACGACGTCGTCGGCACCCCCGACGACGGGTGGAAGGTGGCGCGCGCGACGCTGGGCAACGAGCGGGTCAGCATCGGCGGTGGCGGGGTGTCGGCCAGCCGGGGCGCGGTGAACGCGATCGTCGACCTCACCCAGCGGTTCGGGGACCGGATTGCCGGCGCGCCGGAGCGGGCGGGCCGGTTCCTGGCCGACGAACACGCCCTGCGGCTGCTCAACCTGCGGCGCGCGGCGCGCAGCGTGGCCGGCGCGGAGCCCGGCCCGGAGGGCAACGTGACCAAGCTGCTGATCGCCGAGCACGTGGTCGCCCGCGCCGGTTTGTCCGCCGAGCTTCTCGGCCCCGACGTCGCGCTGCTCGACAAACCCGCGAAGGTCGCGGGCCTGCTGGTGCTCGGCGCGCGGGGGATGACGATCGCCGGCGGGACGTCGGAGGTGACCCGCAATCAGATCGCCGAGCGGATCCTCGGACTTCCGCGCGACCCGCTGATCAAGTGATCGCCGGCGCGAACACCGGGACGTGCACCGCGACGTCGCCGCGGCGTTGCTGCTCGAAACGCACCCGCAGTGCCATGCCGCAGAACAGTGTCTCGGGGTCGCAGTCGACGATGTTGGTGACCAGACGGATTCCCGGCTGTTCGACGATCTCGACCAGCGCGATGACGAAAGGCGTTGGTACCTCGGGATGGAACTGTTGATGGGCGACGGTATAGCTGAACAGTGTCGCGTCGCCGGACACCGCGCGATACCCGAGGGCGGTCCCGCAGTGCGGGCAGTCCGGACGGGGCGGGTGCACGAACCGGCGGCACTGCGCGCAGTGCGCAAGACGTAGGACGCCGTCGCCCCCGCCTGTCCAGTACGGCTCGGAGACATCGTCGATGCGCGGAAGGATTCGCGGCGGAATGCCGGAAACAGGTGTTTGCGCCACCACGTAATAGTACACTGATTTATCGAATTACGATCGAAGGTGGAGGCTAGTGGCAGCAGACGCCAAACCGGTGATCTCGGGAACGGGAATCTCCCAGATCGGGCGCCGCACCGGTATCGCAGCCATCGATCTCACCGAACAGGCTGCCGCCGAAGCAATTTCGGAAGCCGGCCTCACTCCGGCTGACATCGACGACGTGATCTCCCTCGGCGACACCCCCACCGCGGAGGCCGCCGCCCGGCTGGGCATCGCCCGCGTCACGGACCGGCCGGTGCCGTTCGGCCCGCGGGGCCTGCTGGAACCGGTGGCCGCGGCCTGCGAGGCCGTCACCGCCGGCGGAGCCCGTCACGTCCTCGTCTACCGCACCGTGCAGATGATCGGCGGCACCGTCGACGCGGATTCGTCCACCGGCTCGAAGGACACGGCCAAGTCGGGCGACCGCCCGAGTCCGATGGCCGACAGCGAGATCGGACACCTGCTCGCCGCCCACGCCTACTCGGCGGCCAACTGGCTGGCGATGCACTGCCGCAAGCACATGGATCTCTACGGCACCACCAAGGAGCAACTCGGCTGGCTGGCGATCAATGCCCGGCGCAATGCGGCCCACAATCCGCTTGCCGTGTACCGGGATCCGATCACCATGGACGATTACCTCTCCGCGCGTCCGATCTCGTCGCCGTTCGGTCTGCTCGACTGTGACGTGCCGGTCGACGGATCTATCGCGCTGGTGATCTCCGCGCCCGAGCACCGCAGCGACACCCCGCATCCGGCGGTCACCATCGAGGCCTACGGCGGGGCGTCGGGCGCCGGCGGGTGGACGCGCCGGCCGGATTATCCGGCGATGGCGGCCGTCGACGCCGCCGCCGACATGTGGTCGCGCACCACGCTCACCCCCGCGGACGTCCAACTCGCGGAGCTCTACGACGGGTTCAGCTTCCTGACCCTGTCCTGGCTGGAGGCGCTGGGCTTCTGCGCACCCGGTGAGGGCGGGCCGTTCGTCGAAGGCGGGCAGCGTATCTCGCTCGATGGCGCGCTCCCGCTCAACACCTACGGTGGGCAGTTGTCCGCCGGCCGGATGCACGGCTACTGGGTGCTGCACGAAGCCTGCCGGCAGTTGCGCGGCCTGGCCGGACCCACGGCACTGCCGCGACGACCCGAGGTGGCCGTCGTGTCCGCGGGAGGAGGGCCGATCGCCGGATGCGTGCTCCTGACATGTTGACCCGGACGGTGGGCGCGGAGATCGCCACAGCGGCGGCCGAGGCCCCGCGCACTCCCGTGGTGGTGCACAGCCAGACCAGGCCGGTGACCACCTCGGTGGGCGAGATCGTCGAACTCAGCCGCGGTCTCGCCGCCGGTCTGCAGGCGCTTGGCGTGCGTCCCGGTGACGTCGTCGCTGTCCAGTTGCCGAACTGGCACGAGTGTTTCGCCGCGCACGCGGCCATCTGGCTCTGCGGCGCCGTGGTGTTGCCGATCGTGCCGATCTACGGCCCGGCCGAGGTCGCATTCATCGCGCGGCAGTCGGGAGCCCGCGCGATCATCCTGGCGCGGGAGCACCGGGGCCGCGACGTCGGCCCGACCCTGACCACGCTTGCCGATCTGCCGGGCCTCGAGCACGTCCTGCTGGTGGGCGACCCGCTGCCGGGCACCGTGGCCTTCGACGAGGTCGCCGGTTCCCCCACCGCCGGTTTCGTGCCCACCGAGGCCGACGACCCGCACGCGCGATGTCTGCTGGTCTACACCTCCGGGACCACGGCGCAGCCGAAAGGGGTGCAGCACACCCACGCCGGACTGCTCGGCGAACTCCGTGCGATGGACCAGATGCGGTCGGCGTCCACCGGCATGACCACCCTGTCGGTATTCCCGTCCGGCCACATCGCGGGCACGCTCGGAATCCTGCGCATGTTCTGCCGGGCCAACACCACCGTCGCGATGGACGCGTGGAACCCCGAGGACGCCGCCCACCTCGTCGCCCGCCACGGAGTGCGCACCTCCGGTGGCGCGCCGATCCATCTGGGGGGCATCCTCGACGCCGCCGAACGCGACGGCCTCGACGTCTCCAGCCTGACCGAGTACACCACCGGCGCGGCCGGCGTCGCCGGCACGCTGATCCGGCGGGCTGCACGCTTCGGGGTCGGCGCGTTCCGGTGCTACGGATCCTCCGAACACCCGACCGTCAGCTCGGGGCGCCCGGAGGATCCGCTCGACAAGCGCGCCGACACCGACGGCCGGATCACCCCGGGCAGCGAGGTTCGGCTCGTCGGCGACGACGGCCGCGACGTGCCGGCCGGCAGTCCGGGGGAGATCCTCACCCGCGGCCCGGAACTGTTCCGCGGATACACCGACGATGCGCACACCGCCGCCGCGTTCGTCGACGGGTGGTTCCGCACCGGCGACATCGGCCGGCTCGACCCCGAGGGGTTCCTGACCATCACCGACCGCAAGAAGGACATCATCGTCCGCGGCGGCGAGAACATCTCCTCCAAAGAAGTCGAGGATGTGCTGAGTTCGCACCCGGCGATCGCCGAGGCAGCCGCGGTGGGCGCCGCCGACGAGACCTACGGCGAACGGGTGTGCGCGTTCGTCGTCGTGCACGACGGCGCCCGGTTCGGTCTCGCCGACGCGGCCCGGCACTTCGCCGAGCACGGGCTGGCGCGGCAGAAGACCCCGGAACGCATCGTCGTGGTGTCCGAACTGCCGCGCACCGCGAGCGGCAAAGTGCAGAAGCACGTCCTGCGTGAACGACTCCAGACACATCGGTGAGAAGCGAACGGAAGGAACAGACATGGGCCGGGTAGAGGGCAAGGTGGTGCTGGTCACCGGAGGAGCGCGCGGTCAGGGCCGGCGGCACGCGGTGCGGCTGGCCGAGGAGGGCGCCGACATCATCCTCTTCGACGTGTGCGCCGACATCGAGCACAACCCGTACGCGCTGGCGACCCCCGAGGACCTCGAGGAGGCCGGCCGGGAGGTGGAGAAGTCCGGCCACCGGGTGATCTCCGCCGCCGTCGACGTCCGTGACCGCCCCGGTCTGGAGGAGGCGCTGAGCGCCGCCGTCGGGGAGCTGGGCAAGCTCGACGTGGTGGTCGCCAACGCCGGCATCTGCCCGCTCGGTGATCAGCAGCCGATCGACGCGTTCGCCAACGCTTTCGACGTCGACTTCGTCGGCGTGGTCAACACCGTTCACGTCGCGCTGCCGCACCTCGCGGCCGGCGCTTCGATCATCACGGTCGGCTCGGTGGCGGGACTGCTCGCCGAGAAGGCCGGGCCCGGTTCGGCGATGGGCCCGCAGGGTGCCGGCGGTGCGGGCTACAACCTCGCCAAGCAGTTCATCGACCGCTACACCATGGCGCTGGCCGGTCAGTTGGCCCCGAAGTCCATCAGGGTCAACGTCATCCATCCGACGAACGTGAACACTCCGATGCTGCACAACGAGCCGATGTACAAGATGTTCCGCCCGGACCTGGAGCACCCGGGCCTGGACGACGCGCTGCTGACCTTCCCGATGATGCAGGGCATGCCGATCCCGTACGTCGAGCCCGAAGACATCTCCCATGCGGTGTGCTACCTCGCGTCCGACGAGTCCCGGTACGTCACCGGTGTCCAGCTCAAGGTCGACGCGGGCGCCAGCCTGAAGTTCTGACAACGCCATGGATTGGGGAATGCCCTGGCCGGGAACAGAACTCGCCCGCCACTGTGAGGAGGCCGGCGCGGCGGCCTTCTGCGCGGGCGAGTTCGCCGACACCAACGCGTATGTGACGGCCTCGGAGATGGTCCGCGGCGCCGAGCACGCCAAGACCGGACCCGGAATCGCCTACGCCTTCGCGCGCTCGCCGTTCGTGCACGCCGCGGCGATGCGCCACCTGCACCGGCTCGCCCCGGGCCGGGTCTTCCTCGGGCTCGGCGCGGGCACCGCCCGGATGAACCGTGACTGGTTCGGGGTCGACTCGTCGCACCCGGCGCGGCGGATGAAAGAACTCGTGTCCTGCATCCGGGCCTTCCTCGACGCCGAGAACGGCGACAAGATCACTTTCGACGGGGACTTCTACGCGATCGACACCCACATCCAGGCGCCGGTGATGGGGTCGATCGACGTGCCGATCCTGCTGGGCGCCTTCAATATTCACATGCTGCGCACCGCCGGTGCCGTCGCCGACGGCGTGCTCGGGCATGGGTTGTTCACCGACCGCTGGTGGGACGAGGTGGTGGACCCGCAGCTGCGGGCCGGTGCCGAGCGTGCCGGCCGCGACGCCGCCGGGCTGCTGCGCTGGGGCTGGGTGATCACCGCCGTCGACGACGACGACCCGCAGCGCGCGGTCGAGGACGCCAAACGGCAGATCGCCTTCTATCTGACCGTCAAGACCTACGACTCGCTCGTCGAACTGCACGGCTGGCAGGACGCGGCCGCCGCCATCCGCGCCGAGCTGCGCAGCGGTGATCCCCGCCGGCTCGGCCGACATGTCAGTGACGAGATGCTGCACGCCATGGCGATCTGCGGCGACAGCGCCCAGGCGCGCGAGATGCTCGCCGCTCGCCGCCGCCTGCCCGACCTCGGATTCGCCTCCCCGCCCGGATATCTCGTGAGCCCCCGACGCCGTGCGCGGTACGGCGCCCACATTGCCGATTTGTTCGGTCAGATAGGAGCCGTACTGTGACCGCCGATCAAACCACCCGACCGGAATCGGAGAACTTCGACCGGTTGTGGACGGGAGCGAAGGACTCACCGCCCATCGTCTGGCTGGCCCGCCTGGGCGCGGTGTTCGTGGTCTTCCAGACCTACGTGTACCTGCGGTGGATCTTCTCGGATTCCTTCAAGCCGTCGGACAACGGGCCCGACGAGATCCCCGGCGCCACGATGGCGTGGATCCGCTTCTGGGAGATCGGTTGCCTGGTGCTCGGTGTGGGCCTGTTCTGGTTCATCATCCGGAAGATGCGGCGCGAGCGGCAGTTCCCGACCCTCGGCGTGTTCGTCTTCGCGTGGCTGCTGGCGGCCTGGCAGGACGTCGGCGTCAACGCGGTGCGGCCGGTGTTCGGCTACAACGGGGGCTTCTTCAACATGGGCACCTGGGGCGAGTTCATCCCCGGCTGGGTGGAGAAGGGGGCGGAGAACCCCCAGCCCATCATCTACTTCCTGGCCAGCTACATAGTGCTGACGCCGCTGGCCATCATGGGCATCGACAAGCTCATCGAGACGGTGCGCAAGCGGTTTCCGCGCATCAACAAGGCCGGCGTCATCGTGTTCATGATGGCGCTGTTCACCTTCCTGTGCATCACCCTCGAACAGTTCTTCCACCGGATCGGCGCCTGGCACTACCTGCGGGTGAACTCCGACTGGGCGATCTTCAGCGGCACCATGCACCAATTCCCGCTCTACGAAGGCATTTTCTTCGGCGGCGTGGTCACCGTGCTGTCCATCGGCATCTACTGCTTCCGCGACAACGACGGCCTGATGGTCACCGACAGGGGCATCGAGAAACTCCGCCCCACCAAGTGGGTGCCGGTGGTCCGCATACTGGCGCTGACCGCCGCGTTCAACCTGATCATGATGGTGTTCATGCTGGGCTTCAACTTCGTCAACCAGCACGCCGACGTGCAACCGCCGGCCGAAGACGTCCCCAGCTATGTGCACCACGGCATGTGCGGGATCGCCGACAACCCGCCCTGCCCGCCGCCGGCGTAGGCATGGAGATCCGGCAGTGGGCCGACTCCGGGCGGCCGGCGTTGATCATGCATCCGTCCGGGGTGCGGGTCGGCTTCGCCGAGTTGGAGTCGCGGGCCAATCGGCTGGCGCACGCGTTCCGCGGCGCCGGTCTGCGCGAGGGCGACGTGGTGGCGGTGCTGATGGACAACACCGAGCACACGCTCGCGGTGATGTGGGCCGCGCGCCGGGCCGGTCTGTACTACGCGACCATCAACACCCACCTCACCGCGCCGGAGGTCGCCTACATCGTCGACGACTGCGGCGCGAAGGCCGTGGTGGCCTCCGGTGCGCTCCGCGACGTCTGCGCCGAACTGGAACCCCACCTGCCCCGCGGGTTGCCGGCGCTGCGTCTGCTCACCGACGCCGAACTGCCCGGCTGGCGGCGGTACCCCGACTGCGTGGCCGACTGTCCAGGCACCCCGCTTCCCGATGAACGCGAAGGGGACCTACTGCAGTACTCCTCGGGAACCACCGGACGCCCCAAGGGAATTCGACGTCCACTCCCGGGCTGTGCACCCAACACCGCGCCGGTGATGCTGGCGCCGCTGCTCGGCGCGATCGGGCTGGACGAACATTCGGTGTATCTGAGCCCCGCACCGCTGTACCACACCGCGCCCTCGTTCTGGTCGATGTCGGCGCAAGCGCTCGGCGCCACGGTCGTGGTGATGGACAAATTCGACCCGGCCGGCGCCCTGGACGCGATCCAGACCCACCGCGTCACCCACGGCCAGTTCGTGCCCACCATGTTCGTGCGGATGCTCAAGATGCCGGCTGACGCGCGGGAGGCGTACGACGTGTCCAGCCTGCGCCGGGTCGTACACGCCGCGGCGCCCTGCCCGGCCGACATCAAACGGCAGATGATCCGGTGGTGGGGTCCGATCATCGACGAGTTCTACGGCTCCTCCGAAGGGGTCGGGGTGTCGTTCATCCGCGCCGAGGACTGGCTGTCCCATCCCGGTTCGGTGGGCCGGCCCCTCGTCGGCGTCGCGCACATCGTCGGCGAGGACGGGCGCGAACTCCCGGTGGGGACCCCCGGTGACATCTGGTTCGAGGGCGCCGGGACGTTCACCTACCTCAACGACCCCGCCAAAACCGCCGCTGCGCACAACGATCAGGGCTGGGTCAACGTGGGAGACGTGGGCTACCTGGACGCGGACGGCTTCCTGTACCTGACCGACCGGCGCAACCACATGATCATCTCCGGGGGCGTGAACATCTACCCCCAGGAGGCCGAGGATCTGTTGATCAGTCACCCGCGCGTACTCGACGCGGCGGTGTTCGGGATACCGGACGAGGCGATGGGGGAGTCGGTGACCGCGGTCGTGCAGACCGTCGACGCGGCCGACGCCACCGCCGAATTCGCCGAGGAACTGCTGCAGTGGCTGCGTGACCGGCTGGCTCACTTCAAGTGCCCTCGGACGCTGACCTTCGTCGCCGAACTCCCGCGCACCGCCGTCGGAAAGCTCAACAAGCGAGACCTGGCGCGGCGCTACCTCGACGCCGGTGCCCACCCGCGCTGACCCGCCGCTCGCCTGTGAGTCTCCTGTCAATGGCGGGAAATGCCGATGCCAGGAATTGGTTTGACGGGCTAGATGTACCAGTCGCACCGCACGCGCTGCAGCGGCTGGTGCTGACGTCGAGCTCGAACAGGGGACGGTGGGAATGGCCGCTGGGCCGCAGTCCGGCATCGCCCGGATCATCCGGGCGCTCGCGGTGCCGATCGTGCTGGGCTGGGTGCTGCTCACCGTCCTGACCAATGCGCTGATCCCGTCGCTGGAGAAGGTCGGCGAGGAACACACCGTCGGGCTCAGCGCCCACGACGCGCCGGCGATGATCTCGATGCAACGCATCGGGGCGAACTTCGACGAGTTCGACTCCGACAGCAACGCGATGGTCGTCCTCGAGGGTGACCGCACACTCGGCGACGACGCGCACCGGTACTACGACGTCCTCGTCGACCGACTCGAGGCCGACACCGCCCACGTGCAGTACGTCGCCGACTTCTGGGGCGATCCGTTGACGGCGTCCGGCGCGCAGAGCGCCGACGGTCTGGCGGCCTACGTCCAGGTGTATCTGCGCGGCAACCAGGGCGAGTCCCTGGCCAACGAGTCGGTGTCGGCGGTGCGGAAGATCGTCGAGCAGACTCCGGCGCCGCCGGGCATCGAGGCCTACGTCACCGGGGGCGCACCGCTGGTGGCCGACCAGCATCACGCGGGTGACAAGAGCGTCTTCATCGTCACGCTCATCACGTTCGGCGTCATCGTGGTGATGCTGCTGCTGGTCTATCGGTCGATCGCCACCATGGCGCTCATCCTGGCGATGGTCTTCATCGAGCTGGGCGCCGCGCGTGGCATCGTCGCCATGCTCGGTCAGTACGAGATCATCGGGTTGTCGACCTTCGCGGTCAACCTGTTGACGCTCATGGTCATCGCCGCGGGAACCGATTACGCCATCTTCGCCGTCGGGCGCTACCAGGAAGCCCGGGGTGCCGGACAGAGCCGAGAACAGGCGTACTACACCATGTTCGGGGGGACCGCCCATGTGGTGCTCGGGTCGGGCCTGACCATCGCCGGAGCCATGCTGTGCCTGAGCTTCACCCGGCTGCCGTACTTCCAGACCATGGGGGTGCCGTGTGCGGTCGGCACGCTGGTCGCCGTGCTCGCCGCGCTGACGCTGGGCCCCGCGGTCATCGTGATCGGCAGCCACTTCGGCCGGTTCGAGCCCCGGCGCGCCATCAGTTCGCGGGGTTGGCGGCGCATCGGCGTATCGGTCGTGCGGTGGCCCGGTCCGGTGCTCGCCGCGACGCTGGCGCTGGCGATCGTCGGTCTGGTGACCCTGCCCGGCTACAAGACCAATTACGACTCGCGGGTCTACCTGCCCGACGACATCGCCGCCAACGTCGGATATGCGGTGGCGGACCGCCACTTCGGCAGCGCCCGGATGAATCCGGAACTGCTGATGGTGGAAAGCGACCACGACCTCCGTAACAGCGCGGACTTCCTCGTGATCGACAAGATCGCCAAGTCGCTCTTCCGCGTGCCCGGGGTCGCCCGCGTCCAGACCATCACCCGGCCCGACGGCAAACCGATCAAACACACCACCCTCGGGTTCCAGATGAGCATGCAGGGCACCACGACCCGGCTCAACGAGAAGTACCAGCAGGACCGCATGGCCGACATGCTCACCCAGGCCGACGCGATGCAGACCAACGTCGAGGTGATGGAACGGATGTCGGGCCTGATGCAGCAGATGGCCGACACCACTCACCGGATGGTTGCGCAGACCCGCGACATGAGCATCGACCTCGCCGAAATCCGGGACAACATCGCGAATTTCGACGACTTCTTCCGGCCGATCCGCAACTACTTCTACTGGGAACCGCACTGCTACGACATCCCGGTGTGCGCGACCATCCGATCGGTCTTCGACACCTTGGACGGGATCAACACCACCACCGACGACGTCGCCGAGTTGGTGCCCGAGCTGGAGCGTCTCGACGCGCTGCTGCCCCAACTGGTGGCGCTGTTGCCGTCGCAGATCGAGACCATGAAGTCGATGAAATCGATGATGCTGACGATGTATCAGTCGCAGAAGGGGATGCAGGACCAGAGGGCGGCGCAGCAGGAGGACGCGTCGGCCATGGGGGAGGCGTTCGACGACGCCCGCAATGACGACTCCTTCTATCTGCCGCCGGAGGTCTTCGACAACGCCGACTTCAAGCGGGGCATCGACAACTTCATCTCACCGGACGGCAAGTCGGTGCGCTTCATCGTCAACCATGAAGGCGATCCGGCCACCGAAGTAGGCATTGCCCGCGTGCAACCCATCAAGACCGCGGCGAAGGAAGCGATCAAGGGCACCCCGCTGGAGGGTTCGAGGGTGTACCTCGCCGGGACCGCGGCGACCTACAACGACATGAGCAACGGGGCGCGCTATGACCTGCTCATCGCCGGGATCTCGGCGGCCACACTGATTTTCGTGATCATGCTGTTGATCACGCGCGGTGTGGTGGCGGCGGCGGTGATCGTCGGCACGGTACTGCTGTCGCTCGGAGCCTCGTTCGGGATGTCGGTGCTGCTGTGGCAGCACGTGCTCGGGTTGGAACTGCACTGGATGGTGCTGCCGATGTCGGTGATCCTGCTGCTCGCCGTCGGGTCGGACTACAACCTCCTGCTGGTGTCGCGTTTCAAGGAGGAACGCGCCGGCGGTCTGAAGACCGGCATCATCCGTTCGATGGCCGGCACCGGTTCGGTGGTGACCTCGGCCGGGTTGGTGTTCGCCTTCACCATGGCGACGTTCGCCTTCAGTGATCTGAAGGTGATGGCCCAGGTCGGCACGACGATCGCATTGGGTCTGCTGTTCGACACGCTGATCGTGCGGTCCTTCATGACACCGGCGGTGGCAGCATTGCTGGGCCGGTGGTTCTGGTGGCCGCAGCGCATCCAGAGCCAGGCGTCCAAGCGGCGGCTGGAGGAGATCCGACCGCAGCCGATCGTCCACCAGTGAGGTCAGCCGCCGCTGCGGCGGGCGAGCTCGCCGATGCGGGTGGAATCCAGTTTGGCCAGCAGATCACCGGCGTCTTCGAAGACGTCCATCGCGCCGGCTTCGTAGAGCTCGCCGCGCGACACCCCGCCACTGAGCACCGCGATGGAGGCGACACCGGCGCGGGCCGCGGCCTCGCAGTCCCACACCGCGTCTCCGACGAACACCGCGTCCTGCGCGCCGACGCCGGCCCGGTCCAGCGCCACCTGCACGATGTCGGGCTTGGGTTTGGCGGTGTCGACGTCCTCCGATGAGGTGATCTCGGAAATCACCTCGTCGCAGTCGAGCACCTCCCGCAGCGTCTGCAATTCGTCTTCGGGGGCCGAGGTCGCCAACACAGCCTGCAGCCCCAGGTCCGCGACCCGGCGGAGCAGGTCGCGGGCACCGGGCAGCGGAGCCAGCAGTTTCGCGCTCTCCCGGTAGTACTCGCTGTGCCGCTCCTTGAGCCGGTCGAGCACATCCTGGCCGGCGTTCCCGGCCAACGTTCGGACCAGCGTCGTACCGTCCATCCCGATGCACCGGTGGATGCGCCAGCCGTCGGTGTGCACGTTCTCGGCGTGGAACGCCCGCAGCCACGCGGACACGTGCAGGTAGTTGGAATCGACCAGGGTGCCGTCCACGTCGAACAGAACCGCGGCGTGCTTCGTCGTCATCGAAACCTCATGCCGTCGGGGGTTTTCACACGCGGCGTCATCGTCGGAGCCGCGCGGCTTCGTGCCCAGCCCCATACCCGGGCGATATACCGGTCAAACGCTGACGCGACCTCCGCGGGGCGGCGCTGCGCGAGTATCGTTGCCACGCACGTCCGTCCCAGCGAACGAGAGGTTCCGATGAGCGGAGGGCTGTTCGCGCTTCTCGACGACGTCGCCGTACTGGCGCGGTTGGCAGCGGCGTCGGTGGACGACATCGGGGCGGCCGCCGGCCGCGCGACGGCCAAGGCCGCCGGTGTGGTCATCGACGACACCGCGGTGACGCCGCAGTATGTGCACGGCATCGCCGCCGAGCGCGAACTGCCGATCATCAAACGCATCGCGATCGGGTCGCTGCGCAACAAGCTGGTGTTCATTCTCCCCGCGGCCCTGCTGCTGAGTCAGTTCCTGCCCTGGCTACTGACACCGATCTTGATGCTGGGCGCGACGTATCTCTGTTTCGAGGGCGCCGAGAAGGTCTGGGGCCGTATCGCCGGCCACGAGTCGCACGGCGCTCCCGTGGCCACCGTCGGACCCGACGCCGAGAAGCAGATGGTCAGCGGCGCGGTCCGCACCGATTTCATCCTGTCGGCCGAGATCATGGTCATCGCGCTCAACGAGGTCGCCGATCAGTCCTTCCTGCCGCGGCTGATCATTCTCGTCGTGGTGGCCATCGTGATCACCGCGGTCGTGTACGGGGTGGTCGCGGCCATCGTGAAGATGGACGACATCGGACTGCACTTCAGCCAGCGCTCATCGGCGTTCGTCCAGAAGATCGGCCGCGGCCTGGTCAAGGGCATGCCCAAGCTGCTGTCCGCGCTGTCGGTCATCGGCACGGTGGCGATGCTGTGGGTCGGCGGGCACATCCTGCTCGTCGGCACCGACGAGCTCGGCTGGCACGGCCCCTACAGCCTGATCCACCACGCCGAGGAAGCCGTTCACGGTGTCGCCGGGGTGGGTGGGGTGCTCGGTTGGCTGGTGAACACCGCGGCATCGGCGGTCATCGGCCTGGTCGTCGGCGCGATCGTGGTCGCCGTCATGCACGTGCTGCCGTTCGGTCGCAAGGACAAACAGCACGCCTGAGGTCACACCGGTGTGAACCGCCGCTCGAATCCGGCCCTGCGGTGGGCGAGCTGGTCGAGTCGCTGGGCGCGGGTGACGTAACGGGTGTCGGCCGGGAGCACGGTGGCCAGGCGGCGCCGGTCGACCACCTCGACGCGGACCGTCGGCAGGACGTCGGACTCGGGGTCGAGATCCTGGAAGCGGATCGAGATGGTGCCCTGGTTCAAGCCACCGGTGGACACCCAGTTGTGCACGCCGGGGTCGCGCGGCGACACGACGAACGTGTAGGTGCCGTCGCTGTTGCGTTCGGCCTGGGCGCTGTTGAGGCTGGTCTGCTGATCCCAGTAGTTGCCGGTGATCGTCCACAGGTCGGTCACCGGCACGGTGAAGTAGCGCGCGTTGCCGGGGTCGACGGTGACGACCAGCGCCTGCCGATCGGTCAAGGAGAAGTAGCCGGCGCTCTGCAGCTGGGTGGCGAGGAACTCGGCGTTCCGGGTCGGGTCACGGAACTCGTTGGGCGTCTTGAGCTCCCCGGTCTGGGGATCCCGGGTGGCGACCTTGATGTATCTGGCTTCCATCGACAGGCCCAGTGCCATCACCGCGGCGGTGACGGTGCCCCGCAGCAGGGTCGGCTGCACCGGCAGCGGCGGGATCAGCGAGACCAGCGCGGTGAGGAACGGGCTGGCCGTGACCGTGGGGCCGATCAGTGGGATGGCGAATCCGCCGAGCTGACTGAAAAGGCTGTTGGGTGGGCCGGTGAGCCGCTCGATCGCCAGCTGCATCGGCAACTGAGTGTCCCACTGCGACAACGTGTCGCGGACCGCGATCAACGTCGTGTCGTTGGTCAGCTGCAGGTGGTTGACCTGCCCGGGTGCCGCCGACTTGCCGCTGACGGTGATGGTGAAGGTGCCGTCGTCGCCGACGTGCAGGTCCCGGGCGGTGAGGACGTCGGCGGTGACACCCGAGAGCCCGGTCAGCACGCTGAACGTCAGGTCGGCGGCGGGTGCGCCGGTGATTCGTCCGGTGATGACGTAGGTCGACGTCTTGTTCACGCCCATGAAGCGGTAGACGGTGTCCGGGTTGTCGTACAGGATGCGCGAACCCTGGACCGGCGTACCGTCCCAGGAGTGCGGCGGGGCGACCTGGGCCACCACCGTCGGCCGCATCGGGTTGAGCAGCTGCTGCTGGAACGCCGCGCCCATCGCGTACTCGTCGACGGCCCGTTCCAGCCGCGCGCGGTTCATGAGGTCGGGTCCGCCGATGGCCGCGTACTCGCGGCGGGCGGTCGCCAGCCACCCGGCGCGCAGCACGGCTTTCACCAGCCGCACCGGGAAGGTCGTCACCGTCTTGGTGGCGATGCGTTCGGCTGCCAACTGTTGCTCGGTCTGCAGCGGGCTGGTCGATGTTGCCTCAACGAGCGGGCTGGTCGATGTTGCTTCAGTCGGCGGGGTTTCCGGCGTCACCGTGTCGCGGCGCGCCGATCCCGTCAGCGTCCAGAGCGCCGCGGTGGCGGGCTCGGCGGGTGTGTCCGCGGGGTCGGTGCCACGATCCTCGCGCGCGAGCTGGTCGGTACGCAGCGTCACCGCGGCGCGGCGGTGCGCCCGCCGGGGAACAGCGTCCTCGTCTGCGGAGGTCGACCTTTCGGTGCGTGCCCCGGCTGATCCCCGCGAGTTCGCGTCCGTCTCCGACGGGGATTTTCGGCTCGTCTCCGACGGGGACTTCGCAGCGGAGGTCTCCGAACGGGCCCGTGGTGCGGAGGTGTCGTCGGCGTTCGCGGCCGGCGGGTTGTGGGCCAGCGCGACCCCGACACCGGCCATCACGGCCAGCGCGCCGAAGCGTCCGAGCAACCGTTCGTTTCGTGTCGAAGACGTTGCTGTCATCGGCGGATCCTCCCGCTCGCCTCTCGGCCGTACCGTAGCCAACTCGGGGCCCGCGACGAGGGTGAACGGCGCGATCTGTCCCGACCCGCGCTACGAGTCGCGGGAGGTGCGGTCGGCGATGAAGGCGAGCAGTGGGGGATCGCTGCTGGTGAAGCGCTCCACCTCTTCGCCACCGTCGCAGCGCAACAGGGCCACAGTGACCTCGTTGCCGCGTTGGTGCAACACCTGCCACACCGCGCCCGCGTCCTCCCACCGCTGTAGCTCGGCGACCCTGTCGACCTCCATCTCTTCAGGGTCCTCCCGCTCCGGCCCGTTGTCACCTACCGTGATGATCATGAACGCGGCGTCCGCCGTCGCCGTCGCGGCGACGTTCATCTGGCTGGGCATGGTGCTGGCGATCTCGTTTCTGGAGGCGCCGCTGAAGTTCCGAGCCCCCGGCGTGACGCTGCAGGTCGGTCTCGGAATCGGCCGGCTGGTGTTCCGGGCCCTCAACACCTGCGAACTGGTGCTGGCGGCTGCGGCGTTGATAGCCCTGTTCGCCGGTGGACGATCCACGGGCGCGCTCGTCGCGGTTGCGGTGGCGACAGCGATGCTGGTCGGGCAACTGCTGTTCGTGCGGCCCGCCCTGACCCGCCGGTCCGACGCGGTGCTCGCCGGCGCCGACGGACCGCGGTCGCATGCGCACCTCGGGTACGTCGGCCTCGAAGCGGTGAAGGTCGTGGCTCTGATCTGTGCCGGGGTGCTGCTGCTCACGGCGTGATCCGCGCAAAAGGTAGGTAAACCTATCCTCATCGACTTCGGTAGGCTCTGCGGTCACGATGACTGACGTACTGCCCGTCCTGCCCCGCGAGCTCACCGACCTCAGCGACGACGTTCGTGCCGTCCCGCCACCACCGCTCCCGCAGTTGGCCGAGCCCTACTCGATCCGCGTGGTCGACCCCGATGCCGACGCCGCGACCATCTCGGAATGGATGAACCGGCCGCACCTCGCAGAGTCCTGGGAGTACGACCGACCCGTGCAGTGGTGGCACGGATACCTGCGCGCCCAACTCGCCGGAGACTACTCACGCCCGGTGATCGCGGGCCTGAAAGGCGTGGACCGCGGCTACATCGAGGTCTACCGTGCCGCCAAGGACTCCATCGCGACGCGCTACGCCGCCGAGCCGCACGACCTCGGTCTGCACGCCGCGATCGCCGACCTGAACCTGCTCAACCGCGGCTTCGGCCCGATGCTGCTGCCCCGGCTGACCGCCAGCCTGTTCGCACTGGAACCGCAGTGCCGGCGCATCATGTTCGACCCCGACCACCGCAACACCGCGGCGCGCCGGCTCTGTGAGTTCGCCCAGTGCGAGTTCCTCGGCGTCCACGAGATGTCGAACCGGACGATGGCGTTGTACGCGCTGCACCGGCCCTGACAACGACTGCGCCGCCGACCATCTCACACGGTGGCGGTCTCGAGACCCTGCTTGACCTCCAGGCGCCGCAGCTTGCCCGACGAGGTGCGCGGCAGTGACCCCGGTGCGAGGAACACGACGTCGGCGGGAACCACTCCGCACTGCGCCGCAACGCGGGAGATGACCTCGCTGCGGGCAGCGGATTCGTCGGGACCGCGGAACTCAGCGGCGATCACCAGGCTCTGACGGGCGGGATCCTCATCGCGGCCGACCGCCACCACCGCTCCGTCGCGCACCCCGCGCACCGTGGCGGCGACCCGCTCGACCTCACTGGGGAAGATGTTGCGTCCGGCGACGGTGATCAACTCCTTGATACGGCCGCAGACCACCAGTCCCGAATCGCTCAGGTAGCCCAGATCGCCGGTGCGGAACCACTCACCGGGCGCCAGCGGATCCTGCCCGAGGTAGCCCGACATCATCGAGGTGCCGCGGATCTCGATCTCGCCGACTTCGCGATCGTCGGCGCCGTCCCCTCGGGGGGCGATCCGCACTTCCATCCCCGGGACCGGCTCGCCGAGCACGGCGTGGCGTCGGACGGTATCCGTTGCGGCGTCGACGATCTCGTCGACCAGCAGGCCGGTGTCCGGCGGCGGGGCGGTGACCGCGCACGTCGCCTCCGCCAGGCCGTAGCTGGGCGCCGCGGCGCGGGCGTCGAGGCCGAACTTCGCCATTTCGGTGAGGAACAGGCCGAACCCCTCGCAGTCGATGGGTTCGCCGCCGTTGATGGCGAACCGCATCCGGCTCAGGTCGACATCGCCCACTCGGCGGGCGTAGCGGCCGAGCACGGTGTAGGCGAAGTTGGGTGCCGCGGTCAGGCTGGCCCGCGACTCCGAGAGCCAGGACAGCCAGCGGAAGGGAGAGGCCGCGAACGCCGCGGTGGGCGCCAGCCAGATTTCGGAGCCCGACAGCATGGCGGTGAGCAGGAACGTCAGCCCCATGTCATGGTAGAGCGGCAGCCAGCTGCATCCGACGTCGACGGCGGGGTCGACGCGGGTGTGGGCCAGCAGCGCAGAAACGTTGCTGTGCACGGCCTCCGGGGTCAGCGCCGCGGTGCGTGGGGTACCCGTGGACCCGGCGGTGCCCTGCAGGACGGCAGCCCCGCCCGCCGGACTTCCCGCAAGCGTGGTGGAGCGCCGCGCGCCGCCGATGGCTGCCGCGTCGTGGATCGTCAAGCCGGAACCCCTGCCCGACAACAGGTCCCGATACTCCGGCGTGATCACCTGGGTCACCCCGATGCCGGCGAACCGATCGGTCGTCGCGCGCGCCCACTGCTCGGGATCGGCGCCGCGGACCGGGCTGGGCAGGATCGACACCGCGCGGCCGGCCAACCAGGCGCCCTGAATGGCTGCGACGAATTCCACCGTCGGCTCACCGACGAGACCCACCGCCCCGTCGGCACCCTGGCCGATGCACTCGGCGATGTTCTCCGCGCGGGCGTGCACTTCCTGCCAGGGGTGCCGGATCCAAATCGCGTCGGCACGGTCGAACAGTACGAGATCGCGCGGCGACGCCGTCATTGCCGACGACATCGCGCTGGCCAGGATGCTCATTGGTTCGTGGGGCCCTTTGCCAGGATGGCGTCCTCCAGGTCGCCGACGGTGTCGCACGTCAACAAGTCCTCTTCCGACAGCGCGACGCCGATCTTGTCCTCGATGGCAACCATCCCCACCGCGAACGCCACCGAGTCCAGGCCGACGTCGTCGATGAGTCGCGAGTCGCGGGTGACGCCGCTGAGGTCGACTTTCAGGTCGTCGCGCAGGATCTCGGTGAGGGCGGCGCCGATGGCGCGCGGCGAAGACGTCTCCATGCGGCGGAAGGCTACACCGCCGGGTAAAGGTAGGCTACGCTTACCCGCGCCTGGGCGGGGTCTGCGCCGTTGCGCGCGCCCTCACCACTGCGTTGCCAGCCAGTGACCCACGAACGCCGCGGACAGGCCCAGCGCCACGCTGAGCGCGATGTTGACCACCGCGGCCCGCCGACGGCCTTGCTCGCTGAGCTCGTAGGTCTGCGACATCCAGGTCGAGAACGTCGTATAGGCCCCCAGGAACGCCGTCCCGGCCAGCAGGGCGGCCGTTGGGGGCAACGTGAGCCCGGTGAGGATGCCGAGCAGAAGCGCGCCGGTGATGTTGACCACGAGGATGCCGTAGGGGAACGGACCCGAAGCCCGACGCGACACCTGCCGGTCGACCGCCCAGCGGGTCACCGCTCCCAACCCGCCGAGTACAGCCACGCCCACCCACACCGTCGCCGCCATCACGCCACCGGCCGCCTGAGTCGGCGGGCGACGGCGAAGGCGGCCAACCCGGCGACGACGCTGGCCGACGTGTAGCCCAGCGCGAGCGCGTAGTGCCCGTCGTCGATCATCCCCAGCGTCTCGACCTGCATCGTGGAGAACGTGGTGAGCCCGCCGCAGAAACCGGTGCTCAGCAGCGCGCGCGGATAGCCGGATCCGCTCGGGCGGTTCCGGAGCCAGGTCAGCACCAGTCCCAGGATGAACGCACCGGCGACATTCACCGCGAACGTCGCCCAGGGCCAGGTGCCGGGTTGAGGTGCCGCGAGGGCCACGACGGCCGCCCGAGCCAGGGTGCCTGCAGCGCCGCCGACGAACACCGCTGCGGGCTCTCGTACGTCAACGGCCATCAGCGCAGTATGCCGACCTGCGGTGGTGCGGCGAGCGGGACAGGCGTAGCAGAATCGATCCCATGGCGGCCAACCCCCGCGCCGGACAGTCGGCGCAACCCGAAGACCTCATCGACATCGCTGCGGTGGTGACGGCCTACTACGCCGTGGAACCCGATCCCGACAACGTCGACCAGCAGGTGAGCTTCGGCACGTCGGGGCATCGCGGATCCAGTCTGGACGCGGCGTTCAACGAAGCGCACATTTTGGCCACCACGCAGGCCATCGTCGAGTACCGGGCCGCCCAGGGCATCGACGGCCCGCTGTTCCTCGGACGGGACACCCATGCGCTGTCCGAACCGGCCTGGACGTCGGCACTGGAGGTGCTGGCAGCCAACGATGTTGTGGCCATGGTCGATTCGGCTGACCGCTACACCCCGACGCCGGCGATCAGCCACGCCATCCTGACCTACAACAAGGGCCGCCCGTCCGCGTTGGCCGATGGCATCGTCGTCACCCCGTCGCACAACCCGCCCCGCGACGGCGGCTTCAAATACAACCCGCCCAACGGCGGCCCGGCCGACACCGACGCCACCGGTGCGATCGCCAAACGCGCCAACGAGATCCTGCGTGACGGCCTGTCCGCGGTGAAGCGTGTGCCGTTGGCGCGGGCGCTGCGTACCGCGCAGCGCCACGACTACCTCGACGCCTACGTCGCCGACCTGCCCAACGTCGTGGATCTGCACGCGATCAGCGCGGAGGGCATCCGGATCGGCGCCGACCCGCTGGGCGGCGCGAGCGTGGACTACTGGGCCGCCATCGCCGAGCGGCACAACCTCGACCTGACCGTCGTCAACCCGCTCGTCGACGCCACCTGGCGGTTCATGACGCTCGACACCGACGGCAAGATCCGGATGGACTGCAGCTCTCCCAACGCCATGGCTGGACTGCTCCGGAAAGTGAACGACAACCCCGGCCAGTACCAGATCGCCACCGGCAACGACGCCGACTCCGACCGGCACGGCATCGTCACCCCCGACGGCGGGCTGATGAACCCGAACCACTACCTCGCGGTGGCCATCGACTACCTGTGCACCCACCGGCCGGAGTGGCCGGCGGAGACCGCCGTCGGCAAGACCGCGGTGAGCTCGTCGATCATCGACCGCGTGGTGGGCGGGCTGGGCCGCGACCTGGTCGAGGTCCCCGTCGGATTCAAGTGGTTCGTCGACGGGCTGATCGGTGGGACCATCGGTTTCGGCGGCGAGGAGAGCGCCGGGGCGTCGTTCCTGCGGCGCGACGGCTCGGTGTGGACCACCGACAAGGACGGCATCATCCTGGCGTTGCTGGCCGCCGAGATCCTCGCGGTGACCGGCTCCACCCCGTCGCAGCGCTACGCCGCGCTGGCCGAGAAGTACGGCGACCCCACCTACGCGCGGATCGACGCGCCGGCCAACCGCGAGCAGAAGGCGCGTCTGGCCAAACTGTCCCCGGAGCAGGTCACCGCCACCGAGTTGGCCGGCGAACCGATCACCGCGAAGCTGACCACGGCGCCGGGCAACGGCGCGCCGCTCGGCGGACTCAAGGTGACTACCGAGAACGCCTGGTTCGCCGCGCGCCCCTCGGGCACCGAGGACGTCTACAAGATCTACGCCGAGTCGTTCCGTGGACCGGAACACCTCGCCGAGGTCCAGGCCGCCGCACGGGATGTGGTGACGGCGGTCATTTCGTGACAGCGACCCCTCCCGGGTCCTCGCGCGAACGCTCCGCCGACGACGGCGACTGCCCACCCGAGGGCAAGCGCCGGCTGCCGAGGGAAGTCTGGGTCCTGGTCGCGGCCAACGTCGTCGTCGCCCTCGGGTACGGCGTCGTGGCCCCCGTGCTGCCGCAATACGCCCGGCACTTCGGCGTCAGCATCGCGGCGGCGACGTTCGTCATCACCGCGTTCGCGGTGATGCGGCTGGTCGGCGCATTCCCGGCGGGTTTCCTGGTGCAGCGGCTGGGGGAGCGCAGCGTCTACATCAGCGGGCTGCTCATCGTCGCGTTGTCGACGGCGGCGTGTGCGTTCGCCGAAACCTATTGGCAGCTGCTGCTTTTCCGATCGCTCGGCGGCGTGGGCTCGGCGATGTTCACGGTGTCGTCGCTGGCTCTGATGATCCGGATCTCACCGGCGGACGCGCGCGGTCGCGTCGCCGGCCTGTTCTCGTCGGGCTTCATGATCGGCTCGGTGGGCGGGCCGATCCTGGGCAGCCTCACCGCGGGCTTCGGGCTGTCGGCGCCGTTCCTGATCTACGGAGCCGCCCTACTGGTGGCCGCCACCGTCGTATTCGTGAGCCTGCGCAACTCGGCGGTGGTCAGCCAGCCTGATGAGGACCCGGAGCCGCCGGTGCCGTTCCGCACCGTGTTCCGGCACCGGGCCTACAAGGCCGCGCTGTTCTCCAACTTCGCCACCGGTTGGGCGTCCTTCGGGCTGCGCATCGCGCTGGTTCCGCTGTTCGTGGTGGAGGTGCTCGGGCGCGGCCCCGGGGCCGCCGGGCTGGCGCTCACCGCGTTCGCCGTCGGCAACATCTCGGTCGTCATCCCCAGCGGCTACCTGTCCGACCGGCTCGGCCGGCGCAAGCTGCTGATCTTCGGTCTGGCGCTGGCCGCGGTGTCGACCGCTTTGGTGGGCTTCACCACATCGCTGCCGGTGTTCCTGGCCGCCGCGTACGTGGCCGGTGCGGCGACGGGGATCTTCGTGTCCCCGCAGCAGGCCGCCGTCGCCGACGTGGTCGGCAACAAGTCGCGCGGCGGCACCGCGGTGGCCACCTTCCAGATGATGGCCGACTTCGGCTCGATCGGCGGATCGCTGCTGGTCGGGCTCATCGCGCAGTACACCTCGTTCGGCTGGGCGTTCTTGATCAGCGGCATCATCCTGGGCCTGGCAGCGCTGGGCTGGACCTTCGCGCCGGAAACCCGACCGCGGACCTCCCGTGAGCACACCGAGGCCCGCCCGCTCGGCCCAGAGGCCGGTGGCGAAGTCCCGTGACCTGCGATTTTGAAGGTCCACGGGTCGTGGTGTAACTTCGGTGAGCACGAACAAGGGGCTATGGCGCAGTTGGTAGCGCACCACACTGGCAGTGTGGGGGTCAGGGGTTCGAATCCCCTTAGCTCCACTCTTGAACTGAGGAAGCGAAACGGTTCATCGCTCGGCCTTATGGCCTGGATCAAGGCGCGCACGGGGCGGAAGACTCGGCCTGCTACTTGGCCGTCATCCCGCGCGAGCCGTCGGTGCAACGCGGTGCAGGCCCAGTTCGGCCACGAGCCAGCCCAGACCTCCCTCGACACCCACTCGGACCTCGATTGGGCGTCGGGGCGCGACAACCTCGCGGTTGTGGCGGCGATGCTGGGTGGCTGAAGGGATGCAGAGGCCTCCCGTCATAGCGGTGTCGTCTCGTGGACTGAGTCGCACTTGAAGCACCGGTATTTGGTCGTCGTCGGTTTGACCATCAGGCTCGTTCTGCACGATGGGCAGCTGATGCGGCGAGTCCGCTCGGGATCGGTCTTGCCCCTTGGCTTGATCGGCTCGATCGGTGTCGGCTGCACTCCTGTGGACACTCGGGTATGGCACTGCCAGCACTCGTACGACGGAGCTCGCATCTCGATGTTCTGAACAGCGTTGCAGCGGGGACAGGACACGGCCCGCATGCCGTGCGGCGCTTTGGGCATCTGCTTCGGCAAGCAGGCCTCGACGATGACGCCGAAGCAGCCGCAGAGGCCGCCGAGTATGAATCCCTCAATCAGGCTGCGGTTCTTGGCGTTGGCGATGACCATGCCGACGCCGCCCATCAATGCCCAAAGGAACAGAATCCCCAGTAGCTCCATATGTCTTCCCCCTCGAGGGGTGAGCGTAAAGCGAGATGGTGTGCCGCGCGACGTGTTTGCTGCGGCGACGTACCGAAGCCGGTTCACTGCGACGGGGGAACAGAAGACAGCTCGGTCGGCGCCGAGTCGGCGGACTTATCCCCATCTACTGGGCGCAACCGGGATGACGACGGCGTCATCCGCTCTTCCTTGCTCTTCCTGATCGGGCACCTGTGGGCAGCGGCGAGAGGCGACCGAACGCGCAGGTCGCAGACAGGAGCCATATACTTGCGCGGTTAAAATCCCCTTGACGCCGCCACGAAATCAGCACTTCATGGAATCGTTAGCGGCGTCGGTATCGGGTAGGTTCACAGCGATTCGACTCAAGACCGACACAGCATCTACCGAAAGCCATCATGTCCGAGGACCAGAACACCGACGTTCCCCCGAACCACCTCTCCATCGATCCGAACAGCCCCTTCTACAACGAAGAGGTGCTGCGCCGCGACGTCGGCATTCTGTTCAACGGGGTCGAGCGAACCAATGTCCACGAGTACGACGTGGAAGAGGGCTGGGTGCGTGTCGAGGTGCCGACCGCCCGCGACCGCCGCGGCCATCCCATGGTGGTGAAGCTCAACGGCACGGTCGAGCCGTTTTTCCGCTCGGAGAAGTAACGCCCGGACTCCCCGGCCCATACGTAGTTGTGAATACCTCGGTCGATAGCTCTCGGCCGTGGTACCAACAACAGATCTGTCTGCACGACATGACTTCGAGCTAGGGGGATCTGTGAACGATCGTGTTGGCCTATCCGCTGTACCGGCCACCGGAATCCGGTCGAGACGATGGACACACCGGCTTCCGGCGCTCGCGGGGTCAGCCGCGATCGTTGCGATGGGCGCGTTGATCGCGGGCTGCGGCGACGGAAGCGCTGCGTCCGAAGAAGCGAGCACGAGCCCCGCGCAGACGACCACTGCGCCGCCGGCAACATCGGCGTCCCCAACAACTTCTCCGAAGCCGCCTAAACACAAGAAGGACAGTCTCCCGAAGTAGGTGCTCGACCGCGGCGCCGTGCTGAGCAGATGCACAGCAATCTCGGGACGTAGCCATCGTCCGCGGTGTAGCTTCCGCTCATGCCCTTGGAGCTGGCTTCGTTCTTCCGGACGACGTTGCCGCTCGATCTCAGCCGGCTCGACGCCCTCGATGATGGCCGCTACCACTCGATTTGGCTGCCCGATCACCTGGTGAGCTTCTGGCCGGACTCGATCTGGACGCCCGAGTTCACCGACCTCGCCGAGGTTTCGCCGTCGCCGCACCGCTACCTCGACACCGTCGCGCTCGCCGGTGCCGTCGCAACCCGCACGACGCAGACCTGGCTCGCCACCAGCGTGCTGGACACCGTCCGCCGCCATCCGGTGATGCTGGCGCAGTCCGCGCTGACACTCAGCCACCTCTCCGGCGGCCGGTTCATCCTGGGCCTCGGTGCCGGTGAGCGCGAGAACTTGGCGCCCTACGGTTTCGACCACCGCGGGACGGTGAGCCGGTTCGCCGAGGCGCTGCGGCTGATCCGCCTGCTCTGGGCCGCCGACGGACCGAGCGACTTCGTCGGCCGGTACTTCACGCTGGAGCACGCGCGGCTGGACACCGAACCGCACCACTCGGGCCCGCCGCCCATCTGGATCGGCGCCAACGGCCCCCGCATGCTGCAGTTGGTCGGCGAGTACGGCGACGGCTGGTGGCCGACCGGCAGCGCCGGTCCCGAGACCTACGCCGAACAGCTGGCGCACATCCGGGCGGCCGCCGAACAGGCCGGACGCGACCCGGAGGCGATCACCCCGGCCAAGATGGTGGTCTGCCTGATCGGCGAGCCCGACGAGCTGGGCGAGATTCTGCAACGGCCGTTGGTGAAATCGCTGGTGCTGCAACTGACGGCCGACGCGCTGGCTGCTGCCGGCCACCGACATCCGATGGGGGAGCACTGGCGCGGGATCCAGGACATCGACCCACGCGTACTGACCCGCGACCGGCTGCTTGCGCTCTTCGAGGACGTCGACCCGAGCGCAATCCTCGCTGTCGTCCCGCACGGCACGCCCAAGGAGGTCGCCGCGCGGATCGCCGATTTCGGCCAGGCCGGCGCGCGGGTCGTGTCGGTGCTCGACTACAGCGGAATGGCCGGACAGGCCTATGCCGCCGACTCGGCGCGCAAGGTCCGAGAGGCCGAGGACGCCCTGCTGCAGCTCACAGGAAGCACGCCATGACATTTCTGGACACCGACGTCCTCATCGCCGACGCGCGAGAATCCACGGGGCTCAGCGACTTCGGTGACGACACCCTGCCCGCCCGCGTGGCGCTGGTCGTCGACCGAATCAACAGCGCCGGCCTCGACGACGCCGGCGCGCGGGCCGCTGCGCACACGATCGATGGACTCCTGGCCTGCCGACTGCGTTTCATCGCCGACCGCACCCTCCTCCCCCTCGCCGAAGAACCCATCACGGCCCCGCTCTTCGCCACCGGTGAACCGCGTTCGGGCACAACGCTGCTGCACGCCCTGCTCGCCGAGGACGCGGACTCGCGGGCCCTGCGGTTCTGGGAGGTCATGTACCCGTCACCGCCACCCGGCCCGACCGCCGACGACGATCCGCGCCGCGCGCGAGCCGACGCCGACTGGCGCGAGATCCTCGACCGCATCCCGCCGTGGATCGTCAGCCACCCCTACAACGACCTGCTCGGCGCCGGACTGCCGGAGTGCGAACGCACCTGGGCCTTCGACTTCCGCGCGATGAACCCGAGCGCGTGGTGGCGGGTGCCCATGACCATTCAGAATTTTCCGCAGGACCCGTACGTCCAGTACGCCCTACATCGGATGATGCTGCAACACATCCAGTACGATCGCCGGCCGAAACGCTGGGTGCTCAAGGGCTTTCACGGCCGCCGACTGCAGGCACTGTTCGACACCTATCCCGACGCCCGCATCGTGTGGGTGCACCGCGACCCGGTGCAGGTGCTGGCCTCACAGATCGTGGCCTTCGGGCAGATCAACGAGAGCCTCGCCGGGACGCTGGACTGGACGCAGTACGCCAAGGCCACCATCGAGGGGTCGCGGACCAACTTCCATGCCTACCTGACCGACCCGCTCGTCGACGACCCGCGCATCCACCACGTCCGCTACCGGGACTTCGTCGCCGATCCGGTCGCCACCATCGGTGGCTTCTACGACTTCGCCGGTGTGCGCTTCACGGCTCAGGCAGAGAAAACGATGCGCGACTACCTCGCCACCAACCGCAGTGACCGCTACGGCAAGTTCACCTACTCCACCGATGTCCTACCGGTTCCCGTGTCGCAGCTGCACGACGAATTCGCCGGATACCGGGAGCGTTTCGGCATCGACATCGAGACGAGGCGCTGATGGCCTTCGGTGACACCGACGACGACGCGGCGCTGCGCGCGGCGTGGCACGCGTTCTGCGAGCGGCTCAAAGCCGCGGGAGATCTCGCGTTCAAGGACACCTCGCCGGCGAACCCGCTGCAGCGCGCCGACGCCTTCCGCTACCTGACGCAGAACCTCGGCCAGGCCTACGACCTCGCGCTGGAGACGAAGAACACCCGCTACCCGATGATCCACCCGTTCTGCGGTCCGGCCCGGAAGCTCGGCGGCGACAACGCCGACTTCGTCTATCTGCAGGCGTGGATCGACGGCGAATCGACCTACCGGATCGCCGGGAACCGCGGCACGGCTCGTTTCATCAACTTCACCGTTCAGGGACCGCGACCCGAGCAGGACGTGTACTACGGCGCCGACCACCCGAACCTGCACGAGCCCTTCGGCGACACCCCCGAGGCCAACCTCACCGGCGATGAGCTGGTGACCGAGCCCGACGGAAGCTTCGAGCTGTACATCGGCGGACCACGGCGCGAAGCGAACTGGCTACCGACGACACCCGGCTCGCGAAAACTGTTCATGCGGCAGGGTTTCGACTCCTGGGAGGAACGCTCGGCACAGTTCAGCATCGAGCGCATCGACATGGACCAGCCGCGTCCGGTGCCGACCCCGCAGGAACTGATCGCCTCGATGCGGTGGGCCGGTGACTTCCTCACCGGGGTGATGACGGACTGGCCGGACCGCGAACTGCAGATCGGCTCGCTGTTCGGCGAGCCCGAGGCCAACGTGTTCCCCGGTGCGCGCTTCGCCGGCACCGCCGAGCAACGCGACGCCCGCCGCGGCCGGCTCATCGTCACCATGCCGTGGCGGCTCGGGCCGGACGACGCGCTGGTCGTCGAGTTCGCCGACGACGGGGAGTTCTGGATGCTCACCAACATGGGCGCGTTCTGGAACAGCATGGACTACCTCTACCGGCCGGTGAGCTACACGCCGAGCCGATCGGCCGTCGACTCCGATGGCCGCGTCCGAATGGTGCTGGCTCACAACGACCCTGGCGTGCACAACTGGATCGACACCCAGGGCTTCGGCGAGGGCTACCTCACAATGCGCGTCATCGGAAGCCGACAGCTGCCGGAGGTCAGCACCTCCGTGATCCCCGTCGCCGAGCTGGACACCGCCCTGCCAGGCAACACCCGGCGCGTCACCCCCGAGGAGCGGGCCGCGCAGCTGCATGCACGCTTCGATGCCATCCGCCGCAGATACAGGATCTGACATGGACCCGAAACTCCAGATGCTCGCCGCGTCGGCCTTCGACAACGTCTACCACGTGGGGCATGTCGTCCCAGACCTGCTGCTCGCCATGGACTCGCTCGCTGCCATGCAGATCACCTGGGCGCCGCCGTTCGAGATGCGCAGCGGATTCACCCGCCCGGACGGGACTTCCGACGACCAAGCCGTGCGCCTCGCGTTCTCCACGTCCGGCCCGCCCTACCTGGAGCTGATCGAGGTCGTCCCAGCCGACGACTCGATCTTCGCCGCACCCAAGCTCGGCGGCATGCACCACATCGGCTACTACGCCGACCGCTGGCGTGACGACGCCGCTCGGCTGCAGGATGACGGGTGGGAACTGGAGCGCACGGGTTCGGGTGTCGCATTCCTGCGCGACCCGCGCAGCGGGCTGCGCGTCGAGGTGGTGAGCTTCAAGGGGCGTGACTTCCTGAGGCAGGTGCTCAGCGGTGAGATGGCCGCAGCGTACCCACTGACCGAGCGCCCGTGACCGCGGTCGCGCACACGTCACGCGGCGCGTTGCGCGGCGACGATTCGACCGGTGACGTCGTCGCCTTCCGCGGCGTTCCGTACGCAGCGCCGCCGACAGGGGACAGGCGTTGGCGTCCAGCGCAACCCGTGGAGCCCTGGACGGGTGTGCGGGACGCGATCGCATTCGGGCCGATTGCCCCGCAGGACATCTCGCCGGAGCGGCTGGCCAAGCGCGGCCTCACCATGGACGAGGACTGTCTGAGGCTCAACATCTGGACGCCGGCGGCCGACGAGCGCCGCCGACCCGTGCTGGTGTTCCTGCACGGCGGCGGGCAGGCGGTGGGACACGGGTCCGCTCCGCTGCTGGATGGTGCGCGCCTGGCCCGGCGCGGCGACATCGTCGTGGTGACGATGAACGCCAGGCTCGGCGTGCTCGGTTCGCTGTACGCGCCGGGCTGGCACGGACCCGACTCGACGAATCTGACGCTGCGCGACCAGAGGCACGCCCTGCGGTGGGTGCGCGACGAGATCGGCGCCTTCGGCGGCGACCCTGATGCCATCACGGTGGCGGGGCAGTCGTCCGGTGCGATCGCGATCGCCGCGCTGCTCACCGGCGGGTGCGACCTGTTCGACCGCGCGATTCTGCAGAGCGGGGGTCTGGAGCGCGTGCGCTCGACGGCGGCCGCGGCGGCCGTGGCTGAACAGCTCGGTGTCCTCCGCTGCGGCCGAGAGCCAACCGTCGAGGAAATCCTTGCCGCACAACGTGGTATCGATACCGGATTCGTGCCACCGCAGGGCCCGTTCCATCCGTGCATCGACGGTGTCGTGATCACCGAGCATCCGCTGGTTACGGCGCGCAGCTGCGACATGCGTGCGATCCCGATCCTCGCCGGGACCACGCGCGACGAGTGGCGGATCTTCGACGCCGCGCTGGACGAGAGCATCTTCACCGCGCAATACGTGCGCGACCGAGCGCAAGCGCTCGCCGGGGATGGGCACGATCCGGACGCGGTGGTGGCGACCTACCAGGGTGACCACCGGGCGCTGCGCGATGTGGCCAGCGCTATGGTGACCGACTACCACTTCACCGCCCCCACCGAGCAGTTCGTTCGGGGCCACGCCGAGCGCGGCAACCTGGTGTTCCGCTACGAACTGCAATGGCCTTCGCCGCGTGCCGGGCTGGGTGCCTGCCACGATTCGTGCCTGCCGCTGGTCTTCGGCAACCTCGACGCCGCGCCCGTGCTGGCGGGTACCGAGGAGGCCGCGCGCCGCATGTCGGATGCGGTTCAGGAGCTGTGGTTGACGTTCATCCGCGGGGGAACGCCGTGGGACCTCTACGACGGGGTCGGCGGTGCCACGATGCTGCTCGGTCCCGATCCCAGAATCGCGCGCGGTCACCGCGCCGAGCAGCTCGCGATTTGGGAGAACCGTTATCCCGCCTACGGGTAACGGCGCGTGAAGAGCGGCGCTCAGGCAACCTGACCCTCTGGCGGCGCCGGCCCACCCGGTTCACCGGGATCATCGGTCGGTCGGGGGGCGTCGGACTCCGCGTCGGCGGCGGGAGTGCTCACCGAGCCGGCCGAGGACGCCGCCCCTGCGGCGAGGTCATCGCCGCGGGGAGGTTCCGCATCGTCGGTTGGGCGCAGCAACCGTTCCGGGCGGTGGTAGTTGTTGATCCGGGCTTGCCCGTCCCCCGCAAGCGGGTGGTGCCCCCAGTCCAGACCGGGCGGGGGGATCCATTCGACCTCGCAGCGCTCGTTCATGCGGGTGCTCCAACCACCCTCGGTGACCGACCTGTTGTCCGGCCCGCACGCCAGGCCCAGTTCGTCGACGTTGGTGTTGCCGCCGTCGGCCCAGTCCGCGACCACGTGGTGCACCTGGGATCGGTACGCCCCGGTGGTGCAGCAGGGTTTGGTGCATCCGCCGTCGCGTGCGATGAGCATGATCCGCTGGGCAGGGGAGGCGACCCGGCGGGTGCGGAACAGATCCAGCGCCGACCCTGTCGCGCGGTCGAACACCGCGAGGTAGTGGTTGGCGTGTCCGGCCATCCGGATCACCTCGGCGATGGGCAGAACGGTGCCGCCGCCGGTGGTGCCGACTCCGGCGCGTGATTCCAGATCCTGCAACGTGGTGCGGATGATGATCGACACCGGTAGCCCGTTGAGTTGTCCGAGTTCCCCGCTCATCAGCGCGATCCGGCCGACGGCGACCAGCGCGTCGTGGCGGCGTTGGGCCAGGCTGCGGTGATCGTTGTCGATCTGGGCCTGCGACGGGGTGCCCGACGTGCACGGTTGCGGATCGTCGGGGTTGCACATGCCGGGGGCGTCGAACTTGGCGAAGATGGCCTCCCACACCGCCCACGCCTCCGGGGTCAATGTCGCCGACACGTCGACCATGCCGTCGCTGCGCTGCTTGTGGGCGTGCACGCCGCGCTTGCGCGCTCGTTCGGTGTCATCGGGTTCGGGACCGTCCTGATCGAGCAGGAACAAGGTGCGATCCGCAGCGTCCTTCAGCTCTTTGGGTCCATCACTCATCGCGTTGCGGACCAGCTCAACCTCGATCTGCTCGCGGGTGGCGACATCGACCCAGCCGGGCACTTTCGCCAACGCCTTACGAATGATCGCCACGTGCTCGGCGTTGATCCATCCGCGCGACTGGGCCAGTGCGGTCGCGGGCAGCGCCGGGGGAAACACCGGGCCGGTCACCGACGGGCGCGGGGCCAGCACCGCGGCCTCGGCCAGACGCCGGCCGGCTTCGCCGGACGAGATGCGCCAGCGCACGGTGAGGACCTCTTTCCAGGACTTGGCGCCCATCTTCTGCGGGGTGGCCTCGGTCTGCAGCCGGGCCAGCAGCCGATGGCCCACCGCGGGTAGTTGGCACGACAGTTCTTCCAGCTCGTCCAGGGCGCCAACAAGTTCCGGGCCGGTCAGCAGATCGATCCCACACGCAGCGACCTCGTCGAACGCCGTGCGCAGCGCGGCGATCTTGCTGCCCAGGTCCCCACCCGACATACCTCGAACATACATTCGAACACCGACAAATCTGGGCGTCGAAAATCGGCGTGTGAGCTCATCCGAAATGCGCGTGAAAGGCCTCGAAATGATGCTTTGTTGCCTCGCCGAGAGGGGCGACCGACGCTCAGCCGGCCAGCGCGGCGCGCAGGTCCGCGGGGATGGGCATCGGGGTAGTCAGGCCCACCGCCGTGCGCCCGGTATTGCCCTCGGGGTAGCGGCCGGCGAGTGAGCCCGGCGCGGCGAGGACGATCCGCACCACCTGGCCGAGCGCCTCGCGCCGGTCGCACTGTCGCACGGCCAGCGCGAACATCGCGACGTGGTTGGCGGTGTGCAGCCACGGATCGGGCTGGGAGACAATGTGCGCTCGAGGTGGTGCCAGCGGTCCACGTTGGTGGCGGCGTTCTTCGCCGCTGCCATCTCACTGCGGTAGGCGGCGCGGGCACCGCCGCCGAGGCGGGCCATGTCAGCCACACCCGCAGACGGTGCCGTCGGGGCCGACGCAGCGACAGTCGGGATCAACGGCCAACACCAGGCCCATGAGATCGTCGAGAGCCTTGCCGATGCGGGCATCGGCGAGCTCGTAACGGGCGCGCCGGCCTTCGGGGATCGCCACCACCAGGCCGCAGCCGCGTAGGCAGGCCAGGTGATTGGACAGAGTCTGCCGGGACACGCCGATCTGGTCGGCGAGGTCGGCCGGGTATCCGGGAGATGCGTTGAGGCTGAGCAAGATCCGGGTCCGTGTCGGGTCAGAGAGTGCATGGCCGAACCGGGCCAGCGCGTCGGTGTGGGCGATGGTCTGCACCCGAGCAACAATACAGCAACAGCTGTATTCAGAAAAGGGTGAACTGGAAACGGGTGTCGTCGATCCACGCCGGTGAACTCAGTTCGGTTCGATCCCATGGAATGTCGGCGGAAATGAACACGGGCGTTTATGGTTTCTGCAGGTTTCTGGACGTTTCGTCTTCAGTTGCGCACGCCGTTGCGGAACGGGCTGCCGTCCCTCGGCGACGAAAGGTCCTGATGACCCGCTGCTCTGGATTCACCACGCTTGCTGCCGCCGGCCTGTTCTTCGGAGGTGTCGGCGCGCTCATGCTGACCGGCCCCGCGGCTGTGGCGACCGCCGACTCCTCGGTGCCGATTCTCGATCGCGAGGTGGTGCTGACATCGGAAACCACGCCACATTGGTCCTGGTGGTGGATCGACGACTCGGCGGCCGCCTCGTCGAGGACCGGGACGCAGGACGTGGGTCCGATCGCGCCGGCGGTCACCCTCCGGCCGCTGTTCGGCAACGGTGCCGATGCTCCTGCCGACTGCGTCGGTGCGGCCTGTAACGGTGGCGCCGGGGGAATCCTCTTCGGCAACGGCGGTGCCGGTGCCAATGGCGGCAAAGGTGGTGACGCAGGCTTATTCGGTAACGGAGGCGCCGGCGGAGCGGCGTCGGGGCCCGGTGGCGCCGGAGGTGCCGGTGGGCGCGGCGGCATCTTCTTCGGCCGCGGTGGAGACGGCGGCGCCGGGGCCGACGGTGCTCGCGGCGCGGATGGAATCTCCGCGGGAGCATCGGGCGAGAGCGGCGGCGCGGGTGGCCGCGGCGGCGCGGGCGGAGCAGGTGGACTTTTCGGCACCGGGGGCGCCGGAGGTGCCGGAGGCAGGGGCGGCAGCGGCGGTCACGCCGTGGCAGGAGCCGCCGGCGAAGCGGGCACGAGTGCAGGGGCCGGCGGTCATGGACAAGCGGGTGGCAGCGGCGGTGACGGCGGGTCGGGAGGCAGTGGCGGCAGCCGGGGCCGCGGCGGAATCTTCGGTGCGGCCGGCGTTTCGGGCGTGAACGGCGACGGCGGCACCGGCGGAAACGGTGCGCGCGGTGGCAACGGTGGTCGTGGAGCCGACAGTTCACCGTTTGGCGCGGGGCAGGCCGGCGCTGGCGGTCACGGTGGTGCGGGCGGCCACGGAGGCGCGGCCGGGGCGGCGGGAACCGGCGGCCTGCCTGACACCGGTACCGCTGGAAGTGCGGGGCACGTCGGTGACGGGGGCAACGGCGGCAACGGCGGCGACGCATGGGGCAGGTCGGCCACCGGCGGCGCCGGGGGCGCCGGTGGTGACGCGGGCACGTCCGGGACGATCGCGGGTTCTCGGGGCGGCTACGGAGGCTACGGCGGTGCGGGTCGAGCCGGCGCCGGGACGTTCAATCTCAACGGTGGAGTCGGCACCGGCGGAAACGGCGGCGCAGGCGGGATCGGTGCGGTCGGCGGCGACGGTGGACACGGCGGATACGGCGAAGGGGGAAGAGGCAGCAGCGATTCGCGGTCGCGCGGAGGCAGCGGCATCGGCGGCGACGGCGGAGCCGGCGGCCTGGGAACCGCCGGCGCGGGCGGCGCCGGTGGCTCGGGCGGGGAGGGCAGACGGGGGTTCGACACCGATTTCCAGCCGCCGACAGAACCTCCGGTGGCCGAGGGCCGGGGAGGCGCCGGCGGCCACGGGGGAGCCGGCACCGGCGCGAGCGGCGGTCGCGGAGGTGACGGCGGCCTGGGAAGTGCGGGCGGCCCCAACGGCTTCGCCGTCGGTGGTGCCGGCGGTTCAGGTGGCGAAGGTCGCGCTGACGCGGATTCGGGCGACCGGGCGATCGACGGTGGCAACGGCGGCCGGGGTGGCGACGGGGAGATCAGCACCGGCATGAGCCGCGGCGGCAACGGCGGCGACGGCGGCCGGGGAGTCCGCAACGGCGGCAACGGGGGAGACGGCGGCAGCGGGCTGGCCGGGAACACCGGCATCCTGCAGGGCGGCAAGGGCGGTGCCGGTGGAGACGGCGGTACCGCTGCGGGCCGTCGCGGCGCCGACGGCCGCCCGGCCGCTCGATCTGACTGAGTGGTCGAGCGTCGTGGCGCGGCGCGCTACGGACGCTCCGCGCGCTCGGCCGCCCAGAGGCCGATCACGAACGCGGTGACATCCTTGTGCTGCAACGGGTCTCGCCCGGTGATCTCGTGAATCCGGGTGAGCCGGTGGCGCACCGTGTTCGTGTGCAGGAACAGCTCCTTGGCGGTGTCGCTCAGGGAACCGTTGCACGCCAAGAAAACCCGCAGGGTGCGCACGTGCTGGGTGCCGCGCTGGCTGTCCAGCTCGGCGAGCGGGTCGATCAGCAGCTGCTTGAACGGCAGGAGCTGAGCCGGAGGCAGTTGTTCGAGCAGACTCTCCAGCGTGCTCAGCTGATCGGGGCCGACCCTGCCGCCGCGCTGCTCGGCCAGCGCCAGTGCGATGCGTGCCTGCGCGATCGCCGATCCGATGTCGGTCAGCGGCACCGGGGCCGAGTGACCGGCGGGCAGCGCGAGGTCGTCGGAGATCCCCGCCGCGCCGACGGTCAGCACCAGACACAGATCCGGTGCCGCGCCGATCAGCGCGTCCGGGAACGCCATCGAGACCAGTGCACCGGCACCGGGCGGCCACGCCGAACAGGTGATCTCGTTCGCTGAGAAGCCCGGCCAGTCCAACAGTTGGCTCAGTGCGTCCGGCAGCAGCATCCGTCGCTCGACCAGGGACAGCAGCTGCCCGACCCGCTCCCGCGCGAGGGCGGCCTCGATGTCGCGCTCGCCCTGGGCGGCGCGCACGAAGCGCCCGATCAGGTCCAGCAGCGCCGGCTCGGGCCGGACGCCGCGGCCCACCCATGTCAGGGCCCCCAGACCGGGCAACTGCACGGTGACCGCGTCGTCGTCGGGGGTGCGGCTGCCCTCAGGTTCCAGGAGGAAGTAACAGCCGAGCACCCGCCCGGCGCTGTCGAGCAACTGCCGGGGCGAGTCGTGCCGGCGCAACGACGCCAGCAGTTCGGGCACCAGCACGTGGGTGGCACGCGCCACCGCGATCTCCGAACCCAGCGAGAACTCGGCGACGAAGCGGCTGATCTGGCTGAACGGCACGGTGGGCGGCGCGACCAGCACCGGAAGACCGTGCTCACTGCTGCGCGACAGCAGAGCGGCGGGAACGACGTCGTGTCCGTCGCCGACCCCGAAACACACGCCGGCGGCGCCCGCCCGGGTCAGCGCCTCGACGAAGACCGTGCAGTCCTGCTCGGACTGCAGGCTGATCCCCACGGTGCAGACCAGCTCACCGCCCCGTAGATATCGGGAGGGGTCGCGCATCTCGGTGGTGTGCACCCAGCTCACCGGGCGATCCAGCTGCTGGATTCGGCCCTCCGGAACCGACAGGCCCAGTCCGGAGGTCTCGAGCAGGTCGTACAGGGTCGGCGCGGCCGACTCCTCACGCACCTCCGACATCCCGCGAGCGTAACGCGCCCGTCATCTGGCGCTGCGCCGTCGTTGTGCAATCGTTCAACGCCGGCACGTCCCCTTCGTGCGATCCCCACGTATTCGGCCGTCCGACTGGCGTACCCGCAAACCGGGCGTGATAGTTCCAGCCATGTCGTCAATGGTCAGCCCGGTTGAGCAGCAGCCACAGTTGCGCCGTGAATTCTCCCTGGGGTCGGCGTTCGCCTTCGCGTTCGCCTTCATCTCCCCGATCGTCGCCCTCTACGGAATCTTCGGCCTGGCGCTGTCAGCGGCCGGTCCCAGCTTCTGGTGGGGGTTCGCCCTGGTCTTCGGCGGCCAGTTCCTGGTGGCGCTGGTGTTCGCCATGCTGGTGTCCCGCTGGCCCCTGGAGGGGTCGATCTACCAGTGGTCCCGGCGACTCATGGGCAGCACCTACGGGTGGTTCGCGGGCTGGGTCTACATGTGGACCCTGGTCATCGCCATGGCGACCGTGGCGCTCGGCGCGGCCGGCTTCGCCGCCAACATTTTCGGCATCGAGGAGCCCTCGGGTGGCACGCTGGCCTGGATTGCGCTGCTGATCCTGCTGGCCGGCACCGCCGTCAACCTGGTCGGTCGGCAGGCTCTCAAGATCTTCATGATCGGCAGCATCATCGCCGAGGTCATCGGTTCGGTGGTGCTCGGCACGTGGCTGCTGCTGTTCCACCGGCACAACTCGCTGTCCGTGCTGTTCGAGGGCGGGGGCGCAGAGTTCGACGCGTGGGCCTACCTCAGCGGCCCGTTCCTGCTCGCGGTCGCGTTCATCGGCTGGTCGTTCGTCGGCTTCGAAAGCGCGGGGTCGATCGCCGAAGAGGTGCACAACCCGCGCCGTGACCTGCCCAAGGCCGTGCTGTTCTCGCTCGGGTTCATCGCCCTGGTCGTGGCCTACTCCAGCCTGGCGATCATCCTGGCCATCCCGGATTTGGGCGCGGTGGCCGAGGGCGCGGTCGGTGACCCCGTGTACGAGACGCTGACCACCGCTCTGGGTGCCGGCATCGCCAAGCCCGTGCAGGTCATGTTCATCATCGGCTTCCTGGCCAGCTTCCTCGCGCTGCAGACCTCGGCGTCGCGCGTGATCTGGGCTTACGCCCGCGACGGCGCATTGCCCGCCGCCGGCACGCTCGTACAGCTGCGCGGCAAGGCGCGCATCCCGGTGGTCGCGATCCTGGTCACGACCGTGATCGGCGCGGGCCTGTTCCTGCTCAGCATCGTCGCCGGCGACATCTACTCGCTGATGGTGAACTTCACCGCCGGCGGCTTCTACCTCGCGTTCCTGTTCCCGCTGCTCGGCTTCCTCGTGGTGGTGCTGCGCAAGAAATGGACACCGGCGAACTTCTCGCTGCGCGTCTGGACGCTGCCGGTCGCGGTGGTCGCCGTGGTGTGGGCGGTCCTGCAGTTCATCAACATCGCCTGGCCGCGCGTCGCGTTCGAGCAGCGCTACCTGGACTGGTCGGTGTGGATCGGCATCGTGGTTCTCGGCATCATCGGCGCGGTGCTGTACGCGAGCGTGAAGTCCCGGATCAATGCGCCCGCCGACCTGGAGGAAGCGGCGCTGTCCGATGACTGATCAGCCCGTCGCCCTGGTCACCGGCGGCGCCAGCGGGATCGGCGCCGCGGTGGTCGAGGCGCTCACCGCGCGCGGGTATGTCACCGGGGTACTGGACCTGCATGCGGCCCCGGGCCCGCGCAGCGTCGCCGTCGACGTCTCCGACGCCGATGCGGTGACGCAGGCGGTGGCCCGGCTGCGCGAGGAGCTGGGGCCGGTCAGTGCGGTGGTGACCTCGGCCGGCTACTACGAGATGACGCCGGTCTCCGAGATCAGCACCGACGCGTGGCACCGCATGTTGCGGGTGCACCTGGGCGGTCTGGTCAACGTGGCGCGTGCCGTGCTGCCGGACCTGATCGCCGGCCGGGGGTCCCTGGTGGCGGTGGCCAGCGAACTGGCCGTCGGGGGCGGCGACGAGGACGCCCACTACGCCGCCGCAAAAGGCGCGATCCTCGGACTGGTCCGCAGCCTCGCCGCCGAAGTCGCCGACGCCGGCGTGCGGGTCAACGCCGTCGCCCCCGGGCCGACGGACACTCCGCTGCTCGTGCCCGACTCGCCCTGGCGCGCAACGGAGTATCTGCAGACACTGCCGCTGCGGCGGCTCACCACGCCGGCCGAAGTGGCCCGCTGCGTCGAATTCCTGATCTGCGACGCGACTTTCAGCACCGGCGACGTGGTCAACGTGAACTCGGGGGCAGTGATATGAGCACCGACCTGACCGGACGCGTCGCCCTGGTCACCGGCGCGGCCCAGGGCATGGGGGCCGCGCACGCCCGGCGCTTGGCCGCCGCGGGCGCGACCGTGGCGGTCAACGACCGCGAGGACAGCGACGTGCTGACCGCGCTCGCCGCCGAGATCGGCGGGCTGACCGCCGTCGGCGACGTCTCCGATCCGCTGCAGTGCCGGAACGTCGCCGACCACGTCGCGGCCACGGCCGGCCGGCTCGACATCCTGGTGGCCAACCACGCGTACATGACGATGGCACCGCTGCTCGATCACGACGACGCCGACTGGTGGAAGGTGGTCGACACCAATCTCGGCGGCACCTTCTTCCTGGTGCAGAGTGTGCTGCCGCACATGCGCCGTGCCGGGGCGGGGCGCATCGTGGTGATCACCAGCGAGTGGGGGGTGACGGGCTGGCCGGAAGCCACCGCCTACGCCGCCTCCAAAGCCGGGCTGATCGCCATGGTCAAGACGCTGGGCCGCGAACTGGCCCGCGAGCGGATCATCGTCAACGCGGTGGCGCCCGGGGTGATCGACACCCCCCAGCTGCAGGTCGACGCCGAGGCCGCCGGGGTTCCGCTCGACGAGATCCGGCGCGACTACGCCCGAGCGATCCCGATGGGCCGCATCGGTGCGGTCGACGAGATCGCCGCGGCGGTCGAACTGTTGTCCGACTTCGCCATGGAAGCCGTTGTCGGGCAAGTTGTTTCCTGTAACGGCGGCGCCACGCGGTCACGGGTGTAGGACACGAGGAGAAGAAGCAGTGCAAGACAACCCGCGAATGCAGTCGGCATCGGGCGTGCTCGGCCAGATCGACGCGCAGCAGGTGCCGCGTTACGCCGGTTTCGGCACGTTCGCGCGGCTGCCGCAACGGCACGAGGTCACCGACCACGACATCGCGGTGCTGGGCGTCCCCTTCGACAGCGGGGTCACTTACCGTCCTGGCGCGCGGTTCGGTCCGGCCGCGATCCGCCAGGCCTCCCGGCTGCTCAAGCCGTACAACCCCGCGCTCGAGGTCGCGCCGTTCGCGAACCGCCAGGTGGTCGACGCCGGTGACATCGCCGCCAACCCGTTCGACATCACCGAGGCCGTTGCCCAGATCAAAGACGGCATCCTCGGCGTGATCACCCGCCCGCAGCAGCGCTTCGTGCTGCTCGGCGGCGACCACACCATCGCGCTGCCCGCGCTCCAAGCCGTCAACGAGTTGCACGGCCCGGTCGCGTTGGTGCACTTCGACGCCCACCTCGACACCTGGGACACCTACTTCGGTGCGCCGTGCACCCACGGCACCCCGTTCCGGCGCGCGTCCGAGCAGGGGCTGATCGTCAAGGGACACTCCGCGCACGTCGGCATCCGCGGCTCGCTCTACGACGCCGCCGACCTGCTCGACGATGCCGAGCTCGGATTCACCGTCGTGCACTGTCGTGACATCGACCGCATCGGTGTCGACGGCGTCATCGAACGCGTCCTGGAACGGGTCGGGGATCACCCGGTCTATGTGTCGATCGACATCGACGTGCTGGACCCGGCTTTCGCGCCGGGCACCGGCACCCCTGAGATCGGGGGCATGAGCAGTCGGGAACTGGTCGCGGTGCTGCGCGCGATGCGCGCCCTGAACATCGTCGGCGCCGACATCGTGGAAGTGGCGCCGTCCTACGACCACGCCGAAGTCACCGCCGTGGCCGCCGCGAACCTCGCCTACGAGTTGGTCAGCATGATGGGAGCCTGACGAAACCCCTTGCGAAACGGGGTTTTCGGTGCCGCCTAGCCGATCGACAGGCGGTCGCAGATCAGGAGGAACGCCTCGGCGAACGGATGGTCTGCGGTCTCGCGCCGCAGCAGGTCCCAGTCGAGTTGTTCACGGACCGCCCGGACCAGCGGTAGCAGCGCCTCGAAGTTGCAGTGGTGTTCGTGCATGGCCCGCAGCTTCTGCAGGATCACCTCGGTGGGCGACAGCACCGGCATGCACACGGCCAGCACGTCCCGAACCTCGGCGCGTTCGATCATCTCCGGCTCGACCGGCACCCGGTTGATCTGGTGGAGTACGTCGATCACGTCGGGGGAGTCCGGGCTCATCGCGGCCTTGAACAACCACTGCTCGGGCGGGCGGCGGATGTCGAACCCCGCCTTGAGCAACGTCGTGGCGGCCGCCTCGACGTCTTGCTCGGCCACCACGAAATCGACATCGTGGACGGGTTCGGGCGCCCCGTGGGCCCACAGGGCGTAGCTGCCGGCCAACGCGAACGGCGGGCCCTCCTCGTTCAGCGCCGAGGCCGCGCGCTTGAGCGCAGCACGCAGGTCCTCGTGAGAGACCGGTACCACCGTGGGTTCGGAAGACATGGTGGGTAGTGGTTACCCATGAAGTTGGTGACGTTCAACATCCTCCACGGGCGCAGCCCCGGCGGCGACGTGGACCTCGACCGATTCGCCGACTGCGTGGCCGCGTTGGACGCCGACATCCTGGCCCTGCAGGAAGTCGACTCCATCCAGGAGCGATCCGGGCTGGCGGACCTGACCGCGCTGGCCGCCGAGGCGATGGGTGCGCGCAGCCACCGGTTCGTCGCGGCGATCGCCGGCACCCCCGGTGCGACGTGGATGGCCGCCACCGGCGAGGAACAGCCCGGCACCGCCGCCTACGGTGTCGCGCTGCTGTCCCGTTATCCGGCGCTGAACTGGCAAGTCGTGCGGCTGCCGCGCATTCCGTTCCGCTTCCCGATGTATCTTCGCGCGCCGGGCCGTGTCCAGGTCATCGACGAGGAACCGCGCGCCGCGGTGATCGCAGCGTTGGACACCCCGCTCGGCGACCTCACCGTCGTGAACACGCATCTGTCCTTCGTGCCGGGCTGGAACCGGGTCCAACTGCGCCACCTGCTGCGCGATGTGCGCGGCCTGCCGTGGCCGCATCTGCTCACCGGCGACCTCAACATGTCCGGCGCCGCGGCTCGGCGCCACTCAGGGTTACGTCCGCTGGCGTCTGCGCCGACCTTCCCCACCGAGAACCCCAGCCAACAGCTCGACCACGTGCTGACCGACGATCCCGCGCTGTACGCCACCGATGTCCGGACGCCGCGGCTGGCGATCAGCGACCACCGACCGCTCGTCGTGAACCTGGCGCGCCGCCGCTGACGCACACCGATGGACTTTCGTCACCTGCCACAGTGACCGACTTCCCTCATGTGCCCCCGGTGCCCGCGATAACGTCGAGGGCGGCGGCGCCGAGGCCGCCGATCACCGTGAGGAGACGCGTTCATGACCAGTCCACTCGCTCCCCTGGGGATCGCCGTCGGCGTCGACGGGTCTCCCGAAGCTCGCGTCGCCGTCGACTGGGCGGCCCGGGAGGCAGCACGGCGCAACGTGCGCCTGACCCTGGTGCACGTCCTGCCCGGGGCGACGATGCAGGCCTGGGTCCAGGCGCCACTGCCCGCCGACTACTTCGACGAACTGCGCCGCGCCGGGCAGGACATCCTGGCCGCCGCGGCGCGTGACGCGCGCGCCGCGGCCGGCGACGAGCTGTCCGACATCGACGAACAGATCGTCTCGGGGGCGCCGGTCCCCGCGCTCGTCGACATCAGCAAGCAAGCTGACCTGATCGTGGTGGGCAGCCGCGGACTGGGCAAGTGGGGCCGCCGCCTGCTCGGCTCGGTCAGCACCGGTCTGGTCCAGCACGCCCGCTGCCCGGTCGCGGTGATCCACGACGAGGATCCGCTGATCCCGCACCCCGCCCAGGCGCCGGTCGTCGTCGGGGTCGACGGGTCACCGGCCTCCGAGCACGCCACCGAGATCGCGTTCGACGCCGCGTCGCGCCGGGGCGTGGAACTGGTGGCCGTGCACACGTGGCGCGACGCCGGCTACGAGTTGCCGGGCGAAGACTGGAGCGAGGTGCAGCCCGAAGAGGACATGCTGCTCGCCGAGCGGCTGGCCGGTTACCGCGAGCGCTATCCCGACGTCGCGGTGCGCCGCGTCGTCAAGCGCGACCAGCCCGCCCGTCGCCTCCTGGAGGAATCCGAGAACGCGCAGTTGCTCGTCGTGGGCAGTCACGGTCGCGGCGGGTTCACCGGGATGCTGCTCGGATCGGTCAGCTCCGAGGTGGTGCAGTCGGCCCGGATCCCGGTGATCGTCGCCCGGCGGTGAGCCCGGCCGACCCGGCTAGGCCGTGGTCAGCCGCGCATACCGCGTGACATGGTGGTCGGTGGAGCCGAACTCGAACTGCAGCGCGGTGAGCCGCTTGAAGTAGTGGCCGATGGCCAGCTCTTCGGTCATGCCCATGCCGCCGTGCAGCTGGACGGCCTGCTGACCGACGAACTGCGCGGCGCGGCCGACGGTAGCCTTGGCCGCCGACACCGCGCGGGCGCGGGTGTCCTCGTCGGCGTCGAGCTTGAGTACCGCCAAAAGCGCGGCCGCGGCAGCCTGTTCGACTTCCATGTACATGTCGACCATTCGGTGCTGCAGCACCTGGAAGCTGCCGATGGGTTGCCCGAACTGCTGGCGCTGCTTGCAGTACTCGACGGTGTCGCCGAGCACCTTGCGCATCGCCCCGACCGCCTCGGCGCACACCGCCGCGGCGCCCTCGTCCCGCGCCCGCGCCAGCGACGCCCACGCGGCGCCCTCGTCGCCGAGCAGTGCCGACGCCGGCACCCGCACGTGGTCGAGCTCGAGGTCCGAGGCGCGCCGGTCGTCGACCGTGCGATAGTCGTGCCGGGTCAGACCCGTTGTCTCCGAGGCCACGTCGACCAGGAACAGCGAGATGCCGGACGTGTCACCCGGCTCGCCGGAGGTCCGCGCCGTCACGAGCACGCGGTCGGCCAGGGGCGTGGCCGTCGACACGATCTTCGAACCGGTCAGCACCCACTCGTCACCGTCGCGCTCGGCGACGGTGCGCCCGTCACGCCAGTTGTCGCCGGACGTGGCCTCGGTGGCGGCCAGTGTGACGATCGCCGAGCCGGCGGCGATCTGCTCGAGAAGCTCGGCGGCCACGGGCCCGCCGGCGCGCTCGATCAGTCCCGCGGCCACGACCGCGGTGTCGACATACGGCTCGACCACCAGCGCGTGCCCCAGGGCCTCGGCGATGAGCATCATCTCGACGGGGCCGCCGCCGATCCCGCCGTACTCCTCGGGCAACGCGGCACCGAGGATGCCCAGTTCCTCGGCGAATGCCCGCCAGATGTCCGGCTGCCAGCCTTTTCCGATCTTGGCGGCGGCACGGCTGGTCTCCAGGTCGTACCGGGTGGCCAGAAACTTCGTCAGCCCGCTGCGGAGCAGTTCTTGTTCGTCGGTGAGTTTGAAGTCCATCAGAGTTCCCCTACAGCCCCAGAGCGGCCTTGGCCAGGATGTTGCGCTGAATCTCGTTGCTGCCGGCGTAAATCGACCCGGCGCGGTCGTTGAAGTAGCGCAGCGGTGCGACCGCCTGCCACGGTTCTCCGGAGACGTATCCGTCTGCGGGCGGCTCGAAATCGGCGATCGGTCCGCCCGGGAACGTCGCGTGCGGCTGGTAGGCCCGGCCCCGCGGCCCGGCCGCCTCCATCGCCAACTCGGTGATGGTCTGGCTCAGCTCGGTGCTCAGCACCTTCAGCATCGAGGACTTGGCGCCGGGGTTTCCGCCTTCGGCGACCACTGCGAGCACCTGGTACTCGAGGATCTCGAGGACCTCGGTGCGGATCCGGGCGTCGGCGAGCCGGCGGGCGAACCCGGGATCGTCGAGCAGCCGGCCGCCGTCGGGGCCGGGCTGATCGGCTGCGACGGCGGCGATCTCCTCGGCCATCACCTGCAGGGCGGGCGAGTTGGCGCCGCCGCCCCGCTCGAACTCCAGGAGGTACTTGGCGACGGTCCAGCCATCGTCGATCTCGCCGAGGACGTTGGCCTTGGGCACCCGGACCTCGTCGAAGAAGACCTGGTTCTGCACCTCTTCACCGGATGTCATGACCAGCGGCCGGATCTCGATTCCCGGTGTGCTCATGTCGATGAGGACGAAGGTGATGCCCCGCTGCTTCTTCTCCGAACGGGTGGTGCGGACCAGCGCGAACATCCAGTTGGCTTCGCGCGCGTGCGTGGTCCAGATCTTGCTGCCGGTGCACACCAGGTGGTCGCCGTCGTCGCGGGCGGCCATCGACAGGGCGGCCAGATCGGAACCCGCCTCGGGTTCCGAGTAGCCCTGACAGAAGAAGACCTCGCCGGTGAGGATGCGCGGCAAGAAGTAGTTCTTTTGCTCTTCGGTGCCGAACCGGACGATCGCGTGGGCCACCATGCGAATGCCCATCGGCGACAGGGACGGAGCCCCGGCCAGTGTCGACTCCCGGCTGAAGATGTAGTGCTGCGTCAGCGACCAGTCGCACCCGCCGTAGGCGACCGGCCAGGCCGGCGCGGCCCAGCCCTGCTCATGCAGGATGGCCTGCCATTCCATGCTCGCGTCATGATCGGCGTACACGCTGGTCATGAGGCGTCCGGCGCGGCGCAGTTCTGGAGTCAGCTTCGCGTCCAGAAAGGCCCGGACCTCGTCGCGGAACGCCAGATCCTCCGGTGACCACTCCAAATCCATGAAGTTCCTTCCCACTGTGAGCTAGAGACACAGTAAACCTAGTTAGTTAAGTGGGGGAAGTGTGGGGTGCGTGCGCGATCACACCGACCCGCGACGCGGGGAGTCGCTCACTGGTGCGCCGTGACCGGCGTCGGGGCGGCGCGCACTCGCCAGTGGTAGCGTCCGGGCGTTGCCACAGTCGGTGATGGCAAACCCCCTCGTTGACCATCACCGCTGTGGCAACCCGATGTTGCGGCATTTCCGTGCACGTATCCACATGTCCTACGCTGTGGGGCGCGGCGCACGTTGCGTCGAGGCAACGGTGAGGCAGATAACCATGTTCGCGGAGATGGACTGGGACGACGAGTGTGACGTCGTCTGTACCGGCGCCGGCGTCGCCGGCCTGTCGGTCGCCGTCTCCGCCGCGCACGAGGGCGCCGACGTCCTGGTCGCCGCGCGGCCGGCCGAACCGCCGGACCGGCGATGGTGGCCCATCGACTGCGGCGACGCCGAGACCGTCGCCTACCTGGCTGAGCTGACGGCGGATTTCGACGCAGCGCGTCTGGAGTGCGACGAGGACGACCTTCCCGTGCGGGTGGTCGCCGCCGACTCCGGCGCGAACAGTCGCACCGTACCGCCATTCGTCGGCTCCCGGATGCGGGACTGGGCCCAGCAGTGTGTCTGTTCTCCGTCCGGCTTCCTCTACACCCGGGTGACCGACTGGCCGACCGCGACCGTGGCGCTGAGCGGTGGCGAGGTCTGGGAGGTCGCGGAGGTCGGCACGCTGACATCCGACGGTGACGACCCGCTGGCGGCACTGCACAGGTGGCTGACGGACGAGGCGGCCGACCGTGGTGTCGACCGACTGTCGACCACCGGCCTCGACAGGCTCGTGCTCGACGCCGGCATGGTGGCCGGCGCGGTCTTCGACACCGAGGACGGCCCGTACGCCGTCCGCGCCCGCCACGGGGTGCTGCTCTGCCCGCAGGCCGAGACATCGGGCAACCGACGGTCCACGGTGCCCCACGGCGTGGAGATGCGGGTGGCCCTGGTCGGGCGGGCAGGCAGCCGGTTCGGCCGCGTGGAACTGCTGAGGGACGCTACAGACGCTGGGATGTATTGAACTGCAGCGGAATACGGCCCTTCGCCAGTAGCGCTTCCATGGCTGCACCGGCGATCGGCCGGGACAACAGGAACCCCTGGGCGCGATGGCATCCGTGCCGGAGCAGCGTGAGGGCCGCGGCTTCGGTCTCGACGCCCTCGGCCACCAGCTCCAGACCGAACGACTCGGCCAGCGCGATGATGGCCCGGACGATCGCGAGATCGCCTGGGTCTGAACCGAGCTCACGCACGAAACTGCGGTCGATCTTCAGGGTGTCGACCGTCAGCGACTTCAGATGCGACAGCGCGCTGTATCCGGTGCCGAAGTCGTCGATCGCCACCTGCACGCCGGCCTCTTTCAGTCCGGCGAGGGTGACCCGGGTGGTCTCGATGTCCTGGACGACCACACTCTCGGTGATCTCCAGACACACCGACTCGGGTTCGATGTCGAATTCGGCGATGATGCCCGCGACCGTGTCGACGAAGCCGTCGGTCACCAACTGCACCGGCGAGACGTTCAGACGCAACACGATCGACTGGCCGACCCCGCGGGAGCGCCAGGCGGCGAATTCCGTACAGGCCGTTCGCATCACCCAACGACCCAGTTCGCCGGCCAGGTTGATCGACTCCGCCACTCCGATGAACGACTCGGGGGAGAGCAGCCCCCGCGTCGGGTGCTGCCAGCGGACCAGCGCCTCGATCGCCAGGATCTCCCCGGTCCGCATGTCGACCTCGGGCAGGTAGTGCAGGACCAGCGCGCTGTTCTCGATCACGCTCTGCAGGTGCAGTTCGACGTCGTTGCGCAACTCGCTCTTGAGTGCCATCTCCTCGGTGAACACCGACACGGTGTTGCCGCCGGCGTTCTTCGCGGTCAGCACGGCCTGGTCGGCGCGGCGCAACAGATCCGAGGTGGTGTCACAGCCCGGCAGCCCCAGCGCCACGCCGATACTCGCGGTGCGCGTCAACATCTCGCCGTCGATGGAGACACGCTCGCCCAGCGTGGCCCGCAGCCGGTATGCCAGCGTCTCCGCGGTCTCGACGTCCATCGGTTCGGCGGGAACGACGACGAACTCGTCGCCGCCCAGTCGGGCGACGACATCATTGCTGTCGATCTCCCGGCGCAGCCGTTCGGCCAGTACCCGGATGAACCAGTCGCCCGAGGGATGTCCCAGGTAGTCGTTGATCGCCTTGAGCCGGTCCAGGTCGAAGAACAGCGCGGCGACCGGTCCGGGCTGCCCCGGCGCCAGCCGCTCGTCGAGGTGGGCCAGCAACGCACGCCGGTTGAACAGACCCGTCAGGTCGTCGTGCTCGGCCAGGTAACGCAGCTGATCTTCGGCGGAGACCCGTGCCTGCACCTGAGCCATCAACGAGGTGATGGCCTCGAGAGCGTTGAGTTCCTCGGTGGTCCACTCGCGGTCCCCGAATTTGACGAAACCCAGCGCACCGGTCGTGACGTCCCCGGACACCAACGGTGCTGCCGCGAGCGACGTCTGGGGAACCGCACGACCTTCCTCGATGCGCTTCTGGTAATCGTCGTTGGCCGGTTCCGGACGGAAGACCAACGGGCGTTTGGCGTGCTCGCTGTATGCGAAGACAGGATCGGCGTCGGCGTAGTACACGACGGCCAGCGGATCGGGATCGGGGATTCCGGTACGGACCGGCCACTCGGCGACCAGCCGCGATGCACGCATCGTGTGGTCGTTGTAGCGGAGGAAGCTGACGTCGACACCGAAGTATTCGACGAGGTCGGCCAGTACTTGTTGGTGTACCTGTTGGGAGGTGGCCGCTGTTGCGGCCATCAACTTGGTGGCCACCGAGGTGACCACCGCGTCGAGGGTGGGCGGCGCGGCGCTTGCAGACATGGTGCAGTCAGAATACGGGCCAGCTACCGAAACTGAGCGGTCGACGCCGACTACGGACAGACGTCGGCGGTGCTTTTGTCAGTCGGAGCAGTAAACACAGTCCCTGTTCGGGTCCCGTAGCCGTCATGTGACGGAACCGAGATCGAAGCTCGATCAACTCAGTCGCGAATTTCGATGACAACGCGACGGCTTCGTCGTCATCGTGGACGTACAGGAAGGCCGGCGAGACCGGTTGGACGGCCAACCCCAACTGTTGTGCGGTGATCCACAACGCTTCGGCGCCGGAGCCGCCCCGCGCGTACCCGGTCAATGACCGGTCGTCGACCGTCAGCACCGCAAGTGCCGAACTCTGCGCGATGCGGGTTCCCGTGTCGGTGCCGAGGACCGTACCGGCGTCCCACTCGGCGAGCATGGACATCACCTCGGTGCGCCGCAGCACATCCAACGTCGCCAGCTGGTCGTCTGACAGTTCGAGGCTTCGCACGTCGATTCCGAAGTCCTGCCGATCATCGCCGGGCCACCGCAGCTCCGAGATCATGTCGGCGTGCAGGTAGGGGGTGAGGTACCGGATGCGATCGGCCGCGGCCAAGGTCTGGGCTGCCTGCCTCAGGTCATCGGCCTCGTGGAGCAGTGTGACGCCCGCCCCCTCGCGGCGGGCCGCATCGCGAAGCGCAGACAGCACGTCTTCTGTCATAGGTACGCGGGTGCCGCCGTGACGGTTGGTCTCACGCGTCTCGATCATCGGGTACAGACTCGCCAGGTACGGGTCCCCGCCATCGCCGAGCTCGATCTCGGCGCTCAGCGGGTCGTGGTCGTCCTCACGGAAGCGAACCGGGCCGAGTGCGCCTGCCGCGGCGGCGGCAACCCTGGCGTTGAAGACCGCCGCTCCCAGCGCCACGGCGCTGCCTCGTAGACCGATGTCCAGTGAGGAGCTGTACTGGGGTGCCAGCCGGATCGTCACTGTCTGCGGCGTCGCCTCGATGTGCCAGGGTTGGATGTTTCCCCCCGAGGGCGCCCGTCGGGCCGCCAGTGCCACGGCGTGCACCGGCGAGGACGGACTGACCGCCGGCTCCTCGGGCGTGGGTTCGACAAGCGTGGTCGGCTCGTCGGCCGGATCGGTGAGAGCATCCAGTGCAGCGGCGACGTCGATCCTGACGCGACCGGAGGCCAACGGTTCCCCGAGACCGATGCGGCGCACCCCTTCCGCGACGGTGGACGCACCTACGAGGACGTCGCCGACGAGCTGAGGCCAAGTGGCAAGTGTTCGGCCGACCTCCACCAGCGATGCGGCACCGCGCGTCGACAGACTGGCCGCGTCGAGGATGCGCAGGACGTGCGGGACCTTCTCCTGACTGTCGAGAGCCGACAGAGCCGCAGCATCGACGTTCCCGAGCAGCCCGTGAAACAGCGCCCGCTGCGGATCCTCGTCGAACCGTTCGACATCGATCAGTCCGCGATCGCTGCTGGCCATCAGAACGGGTATCCCGCGCGCCCGGGCGCCCTCCCGCACCATCGCTTTGACGTCGAGCGAGTCGCACTCCTCGATGACGATGTCCAGGCCTTCGAGGAATTCATCGAGTGTTTCCGACGAGAGTCCCGACTCGAGCACCTCGACATCGAGATACGGGTCCACTTCGGCGATCCTGCGCGCGGCCACGACGGCCTTGTTCACGCCGAGATCGAAAACCGTTGCGGGCACGCGGTTGAGGTTCGTCAGTTCGAGATGGTCGAAGTCTGCCAACCGAAGATGCCCGCAGAGGCCCTGCATCGCAAGGGTGTGCGCGACGGCATGACCCACACTCAGGCCCACCACGCCGACCCGCAGCGACGCGAGCTTGTGCTGTTCGTCGGTGGTGATCAGGTTGCGGTTCCGGTCTGTTCGCGTACGCGCATAGGCGCGCGGACCCAGCACACCCACAAGCGTCCGCCGCCACGGGTAGTACACCCACCGGGGCCGTTCAGCGGTCACCTCGTCGGCCGGGGCGGGCAACAGACTCCGCAGAGCCGCTGCTTGACCATCGATCTGGTCGAGTACCACGACGTGTGGATCGGCTCGCAACGACTCGATGGTGCGCGCATCGGCATCGTCGGCGGGATCGAGAATGACAGCTCGCGAAGACTTCTCGTCGAGATCTGTGATGTGGAACGGCTCGGTCTCAGGGGGCTCGAACGTCACAGCGCATTATCGCGTAGCCCAACCGGTGCACCGTAGCGGACCCCCGCTTTCTCCAATTCGCGGACATCAGCGATCATCCGGGCAGCCTGCGTCGGTTCGGAGTGGCGGATGAACGTCCGTCGGTCCCACCACATCATCTTGGTTCGGTACCGCGGGTCCGGGTACGGCGTGGCCGGGATGTCGGCGACCACACCGCCCGAGGTGCGCCATTTGTCGAGCACGTGTGGTGCGGAGGTGGCCATGCAGAACTGCACATCCAGCGTTGCCATCGCGTGCGCGGCGCTCCGGGCGAGCGCGCGTGTCACGCCTTTCGTCTGGCCCGTCCCGTCGTTCACGAACGCGGCCTTCATCTCCAATACCCCGAACGGCACGCGGTCGTCGATCATCTTGCGCACCGCAGCCAGGCCGGGTTGACCTTCCCACTCCACGACTGCGTGGGAGTCGTCGGCACCGGTCAGCGGTCCCTTGGCCCGCAGGCCGCCGATGACTCGGCCGGACTTATCGAGTGCCGCCCAGAACAATGCCGTGTCGTGACCGTCGCTGATGTCGTCGACATCAAGGGCGCTTTCGACGCCGAACTTGCGATAACTGCGATCGGCACCTTCGAGATACTCGAACCACAGCTCAGGATTCGAGGCGGGTCGCGACATCACCAGCGTGCACTGCGCGGTCTCGTCCCACCACGCGTGCTGCGTGGGCAGGGCGAACTGGTCGGCCGGCGACAGAGTTAGCGGAGCGCTCATAAGATTCCCATCGTCGTGCAATCGACACTCGTTGCTGGGGGCCGACTGCTGTTTTTGGTTTCGGTATTCACCGCAGGGAACGGTGCATTAAGTATGTGGCCGCTTCCGACTGGATTCCAGCTAGTCACACTGATTTCCCTGGTTGTGAACGTGTGGGTGACGTTACGTCGCAGTAAAGGCATACCGCAGGAAGGTATTTGGTATGTTCGAAACGGCGCGATTAGGCGATCATTCGCGTACGCGAAATGGATTACAGCGAACTCAACTGCCGTTATGGAATCGGTATTTGCTGGGCAAATGAGAGATTTGCTGGCTATTCGCTAACTTTCATGATCAACCGGAGCGTATCGCGAAAGATGGTGTGTGCAGCCGGATGTGGCGGCTGCCCTCCGGAGCGGCCGTGGGACCGGTGTCCCTTCGCTGACTTGGACGGCCGCAAGCGGGGTGCGGCCAAATGCACAGTCCGCCGAAATTCGGCGGCGGGCGGCGCTTCCCGGCCAGTACCGGTGTGGCACTGTGAGACAAGTACTGCTGGCGCGAACGCGCCTCAACCACGTCCGGCAGCAACGACACTCGAAGGAGGCACCCGTGAAGAAGTTCAACGACCTCACGGAACTGGCGGCGGCCGAAGGCACTCAACTCGGTCCCACGGAATGGCTGGAGATCACTCAGGAGCGGGTGAACCTGTTCGCCGAAGCCACGAACGACCACCAGTGGATCCACGTCGATCCCCAGCGCGCCGCGGATGGCCCGTTCGGCGGGACCATCGCACACGGGCTGCTGACCCTCTCGCTGATCCCGTACTTCACGCACCAGCTCTACAGCGTCGGCAATGTCGCGATGGCCATCAACTACGGCTACAACAAGGTCCGGTTCATCACGCCGGTACGGGTCGGCGCCAAACTGCGGGCGCGCGCGGAGATCACCGCCGTCGCCCAGCTCGACAACGCCGTCCAGGCCACCCTCACCACGAGCGTCGAGATCGAGGATTCGGAGAAGCCCGCTGCGGTCGCCGAGTCGATCGTGCGCTTCATCGGCTGATCGGGGCTGATCGGCCCGCCCGATCGAGCGGCGCTCCGCCTCCTGCCACGCCGATTTCACGTGCGTCAGAAAGCATTGACGTTCGTCAAAAACGCTCGTAGATTGCGTCGGCAGGAGGCGCGCGGTGAAAATCAGGAACCCCAAAGTGGCGGTGATCGGCGCCGGCATCAGCGGTTTGACGTCGGGCAAGATGCTCAAGGACTACGGCGTCGACTACACGACCTTCGAATCCTCCGACCGGATCGGTGGCAACTGGGCGTTCGGCAATCCCAACGGGCACAGCAGCGCCTACCGGTCGCTGCACATCGACACCTCCAAGGATCGGCTGTCCTTCAAGGACTTTCCGATGCCCGAGCATTACCCGTCGTTCCCGCATCATTCCGAGGTCAAGTCCTATCTCGATGATTACGCGTCGGTCTTCGGCCTGGTCGACCAGATCGAGTTCGGCAACGGCGTCGTCCGGGCCGTGCGCACGGCCGGCCAGGGCTGGCGCCTGACCGACCAGGCCGGCGCCGAGCGGGAGTTCGACCTGCTCGTGGTCGCCAACGGCCACCACTGGGATCCGCGGCTGCCGGATTTCCCGGGGACGTTCACCAACCGGTCAATGCACTCCCACGACTACATCGACCCGAGCACGCCGCTGGATCTGCGGGACAAGAGGATCCTCGTGGTGGGCATCGGCAACAGCGCCGCCGACATCACCGTCGAGTTGTCGTCCAAGGCGCTCGGCAACAAGGTCACGCTGTCGACGCGCTCGAGCGCCTGGATCGTGCCCAAGTACATCGCGGGCCGCCCAGGTGACACGTTCTGGCGGACCTCGCCCCACCTTCCGCTGAAGTGGCAGCGCAAGGCGGTTCAGCTTGTCGCGCCGATGCTGGGCACCGACCCGACCATGTACGGACTGCCGCCCGCCGACCACAAGCTCTTCGAGGCACACCCGACGCAGTCGGTGGAGCTGCCGTTGCGCCTCGGTTCCGGCGACGTGGTACCCAAGCCGAACGTGGCGCGGTTGGACGGCGACACCGTGCATTTCGTCGACGGGACGAGCGACGTCTTCGACGTCATCGTCTACGCCACCGGCTACAACATCACCTTCCCGTTCTTCGACCGGCAGTTCATCAGCGCGCCCAACAACCAGATCCGCCTCTACAAGCGCATGTTCAAGCCCGGCGTCGAGGACCTCGTCTTCATCGGTTTCGCCCAGGCGGTGCCCACGCTGTTTCCGTTCGTGGAATGCCAGGCGCGGCTGCTGGCCGCCTACGCGGTCGGCCGGTACGCGCTGCCGTCGGTCGACGAGATGGAGCGGATGATCGACGCCGACCAGCAGCTGCATGCCGGGCACTGCACCGACCGCCCCCGGCACACCCAGCAGGTGGACTACTTCGTCTACGAACACGACATCCGCACGCGGGAGCTGCCGGCCGGGCTGCGGCGCGCACGTGAGGAGAAGGTGGCGCGATGACGCCGGACGAGGTCACGTTCCGCAGCGGGGGAGTCGACTGCAGTGCATGGCATTTCCGGGCCGCGTTGCCGGACACCGATTCACGGCCGCTGGTGGTCATGGCACACGGGTTCGGTGGGACCAAGGACTCCGGTCTCGCGGCGTTCGCGCAATGCTTCGCTGCCGCCGGGATCGACGCCCTGGCGTTCGACTACCGCGGGTTCGGTTCATCGGGAGGTCAACCGCGCCAATCACTTTCGGTACGCAGGCAGGTCGAGGACTATCACAGCGCGGTCGAGGCGGCCCGGCTGCTGCCCGGCGTGGACGTCGAACGGATCGCGCTGTGGGGGGTGTCGTTCTCCGGCGGTCACGTCCTCACCGTCGCCGCAGCCCGCACCGACGTGGCGGCGGTGATCGCTCTGACACCGCTGACCAGCGGACTGGCCGTCAGCCGCGCCGCGGCGTCGTCACGCGACGTCGGCACGTCCCTGCGGTGGACGCTGGCGGGAGTCAAGAGCCGCATCGCCGCGCGCCGGGGCGCCGAGCCGGTCCTGATGCCGCTGGTGGCGCCGGTCGGGCAGCCGGGCGCGCTCGCGCTCGACGGCGCCTACGAGAGCTACACCGCCATGGCAGGTCCGACGTGGCGCAACGAGATCGACTGCGCGGTGGGCCTGGAGGTGCTCGGCGTGCGGACCACGCCCGCGGCCAAGAAACTTCGGTGCCCGCTGCTGGTGCAGATCGCCGACTTCGACCAGTACGTACCCGCCGACGCGGTCGCGGCCACCGCCGCGCACGGCCGCGCTCAGGTGCACCGGTACCCGTGCGACCACTTCGACGTCTGGCCGGGGCACGACTGGTTCGACAAGACGGTGGAAGACCAGCTGGCCTTCGCGCGGCGCACGCTGCTCAGTAGTGCGTCGAGCCCTGGTCGATCGAAATAGCGCTCGCGGTGACGAACTTCGACTCGTCACTGGCCAGCCAGCACACCGCGTCGGCGATGTCGTCGGGCTCCACGGCCCACGTCGGCAGGAACGGCGTCATCATGTTCTGCAACTGCGGGTTGGTCTCCATCGCGGCGTTGAGCGCGGTGCCCATCTCCCCGGTGCCCATGTCCGTCAACACCGGACCAGGGTGCACGCTGTTCACCCGGATCGAGTGCTTGCCTAATTCGGCGGCGAAGGCGCGGGCCATGCCGGTGACGGCGTGCTTGCTGGCCGTGTAGTGCACCATGAAGGGCTGCATCTTGATCCCCGCCGCGGAACTGATCAGGATGATCGAGCCGCCGCGCCCGCCCTCGACGATTTTGTCCGCGCCGGCCATCACCGTGTTCCAGGTGCCGGTGACGTTGATGTCCAGTACGTCGCGGAAGTCCTCGGGCCGGATGGCGTCCCAGGCCTGCGGTGCCGCCACTCCGGCGTTGGCGACGATGACGTCCAGCCGTCCCAGCTCGGCCACCGCCGAGGTCACCATGTCGCGCAACCCGTCGTGGTCGCGCGTGTCGACGACCGCGGAGATGATCCGACGCCCCGTCTTCTCGACGAGCCGGACGGTCTCCTCGAGATCCGCGGGGGTGGCGTGGTCGTACGGCACGCAGGGCGGCAGCGGACCTGCGATGTCGACGGCGATCACGTCGGCGCCTTCGTTGGCCATCCGCACCGCGTGGGCCCGGCCCTGACCGCGGGCGGCACCGGTGATGAAGGCGACGCGGCCGGCCAGCCTGCCGTCTCGGATCTCGGTCACTGCGGTCTCCTCACTGCTGCGCGCGCTTGGCGGCTTTGATCAGTCCGCCGCCGATGATCAGCCGCTGGATCTCGCTGGTGCCTTCGTACAGTCGCAGCAGGCGCACGTCGCGGTAGATCCGTTCCACCGCCACCTCACGCATGTAGCCACTGCCACCGTGGACCTGCACGGCCAGATCGGCGACCTGTCCCACCATCTCGGTGCAGAACAGCTTCGCCGCCGACGGAGCGATGCGCCGGTCCTCCCCGGTGACCCATTTGTGGGCGGCGTCGCGCACCAGCGCACGACCGGCCATCACACCGGTCTGCTGGTCGGCGATCATCGCCTGAACCAGTTGGAAGTCACCGATCGCGGTGCCGCCCTGGGTGGCCGTCGCGGCGTAGGCGACCGACTCATCCAGTGCGCGCTGGGCGGTTCCGACCGACAGCGCCGCGATGTGCACGCGGCCCCTGGCCAACGACGTCATCGCCGCGCGGTAGCCGATGTCCTCGGTGCCCCCGACGAGAGCGCTGTGCGGGACCCGGACGTCGGTTAAGGTGACGTCCGCGGTCCACGCGCCTTCCTGACCCATCTTCTTGTCCTTGACGCCCACCTCGACGCCGGGCGTGTCCGCGGGCACCAGGAACACCGCGATGCCGGCGCCCTTGTCGTCGGCGGGCCGGCTGCGCGCGAACGTCACGAACAGGTCGGCGGTCGGGGCGTTGGTGATGAATCGCTTCTGGCCGTTGATGATCCAGTCCGAGTTGTCTCCCTCGCCGTCCCGGACTGCCTTGGAGCGCAGACCCGACGGGTTGGAGCCGGCGCCGGGTTCGGTCAGCGCGAACGACGCCACCACCTCGCCGGAGGCGATGCGCTCGAGCCAGGTGGACTTCTGCTCGTCGGTGCCGTAGCCGACCAGCACCTGCCCGGCGATCCCGTTGTTGGTGCCGAACATCGACCGCAGTGCCAGCGAGGTGTATCCCAGCTCCATCGCCAGCTCGACGTCCTGGGCCAGGTTCAGCCCGAGGCCGCCCCACTGCTGCGGGATCGCGTAGCCGAACAGGCCCATGTCCTTGGCCTGGGTGCGCAGGTCGTCGGGGACGCGGTCGTCGGCCAGGATCTCCTGCTCGCGGGGCACGACCGCGGTCCGGATGAACTGGCGGGTCTGGGCCAGGATCTCGGAGAAATCCTCCGGGCTGACTTCCGGGGCGGCGTCGGCTGTGGTCACGAGTTTGATACTCCTCAGGGTCCCAATTGGGAAATATCGTATATGAAATACGATAGCGACCAATTGGGTCCCTACAGACGCGAGGATGGTGGACAAGTGGCATTGCTGACCGGTCAAACCGCAGTGATCACCGGTGGAGCTCAGGGTCTCGGACTGGCGATCGCGCAGCGGTTCGTCGCCGAAGGCGCCCGCGTGGTGCTCGGCGACGTCAACCTCGAAGGCACCCAGGCCGTGGCCGAATCCCTCGGCGGCGCGGACGTGGCGTGCGCGGTGCGCTGCGACGTCACGCAGTCGGCCGAGGTGGACGCGCTGGTCCAAGCGGCGCTGGACACCTTCGGCGGGCTCGACATCATGGTCAACAACGCCGGCATCACCCGCGACGCCACCATGCGCAAGATGACCGAGGAGCAGTTCGACCAGGTCATCTCCGTGCACCTGAAAGGCACCTGGAACGGGCTGCGCGCGGCCGCCGCGGTGATGCGCGAGCAGAAGCGCGGCGCGATCGTGAACATGTCGTCGATCTCGGGCAAGGTCGGCATGGTCGGCCAGACCAACTACTCGGCGGCCAAGGCCGGCATCGTGGGCATGACCAAGGCGGCCTCCAAGGAACTCGCCTATCTCGGGGTACGGGTCAACGCCATCCAGCCCGGGCTCATCCGCTCGGCGATGACCGAAGCGATGCCGCAACGCATTTGGGACTCCAAGGTCGCCGAGGTGCCGCTCGGCCGCGCCGGCGAGCCCGACGAGATCGCAAACGTCGCGCTGTTCCTGGCCTCGGACATGTCCTCCTACATGACCGGCACCGTCCTCGAGGTGACCGGAGGACGGCATCTGTGATGCGCGATGCGGTGATCTGTGAGCCGGTCCGCACGCCGATCGGCCGCTACGGCGGCATGTTCAAATCCCTGACCGCCGTGGACCTCGGCGTCACCGCCCTGCGGGGCCTCCTGGACCGCACCGGCGTGGCACCCGGGGAGATCGAGGATGTCATCGTCGGGCACTGCTATCCGAGCATGGAGGCGCCGGCGATCGGCCGGGTGATCGCCCTGGACGCGGGTCTGCCGATCACGGTCCCCGGGATGCAGATCGACCGCCGGTGCGGCTCCGGCCTGCAGGCGGTGATCCAGGCGTGCCTGCAGGTGGCCAGTGGCGGCAACGATCTGGTGGTGGCCGGCGGTGCGGAGTCGATGAGCAACGTGGTGTTCCACTCCACCGACATGCGCTGGGGTGGTGCCCGCGGCGGCATCGCCGTCCACGACGGCCTGGCGCGCGGGCGTACCACCGCAGGCGGCAAGAACTACCCGGTGCCCGGCGGCATGCTCGAGACCGCAGAGAACCTGCGCCGGCAGTACTCGATCTCCCGCGAAGAGCAGGACGAGTTGGCGGTGACGTCGCACCGGCGCGCGGTCAAGGCGCAGCAGGACGGCGACCTGGCCGAGACGATCGTGCCCGTCACGGTGCCGAGCCGGGGCGGCGAGGAGGTCATCGACACCGACGAGCACCCGCGCGCCGACACCTCCGTCGAGGCGCTGGCGAAGCTGAAACCCGTTCTGGGCAAGAGTGATCCGGACGCCACCGTCACAGCGGGCAACTCCAGCGGTCAGAACGACGCCGCCTCGATGTGCCTGGTGACCACTGTCGAGAAGGCCGCCGAACTCGGCCTGACGCCGCTGGTCCGGCTGAAGTCGTGGGCGGTGGCCGGGGTGCCGCCGAACGTGATGGGCATCGGCCCGGTGCCCGCGACCGCCGCGGCACTGCGCAAGGCCGGCCTCGAGCTCACCGACATCGACCTGATCGAACTCAACGAGGCGTTCGCCGCCCAGGCGCTGGCGTGCCTGCGGGAGTGGAAGTTCGGTCCCGCCGATCTCGAGCGGACCAACGTGCACGGCTCGGGTATCTCATTGGGGCACCCGGTCGGTGCGACCGGTGGCCGGATGCTCGCCACCCTGGCGCGCGAACTGCACAAGCGCGACGGCCGCTACGGGCTGGAGACGATGTGCATCGGCGGCGGCCAGGGGCTGGCGGCGGTGTTCGAAAGGGTGACGGCGTGACCAAACTGGCACAGACGCTCGGACTGACCGAGTTCCAGACCGAAATCGTCGCCACCGTGCGGCAGTTCGTGGACAAAGAGGTCATCCCAACCGCCCAGGAACTCGAGCACTCCGACACCTATCCGCAGGCGATCGTCGACGCGATGCGCGAGATGGGTCTGTTCGGGTTGATGATCCCCGAGGAGTACGGCGGACTCGGCGAGTCGCTGCTGACGTACGCGCTGTGTGTCGAAGAGCTGGCCCGCGGCTGGATGAGCGTGTCCGGTGTGATCAACACGCATTTCATCGTCGCGTACATGATCCGGCAGCACGGAACCGACGCTCAGAAGAGCTACTACCTGCCGAAGATGGCCACCGGCGAGACGCGGGGTGCGTTCTCGATGTCCGAGCCCGAGCTCGGCAGCGACGTGGCCGCGATCCGTACCCGCGCCCGCGACAACGGCGACGGTACGTACACCATCGACGGCCAGAAGATGTGGCTCACCAACGGTGGCAGCTCGACACTGGTGGCCGCGCTCGTGCGCACCGACGAGGGCGCCGACAAACCGCACCGTAACCTCACCGCCTTCCTGATCGAAAAGCCCACGGGCTTCGGTGAAGTCGCCCCCGGGCTGACGATCCCGGGCAAGCTCGACAAGCTCGGCTACAAGGGCATCGACACCACCGAGCTGATCTTCGACGGGTACCGGGCCCAGGCCGCCGACATCCTCGGGGAGAAGCCCGGTCAGGGGTTCTTCCAGATGATGGACGGCGTCGAGGTCGGGCGCGTCAACGTCTCCGCCCGAGCCTGCGGGGTCGGGATCCGCGCGTTCGAGCTGGCGGTGCGGTATGCCCAGCAGCGCAGCACGTTCGGCAAGCCGATCGCCGAACATCAGGCGATCGCGTTCCAGTTGGCCGAGATGGCGACGAAAGTCGAAGCCGCCCACCTGATGATGGTCAATGCGGCGCGGCTGAAGGACAGCGGCGAGCGCAACGACGTGGCCGCCGGGATGGCCAAGTACTTCACCAGCGAGGTGTGCGCCGAGGTGACCCAGCAGAGCTTCCGGATCCACGGCGGGTACGGGTACTCCAAGGAGTACGAGATCGAACGCCTGATGCGGGACGCGCCGTTCCTGCTCATCGGCGAAGGGACCAGCGAGATCCAGAAGAACATCATCAGCAAGCGCCTGCTGGCGGATTACCGGGTGTAGTGCGGTGAGCAGCCCGGAGTTCGCGATGCGGCCGCAGCTGGCCGACGACGTCGCCGGTTTCGTGCGGCGGCGCATCTTCGACGGCACCTACGCCGCCGGAAGCTATGTGCGGCTGGACCAGTTGGCGGCCGAGCTGGGTATCAGCGTGACTCCGGTGCGCGAGGCGCTGTTCGAGTTGAAGGCCGAAGGGCTGCTCGACCAGCAGCCGCGGCGCGGGTTCGTGGTGCGGCCCGTCACCGTGCGGGACATCACCGACGTCTCCGACGTGCAGGCCTACATCGGCGGGCAGCTCGCCGCCCGGGCCGCCGAGAACATCGCCGCCGCGCAGGTCGAGGAGCTCACGGCGATCCAGAACGAACTGGAGGCCGCCTATGCCGCCGACGACGGTGAGCGTGCGGTGCGGCTGAACCACGAGTTCCACAAGGGCATCAACGTCGCCGCGGAGTCGCCGAAGCTGGCGCAGCTGATGTCGCAGATCACCCGCTATGCGCCGGAGACGGTCTTCCCGACGGTCAAGGGCTGGCCTGAGCAGTCCAACGCCCACCACCGCCGGGTGCTCGACGCGTTGGCACGCCGGGACCCCGACGCGGCGCGGGCGGCGATGTCCGAGCACCTCAGCGCCGGCGCGGAGCCGCTGATCGAGCATCTGTCGTGCCGAGGAGTGATCTGCTGATCCGCGAGCAGACGCGAACTCGCACTCGTACGAGCTGAGTCACGCGAGTTTGTGTCTGCTCGCCAGGAGGGAGGTGGGCCGTGGGGGTCCTGGACGGTGTTCGGGTGCTCGACTACGGGCGGTTCATCGCCGCGCCGTGGTGCGCTGCGCTGCTGGCCGACATGGGCGCCGATGTGGTGCGGGTCGAGAAGCGCGAAGGCGGGGAAGACCGCTGGGTGCAGTCGGTCACCGACAGCGGGGAGGGCGGGACGTTCCTGCAGTGCAACCGCAACAAGCGGTCGCTGACCCTGGACTCCACGACCGACGAGGGCAAGGAGATCAGCCGCAAACTCGTCGAACGCGCCGATGTCGTGGTGGCCAACATGCCGGCCGCGGGCATGCGCGCCAGCGGTCTGGACTACGAGACGCTGCGCGCGATCAAACCCGACATCATCCTGGCCAGCGCGACGGCCTACGGAGAAGGCGGACCCTACAGCGACCGCATCGGATTCGACGGCGCCGGTCAGATGATGTCGGGCGCCGTCTACCGGCAAGGCCTGCCCGAACAGCCCATCCGCACCGCGGTGCCCTACGCGGACTACGGGACCGCGCTGACCCTGACCATCGGGGTGATGATGGCGCTCTTCCACCGCGACCGCACCGGCGAGGGGCAACACGTGGAGGGGGCGCTGCTGCCGACGGCGCTGATGCTGTCCAACGCGTTCCTGATCGAACGCGACGTGCTGGGGATCGACAAGCCGCGGATGGGCAACCAGGGCGCATCGGTCGCACCGTGCGACCTGTACCGGACCCAGGACGACCACTGGGTGCTGCTGCAGATCGCCGGTCAGCCGATGTTCAAGCGCTGGTGCCGGCTCGTCGGGCGGCCTGAGTTGTTCGACGACCCCCGCTTCGCCGACGACGATTCGCGCTGGCGGCACAGCGAGGAACTCAACGCGGTCATGGCGGCGTGGGTGCGGGAGCGCACCAAGGACGACGCGCTGGCCGAACTGCAGGCTGCGAAACTGCCTGCCGCACCGATGCTTTCCACTGCCGCGGTGCTCGAGGACGCGCATGTGCAGGCCATGGGTTTCCTGCAGCGGGTGCCGTTCCCCGGGGTGGAGCGGGGCGTCCCGATCACCGGGACGCCGTTCCGCATGTCGGTGACGCCGGGGGAGATCCGGCACCGGGCCCCGCTGCTCGGTGAGCACACCGACGAGGTCCTCGCCGAAATCGGCTATGACGCGGCCGGGATCGCCGCACTGCGCGAGCGCGCGATCGTCTGAGTCACGCCCCGGCCAGCCGGGCCCGCAACGCGGCGACGTCGACCTTGCCGGTGCCATTGCGGGGGAGGTCGTCGTTGCCGGGCACGCCGAGCCAGACGGTCGGGACTTTGAAGCTGCTCAACAGTTCTCTTGCTGCAGAGCGTATTTCGTCTACGGGACGGTCGCTGACGACCATCGCGCCGACCTGCGGACCCGCGGGTCCGGGGACGTCGGTGACGGCGACGGCCCGCACGCCGGGCAACGTCCGCAGGGCCTCCTCGACCTCGGTCGGGTAGACGGTGGCGCCGCTGACCTTGAACATGTCGTCGGATCGGCCGTGGGAGAACAGGAACCCCTCGGCGTCGAGGTGCCCGAGATCGCCGGTCGGGTAGAACCCGTCGGGGGTGAACACCGTGTGCCGGGCCCGCCCGAGGATGCCGCGCATCACGTGCGGTCCACGGATCTGGATCTCCCCGATTTGTCCGGTGGCCAACGGCGCGCCGGTGGCGGTGTCGGCGATCCGGATCTCCATGCCGGTAAACGGCTTACCGCAGCTGCCCCACGCGGAACGCGGCATGTCGGTGTCGGCTGCGAAGCCGCAGTACGGGCCGAAGGACTCGGTCATGCCGAAGAGGTTGGCCCGAGCGCCTTTCGGGCTGCGGAGGTCTTCGGGCAGCAACGCCTCCAGACTGCCGGGCCGTAGCGCCGACAGGTCGGCGCCGACGGTGTGCACGTCACGGGCGAGCGCCTCGGCTTGGCTGGGCCAGCCGCGGAACAGGGTGACCCGTTCGCGTTCCAGCAACCGCAGCGTGGATTCCGGGGTGGGGATCGGCTCGGTGACCAGGGTGGCTCCGCTGACCAGGGCAGTCAGCGCGCCGGCGCCGAACCCGCCCACCCAGAACAGCGGCATCGGGAGGTAGATCCGCGAGTCCTCGGTGACGCAGCGGGCGGTCAGCCCGGAGCGCACGGCGCCCAGGGCGTTGCCGTGGCTGTGCACCACTCCTTTGGGGGCGCCGCGGCTGCCGGAGGTGAACATGATCGCCAGCTCGGTGCTCGGGTACACGCCGGCGGCCACCCGGTCGACGATGCCGTCGCTCACCGCGGACTGGGGCAGCGACAGCGCCTGTGCGGCGGTCCAGACCGTCTGCAGGGCAGGCAGTTCGGCGCGGAGCGTATCGACGGTCTGCCGGTGCCGGCGTCCGCGGAACTCGTCGACGGTGATCACGTACTGCACCGACGCAACCCGTAACTGCGCGCGCAGTTCGCGCGGGGTGAGCAGCGTGCTCAACGGGACCAGCACGGCGCCGATGCGGGTGATGGCGAACGCCAACCTGATCCAGTCCACGCCGTTGGGCATCAGCAGGCCCACCCGAGTCCCGCGGTTCACCCCGGCCAGCAGTAGTCCTGCCGCGAGCCTCCGGGTGGAGGCGTCGAGCTCGCCGAAGCTCACCCGGTGGTCGGGGTCGATGACCGCGGGCTTGTCCCGCCCTGCCTGCCGCCGCAGGACGGCGTCGATCGTGTCCTCAGTCATCGAACAGCGACCTGAGCGCCGGCAGGTCGACCTTCCCGCTGGCAAGCAGCGGGACGTCCGCGCGCCGGCACACCTGGAACCGGCGCGGGACCTTGTACGCCGACAGTTGGGCGCGCAGCGCGGCGCGCACGGCATCCTCATCGAAATCTCGGAAGTCGCCGGTGCCGTCATCGTCGTCGAAAGCCACCAGCGCGGCGACGATCTCGCCCCGCGTGGGGTCCGGCAGGCCGACGACGTACACGCCGGCCCGGGGCAACAGTCGGGCGAGCGCGGCTCCCACCTCACCGGGGGTGACGTTGGCCCCGGCGGTCTTGATCATCGCGCCCGCCCGCGCGACGAAGTAGACGAAACCATCGGCATCGGTCCGCACCAGATCCCCGGAGTGCCACCACCCGTCGGCGTCGAAGCAGTCCTCGCGCCGGCGCCCGTGGTACCGCTCCATCAGAGCCGGCCCGCGCAGCCACAATTCGCCGACTTCGCCGATACCGACCGCGGCGCCGGTGTCGGGGTGGACGACCTGCGTCTGGACACCGGGTGCGGGCCGGCCGAACGACCCTCGCCGGTGCTCGGGCTGGTCGGTCTCGTCGGCGCTGAGCAGCACCACGCTGCCGGCCTCGGTCATCCCCAGCATCGCGTGCCGCAGGCCGGAATCGGCGGGGCGACAGTGGGTCGCCATGATCGGGTAGAGGTTGCCGCGGGTGGCGGTGAAGACGCGCTGCGGATAGCTCGGGTGCTTCGTGAGATGGGTGACCGCGGCGGCGAAACCATTTGTCGTGGTCGGCTTCTCGGCCTCGATCAGATCCAGTGTGGCGCCGGCGTCCTCGGCGTTGGAGCACACCAGTGTCGCGCCGGCGACCAAGGTGGCCAGCAACCCGAACGCGAAGCCGCCGATCCAGAAGAACGCAGAGTTGCAGAACAACACGTCGTCGCTGTCCAGGCCGCGGATCCCGTTGAGCTGGTGCTGATGGGTAAGCAGTCCACCGTGGGTGTGTACCGCGCCTTTGGGCGCGCCGGTGGATCCGGAGGTGTAGACGATTGCCAGAGGGTCGGCCGCGGTGACGTCGTCTTCGAGTTCGGTGACCCGACACTCGTCGACGTCGGCAGCACTGTCGGGGACCGGGCTGACGATCACCCGGCGCAGCACCGGCGCGGCAGGAACGAACAGCGGCGCGTCGGCTGCGAGGTCGGACGGGCCGAGGTCCAGCGCGGCGGCGATCTTCTCGGGGTAGTCGTGACCGCGGAAACACCGCGTCGACAACAGGATCGAGATGTCGGAGGCCCGTAGGTGGTGGCGCAGTTCGGGGACGGTGAGGAAGGTCGAGCAGGGCACGACGACCGCCCCGATGCGCGCGGCGGCGAGCATCGCCACCACGAACTCGCTGCCGTTGGGCGCGAGCACCCCGACGTGCGTGCCTTTTCCGGCTCCGAGCGCGATCAGCGTTCGCGCCAGGCGCATCGAGCGAATGTCGGCCTCGGCGTAGCTCAGGCGGTCGTCGTCGCACACCAGGAGAGGCTTGTCGCCGAACCGGCGCTGGGCGCGCAGTTGGGCGGCGACCGTGGTCGGGGCGGCGGTCACGGCGGGGCGACGAGGGACCGGACGGCGGTCAGGTCGGGCTTGCCCGACGGGGTCCGCGGGACGGCGTCGACGATCACGATCCGGGTGGGAATCTCGTAGCGGGCCAGCCGGGAGCCCAGATAGTCGGTCAGCGCTTCGGCGTCCGTCGCGGCGCCGTCCCGTAACTCGACCAACGCGACCGGGGTTTCCCCGAGCCGTGTGTCCGGTGTGCCGACGACCGCGGCACCGGCCACGGCCGGGTGGCTTTCCAGGGCGGCGCGCACGTCGTCCGGCAGCACCTTGAAGCCACCGCGAATGATCGCCTGGTCGGCGCGACCGAGAATCCAGAGGAAGCCGTCGGCGTCGAGGCGTGCCAGGTCGGTGGTGCGGATCCATTCCGCGCCGGGACCCAATTGAGCCGGTTTCACCTCGAGCAGGCCGGCTCGGTCGGGTCCCAGTGTCCGGCCGGACTCGTCGACCACGCGCAATTGCGCTCCGGGATTGGCCCGTCCGACACTGCCGCGCTTCTTCTCCCAGAACTCTTGGTGGTCGGCCAGTGTCCACCCGGCCACACCGCCCCCGAACTCGGTGGCAGCGTACGAGGTCAGGACGGGGACGCCGAACTTGGCGGTGAACGCGTCGGCGTCGTCGGCCGACAGCGGTGCGGTCCCGCAGGTGACCGCCCGCACCCCGGCCAGGTCCTCGCGGGTCAGGTCGGAGTGCAGCACCATGCGCAGGGCGGCGGGCACCAGCGACACCGCGCGCGGGCGGTGCTCCCGCACCGCTCGCGCCCACTGGTCGAGGTGGAAACGGCGCAGCAGGACGAACCTGCGGGCCTCGGCGACGCACAACAGCACCCGGAAGACGCCGCCGACGTGCACCAGCGGCGAGTTCATGATGGCCACGCCGGCGCGCACGGCGGCCGGTGGCGCGGCCGTCTCCGGGGCGGGACCGATGACGCTGCGGGCCAGCATGTCGTAGGTGAGATCGACGCGCTTGGGCGGGCCGGTGGTGCCGCTGGTCAGCATCCACACCGCCACACCGGGACGGTCGGCGGCGGGCTCGCTGCCCTCGCGGACCACCGGCGTGGTGTCGAGGTCGCTGATCGCCACGGTGGTCGCCGCTGTCGCCGGTGCCAGCGCCTCGAGATCGGCGGCCAGCCCGACGAGCACCGGCAGGTGCAGGGCGGCGACGTCGGATCGGGTGCGGTCGTCGCCACGGGACGGATTGATGACCACCACGGTGCCGCCGACGGCCAGCACTCCCAACAGGGCCGCGACGTGCGCGGGCTCGTTGCGCAGCATGATGCCGACCGTGCCGGTGCCGCCGATCCCACCGATCCGCCGCGCCAGCGCGGCGATCTGGCCCCAGGTGTGCCAGGCGTCGTCGAACTGCAGTGCCGCGCCGTGCGGGTCGAGCGTGAGGACGTCTTCGATCCGTTGCGAGAGGGGATGCGTCATCACCGGATTCGCGGGGCCTTCTTGACCGCCGGCTCCTGCTGGGCCAGTTCGGCGGTGGCGAGCGGGTTGCCCAGTCGGGTGTAGATCAGTCCCTGGTCCATCGCGGCGCGGTAGGGCTTGTCCAGCGATTCCCAGATGGCCTTCACCGTGCCCTGGGTGGCGGTCGGTGGTTTGGCGGCGATGGTCGCGGCGATCTCGTGCGCACGGGACCACAGTTCGTCCTCGGCGACCACCTCGGTGACCAGTCCGATCCGCAGCGCGGTCTGCGCGCCGACCCGTTCGTCGTTGCCCATCAACGCCATTCGCAGGGTGTCGCCCAAGCCGACCCGCCGCATCAGCCCGACCGGCTCGAGCGCGGAGACCAGCCCGGCGCTCACATGCGAGTCGAAGAACGTGGCCCCCTGCGAGCAGATCACGATATCGGCCTCGTTGACGAAGTACAGCGCGCCGGCCGTGCACATGCCCTGCACGGCGCAGACCACAGGTTTCCACATCTTCTGCCACTTGGGGCTCAGCAGCTCACCGGGGTCTTCGTGGTTCCAGACGATATTCGGTTGCCCATAGCGGGATTTCACGTCCAGTCCGGCGCTGAAGGCGCGCTCGCCGGCAGCGCGCAGGACCACGGCGTTGATGTCCTCGTCGGCTTTGACGGTCTGCCAGACGGTGCGCATCTCCTCGCACATGGCGCGGTTGAAGGAGTTCAGCGCCTCAGGTCGGTTCAAGGTGATGGTCGCGACCCGGACGTCGTGGTTCAGGTCGAGCAGGATGGTCTCGAAAGTGGGGGAGGAGGTCACGGGCATCCCTATCGGCACTGCCAGTTGGGCGCCCGCTTCTCGACGAACGCGCGGGGACCTTCCTGCGCGTCGTCGGTGCGCACCACCCTTTCGCGGAACGTCTCGGCCAGGATCTCGCCCTCCAGCAGCGGCAGATCCAGCGTCTTGTGGATGGCCAGGCGGGTGCCGCGCACGGCCAGCGGGGCGTTGGAGTTGACCATGTCGGCGATCTCGTGGGCCCGCGCGAGCAGGTTGTCGTGCGGCACCACCTCGGTGATCATGCCCAGTTCGTAGGCGCGCTGGGCGCTCATCCGTTCGTGCTTGCCGGTCAGCGCCATCCGCAGCGCGACCGACCGCGGCAGCGCGCGCGCCAACCGCACCATCTCCCGGGCGGCGACGAGCCCGATGCTGACGTGCGGGTCGAAGAACGTCGCCTTGTCCGACGCGATCACGATGTCGCCGGTGGTCACCCAGTCCAGGCCCGCGCCGCAGCAGATGCCGTTGACGGCCGCCAGCACCGGCTTGGCCATGCGGCGGAACGGGGGCGTGCCTTCCTGGGGTGCCTCCCACTGGTCATAGGTCGACAGGTAGGGCCGTTCGTAGATCACCTTCCCGTCGTCGGGGATCTCCTTGACGTCGGCCCCGGTGCAGAACGCGCGGCCGGTGCCGGTGACGATCATCAGCCAGATGTCATCGTCGTTCTCGGCCTCGTCGTAGGCCGCCCGCAGTTCATTGATCATGTGCGGGGACAGCGCGTTGAGTGCCTCGGGCCGGTTCAGTGTGATCGTGGCGGTGTGTCCGTCGACGTCGTAGGTGATGGTGTCGTAGTCGGTCATTCGGTCCCTTCGGTCGGCGCCGCCTAGCGGCCGGTGAAGTCCGGTGCACGCCGCTCGCGGAAAGCAGCCAGCCCTTCCTTGAAATCTGCTGTTCGGCAGGATAATTCGAGGTCGGCGAGTTCGTGGTTCATCGCCTGGGGCAGCGTGGCGTGCAGACCGTAGTTGATGGCTTGCTTGGCCAGGCCGATGGCCACCGTCGGTCCGGCGGCGAGTCGCAGCGCCAGCTCCTCGGCTGCCGCGTCCACCTCGGAACCGGTGACGGCGCGGTCGACGAGTCCCCACTCGGCGGCCCGGGCGCCGGAGACCTTGTCGCCGAGCAACAGCATGCGCTTGGCGCGGGTCACGCCGGTCAGGCGCGGCAGCAGCCACGTCGCTCCGGAGTCGGGTGTGAAGCCGCGGTCCAGGAAGGGTTCCCAGAAGGTGGCCTCGGTGTCGACCACGGCGAAGTCGGCGGCCAGCGCGAGGTTGCAGCCCAGTCCGACGGCCCAGCCCTGCACGCCGCACACGACGGGCAGCTGGATCGTGGTGAGGAGTTCGACGATGCGGTTGTGGGTCAGCGGGACCCGGCGGGTCAGATCGCCGGTGCGGGGCCGCTGTCCGTTGCTGTTGGTGGCCACCCAGTCGGCTCCCGCGCAGAAGTTCCCGCCGGCGCCGGTGAGCAGGATCGCGCGCAGCGTGTCGTCGGTGGCGGCATCGGTGAGGGCTGTGACGAGAGCGTCGATCATGCCGCGCGTCAGGGAGTTCCGGCGTTCGGGACGGTCCAGCGTGATCCGTAGGAGCGAACCGCTGCGGTTGAGCCGCACCGCGCCGTCGTCGGTCACGGGTCCGCCTTTCGTAACGGGATACAGATAGCCATACCGTTAATGCTTCGATTACTATCCTGTACAACTTAGCAAGGAAAGGCTGTCCGGGGAACAGTGTCAGCGCAGCGCATTCGCCAGCCACGGGTCGCCGAACTCGTGGCATCCCGCCTGCGCGAGGACATCCTGACCGGACGCCTCAAGGAAGGCGACGTGTTGCCGTCGCAGGAGTCGCTGTTCGCCGAGTTCGGGGTGAGCCCACCGGCGGTGCGCGAGGCGATCCACATCCTGGAGTCCGACGGGCTGGTGTCGGTGCGTCGCGGCAACGTCGGGGGAGCGGTCGTGCACCTGCCGTCGGCCGAACGAACCGCGCAGATGATCGGCATGGTGCTGCAGACCCGCGCGGCCACCCCGGCCGACGTCAGCGAGGCGCTGCTGCACCTCGAGCCGATCTGCGCCGGGATGTGTGCGGCACGTGAGGACCGGATGACCGAAGTGGTGCCGCACCTGCGGGCCGCGATCGACCTGCAGGTCGCGCAGTTCGACGCTCCGGCGCGGTACGTGCCCAACGCGCGCAGGTTCCACGAGGAGATCGTGCAGCGGTGTGGCAACGAGTCGATGATCCTGGTGATCGGCGCGCTCGAGGTGATCTGGTCGGCGCACGAATCGTCGGTGTGGAGCGACGAGTGTGCCCCGGGTGACCCGATGCACCCGCCGACCATGCGCGCGGCGCTGCGCGACCACAACCGGCTGCTCGACGCCATCGTCGACGGTGACGCGGCACGGGCGGTGCGGTCGGCGCAGAACCACCTCGCAGCGGCGCGGCGTAACACGCTGGCGGCTGCATCCGGCAGAACCATTGAGGCCAAGCTCATTTCGAATCACAGCCGGTGACTCGAACGCGAACGGGACAGGACTGGACATGACCACCGCCGATGACCGAGTGCTCTTCGACGTCGACCGCGATTCCAGGATCGCGACGATCACGCTGAACAACCCGGGACAGCGCAACTCCTATGACGCGGCGATGCGCGACCAACTCGCGCGTCACCTCGACGCGGTCGCCGAGGACGACGACCTGACCGTGGTGCTGTTGCGCGGCGCCGGTGGGGTGTTCTCCACGGGAGCCGACATGAACAACGCCTACGGCTGGTACGGGAGTCCGGACGCCGAGCAGGCCAAGCGGCGGCCCAGTCAGCGTCGCCGACTGACCGTGGACCGCAAGAGTTTCGGGTTCTACCACAACTTCATGGGCTACCCGAAGGTGACGGTGGGCGAGGTCAGCGGCTACGCGCTCGGCGGCGGGTTCGAGATGGCGCTGATGACCGACATCGCGGTGATCGCCCGCGACACCAGGATCGGGATGCCCGCGACGCGTTTCCTCGGTCCGGCGCTGGGCAGTCTGCACATGTTCTTCCACCGCCTCGGTCCGGTGCTGGCCCGGCGGCTGCTGCTGACCGGGGACATCATCGCTGCCGCCGATGTCGAACACCTCGGGGTCTTCACCGAGACCTGCGATGCCGCCGCGGTGACGGCCCGGGCCCGGTACTGGGCGGAGAAGGCCGCCAAGATGCCGGCCGACGGCGTCGTCATCGCCAAGGAGGCCTTCCGGCTGGTCGAGCAGAGCCAGGCCTACCAGGGCGAGGAAGTGGCGAGTTACCTCTTCCACGCCTATGGCACGAACCTCCAGTTCGCACCCGGGGAGTTCAACTTCGTCAAGACCCGCGCACAGGTCGGCACCCGAGAGGCGTTCCGGCTGCGTGACGAGCACTTCCGGGTCCCCGAGCCGGAGTGACCTGGGTCACCCTACTGCTGGCGCTACATCCTCTGTTAGTTTTGTAACGGTCTTTCTGCGAAAACGAGGTCGATACCATGCCAACACCCGTCATCGTCGGTGCCGCCCGGACGGCTATCGGCCGGTCCTTCAAGGGCACCCTGGTCAACACACCCCCCGAGACTCTCATCACCACGGTGCTGCCCGAGGTCGTCCGCCGCTCCGGCGTCGACCCGGCCGACATCGACGACATCATCTTCGCCGAATCCCATTACGGCGGCGGTGATCTCGCCCGCTACGCCGCGGACGCCACCGGCCTGCAGCATGTGCCCGGCCAGTCGGTCAACCGGCACTGCGCCGGCAGCCTGACCGCGATCGGCAACGCCGCGGCGCAGATCGGCTCCGGCATGGAGCGCGTGCTCATCGCCGGCGGCGTGCAGTCGCTCTCGATGACCCCGCTGACCAACTGGCGCATCCCCGGCCCCGAATTGAAGTTCGAGGAGCGCTGGATGCCGCCCACCCACGTCGAGACCCCGGACGCGCCCGCGAAGGACATGTCCATCACCGTCGGCTGGAACACCGCCCAGGCCGCCGGCATCAGCCGCGAGGAGATGGACACCTGGGCGGCGCGGTCGCACCAGCGTGCGGTGGCGGCCCAGGACGCCGGCAAGTTCCTCGACGAGATCGTGCCGCTGAAGGTGACCCAGTTCGACGGTTCGGTGACCGACTTCAGCGTCGACGAGCATCCGCGCCGCGACACCACCGTCGAGAAACTGGCCGGCCTCAAGGTGCTGCACCCCGAGATCGAGGGCTTCTCCATCACCGCGGGCAACAGCAGCGGCACCAACGACGCCGCCGCCGGGGTGGCGCTCGTCGAGGCCGACTACGCCGCCGCCAACGGGCTGAACGTGATGGCCAAGGTGCGGGCGTGGGGCGCGATCGGCGTCGCTCCGCGCGACACCGGTCTGGGCGGTGTCCGGGTGATCGGCAGGGTTCTCGACCGTGCCGGCCTGAAGCCCTCCGACATCACGCTGTGGGAGATCAACGAGGCGTTCGCGTCCGTGCCGATCGCGGCGTGCAAGGAGTACGGCATCGACGAGGAGCTGGTGAACTTCTCCGGCAGCGGCTGCAGCCTGGGCCACCCGATCGCCGCATCCGGCGCGCGCATGGTCACCACCCTGGTCTACGAGTTGGCGCGCCGTGGCGGTGGCATCGGGATGGCTGCGATGTGCGCCGGTGGTGGCCAGGGCGGCGCCGTCATCGTCGAGGTGTAGCGCTGCGCCCGCCGGAGTTGCGTTCCACGCGATTCCGGCGGGGAGGCGTCAGCGCTTGCGGCCGGCGCTCTGGGCGGTGCTCTTCGCCGCCTTGCGGACCGGCTTCTTGTTCTGCTCGAGCAACCGTTGCGCGTGCTCGAGGATGCATTCCAGCCCGTACTCGAAGTTGCGGTCGTCCGAACCGCTGAGATGATGGCCCTTCTGGGTGATCGAGGCCATCAGCGGTGCGCTCTCCGGGTCGAAGGTCAACGAGTCGTCGATGTCGCCCGGTCCCTCGTTGGCGGCGAGGTTCTTCTCCCGCAGCCGGCGCAGCACCACCGATCCGCGCACGTGCAGTGACATCGCCGAGTAGGTATCGAACGCCTGCTCGGGGGTCAGCCCGGCTTCGACCAGGCTGCTGACCGCCTTCTCCACTTCCTGCACACCGACCTTGGCCGCCCGTGGGCTGAGCGCCGACCGGATCAGGATCAGATCGCACAGGATCGGACTGCTCATGAAGGTCTGCCGCATGGAGCGCGCGTGGTTGGCCAGCGTCTCGCGCCAGTCCTTGGCCTCGACATAGGGCGTCGCGAACGCGTACTCGCGCAACGCGCGGTCGGTCATCGCGTTGAGCAGGTCGTCCTTCTTGCGGAAGTACCAGTAGATGCTGGTCACTCCGACGCCGAGGTGCTTGCCGAGCAGCGGCATGCTCAAGTTGTCGATGCCGATCTCCTCGGCGAGTTCGAAGGCGCCCTTGATGATGTCGTCGGGATTGATGGAGCCGCGTTCGCGCCGCTGGCGCTTCTCCGCAGTCGCCTGTTTTGCCACTGAAGAAACCTCCATCGTCTTGACGTTCGCGGGCAGCGGGCCGGTCTCCCGGCCGTGGTGGGTGTGGCCGCGGACCCGCCGGCGGCGGTAGCCTGAACTGCGTCTTTGCGTTGTCGTCGCCGGGTTGCCGAAGGCCCGACCATACCGTGACGCACCGGTTCGGCCCGCCCGGCACCATTCCGCCGTTTACTGTAAGTCCTATAGTAAGCTTTTCCAGCGGCATCCCGCGACACGCGACGAAAGGCGAGGGCGAGTGGCAGACGAAGTTCTCCGGGAACGGCAGGGGCGGACCCTGATCATCACGATCAACCGTCCCGAGGCGCGCAACGCGTTCAACCTCGCGGTCGCGCAAGGGCTCGCCGACGCCATGGACGAACTCGACGCGTCGCCGGACCTGTCGGTCGCGATCATCACCGGCGCCGGCGGCAACTTCTGCGCCGGGATGGACCTCAAGGCGTTCATGGCCGGCGAGGTGCCCGCGATCGAGGGGCGCGGCATCGGGTTCACCGAGAAGCCGCCGCGCAAGCCGGTCATCGCCGCGGTCGAGGGGTATGCGCTGGCGGGCGGTACCGAGATCGTCCTGGCCACCGACCTGATCGTCGCCGCCAAGAACGCCAAGTTCGGCATCCCCGAGGTCAAGCGCGGCCTGGTCGCCGCGGGCGGTGGCCTGCTGCGGCTGCAGAAGAAGATCCCGTACCAGAAGGCGCTCGAATTGGCGCTCACCGGTGACAGTTTCACCGCCGAGGAAGCATCCGCCTGGGGGTTCGTCAACGTGCTCACCGAACCGGGCGAAGCGCTCGAGGGCGCACTGAAGCTCGCCGAGCGGATCACCGCCAACGGGCCCCTCGCGATCGCGGTCACCAAGGAAGTGATCATGAAGTCGGCGGACTGGAGCCAGGACGAGATGTGGAAGAAGCAGGGCGAGATCGTCTTCCCGGTCTTCCAGTCCAAGGACGCGATGGAGGGCGCGACCGCTTTCGCCGAGAAGCGTGCGCCCAACTGGACCGGCACCTGACGAGTCCCCGGTGGACCTGGGTCTGCGCAACGCCGCGGCGGTCGTCGTCGGCGGCGGTGGCGGCATGGGTTTCGCCTCGGCGCGTTGCCTGGCCGAGGACGGAGCACGTGTCGCGCTGATCGGCCGCACCGCCGCGACGGTGGAGCGCGCCGCTGCCGAGTTGCGTGACCTGGGCAGCCCCGACGCCGTCGGTTTGGTCGCCGACGTGGTCGACGAGCAACAGGTGGAGCAGGCATTCGCCGACATCGGTGCGCGGTGGGGCGGTGCGCTCAACATCCTCGTCAACGCGGTCGGACCGACGGTGCGGGGCACCTTCGAGCAGCTGAGCGACGCCGACTGGCGCCAGGCCGTCGACGAGGGCGCGATGGGGATGGTGCACTGCGTGCGCGCCGCACTGCCGTTGCTGCGCGCCGCGCAGTGGGCTCGCGTCGTGAACTTCTCCGCCCAGTCCACCCAGCGGCAGAGCGCCATCCTGCCGGCGTACACCGCCGCCAAGGCCATGGTCACCAGCATCTCGAAGAACCTGTCGTTGCTGCTGGCGCCCGACGAGATCCTGGTGAACGTCGTGTCGCCGGGCAGCGTCGCGTCCGAAGCCCTGGTCGGCTGGGCCGAGTCGGTGGGCGTCGACGGTGCCGATCCGTACGCCCTGATGAAGGCGATCGACGAGCACTTCGGACATCCGGCGCATCTGCCGCGCGCCGGCCTGCCCGACGAGATCGGCCCCGTCGTCGCGTTTCTGGCTTCGCGGCGCAACTCCTACATGACCGGAGCGAACGTCAACGTCGACGGCGGGAGCGACTTCACCTAGGCGAACGCGAAACCGCCTGCGGTGCAATGTGTTCCGGAGGAGTCTCAGGTGGTTCTCGCCGATGATCTGCCGGCAGCGGGGGACGCGCCGGGGGGCGGTTCCCGATGGGGCACGGGTCGTTGTGTGGCATTGCGGAAGCCGCTACCGATAGGTGTACAGTATGAGCATCTATCGAGCTGAGGAGGGTATCGGCGTGACCAATGCCGACCACGTCGCTGCGGGTGGCGATCCGCCCGAGCAGCTCGTGCGCTACGAGGTACGCGACAGCGGGGTTGCGGTACTGACCCTCAACCGGCCCGAGCGGATGAACGCCTGGGGCGGCGGCCTGGCGGGCGCCTTCTACCGGTGCATCGATCGCGCCGAAGCCGATCCGGGGGTGCGCGTCATCGTCCTCACCGGCGCCGGACGCGCGTTCTGCGCCGGGGCCGACATGGGCGACCTCGACGGCATCAGCAGCGCCGGCGCCTCGGCCGGCGACGCCGATGTCAGCCAGCTGGTCGGTGAGCGTCACCCGTACTTCCTGACCGGGGTGCGCAAACCGATCATCGCCGCGATCAACGGCGCGTGCGCGGGCATCGGCCTGACCCACGCGCTGATGTGCGACATCCGGTTCGCCGCCGCCGGCGCGAAATTCACCACCGCGTTCTCCCGCCGCGGGCTGATCGCCGAGTACGGCATCTCGTGGATCCTGCCCCGGGTGGTCGGGTGGGGTGCCGCGCTGGACCTGTTGCTGTCCGGCCGCACCTTCTACGCCGAGGAAGCCGCAGAGCTCGGCATGGTCAAAGAGGTCGTACCGGCCGAGGAACTCATGGCGCGGGCTCTGGCCTACGCCGACGACATGGCCCGAAACTGTGCCCCGAGCGCACTGGCGGTGATCAAACGCCAGATCTATCGGGATGCTCTGCGAAACGTCCACGACACCAGTGCCCGAGCAGAGACACTGATGCACGAGTCGATGCAACGCCCGGACTTCATCGAAGGCATCACCGCCTTCTTCGAGAAGAGACAGCCCGACTTCCCGCCCCTGGAACGGGAGAAGGAGGACGCGTCATGAACGCTCCGCAGCCGCTGGACTACCGCGCGATCGACGTCGACAACCACTACTACGAGCCGCTGGACGCGTTCACCCGGCATCAGCCCAAGGAGTTCCGCAGCCGCGGCGTGCAGATGGTGCAGGACGGCAAGCGGACGCTGGCGGTGTTCGGCGGTGTGGTCAACCACTTCATTCCCAACCCGTCGTTCGATCCGATCATCGAGCCCGGCTGCCTGGATCTGTTGTTCCGCGGCGAGATACCTGAGGGGGTCGACCCGGCGTCACTGATGAAGGTCGACCGGCTCGCCGATCATCCCGAGTACCAGAACCGCGACGCCCGGGTGGCCATCCTCGACAAGCAGAACCTCGAAACGGTGTTCATGCTGCCGACCTTCGCCTGCGGGGTGGAGGAGGGTCTCAAACACGACATCGAGGCCACCATGGTGGCGGTGCACGCGTTCAACCTCTGGCTGGACGAGGACTGGGGATTCAACCGGCCCGACGGGCGGATCGTCTCCGCGCCGATCATCTCTCTGGCCGACCCCGAAAAGGCTGTCGCCGAAGTGGAATTCGTGCTCGGCCGCGGTGCCAAGATCGTCTGCGTGCGGCCTGCGCCGGTGCCCGGCGCCGTCCGACCGCGCTCCCTCGGCGACCCGCTGCACGACCCGGTGTGGGCGCGGCTCGCCGAGGCCGGCGTCCCCGTGGTGTTCCACCTGTCCGACTCCGGGTACATGGCCATCCCCGCCCTGTGGGGCGGCAGCGGAGTGTTCCGGGGCTTCGGCAAGCGCGACCCGCTGGACATGGTGATCATGGACGACCGTGCCATCCACGACACACTCGCCTCGATGATCGTCCACCAGGTGTTCACACGTCACCCGAACCTGAAGGTGGCCAGCATCGAGAACGGCTCCTACTTCGTCCACCGGCTCATCAAACGGCTCAAGAAGTCCGCCAACACCGCGCCCTACCACTACAAAGAGGACCCGGTCGAGCAGCTGAAGAACAACGTGTGGATCGCTCCGTACTACGAGGATGACGTCAAACTGCTCGCCGAGACCATCGGTGTGGACCGCATCCTGTTCGGTTCGGACTGGCCGCACGGCGAGGGCCTGGCCGACCCGATGGCCTTCACCGCCGACATCCCGCAGTTCCCGGAGTTCAGCGCCGAAGATACCCGAAAGGTGATGCGCGACAACGCACTCGAGTTGCTCGGTGTCGACGTGACGGTGTCCGCCTAGCCATGGCGCGGACGCGAGGAGCATGACGGTGTCAGAGTGGACCATCGGCGGTGTCGTCGACGCGATCGCCGAGGCGATACCCGAGCGGGTCATGACGATCTGCGGCGACCGCGCAAGCACCTACGCCGAAACCGCCGACCGGACCCGACGGCTGGCGAACTTCCTGGCCGCCAACGGGGTCGGCATCCAACGGGAACGCAGCGAACTGCGCCGCTGGGAGTGCGGCCAGGACCGGGTCGCGCTGATCATGCACAACGACCTCTATCCGGACATGGTCATCGGGGCGCTGAAGGCGCGCGCGGTGCCGGTCAACGTGAACTTCCACTACACGCCCCGTGAAGTCGCCGACCTGCTGGCCTACCTGCGCCCCCGGGCCGTGATCGCCCACCGCTCCCTGGCGGCCAAGTTCGCCGACGTGCTCGCCGGCGACGGGGTGGAGCTGGTGATCTCGATCGACGACGACGGCGGGCCCCACCCGGTCGGAGCGGTGCCGTTGGAGGATGCGCTGGCGCAGGGCGACGTCGACGCCGACATCGCGCCCTCGCCGGACGACGTCATGATGATCTGCACCGGCGGTACCACGGGCCGGCCCAAGGGTGTCATGTGGCGGCAGGCCGACACCTACGTCATCTCGATGAACGGTGCCGACCACGCATCGGCCTCCGAGATCCACGCGAAGGTCGCCCACGCCGGGCCACCGTGGTTCGCGGTGTCGCCGTTGATGCACGCCGCCGGGATGTGGACCGCCTTCGCGGCCCTGCTCAACGGTCAGACGGTGATCCTCTACGACAAACCCACCCTGGACCCGGCCGCGGTGCTGCGCACCGCCGAGAAGCAGAAGGTCGGGCTGATGACGATGGTCGGCGACGCCTACGCCGGACCGTTGATCACCGAGCTGCGCCGGCAGCCGTACGACCTGTCGTCGCTGTTCGCCATCGGTACCGGCGGCGCCGCGACCAACCAACGCCATCAGGACGCGCTGCTGGAGCTGCTGCCCCAGATCACCCTGATCAACGGCTACGGGTCGTCGGAGACCGGCAACATGGCGTTCGGACGCAGTCAACGCGGAGACCGCAAGGACACCTTCGAGCGCCGCGACGGCGTCGTCCTGCTCTCCGAGGACCGCACCCGGTTCGTCACGCCCGGCGAGGACGAAGTCGGCTGGGTGGCGCGCGAAGGACGAATCCCGTTGGGCTACTTCGACGATGCGGAAGGAACACTGCGCACCTTCCCGGAGGTCGAGGGCCGGCGCGTGGTGATCTCCGGCGACCGCGGCGCGCTGGAGGCGGACGGCACACTGCGGCTGTTCGGGCGCGACTCACTGGTGGTCAACACCGGCGGCGAGAAGGTCTTCGTCGAGGAGGTCGAGGAAGTGGTGCGCACCCATCCCGACGTCGAGGACGCGCTGGTGGTGGGCCGGCCCAGCGAGCGGTGGGGCGAGGAAATCGTCGCACTAGTCGCGGTCCGCGCCGGTGCCGACCTGACCGGCGATGCGCTGCGTGCCCTGTGTCAGGAGCATCTCGCGCGGTACAAGACGCCCAAGGAGTTCGTCGTCGTGGACGCGGTACGCAGGCTCGGCAATGGAAAGGCGGACTACCGGTGGGCCAGGGCCCGAGCGGCGGAGACCGACACCGTGGCGGTTCGCCCATGACGCACAAAGTCATCGACTGTCTGGTCAACGTGCATTTCGGGGAGACCGCCAAGCAACCGGAGTTCATGCTCAAGGTGCGCGACGACTACTTCAAGGGGCCCAAGTCGCTCTATGAGCAGGTCGAGCTACCCGTATTGCTCGACGAGATGGCCGAGCACGGCGTCGAGAAAGCCATCCTGATGGACAATCTCGTCAAACCGTCGGTCACCGCGCGCAAGTTCGTCGAAGAGCGCCCGGACAAGTTCGCGCTGGCCATCGGCGGGATCAACCTGCTGCGCCCGATCCCCGCGCTGCGCGAGCTCGCCGCGGTGGCCACCGACCTTCCGGTCGCGTACGCCGCGGTGGGGCCGAGTTTCTGGGGCGACGGCATGTACCCGCCGAGCGATGCAGTGTACTACCCGCTCTACACCAAGTGCGCCGAACTCGAACTGCCGCTGTGCATCAACACCGGACTGCCGGGACCGCCGATACCCGGGGAGGTGCAGAACCCGATCCACCTCGACCGGGTCTGCGTGCGCTTCCCCGAGTTGAAGCTCTGCATGATCCACGGCGCCGACCCGTGGTGGGACGTCGCGATCCGCTTGCTGATCAAGTACGCCAACCTGCGGATCATGACCTCGGCCTGGTCACCGAAACGGCTGCCCGACAGCCTGCTCCACTTCATGCGCACCCGAGGGAAGAACAAGGTCATCTTCGCCTCGGACTGGCCAGTGCTGCGGCAGAGCCGGGTGGTCCCCGAGGCGCTGGCGCTGGACCTGCCGACTGACGTACTCGAGAACTATCTCTACAACAACGCCGACGACTTCTTCTTCGGGTCCCAGGAACAGGAGCGCTGACGATGGACCGCTACGAACTGCGCAGGCTCGACTACAGCCTCACCGAGGACCATCAGGCACTGCAGGCGGCCTACAAGGATTTCTTCGCGAACCACTGCCCGATAGAGACGGTACGCGCGGCCGAGGAGTCCGGGTTCGACAAGAACCTGTGGGAACGGTTGTGCGCCATGGGCGCCACCACGATGGCGCTACCGGAGTCGGCCGGCGGCGACGGCGCCACGCTCGTGGACCTCACCCTGGTCGCCGAGGAGATCGGCCGGTCACTGGCACCGGTGCCGTGGATCGACCATGTGTGCGCTGCGCGACTCATCGCCCGGCTGGGCACGGCGGATCCCGATGTCGTCAGCGGCACCACCCTCGTTGCGCTGGACCCGGTGCAGGACCAGTCCGACGGTCTCCGTCTGGTCCCCTCGGGATCCGTCGCCGACCAGATCGTCCTGCGCGACGGTGACGACATCGTGTCCGTCAGCTTCGGTACCCGGCCGGCCCGGGTGGACAACCTCGGCAAGCTCCCGATGGCCTGGGTCGATCCCGCCGCCGCCGACCAGCGCACCGTGCTGGCCAGCGGCCCCGAGGCGATCGCGCACTATCAGCGCGCACTCGACGAATGGCGCCTGCTGACCGGCGCCGCACTCGTCGGTCTCGTCGAAGAGACCATGACGATCGCGGCCGAGTTCTCCAAGACCCGCTACACCCTCGGGGTGCCGATCTCCACCCTGCAGGCGATCTCGCACCCGCTGGCCAACATCGCGATCACCGTGGCCGGCGGCCGGAACCTGGCCCGCCGGGCGGCCTGGTTCCTGGACAACGAACCCGACGAGCGTCCCGAGCTCGCACCGTCGGTGTTCGTGTTCATGGCCGAGGAGGCCGCCAAGGCGGCCACCATGGCGGTGCATGTACAGGGCGGTCTCGGAGTATCGGCCGAGGCCGCCGCGACCGCGTATCTGGTGCGGGCCCGCGGTTGGGCGGTCGCCGGCGGTGACCCGGGCGCTACGGCCAAGCACATCGCGAGGGTCGTCGGTGCGCGGGAAGGACGGAGCTGAGGTCATGGATTTCTCCTGGGTGGAACTGTCCGAAGACGAGCAGAAGTTCCAGACCGAACTGCGCGGCTTCCTGCGAGAGATCGTCACCGACGAGGTGATCCGGCGCGACCGCGAAACCGGGGACAACTTCGACGAAGGCGTTCACCTGGCGCTCGGCGCCGCCGGCTACCTCGACCGGGACTGGAATCCCGACTCCGCCAACCCGTTCACCCGCGTGCAGCGGCGGATCTGGGAACTGGAGAAACGCCGCGCGCACGTGCCGTGGGTGACATCCGGTACCACGGCGATGATCTCGAAGTCGGTGCAGAAATTCGGGTCGCCGGAACTGAAGGACGAGGTGCTGCCCGGGGTGTACAGCGGGCATGTGCGAATGTGCCTGGGCTACACCGAACCCGAGGGCGGCTCGGACGTCGCGACGTGCAAGACCCGGGCCGTTCGGGAAGCGGATGGATCGAGCTGGATCATCAACGGCTCCAAGATGTTCACCACCGGCGCGCACAACTGCCAGTACGTCTTCCTGATCACCAACACCGATCCCACGGCGCCGAAGCACTCCAGCCTGACGATGTTCCTGGTGCCGCTGGACACACCCGGAATCGAGATCCAGGGCGTACGCACGGTCGACGGCGACCGCACCAACATCGTGTACTACAGCGACGTGCGCGTCGATGACCGGTACCGACTCGGCGGCGTCAACGAAGGCTGGAAGGTGGTGCGCGAGCCGCTCGACGCCGAGCACGGGGCCGTCGCGGCCGCCGACGACGGCTTGCAGGACGTCGCGATCATGACCCACCAGGCCAACTTCATGGCCACCGCGGTCGACACCGCGGCAGCCAAGGCGATGGCTCCGGATCGCAACGGGCGCAGGCTGATCGACGACGGATCGGTCGCCTACCGGCTCGGCCGCAGCGTCGCGCGGGTGGAGGCGTCCCTGTCGGCCCCCAGCATCTTCGGCCGGGTGGCCCTGGCCCAGACGATGCGCGACGTCGCGCCCGATGTCATGGACATCATGGGCGCCGCATCGGTACTGCCGGTTGGGACCGAGGGCGCAGCCGACGACGGCGCATCGGAGTACATCTACCGCTTCGCGCCGCTGGTCGGGATCTACGGCGGCACACTCGAAGTGTTCCGCAACATGATCGCGCAGTATGTGCTCGGCCTGGGCAAGCCGAATTACTCACCGCCGGTGAAGAAGGTGTTGTGACCTCGGCAGCGGTGTCTTTCGACCCCTTCTCGGAGGAGTTCTTCACCTCGCCGTACGACACCTACCGGCGGATGCGCGAAGACGCGCCCGTCTACTACAGCGAGCAGTTCGACTTCTATGCGCTCACGCGTCACGACGACGTCGCCGCGGCCTTCAAAGACCACGAGACGTTCTCGTCGGCATACGGAGTCGACCTCGCCGAGGTTCGCAAAGGGGTTCCGACCGAACACGGTTCGATCATCGCCATGGACCCGCCCGCACACCGGCGGATGCGCAGCCTGCTGAACCGGGTATTCACGCCGCGGGCGATCGAAGCCCACCGCGAACTGGTGACCCGGTTGATCGACAAGCACCTCGCCGCGGTGGATCCCGACGGCTTCGACTTCGTGCAGGACTTCTCCGCACCGTTCCCCGTGGACATCATGACCACCATGCAGGGTGTCCCCGACGAGGACCACCAGCAGGTGCGGTTGTGGATCGACGAACTGCTGCACCGCGAAGCCGGTGAGGTGGACATGACCGAGTCCGGCCGCAAGGCCGGTATCGACATGGCGGTCTACTACTACCAGCTGATCAAGGAACGCCGGGACAATCTGGGCGACGATCTGCTCAGCAAGCTGATCTGCGCGGAGATCGAACGCGACGACGGCGCGCTGGAGCCGTTGACCAACGTCGAGATCACCGAGTTCGCCATGCTTCTGGGCGGAGCGGGCGCCGAAACCGTGACCAAGCTGCTCGGCAGCGCGGCGGTGGTCTTCGCCGAGAACCCCGACCAGTGGCAGAAGCTGCTCGACGACCGCACCAAGATCCCGGCCGCGGTCGAGGAGCTGCTGCGATACGAGGCGCCGGCGCAGTACAACGTGCGGTGCACGCTGCGCGAGACCGAACTCCACGGCGTCACCATCCCCGCGCGCAAACCGGTCTTCCTGGTCGGCGGATCGGCGAACCGCGACCCGCAGGCCTGGACCGACCCGGACACCTTCGACATCGACCGCGACCGCACCCAGGCGCAGAACCTGGGCCTGGGGTACGGCATCCACAGCTGCCTGGGCGCGGCGCTGGCACGCATGGAAAGCGCGGTGGCACTGGACCGCATGCTCGACTTCATGCCGCGCTACGAGGTCGACCGGAGTCGCTGCACCCGGGTGAACATGCAGAACGTGGCCGGCTGGCGCAACGTACCGGTGCGCGTGCTGCGCTGAGGATCTAGGTGGTGAGGATCGTCGCGCCCGCGGTCCCGGGCGCGCCATAGAGCTGGGCGAAGCCCACCTTGGGCGCACCGGGGATCTGCCGGTCGCCGGCCTGGCCGCGCAGCTGGCGCACGATCTCGTGGATCTGACGCAGCCCGGACGCCCCGATCGGTTCGCCGTTGGCCAGCAGCCCACCGTCGGTGTTGACCGGCATCGCCCCGCCGATCTCGGTGACTCCCTCGGCGATCAGGCGCTCCTGGTCGCCGTCGGCGCAGAACCCGCATTCGGCCATGTGGATGATCTCGGCGCCGGCATCGGTGTCCTGCAACTGGATCACGTCCACGTCGTCGGGAGCCACACCGGCCTTCTCGAATGCCGCGCGGGCCGCGTAGACGGTGGGCGCGACGTCCTCCTCGACCGGCGCGAACGTCGTGTTGACCTCGTAGGCACCGTACTTACGGGTGCGCACCTCCACCGCGCGCACATAGACGGGCTTGTCGGTGTATCGGTGCGCGATGTCCGCACGGCACATCACGACCGCGGCGGCGCCCTCGTCCGGTGAGCAGAACATGTACTGCGTCAGGGGATAGTTGAGCATCGGCGAGTTCAGGATCGCGTCCTCGTCGATGGGCTTGCGGCGGAACGCGTTCGGGTTGAGCGCACCGTTGCGCAGGTTCTTGTTGACCACCTGGGCCAGCGTCCGGTGGCTGATCCCGTGTTCGTGCAGGTACCGGTTGGCCTTCATGCCGAAAAACTGGGTGGTCAGGTACTGGCCGTTCTCGGCGTACCAGCTCGGCATGCCCACCAGGGCGGGGTCCTCGGTGAACGCCCCCCGCGGGTGCTTGTCGAGACCGACGGCGATGCCGATGTCGTAGTCGCCCAGGCGGATTCCGTCGGCGCAGGCCTTGGTCGCGCTGGCCGCGGTCGCGCACGCGTTGAACACGTTCGTGAAGGGGATACCCGACAGGCCGACCATGCCGACGATCGCGTCGGGGTTGGCCACGGTCCAGCTACCGCCGACGCCGAACTGGACGTCGTTCCACTCCACGCCCGCATCGGCCACCGCAGCGGTGATGGCCTCGACACCCATCTGCATCGCGGTCTTGCCCTCGAACCTGCCGAAGGGGTGCAGGCCCACCCCGATGATGGCGACGTCGTGCATGCGGGTGTCCTTTCGGCCGGAACTGGCTGTGGAGCCAACGGTAAATATTACGGTAACTGGCGTCTTGCGGAGACGGTCACGTCGGGTCGATCAGCTGCCGGAGCCGCTCGGCCGGATGCACCGCTGCTCCTACTTCCCGCACCCGTTGTGCCAGAACACGATCCGAGGTCGCGACCTGGACCTCTTCGGGCTGCTCGGCGGCATGGAGGAGACGGACGATCTCGTCGTCGGCGGAATTCGGCGCCGCGGCGGGCGCGTGGGTCACGGTGACGACCGTCGACTCGATCGGCGGTGACGGCGGCTTCTCGAACACCACCGTCACGTCGAGGCCCTCGTCGCGCGCCCAGGCTTCCAGGCTGCGTACCAGGGAAGCCATGGCGGCGTGCCGGTCACGCCACCACCCGTCGGGGCGGCAGCCGATGACGTTCATGCCGTCGACGATCCAGCGCATCCTGTCAGGCGATCGCGCCGCTGTTCTTGAGCTCCTCGATGCGGTCCCAGTCCAGGCCGAGTTCCATCAGCACGATCTCGGTGTGCTCGGAGGCCTGCGGTGCCCGCGTCGTCTCCATCGGTTCGTGGTTGAACTGGACCGGGCCGCGAACCACCTTGAAAGGCTTGCCGCCGTCACTGGCCTCGACCTCGACCACCATGTCGTTGGCCAGCGCCTGCTCGTCGGTGGCCAGGTCTACCAGGCTCTGGAACGGCGCCCACTGTCCCCGCATGGTCTTGAGGTGCTGTCGCCAGTACTCGAACGGCTTGCTGCGGATGGACTCCGCGATCAGTCGCGCGGCTTCCTCGGAGTTCTCTATCAGCGGCATCACGTCGTTGAACCGCGGATCTTCGGCCAGTTCGGGCAGGCCGAGATGCTCGAACGCATCCTTGATGTAGCCGGTCGGGCTGACGATGCACAAATTGATCGTGCCGCCGTCGGAGGTCAGGTAGTTGGCCATGAACGGGTTGACCGCGCTGACCGAGTCCGGCATCAGGGACCGCATGGTCTCGCCGGTCTCCATGCCCTGGGTGACGCTCGCGCCGGCGGCCCACCACGCCGTCGACAACAGCGACACGTCGATCTCCACCGCTTCGCCGGTGCGCTCCCGGTGGAACAGAGCGGCCGAGATTCCGCCGGCGATGTTCATGCCGCCGATCGAATCCCCGAACGCCGGAATGCCTTGCGAGAGCGCGCCGCCGATCTCTTCCGGGGTCAGGGCGTGGCCGACGCCGCTGCGGGTCCAGAAGGCGGTGCCGTCGAAGCCGCCGGTGTCGCGCTCTGGTCCCTTGTCGCCGTACGCGCTGCCGCGGGCGTAGATGATGTTGGGGTTGGCCGCACGGATGTGCTCCACGTCGAACTTGTTCTTCTGGCGTTGGGCGGGCATGTAGTTGGTGAGGAAGACGTCGGCGGTCTTGGCCAGTTCGTAGAGCACCTCCTGACCGCCCGGGGTGGAGACGTCGATCCCGACGCTGCGCTTGCCGCGGTTGGGGTGCTCGATCAGCGGATGGCGGTCGGGGTCGAGTTGGAAACCGCCCATGTTGATGAAGCCACGCTGGGTGTCGCCGCGCACCGGATGTTCGACCTTGATGACGTCGGCGCCCCAGTCCGCCAGGATGGCGCCCGCCGCGGGCACGAACGTGAACTGTGCGACCTCGAGGACCCTGACGCCCTGCATCACCTTGATCAAACCCGTGTCCCTTCTCCGCGGAGGTGTTCGTCGGAGTCTAGCCCGCCGCACTACTGTAATGTTTACCGTTGCGTGCCCGGGATGTGTGCGCTGTCCATCGACCGAAGGTGCCCGATGAGCGATGCTCTGGCCGATGCGGCTCAGCACAGCGACACCAGCATCGAGATCGGCCGGCGCGTCGCCACCCGTGCGGAGCGCCGGATGCTCATCGACGGAGACCTCGTCGCGGCGCGGTCGGGTGCAGAGTTCGACAACGTCGGGCCCGCCACCGGTGCGGTGCTGGGGGCGACGGCCGCCGCGGACGTCGCGGACATGGACCGCGCCATCGCAGCAGCCCGGACCGCCTTCGACACGTCGCGCTGGTCGATCGATCGCGCGCTGCGCCGCCGGTGTCTCGAACAGCTGCAGTCGGCACTGGAAGCGGAGAAGGAGCTGCTGCGCGAGGAGTTGATCGCCGAGACCGGATGCCCGGTGCTCACGACGCAGTCCGCGCAGCTGGAGTGGCCGCTTGCCGAGGCCCTGCGTTATCCCGCCGGCCTGATCGACGGATTCGAATGGGAACGGGTGCTCGACGGCGGTGGCCTGTTCGGCGAGCGCAACATCCGCACGGTGGTCAAAGAAGCGGTCGGCGTGGTGGCGGCGGTGACACCGTCGAACTTCCCGATCGAGGTGATCCTCAACAAGCTCGGCCCGGCCCTGGCCGCCGGCAACACCGTCGTCCTCAAGCCCGACCCGCACACCCCGTGGAACGCAACCCGGCTGGGCCGGCTGATCGTCGAGCGCACCGACATCCCGCCCGGCGTCGTCAACATCGTCACCACGCCGTCCAACGGCGTCGCCGGACTGCTGGGCACCGACGCGCGCGTCGACCTGGTGTCGTTCACCGGTTCCACCGCGGTGGGCAAACTGCTGATGCGCCAGGGCGCCGACACGATGAAGCGGATGTTCCTGGAACTCGGTGGCAAGTCAGCCGCGATCGTGTGCGAGGACGCCAATCCGGCGGTGATCGTCCCGACGGCCATCGGGGTGTGCGTGCACGCCGGGCAGGCGTGTGCGGCGACCAGCCGGATGCTGATCCATCGCTCGCTCTACGACCAGGCTGTCGTCGACATCACGACGGCGTATCAGCATGTGCCGGTGGGTGATCCGGCCGATCCGGGCACCTTGGTCGGGCCGGTGGTCAGCGCCGCGCAGCAGGAGCGGGTGTTGACCGCGATCGACGGCGCCCGCTGCGCGGGTGCCGAGATCACCGTGGGCGGCGGGGTGCCCGCGGGACTGGCCGAACACCTGGCCGGCGGTTTCTTCGTGGCCCCGACGGTGGTGGCCGGCGTGGACAACAGCGCGGACATCGCGCAGCAGGAGGTGTTCGGGCCGGTGCTCGTGCTGCTGCCCTTCGAGGACGACGACGATGCGGTACGGATCGCCAACGACAGCCCGTTCGGGTTGGCCGGTGCGGTGATGTCGCGGTCGGAAGAGCGGGGCATGGCGATCGCGCGCCGCGTGCGCACCGGTGCCTTCGGCGTCAACGGCGGCATGTTCTACGGCGCCGACGCCCCGTTCGGCGGCTACAAGAGCAGCGGGGTGGGCCGGCAGTGCGGGATCGAGGGGTTCAATCAGTACCTGGAGACGAAGACCATCGCGCGGCGGGCCCGGCGCCAGGGCTGAGCCGTGACTCGCGAAAGTGAGCTCAGGGCTGCGATTCGGACGGAAAGCGCAGCCGGGAACGCTATTCCGCGGGGGTGAAGGTGACCGGCAGCGCGGTGGGGGAGCGGAACGGCTGACCGAAGATGTGCGGGTCGTCGTCGGTGACGAGCTCGAGGCGGTCCAGCCGGGTCAGCAGGGCCTCGAGGGCGACGCGGGTCTCCATGCGCGCGAGGTGCAGTCCCATGCAGGTGTGCTCACCGGCCGCGAACGACAGGTGGGGCACCCGGGCGCGGAAGATGTCGAATTCCTCGGCGCGCTCCCAACGCTTCTCGTCGCGGTTGGCCGACCCGATGCACACGTCGATCACCGAGCCGGCGGGGATGGGCACGCCGTCGAGTTCGGTGTCTTCGCCGGCCGAACGCTGCACCGTGGTCAGCGGGGTTTCGAAGCGCAGCCCCTCTTCGACGGCGGGGCCGATCAGCTCGTGGTCGGCCCGCAGGGCATCGAACTGGTCGCGGTGAGTCAGCAACAGGTACAACAGGTTTCCCGAGGACCGGTAGGTGGTCTCCAGACCGGCGGGTAGCAGCAGCCGCAGGAACGAGTAGATGGCCTCGTCGCTGAGCTTGTCCCCGTCGATCTCCGCGGTCACCAGGTTGCCGATGATGTCGTCGGTCGGGGCGCTGCGCCGCTTGTCGATCTGTGTCAGGAAATAGTCCTTCAGCGCCGCCGACGCCTCGAAGGCGCGCTCGTATCTGACCGTGTAGCTGATGAGTTCCTCGGCACGGCGCCGGAACCAGGGCAGGTCGTCCTCGGGCAGACCCAACAGCCGGGAGATGACTCGCGTGGGGAACTCGAAGGTGAAGTCGCGCACCAGGTCGGCGGCCCCCGCGCCGACGAACCCGTCGATCAGCTCGTCGACCACCGGGCGGACGATCTCGGGCTCCCAGCGGCTCAGCGACCGTGTCTTGAAGGCCGCCGAGACGAGGTTGCGGTGCGCCCAGTGCGGCGTGCCCTCCATCGCGAGGATCGTCGGTCCGATGAACAGACCGATCGTGGAGTCGTAGATGCGCGAGTTGAACGCCCGGCCATCCCGGAAGACCCGGTTGACCGCATCGAAAGACACAGCTGCATAGAGGTTCTCCGGGATGAACGAGGCCGGCGTCTTGGACCAGTCCATCACTGATCCGCGGAACACTCCGCCTTCGGCGCGCCGCCGCGCGAACATCGGGTAGGGGTCACGCAGGTCGACGGGCTCGCCCGCTGTGACACCGGCCGCAGGAGAATCCATGGATATTACGGTAACACTTACAGTAGTGTGTTGTGGGTGACGTCGCCCGCGCCGATGACCCGCATCGACAAGGTCCTCTGTGCGGTCTACGGGCTGATTGCCCTCGGCGCGCTGGTGGCGACATGGTGGCACAACGTCGCCTTCGTCGTCAGCGGGCAGGGCCGCAGCCTGACCGACTTCGTCAGCGCTGCCTACGCCAACCACGCGGCGGCCTCGCTGACCAACGACGTGGTGCTGGTGGCCATCGCCATCGTGGTGTTCATGGTCGTCGAGGCGCGGCGGCTCGGCATCGCCCGCGTGTGGCTGTATCTGGTGATGGGTGTCTTCGTCGCGATCAGCGTCGCCTTCCCGGTGTTTCTCATCGTCCGCCAGATCACGCTGGCGCGGCGCCGGCCCGCGCTCGCCCGGCAGAGCCGCGCATGACCGCGCCGTACGGCGCCGCCGTCGGGCGGTCCGAACCGCTCGTGGCGCTGGTCGAACGGCAGCGGGCGTCGTTCCTCGCCGACGGCCCGCCCGATCTAGCGTTGCGGCGCAACAGGATCGACCGGCTGCTCGCGCTCGTACTCGACAACGCCGACGATTTCGCCGACGCGATGGCCGCCGACTACGGCACCCGCCCGCGCGACGGCTCCCTGTTCACCGAGATCCTCGGCATGGTCTCGGTGATCGAGCACACCCGAGGGCACGTCAAGCAGTGGATGCGGCCGGCGAAGGTGCTGCCCTCCGGACGGTTGTTCGGTGTGAAGGCCGAAGTGCATCCGACTCCCAAAGGTGTCGTCGGGGTGATCGGGCCGTGGAACTTCCCGCTCAACCTCGTAGTCCTGCCGGCCACCGCCGCGTTCGCCGCGGGGAACCGTGTGCTGATCAAGATGTCGGAGCTGACCCCGCGCACCGCGCAGATGATGGCGGCGCTCGTTCCGAAGCACTTCGACCCGACCGAACTGGACATCGTGACGGGTGACGCGCAGGTGGCAGCCGCCTTCGCGGCGCTCCCGTTCGACCACCTGTTCTTCACCGGGTCGCCGACAGTGGGGGCGCTGGTCGGACAGGCGGCCGCGGCGAACCTGGTGCCCGTGACCCTGGAGCTCGGCGGCAAGAACCCGGTGGTGGTCGGTCCGGACGCCGACATCGCACGCGCGGCGACGCGGATCGCCCAGGGCCGCATGATCAACGGGGGACAGGTCTGCGTGTGCCCCGACTACGTCTTCGTGCCCGAGGCGCACGTCGAGAGGTTCTGCGCGACAGTGCGGGAGACCTGGCGCGCGATGTTCCCGTCGATCCTCGGCAACGCCGACTACTGCTCGGCGATCAACGACGCCAACTTCGCGCGTGTCACCGCTCTGATCGACGATGCCCGCGTCAAGGGGGCGCGGGTGGAATCCGTGACACCGGTGGGTGAGTCCTTGCCGGACCCGGCGACCCGCAAGATCGCTCCGACGCTCGTGCGCGACGTCGACGAGTCGATGGCCCTCGCGGCCGAGGAGACGTTCGGTCCCGTGCTGACCGTGCGGTCTTACCGCTGCCTCGACGAGGTCGTCGACTACGTCAACGCACGGCCGTCGCCGCTGGTGGCCTACTGGTTCGGGCCCGACGACCAGACCTTCCGGTCATTCGTGCGGGAGACCCGCAGCGGCGGTGTGGCACGCAACGACTTTGCCGCACAGATGATCCCGTCTGACGCGCCGTTCGGTGGGGTGGGTCGCAGCGGGATAGGCGCCTACCACGGCAAGGCCGGGTTCGACACCTTCACCCACTATCGGTCGGTGGTCGGCAGCGATCTGCCGGTCACGATCACCGGGCGTGCGGCGCCGCCGTTCTCGGCGCCGATGCGGTGGACGACAGCGCTGGCGCTGCGCAGCGCGCGCCACCGGACCCGCCGGCGGCTGCGCTGAGTCAGCTGCCGCTGATCGCCTGCTCGCGGGCCCAGCGGTAGTCCGCCTTGCCGGCCGGGCTGCGCTCGATCACCGGCCGGAAGACCACCGCCTTGGGCAATTTGTAGCGGGCGATCACCGCTCCGGCGTGCTCGATCAGTTCCTCGGCGGTGGCTTGCGCGCCCTCGTCCAACGCGACGACAGCCACCACCTCCTGGCCCCAGCGCTCGCTGGGCCGGCCGGCGACGACCACGTCGGCGACGGCGGGATGCGACGCGACCGCCGCCTCCACCTCTTCGGCGAAGATCTTCTCGCCGCCGGAGTTGATGGTCACCGAGTCCCGGCCGAGCAGTTCGATCGAACCGTCGGCGAGGTGGCGCGCGCGGTCGCCGGGGATCGAGTAGCGCACGCCGTCGATCACCGGGAACGTCGCCGCCGTCTTGGTGGCATCGCCCTTGTAACCCAGCGGGACGTAGCCGCGCTGCGCAAGCCAGCCGATGCCGTCGTGCCCGGGCTCCAGCATCGCGCTGAGATCCTCTGTGGCGACGTAGGTATCGGGCCCGGCGTTGAACTTGCCGGTCGACACCGCACCGGGCGCCGACATGTGCGTCATCTGGGCCCCCGTCTCCGAGGAGCCGACGCCGTCGACAACCATCAGGTTCTCTTTCGCGTCGATCAGGCGCTGCTTGGCGGTCGGGGTGAGCTGGGCGCCGCCGTTGGCGACGACGGCCAGCGACGACAGGTCGGCGTCGGTGCGCTCGAATGCGTCGGCCAGGGGGCGGGCCATCGCGTCGCCGACGACGGTGACCGCCAGGACCTTCTCGCGCTCGATGGTGGCGACGACGTCGTCGACGTCGAGGTGGCTGGTGACCGCCGAGAACACCACGGTCTGGCCGGTGTTCATGGCGGTGAAGACGGCCCACTGTGCGGCGCCGTGCATCAGCGGCGGCAGCACCAGTAGCGAGGTGCCGGGGGATTCGACACAGCGCGCCACGATCTCGTCGTAGGTGGACACCAGCTCGCCGGTGTAGAGGCTGCGCCCGCCGAAGGAGGCCATGAAGATGTCGTGCGCACGCCACAGCACACCCTTGGGCATGCCGGTGGTGCCGCCCGTGTAGAGGACGTAGAGATCGTCCGGCGACGGGGTCACCGGCGGCGGATCAGCGGGGCCGTCGGCCACGATCGAGTCGTAATCGACGGCGCCCGGCAGCAATTCGTTGCCCGAGTCATCGGCGATCTGGATCAGGACCCGCAGCTGGGGGAGGTCGGGCAGCACTTCGGCGAGGCGGGGTGCGAACGCCGCGTGGTAGAGCAGCGCGGTGGCGCCCGAGTCGGCCAGCAGGTACTGCAGCTCGCTCTTGACGTAGCGGTAGTTGACATTGAACGGGGCCACGCGAGCCCGCCACGCCCCGAGCATGCCCTCGACGTATTCGGGTCCGTTGTGGGCGTAGATGCCCAGCAGGTCCTGGCCGGCTTCATGGCCGGCCAGCTGCGAGCGTTCGGTCTGGCAGCCCAGCCCCTGGGCGTGCAGGTAGCGGGCCAACCGGTTCGATCGCTCGACCACCTGGGCGTATGTCAGGCGGCGGTCGCCTTGGACGAGGAACGGGCGGTCGCCGATGGCGGCGGCCACGGCGTCTGCTGCCGCCGGAACGGTGAACTGGGTCGTCTCGGACATACGGCCTCTCATCGCTGGGGGCGGACGGGAATCACCGAGGACTCTATCGGGCGGGCTGTGGGGTGCGTCACTCCCATTCGCATCCGTCGGTTCGGTCGCCGTTTCAGCGCTGTGGCGGCGGGACTTCGTAGAACTGCTGAGCCCACTTGCGCATCGCCATGTAGGGCTTGGCATCGACCTTCGCCAGCGGCGGGTTCTCGACGTAGCGCTGGTAGCGCCAGATGTCGAGGTCCTCCCACACCGTCCCGAGGAACTGGCGTTCCACCTTCTCGATCACCGACGGCGGCGGCACCTCGGATTCGTCGCCTGGCAGACGCGGCCACCAGACCGAATAGAACATGTCGGACTTCTCGTCCTCGACCGGCGTACACGCGAAGATCAGCCGGTGGTTGGCCGAGCCTTCGAAGACGCTTGTCGCGAAACCCAGCCCGGAGAAGTGGCTGTGGATCCGCAACGCCATGGTGTCGGGGTCGTCGCTGCGGGCGTCCGGCCACCCGGTCAGGAAGCGCCACTCCTCACCGACGACCTGCCAGTCCAGGCACACCGGGGTCACCGAGGCGCCGTGGACGTAGCGGAAGTGCGAACTGTCGGGCCCGTTCTCGGCCACGATCTGCGGGTGCACCGGCTCGTTCTCGGCCCGCCGGGAGAACTCGGGATACGGCCGGTAGTAGGCGTCGGGGTCGGTGTCGAACTGCGGGAACTTCTGGAACAGGTCGGGCAGCTCCCACTGCGGTTCCTTGCCGTGGGGCTGGTACCAGACGAAGACGCAGCCGTACTGCTCGCGCACCGGGAACACCTGCAGCCGCAATGCCTTGTTGGGCCGGTCGGGCTGGTAGGGGATGTAGGTGTTGGCGCCGTCGGGTCCCCAGCGCCAGCCGTGGAACGGGCATTCGACGCAGTCGCCGACGACCTTGCCGCCGTGGCCCATGTGGGCGCCGAGGTGTTGACAATGCGCCGAGAGCACGTGCAGTTCGCCGAAGTCGTCGCGATAGGCGACCAGGTCCTCTCCGAAGTAGCGCAGCGGCCGGGTTCGGCCGCGCTCGAACTCGGCAGACCAGCCGACCATGAACCAGCCGGTGACCTTCCAGGTGAACGGTACCTTCATGAGCTCTCCTGCAGAGGGGGCGCCGCGGCGAAACCGGCCCGGGACGAGCGCCGATACTGTAATAGTTACAGTAACACCCGCCCCCGTAGCGGGGCCACGACCCGATGAGGAAGTGTGACCGTGCACCGGACCGCCGCGACGTCCGATCGATCCGACGACCTCACGGGCGGGTTCGACGTCCTGGTCGTCGGCGCGGGATTCTCGGGTCTGTACGCGCTGCACCGTCTTCGGGAACTCGGCCTGCGGGTGCGGGTGCTGGAGCAGGCCGACGACGTCGGCGGTACCTGGCTGGTGAACCGCTATCCGGGGGCGCGCTGCGACATCGAGAGCATCGAGTACTCGTACTCGTTCTCCGAGGAGATCCAGCAGGAATGGGTCTGGACCGAGACCATGCCCGCCCAACCCGAGATCGAGGCGTACCTGAACTTCGTCGCCGATCGCCTCGACCTGCGCCGCGACATCACCTTCGGCGCCGAGGTGACGACCATGACGTTCGACGAAGGCGAGACGCGCTGGACCCTGCGGCTGTCCTCCGGTCAGACGCTGAGCGCCCGCTACGTCGTCGCAGCGACCGGGATCCTGTCGACGCCGCTGGAGCCGTCGATCCCGGGGATGCATACGTTCGCCGGCACGTCGCTGCACAGCAGTCGGTGGCCGCGCGAGGGCGTCGATCTGTCGGGCCGCCGGGTAGGGGTGATCGGCACCGGTTCCACCGGCGTGCAACTGATCCCGGTGGTGGCCCGGGAAGCCGCGACGCTCACGGTGTTCCAGCGTTCGCCGGCCTACACGTTGCCGTGGGCGGTCCGTGCGTTCGAGCCCGGTGAACTCGATGCGCTCAAGGCGCGCTATCCGGAGATCCGCGCGGCCCAGCGCGCGCACCCGGTGGGGGCGGCCCGGCTGAGCGCGTTCTCGGTGATGCTGGAGATGCTCACCAAGCCGCCGCTGAGAACCGCCTCCCCGGAAGAGCAACGACGTGCCGTCGAGCAGGACGGCATCCTGGGCGCGCTGAACTGGGGTGATGTGTTCTTCGACATCGAGGCCAATCGGATGGCCGCCCGCCTCTACGGCGAAGCGGTGGCCCGCATCGTCGAGGACCCCGCGACAGCCCGCGCGCTGACCCCCAGCCACCCGTTCGGGTGCAAGCGGCCGATCATCGACCAGGGCTACTACGAGACCTACAACCGCGACAACGTGCGGCTGGTGGACCTGCGCGTGGACCCGATCGTCGCGGTGCGGCCCGACGGGATCGAGACCGGCAGCGGGTGCCACCAGCTAGACGTCATCGTCTACGCCACCGGGTTCGACGCCATGACCGGCGCGCTGAGCAGGATCGACGTCCGCGGCCGGGATGGGATGTCGCTGCGCGACTTCTGGGCTCGGGAGGGCCCGCTGAGCTACCTCGGGGTGGCCGTTGCCGGCTTCCCCAACCTGTTCATCGTTCAGGGCCCCGGGAGTCCCTCGGCGGCAACGAATTTCGTCGCCGCACTCGAACAGCACATCGAGTGGATCGGTGACTGCGTCGGTTATCTGCGCGAACACGGCTGCCGCAGCATCGAAGCCGATCCCCGGGCGCAGCGCGAGTGGATCGAGCACACCACCTCGCTCGTGGAACCCACCGTGCTGGTCCATCCCTCGTGCAACTCCTGGTACAACGGCGGAAACATCCCTGGTAAGAAGCGGATGTACATGGGATACACCGCAGGTATCCCCGAATACCGGCGGCGCTGCGAGGAGATCGCCGCCAACGGCTACACCGGATTCGTCCTCGCGTGAACATCGCGGAGCGGGCCAGGCGCGTCGCGACCGACTTCGGCGGGATACTGCCCCGCGCGTACACGGCGCTCGCCGAATCCGGCGACTGGAACGCCCTGTCGCCCAACGGGGTGCGCCAATTCGGTGAGGTGGCGCTCGACGAACTGGCGCTGTCGGGCCTGACCCTGACGGCGCCCCCACCGCGCCTGGAGCGCAGCATCGCGTCCTGCGCCGCGATCGCAGCCGCCCTGACCTCGGACATCGCCGAGGCGCATGCCGACCCGACCCCGTTGCGGGTCAAGTCTCGCCGGCGCCGCCGGTTCGGCCGCCAGCGCTACGAGCAGCTCACGTTCGACCACGATCCGCGGCTGCCCGAACCGTTGGCCACCGAGGGCTTCGGCGGCATGGCCACAGCGGTGGTCCACCTGTGCCGCGACGACGACGATCGCCGGCCGTGGCTGGTGTGGGTGCACGGTGCGGGCCAGGGGCAGCCTATCGATCTGCTGGTGTCCCGCGCCCGGCGCATCCAGGACGAGCTCGGCTTCAACATCGCCCTGCCCGTCCAGCCGGGGTGCGGGGTGCGCCGGTCCCGGTGGCCGCGATACCCCGGCATGGATCCGGTAGGCAACGTCGCCGGCATGATGCGGGCGGTCTCCGAGGTTCGGGCGGTGGTGCGCTGGCTGCGGCCCCAGGCCGAGGGCATCGTGGTGTCGGGCGTGTCGATGGGAAGTCCAGTGGCGGGCTTGGTGTCCCACCTCGAGCCGGTCGACGCCGTAATGGTCTACACGCCGATCGCCGGACTCAACGCGATGATCGCCGCACACCTCGGCCGGTGGGGCCCCACGGTGGACGACACCGCCGCGCTGCTGCGATCGGACCCCGCCCGCGATCTCATGTCGGTGGTGGACTACCAAGCCGTGGTGCCGACCCCGCCACCGCACCGTCGGCTGATCGTCGGTGCCTGGTACGACCAGATGGCGCGGCGCGAACCCGCGCAAACGCTGCACCGGAAGTGGGGCGGGCAACTGTACTGGCACCGCGGAAGCCACGTCGGGCATCTGCTGGCGCCGGGAGTGCAGGCGGCATCCGAGGACTTCCTGCGTTCGGTCGGCCGGTAAGTTCGGTGTCCAGCACCCGATTCCCAGGAGGTCGACGGTGACCGTCGCGCACGCCGCTGTGCCTGCCGGTGTCGAAGGTGTCAGCGCCGAATGGCTGACCCAAGTGCTGCGTGCCGACAGCGGCTTACCGAAAACCCTGGAAGTCAACGATGTTCACGCCCAGCCGATCGCTGCCGACTCGGGGTTCTCGTCGCTGCTGTACCGGCTGACCCTGCGCGGCACGCCTGACCTGCCCGCCACCCTGATCGCGAAGCTCCCCGCCGATTCCTCGGCTCGGGCAGCGATGGACCTCCTCGGTGGCTACCGTCGTGAGGTCGCGTTCTACCGCGACGTCGCCGCCCGGGCGCCGATGGACACTCCCGAGGTCTACACCGCGCGACTGGACGAGACCTCCGGCGATTTCGTCCTGCTGCTCGAGGACCTGCACCACTGGGAGAACGCCGACCACCTGGCCGGCCTGTCGTTGGACCGGGCGCGATCGGTCATCGGACAACTGGCCGGACTGCACGCCTGGTCGGTGCAGCCCGCCAATGTGGCGGCACTGCGCAGCTTCCCGAGCCTGGCCGCGCCGGTCGTGCGGGAACTGCTCTTGCCGGCATTCGGTCCCGGCTGGCAGGTGTACCGCGAGCAGACCAGCGCATCGGTGCCGCGCCGGGTCGCGAAGTTCGCCGAGCGCTTCACCGACCATGCCGGCGAGGCGCTTTCGGTGCTGGCCGAGCATTCGATGTTGCTGCACGGCGACATTCGCGCCGACAACCTCTTCTTCGACGGAAAGCGGCTCAAGGTCGCCGACTTCCAGATGGCCTCGACGGGATGCGGAATCGCCGACGTCGCCTACCTGGTCAGCCAGGGTCTGCTCGCCGCCGCGCGACAGGGTCACGACGAAGCGCTGGTGTGCGAGTACCTCGAGACGCTGGCGGCGCACGACGTCATCGGCTACTCCTTCGACGACGCATGGCGGCGCTACCGCTACGGCGTCGTCTACTTCATGGTCCTGCCGGTCATCGTCCTCAACGGGTGGGAGTCGCTGCCGGCGCGCTCCCGCGCACTGTGCGTCGAGTTGGTCGACCGGGCCGTCGCCGCCATCTCCGACACCGATGCCGTGGAGGTTTTCTCGTGATCCGTTCGGCGCGTGAAGTCGTCGAGTTGTACAACCTGGTCGTCTGGAACCAGCGCGACTTCGCGCTGGCCGAGGAACTGATGGGCACCGCGGTGATCCGCCACGACGTCGGGGAGTCGACCACCCTGACCCACGAGCAGGCGGTGGCACGCATCGTCGATCACTGGGCGCTGTTCGAGACCATCCGTTTCGACCTGTTGCTGGTGGTGGCCGGCGACGACGGCGAACACGTCACCATCGTCTACGAATCGCCGATGACCCTCCGGGACGGCACGTCGACCACGATCAGCAGTATGGAAATTTTCCGGGTGGTTGATGGCAGGATCACCGAGGTCTGGAATTGCGGCTACAAGCAAGGAGTTTGGGCGTGACGGAGAAGGTGCTCGACGAGCTCGGTTACTACCTGCTGGCCGGCGCGGGCGGTGAGGGGCCTGCGACGTTGATGGACGAGGCCCGGCGCGGTGAGGAACTCGGCTTCGGCACCGGCTTCATCTCCGAGCGCTGGAACGTCAAGGAGGCGTCGTCTCTGACCGGTGCGGCGCTGGCCGTGACCAGCCGCATGCAGATCGCCACCGCCGCGACCAACCACAACACCCGGCATCCGCTCATCACCGGATCCTGGGCCACCACGATGCATCGGCTCTCCGGCGGCCGGTTCACCCTCGGCATCGGCCGCGGTATCGGCGCGATCTACAACGCGTTCGGCATCCCGACGGTCACCACCGCGCAGATGGAGGACTTCGCGCAGGTCATGCGCAAGCTCTGGCACGGGGAGCTGATCTTCAACCACGACGGCCCGCTGGGCAAGTACCAGGTGCTGTTCCTGGACCCCGAATTCCGTGAGGACATCCGGTTGGCGATCGTCGCGTTCGGGCCGCAGACCTTGGCGCTGGGCGGACGCGAGTTCGACGACGTCATCCTGCACACCTACTTCACGCCCGAAACGCTGCGGCGCGCCGTGAAGACGGTCAAGGATGCCGCCGAGCAGGCCGGCCGCGACCCGGCCGACGTGCGCGTGTGGTCGTGCTTCGCGACGGTCGGCGACCATCTACCCGAGGAGCTACGGCTGAAGAAGACCGTGGCCCGGCTGGCGACCTACCTGCAGGGCTACGGGGATCTACTCGTGAACACCAATGGCTGGGATCCCGCTGTGCTGCAACGCTTCCGCGAGGACTCTGTGGTCCAGTCCATCGGCGGCGGCATCGACCACAAGGCCACCGCCGAGCAGATCGAGCACATCGCCACGCTGATCCCCGACGAGTGGCTCGAACCGTCGGCCACCGGGACCCCGCAGCAGTGCGCGGACCGGGTGCGCAAGGAGTTCGACTACGGCGCCGACGCGGTGATCATGCACGGCGCCACACCCGACGAGCTCGAACCGGTCGTTGCCGCGTACCGCGCGACGCGGTGAGCCTCCCTAGGGGGTGATCACCGTCCGGGTCACCGGCTCGGCGGCGGCCTGCCGACTGTAGAGGCCGCGCTCCAGCGCGTCGATGAGCACGTCGCGGGTCTCTTCGGGATGGATCAGATCGTCGAAGCCGAGGTGCCCGGCCGAGCGGAACGACGCGTCGACCTCGGCTTGGTGCAGTCTGGCCTCCACGTCCTCGGTGGCGTGGGACGCCTTGCTCAGCGCGGCCGCGCTCATCGCACCCATGGTGGCGCCCGGATAGGCGAAGGTCGCGCTCTGGTTGTCGAAGCCCAGCAGCGACATCACCATCGAGCCGAACCCGTACGCCTTACGCAGTGTCACATGCAGTTTGACAGTGGTGGCCGCGGTCTGCGCGGCGAACATGCGGGCACCGCTGCGCAGCACGCCGGTGCGCTCTGACATACTGCCCGGCAGCATCCCCGGGTTGTCGGCGAGGAACACGATCGGCAGGTGGAACGCGTCGGCGACCATGATGAAATGCGCTGCCTTGTCGGCGGCGTCGGCGTCGATCGAACCGGCGAGCACCTTCGGCTGGTTGGCCACCACCGCGACCGGATGCCCGCCGAGGTGCGCGAGCGCGGTGATCATCGCCGGCCCGAACTTCGGCTGCACCTCGAACCAGTCGGTGTCGTCGAAGACGACATCGAGCACGGCGCGCATGTCGTAGATCTGCCGGTTGCCGCGGGGCACGATGTGGAGCAGTTCCGGTGTGGCGCGGCGGGCGGCCGCGGCGCTACCCGGAAGCGACGGCGGGTAGGACCACGCGCTGGACGGGAAGTAGGACAGGTAGCGGCGGATATCGTCGAGCACCGCGGCGTCGTCCTGGCCGAAATTGTGGATCACCCCGCTGGCCAGCGCCACCGACGGACCGCCCAGGTCCTCCTTCGAGATCTCCTCGCCCGTGGACTCTTTGACCACCGGGGGACCGGCGGTGAAGATCGCGCCCTGGGCGGTCATGATCGTCCAGTCACACACCGGGGCCACCAGCGCGCCGTGGCCGGCCGACGGCCCGAACAACCCGCTCACCGTGGGAACCTTGCCCGAGCACCGCGCCTGGGCGAGCAGGTCGGTGGGTGTCCGGCCGTAGTGCTCTCCGCTGGGACGAAAACCGGCCCCCTCCAACAGCATCACCATCGGCACCCGGTCACGCAGCGCCAGTTCGGCCAGTCGGTAGCGTTTCGCGTTGCCGCCCGGGCCGATACTGCCGGCCAGGGTGGTGAAGTCCTCCGCGCCGACCAGCACGGGGCGGCCGTCGATCAGGCCGGACCCGGTGACGATGCCGTCGGCGGCGATGTCGCCGCCGACAAGCGTGCCGAACTCCCGGAACGACCCTTCGTCGAGCAGACGGTCGATGCGTCCGCGCGCGTCCAGCTTGCCCTTGCCGTGATGCTTGGCCAGGCGCTCCTCGCCGCCCAGGGCCCGGGAGTGCTCACGTCGGCGAACCAACTCCGAGAGCGTTTCCTGCCAATCCTCGGCACGGGCCATGCGCAGACTCCTGTTCTCCGACGGGGCGGCGGTTCGGCGTTGACCTTACTGAATTGCTTACTGTAGCGTCATCCAGCATGGGTGCTGGAGGCGGCCTGAAGGTGGACGCTGCCGTCGTCAGTCAACTTTCCCAGGTACCGGCCGCGGCGAGGACGCTGGAGCGCCGTGGTTTCGACGGGTGCTGGACGGCCGAGATCAACCACGATCCGTTCCTCCCCCTGACGCTGGCCGCCGAACACACCCACAGCATCGAACTGGGCACCAGCATCGCCGTTGCGTTCGCCCGCAACCCGATGACCGTGGCCCAGATCGGATGGGATCTGCAGGACTACTCACAAGGGCGATTTCTGCTGGGCCTCGGCTCGCAGATCAAGCCTCACATCGAGAAGCGTTTCGGCATGCCGTGGAGCAGACCCGTGGAGCGGATGCAGGAGTTCGTCGAGGCCCTGCGCGCGATCTGGTCCTGTTGGCGAGACGGGACCAGACTCGACTTCGACGGCGACTTCTACACGCACACGCTGATGACCCCGATGTTCGTCCCGCCGCCGCAGCCGCACGGGGATCCCAGGGTGTTCGTCGCGGCGGTGGGCGACCGCATGACCGAGATGTGCGGGGAGGTCGCCGACGGACTCATCGCCCACGCCTTCTCGACCCGCCGATACCTCCGCGAGGTGACGATCCCGACGTTGTCCCGGGGGATCGAACGCGCCGGCCGCAGCCGCGCCGACGTCGAAGTGGCCTGCCCCCTGTTCGTCGTCACCGGGCACGACGAAGAGCAGCTGGCCGCGGCCGCCGTCGGCACCCGCAAGCAGATCGCCTTCTACGCCTCCACACCGGCGTACCGAAACGTGCTGGAACTGCACGGCTGGGGAGATCTCCAGACCGAGATGCACCGACTGTCGCGCGCGGGTGACTGGGACACGATGGGCACACTCGTCGACGACACCATCCTCGAGGAGTTCGCCGTCGTGGGCCTGGTCGACGAGATCACCGACAAGATCCGTGCGCGCTGCGACGGTCTGATCGACCGTGTGCTGGTGGGTTTCCCACCGTCTGTCGACGAGGAGACAGTCGTCGACCTGGTCACCGAGTTGCGCGACGGCGCCCGATGAAGGAGACACCGATGAGCGTGCGAATCGCAGACGAGGCCGCCAGGGTCCTGGCCGACCCGGCTGCCTATGCCGACGAGCCGAGACTGCATGCGGCGCTGGCGCATCTGCGGGCCAACGCGCCGGTGTCGTGGGTCGAGGTGGCCGGATACAACCCGTTCTGGGCGATCACCAAGCACGCCGACATCATGGCCATCGAACGGGACAACACGGTCTTCACCAACTCGCCGCGGCCGGTGCTGACCACCGCCGAGGGCGATGCGCAGCACGCGTCCCTCGGCATCAGCACACTGATCCACCTCGATGACCCCCAGCACCGCAAGGTGCGTGCCATCGGGGCGGATTGGTTCCGGCCCAGGGCGATGCGCGCTCTGAAGGAGCGCGTCGACGAGCTGGCCAAGACGTTCGTCGACCAGATGGCCGCCCGCGGCGGGGAGTGCGACTTCGTCGCCGAGGTCGCCGTCAAGTTCCCGTTGTACGTGATCATGTCGCTGCTCGGCATCCCGGAGTCGGATTTCGGTCGCATGCTGACCTACACCCAGGAGCTGTTCGGCAACGACGACGCCGAATTCCAGCGAGGGGCGAGCATGGAGGAGCGCGGTCTGGCGCTGTTCGACATGTTCAACTACTTCAACGAGATCACCGCTGCGCGTCGCGCCGATCCCACCGAGGACCTCGCCTCGGCGATCGCCAATGCGCGCATCGACGGCGAACCGCTCTCCGACATCGACACCGTGTCGTACTACCTGATCGTGGCGACCGCGGGCCACGACACCACCAGTGCCACCATCTCCGGCGGGCTGCAGGCGCTGATCGAGAATCCGGACCAGATGCGCCGGCTGAAGCAGCGTCCCGAGCTGATGCCCCTCGCTGTCGAGGAGATGGTCCGCTGGGTAACGCCGGTCAAGGAGTTCATGCGCACCGCGCAGCAGGATACCGAGATCCGCGGAGTGAAAATCGCTGCGGGAGAATCGGTTCTCCTGTCGTATCCGTCGGGGAACCGCGACGAGGACGTCTTCGAAAGCCCGTTCGCCTTCGATGTCGGCCGGGACCCGAACAAGCACGTCGCGTTCGGCTACGGCGTGCACTTCTGCCTCGGGGCGGCGCTGGCCCGCATGGAGATCAACAGCTTCTTCAGCGAGCTGCTGCCACGGCTGGAGTCCGCGGAACTGGCCGGACCTGCCGAGCACACTGCCACGGTGTTCGTCGGCGGGCTCAAGCACCTGCCGATCCGCTACACGATGTCGGCTTAGCGCGCCGAGCGGGTCGCCAGAGGCAGGAAGATGTCGTCGACGATTTCGTGAATGGTCTCCGGGGATGCCGCCGTCAGGGTCATGAGCAGTTCATGGCGCAGCAGATCGGCGGGAAGGCTGATGATGCGTGCGGGCGGCGCGCACGTGAGTTCGCCACGGGAGACGGCGCGTTCGACGATGGTTTCCATCGCGCTGGGTCCGTCCGGAACGAAATGGGCGCGCAACTCGCCGGGTGACCCACCGGCATCGTCGAAGTAGGCGCCGAGCAGTGCGACGATGACCCCGAGGGTCCGGGACCTGCGCTCGTTGAACTCGGTCAGGAGTGCGATGACGTCGCCGCGCAGGGATCCGGTGTCGGGAGCCTGGACCAGGTCGATCTCGCCGCGTCGGCACATCACGGCCTCCAGCAGGGCGCGGCGCGACGGCCATCGCCGATACAGCACCGAACGCGCCGAGCCTGACCGGGTGGCCACCGCGTCGATGGTGAAGTTCTCGTATCCGGCCGCGACGAGCTGATCCCAGCCGGCATCCAGGATGGCGGCTTCGAGTGCGGCGCCACGGCGGCGTCGCACCGGCCCGACATTAGAAGACACTTGTGTAGCTTACGGCATCACGTTACTGTCGCCGTAAGCAACACAACCGTCGCTTATCGGATTCGGAGCTGCTCATGCCTTCCCTCAGCGCTGTGATCTCCGGTGCCGGGATCGCCGGTCCCGTCGCCGCATTCTGGTTGTCCACCGCCGGCTGGGATGTGACCGTGGTCGAGCGTGCTCAGCGTTTCCGTGCCGAAGGCTATCCGGTCGACGTCCGGGGAACCGCAAGCGAAGTCCTGCGTCGGATGGGGGTGTACGACGCCGTGTCGGCCCAGCGCTACCGGCACGTGCCGCTCGATGTGCTCGCGCCGAGCGGCCGCCGTATGTATACGGTTGACTTGCGAAATGCGTTGATTAGCAGCGGAAGTGGCGATGTAGAGATTGCGCGCGGATCCCTCGGGGAGATCCTGCAGCAGGCGAGCGCCGGCCGTGTCGACTACGTCTTCGGTGACTCGGTCACCGCCGTGACCCACGTCGGCCACGGTGTCGACATCGAATTCGCCTGCGGCCCTTCCCGCCGGGCAGACGTGCTGATCGGTGCCGACGGCATCCACTCCAACGTCCGCGCACTGACATTCGGCGCAGAGGAGCGGTTCGTTCACCACCTGGGATCGTATGTGGCCGTCTGGGACCTGACGTCGGAGATGTTCCCGCCGGGATCGGGTGTTCTCTACTCGCATGCGGGACGAACCCTGGTGCTCGAACGTCCGACCGATGGCGGCGCCACCCGGGTCTTCCTGACGTTTCACGATCCGGGGGCCGAGATCCGCGACCTGCACGACACCGAGCAGGTGCACGCGGTCCTGCGCACCGCCTTTGCCCAGGACCATTGGCAGACAGCGCGAATCGTCGACTCGCTACCGGAAGCCGCCGGTGTCTACTTCGACGCCGTCAGCCAGGTGCGGATGCCCAGCTGGAGCCGCGGTCGCGTCGCGCTCGTCGGCGACGCCGCCTACGCTCCGGCATTTCTGTCCGGCCAGGGCACCAGCCTGGCCATCGCCGGTGCCTACGTACTGGCCGGCGAGCTGGCGCGGCATACCCGACCGGAAATCGCCTTCGCCGCCTATCGACACCGCATGGCCGGCTACGTCGCAAAGAATCAGCGGCTGGCTCTGCGTGCTTCTGCAGTGTTGTGCCGCAACGAGATCCAACTGTGGCGCCGCAACGCCATGCTGCGCTCGGCGCCGTGGCTGCAACGACTGGGATTGATGCACGTGGTGCAGAAGCCGTTACGGGCCGCAGCCGACGACCTGACCTTGTCCACGCAGGATCCTCGACGTTGAGCTCGCTGCGTTCTGCCGAAGCGCCGCAACAAGGATGGACACGACGGCTGGTGTCCTACGCCGCGGTTCTCCTTCTCGCCAACGTTCTGGCCGACGTGGTGATCGGCTCACCGCTACTGATCCTGCCCGAGCTGATGCAGCAACTGAACACCGACCAGCCCGCCTGGCTCAGCGCCGGCGCGATGCTGGCCGGCGCCATCTGGTCCCCGTTGCTGGCCAGGGGAGCCGACGTCTTCGGTGCCCGCCGGACCCTCTGCGCCACCTTGCTCCTGTCCGCAGTGGGTGCCCTGATCTGCCTGGTGGCCTCGCACCTGTCGGTCTTCCTGGCGGGTCGGTTCCTCCAGGGCGCCGCGTTCGCCTCGGTCTTCCTCACCGTGGCGCTCACCCGGCAGATCTGCACGCCGCAGACCGCGATGGCGTTGATCGGCGTGCTGACCTCCGGGGCCTCGGTGATCGGAATCCTCGAACCGGTCCTCATGACGGCCGTCATCGACAGGTACGGCTACCGCAGCGTGTTCGGCGTCGCCGCGCTCCTGGCCGGGATGGCGGCCGTGAGTGTGCGGTGTTTCGTCCCGGAGTCGCCGATCCGCGCCGGTGGACGCGTCGACGTCGCGGGCGGGTTGTTGCTCGGTGGGGGCCTCGGCGCGGTGCTCGCCTATGTCAGCGTGGGGAGCGGACCGGGATGGTTGTCCACGGCGTCGATGGCACTGTTGGCCGGCGGTGTGCTCATGCTGGCCGGGTGGGTGGTGCGGTCGCTGCGGGTTGCCGACCCGATCATCGACATCCGGGCGCTGCGCGGCCCCCTCCTGCTGACGCTGGCGGCACTGGTCCTGGCGGCGGGGGCTTTCCGGAGCATGCTGCAGCTGATCAGCGTCGTCGCGCATGTGCCCGGCGAACTGGGACTCCGGTACGGGTTGGGTGACGGGACGGCGGTCGCGGTGCTGTTCGGCGTCGCCAACTGCGGCATCGCCCTCGGCGGTGTCGGTGCCGGCTGGGTCGCGGCTCGGCGCACACCCGCGGTGCCCCTTCTGGGCGGCATCGTCGTCGGTACCGTCGCGACGTTCACGATGCTGGCGGGCATTTCGGACCTGAGGATCGCCGTCGTCTGCGGTGCCCTGATCGGGGTGGCGGCCGGTGCCGTCGGTGCGTCCGGGTACAACCTCGCCACCGGTCTCGGACCACCTGAACGGCAGGGCGTCAGCGCCGGGTTGGTGTCCATCGTGCTCGCGCTGGGATCGGTCGTCGTGAGCTTCGCCGGGGGCGAGGTCCTCAAAGCCAGTCGGATACATGGCGTTTCGGCCGACAGCGGCCCGGTCAGCTCGATGACCGGGATATGCGCTTACGTCATCCTGTGCGGCGTGCTGTTCGGCCTCGCCGCGCTACCCGCCCTCAGGTTGGTCCGCAGTCGGTGACCACGCCGTGACGCTGACCCTGCGGATTCCGGTAACCGATTCAGCAGCAACGCGCGGACGGATTGGCGTCGGCCGCGGCGTGCCGGTGCCGCCAGTACGCGCGCTCGGACATCACCGGCTCACCCGGATGGGTACGGTGCCGGTGCTCGACGTAGCGTCGATAGTCGTTGTCGCCCATCAACGTTTTCGTGTACCAGCTCAGCGCTCGGGCGGCGCGGAGTGCGCCAAGTCGGACCGTGTCGGTAGGGCGTCCCACTGCTTCTGCACCTCCTTCTCCGGTTTGGTCATGATCAATCCGGCCGGCGCGAAGGTCTTCGACGGGATGGGGTTCTCCTCCGTCAACGGCCGCGCTTTGCCGCGGATCGCCCGGACCGACACGAGCACACCGGCGGTGACGACGATGATCACCAGGACGGCGAACACGACCGACAGGGTGCCCTGGATGAAGGTGTTGCGGATGACGGCGTCGAGTTCGCCGGCGTCCTTGGCGGCGCCGAAACTGGTGGCGCCACCGTCGCGCGCGTTGCGGTACTGGAAATGCTGCGTCCAGTAACCCACCTTGGGATCGCCGGAGAAGATCTTCTGCCACGACGCCGTCATCGTCACGATCAGATCCCACAGCAGCGGGATGCCCGGTATCCACGCCCACTTCAGGAGACCACGTTTGATGATCACAACGGTCACCACCGTCAGGGCGATGGCGGCCAGCAACTGGTTGGCGATACCGAACAGCGGGAACAGCGTGTTGATGCCGCCCAGCGGGTCGGTGACACCCATCAGCAGGATGCTGCCCCACGCGGCGACCACCACGATGCTGCAGATCCACGCGCCGACGCGCCAGCTGGGGTCGCGCAACTTCTTCAGCGGCCCACCGAAATTGCCCAGCCCGTCGGACAGCATGAACCGGGCGACGCGGGTGCCGGCGTCAACCGTGGTCAGGATGAACAACGCCTCGAACATGATCGCGAAGTGGTACCAGAACGCCTTCAGCGCCTGGCCGCCGAACACCTGGTGCAGCACCTCGGACATCCCGAAAGCCAGCGTCGGCGCACCTCCGGTGCGGGAGATGATCGACTCCTCACCCACGCTGCGGGCCGCGTCGTCGATCTCCTGCGGCGTGATGGCCGCACCGGACAGGCCCAGGCCGTTGACATAGTCGGCGGCGGTCTCGGCGGTTCCGCCGGTGGCCGCCGTCGGCGCGTTCATCACGAAGTACAGGTGCTGGTTCAGGATGGCGGCGGTGATCAGCGCCATGATCGCGACGAACGACTCGGTCAGCATGCCGCCGTACCCGATGAGCCGCATCTGGCTCTCTTTTTCCAGCAGCTTGGGCGTGGTGCCCGACGAGATCAGCGCATGGAAACCCGACAGGGCACCGCAGGCGATGGTGATGAACAGGAACGGGAACAGCGAGCCGGCGAACACGGGACCGGTGCCGCTGGTGGCGAACTGCGAGATCGCCGGAGCCTCCATCACCGGGCGCGCGATCAGGATGCCGACCGCCAGCAACGCGATCGTGCCGACCTTCATGAACGTCGACAGATAGTCGCGCGGGGCGAGCAGGAGCCACACCGGAAGAATCGACGCGGCGAGGCCGTAGATGATCAGGCACCAGGACAGCGACACCTTCGACAAGGTGAACCACTCGGTGCCCCAGTCCGTATCGGCGACCCAGCCGCCGGAGGCGACCGCCAACAGCAGCAGCACCATGCCGATGGCCGAGACCTCGGAAACCCGGCCGGGCCGCAGGAAACGCAGGTACAGGCCCATGAAGATGGCGATCGGGATGGTCATCGCGATCGAGAAGACACCCCACGGACTTTCGGCCAGCGCGTTGACCACCACCAGGGCCAGCACAGCCAGCAGGATCACCATGATGACCAGCACTCCGACGATCGCCGCGACACCGCCGACGGTGCCCAGTTCGTCGCGTGCCATCTGCCCCAGCGAGCGGCCACGCCGCCGCACCGAGATCGACAACACCAGGTAGTCCTGCACACAGCCGGCGACGACGGCGCCGATGATGATCCAGATGGTGCCCGGCAGGTAGCCCATCTGCATCGCCAGCACCGGACCCACCAGTGGGCCGGCACCGGCGATGGCCGCGAAGTGGTGCCCGTAGAGCACCCGCCGGTCGGTCGGCATGTAGTCGGTGCCGTTCTCCAAAACCTCTGCCGGAGTGGCGAGATCGTCGCGCGGCTGGACCACCTTCATCTCGATCAGACGCGCGTAGAACCGGAATCCGATCACGTAGGTGCAGATCGCGGCGATCACGAACCAGACGGCGTTGACGGTCTCCCCGCGGAAGAACGCGATGACCGCCCAGGCGACCGCACCCACCAGCGCGATGGCCGCGAAGATCAGCTTGTGCTTGGTGGTGATGGGGGAGCGGTCGATGATCGCCACCGGCGGCAGATCCTTGTCCGTGCGGACGTAGGTGATGTCGCCGCTCTGCTCTTCGATGCGGTCCGGTGATTCGGCGGTCGGAGTGGCCACGTTCCTCCTTGTCGGGTCGACAGTGTGGGTGTCCGGTCCATGCCTGAGTCCGATCCTCGCACCGGGGAAGACGGGCTGGGGCGAAAACCCGGTTTCGGTCAGTGCCTGTCGTACAGGGCACGCACGGTGTCGACGGTATCGGCTTCGTCGGCGGTCTTGTCGTCCCGGTACCGCAGAACGCGGGCGAACCGCAGGGCCATCCCGCCGGGGTAACGCGACGACGTCTGGAGGCCGTCGAAGGCGATCTCCACCACCTGTTCCGGCCGCACCCGTACGACGTAGCCGTCGGTCGGCCCGTCGGCGAGCTCGAGGAACCGCGCGGTCTGCCACTGCAGCATCTCGTCGGTCATGCCCTTGAAGGTCTTCCCGAGCATCACGAAACCGCCGGTCTGCGGGTCTCGGGCACCGAGGTGGATGTTCGACAGCTTGCCGGACCGCCGGCCCGATCCCCACTCGACGGCCAGCACCACCAGGTCGAGGGTGTGTACGGGCTTGACCTTCAGCCATCCGGCCCCGCGCCGCCCGGCCTCGTACGGGGCGGTCGGTGACTTCGCCATGACGCCCTCGTGCCCGGCCGCCAGCGTCGCGTCCAGGAAGCGCCGGGCGGCGTCCGGGTCAACGGTCACCAGGCGGTCGACGCGCTGGTCGGCAGGAACCACCGCGTCCAGTTCGGCGAGGCGGCGCTCTGTGGGCTGGTCGAGCAGGTCGACTCCGTCGACGTGCAGCACGTCGAAGAAGAACACCGACAGCTGCTGGGTATGGGCGCCGGTCGCGCCGCCGCGCCGGCCGAAGCGTGATCCGGTCACCTGGAAGCGGTGCGGGCGGCCGTCGGGGCGCAGCGCGATGGCTTCGGCGTCGGCGATCAGGTCGTCGACCGGCAGCGCCAGCGCCGCGTCGACGACCTCGGGCAGCCGTTCGGTGACGTCGTCGAGACTGCGCGTGTAGACCGACACGGCCGAACCACGGCGGTGGATCTGGACCCGCGCGCCGTCGAGCTTGGCTTCCAGTACCGCCGTCCCGCCCAGCCGCTCGAGTGCCTCGCCGACGTCGGCGGCCGTCTGGGCCAGCATGGGGCCGACGGGACGGCCGACCTGCAGGGTGAACTGCGCGAGCGCAGCCTCGCCGCCGGTGAGTGCGGCCGCGGCCACCGCGGGCAGGGCGCCACCCAGCATGGCGGCGCGGCGCACCGTGGACGCCGGCAGGCCTGCGGCCTTCGCGACGGCGTCGGCCATGACGCCCACCAGGGCGCCCTGCCGCAGCTCGCCGGTGAGCAGGCGGCGCAGAAAGGTCTGCTCCACTGCGGTGGCAGCGGCGAACAGCTCGGAGAGCAGAGTCGCGCGGCGGGCCTGCGATCCCTTGCCGGACACCGCGCCGATCTCGCCGAAGCGCGCATCGACCTCGTCGACGGTCAGGGTGGGTGCCGCGGCAGGGTCGGGCAGCGAGCGCAGTGCGGCCCAGCCGACACCGATCTGGCGCTGGGTCAACTCGCCGGACAGCCACGACACCACTACCGCCATCCGCGTGCCGTCGCCCTCGTCCCGGGCCCAGCCCAGCAACTGCGCGATCCGGGCGACCTTGGCCAGCCGCGACGAGGAGGCGCCGACCTCGGTGGACGCGGCGGCGACGTCGAGCAACAACACGGGTTCCAGCCTCGCATCCCGGTCAGACATCCCTGAGCAAGTCCGCGAGCATGACGGCCTCGGCATCGAGTGCGGCCGCGCGGTCGGGGTGACCGCGGGCGCGCAACAGGTCCGCCGCGCTCCTGCGCTCGGCGATCTCTTCGGCCAGCAGCGCGCGGATCTGTTGGTCGGTGAGCTCCCGCCGGTTCATCTCGGCGGTGCCGAACCCGGACACCGCGCCGGCGATCGTCGCGCTCGGCTGCGCGACCGTGGCCGGCCGGTCGGGTGTCTCGGCGTTGTCGATTGCGCTGAGCGCCGAGCGCAATACCGACACCCGCGCGGTGTCGCGGTCCTTACGTGCCGCCAAGAGTGCAGTTCGCAGCGTTGCCCGCCAGTGGTCTGCTGCAGTCACGGCACGCCACGGTAGGCGTGAGCGCGCGTTCCCGCACGCGAATTACCGGCGCGCCGCGGTGCAAACACGCGCGCTCGCGGAACAAGGCGGGGCACGGTAGGGCACAGGGGTCAGCGGACGGCGAAGGTGATCGAGTGCCAGCCGGTGGCGCCGTCGGGGACGGGGTCGGCGCGCTCGGAGGTCTGGGTGTAGCCGCTGTTGTCGGTGGCGCGCACCGTGATGGTGTGGAACCCGGCGTCGCGGGCCTCCCACGGAAAGCTCCACAACCTCCAGGTGTCGCCCGAGTAGGCCGTCCCCAACTCCGCCTGCTGCCAGGGCCCGTCGTCGATCTGGACCTCCACCGCACGCACACCGCGGTCCTGGGCCCACGCGACGCCGCCGAACGTCACCGGCCCGAGTGCGACGTCCGCCCCGGCGCGCGGTACGTCGACCCGGGACGCCGTCTTGATCGGGCCGCGCTCCGCCCACCCCAGGCGCGTCCAGTACGCCTGCGCCCGGTCGAACCGGGTGACCTCCAGATCGATCACCCACTTCGTCGCCGACACGTAGCCGTACAGGCCCGGCACCACCAGGCGCGCCGGGTATCCGTGCTCGGCGGGCAGTGGCTCGCCGTTCATGCCGACGGCCAGGAGCGCATCACCGTCGGTCAGGGCCTGCACCGGCGTGCCCGCGGTCCACCCGTCCACCGACATCGACAGCACCATGTCGGCGTCGGCGCGCACCCCCGCCCGGCCGAGCAGGTCGGCCACCCGGTAGCCGGTCCACACGGCGTTGGAGATTAGTTCGCCGCCAACGGGATTGGACACACATGTCAGCGTCACCACCTTCTCGACGACCTCGAAGTCATCGAGATCCTCGAAGCGGTAGGTGATCTCACGGTCGACCAGGCCGTGGATGCGCAACCGCCAGTCGGCGCGGTTCAGCTGGGGCACCGTCAGCGCCGTGTCGATGCGATAGAAATCGGTGTTCGGGGTGACGAACGGCGGCAGTGTCACACCGCTCGGCTGCACCGTCGGCGGTATCGGCGCCGACGGCAGGGCCGCCCGGGGAATCGCGAACGTCTGGCGGTCACCGGACACCGAGGTCGTCAGCCGGGCCAGCACCACTCCGAGCACCCCGGCAGCAGCACCCGCCGCCAGAAACCCCAAGCCCACCAGGGACGCCCGCCTACCGCGGTCCGGGGCGTCGCCGGTCTCGCCGCCGGCGCGCGCCCGCGTCAGAAGTCGCAGCACCAGCACCCCGCACACGGCACCGATCACCGTCGGAACGACGTCGGCCGGACGCGACCCGCTGCGCGACAGCACCGCGACGCTGCCCAGCGCCGCCGCGGCCAGGATCATCGCACTGCCGATCGGCCGGCGCGGACCCTCCACAAGACCTGCGGCCGCGGCCAGCACACCGATCACGGCCAGCACCGCCACTGTCAGCACCACCTTGTCCGCGGTGCCGAAGGTCTGGATCGCCCACTCCTTCACGGGGCCGGGCGTCAGGTCGATCACCGCGGACCCCACCGCCGTGCGTGCATCGGCTTTCGGACCGATGACGACGGCGACCAACTGCGCCACCCCGAGGGCGGTGGCGGCGGCCGCCAGACCGGCGAGGACCCGCACGGCCGGTGTGGTCATGGCGCCAAGGTACCGCCGGAGGGAACCCGAAGGCCTTACAGAACCGTGTCATCAGCTAGGTTGCTTTACGATTCGAGCTCTTTTTGGAAAGGGGAGTGACGTGGAAATCTCGGGCAAGAAAGCCATCGTCGTCGGCGGAGCGTCCGGCTTCGGAAGGGCCACCGCCGAACTGCTGGCGCAGCGGGGCGCGGAGGTGGCGGTGTTGGACCGTCCGCAGTCGAAGGGCAAGGAAGTGGCCGACGCGATCGGCGGCTCCTTCTTCGAGGTGGACGTGACCGATTTCGAGGGCACCGAGAAGGTCCTGCAGCAGGCCATCGACAAGCTCGGCGCCCTGCACATCATCGTCACCACCGCCGGTGGCGGCGCGGCTGAGCGCACCGTCAAGAAGGACGGCCCGCACAGCCTGGACACGTTCCGCAAGTGCATCGACCTGAACCTGATCGGCACGTTCAACATCAGCCGGCTGGCGGGCTGGCAGATGAGCCAGCAGGATCTGGTCGACGACGAGCAGGAAGAGCGCGGCGTCATCATCAACACCGCGTCCATCGCCGCGTTCGAGGGCCAGATCGGTCAGGTCGCCTACACCGCATCCAAGGCCGCCATCGCCGGGATGTGCCTGACCATGGCCCGCGACATGGGCAGCCTCGGCATCCGCGCGCTCGCCATCGCGCCCAGCCTGTTCGCCACCGGCCTGACCGAGGGCATCCCCGACGAGTTCGCCAAGGCGCTGACCAAGGACGCCGCGTTCCCGAAGCGGCTCGGCAAGCCCGAGGAGTACGCCAAGCTGGTCGCCGCGATCGTCGAGAACCCGATGCTCAACGGCCAGTGCCTGCGCCTGGACGCCGGGCAGCGCTTCGCACCGAAGTAAACCTCGCGGGCCTGGGCCTCGTCGTTACGCGGCGAAGCCCAGGCCCGAATCGCTACTGTGGGCCAGATGGCCACGGTTGCTGATCACATCATCACGACACTGCGCGCCAGCGGCGTCCGGCGTGTCTACGGCCTTCCCGGTGACAGCCTCAACGGATTCACCGATTCCCTGCGCCGATCCGGTGACATCTCCTGGGAACACGTCCGGCACGAGGAGAGCGCGGCCTTCGCAGCGGCCGCCGACGCGGCACTGACCGGTGAGCTCGCGGTGTGCGCGGGCAGTTGCGGCCCCGGCAACCTGCACCTGATCAACGGATTGTTCGACGCCCAGCGCAGCCGCGTGCCGGTGCTGGCGATCGCCGCCCACATCCCGCGCGCCGAGATCGGGTCCGACTATTTCCAGGAGACCCATCCCCAGGATCTGTTCAGGGAGTGCAGCGTCTACCGGGAACTGGTCAGCACCGCCGCGATGGCGCCGCGCATCCTGCACATGGCGATGCGTGCCGCCGTCGAGGAGCGCGGCGTCGCCGTGGTCGTGCTGCCCGGCGAGATCTTCCTCGAGAAGGCGAACGCCACGGCCTGGCAGAGTAGGCCGGTGCGCGCGTCGCGGTCGGTGGTCCGGCCCGACGACGGCGCACTGGCCCAGGCGGCCGCACTGCTGAATCAGGCCGGCGCGGTCACCATCCTCGGCGGTGCCGGAGTCGAGGGCGCCCACGACCAACTGGTCCAGCTCGCTGCGACGCTGAAAGCCCCTGTGGTGCACGCCTTGCGGGGCAAGGAGTTCATCGAGTACGACAACCCCTACGACGTCGGGATGACCGGGCTGCTCGGGTTCGCGTCCGGTTACAAGGCGATCAAAGAAGCCGACACGCTGCTGATGCTCGGCACCGACTTCCCGTATCAGCAGTTCTATCCCGAGCGCGCCACGGTGATCCAGGTCGACATCCGCGGCCGCCATCTCGGCCGACGTACCCCGATCGACCTCGGTCTGGTCGGCAGCGTCACCGACACCCTCGCCGCCCTGCAACCACTGCTGCGCGAGAAGACCGACACGACGCACCTGGACCGCTCGCTGCGCCACTACCGCCGAACCCGCAAGACCCTCGACGACCTCGCCGTCAACGACCGCAACCGCACCCCGATCCGGCCGGAATACGTTGCCGGACTGGTCGATCAGCTCGCCGCCGACGACGCCGTGTTCACCGCCGACGTCGGCTCGCCGGTGGTGTGGGCGGCACGCTATCTGACGATGAACGGCCGGCGCAGGCTGATCGGCTCCTTCAACCACGGCAGCATGGCCAACGCGCTGCCGCACGCCATCGGCGCGCAGACCGCCTTCCCGCAGCGTCAGGTGGTGGCGCTGGCCGGTGACGGGGGACTGGCGATGCTGTTCGGTGAGTTGCTCACCCTGGTCCAGAACAAGCTCCCGGTCAAAGTGGTGGTGTTCAACAACTCCTCGCTGAACTTCGTCGAACTCGAGATGAAGGCCGCCGGCATCGTCACCTTCGGTACCGGCTTGCAGAACCCCGACTTCGCCGCTGTCGCACAGGCTTTGGGTGTTTTCGGCCGGCGGGTGGAGCGTCCCGAAGACCTCGCCCCGGCGCTGTCGGATGCGTTCGCGGTCAGCGGGCCGGCGGTCATCGACGTCGTCACCGCCCGTCAGGAACTGTCCATCCCGCCGGCGATCACCGCCGAACAGGCCAAGGGCTTCTCGCTGTATGCGATCAAGACCATCCTGGCGGGCCGCTCGGACGAACTGCTCGACCTGGTGACCACGAACGTGGCCCGCCGCATCCTGGACTGACCGCGCGCTCGGCACCGTTCCCTGCCGCGGCAAAGGTTCGACCTGACACGATGGCGGCATGCCCGTCGACCTGACACTCACCGACTCCGAACAGCAAGCGCTGCAAGACTGGATCCGCCGCATCGGCCTGGGCTCGACGGTCTCCGACGTCGCCCCGCTGACCGGGGGATCGCAGAACATCGTGGTACGGCTGCTCGTCGACGGCCAACCGATGGTGCTGCGCCGTCCGCCCGAACATCCACGGCCCACCAGCGACAACACCATGCGCCGTGAGATCGCCGTGCTCTCAACGCTGAAGGGCAGTGCGGTCCCGCATCCGGAACTGATCGCCGGCTGCGAGGACCTCGACGTGCTCGGTGTCGTGTTCTACCTCATGGAGGCGGTTGACGGGTTCAATCCCGGCACCGAGGTCGACGACGCCTACGTCGCGCACCCCGAGATGCGGCACCGGGTGGGACTGTCGTACGCCGCGAGCCTGGCCCGGCTGGGCGAAGTGCCCTGGGAGGGCAGTCCGCTGGCGGCGATCAAACGGCCGGGATCCTTCCTGGAGCGCCAGGTTCCACAGTTCATGCGGCTGCTCGAGAGCTACCGCCACGAGCGGTACGCCCCCGAGTCCTTCCCGTCGGTGCATGCACTCGCGCAGTGGCTCGAGGAGAACCGGCCGCCCGACACCGAGCCCGGAATCATGCACGGCGATGCGCACCTGAACAACGTGTTGCTGCGCCGCGACGTCCCCGAACTGGCCGCCTTCATCGACTGGGAGATGTGCACCGTCGGAGACCCGCTCCTGGACCTGGGCTGGATGCTGATCTGCTGGCCCGACGGGCCCAACCCCATCGACGCCGGCTCCGCCCTGGCCGAGCTCGGAGGACTGGCCTCCCGCGCCGAACTGCTGTCCGCCTATCGGCAGGCCGGGGGCCGCTCCACCGAACACGTCGACTGGTACGTGGCGATGGCGTGCTTCAAACTCGCGATCGTCATCGAGGGCACGTGGTCGCGCTACCTGGCCGGGCAGGCCAGCTCGGAAGCCGGTGAACGCCTGCACAACTCGGCGCAGAACCTGATCGAACTGGGCACTCGCGTGGCCCGCGGCGACAACCCTTTCCTCTGAGTCCGGTCACCGGTAGGCGTCCCAGCCCAGCCGCGCCGCCAGCGCGAGCCCGGCCAGACCGATCGCCAGCCGCATCGGCCCCGCGGGCGCGTGCCGGACGACCACCGGACCCAGCCGGGATCCGGCCAGGCAGCCCAGCCCCAACACCAGCGCCGCATCCCAGCGCACCGTGGCCGCGACGGCGAAGACCACCGCCGCGACCGTGTTGGCGACTCCCAGCAGGACGTTCTTGCCGGCGTTGGCTTCAGCCAGTGTGCCGCGGTTGACCCGCAGCAGCACCGCGAGCAGCAGCACGCCGGCCGCCGCGCCGAAGTAGCCGCCGTAGATGCAGATGGCGAAGATCCCCGCCGCGGTGGCCACGACCGTCATCCGCCGCCGGCGCACGCTCACCGCCGCCGACGACGGCGGGCCCACCGGCAGCAGGATCGCCATCGACGCGACCCCCAGCAGTATCGGGACCAGCTTCTCGAAGCCCTCCGCCGGCGTCGACAGCAGCAGAACCGCGCCGACCACGCCACCCACCACCGCCACCGGCAGCATGCGCCGGAGATAGGCGCCCTGCCCCGCCAGTTCCGGACGCGAACCCGCGATCGACCCGATGCCGTTGAACACCAACGCCGCCGTGTTCGTGACGTTGGCGCTGACCGGTGGCAACCCCACCAGCAGCAGTGCCGGATAGGTCGCCACCGAGGCCAGCCCGGCGATGCTGCCCGTCAGCCCGCCCAACACACCCGCGCCCACCAGCAGCACCATCTGCGACCACGACATCCCCGACATTGTGCAGGGCCGGGTGCATGGGGCCGCCACCGCGGGCGCCCGGCGCTGTGGAACACATTTGCGCGACTCGCGCCAACGGGGCTAGCATCGCCGACGTGCCGAGTCGACTCGTAGTAGCAACCCGCAGCGGGGTCTGATCCTGACCGACCCCTCGCTGTGGGTCGTCGCTACTTTGTCGGTCGCCTTCTTTCGATCCGCTAGGCCGGCACATGACTTCTCAACTCGCCTCTTCTGCGACATCTTTCGCCGCACACCTCGACGCCCCGATGCCGCGCGCACTGCGTGAGCAGGCCGCCCGGTGCTCGTTCACCGAATTCTTCGACGAGTACGCGCCGACTACCGGACCGGTGAAGCTGGGACAGTGGACGTGCGTCGATGACGGCCGTTCCGCGCGCCGGCTGGGGCCGCAGGCCCGCAACTACCAGGCCACGCTGGCCGTCGGAGACCGCATCAGCACCTCACGCGCGGCCGCCTGTGGGCCGGTGGCGGCGCTGACCGAGATGCTGCACGAGCGCGGCGTCGCGGTCGAGATGACCGCGTTTCACCAGCTGCCCGCCGGTGCACACACCGCGACCGTGATTCGGGGCAGCCGCGAGGGCCGCGCCGAGTGGGCGCTGGGATGGTCCGAGGATGCGACCACCTCGGCGCTGCGCGCCGTGATCGCCTGCGCGAACCGGTTACTGACCCACGCGTGAGGGGTCCGCCGGAATCGCGTCCGGCAGACCCCTCATCGCGGCGGTGGCGCTGGTCAGTTCAGCGGACGCAGCACGATCGGCATGCCGTCGATCGGCACCGACATACCGCCGTGGTCGTAGCGCGGCGTGTAGTTCGGATCCACCAGTTCCAGCCGGTACTTGCGCAGCAGCCGGTGCATGACCGTCTTGATCTCCAGCTGACCGAACACCATGCCGATGCACTTGTGCGCACCGCCGCCGAACGGCGCGAACGCGTAGCGGTGCTTCTTGTGCTCGTTGCGCGGCTCGGCGAAACGCTCCGGATCGAACTTCTCCGGGTCGGTCCAAAGTTCGGGCAGTCGGTGGTTGAGCGCGGGCCACGTCATGATGTTCGTGCCCGCCGGGATGAAGTAGCCCAGCAGCTCGGTGTCCCGGATGGCCTGGCGGAAGTTGAACGGCAGCGGCGTCATCATGCGCAGCGCCTCGTTGATCACCAGGTCGTAGGTCTCGAGCTTCTCGAGCGCCTCGATGTCCAGCGGGCCGTCGCCGATGCGGGCCGACTCGTCACGGCAGCGGTCCTGCCACTCCGGGTTGGCGGCCAGGTGGTACGCCATGGTGGTCATCGTCGACGTCGAGGTGTCGTGAGCGGCCATCATCAGGAAGATCATGTGGCTGACGACGTCCTCGTCGGTGAAGCTGCCGCCGTCCTCGTCCCGTGCGTGGCAGAGCACGCTGAACATGTCGGTGCTCTCCGAGGCGCGCTTCTCGGCGATGCGCGCGTTGAAGTAGTCCTCGAGGGTCTTACGCGCCTGGATGCCGCGCCACCAGGTCAGCGGCGGGACCGGCTTGCGCACGATCGCGTTGCCCGCGCGCGTGGTCGTGGTGAACGCCTCGTTGACGGTGGTGACCAGCTCGGTGTCGGTGCCGGCCTTGTGGCCCATGAACACCACCGAGGCGATGTCGAGGGTCAGCTCCTTGACCGCCGGATGGAACAGGAAGCGGGGGTCGTTGGCCACCCAGTCCTTGGCGATGACGGCCGAGGCCACCGAGTCGATGTGCTCGACGTATCCGGCCAGCCGGGAGCGGGTGAACGCCTCCTGCATGATCCGGCGGTGGTACAGGTGGTCGTCGAAGTCGCGCAGCATCAGGCCGCCCTCGAAGAACGGCCCGATGACCGGGTCCCAGGCGCGCTGCGAGAAGTCCTTGTTGCGGTTGGTGAACACGGCCTGCGTCGCGTCGGGTCCCAGCGCGGCGACCGCCGGCAGCACCTGCGAGCCGGAGAAGTAGATGGGGCCGTACTTGCGGTACTGGTGCAGGATGAAGTCGGGGCCGCCGCGGAACATCTCGATCATGTGCGCCAGGACGGGCAGACCCTTGTCACCCTTGATCGCCTTGAGGCCGCTGCCGGCGGGCGGTTCGGCGAGCGTGATCTCTTTGAACTCGGTGTCGAGGAGTTTCTTCTCCAAGAGGCCCATGCCGGGGATGGTGACCGGCGTCGGCTTGAGGCGTCGTTTCGCCTGGTCAATCAAGTAGTCTTTGGTGCTGATCGTCGCCATTGAACGCTCCTGAACCGAAGTGCTTGTGGTGGATATCACCCTTGCCCCATCCTGATAGGGAGACTTGACGCATGTCAAGTTTGAAGTGGCACCAGTTTCGATGAAAGGGTCTTCAGTCATGACTGCTGATCCGACACCTGCTGCGGAGGATCGCCGCAGCAGGGGCGACCGGCAACGCGATGCGATCGTCACCGCGGTCCGCGAACTGCTCGAGGAGCGGTCCTTCGCCGACCTGTCGGTCAGCGCGATCAGCGAGCGTGCGGGCGTGGCCCGGTCGGGCTTCTACTTCTATTTCGAGTCCAAGTACGCCGTGCTCGCGGTGATCCTCGACGACGCCCGCGAGGAACTGACCGAGCTGACCCACGACTTCGCGCCGCGCAAGCAGGGGGAGACGCCGTCCGAGTTCGCCAAGCGCATGGTGGGCAGCGCTGCCAAGGTGTACGCCACCAACAATCCCGTGATGCGCGCCTGCGCAGCGGCGCGCACCACCGACAAGCAGATCCGCGCCATGATGGACGGCTTCGCCGAGAACATCGTGGCCAGGATCGTGGCGCTGGTCCAGCAGGACGACGGTGCGCAGCCCATCACCACGGATCTGCCCGCCCTGATCCGCACGCTCGCTGCCACGACGATGATGACGCTGACCCAGGACAGCGCATTCATCGGAGCCGACCACGACGTCGCCCGTGCCGTCGAAATCGTCGAACGGCTGTGGCTCTACGCGCTCTGGGGCGGAGGAGATCTCCGCAGGTGATGCGAAACCGCCGCGCAGTAGACGATTTCGGGCCGGTGAGCGCCGGTAAGGTCGGCACACATGGCCAAGCCCAGCGCAGCACGCAGACCTTTTCGGAACGGCTACGCCGGTAAGCGGTGCCTCGTCACCGGGGCGGCCAGCGGCATCGGCCGCGCCACCGCCCTGCAGCTGGCGGCGCAGGGAGCCGAGCTGTATCTGACCGACCGTGACACCGAGGGGTTGGCGGCGACCGTGGTCGACGTCCGTGCGCTCGGCGGCGTCGTCGCCGCCCACCGCGCACTCGACATCAGCGACCACGACGCGGTCGCGGCCTTCTCCGCCGACATCCACGCACAGCATCCCGCGATGGACGCCGTATTCAACGTCGCCGGCATCTCCGCGTGGGGCACCGTTTCCCAGTTGACCCACCGGCACTGGAAATCCCTCATCGACATCAACCTGATGGGGCCGATCCACGTCATCGAGAACTTCGTGCCGCCGATGGTCGAGGCCCGGCGAGGCGGCCAACTGGTCAACGTGTCCTCGGCGGCCGGGCTGGTGGCACTGCCATGGCATGCGGCCTACTCGGCGAGCAAGTACGGCCTGCGCGGCCTCTCCGAGGTGCTGCGGTTCGACCTGGCACGGCATCGCATCGGGGTTTCGGTGGTGGTCCCCGGGGCGGTGAAGACGCCTCTGGTGCAGACCGTGGACATCGTCGGCGTGGACCGCGACGACCCGCGGGTGCAATTCTGGACGCGCCGCTTCGGCGGGCATGCGGTCTCCCCGGAAGTCGCCGCGCGGAAGATCCTTCGGGGCGTGGCCCGCAACCGCTACCTGATCTACACCTCGAGCGACATCCGCGCCCTCTACCTGTTCAAGCGCACGATGTGGCTGCCTTACAGTGTCGCGATGAAGCAGGCGAACGTGCTGTTCACCCGCGCGCTGCGGCCCAAGAGGAAGCGGTCCTGAGGCTCACCGGGAACCCCAGTCCCAGCGGGGAGTGCTGAGCAGATCCTGGCCGGCGATGGTCGTCTCTCCCCAGTCTTTGACCAGTTCGATCTCCGAGGCGTCACTGTCCGAACCGAGGGGACCGGCGTCCAGCGCTCGACGCAGCTCCGCCGAGTGGGTGACGACGACGACCTGGGTGCGCGTGGCCGCCGCGGTGATGAGTTCGCCCAGCGGAGCGACCAACTCGGGATGCAGTGACGTCTCGGGTTCGTTGAGCACCATCAGCGACGGCGGTTGCGGACTGAGCAGCGCCGCTGCCCACAGCAGGAATCGCAGTGTCCCGTCGGAGAGTTCGGCGCTGCGCAATGGCCGCAACATACCGCGCTGGTGCAGCTGCAGGTCGAACAGGCCGTCGTTGACCGCCACCGACAGCGTCGCCCCGTCGAATGCGGTCGCCACCGTGTGTGCCAGCTCCTCGGTGCCGGTCTCGAGGATCGTCTGTACGGCCGATGCCAGGTCGGCGCCGTCGTTGGCCAGCACCGGCGTGCGGGTGCCGACCTGCGGCCGGCGGGCCGGTGCTGCGCTGTCGGTGCGGAATCCGTCGTAGAAGCGCCAGTCCCGCAGGCGGTCTCGCACCATTGCGAGTTCGGGCACCGCGCCCGCCCAATCGCTGAGCACGCTGTGGTGCGTGGCCAGATTACGGGCCAGTTCTCCGAATCGTCCCGTATCGTCGGCGACCTCGACGTGGCTGCGCACGCGCCGCACCAACGTGGCCGCCGGGCGGGGCACCGGCCCGGCGAAGACGATCTCGCGCTTGATCTCGGGGTCGCGGTGGAACGCGGTGTTGCCGTCCTGGGGCAGACCGAGATCGATCAGATAGCCGAAATCATCTGAGGCGTAGCCCAGTTGGATCGACACCTCGCGCGTACGGCGTCCGCCTTCGACGACCCCGCTGCGGCGGGCGGCGCCCAGGCTCTCGGGACCGGCCCACAGCGCCGACTCGACACCGCCCTCGCGGGCGAAAGACCCGATCACCTCGCCGCGGCCACAGTCGGCCAGCAGTCGCAGAGCCCGATACAGCGAGGACTTCCCGGCGCCATTGGCTCCGGTGACCACCGTGAGCCGACCCAGGGGCACGGCCACGTCGCGCAGTGAGCGGTATCCGCGGACCGCGACCGTCTCGAGCATGATCCGCCGCTATCGGCCGGTGCCGACAGGAACCGTTCCTGGCATGGTGAGTTCCAAGCGCACGCCCAGCAGTCGCACCGGACGGTCCAGATCGAACTGCGCCAGGAGTTCCCGGGCGGTCGACACGATGGCCTCGGCATCGGTGCCGGGAGTGGCGAGCTTGCGGATCTTGGTGCGGGTGAAGAAGGTCTTGGTGCGGACCGTCACCGCCACCCGCGCGACGACGCGCTGCTGCTCGGCGACCTCGGTCAGCGTTCGACGCGCCAGATCGGCGACGGCATCGGCCATCTCCCGGGGATCGGTCAGATCTTCGGGGAACGTCACCACGTGGCTGCGTGACCGGGGGACCCAGGGTTGTGCGCTGACCGTGTTGTCGCCACCGCCCTTGGCCAGCAACAGGATCCACAGTCCCGTGGTGGGCCCGAACACGCCGGTGAGCGTCGTGGAATCGGTGACCGACAATTCGGCGATCGTGGTGATGCTCATCGAGGCGAGCTTCTTCGCGGTCTTGGGGCCGACACCCCACAGGTCGTCGACGGGACGCTCACCCATCGTCGCCATCCAGTTGTCGTCGGTCAGCGCATGGATGCCACCGGGCTTGGCGAAGCCGGTGGCCACCTTGGCCCGCTGCTTGTTGTCGCTGATGCCCACCGAACACGACAGGCCGGTCTGCGCGCTGACCTGCGCGCGGATCCGCTCGGCGAGGTCGATCGCCTCGTGCAGAGTGGGCACGTCGGCCCCGACATACGCTTCGTCCCAGCCCCACACCTCCACGGGATGTCCGAGGTCGCGCAGCAGCGCCATGACCTGATCGGAGGCCGCGTCGTACGCCGCCGAGTCCGACGCCAGGAAGGCGGCATCAGGACAGCGCCGCACCGCTGCGCGCAGGGGCATCCCGGCCCGGACGCCGAAGGCGCGAGCCTCATAGGACGCGCACGCGACCACCTTTCGCGCTTCGGTCGGGTCGCCGTTGCCGCCGACGATCACCGGCTGTCCGACCAGGTCGGGGCGGCGCCGCACCTCCACCGCGGCCAGGAACTGGTCGAGGTCGACGTGCAGAATCCAGCCGCTGGTCATGTCCCGCACAGCTTGCGCGCGACGCTCTCCCAGCCGTCCCCGAGGTCTTGGAGGGTCTGGCCGCGTTCGGTGATCTGAAAGTGGACGTAGTCGGCGTCCAGAAGCGCCAGCAGCGCGGCGGCCTGCGCGTCGAGATCGCCGGTCGTGCCGGCTGTCTGTAGCAGCACGCGGATGTGGCTGTGATGCACGATCATCGGCGCGCTGAATCGTATCCGGGTGTCGCGGTTGACCGTCGAGAGCAGCGCGTAGTGGGCCTCGACGAAGGCCAACCGGGCCCGCCCGTACGCCAGCAGTCGATCGAGGGAGGGCGCGCCCGGTCCGAGCGGGGGCGGTCCGAACAACAATGCGTGCTGATGGGCTTTCTCGTCCTCGTCGAGCAGTACGTTCATCAACCCCGCCCGGCTACCGAACCGACGGAACACGGTGCCTTTTCCGACGCCCGCCGCTGCGGCGACGTCGTCGGTGGTGACCGCGTCGACGCCGCGTTCGGCGACGAGGCGACGCGTGGCGTCGAGAATCAGGGCACGATTACGGGCCGCGTCACCGCGCTCAGGCGGTGCGCTGTCGATCACGGGTAGCGCCCGAGACTGCTCCGCCGCACTCACCCTGGCCACTTTAACTCAGCCGGAATAATTCGGACTAGAGTCCGGTTACGGCGTGAGAACATCAACTCGACTCGAGGAGGTCCCGATGGCGGACAACACGGTACTGGTTCTGGTGGGCAGCTTGCGCGCTGCGTCGATCAATCGTCAGCTCGCTGAGCTGGCTGTCGAAAGCGCACCCGCCGACACGTCTGTGGAATGGTTCGATCGCCTCGGCGAGCTGCCCTTCTACAACGAGGACATCGACACCGATACCGTGCCCGAGCCGGTGGCCGCGCTGCGGGAGGCTGCCGCCCGCGCCGGAGCCGCGCTGGTCATCTCTCCCGAGTACAACGGCACCATCCCCGCCGTGCTGAAGAACGCCATCGACTGGTTGTCTCGCCCCTGGGGTGAGGGCGCGCTCAAGGACAAGCCGCTGGCCGTCATCGGCGCGGCGCTCGGACGCTACGGCGGCCAGTGGGCCCACGACGAGACCCGCAAGTCGTTCGGTATCGCCGGTCCGCGCGTCCTCGAAGACCAGGTCCTGTCGATCCAGACCACGGCATTCGACGGAAAGCATCCGCGGGAGCACGCCGAGGTGGCCGGGCGAGTGCGCGACATCCTCGGCAAGCTGGTCAGCGAGATCGCCTGACCTGCGGCGCGGGCCGGTCGCCGGCCCGTGCGTGAGCCTCCACAATGCGCCCGGCGGATAGCCGGGCCACACCGCCGCGCTGCGCCCGATGGGACTCCATCGGTGACGGCGTGCAGCGTGACGGCTGTCGACGCTCCTGGCAGTCTTTGCCAGCCTGCGGCCCCGGTCCGAAAAAAGTTTGCTGAGGACCGGGGCCGCAGTGCTGCGCCGTCCGCGAGATGTCGGTGGGTGCTGATAAACCTCTCTCAACGCGTGCGACACGGTCGATTGTGACGTGCGACACGCCGGAGCGCGACGCGGCGAAAGGCTTACGACCTGGGAATTTCAGGAATGTCATTCAGAACATCTTGTATCTCTTCTGAATGTCGGACACTAGGTGTAGTGTTTCGAACACCGAAGGGACCCCAAGATATGGTGTCCGGGCGGGACCGAGGAACTCAGCGCAGTCACTGTCAGTGAGCGCCGGCACCGGGTCCCGGACGGACCCGGAATTTTGACGGCCCGCGGGTCGCTGAACCACAGCGAGACGCAGTAATCCCGATGTTGCCAGTCTTTTCTCTCCCTCACCGCCTCACGACAGGAGCCGATCACAGATGACACAGCCAGCGCCCGTCACCGTGTACACGAAGCCGGCCTGCGTGCAGTGCAACGCGACCTACAAGGCGCTCGACAAGATGGGCATCGCCTACGACGTCATCGACATCTCGGTCGACGACGAGGCTCGTGACTACGTGATGGCCCTGGGCTACCTGCAGGCCCCGGTCGTGGTCGTCGGCGGTGAGCACTGGTCGGGGTTCCGGCCGGACCGGATCAAGGCGCTCGCGGCGGCCGCAGCCACGGCCTGACGCACGACGGTGCGGGCAGACGGCAGACAAGTAGTCGGAGAAGTGCAGGAGTGACCATGACCAACCTCGTGTACTTCTCCAGCGTGTCCGAGAACACGCACCGCTTCGTCCAGAAGCTCGGTCTGCCCGCCACCCGGATCCCGCTCCACGGCCGGATCCAGGTCGATGAGCCGTATGTGCTGGTGCTGCCGACCTACGGCGGCGGGCGGGCGACGCCCGACATCAACGACGGGGGCTATGTCCCCAAGCAGGTCATCGCGTTCCTCAACGACGAGCACAACCGGTCGTTGATCCGCGGCGTCATCGCCGCCGGCAACAACAACTTCGGCGCGGAGTTCGCCTACGCGGGCAACGTCGTCTCGCGGAAGTGCGGCGTGCCTTATCTCTACCGATTCGAACTGATGGGAACCCCGGACGACGTGGACGCCGTCCGGGCGGGATTGCAAGACTTCTGGAAGGAACAGACGTGCCACCAACCGTCACAGCTGCAGAACCAGTAACCACGGGCACGCACGCGCTGCCGGGGGAGACCGACTACCACGCGTTGAACGCGATGCTGAATCTGTACGACGCCGACGGTAAGATTCAGTTCGACAAGGATGTGCTGGCCGCGCGCGAGTACTTCCTGCAGCACGTCAACCAGAACACCGTCTTCTTCCACAGCCAGGACGAGAAACTCGACTACCTGATCGAGAAGGAGTACTACGAGCGCGAGGTGCTCGACCAGTACTCGCGCAACTTCGTCAAGGAGCTGCTGGATCGCGCCTACGCCAAGAAGTTCCGGTTCTCGACGTTCCTGGGTGCATTCAAGTACTACACCTCCTACACGCTGAAGACCTTCGACGGGAAGCGCTACCTGGAGCGCTTCGAGGACCGGGTCGTCATGGTGGCGCTGACGCTGGCCGCCGGCGACACCGTCCTGGCCGAGAAGATCGTCGACGAGATCATCGACGGACGGTTCCAGCCGGCCACCCCGACGTTCCTCAACTCGGGCAAGAAGCAGCGCGGCGAGCCCGTCAGCTGCTTCCTGCTGCGTATCGAGGACAACATGGAGTCGATCGGCCGCTCGATCAACTCCGCGCTGCAGCTGTCCAAGCGCGGCGGCGGTGTCGCGTTGCTGCTCACCAACATTCGTGAGCACGGCGCACCGATCAAGAACATCGAGAACCAGAGCTCGGGTGTCATCCCGATCATGAAGCTGCTCGAGGACTCGTTCTCCTACGCCAACCAGCTCGGGGCCCGCCAGGGTGCGGGTGCGGTGTACCTGCACGCCCACCACCCCGACATCTACCGCTTCCTCGACACCAAGCGGGAGAACGCCGACGAGAAGATCCGGATCAAGACGCTCAGCCTGGGCGTGGTGATCCCGGACATCACCTTCGAGTTGGCCAAGAAGAACGAGGACATGTACCTGTTCTCGCCGTACGACGTCGAGAAGGTCTACGGGGTTCCGTTCGCCGACATCTCGGTCACCGAGAAGTACTACGAGATGGTCGACGACAGCCGGATCCGCAAGACGAAGATCAAGGCGCGCGAGTTCTTCCAGACGCTGGCCGAGCTGCAGTTCGAGTCGGGTTACCCGTACATCATGTACGAGGACACGGTGAACCGGGCGAACCCGATCGACGGGAAGATCACCCATTCCAACCTGTGCTCGGAGATCCTGCAGGTCTCTACCCCCTCGGAGTTCAACGACGATCTGTCGTATTCCAAGGTGGGCAAGGACATCTCGTGCAACCTCGGGTCGCTGAACATCGCCAAGGCCATGGACTCGCCGGACTTCGCGCAGACCATCGAGGTCGCGATCCGCGCGCTGACCGCGGTGAGCGATCAGACGTCCATCACCTCGGTGCCGTCGATCGAGCAGGGCAACAACGACTCTCACGCCATCGGCCTGGGACAGATGAACCTGCACGGGTACCTGGCGCGTGAGCGGATCTTCTACGGGTCCGACGAAGGCATCGACTTCACCAACATCTACTTCTACTGCGTGCTCTACCACGCCCTGCGTGCGTCGAACCGCATCGCCATCGAGCGCGGAACCCATTTCAAGGGCTTCGAGCGGTCGAAGTACGCCACCGGTGAGTTCTTCGACAAGTACACCGATCAGGTGTGGGAGCCCAAGACGGCCAAGGTCGGTCAGCTCTTCGCCGACGCCGGTATCCGCATTCCGACCCAGGAGGACTGGAAGCGGCTGAAGGAGTCGGTGCAGAAGCACGGCATCTACAACCAGAACCTGCAGGCGGTGCCGCCCACGGGGTCGATCTCCTACATCAACCACTCGACCAGCTCGATCCACCCGGTGGCGAGCAAGATCGAGATCCGCAAGGAAGGCAAGATCGGCCGGGTCTACTACCCGGCGCCGTATCTGACCAACGACAACCTGGAGTACTACCAGGACGCGTACGAGATCGGCTACGAGAAGATCATCGACACCTACGCCGCGGCCACCCAGCACGTGGACCAGGGGTTGAGCCTGACGCTGTTCTTCAAGGACACCGCCACCACCCGTGACGTGAACAAGGCGCAGATCTACGCCTGGCGCAAGGGCATCAAGACGCTGTACTACATCCGCCTGCGCCAGATGGCACTGGAGGGAACCGAAGTCGAGGGCTGCGTTTCCTGCATGCTGTGACGGCTCGGCACTGACGTCAGGGAGGTCCGGCATTCGGCCGGGCCTCCCGCGTTGGTATCAGAGCGTTGCGAGCGAAGGTGTTTCGATGTCGACAACCGTTGAGGCGATACTCGTCACGGCGCTGGTGTTCGGAATCGTCGCCGTGCTGTTCGTCGCGATCTACGCATGGGAGAAGTGGGTCAAGGGCAGCCGGGTGGAGCAGCGCATCGACGACTTCTTCGACCGCGTCGCGGAGAAGTTCTTTCGTTGATGTCCGGAGTGAAAGGAACTGTGGTGGCACGTACGTCGTGGAAAGACCTTCCCCCGGCCGGTAAGACGGCGATCGTCGTCATGACGGCTCTCGACGCGGGTCTGCGGGCGTGGGCGCTGCGCGACCTCGCGCACCGGGACGCCAGCCAGGTCAACGGCCCGCGGTGGCTCTGGCGTACCGCACTGGGTGTCGTGACCTCGTCGGGCATCCTGCCCGCTGCCTACCTGCTGCGTGGACGCAAGCGGGGGACTGCTTCCTAGTCCGTCGAGCGGCGATCGCGTTTTGGCCGCTATCCCAACGCGGCTTCCAAGTTACTTCGCGTCGTCGAGCGCGTCGGCATGTCGGCGGAGCCGTTCGGTCACCTGCTGCAGCCACTCGGTGAACGTCATCTCCGGCCGCGGATCGAAAAAGCCGCCCATCCGCAGGATCGCAGCGGGGAGGTCGGAGTCCGGACATCTGACGGCCAGTTCATCGATGTGATCGGCGAGTGCTCTGAGCTGCTGAGGCGTCCGCTTCGGCACGGCCGCGTACTGGTCGACAATTCCTTGCCAGTCCTCGGCCTCCCGATCCCAATCCTGGTGCAAGTAAGCGCCGAAAAACTGATCCAGGTCGTACGGCACTAGATAGTCGCTCATGATGTTGGATAGCCCGTCAGCACGATCCACCGCCCGATGCTCAGGTCAACGGCCCACGGTGGCTTTGGCGCGCAGCACTGGGAGTCGCGACATCGTCGGGAGTCCTGCCTGCCGTGTACCTGCTGCGTGGGCGGCGGTAGCTCCTGGCCCCGAGTGTGCAGTCTCATACAAGCTCAACGGCGCGTCGCGTACGAAACTGCATGACCGAAAGCGGATCAGTCGGCGTTGTCGATGACGTTGGCGTGCTGACGCAGCCGCTCGGCGATCTGGGCCAGCCACTCCTTATATGTCAGTGGCTCTGGTCCGTAATAAACACCGATGGTCTCAACCAAGAAGTTCTCCAAAGCTGCTTCGTCGCGGGCGACTCGTAGGTCGTCGATCTCACGGGCCAACGTCTTCAAATGGTGCCCAGAGGGGTGATCGGAGGAGTAAGTATCGACGATTCCTTCCCATCCATCAGCTTCCATATCCCAGTCCTGGTGAAAATATGCGGCAAGGAATCGGTGCAATTCCGTAGAAATTGACCCGTCGTTCATGGTGTGGGAAGTCCTGTCACACGTACTATCCGCTTTCTCCGTCGCCCCGCAGCACTACTCTAACGCCGTTTCCCGGTGCCTTTCCCGGAACTTCTACGGCGAAGCACCTCGTCGCCACTGGAAGGCGCACGCGGTGTGAGCTTTCCAGCTACTCCGGTCGATCGCCACCCGCCAATCACCCTCTGATCGTGTTGCAACGCAGTTCTAATTGCCCGTCTGCGCTGGTAAATGACGAGGCCACTTTCAGATTGGTCGAGTCCAGTCGATCGGCAAGTTGGATAGTCACGCATCGTGGTTACAGCCCCTATGGAATCGGCGACGTATCGGTCGGCGGAGTATCGGTTGCGGGTATTCCGTTCTACATGGCGGGCTGCTGTGCTGAATGCACACGCGACGCGCCGAGCCATCGTGCCTCACCGCGAGGACGTCGGGCCACCTTCAATTGAGTTGGCGTGCTGGCGAAGTCGGTCTGCGACGAGTCCGAGCCAGTCTTTGTAGCCGATTGGTTGTGGGTCATAGTCCACTCCGATCGTGTATGCCACGAGTTGCTCGAGTTCGGACCCGGTACGACCGTGAGGCAGGTTATCGATTTCTCCAGCCAAGTTCCGCAGCATCTCGGCGGTCGGCTGTCTGCGATCGATATAGCCGTCGACTATGCCTTGCCAGTTGTCAGCCTCCAGATCCCAATCCTGATGGAAGCTTGTGCCGAAGAATTGGTCGAGATCCCAAGAAACGGAGCCGTCGCTCATGGTATTGGGAATCCCGTCAACACGTACCATCCGCCTTCTCCGTCACCCCGCAGCACCACTCTAACGCCGCTTCCCGGTACTGTTTCGGAACTCCCACGGCGAAGCACCTCGCCGCCACTGAAAGGCGCATCCAGTTCGAGCTTTCCAGCTGCTCCGTTCGATAGTCACTCGCCAATTGCCCTTTGATTGTGTTGGAACGCAGTACTAATTGCTGAGGCTGCTTCATCTGCGTTGGAAAAAGACGAGACCATTTTCAGATTGGTCGAGTCCAGCCGATCGCTAAGATCGTTCAGGGTGTGACCCACATGTTTTTCCATCAGGTGGCACCGGATGCTTCGCTCGCTTCCAACAGTGCGCCGCCGTCTTCGATGCCGAATGGCGCTGAAGCACCGATCTGTCCGACGTCCGGTGTGGTTAAGTCATCGGCGTGACGCGCCGCCCCGTGTAGGGCGTCGAGTCCGTGTTCGAAGCCTTCAGCGAAGAACTTGCCACCGGGTATGGGGGCCATGCCGGCGACGTCGAGAATCGCTCCCGCTCGATCTGCCGCCGAGTACTGATCCCAGTTGGTGAAGACATCAAGGTCATGTGCGACATCGGGAATGAGGCCGAAGCTGCCTTCGCTAAGTGCACGGCTGCCCTCAGCGAAAGCTGGTGGCTCCGGCGGGAAAGCCTGAACGTCGGTGTTGGGCGGAAGCGCGGGCACGTCGACAGGTGCTCCACCGGATTCGCTCGCTGCCTTGTTCAGGCCCTCCAGGATGCGGGTCTGCTCGGTCAGTTCGCGGCGCGCATCGAATACCGCCTGGCTCTGCGGAACTGTCTGGCCTCGGCCCGGGCCACCTGCTGCTCCCTGCGTGTAGGACTGGCTGGCGGCGTCGTCGAGTGCTGCCTGGGCGGCATCGAGATTTCGCCGCGCGGCGGCCACGCGATCGAGTTGTTGATCGAGCACCGACGGATCGGCGTCCACGATCGGCGCCTCTAGCGGAGACCGAGTATGACGTCTGTCGCTCTTACCGGACCCGCTGTGCTGGTTCAGGATCTGATCGACAGGCGTCGGTGGTGAGGCGATGGGTCCCCCGGCGATGTCACTGAGTGCCTCATCGAGATCCTTTGGTTGCTTGCCTTGTGCAACGAGGCCAGCACTGTCGGCGTTATGCTGGTGTATTTCGCCACCGGTCTGGTGATCGACCAGTCGGACCGAGTCGTCGCGACTCACGGCTTCACCGTCGAACCGGATGCCCTGCAGCTCAACGGATTTCAGCTGTAGCTGTGCGCCGACGAGAGCATCTGTGGCGATTAGTTGTTCTGCGCGCCAGAGGATGTACTCAGCATGCTCGGCCGCAGCCACGGCCCGGGCCGCCGCGCTCCCCGGATCGAACTCGCGGCCGTCAACGACTGAGAGGTCTTCGCTCATTTGAAAACCGTCGGTTTCGGCCTCGGCGATGGCGTCGAGCACCGCCCGTCTGGCGCCTTGTATGTCCCCGCTGCCTCCTGCGGCGATGTCAGCGGCCGCACACGCTGCACATCACCTTGACGGCGTGCAACCACCAGGTCCGAAGTGACGCGGTCCAGCGCGGCGTCGTTGGCATCGCCCTCCCAGATGGAGCCGCCAGGCGCCGCGATGTTCTGGCGGTGTTGCTCAAATGCGGTCTCTGAGGCGTCAGCGGTCAGGCGCCAGCGCTGTGTGGCGTTGTCGAGGGCCGTGGTATCCCAGCCCAGGATCTGCGAACGCGTCGGTATTGGCGAGGCGACCGAGTTCACATGGTCACCGCCAAGTCGTCAGCGTTGCCCCCGTCCGTGTCGTCGTAGCGTCTGCCGGCCGTTGCGACGTCACCCGCCTGTCTGGAGATGCGGCCAGCCTGTCGCACTCGCAGTGCGGCAGAGGCGGCGTCGACCGCCCCGACACCGCCATCGCTTGCCCGCCTCCCAGCGGGCACGCCGATCGTAGGGACAGCGAGCAGCTCAGCAGCGGTCTGAGCGCTACTCGCCGCCGCGGCACGCAAGCCGTCGGTATCGACATCAAGTTCTCGCGCCACGACACCCCCAAACCGGCGAACCCCAGTTCCTCGCACGTTACCGGTGTATCGGCGGGGGTTATGGCACCAAAATCACGGTACCGATCCGGAGGGCGCGACTGTACGACGCTTCCGGCAGGGGGTCCGTTTCGAACGCTGTCCGGAGGAGACGCAGTTGCCGGATCCGAACAGCGTGAAGGTTCAGCGAGCCTGCTCCGAACGGATCGACTTCAGGCGCCGCTCTTCGCGCAGCACGTTCTGGTAGCTCTCGCGCTCGGCGACCAGCCACTCCGGTTTGTCCTCAAGCAGCTGGCTGATCTGCTCGGTCGTCAGCGCTTCGGTGATGCCGCCCCGCGCGAGACCGGCGATCGAGACGCCCAGCTTGGCCGCGACCAGGTTCTTAGGGTGCGGTCCGTTCTTGCGGAGGTCTTTGAGCCACTGTGGCGGGTCGGCCTGCAGCGCCTCGAGCTCGGCGCGGGTGATCGGGTTCTGCTGGAACTCCGCCGGGGTCGCAGGCAGGTACACGTCGAGTTTCTTCGCCGCGGTCGCGGGTTTCATGGACTGTGCATTCGGCCTGCTCATGAGTTCAAGGGTATCGGTAGCCTGAGGCGGTGACTGCGCGCTCACTGACCCTCGGGTACGTACCCGGCGGGACACCCGCGAAGTGGGCGCGGATCTGGGCGCAGCGCCATCCCGACGTCTTGTTGCAGTTGACGTCCGTTCCCGCCGCCGACGCGGCAGCGGCGGTCCGCGCCGGCACCGTGGACGTGGCGTTGCTGCGAATGCCGACGGACACCTCGGGGCTGGCTGTCATCCCCCTCTACGAGGAGACGACCGTGGTCGTGGTGCCCACCGACCACCTGCTCACGGCCGCCGACGTCGTCTCCGCCGCGGACCTCGACGACGAGCCGAGACTGGTCCCGCTGGACGACGTTGTCGCCTGGCCCGACGCGCCTGGCGTCCTGGTCGAGCATCGGCCCGAATCCACCGAGGCGGCAACAGAACTCGTCGCCGCAGGCCTCGGCGTGCTGATCGTTCCGCAGTCGTTGGCGCGACTGCATCACCGAAAAGACCTCACCTACCGTCCGATTGCCGACGCGCCGACCTGCGGTGTCGCGCTCGCCTTCCCGGACGGGTCGCAGTCCGAACTCCTCGAGGAGTTCGTCGGCATCGTGCGCGGCCGCAAACCCGGGTCCTCGAGGGGGCAGGTCGAACCGAAACCGAAACGAACCGCGCGGGAGAAGACGCTGGCCAAGCAGGCCGCCCGCGCCGCGGCGGGCAAGAACCCCCGCAAGCCAGGCCCCGCCAAGCGCGGTCGCCGCTGAGCGGCTGTTCGGCGCGAGATTATCTACCCAAACCCGCCCGAGTTCGCCACAGCCGGTGTCTACTGGTGATTCAACTGGGAGGGGAGCCCATGATGAGCAGAACGGGAATTGCTGGATTAGGTGCGGTGGTAGCCGCGGCCGCGGCTGTCGTGCTGGCGGGCGTACCGAACGCGCAGGCACAGCCCCCACCCAACCAGGAATGCACCGCGGAGCAACAGGCCGCAGGTGACCAGGAGTGCAAGCAGCAGCAGCCACCCGGTCTGCCCGATCTGCAGCCGCCGAGGAACCCGAACGATGTTGCGACGCAACCGAGTCCGGCTCAGCAACCACCTCCTCAGCAGGGCGATCTGGCCGACACGAACTGCTGGGTGGTCAACGGGGTGCCGCGATGGAACGCCCCTGGGACGGCGCCCGCCCCGGCATCCACCACCGACATCGTCGAATGGTGTCCCACCAAGTACGGTCTGACGCCGCGCCCGCCGCGCTGAGTGTCACCGGCGCGCACTCTTCACATCGTCAGCGTGCCGTCGTCGTTGACGGTCCACTGCGGATTGAACGCGACCTCCCAGACGTGACCGTCGGGGTCGGCGAAGTAGCCGGAATAGCCGCCCCAGAACACCCGCTCGGCAGGTTTGAGGATGGTGGCACCCGCGGCCTGCGCCTGGGCGAGAACCGCATCGACATCGGCCTCGGTGCGCTGGTTGATCGCAATGGTGATGCCGCTGAACCTGCCGTCCACCGGATGCCGCGCATCCTCGGCGAGATCGTCGCGGCCGAACAACGCGAGCCCGATGCCCGGCAATTGATAGAAGACCACCCCTTCCGGGGCGTCTTTGGCCTCCCATCCGAGACCCTGCTCGTAGAAACTTCGAGCCCGCGCCAGGTCGTCGACCCCGAGTGTGATCAGGCTGATTCTCTGCTCCATGGGCGTCAAGCTACTCGGGGCGACCGACACGCGATTTCATGATGAGGGTCACACTTTCGTCGGATCTGGGTATGTCCCCGTCATGACCGCGCCATTCTTCAGCCGAGAACGCATCGTCGCCCCGCCTGGATGGAACCGTTGGCTGGTCCCGCCCGCGGCGTTGTCGATCCACCTATCGGTCGGCGCGGCCTACTCCTGGAGCGTTTTTAAGCTGCCGCTGCAGGAATCACTGGGGATCTCCGGCACGCTGAGCGCACTGCCCTTCACCGTCGGCATCGTCGTTCTCGGTCTGTCGGCGGCGATTTTCGGCACCTGGGTGGACCGCGCGGGCCCGCGCGCGGCGATGTTCGCAGCGACCTGCTGTTTCTGCGGCGGATGGTTCGTCGGCTCGGCCGGCCTGGTGATCGGGCAGTTCTGGCTCGTGTTGCTGGGCTACGGCCTGCTCGGCGGGATCGGTTGGGGCATCGGTTACATCTCGCCGGTCTCCACGTTGATCAAGTGGTTTCCCGATCGCCCCGGCATGGCGACCGGTCTGGCCATCATGGGGTTCGGTGGCGGCGCCCTGATCGCTTCGCCCTGGTCGACGAGCATGCTCGACATCTTCGGCACCGACAATCTGGGCATCGCAAAGACTTTCGCGGTGCACGGTGCCGTCTACGCGGTGTTCATGTCCCTGGGTTGGCTGCTGATCCGCGTCCCGCGCCCGGATTGGAAGCCGTCGAACTGGACGCCGCCACCGGTGCAGGAGGATTCGATCGTCACCGGCGGTCAGGTGTCGGCGCGCAACGCCGTCAAGACCCCGCAGTTCTGGCTGCTGTGGATTGTCCTGTGCTTCAACGTCACCGCCGGTATCGGCATCCTGGAGAAGGCGTCACCGATCTATCAGGACTACTTCCCGGCCGCGGGTGGGGCTGCCGCCGGACTGGCGGCCGCCGCAGCCGGATACGTGGCCGTGCTCTCGCTGGGGAACATGTTGGGCCGCATCGGTTGGTCCAGCCTGTCGGACAAGATCGGGCGCAAGAACGCCTATCGGATGTACCTCGGTGTCGGAGCGCTGCTGTACCTGACGATCACACTGATGGAGAACTCCAACAAGATCGTCTTCCTGGTCGCGACGATCCTGATCCTGTCGTTCTACGGTGCGGGGTTCGCGACGGTTCCGGCGTATCTGCGCGACCTGTTCGGGACGTTCCAGGTCGGTGCGATCCACGGCCGGTTGTTGACGGCGTGGGCGGCGGCCGGGGTGCTCGGACCGATCATCGTGAACTTCGTCGCCGACCGGCAGGCCGAAGCCGGCAAGGAAGGGCCGGCGCTCTACACGATGTCCTTCTCGATCATGATCGCGCTGCTGGTCATCGGGTTCGTGGCCAACGAACTGATCCGGCCGGTCAACGAGAAGTGGCACGAAACCGAGAAGGCGACGCGGTCCGACCGGAAGGAGACAGCCCGATGACCACTCCGCAGCCTGACACCGAACTTCGCGAATACACCCCGACGGTGCCCTGGGTCTACATCGTGCTGGCCTGGGTGTGGGTGGCCGTCCCGTTCGGCTACGGCCTCTATGAACTCCTGATCAAGGTGGGCCGACTGTTCGGCGCCTGACTCACGGCACCAACTCCGACCAGAACGGGACGACCGGCGACTCGGCGATAGGTTCGCTGCGGGAATCGAATTCGCGCTCGATGTAGTCGGCCAGATCGGCACCGACAACGGTCACGTCGGTCCGTACCACCGACAACACCGGCCGTCGCGACGATCCCGGCCCGGCGGGCAGGTAATGGTGTGAGTACAGTGGAATCAGTTGCGGGACACGGGCCAGGTGATAGCGCGCGCTGCGCAGCGCGTCCTTCATCCGGGCCGGCTTCCGGCCCCACGCCTCGGGCCAGAACTGCTGCCACTCCACCGCGAACAGCACACCCTCGGCGGGCAACTGCATCCGCTTGCCCAGGCTGCGGCGTCCCTCGCCGCGCCAATCCGGCCAGGACGGCCCGACCGGCAACACGGCGGCCAGGAATGCCCGGTGGTCATCGCCGAATTCGACACCGAAATCTGCTTCGACACGGTCGAATTCGTCGTATCGCAATCCCGGATCCAGAGTGACCGAGCCCAGCTCGGCCAGGCGAGCCGCGGCGTCGGCGCCGAGTCGCGCGCCGTCCGAGTGGGTCATGTGCGCTCGCGCGAAACGCGAACGTCGGGTGCGTGGCCTCGAAGGGTCACGCACCCGACGGTGCGCCGATACCTCGGCGTGGCGAAACTCACTAGAACGTGTGCTGCGGCCCTTGGGCTTTCTTGTACAGCGCCTTGAGCATCCGGTCCCGGAATGCGGCGTTGTCGATCAACTTCACCCCGGCATTGGCGATCTTGGGCTGACCGATCAACTTGTGCATGTACCGGCCGCGTCGATACTCGCGGCCCCAGGCGGCTTCCATCCGCTGCGCATAGTTGGTGAAGTCGTCCGGGCCGCCGTTGGTCAGAGCGGCGATCGCGCATTCGCCTGCCGCCAGGCCGGATTCGAGCGCCTTGGAGATGCCCGCACCCGACGCGGGCTTGCCCGCCCCCAGCGAGTCGCCGGTGAACAGCACGCCCGGTCGCCACGGCGGCCACGCCGTGAAGCCCATCGGCAATCGCCAGGCGCGCACGCTCTTGTTCTTCTTCAGCTCCTCGATCGGCGGCAGGTCCCAGTCCGCGGGCAGCGTCCGGAGGAAGTCGCCGAGGAACTGGGTGGCGTTGATGGACTGCCAGTTCTTGTAGCTGTTGACGTAGCCGAGGCCGATGTTGAACATGCCGTTGCCCATCGGGAACACCCAGCCGTACCCGGGCAGCTGGTCGCCCTGGAACACCAGCTTCAGATAGATGTCCAGCGAGTCGGAATCCGGCCGGTTGGCGTGCATTTCCGAGCGGATGGCGATCGCGGAGTAACCGTTGTACTCCGAGTCGATCTTCAGCGCCCGCTTGATGGGGGAGTAGGCGCCGTCGGCGGCGATCACCGCGTCGCCCAAGACCTTTTCGCCGCTCTTGAGCACCACGCCGACCACCCGCCCATTGGCGTCGAACTCCGGTCCGGCGACCTCGGCACCCTGCCGGATCTCGGCGCCCACGGACTCGGCGTGCTTGAGCAGCACAGTGTCGAGGTGGGTGCGGCTGACGGTGTGGCCGTGGTCGGGCATCCCGGGGCGCTTGGGGAACGACAGCTCCCAGCGACTCGGGCTGAAGACCGTCACGCGGTTGACCCGGTGATACGTGGCCACCTCGTCGGCCAGTCCCATCTTCTGCAGATAGCTGACCGCGCGCGCGGTCAGCCCGTCACCGCAAGGCTTGTCGCGGGGGAACTGGGCCTTGTCCAGCACCACCACTTTCGCGCCGGTCTGCGCGGCCTGCCATGCCGCGGCCGAACCCGAGGGGCCTCCGCCGGCAATGACAAGGTCGTATCGCTGCGTCATAAATCTCGTCTCGTTGCGCGGTTGTCGGTCGAAATAGTACCGAAACCTGCCGGATACCTCGCGTTGGAGCGATCGCGCCGCTCCCGGGTGGTTGCCGGTCGCCCTGCGCTCGGTCTTGGCAGGTCAGCGACGGTCGTGCGGGTACAGTGATCCAAGTGCGACGAGGGTCGAGATCACGCTCCACCGACGACTCGGGTGTCAAAGTCGACGCCCGCAGCGAGCGTTGGCGCGAACACCGCAAGAAGGTGCGCGCCGAGATCGTCGACGCCGCGTTCCGCGCGATCGACCGGCAGGGCCCGGAGGTGTCCCTGCGTGAGATCGCCGAAGAAGCCGGCACCGCCAAACCGAAGATCTACCGCCACTTCACCGACAAATCCGACCTCTTTCAGGCCATCGGTCAGCGGATGCGCGACATGCTGTGGTCGGCGATCTTCCCGTCCATCGACATCACCACCGACCCCGCGAGGGCGGTCGTCCACCGCGCCGTCGAGCAGTACGTGCGGCTGGTCGACGAGCACCCCAACGTCATCCGTTTCCTGATGCAGGGGCGGTTCGCCGAGCAAAGTGAGTCGGCGATGCGCGCGATCAACGAGGGCCGCGGCATCACCCTGGCGATGGCCGACATGTTCAACAATGAGCTCAGCGACATGGAGCTCGACTACGCGGCCTTCGAGTTGGCGGGATTCGCGACGTTCGGCGCCGCGGCGTCGGCGACCGACTGGTGGCTGGGCTCGGAGCCGGACAGCCCCCGCCGGCTGCCGTCGGAGAAGTTCGTCGACTACCTGACGACGATCATGATCGGCTCCATCAACGGCACCTGCGAGGTCCTCGGCGTCCGGATCGACCCGGAACTGCCGCTCCACGAAGGGGTGCGACGTTCCGAAGAAGTCGCCTGAAGCGCGTCCGGTGGCCGGCGCCCTGCGCGCCGCCCGGATGACCTGCGTGATCACCGCAACCGGCCGCCATTCGCGACACGCCAACACAAGATGTTGCGTCGTCGCACGTTTGTCGCCCCCATAAGTTGTAGTGTCGGAGTAGGCGAGTACAACTACTTTCACCGGCGGAGAAACCGCTGGACAAGCAGACGGCAAGCGGCGAAATGGGGTTCTGGTGTCCGAAGGAATAAAGCTGGTCGACCGCGTTTCTGCGATCAACTGGAACCGCCTGGACGACGACAAGGACGCCGAGGTGTGGCACCGCCTCACCGGTAACTTCTGGCTGCCGGAGAAGGTGCCGGTGTCCAACGACATCCAGTCCTGGAACACCCTCAACGACCACGAGAAGCAGTTGACGATGCGGGTGTTCACCGGATTGACGCTGCTCGACACGATCCAGGGCACCGTCGGCGCGGTCAGCCTCATCCCGGACGCGGTGACCCCGCACGAAGAAGCGGTGCTGACCAACATCGCCTTCATGGAGTCCGTCCACGCCAAGAGCTACAGCAACATCTTCTCGACGCTGTGCTCCACCGCCGAGATCGACGACGCGTTCCGCTGGTCGGAGGAGAACCCGAACCTGCAGCGCAAGGCCTCGATTGTGATGCAGTACTACAAGGGCGACGAGCCGCTCAAGCGCAAGGTGGCCTCCACGCTGCTGGAGAGCTTCCTGTTCTACTCCGGCTTCTATCTGCCGATGTACTGGAGCAGCCGCGCCAAGCTCACCAACACCGCCGACATGATCCGGCTGATCATCCGTGACGAAGCCGTGCACGGCTACTACATCGGCTACAAGTACCAGCGCGGACTGGCCCTCGTCGACGAGGCCAAGAAGCAGGAGCTCAAGGACTACACCTACGAGCTGCTGTTCGAGCTCTACGACAACGAGGTCGAGTACACCCAGGATCTCTACGACAGCGTCGGGCTCACCGAGGACGTCAAGATGTTCCTGCGCTACAACGCCAACAAGGCGCTGATGAACCTCGGCTACGAGGCGCTGTTCCCGCGCGACGAGACCGATGTCAACCCGGCGATCCTGTCGGCGCTGGCCCCCAACGCCGACGAGAACCACGACTTCTTCTCCGGCTCGGGGTCGAGCTACGTGATCGGCAAGGCCGTCAACACCGAAGACGAGGACTGGGACTTCTAGTCCTGAGCCGGGCGATCTGGCGTCACCTGTTACGCCAGATCCGCCCAGTTGGTGCAGCGACGTCCGTTCCGGCGCGTTACCGCAGCGATGACGTGTCGATGACGAACCGGTAGCGCACGTCGCTGGCCAGCACGCGGTCGTAGGCCTCGTTCACGTAATCCGGTTCGATGACCTCGATCTCGGGCGTGACGTCATGCTCGGCGCAGAAGTCCAGCATCTCCTGGGTCTCCGCGATGCCCCCGATCAGCGAACCCGTCAGGTTGCGGCGACCGCGGATCAGCGCACCGGCCGCGACGCTCATCGGATGCTCCGGCATGCCCAGTTCGACGAGCGTGCCGTCGATGTCGAGCAGGCCCAGATACTGGTCGAGGTCGAGATTCGCCGACACCGTGTTCAGGATCAGGTCGAAGCGGCCGCGCAGCGCCTTGAAGGTTTCCCTGTCGCTGGTCGCCCGGTAGTCGCTCGCGCCCAGACGCAGACCGTCCTCCATCTTCTTCAGTGACTGGCTGAGCACCGTCACCTCCGCGCCCATCGCGACGGCCAGCTTCACCGCGAGATGGCCCAGGCCACCGAGGCCGATCACCGCGACGCGGGTTCCTTCGCCGGCCTTCCAGTGCCGCAGCGGCGAGAACGTGGTGACGCCGGCGCACAGCAGGGGGGCCGCCTTGTCCAGGGGGATGGCATCGGGGATGCGCAGCACGTAGTTCTCGTCGACGACGATCGCGCCGCTGTAGCCGCCCTGGGTGGTCGTCCCGTCGCGGTCGACGGCGTTGTAGGTCGCGACCATCCCGGCGGCGCAATACTGTTCCTCGCCGGCACGGCACTGGGCGCACTCGCGGCACGAGTCGACGAAGCAGCCGACGCCGACGCGGTCGCCGACCTTGAACTTGGTCACCTCGGAACCGATTTCGGTCACCACGCCCGCGATCTCATGGCCGGGCACCAGGGGATAGGCCACCTCGCCCCACTCCGCGCGCACCGTGTGGATGTCGGAGTGACAGATCCCGACGTAGTGGATGTCGAGCCGGACGTCGTGCGCGCCGGTCGGCCGGCGCGTGATGGTGGTACGCGTCAACGGGTCGGTCGGCGAAGTGGCCGCGATGGCCGAAACGGTGCTCATCAGTGCATCCTCCTGTGAATGTCTTGGCGGCGGTGCCGGAGACGCGATGTCAGCCGCACCGCGGGCACGATCCAGTGGGAATCGACTGGTCGGGCGTGGCTTCGCTGCCAACAGCCTACGCACCGGCGGGCTCCGCCGCGCGCGGACGCACTGCCGCCGACGTGAAACCGCAGCGACCGCAACGCCGTTGACGTCGCGGCGGGAAATCAGTTGATGGGGGCGTTGATCCACCGGAGGTCAGCGAGGATGCCGCGAGCCGCGACCAGACCCTCGCCGGTCTGCCACACCTCGTTGTTCACCGCGAAGACGCGATCATCGCGGTTGGCGGACAACCGTTTCCACGCATCGCCGCGCATCACCTCGACGGCGCGCTCCTTGGCCTCGGAGGTGGCGAACGACACATAGACGATGTCACCGTCGGCGATCGAGAGATCCGAGCCGTCGTCGAGGTTGACCTCTACGAAAGGTTTATCGGTGAACCGTTGTGTCACAGGACGATCCACTCCCACGTCGCGGAGGACGGTGCCCGGGAAGTTGTCGGTACCGAAGACGCGCAGCGTCGATTCGGTGAATTGCACCACAGAGGCCTGGAAATGCGTCGCGTCGTTCTCGGCGCCGGTCTGGGCCGCCGCACGGTCGAAGTCCTCGATGAGGCCGTTGGCGGCGTCGAGCCGTCCCACCGCTGCGCCGACCGTGCGCAGATTGTCCTTCCACGCCGCTCCCGGCGGACCGCCGAGAACGGTCGGGGCGATCTCGGAGAGCTCGGGGAACTCTCGCGCACTGACCGACACGGAACCGAGGATCAGATCGGGAGCCGCGTCGCGGATCGCGCCGATGTCCGGCGCGTCCCGGTGGCCGGCCTGCGTCACGTCGTGGACGACCGCGCCCAGATAGGAGGGCTGGTGGTCGGATCCGTCGGGCAGGGGAGCGGCGACGATGCGGGTCTGCAGACCCAGCGCGCACAGCGCGTCGAGCTGGTCGCCGGAGAGCACGACGATGCGCTGAGGGTCGGCGGTGACCCGCGTGTTCTCGGGAACGGGCGGAGTGACTCCGTGGGCGGTGGCATTGCCGACCTCGCGCTCCGGGGGACCCTCGTCGAGGCGCGCCGGCTCCGGCGCACAGGACTCGTCGGGCCGGCGGTCGTTACCGAGCACGCCGGCGCTTGCGACTCGCGTGGTGCTGGTGATGACCGTTCCCTCCGGGCCGGCCGTCACCGGAGCGTCACCCGACCCGCAACCACTGGTCAGAACGATCGCTGTCGTCGCGGCGAGGGCCCAGCGGGCGGCCCGTGGGTGATTCCAGCTCGTGGGCGATCCGGTGCCTGGCACGTGGCCGACGTTAACATCACGCCGTAGCCGCTGGTCAGGTTGCGTCGCGGCGCTCACCGGACGCCGAGTACGACCGTTTGTAGGACCTCCCAGGAGGGGCGTAGAAACAGGGGCTAGGATTCGTAGTCGATGCAGCAGGCCGGGATCCCCGGCGAAGTGCCCCGTAGACGCGGGGCATACGAAAGGTTGGAGGACCTGTTGGTAGCCGAAGCGCCCCCAATCGGTGAACTCGAGGCACGGCGTCCCTTCCCGGCGCGACTCGGCCCCAAGGGCAATCTGCTCTACAAGATGATCACGACGACCGATCACAAGCTGATCGGCATCATGTACGTCGTCACGTGCTTCGTGTTCTTCTTCATCGGCGGCCTGATGGCACTGTTCATCCGCACCGAACTTGCGGTGCCGGGTCTGCAGTTCCTGTCGAACGAGCAGTACAACCAGCTGTTCACCATGCACGGCACGGTGATGCTGCTGTTCTACGCCACCCCGATCGTGTTCGGCTTCGCCAACCTGGTGCTGCCCCTGCAAATCGGCGCCCCCGACGTGGCCTTCCCGCGCCTGAACGCCTTCTCCTACTGGCTGTTCCTCTTCGGCGCCCTGATCACCATGTCCGGCTTCATCACCCCCGGTGGTGCGGCGGACTTCGGCTGGACGGGTTATGCCCCGCTGAGCAACGCAGTGCACTCCCCGGGCGCCGGCGGAGACCTGTGGATCATGGGCCTGGCCGTCGCCGGTCTGGGCACCATCCTCGGCGCTGTCAACATGATCACCACCGTGGTGTGCATGCGCGCCCCCGGCATGACCATGTTCCGGATGCCGATCTTCACCTGGAACATCCTGGTCACCTCGATCCTGGTGCTGATCGCCTTCCCGATCCTGACCGCGGCGCTGTTCGGCCTGGCTGCCGACCGACACCTCGGCGCGCACGTGTACGACCCGGCCAACGGCGGTGTGTTGCTCTGGCAGCATCTGTTCTGGTTCTTCGGTCACCCCGAGGTGTACATCATCGCGCTACCGTTCTTCGGCATCGTCAGCGAGATCTTCCCGGTGTTCAGCCGCAAGCCGATCTTCGGCTACACCACCCTGATCTACGCCACACTCGGTATCGCCGCGCTGTCCATCGCGGTGTGGGCGCACCACATGTACGCCAGCGGTGCGGTCCTGCTGCCGTTCTTCAGTTTCATGACCTTCCTGATCGCGGTGCCGACCGGTATCAAGTTCTTCAACTGGATCGGCACGATGTGGAAGGGGCAGTTGACCTTCGAGACACCGATGCTGTTCTCGGTCGGCTTCCTGGCGACGTTCCTCCTCGGTGGTCTGTCGGGTGTGCTGCTGGCCAGCCCGCCGCTGGACTTCCACGTGACGGACAGCTACTTCGTCATCGCGCACTTCCACTACGTGCTGTTCGGCACCATCGTGTTCGCCACTTACGCCGGCATCTACTTCTGGTTCCCGAAGATGGTGGGCCGGATGCTCGACGAGCGCCTGGGCAAGCTGCACTTCTGGCTGACGTTCATCGGCTTCCACGCGACCTTCCTGGTCCAGCACTGGCTGGGCGACGAGGGCATGCCGCGCCGCTACGCGGACTACCTGGAGAGCGACGGCTTCACGACCCTGAACATCTTCTCCACCGTGGGTGCGTTCATCCTGGGTCTGTCGACGCTGCCGTTCATCTGGAACGTGTTCAAGAGCTGGCGTTACGGCGAGCCGGTGACCGTGGACGATCCGTGGGGCTACGGCAACTCGCTGGAGTGGGCGACCAGCTGCCCGCCCCCGCGGCACAACTTCTACGAGCTGCCTCGCATCCGCTCGGAGCGGCCGGCGTTCGAGCTGCACTATCCGCACATGATCGAGCGGATGCGCCGCGAAGCCCATGTCGGTCGGTCCCACGGGCCCGAGGACGGCGACGTGACACGGCTCGACCACGAAAACGTCCGCACCTGACCCGTCTACGGTGAGCGCATCCGAAGCGTCGGCTGACAGCAACTCCGCTCGCAACCGGTCGTCCCTGCTGATCACGGTCACTGGCCGTGATCAGCCGGGCGTCACGTCGGCGCTGTTCGAGGTGCTGTCGCGGCACGGCGTCGAACTGCTCAACGTCGAACAGGTCGTCATCCGCGGGCGGCTCACGCTGGGTGTCCTCGTGGCAGTCCCGGCCGAGGCCACCGCGGGAACGACGCTGCACAACGAGGTCCGCGACGCCATCCACGGTGTGGGCCTGGAGGTCAGCATCGAGGGCAGCGACGGGCTGCCCGTGATGACCAGTCCGTCCACCCACACGATCGTGGTGCTGGGGCGGCCGATCACCGCCGGTGCGTTCGGCGTGGTGGCGCGCGAGGCCGCGGTCCTGGGTGTGAACATCGACTTCATCCGCGGGGTGTCGGACTATCCAGTCACCGGCCTGGAGCTGCGGGTGTCGGTGCCGCCCGGCGGGTTCCCTGAACTGCAGCGGGTGCTCGCGCGGGTCGCGGTCGAGCAGAGCGTCGACATCGCGGTCGAGGACTACAGCCTGTCCCGGCGCGCCAAGCGCCTGATCGTGTTCGACGTCGACTCGACCCTGATCCAGGGCGAGGTCATCGAGATGCTGGCCGCGCACGCCGGCGCCGAAGCCGCCGTCGCCGAGGTGACCGAGGCTGCGATGCGCGGCGAGCTCGACTTCGCCGAGTCACTCCACCGGCGCGTCGCCACCCTGGCCGGGCTTCCCGCCGAGGTGCTCGACCGCGTCGCCGAGCAGATCGAACTGACTCCGGGAGCGCGCACCACCCTGCGCACCCTGCGCCGTCTCGGGTACCACTGCGGCATCGTCTCCGGGGGATTCCGCCAGGTGATCGAGCCTCTCGCGCACGAACTGATGATGGACTTCGTCGCCGCCAACGAACTCGAGGTGGTCGACGGCAAGCTGACCGGCCGGGTTGTCGGCGACGTGGTCGACCGTCCTGGAAAAGCCAAGGCGCTGCGCGACTTCGCCCAGCAGGCCGGGGTCCCGATGGAGCAGACGGTGGCCGTCGGTGACGGCGCCAACGACATCGACATGCTGTCAGCAGCCGGTCTCGGTGTGGCGTTCAACGCCAAGCCGGCACTCCGTGAGGTCGCCGACGCGTCGTTGAGTCATCCGTATCTGGACACCGTGCTGTTCATCCTCGGTGTCACCCGCGGCGAGATCGAGGCCGCCGACGCGCTCGACGGAGTCGTCCGCCGAGTCGACATCCCCGACTGACGACGCTCACACCACCACGGTGACGGGCTCCGGCGGTGCCGCGCCCGTGACACTGCGCCACGCTTTGGCCAGCAGCGCGACGGCCTCGTCGAGCTGCTCTTCCGGCAGGGCGTACGGCAGCCGCACGAACCGCTCCAACGTGCCGTTGACACCGAAGCGCGGCCCGGCGGGCAACTCGAGGCCGATGCGTGATGCCGCCGCCGACAGCGCGGTGCTCATCGGGGCCGGCAACCGGACCCACAACGACAGACCTCCGGTCCCCGAGCCGGGCTGCCACTCGGGCAGCTGTTCGGCCAGCAGCCGGAGCAGATGAGCCCGCCTGCGGCGCAACATCTCCCGCCGCTCGGGCAGCACGTCGTCGGCCATCGCCAACAGCTTCGCGGCCGCGAGCTGCTCGAGAATTGCGGTCCCCATGTCGACTGTCGGGCGCAGGGCCGCCACGGTAGCGATGGTGTTGCGCTCGGCGCGAATCCAGCCCACGCGCAGGCCGCCCCAGAAGGACTTCGACATCGACCCGACGGTGAGGACCAGGTCGCGATGCGAGGTCAACTCGGCGGCCAGTGGGCGGGGCGGAGGTGCGTCCAGCCAGATGTCACCGATGGTCTCGTCCACGATGGTCCGCATCCGGGTGTCCGCGATCATCCGCCCGAGGCGGACCCGGTCGTCGCCGGCCAGGGTGTGCCCCGTCGGGTTGTGGTTGTCGAGGACCAGATAGGCCAGTTGAGGGTCCAGTTGCGTGATGACGTGCTGCATCGCGTCGAGGTCCCAGCCGTCGTCGACCATCGGGACCGGCACCGCCTGCGCGCCGGAGGCGGCGATCGCCGTCAGCGCCCCGTGGTAGGTCGGCTGCTCGACCAGCACGCGGTCGCCCGGCTGGGTGTAGGTCTTGAGGATCAGCCCGATCGCGTGCAGGGCGCCGGTGGTCACCATGATCTGGTCGGGCTCGGTGGGTAGACCGCGCCGGCAGTACTTCTCGGCCACGGCTTCGCGCAGTGGTGCCACGCCGACCAGTTCGTGGCCCATGGTCTGCAGATACGGCGCCACCTCCCGGGCCGCTTCGGCGTAGGCGGCCAGCACTGCCGGTGCCGGCGCCGCCAGCGCGGCGGCGGCCAGGCCGGCGGTCGGGGGAGCAGGCAGCGGGGACGTGACAGCGGGGCCGGTCGGCAACGCGATGGTGCTGCGGGCGCCGCGCCGGGCGATGAGGAAGCCGTCGTCACGCAGCTGGGTGTAGGCCGAGGTGACGGTGGTGCGGGAGACGTGCAGCGCTTCGGCCAGCATCCGCTCGCTGGGCAGCTGCGCTCCCACTGGCAGCCGGCCGTCGACTATGAGCAGCCGGATGGCATCGGCCAGGCCGTGGTATGCCGGACCGGTGCGACTGGACGTCCGCCAGTTGCCGAGCTCGCGCGCCACGAGGTCCACATCGAGCGAGTGATGGATCTTTACGCCAGTCATTGGGGCCAGTATCCGCCGACTGGCTATTGAATGGCAAGCCAATCCGAGCCGAGCATGGACTTCATGAGCAACTGGATATCTCGGCTGGCGCAGCGCCTGGCCGACCTCTATTACCTGCCGACGATGGATGGCACGAGCCACGAACTCCATCCCGATGCGCGGCGCATCCGCAGCGAACTCGACGCCATCCGCATGCACTTCCCCGACCACGCCTGACGTTCGCTTCGGCGCAATCCGGTCTCGCGGCCCCCGAGGGAGCTGTTCGATCCCCACTCGATACCCAGCTGACGACTGTCAGGCCGGACGAAAATCCCCGCGCGTCCGAGAGCGGGCGCTGCGACCGCCCGCGCACAGGGTGCTGGCTACGATGGCCGAATGGCAGTCGACAGGTCTGAAGAAGAGGTGGAGACCAGCGACCCCGACCTGCTGATCGACTTCGCCAACGTCACGCTGCGCCGTAACGGCCGGCTCTTGGTCGGTCCCGTGACGTGGTCGGTGGAACTCGACGAGCGGTGGGTCATCCTCGGTCCCAACGGCGCGGGCAAGACGTCGTTGCTGCGCATCGCCGCGGCCACGGAGCACCCGTCCTCCGGCACCGCCTGGGTGCTGGGGGAGCGGCTGGGCCGGGTGGACATGTCGGAGCTGCGCGCCCGCATCGGGCTGAGCAGCGCGGCGCTGTCGCAACGTGTCCCCGACGACGAGATCGTGCGTGACGTGGTCGTCTCCGCGGGTTACTCGGTGCTGGGCCGCTGGCGGGAACGCTACGAGGAGATGGATTACCACCGCGCGCTGGACATGCTCGAGAGCGTCGGGGCCGAGCACCTGGCCGACCGCACGTTCGGAACCCTCTCGGAGGGGGAACGCAAGCGCGTCGCGATCGCCCGTGCACTGATGACCGACCCGGAACTCCTGCTGCTCGACGAACCCGCGGCCGGGCTGGACCTCGGCGGCCGGGAGGAACTGGTGGCTAGGCTGACCGACCTCGCCGACGACCCCGACGCTCCGGCGATGGTGCTGGTGACCCACCACGTCGAGGAGATCCCCCCGGGTTTCTCCCACTGCATGATCCTGTCCGAGGGCGGGGTCGTCGCCGCCGGCCTGCTCAGCGACGTGCTGACCGCGGAGAACCTCTCCCAGGCCTTCGGGCAGTCCATCGCGCTGGACTTCATCGACGGCCGCTACTTCGCGCGCCGCACCCGCACTCGCGCGGCACACAGACGACGGGCCTGATGGCCGGAGGAGCCGATATGACCGAACCACCCGCCCCGCTCGTTCCGCGGCCCGCCGCCCCGCTCGTTCCGCGGCCCGCCGCGACCGTGATGCTCATTCGCGACGAGACCACCGGCTCGGCTGACGGCCTCGAGGTGTTCCTGATGCGTCGGCACTCGGCGATGGACTTCGTGGCCGGCGTGATGGTGTTCCCCGGCGGCGGCGTCGACGACCGGGACCGCAACGCCGACGTGGTGTGGCACGGACCTGACCGGTACTGGTGGGCGGAGCGCTTCGGCGTCGACGCCGAACTGGCCGAAGCCCTGGTCTGCGCCGCGGCCCGCGAGACCTTCGAGGAATCCGGTGTGCTGTTCGCCGGGGCGGCCGACGATCCCGACCTGCTCGTCGACGACGCCTCGGTCTATCGCGAGCAACGCGCGGCCCTGGAGAACAAATCGCTGTCCTTCGGCGAGTTCCTGCGCTCGGAGAAGCTCGTGCTGCGCGCGGACCTGCTGCGGCCATGGGCCAACTGGGTGACCCCGAAGGAGGAGCGCACCCGCCGGTACGACACCTACTTCTTCGTCGGCGCACTGCCCAAGGGACAGCGCGCCGACGGCGACAACACCGAGACCGACAAAGCCGACTGGGTCACCCCGCAGGCAGCGCTGGACGACTTCGCCGAGGGGCGCAGTTTCCTGCTGCCGCCGACCTGGACCCAGCTCGACGCGCTCAACGGCCGGACCGTCGCCGAGGTGCTCGCCGTGGAGCGCAAGATCGTCGCGATCGAACCGTCGCTGGCCGCCGAGGACGGCGGCAACTGGGAGATCGAGTTCTTCAACAGCGACCGCTACAACGAGGCGCGCAACCGCCGCGCACCCCAGGGTTACACCGACGGGGTGCCGCTCGCGTGAGCGAGTTCGTCAGCGTGGTGCCCGCATCGGGGGACCTCCCCGCAGGTCTCGCGACGCTGCTGCTGTCCCGGCCACCCACCAACGCCCTCACCCGGCAGGTGTACCGCGAGATCACCGAGGCCGTCGCCGAACTCGAGACGCGCGACGACATCGCCGCGGTGGTCGTCTTCGGCGGCCACGAGATCTTCTCCGCCGGCGACGACATGCCCGAACTGCAGACATTTAACGCCGAGGAGACCGCGGTCGCCGCCGACGTCCGCACCCGCGCCTTCGAGGCCCTGACCGCGCTGTCCAAGCCGACGGTGGCGGCCATCACCGGCTACGCCCTGGGCGCGGGCCTGACGTTGGCCCTCGCTGCGGACTGGCGGGTCAGCGGCGACAACGTCCGGTTCGGGGCGACGGAGATCCTGGCCGGGCGCACCCCCGCCGACACCGGTAGCCGGCGACTGGCCGAGACCATCGGGCGCAGCAAGGCCAAGGACCTGGTGTTCAGCGGACGATTCGTCGACGCGCGCGAAGCCCTGACCCTCGGGCTGGTCGACGAGCTGGTGGCGCCGGACACCGTCTACGACGCCGCGGTGGCCTGGGCAGGGCGCCTGCTGGAGTATCCACAGCCCGTCCTGGCCGCTGCGAAAGCGGCGTTTCTGACTGATGACGTGCTCGCCGACGGACACCCCCGCGCTGGGCGTTAGGCTGCCCTTCATGACGGAAACGAAGGAAACCGGCGCCCACCCTGATGTCGCCGTCCCGGCTCCGCAGCCTCACGCCACCCAGGAACAGGTCGAGGCCGCGATGCACGACTCGAAGCTGGCCCAGGTGCTGTACCACGACTGGGAAGCCGAGACCTACGACGACAAGTGGTCGATCTCCTACGACCAGAGGTGTGTGGACTACGCGCGCGGCCGGTTCGACGCGGCGGTGCCTGAGTCCGTGCAGCGCGAGCTGCCCTACGACCGTGCCCTCGAGCTCGGCTGCGGCACCGGCTTCTTCCTTCTCAACCTCATCCAGGCCGGCGTGGCCCGGCGCGGCTCGGTGACCGACCTGTCCCCGGGCATGGTCAAGGTCGCCACCCGCAACGGGCAGTCGCTGGGCCTCGACGTCGACGGCCGGGTGGCCGATGCGGAGGGAATCCCGTACGACGACAACACCTTCGACCTCGTGGTCGGCCACGCCGTGCTGCACCACATCCCCGACGTGGAGCTGTCGCTGCGCGAGGTGGTGCGGGTGCTCAAGCCGGGCGGACGGTTCGTGTTCGCCGGCGAGCCGACCACCGTCGGCAACCGGTACGCCCGCGAGCTGTCGACCCTGACGTGGCGCATCGCCACCAACGTCACCAAGCTGCCGATGCTGGCCGACTGGCGCCGCCCGCAGGCCGAACTCGACGAGTCCTCGCGCGCAGCGGCTCTCGAGGCCGTCGTGGACCTGCACACCTTCGACCCGGCCGACCTCGAGCGGATGGCCACCAACGCCGGCGCTGTCGATGTCCGCACCGCCAGCGAGGAATTCACCGCGGCGATGCTCGGCTGGCCGGTCCGCACCTTCGAGGCCGCCGTGCCTCCCGGCCGATTGGGCTGGGGCTGGGCGAAATTCGCGTTCAACAGCTGGACCACGCTGTCGTGGGTCGACGCCAACGTCTGGCGCCGCGTGGTTCCGAAGGGCTGGTTCTACAACGTCATGATCACCGGGGTCAAACCGTCGTAGAGTTCACCCTCGACGATGTGCGCTACCTGGGCAGCGACGAGGGCCGTGAGGCGCTCGGGCAGGTCGCCGGTCACACCCTGAGCAGGGCCACGCTGATCTCCGACATCGCCTCGCTGCGAAAGGTTTTCGGAGACCGCGTGGGCATTCTGGTCGAGACCGTCACGCTGCGCCGGCGCGCCGTGGCGAAACTGCCCGACGCCGCGGACTGGCTGTTCACCGACGCGGCGCTGCAGCAGGCGACCGCCGCTGCCGTCGCCGCGCACCGCGCCCGTCGCCTGACGGGCAGAACCGTGCACGACGCCACCTGCTCGATCGGCACCGAGCTTGCCGCGCTGCGCAATTCGGCGCGAACCGTGGTCGGGTCCGACGTGGACGCCGTGCGGCTGGCGATGGCCCGCCACAACCTGGGACCCGGGACCGGGCTGTGCCGCGCCGACGCACTGCGCCCGGTCACCGCCGACGCGGTGATGGTCGTCGACCCGGCGCGGAGGGACTCCGCGGGGCGGCGTTTCGATCCGCGCGCCTACGTCCCCCCGCTCGACGATCTGCTGGCGGTGCTGAGCCGACGCGACCACGTCGTCAAGTGCGCGCCCGGAATCGATTTCACCGCCGTGGAGGCCATGGGCTTCGACGGAGAGGTGGAGGTGACGTCGCTGGGCGGCAGCGTGCGGGAAGCCTGCCTGTGGTCGCGCGCTCTGGGTGGGGCCGGAGTGCGGCGGCGTGCCACGTTGCTCGACAGCGGCGAGCAGATCACCGACACCGAACCAGACGACTGCGGCGTAGCGCCCGCCGGTCGATGGCTGGTCGACCCGGACGGCGCGGTGGTGCGCGCGGGCCTGGTCCGTCATTACGGTGCGCGCCACGGCCTGTGGCAGATCGACCCGGACATCGCCTACCTGTCCGGCGACCAACTGCCCGAGGGCGTGCGCGGTTTCGAGGTGCTCGAGCAGGTGCCGATGCACGAACGCCACCTCCGACAGGCCCTTTCGGCCCGGCGGGTGGGGGCCGTGGAGATTCTCGTGCGCGGCGTCGACGTCGACCCCGACGCGCTGCGGCCACGTCTGCGCCTGCGCGGTCCGGAACGGGCGTCGGTCGTCATCACCCGGCTGGGTACCAAAGCCGCAAGTCGGGCAACAGCATTCATATGTCGTCCGTCACGTTGAGTGCTGCCGTACCCTGACCTCAAGTGCGCCGCAGTCGGAGAAGGCGCCGGATCGTGAGGACATCGATGCGCATTCTCGCCACTGCAGCGGTGGCCGCCGGCATCGCCGCGGGGTGGATGGCCGCGCCGGCCGCCGCGGCCCAGCCTGCGTGCCCGGAGTTGGGCGGCGTCGTGGACGCCGATCAGATGTGCCGGGTGCACATGGAGGCACCGACCTACCGCGTGGACTTCACCTTCCCCGTCGACTACCCGGACCAGCAGGCGCTGGCCGCCTATCTGACCCAGACCCGCGACGGCTTCGTCAACGTCGCCGGGATGCCCACCTCGTGGAATCTGCCCTACGTGCTCGACGGGCGCGGAACCGGCTACCGCAGCGGCCCCGAGGACGCAGGCACCCGCAGCGTCGTCTTCGAGGTGTACGAGAACGTCGGCGGCGCACACCCGCAGACCTGGTACAAGGCCTTCAACTGGGACCTCGCCAAGGACGCTCCGATCACCTTCGACACGCTGTTCAAGCCGGGCGCCAAGCCCCTGGACGTGATCTTCCCGATCGTGCAGACGGAGGTGTCGCGGCAACTCGGCGTGGATTCGCCGATCGCACCCGCCGACGGACTGGATCCGGCCAAGTACCAGGAGTTCGCGCTGACCGACGACGAGGTCATCTTCTTCTTCGGTCAGGGCGAGGTGATGGCCGGAGCCGGCGGCGCGCTACAGGCGCGGGTGCCGCGCTCGGAGATCGCTGCGCTGCTGGCGTGACGCCGGCGGTCACGCAGTGGGGGTCGGCGCCTTGTCCCTACCCGTGACCGGGTCGTAGTTCTCCCAGAACGTGGCGTTCTTGATGTCGAGCGCCACCGGGTCGAACGTCGGGTCCAGTCCCTGCTTCTTCTGCCTCTCGTAATCCCACAGCGCCTTGTAGGCGGGTTGCTGCAGGATCAGGATGCCGATGATGTTCAGCCAGGCCATCAGGCCCACGCCGATGTCGCCGAGAGTCCAGGCTTCCGAGGCGGTCGAGACGGCCCCGATGGTGACCGCCACCAGAATCAAGGCCTGCAGCAGCATCGTGGACGTGGCGCCGACCGTGCTGCGGATCCCCGGGATCTCGATGGTGGCGGCTCGGCCCAGCAGGAAACGCAGGTTCGTCTCGGCCATGTAGTAGTAGGCGATGATCGTGGTCAGGCAGAAGAACGCCAGCGAGATCGCGATGAAGCTGGAGCCCGCTCCGCTCCACAGCGTGTCAAAACCGACCTGCGCGAACTCCGGACCCACCTCGGCGTCCGCGCGCAGGATGCTGCCGCCCTCGGCGATCACCGCGCCGTCGGCGCTCTCACCCTCGAACACCCGGTAGGCGCCGGTGGACAGGATCAGGAAGCCGGTCGCCGAACAGACGAACAAGGTGTCGACGTAGACCGCGAACGCCTGCACGAGACCCTGCTTGGCGGGATGGGACACCTCGGCCGCCGCCGCGGCGTGCGGGCCGGTGCCCTGACCCGCCTCGTTCGAGTAGATGCCGCGTTTGACTCCCCACATCACCGCCAGGCCGATGATGGCGCCGAACGCCGAGTCGACACCGAAGGCGCTGGAGAAGATCAGCGACAGGATCGCCGGGACCTCCGAGGCGTTCATCAACACGACGACGAGTGCCAGCGCGATGTAGACCACGGCCATGAACGGCACCACGATCGACGCGAAGGTGGCGATCCGCTTCACGCCGCCGATGATCACGAATGCCAGCACGATCACGATGCCGACGGCCACCCACCACTTCGAGAAGCCCCACGCGGAGCTCATCGCCGACGCCATCGAGTTGGATTGCACACCGGGTAGCAGGAGACCCATCGCCAGCATCGTGACCGCGGCGAACACGAAGCCGTACACCTTCATCGCGCCGGCGGCCGCCGTGTGCGACAACGCTGTGGTCAGGTAGTAGGCGGGTCCGCCCCGGTACTCACCGGTGAGTTTGTCGCGGTCCTTGTAGATCTGGCCCAGGGTGCACTCCACATAGGACGTCGAGGCGCCGAGGAAGGCAACCGTCCACATCCAGAACATGGCGCCCGGCCCGCCGAACGCGATGGCGGTGGCCACGCCGGCGATGTTGCCGGTCCCGACCCGTCCGGCCAGCGACATGGTCAGCGCCTGGAAGCTGGACACGCCAGAGGGCGATTTCTCGCCGCGCAGCATCAGGCGCACCATCTCCGGCACCTGCCGGATCTGGACGAAGCGCGATCTGATGGAGAAGTAGATGCCGGCGCCCAGACAGAGGTACACCAGCGATTCGTGCCACACCAGACCATTGACTGTGCTCAGGAACTCCGTCACACCCCACCCTTTGTTCGGCTGTCATACAAATTAGCTTTTCGATTGTGCATGCTGCCAACGGAGCGCTAGGCCGAAATTGCCGACATGTGACGGATGAGTAAAACGATCCCGCCCGTCAGGCCGGCGCGAAGCCGAAGACCCGCCCGTCGCTCGTCGCGGTGACCACCCGCCCGTCGTGGGCCACCGATACGCCGACCGGCCAGCCGGCGGCGTTGGGCAGCGGATGGGTGTCGACGATGTGGCCGTCGCCGAGACCCACAGTGGCCAGCGCCATCCCGTCACCGTCGCGGACCACGACGTATCCCGCACCGGCGATGCTGGTGGTGGTCAGCGGTTCCACGTCGTCGTGCTTCCACACCACCTCGGCTCCGTCGCCGTTGTCGCGCAGCGCGGTCAGCTGCGCACCCGGCCCGCCGCCCGCCACGATCAGACCGTCGGGACGCACGGACGGCGGCGTCTGGGCCAGGTAGTCCAACGCCGCCGACCATTTCGCGCTGCCGTCCTCGACGTTCAGCGCCCAGAGCCGGTCATCGCGGCCGTTGACGTAGATCGTGTCGCCGTCGCCGGACAGCACCGGGCTGCCCAGCGGGCCGCCGCCGACCGCGTCGCTGGTCCACTCCCGGGCCAGCAGCGGGCTCTGCCCGGGCCGGTAGCGCAGGCCGACCAGCACGGGCTCGTCGGCACCGGGTTCCCACAGCGGCACCACGACCGTCCGTGATGCCTCGGAGAACGCGGGCGCCGCCGAGATCGGGCACCCGGGCCGGGCCGCCTGGCAGTCACCGAGGCCGCGCTCGGAGTCGGTCGGGTCCACGCCGGCCACCAGGTCCAGCGCGGTGCCGACCACCGTGCCGCGGTGCGTGTCGAACACCAGCACCTGGCCGAGATGGGTGACGACCAGCAGATGTCCGGGATCGAGGATGCGCATCGTGGTGGGCATGCCGATCACCGGCTTGCGCCACCGGATCCACTGGGTCGACGGGAACGACAGCACCGCGCCGGGCTGGCCGATGTAGAGGTTGTCGAACCCGTCGAACAACGGGCTCGACAGCCCGCCGCCCTGCCACAATCGAGTGCACCAGCGCTGGCGCGCCCGGTTGTCGATCTCCCACACCATCAGCGAGCAGCCCGCCTCGGTCTGGCCGTTGAGCGCCAGATAGTTACCGGAGCCGGTCGCGGCCTGCGCAGCCAACTCGCCCTTCACCGACCGCGTCCACTCCAGGCGCAACCGTTCGGCGCCCTCCACTGGCGCGTGGCTGCTGTTGGCGGCGTCGGCGTACTGGGCGGACCACCCGTCGGCGGGTCTGGCATCGACCCACGAGTCGGTCGTACCGCAACTGGCGACGGTTGCGGTGACCAGCGTCGCCGCCGCCACCACGAAGATTCGCCGGAGCACGGGATCCCTTCTCACGTCCTCGACGCGGCTCGTCCGCGTCGTTATCGAGCCCACGTGAGGGTAACCGCTCGGGGTGCCCGCCCTCGCGTAGGCTTTGCGGCCATGACGACGATGTGGGGAGCGCCGCTGCACAAGCGTTGGCGGGGCTCGCGTCTGCGCGACCCGCGGCAAGCCAAGTTCATCACCACCGACTCGCTGAAATGGGTCGTGAAGAACCGGGCTTTCACACCGTGGTACCTGGTCCGTTACTGGCGGCTGCTCAAGTTCAAGCTCGCCAACCCGCACATCATCACCCGCGGCATGGTGTTCCTCGGCAAGGACGTCGAGATCCAGGCCACACCGGAGCTGTCCCAGATGGAAATCGGCCGGTGGGTGCACATCGGTGACAAGAACACGATCCGCTGCCACGAGGGGTCGTTGCGTATCGGCGACAAGGTGGTGCTGGGCCGGGACAACGTCATCAACACCTACCTCGACATCGAGCTCGGTGACTCTGTGCTGATGGCCGACTGGTGCTACATCTGCGACTTCGACCACAAGATGGACAGCATCGAGCTGCCGATCAAGGACCAGGGCATCGTTAAGGGGCCGGTGCGCATCGGCCCCGACACCTGGGTGGGCGTGAAGGTCAGCGTGCTGCGGAACACCTCGATCGGCCGCGGCTGTGTGCTGGGCTCCCACGCCGTGGTGCGCGGTGAGATCCCGGACTACTCGATCGCCGTCGGTGCACCGGCCAAGGTGGTGAAGAACCGCAAGGACGCGTGGGAGACGTCGGCGGCACAGCGTGCCGAGTTGGCGGCGGCGTTGGCGGACATCGAACGGAAGAAAGCCGAGCGCTGACGAAGCCGGCCGAGGGACGAGGCCGGTGAGGAAGCGCTCCATTTCACCCGGCGCTGACGAAGCCGGCCGAGGGACGAGGCCGGTGAGGAAGCGCTCCGTACGTTTCAGCGCTGACGAAGCCGGCCGAGGGACGAGGCCGGTGAGGAAGCGCTGCGTACGTTTCAGCGCTGACGAAGCCGGCCGAGGGACGAGGCCGGTGAGGAAGCGCTCCATTTCACCCGGCGCTGACAAAGCCGGCCGAGGTTTTCTCAGCGGCCGGGGAGCGGCCGCTCGGCGATGGGCCGGCGGGGCTGCGGCCGGCGTTCGGCGCGTTTGGCGGCCAGGTAGACCTGAGCGGTCTCGGCGGCCACTGTGCGCCAAGAGAATTCGGCGGTGAGACGTTCGCGCGCCGTGACGGCGCGCTGCTGCGCGGCCGCCGGCGCGTCGAGGACCGCACGGACCGCCGCGACGAGTCCCGCCACGTCTCCGGGGGCGTGCGACAGTCCGGTCACGCCGTCGATGACCGCTTCGCCGAGGCCGCCCGCCGACGAGGTCACCAACGGCAGGCCCGTCGCCGCGGCTTCCAGTGCGACGATGCCGAACGGTTCGTAGAGCGACGGCAGCACCGCCGCGTCGGCGCGGTGCAGCAGCTCGAGCAGTTCTGAATGTTCTAGGCGTCCAATGAAATTCGTCGCCTTGAGGACGCGGTGTTTGCGTGCCTGTTCGCGCAGGAAGTTCAGTTGGGTGCCGTCGCCGGCCACGGTCAGAGTGGTGCCGGGGTGGGCGCGGCGGATCCGGGGGAGTGCCGCGATCGCGTCGTGCACACCCTTCTCGTATTCGAGGCGGCCGAAATACAGCAGTTCCGGCGGGCCACTGTGTGCGCGCCGGCGCGCGAACGGCCACCCGTGGACGTCGATTCCGTTGCGGATCACCGAGATCTCCGACAGTTCGGGCCCGAACAGGGTGGTGATCTCGTCGCGCATGGACGCCGAGCAGGTGATCAGCGAATCGGAGTCGCGGATCAGCCAGGACTCCAGCGCGTGCACCTGCCGGCTGACCGGTCCCGACACCCAGCCGGAGTGCCGACCGGCCTCGGTGGCGTGAATGGTGGATACCAGTGGCACGTCGAAGAACTCGGCCAGGGTGACCGCGGGGTGGGCCACCAGCCAGTCGTGGGCGTGCACGACGTCGGGACGCCAGTCGCGCAGCCCGAGGCCCGCGCGCACCATGGCATGGCCCATCGCCAGCGTCCAGGCCATCATGTCGGTGCCGAAGGTGAACTCGTGCGGATCCTCGGCCGCGGCGATGACGCGAACCCCTTCGCAGACTTCGTCGCTCGTCGGATGCGTCATCGGATCCGTGGCCGTGGGGCGGCGGCTGAGGACCACGACCTCGTGGCCGGCTGCGGCGAGTTCGGTGGCCAGGTGATGCACGTGGCGACCGAGTCCGCCGATCACCACCGGCGGGTACTCCCAGGAGACGAGCAGGATCTTGAGTCTCATGCCGCAGGCAGCCTTCGTGCGTCCAGAGCGCCGAACAGTCCGTCGGCGCGGTTCCAGGCCGCCGCCAGCCGCTGCGCCTGGTCACGGCGCCCGGAGGCGGCCGCGTCGGCGATCTCCCGGGTGGCGTGGGCGTGCAGGTGCGCCCGGTAGCGGGCGTACTCGGCGGCCGAGTCCTTGCTGACCATGAACGGCCAGTCGCTGGAGACTGTCAGCAGCGTCTCCCGCAGGATCTGGTCGGCCACGAAGTCCCGCGGAGCGGGTGCGCCGAGGGAGGTCGCCTGGGCCAGTGCCTTGTCCACCGATGTCAGTGCGGCGTCGACGACTTCGTTGTTCAGCTGCACGAGGTCGGCCACCTTCTCGCCGGCCCACACCTGCCAGTCCTTGCCGGATCCCCATGAGCTGGGCGGCAACTCGACCGGGTGCCCGACGTAGCCGCCGTGCACGGCGTCCGACAGCGTGCCGACGCGCACCCCGGCGGCCGGCAGTGCGCGCAGCACGCGGCCCAGCCACTCCGGGCCTTCGTGCCACCAGTGGCCGAACAGTTCGGTGTCGAACGCGGCGACGACGTGCGCCGGCCGGCCGATCCGTTCGCTCTCCGAGCGCAGCCGGTTGCGCACCGTGGCGACGAAGTCGGCGACGTGCCGGTCGAGGGCGGCGTCGGCGCGCCGCGGGTCGTAGGGCGCCTTCTGCTCGGACGGCACGTTACGACCGGTCACCCGCGCCGGTTTGAGGCCTGTGACGTGATCGTAGGTGTGGAAGTCGCGGTAGGCGGGATGGCCGGGGTAGCCCGACTTGGGGGACCAGACCCGGTAGCTGACCTGCAGGTCGCGCCCGAACGCGATGACGTCGGTGTCGCCGACCGGGCGGCCCAGTGCGGTGTCGCCGTGCAGCGACGGTCCGTCGACCATGAAATGGCCGACGCCGGCGGCGGCGTAGTCGGTCTCCATTCCGGGCGCATACGCGCATTCGGGTGCCCAGATACCGCGGGGGGTGCGGGCGAAGCGCTGCCCGGCGTCGGCCAGCCCTTCCCGGAGGGCGAACTCGCGCAACCGCGGGTTCAGCAGCGGCTGGAACGGGTGCGCCAGCGGCCCGCCGAGCAGCTCGATGACGTCGCCGTCGATCAGTTCCCGCAGCACGGGGCTGCCGCCGTGGCGCCACCAGCCGTCGAACTCGGCCATCGCCCGCTCGGCCTCGCCTTGTTCCCGAGTGCCGAAGCGGCGCAACGCTTCCGGCGCCGACGCCGGGGACGGGTTCGTCGTGGTTCGGGTGGTGGCGGCCTCGAGCGCACGCAGCTGCCAGTTGGCCAGCCAGTGGTGCATGCCGCGCAGGCAGTACGGGTCGTCGAGCTGGGCGGCGACGACCGGGGTGATGCCCAGCGTCACCAGGCGGGTGCGGTCCTCGGCCGCGAGCGCCCGCAGCACCCGTGTCAGCGGGAGGTAGCAGGCGGCCCAGGACTGGTAGAGCCATTCCTCGCCGACCGGCCAGCGGCCGTGGTGCGCCAGCCAGGGCAGGTGGGTGTGCAGGACGAGGGTGAAAAGTCCCGGGACAGGGTCGTCACCGGAGGTCGTCACGGTCGCACCGCGATCGCTACCAGGTCGAGGCTGTCATCAATGTCGCGGCTGTCCCGGCCGCCGGATTCCACCAGGTCGAAGTCGTCGACGTCCACCGAGACGATGTCGGCGAGCAGATCGGCGGGCCACGGCGCATCGGCAAGGGCGCGCGCGATCTGGGCGTCGATGATCGAACCGCCGTGGCGCGCGTCGAGCTGTGCCAGGCGATCACCGTGGAACACCCCGAGCATCGACTGCATCTGCAGCCCCGCCGACTCCAGCAGCTCGGTCAGTTCGGCAGCGTTGAGTTCGCGCGTGTGGAACGGGTTGACGGGTGTGTCCCGGCCGGGGGAGAACGTGATGCGGTTCGGGGTCGACATCAGCAGCAGGCCGCCCGGCCGCAGCACCCGCCGGCATTCGGCGACGAATTGTCCTTGGTCCCAGAGGTGTTCGATGACCTGGAAGTTGACCACGACGTCCACCGAGGCGTCGTCGAGGGGCAACTGCGCGAGGTTGCCGTGCCGCATGTCGACGCGGGGGTACCGGGCGTGCACGTGGGCGACCGCCGACTCGTCGTAGTCGAGGCCGATCACCGTCTGCGCGACGTCGGCGATGAGGTCGGCTCCGTAACCTTCACCGCAGCCGGCTTCCAGCACGACGCGACCGCGGCAGTGATCGAGCAGGCGCCGGTAGACCACCTCGTGGCGACGGAACCAGTAGTTCTCCTCGGGGATGCCGGGGACGGTCCGTTCGCCGGTCAGGGCCATAGGGGCCTCGGCAGGCTGATCTCCGCGGGAGTCATTGGCAACAGATGCGCTCATCGGAAGGCAGGCTAACCCGTAACCGACCGATGGCGAATAGTTCGCTCGTCTATGGGCTGACAGAAAGCCGACGGCGACCAGTTATGGTGTTCTGGCGAACCGCCGCAAGTTACCAGCGAGTAACATGGTGGTGATTGCTTCAAGCGTGGTATGGCAGGCCGACCCATCGGCCCCTTCGAGGAGGACGAACCAGAGCTATGACGAACATCGTGGTCCTGATCAAACAGGTCCCTGACACCTGGTCCGAGCGCAAGCTGTCCGACGGCGACTACACGTTGGATCGCGAGGCCGCCGACGCGGTCCTCGACGAGATCAACGAGCGCGCCGTCGAGGAAGCGCTGCTGATCAAGGAGCGCGAGGGCGGCGACAGCACGGTCACCGTGCTGACGGCCGGTCCCGAGCGGGCCACCGAGGCCATCCGCAAGGCGCTGTCGATGGGCGCCGACAAGGCGGTACACCTGGTCGACGAGGGCATGCACGGCTCCGACATGGTCCAGACGGGCTGGGCGCTGGCCCGCGCCCTGGGCACCATCGAGGGCACCGAGCTCGTCATCGCCGGTAACGAGGCCACCGACGGCACCGGCGGCGCGGTTCCGGCCATCATCGCCGAGTACCTGGGCCTGCCGCAGCTGACCCACGTCCGCAAGCTGACCGTGGAGAACGGCAAGGTCGTCGCCGAGCGCGAGACCGATGACGGCGTGTTCACCCTCGAGGCGTCGCTGCCGGCCGTGGTCAGCGTCAACGAGAAGATCAACGAGCCGCGCTTCCCGTCCTTCAAGGGCATCATGGCCGCCAAGAAGAAGGAAGTCACCAAGCTCACGCTCGCCGAGATCGGTGTCGAGGCCGACGAGGTCGGTGTCGAGAACGCCGGCTCGAAGGTGCTCTCCTCGACCCCGAAGCCGCCCAAGACCGCGGGCGAGAAGGTCACCGACGAAGGCGACGGCGGCTCGAAGATCGCCGAGTACCTGGTCGCTCAGAAGATCATCTAGCAGATCCCTTCCGTTACCTGAGAAACGAGAGACATTCCCATGGCTGAAGTACTCGTGCTCGTCGAGCACGCTGATGGTGCGCTCAAGAAAGTCACGCAAGAACTGATCACCGCCGCCCGCGTCCTGGGCGAGCCGGCCGCTGTCGTGGTCGGCAAGCCCGGCACCGCCGAGGGGCTCACCGAGGGGCTGAAGGCCGCCGGTGCCGCCAAGATCTACGTCGCCGAGTCCGACGACGCGGAGAACTACCTGATCACCCCCTACGTCGACGTGCTGGCTTCGCTGGCCGAGTCGGCCTCCCCGGCCGCGGTGCTGCTGGCGTCCAACGCCGACGGCAAGGAGATCGCGGGCCGGTTGGCCGCGCGCATCGGCTCGGGCCTGCTCTCCGACGTCGTCGAGGTCAAGGAAGGCGGCAAGGGCATCCACTCGATCTTCGGTGGTGCCTTCACCGTCGAGGCCGAGGCCGTCGGTGACACCCCGATCATCACGGTGCGCGCCGGCGCGATCGACGCCGAACCGGCCGAGGGTGCCGGCGAGGTCGTCAGCGTCGAGGTGCCGGCTCAGGCCGAGAACGCCACCAAGATCACCTCGCGTGAGCCGGCCGTCGCCGGTGACCGCCCCGAGCTGACGGAGGCGACCGTGGTCGTCGCCGGTGGCCGCGGTGTGGGCAGCGAGGAGAACTTCAAGATCGTCGAGGAGCTGGCCGACTCGCTCGGCGGCGCCGTCGGTGCCTCGCGCGCCGCGGTCGACTCCGGCTACTACCCGGGCCAGTTCCAGGTGGGTCAGACCGGTAAGACGGTCTCGCCGCAGCTGTACATCGCGCTGGGCATCTCCGGGGCGATCCAGCACCGCGCCGGCATGCAGACCAGCAAGACGATCATCGCGGTCAACAAGGACGAAGAGGCGCCGATCTTCGAGATCGCCGACCTCGGCATCGTGGGCGACCTGTTCAAGGTGACCCCGCAGCTGACCGAGGCGGTCAAGGCTCGCAAGGGCTGATCGACTCTTCGCCACCAGACGCAAAGTCGCCCTTTCCCTCCGGGGATTGGGCGATTTTGCGTCTGCCCGCGAGACGGCGGGGGAACTCGTCACCTGACGCTCACGGACACGTCACTGCGCCGACAGCGCGCGGTGACCCCGCTGCGCGACCGTGCAGAGCGTGAGCACCGCTTCTGTCCTCATCCGATCCGACAGTCCCGCGCCACAGACAGCCGCACCGCACTATTCGCTGCTGCTGAGCACCGACACCGACGACATCGCCGTGGCCCAGCGCCTGCGCCACGAGGTCTTCTCCACCGAGCCCGGCTACACGCTGCCCGGCTGCGCCCTGCCCGACGGCACCTTGCCCGGCGGCGTCGACACCGACGCTGACCGCTTCGACGAGTTCTGCGACCACCTGCTGGTCCGCGACGACGCGACCGGTGAACTGGTCGGCTGCTACCGGATGCTGCCGCCACCGGGCGCGATCGCCGCCGGCGGCCTCTACATGGCCACCGAGTTCGACGTCGAGGGGCTCGATGCGCTGCGGCCGGCCCTGGTCGAGATGGGCCGGGCCGTCGTACGCGCCGACCACCGCAACGGCGCAGTCATCCTGCTGATGTGGACCGGGATCCTGGCCTACCTGGACCGCTGCGGCTACGACCACGTCGCGGGGTGCGTCTCAGTGCCGCTGCACGACCCCACCGGTGATCTGGCCCCCGGGCAGCAACTGCGCGGCGTGCGCGACTTCGTCCGGCGGCGGCATGCCGCCCCGAGCTGCCACACCGTCCGTCCGCACCGCCCCGTCGTCCTTGAAGGCCGCGGCCTCGACGACATCGCCCCACCGCCCCGCGTCGTCACACCGCCGCTGCTGCGCGGCTACCTGCGCCTGGGAGCACAGGTCTGCGGAGAGCCCGCACACGACCCGGTCTTCCGCGTCGGGGACCTGCCCGCCCTGCTCGACAAACGACAGGCCGACCTGCGCTACCTGCGCCGGCTGCGGTCCGCCGGGACCGCGGCGGCCCTGACCGGAGCCCAGCGGTGAGCGCCGCACACGCCTGGCTGCCCCGGGCCACCTGCGCGCAGGACTGCGTGCCCGGACCGCCGCCGGGACGCGCGGTCCGCACCGCCACCCGCATGGTGTGCCGTGGTGCCCTGCTGACGCTCCTGCTGCCCCTGATGCCGCTGCTGGCCGTGCCGGTGCCGGGTCGCCGCCGCTGGCAGCGCCGCTACTGCCGCGCCGTGCTGCGCTGCCTCGGCATCCGGATCGCCCTGTCCGGCGGGCCGATCCGCAACGTGTCCGGCGTGCTGGTCGTCGCCGGGCACGTGTCCTGGGTCGACGTCTTCGTCGTCGGGGCGGTGCTGCCGGGCTCGTTCGTCGCCAAGGCGGAGATGCTGCGCTGGCCGGCGCTCGGCGCGGTCGCACGCCTGGTGAAGGTCATCCCGATCGACCGGGCCAACCTGCGCCGGCTGCCCGAGGTCGTGCACACCGTGGCGCACCGGCTGCGCCTCGGCCACACCGTGGTGGCGTTCCCGGAGGGCACCACCTGGTGCGGTCGCGCCCACGGCGACTTCCGCCCGGCGCTGTTCCAGGCCGCCGTGGACGCGCAACGGGCGGTGCAGCCGCTGCGGCTGAGCTACCACGACCGCGACGGCGAGTTGTCCACGGTGCCCGCCTACATCGGCGATGACACGCTGTGGTCCTCGCTGCGGCGGGTGGTCTCGGTCCGCCGCACGGTCGCGCGGGTGCACGTGGAGTCCTTGCAGCTGCCCGGCTCGGACCGGCGCGAGCTCGCGGCCCGCTGCCAGCGTGCGGTGCGGGGCGGCGAGCCCGCGCCGATCCGCGCCGCGGCCCCGGGCAGCCGGCACACCCTGGTGGCCTGACCGGCGGGGGAGCTGCGGCGACTGCGGTCCGGCCGCTCCGGACGGCTATCCTGAAACGGTTATGTCCCCGCCCGCGCCGGTCTATCTCGACCATGCCGCCACCACCCCGATGCGTCCCGTCGCCATCGAGGCGATGACTGCCGTGCTGGGCACGGTCGGCAACGCGGCGTCATTGCACGGATCCGGACGCGCGGCTCGGCGCCGACTCGAGGAATCCCGCGAAGCGCTGGCCCACCTGCTCGGCGCGCGGCCGTCCGAGGTGATCTTCACCGCCGGCGGGACCGAGAGCGACAACCTCGCGATCAAGGGCATCTACTGGGCCCGCCGCAACGCCGACCCTCGCCGGCGTCGCATCGTCACCACGCCTGTCGAGCACCACGCCGTCCTCGACGCCGTGCAGTGGCTCGTCGACCACGAGGGCGCCGAGGTGACCTGGCTGCCGGTGGACCAGGTGGGTGCGGTCAGTGCGGAGTCACTGCGCGCCGCGCTCGCCGACCCCACCGACGTCGCGCTGATCTCGGTGATGTGGGCCAACAACGAAGTCGGGACCGTCATGCCGATCGCCGAACTCGCCGATGTGGCAAACGAATTCGAGATCCCGATGCACAGCGACGCGGTGCAGGCGGTGGGTCAGCTGCCGGTGGACTTCGCGACCAGCGCCCTGTCGGCGATGAGCGTGACCGCGCACAAGTTCGGCGGCCCGATCGGTGTGGGTGCGCTGCTGCTGCGCCGCGACGTCGGCTGCACACCCCAGCTGCACGGCGGTGGCCAGGAGCGCGATGTGCGTTCAGGCACACAGGATGTCGCCGGCGTCGTCGGGATGGCCGCGGCCGCCCGCGACGCGGTGCAGACGATCGGGCCCACCACCGAGCGGGTGCGTGCCCTGCGTGACCGTCTGATCGACGGGGTCCTCGCCTCCGTCGACGACGTGTATGTCAACGGCGCCCTCGGTCCGAGCCGATTGCCGGGCAACGCACACTTCACATTCCGCGGCTGCGAGGGTGATTCGCTGCTGATGTTGTTGGACGCCAAGGGTATCGAGTGCTCGACAGGATCGGCATGTACGGCAGGGGTGGCGCAGCCCTCCCATGTGCTGACCGCGATGGGCGCCGAGTCGGCCAGCGCGCGCGGTTCGCTGCGGCTGTCGCTCGGGCACACCAGCACCGACGGCGATGTCGACGCCGCACTCGCGGTGCTGCCCGCCGTGGTCGAGCGGGCGCGCCAGGCCGCGCTGGCCAGCGCCGGTGACCGCTGGGCGGTGGGGCGGTCATGAAGGTTCTCGTCGCGATGAGCGGCGGCGTCGATTCGTCGGTGGCCGCCGCCCGGATGGTCGATGCCGGCCACGACGTCACCGGGGTGCACCTGGCGCTGTCCTCGGCGCCGGGAACCCTGCGCACCGGATCACGCGGCTGCTGCTCGAAGGAAGACGCCGGCGATGCCCGCCGCGTCGCCGATGTCCTCGGGATCCCGTTCTACGTCTGGGATTTCGCCGATCGCTTCAAAGAAGACGTGATCGACGACTTCGTCGAGTCCTACGCCCGGGGCGAAACCCCGAATCCCTGTGTGCGGTGCAACGAGCGGATCAAGTTCTCGGCGCTGGCGGCCCGCGCCCTCGCCCTGGGTTTCGACGCCGTGGCCACCGGCCATTACGCGCGGCTGTCCGACGGTCGGCTGCGCCGCGCGGTCGACCACGACAAGGACCAGTCCTACGTCCTGGCGGTGCTGACCGCCGAACAACTGCGGCATGCGGTGTTCCCGATCGGTGACACGCCGAAGAGTGAGATCCGGGCCGAAGCCGCCCGCCGCGGACTCGCCGTCGCGGAGAAGGCCGACAGCCACGACATCTGCTTCATCCCGTCGGGGGACACCCGCGCATTCCTGGGGGCACGGATCGGCGTCCGGCGCGGCGCCGTGGTCGACGCGGCCGGCACCGTGCTCGCCGAACACGACGGCGTGCACGGCTTCACCGTCGGGCAGCGCAAGGGGCTCGGGATCGCCGGACCGGGCCCCGACGGACGCCCGCGCTACGTCACGGGAATCGACGCCGACACCGGCACCGTACGGGTCGGCGACCTTGCCGACCTCGATGTCACCACCCTGGTCGGCGACGCCCCGGTGATCACCTCCGGAGTCGCACCCACCGGACCGCTCGAATGTCAGGTGCAGGTGCGCGCGCACGGGGGAGTCGTCGACGCCGTCGCCCACGTCGCCGACGACGGCGTCACCGTGAACCTGCGCACACCGCTGCGCGGCGTGGCGCCCGGACAGACGCTGGTGCTGTACCGCCCCGATGCCGACGGCGACGAGGTGCTCGGCTCGGCGACGATCCGTTCGGCGCGCTAGCCCGGAATGTTGGCCGCGATGTTGGCCAGCACCGTCTCGGGCACCGAATCGGGAAACGCGCAGAACGTGACCTCGATCAGCACCGCGGACTTCAGCCGGTAATCCCGGCCGCACCCACCGGGCCGGGTCTGCAGCGCGTCCGTGGTGGTCGTCACCCGGCCCACCATGGCCGGCCCCGCGTCGCTGTCCCCGCACCGTTGCACCGCCGCGGCGAGCCCGCCGAACGCGCGGCGGGCGGTCTCGGCGTCGCGGTACCCGGCGGCGGCCTGCGAGATCAACGCGCCGTCCGGCGGGCTCTGGTAGGTCGTCTTGAGGAACTCCTCGATCTCGCTGCCGAAGACCTGCGTCTCGGCGACCAGCCAACCGCATTGCGCGGGAACCCTTCCCGTGAGGTGTTCGATGTCCACCGGCCTCTTGCTCTCCATGCCGGGGATCGGGGTCAGGTCCTCCCCGGCTCCGGTGACGGCCTGCATCTGCCTGCGGTCGAGCAGGACAGCATCGACGTCGACCGGTGAGCGCGAGTTCTCGTCGGGCAGCGGGGCCGACCGTGACGCGACCCCGCCGACGGTGTGGCTGCACCCCACCATCAGCATCGCCGCGACCCCCGGCAGCCACCATCGACGCCACCCCGTGTGGCGGGCCGACGCGTATCCGCGGGCCGTCATGACCCGACTGTAATGCGTCGAATATCGTCGGGCGCGTGAGTGTCTTCGCCACCGCGACCGGCATCGGGTCGTGGCCCGGTGCATCCCCGTCCGAGGCCGCCGAGATGGTCGTCGGTGAACTGCACCAGCTGCCCCACCTCGTGGAGCTGCCGAGCCGGGGGGTCGGCGCCGACCTGATCGGTCGCGCCGGCGCGCTGCTGGTCGACATCCCCATCGACACCGTGCCGCGGGGTTACCGGATCGCCGGGGGACGCAGCTCGGCGATGCGGCGCGCGGTCAGCCTGCTCGACGAGGACCTCGACGCGCTGGAAGAGGCCTGGGAGAAGGCCGGTCTGCGCGGCAGCGGCCGGGCGGTCAAGGTTCAGGCGCCCGGCCCGGTCACGCTGACCGCGCACCTCGAACTCGGCAACGGACACCGTGCGATCACCGACGCCGGCGCGTTCCGCGACATCGCGATGTCACTGGCCGAGGGCGTGGCCCGGCATTGCGCGCTGGTCGCCCGCCGCCTCGAGACCCGGGTCGTGGTGCAGTTCGACGAGCCGTCGCTGCCGGCCGCCGTCGCGGGAAACCTCTCCGGGGTCACCCGTTTCAGTCCGGTCGCGGCGTTGGAGGAGTCGACGGTCACCGCGGTGCTCGACGACTGCGCCGCCGTGGTCGGACCGGACCTCGCGGTGCACTGCTGCGCGGCCGGTCTTCCGTGGAAACCCCTGCGGGACAGTGCCATCGACGCGATATCGGTCGATGTGCACACCCTGTCGGCGGCCGACCTCGACGGGATCGGCGAGTTCGTCGAGTCCGGCCGTACCGTCCTGCTCGGCGCGATCGCCGCCACCGACACCACGCCGCGGCCCGCGGTCGGCGAGATTGCCGCCGCGGTCGCCGCGGTCACCGACCGGCTCGGCTTCCCCCGCGCGGTGCTGCGCGACCGCATCGGTGTCACGCCCGCGTGCGGCCTGGCCGGCGCGACACCGCGGTGGGCGCGCGCGGCGGTCGAACTCGCCCAGAAGACTTCCGACGTGCTGCGCGAGGATCCCGAATCGATATGACGGCCCGAATCGATCCGACGGTCGATGGCGCGCTCAAAGTGTTCAGCGGTGCCGGGAACTCCTTTATCCTCGAAGGAAGCTGAGCCGACTGCGCCCCGCAGGCTGCGGCCGCGCAACGCAGTGCCGGAAGGAGACAGGGCAGTCGATGACCTCCAGCGTTGGGCCCGTCCGTCCCGCCGACGCCGAGCACGACCGTCTTTTCGCGCTGCGTTCCTACGACATCCTCGACACCCCCGCCGAGGCCGCTTTCGATGACCTGACGGCCTTGGCCGCCCACGTGTGTGGGACGCCGATGGCGACATTGAGTTTCCTCGACGCCGACCGGGAGTGGGTCAAGTCCCGCTACGGCGTGGAAGTCACCGAGATCCCTCGGGAGCGTTCCCTGTGCGCTCACCTGAGCGAGCCCAAAGCTCCCGTCTGGGTCGCCGACGTGCATGCCGACGACCGGGTGGGGCATTCGGGTCTGGTCGCCGCGGACCCGGCGGTGCGGTTTTTCGCCGCGGCGCCGATCGTCAGCCCCGACGGGGTCGCCCTCGGGGCGCTCTGCGTGATGGATTCCGTGCCGCGGGCGCCGTTCGGCACCACGCAAAGGCACCTGCAGACCCTGGCCGACCAGGTACTGACCATGCTCGAATTGCGTCGCCGGAACCGTTACGCCGCAGCGGAAGCCGAGTCCCGGCGAGCCGCTGCTGCGGCGCTGCGGCGGCAGTTGCGCTTGCTCGAAGGCGTACTCAAACATGCCGACGTCCTCATCTACGCCAAGGACAGCGAAGGCCGGATCCTGATGGCGAACCCGGCCCTGGAGCACGTCACCCGTAATGCCAGCCTGATCGGCCGCACCGACCACGACCTCTTCCACCGCAGCGTGGCCGACCGCTTCCGTCGCAGCGACCTCGAGATCATGGCGACCGGGCGGTGGCAGGTGTTCAGTGAGGACGTCCTGCACCCCGACGGCACGTTGCACACCTATCGGACAACGAAGTTCCCGTTGATCGGCGAGGACGGCGAGGTCGTCGGCGTGGGCGGCATGTCGACGGATGTCACCGAACTCGCCGTGGCCCGCGCTGCGCACGCGCAGGCCGAGCAACGGTGGCGCGCGCTGATCGAGCAGTCACCGGTGTCTGTGGTCGTCGTCGACGAGGGCGGGCGGATCCTCTACGCCAACCCGGCCGCAGACACGTTGTGCGGCACCTCGATCGAATCGACGCCGGGACTCGAGCTGGTGCACCCGAGCCTGCGCGATGCCGCGCAGGCGATGCTGGCCGAGATCGTCGCCGGCGGACCGGTGCTGCGCGGGCAGCGGGGCACGCTGCGGCGCTCGGACGGCTCGGAGATCACCGTCGAGTTCAGCGCCACCGCCGTCAACTACGGCGGTGTCCCCAGCGTGCAGATCGAGGTGCGCGACATCTCCCACCTCGCGGCCGCGCACGCCGCGCTCAAGCAGTCCGCCTCCACCGACGCCCTCACCGGCCTGTGGAACCGGCAGGCGTGGGACCAGCAGGTCACGGCCCTCGTCGACGACGCGCGCCACCACGGCAACCCGCTCACCGTGGCGGTCATCGACCTCGACAACTTCAAGCACTACAACGACACCTGCGGACACACCGCCGGCGACGCCCTGCTGCAACAGTTCGCCGCCGAAACCGAGAGCGTGCTGCGCCGTGACGATGTCCTCGCCCGCTGGGGCGGCGAGGAGTTCATCGTCGCGTTGCCGGCCACCAGCCCCGCCCAGGCCGAATCGGTGCTGCAGCGCATCAAACACTGCGTGCCGGCCGGTCAGACCTGTTCGATCGGCTACACCGCTCACCAGGCCGGCGAACCGTTGACCGACACCGTGATTCGCGCGGACAGCGCGCTGTATCAAGCCAAACGCCAAGGGCGCAACCAGCTGTCGCTCCTCTGAGGGTCCCTACTGCGCGCGCAGGTCCTTGCGCAGGATCTTGCCCGACGCCGACTTCGGGATCGCGTCGACGAACGCGACCTTGCGCACCTTCTTGTAGGGCGCGACGTGTTCGGCGACGAACGCCATGACCTCGTCGGCGCCGAGGTCACCGCCCGACTGGACGACGACGAACGCCTTCGGGACCTCTTCGCCGTCGTCGTCGCGGACACCGACCACCGCCGCATCCGCGATCTGCGGATGGGTCAGCAGCACCGCTTCGAGTTCCGCGGGCGGCACCTGGTAGCCCTTGTACTTGATCAACTCCTTGAGCCGGTCGACGATGTAGACGCAGCCGTGTGCGTCGACCTGGGCCAGGTCGCCCGTGTGCAGCCAGCCCTGCTCGTCGATGGTCTCGCGGGTGGCGTCCTCGTTGTTGAGGTAGCCGGCCATCACGTTGGGGCCCTTGAACCAGAGCTCACCGGTCTTGCTCAAACCCTCTGCCGGAGGGTTGATCTCGTCGCCCGTATCGGGGTCGATGATCTTGGACGCGGCGTTGGACACCGTCCAGCCGACCGAGCTGAGCGGCGCCTCGATGTGCATGTTGAGCCGGCCGTGGTCGAACGGGGTGATGTGGCTGACCGGGCTGAGCTCACTCATCCCGTAGCCCTGGACCACCGTGCAGCCCAGGCGTTCGGCGACCGCGTGCCCGAGGTCGGCGTCCAGCGGGGCCGCCCCGGACATCACGACCTGCAGCGAGGACAGGTCGTAGTCGTCGACCAACGGGTGTTTGGCCAGCGCCACGGCCACCGGCGGGGCGATGAAGGCGACCGTGCACCGGTGCTCGGCGATGTTGCCCAGGAACTCGCCGAGATCGAAGCTGGGCATGATGACCAGCCGGGCGCGGGCGTGCACCGCGGCGTTGAGCAGGACGGTCATGCCGTAGATGTGGAAGAACGGCAGCACCGCGAGCACCACGTCGTCGGGCTGCATCCCGTGCAGCGGCCGGATCTGGGCGACGTTGGCGACCAGGTTGCGGTGGGTGAGCATGACGCCCTTGGGGTTGCCCGTGGTCCCGGAGCTGTAGGGCAGCACCGCCAGGTGCGAGGACGGCGCGAAGTCGACCTGCGGGGCCGGTGGCGCCCCGGCGAGCAGTTCCTCGGCGTCGGGGTGGCCGTCGGCGTCGCGCCCGGCCCCGTCGAGCACCACCAGGTTCTCGTCGGGTATCCCGGCGGCTCGGGCGCCCTCCTTGGCCTGGGGCAGCAGCGCGGCGACGGTGACGAGCATCGTGGCCTTCGCGTCGGTCAGCTGCTTGGCGATGTCCTTGGCGGTGAACAGCGCATTGATCGTGGTCGCCGTCGCGCCGGACCGCAGGATGCCGTGGAAGGCCACTGCGAAGGCCGAGCTGTTGGGGGCGAGCAGCCCGACCACGTCACCGACGCCGAAACCGCGGGCCGACAGGGCCCCGGCGAAGGTGTCGATGCGCGAGATCATCTCGCGATAGGTGGTGTGTCTGTTCGTCTTTGCATCGACGAGGGCCACTCGGTCGAGGTCGGCGTCGTCGATGCCGGAGAACAGGTAGTCGAAGACGCTCGCTGTCGGGATGTCCACTTCGGGGAACGGGCTGGAGAAACTCATGATGGTCCGATCGAAGCATGTTCGGCGCGCGCTCGGGTCATCGTTGCTCGAGCTGTCGGATCAATTTCTTCGACGCCACCATCCGGTAGGACGCGTCGAGCAGCTCGGTGACCTCCGTCCAGTCGACGGTTGCGGCGGTCAGGTCAAGGCCGAGCCAGCCGAACGGCCCGAGGTAGGCGGGGAAGAAGAAGCGGCTGTCCTGCTCGAGAGCGCGCCGGTCGCTGTCGTCGACCTTGACGAGCACGGCATGCGGGAACTGGTGGTGCTCGCGCGCGCCCTCGTCCTTGCGGCTGCCGCCGTAGACGGCGAACATCTTCGGCGCGCAGAACACCGGGCGGCCCCAGGAGATCTTCTCGCTCGCGCCGGGGAACCCCAGCGCGATCTCCCGCAGCTCGGCCAGTCCCGGGTCGTCGTCACCGAACATCATCGGATGCGGCATGGCCGCAGCCTAGTGCCCCGTGTGAGCCGCCCGCGGGCTGTCGGGGCGCTTCGATAGCCTGCCAGGGTGAGTCCCGAGGCGACCCCGGATCCCGAGGCAGTGCTGGCCGAGCAGGCCGACGACGGTCCCGACGCTGACCTGCGCCGCCGCTGGCAGGAGCTCGCCGACGAGGTGCGCGACCACCAGTTCCGCTACTACGTGCGCGATGCCCCGATCATCTCCGACGCCGAGTTCGACACCCTGCTGCGGCAGCTGCAGACCCTCGAGGACGAGCATCCGGAGCTGCGCACGCCGGATTCCCCGACGCAGCTGGTCGGCGGCGCGGGGTTCGCCACGGACTTCACCCCGGCCGAGCATCTCGAGCGAATGCTCAGCCTGGACAACGTCTTCACCCCCGACGAGCTCGCCGCGTGGGCGGCGCGTATCCGGACCGAGATCGGCGCGGACGCGCACTACCTGTGCGAGCTCAAGATCGACGGGGTCGCACTGGCACTGGTCTACCGCGACGGCCGGCTGGAACGCGCCGCCACCCGGGGTGACGGCCGCACCGGCGAGGACGTCACGCTCAACGCCCGCACCATCGACGACATCCCCGAAAAGCTCACCGGCACCGAGGAATTCCCCGTTCCCCGGGTGCTGGAGGTGCGCGGCGAGGTGTTCTTCCGCGTCAAGGATTTCGAGGATCTCAACGCCGGTCTGGTCGCGGAGGGCAAGCCGCCGTTCGCCAACCCCCGTAACAGCGCCGCCGGGTCGCTGCGACAGAAGAACCCCGCGGTCACCGCGCGGCGCCGCCTGCGGATGATCTGCCACGGACTGGGCCGCATCGAGGGCGCCGACGGGTACCCGTTCACCTCGCTGCACGATGCGTACCGCGCCCTGAAGGCCTGGGGGCTGCCGGTGTCCGACCACACCGCGCGGGTGCAGGGCCTCGACGCCGTCACCGAGCGCATCGCGTACTGGGGTGAGCACCGCCACGACGTCGAACACGAAATCGACGGTGTGGTGGTCAAAGTCGATGAGGTGGCGTTGCAGCGCCGCCTGGGTGCCACCTCGCGGGCGCCGCGCTGGGCGGTGGCCTACAAGTACCCGCCCGAAGAGGCGACCACCAAGCTGCTCGACATCCGCGTCAACGTCGGCCGCACCGGCCGCGTCACCCCCTTCGCCTACATGGAGCCCGTCAAGGTCGCCGGCTCCACCGTCGGGCTGGCCACGCTGCACAACGGCTCGGAGGTCAAGCGGAAGGGTGTGCTGATCGGCGACACCGTCGTCATCCGCAAGGCCGGCGACGTCATCCCCGAGGTGCTCGGGCCGGTGGTGGACCTGCGCGACGGCACCGAGCGCGAGTTCGAGATGCCCACCCACTGCCCGGAGTGCGGCACCGCGCTGGCGCCGGCCAAGGAAGGTGACGCCGACATCCGCTGCCCGAACTCCCGGACCTGTCCGGCGCAGCTGCGGGAGCGGGTCTTCCACGTCGCGGGCCGCGGCGCGTTCGACATCGAAGGGCTCGGCTACGAAGCCGCCACGGCGCTGCTGCAGGCGCACGCGATCACCGACGAGGGCGACCTGTTCGACCTCACCGAGGACGACCTGCTGCGTACCGACCTGTTCACCACCCAGAAAGGTCAGCTCTCCGCCAACGGGCGCCGGCTGCTCACCAACCTCGGCAAAGCCAAGAGCCAGCCGCTGTGGCGGGTGCTGGTGGCCCTGTCGATCCGGCACGTCGGCCCCACCGCGGCGCGCGCCCTGGCCACCGAGTTCGGCAGCCTCGACGCGATCGTCGGGGCGTCGGAGGAACAGCTCGCCGCTGTGGAGGGCGTCGGTCCGACGATCGCCGCCGCCGTGACGGACTGGTTCACCGTCGACTGGCACCGGGCGATCGTCGACAAGTGGCGGGCGGCCGGGGTGCGGATGGCCGACGAACGCGACACCAGCATCGAACGCACCCTCGAGGGGATGTCGATCGTGGTGACCGGCTCGCTGACCGGATTCAACCGCGACGAGGCCAAGGAGGCCATCATCGCGCGCGGCGGCAAGGCGGCCAGTTCGGTGTCGAAGAAGACCGCGTTCGTCGTCGCCGGTGACGCGCCCGGCTCCAAGTACGACAAGGCGATCGAGCTCGGTGTGCCCGTCCTCGACGAGGACGGTTTCCGGCGGCTGCTCGAGGGAGGACCAGACGCCGTCTGAGGCGCTAGCGCAGGATCGTGGCGATGATGCCCGCCAGGTAGCCGAGCCGGGCCACCTCGCTGGGGCGGAACGCCGGCCCGCCGGGGCGGCCCAACACCACCGCGGTACGCGGGTCGCCCAGTGGGGCCGCGGCCAGCGTGGTGTCCATGTCGCGCCACACCTGCGGCACCCACGGCGCCGTCGCGTCGAGTGCCTGGGCGTGCTCGAGCGGCAGCCACGGCGTCTCGGCGGCCACCGTCTCCGGCGCGCCGGAGCTGCCGGTGACCCGTCGCGGGCCGGTGTCGGTCAGCTCGGTGACGGTGCACCAGCCCACCCGCAGCACTTTCGGCGCCTCGTCGACGAGCACCTGCAGCCGGGCCTGCCGGCCGTCGGCCGCGGCGACACGGTCGATCAACTCGAGCTCGCGGTGGGCCTCCAACAGCCCGGTGTGCGGACGGATGGAGTCGACGTACACGCCGTTGAGCTGTTCGGCCGCGGTGATCAGCATGTCGGGCATCGCCCCCGCCGGCAGTTCGACCACGAGGTCGTCGACGGCGTAGCCGCCAGTCCGCTCGACCACGTCGAGCGACAGGATGTCCGCGCCCGCGGTGCCGAGCGCCACGGCCAGCGAGCCCAGGCTTCCCGGCCTGTCCTCCAGCTCGACGCGCAGCAGATACGTAGGCACGGCGAACACTGTGTCACGGAGAGGCAGCGGCGGGCGACTCGGCCGCCGGGGGGCCGACCAGGTTCAACTAGGCTTCGTGGTCGTGTCCCAGATCTCTCGCGACGAGGTTGCCCACCTGGCGCGGCTCGCTCGGCTCGCCCTGACCGACAACGAGCTCGACAGCTTCGCCGGTCAGCTCGACGCCATCATCGGCCACGTCAGCAAGATCCAGGCCGTCGACGTCACCGGCGTCACCGCCACCGACAACCCACTGAAGGACGTCAACGTGTTCCGCGCCGACGACGTGCAACCCGGACTGACCCAGGACGAGGCGCTCTCCCAGGCGCCCCGCGCCGAAGACGGCCGCTTCGCGGTCCCGCGGATCTTGGGGGAGGCCGAATGAGCGAGCTGATCCGGCAGGACGCGGCCACCCTCGGCGCGCGGATCGCCGCCAAGGAGGTGTCGTCGACCGAGGTGACCCAGGCGTGCCTGGACCAGATCGCCGCCACCGACGACCGGTACAACGCGTTCCTGCACGTCGCGGCCGACGAGGCGCTGCAGGCGGCGGCCGCGGTCGACAAGGCGGTCGCGGCGGGCGAGGACCTGCCGTCGCCCCTGGCCGGCGTCCCGCTGGCCCTCAAGGACGTCTTCACCACGACGGACATGCCCACCACCTGCGGATCGAAGATCCTCGAGGGGTGGACGTCGCCGTACGACGCCACCGTCACCGCGCGGCTGCGCGAGGCCGGGATTCCGATCCTGGGCAAGACCAACATGGACGAGTTCGCCATGGGCAGCTCGACGGAGAACTCGGCCTACGGGCCCACCCGCAACCCGTGGGACGTCGACCGGGTGCCCGGCGGGTCCGGGGGCGGCAGCGCCGCGGCGCTCGCCGCGTTCCAGGCGCCGCTGGCGATCGGCTCGGACACCGGTGGGTCGATCCGGCAACCCGCGGCCCTGACCGCGACCGTCGGGGTCAAGCCGACCTACGGCACGGTGTCGCGCTACGGCCTGATCGCCTGTGCCTCGTCGCTGGACCAGGGTGGACCCTGCGCGCGCACGGTGCTCGACACCGCGCTGCTGCATGCCGTGATCGCCGGCCACGACCCGCGCGACTCGACGTCGGTGAACGCCGCGGTGCCCGACGTGGTGGGTGCTGCCCGCACGGGTGCCGCCGGGGACCTCAAAGGCGTCCGCGTCGGCGTGGTCAAGCAGCTGCACAGCGGTGAGGGCTATCAGCCCGGTGTGCTGGCGTCGTTCAACGCCGCGGTGGAGCAGCTCACCGCTCTCGGCGCGGAGGTCACCGAGGTCGACTGCCCGCACTTCGACTACTCGCTGCCGGCGTACTACCTGATCCTGCCGTCGGAGGTGTCGTCGAACCTCGCGAAGTTCGACGGCATGCGCTACGGGCTGCGCGTGGACGATGACGGCACCCGCAGCGCCGAAGAGGTGATGGCTCTCACGCGTGCGGCCGGCTTCGGGCCAGAGGTCAAGCGGCGCATCATGATCGGCGCCTACGCGCTGTCGGCCGGCTACTACGACGCCTATTACAACCAGGCGCAGAAGGTGCGCACCTTGATCGCGCAAGACCTGGAGAAGGCGTACCAGAAGGTCGACGTGCTGGTGTCCCCGGCCACCCCCACGACGGCGTTCCGGCTGGGGGAGAAGGTCGACGACCCGTTGTCGATGTACCTGTTCGACCTGTGCACGCTGCCGCTGAACCTGGCCGGGCACTGCGGGATGTCGGTCCCGTCGGGACTCAGCGAGGACGACGGTCTGCCGGTCGGCCTGCAGATCATGGCGCCGCCGCTGGCCGACGACCGCCTGTACCGGGTGGGTGCCGCCTACGAAACTGCTCGGGGTCCGCTGCCGAACGCGCTCTGAGAGGGAAGGATGGAACCATGCGTATCGGAGTTCTGACCGGTGGTGGCGACTGTCCTGGCCTCAACGCGGTGATCCGCGCGGTCGTGCGCACCTGTGATGTGCGCTACGGCTCGTCGGTGGTGGGCTTCCAGGACGGCTGGCGCGGTCTGCTGGAGAACCGCCGCATCCAGCTCAAGAACGACGACCGCAACGACCGGTTGCTCGCCAAGGGCGGAACGATGCTCGGCACGGCACGGGTCAACCCGGACAAGTTGCGGGCCGGCCTCGACCAGATCAAGCAGACCCTCGAGGACAACGGCATCGACGTGCTGATCCCGATCGGGGGTGAGGGCACGCTGACCGCGGCGCACTGGCTGTCCGAGGAGAACGTGCCCGTGGTCGGGGTGCCCAAGACCATCGACAACGACATCGACTGCACCGACGTCACTTTCGGTCACGACACCGCGCTGACGGTGGCCACCGAGGCCATCGACCGGCTGCACAGCACCGCGGAGTCCCACCAGCGCGTGATGCTGGTGGAGGTGATGGGCCGCCACGCCGGCTGGATCGCGCTCAACGCAGGCCTGGCCTCGGGGGCGCACATGACGCTGATCCCGGAGCAGCCCTTCGATGTCGAAGAGGTGTGCCGGCTGGTCAAAGAACGCTTCGTGCGCGGCGATTCGCACTTCATCTGTGTGGTGGCCGAGGGGGCGAAACCGGCCGAGGGCTCGATGCAGTTGCGCAGCGGCGGTATCGACGAGTTCGGTCACGAGCGGTTCACCGGGGTGGCCCAGCAGCTGGCGGTCGAGGTGGAGAAGCGGATCAACAAGGACGTCCGCGTCACCGTGCTCGGCCATGTGCAGCGCGGTGGCACCCCGACCGCCTACGACCGGGTGCTGGCCACCCGTTTTGGTGTCAACGCCGCCGACGCGGCGCATGCCGGTGAGTTCGGGATGATGGTGTCGCTGCGTGGGCAGGAGATCGGCCGGGTGGCGCTGGCCGACGCCGTGCGACAGCTCAAGCTGGTGCCGCAGAGCCGCTACGACGACGCCGCCGAGTTCTTCGGCTGAGTCTTCTCCGCGAGCTGGGGGTACCGCCCGCTTGCGAGCAGACACAAACTCGCACTCAGGGGCGCCGAACCGTGCGAGTTTGCGTCTGCTCGCGGGAAAAGGTGACCCACTAGGATCGGGGGCATGTCTGTCGCCACCGCTGACCTGCTCGACTACGACGAGGTCGTCGCCACCTACGAGCCTGTCATGGGCATGGAGGTCCACGTCGAGCTCTCCACCGCCACCAAGATGTTCTGCGGTTGCGCCAACCGGTTCGGCGCCGAACCCAACACCCAGGTGTGCCCGGTGTGCCTGGGCCTGCCCGGGTCGCTGCCCGTGCTCAACGAGACCGCGGTCGAGTCGGCCATCCGCATCGGACTGGCGCTGAACTGCGAGATCGCCTCGTGGTGCCGGTTCGCCCGGAAGAACTACTTCTATCCCGACCAGCCGAAGAACTACCAGATCTCGCAGTACGACGAGCCGATCGCGTTCAACGGCTATCTCGACGTGCCCCTCGACGACGGCAGCATCTGGCGCGTGGAGATCGAACGCGCCCACATGGAGGAGGACACCGGCAAGCTGACCCACCTGGGCAGCGACACCGGCCGCATCGCGGGGGCGACCACCTCGCTGGCCGACTACAACCGCGCCGGCGTGCCGCTCATCGAGATCGTCACCAAACCGATCGAAGGCGCCGGCGAGCGCGCACCGGAGATCGCCCGCGCCTACGTCACAGCGCTGCGAGATCTGTTGCGCGCGTTGGGTGTCTCCGATGTCCGGATGGACCAGGGGTCGATGCGGTGCGACTCCAACGTGTCGCTGCGGCCGGTGGGCCGGACCGAGTTCGGCACCCGCACCGAGACCAAGAACGTCAACTCCCTCAAGAGCGTCGAGGTGGCCGTCCGCTACGAGATGCGCCGCCAGGCCGCGGTGTTGAAATCCGGGGGGCAGATCGTGCAGGAGACCCGGCACTTCCACGAGGACGGTTACACCTCGCCGGGCCGCAGCAAGGAGGAGGCGCAGGACTACCGGTACTTCCCGGAGCCCGACCTCGAGCCGGTGGCCCCCAGCCGCGAACTGGTCGAGCAGCTGCGCCAGACCATTCCCGAGCTTCCGTGGTTGTCGCGCAAGCGGATTCAGGAGGAGTGGGGAATCTCCGACGAGGTGATGCGCGACCTCGTCAACATCGGCGCACTGGACCTGATCGCCGCGACCGTCGAGCACGGCGCCTCCAGTGATGCTGCCCGCGCGTGGTGGGGCAACTTCCTGGTGCAGAAGGCCAATGAAGCAGGGGTCGAACTCGACGCGCTGGCGATCACGCCCGCTCAGGTCGCTGCGGTGGTCAAGCTGGTCGACGACGGGAAGCTGTCCAACAAGCTGGCCCGTCAGGTCGTCGAAGGCGTGCTGGCCGGCGAAGGTGAACCCGAACAGGTGATGACCGACCGAGGCCTGGTGATGGTGCGCGACGACTCGCTGATCCAGGCGGCCGTCGACGAAGCGCTGGCCGCCAACCCCGACATCGTCGAGAAGATCCGCGGCGGCAAGGTCGCGGCGGCCGGTGCGATCGTCGGCGCAGTGATGAAGGCGACCAAAGGCCAGGCCGACGCGGCCCGGGTGCGCGAACTGGTGATGGCGGCCTGCGGTCAGGCTTGAACCCGCAGTCGCGCAACGCTTTCCCTGAACCAGGAGGAACTGCCAGATGCGGGTGCCGCCGTTACCGGCCGAACAGTGGGACGACGACAAGGTCCGCGCGGTCATCGACATGGCCTGTTCGCCGGAGCGGCGCGCGCCGGGCGCATCCGGTAACGCCATCGCGACACTGGTGCAGCACCCAGATCTGGCCGGCGCCTACTTGCCGTTCTCGGCCTACCTACTGACCGGCTCGACCCTGCCGCCGGCACTGCGCGAGCTCGCCATTCTGCGGCTGGCGCACCGCACCGACTGTGAGTACGAGTGGTCGCACCATCTTCCGATGGGCCGGCGGGCGGGTCTGACCGACGAGGATGTTGCCGCCGCGAGCGGCGCAGATGTCACCGCCGCGAGCGGCGCAGAGCCCGACTGTGAACAGCACCGCCTGGTCATCGCCGCGGTCGACGACCTGATCGACCACGCGATGATCTCCGAGCGGACGTGGCAGGGGCTGGCCGGGTTCCTCGAGCGGAGGCAGCTGATGGACCTGGTGTTCACCGTCGGTGGCTACCTGACCCTGGCGATGGGCCTCAACAGCTTCGGGGTGCAGCCCGAGAGCCACGAGTGGCGCGAGGACGCCCACCGCAGCTGAGCCGCGAGCGTCAGGTCAGCTCGTCCTCGGTGCGGGGGAATCCACCCTGCGGGAACAGCGGGAAGACGACGTCGTCGAGCTTCTCGGCGTCCCCGGCGGTCTTGTTCACCGTCGCGCCCCACACGTTGCCGTCGGGGGAGACCTGCAACGCCCACACGTGGCCGCGCTGATCCTGGCGGACCACCTCGGGTTCGCCGGTCACCGCGCCGGTGTCCGGCGCCATCCGCACCGCGACGGTCTGTTTGGTGTTGACGAGATTCACCAGCACGGTGCCGTCCATCGCCGCGCACCCGGCCACGCCGGGCCGGTCCGGCCACGTCCACACCGTCGACACCGTCGAGTCCTTGGTGATGCGCTGCAGCCGGTCGCCGGTCGGGGTCCGGTCGGTGACATACAGCGAGTCGTCCGACGGGTCCTTGCACACGCCGCCGCCGGCGCCCAGCCCGGACAGCGCGGTGGTGGTCGGCGCCTGGTCGACCGTGGTGGGCTGCTCGATCCGCAGCAGCTTGCCGGCCATCGAACCCGGGTCGGCAGCCAGCCTCGGGTCGCCGGCATCGCCGGTCTGCACGAGCAGGGTGGTGGGGCTGGTGAAGATCAGGGAGCCCTGGTTCCCGGTGGCGCCCTTGGGGATGCCGGTGAGGATCGGCTTCGGGATGTCTCCGTCGGCGATGCGGATCACCTGGTTGTCGCTGGCGGTGCTGATGTAGGCGTACATCAGCCGGTCCTGTGCGTAGGTGGGCGACAGCACGATGTCCATCAGGCCGCCGTCGCCTGCGGCGTCCACGGGGAGGACGGCCTTGACCTTCGGTTCCGCGCGCACCGAGATCTCCTTGACCGCCCCGGTGACGCGTTCGGCGACCAGCGCGGACTGGCTGTCGGGCAGCATGATCAGCCCGCTGGTGCTCTCCAGGCAGCCCTGCATGACGCCCGGTGCGGGGCACTCCTTGGGGAACGGGGTGGCCGGCAGCGGCGGCGGGGGCGGCGGCGTCGACTTCGGCCCGGGCGCCAGCTCGGGCTCGGTGGTGAACGGCTGCGACTGCGCCGAATCGAAGCGTGCGCATCCGGCACTGGCGAGCGCCAGCGCGCTCAACACAACGGCGAATGCCCGCAACGACCGGCGCTGAGTCATGGGAGCCAGGTTACGGATCGCGCCCCGCCGTCCGCCACGCACGCCCCGTCACCTGCGTCACGACCGGGAAACAGGTGTTCAACGCGCCGGGTGAAATCCCGGCCCCTCGTCGACTTGTCCTTACCCTGACTCTCGTGACCAGTCCCCACGATTCCGGACTCTGGCAGCGGCCCGACGATGCCAGCGGTCGCCCCGCCTCCGCTCGCCTGGTCGACCCCGAGGACGATCTGTCCGCGCCGCACTACGGCGGCGATTTCGAAACGACCGCGATCCCGCGTTACGACGCCGGGAAGCCCGCGAACGACCAGCCCTTCAGCTTGGGCGCCGATCCGGAACCGCTGCCGTACGTGCAGCCGGGAACCGGACTGGCACCGGGCGCCTACGGAACCCCGACCCCGGCGATACCCACCGAGGTCGGCGTCGACGAGAACCGCCGGGACCGCAGAGGCACCCAGAACCTGGGGCTGCTGGTGCTGCGCGTCGCGGTCGGGGTGCTGCTCATCTCCCACGGTCTGCAGAAGATGTTCGGCTGGTTCGGCGGCGAGGGCATCAATGGGTTCCGGGACTACCTCACCGACGTCGGATTCCGGCACGCCGACATCCTCAGCTACGTCGCCGCCGGTGGTCAGATCGTCGCCGGCGTGCTCCTGGTGATCGGCCTGTTCACACCGGTCGCCGCGGCGGGTGCGCTGGCCTACCTGGTCACCGCGATCCTCGCCGAGGCGATGGATGCCCACAACGACGCGCGACTGTCGGCGTTCCTGACCGACGGCCATGAGTACGAGGTCCTGCTGCTGCTCGTGGTCGCCGCGCTGGTGCTGGTCGGCCCCGGGCGCTACAGCGTCGACCGCGGCCGCGGATGGGCGCGGCGCCCGTTCGTCGGCTCGTTCGCCGCGCTGGTGGTCGGCATCGGCGCCGGCGTCGCGATCTGGGTGCTGCTCAACGGCGGCAACCCACTGGCCTGACCGGGGTCACTCGTAGGGGTTGGGCACCCGCCCCGCGGAGGCGAGGGTCAACGACGGCAGGGTGTTGAACGTCACCGCCGGGAGCATGACCTCGCTGCCGTCGCGGAGGCGCGCCACCGCCCACAGGTTGCGGCCGAACCGCAGCCCGTCGATCTCCTCCCACCGCAGGGTCTTGCTGCCCAGCAGCGTGCGCGCCGTGATGGTCTCCCGGTTGGCGGTGGTGCGGTAGCGCACGATGGCCACCGACAGCACCACCGGTACCACCAGCAGAACTACAGTCCACGACGGTGTGGCCATCACCACCGACATCAGGGCCATCGCCAGGAACAGCGGCATCAGGTGGGCCATTTGCGAGATTTTGATGACGATCGGCGCGTCCACCGTCGGTTCAGCCATGGCACCATCATCCCACCGGCCGAGCGGTCCCTCTGGCGCGGTGACCGGGCGCGCAGCGATTTGACCTCGGGCCAGGTCGGAGACTACCGTCGTCTGCTATGCAGACCCCGGCCATGCTCGTAGTAATTGGGTTGCGCGTTGATTCCGCGCTGGCCCCAACTCGGGCATAGCACAACCGGATCGACGCGCAACCCTCGTACAGCCGCTGGGCTGACGGGGGTTTTTTGTTGCCCAGCACCGAAAGATCGCACGAGTAGGCCAAAGGTGGCCAGAAGGATCAAGAGGACATCGTGAGCGCACCCACGACACGACCCCCCGAGCAGTCGGCGACCCCGACCGCCGGGACTCACACACCGGGCACCCAAAAGGTGAAAGCCGATACCGGCGCCGGTTCCGCGCAACCCAAAAAGGTTGCTCCCCAACAGCTCACCGGTGCCCAGGCCGTCGTCCGGGCCCTCGAGGAGCTGGGTGTGGACGTCATCTTCGGCATCCCCGGCGGTGCCGTGCTACCGGTGTACGACCCGCTGTACGACTCGCAGAAGGTGCGCCATGTCCTGGTCCGCCACGAGCAGGGCGGCGGCCACGCCGCCAGCGGGTACGCCCATGCCACCGGCCGGGTCGGGGTCTGCATGGCCACTTCGGGTCCCGGCGCGACCAACCTGGTCACGCCGCTGGCCGACGCCTACATGGACTCCATCCCGGTCGTCGCCATCACCGGGCAGGTCGGTCGCGGCCTGATCGGCACGGACGCGTTCCAGGAAGCCGACATCTCCGGCATCACCATGCCGATCACCAAGCACAACTTCCTGGTGCGCAACGGTGACGACATCGCCCGGGTCATCGCCGAGGCGTTCCACATCGCCTCCAGCGGCCGCCCGGGCCCGGTGCTCGTCGACATCCCCAAGGATGTGCTGCAGGGGGAGTGCACCTTCAGCTGGCCGCCGCAGTTCGAGCTGCCCGGTTACAAGCCGAACACCAAGCCGCACAACCGCCAGGTCCGTGAGGCCGCCAAGCTGATCGCCGCCGCGCGTAAGCCGGTGCTCTACGTCGGCGGCGGCGTGATCCGCGGCGAGGCCTCCGAGCAGCTGCTCGAACTGGCCGAGCTGACCGGCATCCCGGTGGTGACGACGCTGATGGCGCGCGGCGCCTTCCCCGACAGCCACCCGCAGAACCTGGGCATGCCCGGCATGCACGGCACGGTGGCGGCGGTGGCGGCCCTGCAGCGCAGCGATCTGCTGATCGCGCTGGGCACCCGGTTCGATGACCGTGTCACGGGCAAGCTGGACTCCTTCGCGCCGGAGGCCAAGGTGATCCACGCCGACATCGACCCCGCCGAGATCGGCAAGAACCGTCACGCCGACGTGCCCATCGTGGGCGATGTCAAGGCCGTGATCAGCGATCTGATCGAGGTGCTGCGCCGCGACGGCGCGCTGGGCTCGACGGACATCGGGCCGTGGATGGAGCAGCTCAAGGGCATCCAGGCCACGTATCCGCTGAGCTACGGTCCGCAGAGCGACGGCAGCCTGAGCCCGGAGTACGTCATCGAGACGCTGGGCAAGATGGCCGGACCCGACGCGATCTACGTCTCCGGCGTGGGACAGCACCAGATGTGGGCTGCGCAGTTCATCTCCTACGAGAAGCCGAAGACGTGGCTGAACTCCGGCGGCCTGGGCACGATGGGCTACGCGGTTCCCGCGGCCATGGGCGCGAAGATGGGCTGCCCGGACGCCGAGGTGTGGGCCATCGACGGTGACGGCTGCTTCCAGATGACCAACCAGGAGTTGGCCACCTGCGCGATCGAGGGCGTGCCGATCAAGGTCGCGCTGATCAACAACGGCAACCTCGGCATGGTGCGCCAGTGGCAGACCCTGTTCTACGAGGAGCGCTACAGCCAGACCGACCTGGCCACCCACACCCGCCGCATCCCGGACTTCGTCAAGCTGTCCGAGGCGCTCGGGTGCGTGGCGCTGCGGTGTGAGCGCGCCGAGGACGTGGTCGACGTCATCAACCAGGCCCGCGCCATCAACGACCGTCCCGTGGTCGTGGAGTTCGTCGTCGGAGCGGACGCGCAGGTGTGGCCTATGGTTGCTGCCGGCACCAGCAACGACGAGATCATGGCCGCACGCGGAATCCGCCCGCTGTTCGACGACCCGGAAGAGGGACACGCGTGAGTATCACCCCCGCCCTGCGGCGCACCCACACCCTGTCGGTGCTCGTCGAGGACAAGCCCGGCGTCCTGGCGCGCGTGGCGTCGTTGTTCTCCCGGCGCGGCTACAACATCCAGTCGCTGGCCGTCGGCGCCACCGAGCAGAAGAACCTGTCCCGGATGACGATCGTCGTCGACGTCGAAGAGTCGCCGCTCGAGCAGATCACCAAGCAGCTCAACAAGCTCGTCAACGTGATCAAGATCGTCGAGCAGGAGGACGACAACTCGGTCAGCCGCGAGCTCGCGCTCATCAAGGTCCGCACCGATGCCGTCACCCGTGGCCAGGTCATCGAAGCGGTGAACCTGTTCCGCGCCAAGGTCGTCGACGTCTCCAACGAGTCGCTGACCATCGAGGCCACCGGAACCCCGGGCAAGCTCGAAGCGCTGCTGCGCGTGCTCGAGCCCTACGGGGTCCGGGAAATCGTCCAGTCCGGTGTGGTGTCGCTCTCGCGCGGCCCGCGCGGAATCACCACCAAGTGAAAAACACAAGACAAGTAAGGAAGATTCACGAAGATGGCAGTTGAGATGTTCTATGACGACGACGCGGACCTGTCGATCATCCAGGGCCGCAAAGTCGGCGTCATCGGCTACGGCAGCCAGGGCCACGCGCACTCGCTGAGCCTGCGCGACTCCGGTGTGCAGGTGAAGGTCGGTCTCAAAGAGGGTTCCAAGTCCCGCGAGAAGGTCACCGAGCAGGGCCTCGAGGTCGACACCCCGGCCGAGGTGGCCAAGTGGGCCGACGTCATCATGCTGCTGGCGCCCGACACCGCGCAGGCCGAGATCTTCACCAACGACATCGAGCCCAACCTGGAGGACGGCAACGCGCTGTTCTTCGGCCACGGCCTGAACATCCACTTCGGTCTGATCAAGCCGCCGGCGAACGTCACCATCGGCATGGTGGCCCCCAAGGGGCCGGGCCATCTGGTGCGCCGGCAGTTCGTCGACGGCAAGGGTGTGCCGTGCCTGATCGCCGTCGACCAGGACCCCAAGGGCGAGGGCCAGGCGTTGGCGCTGTCCTACGCCAAGGCCATCGGCGGTGGCCGCGCGGGCGTCATCAAGACCACGTTCAAGGACGAGACCGAGACCGACCTGTTCGGTGAGCAGGCCGTGCTGTGCGGTGGCACCGAGGAACTCGTCAAGGCCGGGTTCGACGTCATGGTCGAGGCCGGCTACGCGCCCGAACTCGCCTACTTCGAGGTGCTGCACGAGCTCAAGCTGATCGTCGACCTGATGTACGAGGGCGGCATCGCGCGGATGAACTACTCGGTGTCCGACACCGCGGAGTTCGGCGGCTACCTGTCGGGCCCGCGCGTCATCGACGCCGACACCAAGAAGCGGATGAAGGACATCCTGTCGGACATCCAGGACGGCACCTTCGTCAAGCGGCTGGTCGCCAACGTCGAGGGCGGCAACAAGGAGCTCGAGGCGCTGCGCAAGCAGAACGCCGAGCACCCGATCGAGGTCACCGGCAAGAAGCTGCGCGACCTGATGAGCTGGGTGGACCGCCCGATCACCGAAACCGCCTGACCCTTTCGCGCGGAACAGCATTCCCGGTCGCGATCAGTCCCTGATCGCGACCGGGATTGTCCCCGCAAGCGGGCGGTACCCCCGATTTCGGGGGTCAGGGCGCCAGCGAGGGCATCTTCTTGATGCCGAACTCGCGGCGCAGCACGGTGCGCGCCGCGTAGAAGCCGGCCATGCCGTGCACACCGCTACCGGGTGGTACCGCCGACGAGCACAGGTAGGCCTTCTCGATCGGTGTGGACCACGGATTCCACCGCAGGGCCGGCCCGGTCAGCGCGCTGAACATGTTGGCCCCGCCCACCCCGATGTCGCCGCCGACGAGATTCGCGTTGTGCTCGGACAGGTGAGCGGCAGGAATGCTGCGCACGGCCACCACCACGTCGCGGAAACCCGGCGCGAACCGTTCGATGACGTTGGTGACAGCGTCGGCGGCGTCGACCGTGGACCCGGCGGGCACATGGGCGTAGGTCCACAGCGGGCGCCGCCCCTGCCCGTCGATGCGGGACGGGTCCGCGAGGTGCGGCAGCGCGGCCAGGATCATCGGCCAATCGGCGTGCCGTCCCCGCGCGATGGCGCGTTCGGCGGCGGCCATGTTCGCCCGGTCACCACCGAGGTGCAGGGTCGGGGCCTGCGCCAGTCGCGGGTCGCGCCACGGGATTTCGCCCGACAGCACGAAGTCGACCTTCGCGACGCCCGGTCCGTACCGGTAGTGGCGCAGCGTTTTCGCGTAACCCGCCGGGATGGCGTCGCCGTAGATCCGCAGCAGCGCGGTGGGCGCGGTGTCGTAGACCACCACGCCGTCCGGTGCGCGGGTCACCTCCTCGCCGGCGACGACGTCGCCGCCGTGCGCCCGCAGATCCGCCACCAGGGCGTCGGTGATGGCCTGGGAACCGCCCACCGGGATCGGCCAGCCGGGGCCGTGGGCCAGGGCTGCCAGCATCAGTCCGGCCCCCGCGGTGACCAGCGACGGCATCTGGGAAATCGCATGGGCGGCAACGCCGCTGAACAGCGCGCGGGCATCTTCGCCGGCCAGGGTGTTCCACGCCGGGCTGCCCTGGATCAGGATCCGCGGCGCGAACTGCAGCGCGGCCGTGATGCTCGGCGGTATCGACCGTTTGTCGCCGAGGATGAGTCCGACGACCCCGCCGATGTTGTCGCTCAGCGGTCCGAGCAGACGGCGCCAGGAGGCACCGTCGTCGAGTTCGGTGACGGTGCGTTCGAGGTCCCGGTAGGCCACCGCGGCCGGTCGGCCGGCCAGCGGATTGGCGTAGGACACCTCGGGTGTCTGCAACGTCACACCACGCGCCTGCAGATCGAACTCGGCGAAGAACGGTGAGGCCAGACCGAGCGGATGCACCGCCGAACAGATGTCATGACGGACCCCGTCGAACTCGGGATCCGGCAGCGTACGGGCCCCGCCGCCCAGGGTGGGCTGGGCCTCGAGCACCCGCACCGACAGGCCTGCGCGCGCGCACACGACCGCGGCCGCCAAGCCGTTGGGACCGCTTCCGACGACGGTGACGTCGACATCCATGGTTGGTTGGTCTCCCGCCCTCGGTTGCAAAGGTCCTACCGCCCAGTCACCGTCGAAAGTACCGCCCTTTAGGCTGGGTGGGTGAGTCTGCCTGTTGTACTGATCGCCGACAAGCTGGCCCAATCCACGGTCGAGGCCCTGGGGGACCAGGTCGAAGTCCGCTGGGTTGACGGCCCTGACCGGGAAAAGCTGCTGGCCGCGGTGGCCGACGCCGATGCGCTGCTGGTGCGCTCGGCCACCACCGTGGACGCCGAGGTCCTGGCTGCGGCACCGAAACTCAAGATCGTCGCGCGCGCCGGGGTCGGTCTCGACAACGTCGACGTAGACGCCGCCACCGCGCGCGGCGTGCTGGTCGTCAACGCCCCGACCTCGAACATCCACAGCGCCGCAGAGCACGCCCTGGCGCTGCTGCTGTCCGCGGCCCGCCAGATTCCCGCGGCCGACGCCACGCTGCGGGAGCACACCTGGAAGCGGTCGTCGTTCTCGGGCACCGAGATCTTCGGCAAGACCGTAGGCGTGGTCGGGCTGGGCCGCATCGGGCAGCTGGTCGCGCAGCGGCTGGCCGCGTTCGGCGCGCACATCACCGCCTACGACCCCTACGTGTCCCATGCCCGAGCCGCCCAGCTGGGCATCGAGCTGCTGACCCTCGACGAGCTGCTGGCGCGCGCCGACTTCATCTCGGTGCACCTGCCGAAGACCAAGGAGACGGCGGGACTCATCGGCAAGGACGCGCTGGCCAAGACCAAGCCGGGCGTGATCATCGTCAACGCCGCGCGCGGTGGGCTGATCGACGAGCAGGCGCTCGCCGACGCGATCGTCAGCGGACAGGTCCGGGCCGCCGGCCTCGACGTGTTCGCCACCGAGCCGTGCACCGACAGTCCGCTGTTCGAACTTCCCCAGGTGGTGGTGACCCCCCACCTGGGTGCCTCCACCGCCGAGGCGCAGGACCGCGCCGGCACCGACGTCGCCGCCAGCGTGAAGCTGGCGCTGGCCGGTGAGTTCGTGCCGGACGCGGTCAACGTCGGCGGCGGTGTCGTCGGCGAAGAGGTCGCTCCGTGGCTGGATCTGGCCCGCAAACTGGGTCTGCTGGCCGGTGTGCTCTCCAGCGAGGCGCCGGTGTCGCTGTCGGTGCGGGTGTGCGGCGAGCTGGCCTCCGAAGACGTCGAGATCCTGAAGCTCTCCGCATTGCGCGGGTTGTTCTCCGCGGTGATCGAGACGCCTGTCACCTTCGTCAACGCACCGGCGATCGCCGCCGAGCGCGGTGTCGAGGCGTCGCTGACCACGGCCTCGGAGAGCCCGAACCACCGCAGTGTGGTCGACGTGCGCGCCGTGAGCGCCGACGGCAGCGCGGTCAACGTCGCCGGCACCCTGTCGGGCCCGCAGCTGGTCGAGAAGATCGTGCAGATCAACAGCCGCAACTTCGATCTGCGCGCCGAAGGCGTGAATCTGATCATCAACTACGAGGACCAGCCGGGCGCGCTCGGCAAGATCGGCACGCTGCTGGGCAGTGCGGGCGTGAACATCCTTGCCGCCCAGCTGAGTCAGGATGCCGAGGGGGAGGGTGCGACGATCATGCTGCGCATCGACCGTGAGGTGCCGGCCGACGTGCTGGCCACCATCGGGCGCGACGTCGACGCCGTGACGCTGGAAGTGGTCGACCTGTCATGACACAGAACCTGAAGCTGGCGGTGATCGCCGGCGACGGCATCGGCCCCGAGGTCATCACCGAGGCGGTCAAGGTCCTCGACGCCGTGATGCCCGGGATCGACAAGACCGAGTACGAGCTGGGCGCCCGGCTGTACCACCGCACCGGTGAGGTGCTGCCCGAGTCGGTCCTCGGCGAGCTCAAGGAGCACGACGCGATCCTGCTCGGCGCGATCGGCGACCCGTCGGTGCCCAGCGGCCTGCTCGAGCGCGGACTGCTGCTGCGTATCCGGTTCGAGTTGGACCACCACATCAACCTGCGCCCTGCGCGGCTCTATCCGGGAGTGGCCAGTCCGCTGGCGGGCAACCCGGAGATCGATTTCGTGGTGGTGCGCGAGGGTACCGAGGGTCCCTACACAGGCAACGGCGGAGCCATCCGCGTCGACACTCCGCATGAGGTCGCCACCGAGGTCAGTGTCAACACGGCCTTCGGTGTGCGCCGGGTGGTCCAGGACGCGTTCGGCCGTGCGATGCAACGGCGTAAGCATCTGACCCTGGTGCACAAGAACAACGTGCTGACCTACGCGGGATCGCTGTGGTGGCGCACCGTGCAGGCCGTGGCCGTGGAGTATCCCGAGGTCGAGATCGCCTACCAGCACGTCGACGCCGCGACCATCCACATGGTCACCGACCCGGGCCGGTTCGACGTCATCGTCACCGACAACCTGTTCGGCGACATCATCACCGACCTGGCCGCGGCCGTCTGCGGTGGAATCGGGCTGGCCGCCAGCGGCAACATCGACGCCACCCTGACCAACCCCTCGATGTTCGAGCCGGTGCACGGCAGCGCGCCCGACATCGCGGGGCAGGGCATCGCCGACCCCACCGCCGCGGTGATGTCGGTCTCACTGCTCCTGTCGCATCTCAACGAGTCCGACAAGGCGGCCCGCGTCGATGCGGCGGTCGCCGAACATCTGGCGACGCGCGGCGACGCGAAGCTGACCACGGCGCAGGTCGGTGACCGAATCCTGAGCCTGCTCTAGGCGCGCGGCCGATGGCGTCACTGGCGCGGCAGTGCTGGTTGTTCGCCGTCGGGTCGGTGCTGTTCGCGGTGGCGACCGCGCCGGGCTTCCCGGCGTTGGTCGGCGCCGGCGCGGTCAACGCCGCCTGCTTCGCCGGGTCGTGGTTCTTCACCGCCGCCGCGGGAATGCAGCTGGCGGGCACCGACCCCGAGGATCGTCTCGAATGGTCCTCGGGGGCAGTCCAACTCGTCGGTGCGCTGCTGTTCAATCTGAGCACCGGTTCGGCGGTGTGGGCGCACGCGGTGGCCGAGGAGCGCCGCTACGTGTGGACGCCGGACGCCTTCGGGTCGGCGGCGTTTCTGGTCAGCGGTGTGCTCGCCGTGGTCGCGGTGATCGGCGCGACCGGCGTGGTGGCGCTGCGGTCGCGCCGGTGGCATGCGGCCGCTCTGAACCTGTCGGGCTGCGTCGCGTTCGGCGTCTCCGCGGTGGCCGCGTTCGTCCGGCAGACCGGCGTGACCGAGGATGAGCGGCTGGCCAATCTCGGCACATTCATCGGAGCCCTGTGCTTCCTGGTCGCGGCGCTGCTGACGCTGCCACGCTCACCCCGCTGCACCGATTGAACGTGCGTCCACCGGCACCGCCGGGACCGCGAGCAGCGGGAAGAGTGCGCACACCGCGAAAGTAATTGGGAAACCAGCGATTCCGATGAGTCCACCGAACAGCGGCGGGGCGATGCCCTGCGTCAGCAGCTGGCTGGTGTTCTGGGTGCCCAGGGCTCGACCGCTCCAGAACGGTCCGGCCAACTCGGCGATCGCGGTGAACGCCAACCCGTTGTCGGACACCGTGACCACCGAGGCGATCACCATCAGCGCCACGCTCAGCGGCGAGTCGAGCCAGTCGGTGACGGCCAGCAGCGCCATCGAGACCGCGGCCGCCACGGCGATCACCCGGATCGGCCGAAGCCGGGAATCCAGGACGTCGCCGGACTTTCGCAGCACCGCGTCCGACCACCGGCCCGCCGCGATCCGGCCGCCCGCGCCGAGGAACTGGGCGACCATCACCATCACGCCGGCCGATTCCGGTGACCACCCGCGCTCGGCGATCAACCACACCAGCGTGAACGTCCACATCAAGACCTGTGGGACGACCAGCAGTACCGACGCCAGGTGGATGCGCCACAGCACCGAGGAGCCGCGGTACGGGTTGGCCAGGTCGGTCGCGGGCGCCTCGGCGCGGGGCGGCCGGGGCGGGTCGAGCACCAGCAGGGCACACATCACCGCGGCGGCGGCACACACGATCGCCGGGAACAGCAGCGCCGCACCGGCTCCGGAGTGGTCGGCCAGGCGGGGGATGACCAGCGCCCCGACACCGACGCCGAGCGGTTGCGCGGTCTGCCGGATGCCCATCACCAGGCCCCGGCGTTCGGCGTCGAACCAGCCCACCACGAGGCGCGCGCTGGCGGTGTTGCTGCTGGCGGCGGCCATCCCGCCGAGGAACAGGAACACACCGATCACGATCAGTGAATCGGCCGCAGCCGCACCGAAACCGGCCGCTGCGGTCAGGGCCGACCCCAGCGTCAGCACGATGCGTTCCCCGACCAGGTCCACGACATAGCCCCAGGCGATCAGGGTCATGACCATGCCCAGGCTCGGCAGCGCCGACATCAGGCCGGCGGCGGCCAGATCGAGCCCGCGCTCGTCGTGCAGGGTGGGGATGAGAAACGCCACACCGTTGATGAAGACGTTGGCGCACAGCGTCGCGAGCAGGGCCACCACCAGCATCGACCATCGGCGCGGGGTGCTGATGGACGAAGGGGACACGTCGACATCGTCCCACAGGCATCTCATCATGCTGAACCAGCGTCTCAGAATGTAGGATGGTCGAGATGCGCCCGCCACGCCCGCGGACGCTTCTGCGGTGGGCATTAGGCTGGGCGCATGCGTCTCGGTCGAATAGCCAGCCCTGACGGGGTCGCCTTCGTCGCGATCGAGGGTCCGCCCGACGATCCGTCTCAGGCGGTCGCGCGTGAGATTGCCGAACACCCCTTCGGCACGCCGACGTTCACCGGCCGGCAATGGCCCCTGGCCGATGTCCGGCTGCTGGCGCCGATCCTGGCGAGCAAGGTCGTGTGCATGGGCAAGAACTACGCCGCGCACATCGAGGAGATGGGCGGGGGCACGTTCGAGGACCCGATCATCTTCCTCAAGCCCAACACCTCGATCATCGGGCCGTACACGCCGATCCAGCTTCCCGCCGACGCCGACCCGGTGCACTTCGAGGGGGAACTGGCCGCGGTCATCGGCAGGCCATGCAAGGACGTGCCGGCCGCCCGCGCCGCCGAGAACATCCTCGGGTACACCATCGCCAACGACGTGTCGGCGCGCGACCAGCAGCGCAAGGACGGGCAGTGGATGCGGGCCAAGGGACACGACACCTTCTGTCCCGTCGGGCCGTGGATCGTCACCGACATCGATCCCTCGGACCTGGAGATCCGTACCGAGGTCAACGGCGAGGTCAAGCAGCGCAGCCGAACCTCGCTGATGATCCATGACATCGGGGCCATCATCGAGTGGATCTCGGCGGTCATGACGCTGCTACCCGGCGATCTGATCCTCACCGGAACCCCGGAAGGGGTCGGGCCCCTCGAGCATGGCGATCAGGTCAGCATCACCGTCGAGGGAATCGGAACTTTGACCAATCCCGTTGTGCGTAAAGGAAAATCGTGACTGTTCGGGTGAGATTCTGTCCGTCGCCGACCGGCGTCCCGCATGTCGGGCTGATCCGTACCGCGTTGTTCAACTGGGCCTACGCCCGCCACACCGGCGGCGCCTTCGTGTTCCGGATCGAGGACACCGACTCCCAGCGCGACAGCGAGGAGAGCTACCTGGCGCTGCTGGACGCACTGCGCTGGCTGGGTCTGGACTGGGACGAGGGGCCCGAGGTGGGCGGCCCGTACGGTCCGTACCGGCAGTCGCAGCGCCGTGAGATCTACTCCGACGTCATCAACCGGCTGCTGGAGGCCGGCGAGGCCTATGAGGCGTTCTCGACCGCCGAGGAGGTCGAGGCCCGCCATGTGGCGGCCGGCCGTAATCCCAAGCTGGGCTACGACAACTTCGACCGCGACCTGTCCGACGAACAGCGCGCCGAGTTCCGCGCTCAGGGCCGTTCGCCGGTGGTGCGGTTGCGCATGCCCGACACCGATTTGACGTGGGATGACCTGGTCCGCGGAACGACCACCTTCCCGGCCGGTTCGGTGCCGGACTTCGCGCTGACCCGCGGTAACGGCGAACCGCTCTACACCTTGGTCAACCCGGTCGACGACGCCATGATGAAGATCACACATGTGCTGCGCGGTGAGGATCTGTTGCCTTCCACGCCACGGCAGTTGGCGTTGTACGCGGCAATGGAGCGGATCGGGGTCGCCGAGTCGACGCCGCGGTTCGCGCATCTGCCGTCGGTGCTGGGCGAGGGCAACAAGAAGCTGTCCAAACGGGATCCCCAGTCGAACCTGTTCCTGCACCGCGACCGCGGGTTCATCCCCGAGGGGCTGCTGAACTATCTGGCGCTGCTGGGTTGGTCGATCGCCGACGACCGCGACGTGTTCAGCCTCGAGGAGATGGTGGCGGCCTTCGACGTCGCCGACGTCAACTCCAACCCGGCGCGCTTCGACCAGAAAAAGGCTGACGCGCTCAACGCCGAGCACATCAGGCTGCTCGGCGAAGACGACTTCCGTGATCGGCTGTCGCGCTTCTTCGCCGATCACGGCCATGACACCGGTCTGGAAGACGCGGGTTTCGCCGAGGCGTGTCGACTGGTGCAGACCCGCATCGTGGTCCTGGGCGACGCGTGGGATCTGCTCAAGTTCTTCAACGACGCCGAGTTCGCCCTCGACGAGCGCTCGGCCGCCAAGGAACTCAAACCGGCCGCTGTGCCCGTTCTGACGGCTGCGCTGGACGCTGTGGAGGGTCTGGAGCAGTGGGATGCGGCGCACCTCGAGGACGCCCTGAAGGCGGCGCTCATCGACGGGCTGGAGCTCAAACCGCGCAAGGCCTACGGCCCGGTGCGGGTCGCGGTCACGGGCTCCTCGGTCAGCCCGCCACTGTTCGAGTCGATGGAGTTGCTGGGCCGTCAGCGCAGCCTGGAGCGGCTGCGGGCGGGCCGCGACCACGCCGCCGCGTCGGCGGCGGGGGAGGCGTGAAAAACCGGTCCGAAATCTTTGGTAGTCTGCTCGTCGGCCGGTGAAACGGCGCACTGCGGGGCCACCGCAGGGTGTCGGGTCGAAAAAGGGCCTGTGACCAGCGGTGACAGGTGCTTATTGGGGTATGGTGTAATTGGCAACACAGCTGATTCTGGTTCAGCCATTCTAGGTTCGAGTCCTGGTACCCCAGCGGTTTGAGGTGATTAGGTCAGCGATCTCACCTGAGATATGCTGTCCCACCGAAGAACAGTTCTAGCCCCCGTCGTCTAGCGGCCTAGGACGCCGCCCTCTCACGGCGGTAGCGTGGGTTCGAATCCCATCGGGGGTACGCAATGGCTCTGGACCGCAAGGTCCAGAGCCTTTTTCGTTTCTTCGGTCCGGTGCGGCGTATTCCGGGCCGGCGCGGGTGAGTCACAGTCGGCGCGTCAGCGCATCGGCGGCGGCGACCAGATCCGCGGCCCACCGTGCGCCCGGTCGGCGGCCCATGCGGTCGATGGGCCCCGACACCGAGACCGCCGCGATCACGCCGCCTCGGGCGTCGCGCACCGGAGCGGACACGCTGGCCACGCCTGGCTCCCGTTCGGCCGCGCTCTGCGCCCACCCGCGTTTGCGGACATCGGCGAGGGTCCGATCGGTGAACGTCGCGGTCGGCAGCACGGCCTGCTGGGTGGCACTGTCGGCGTAGGCGAGCAGGACCTTGGCGCCCGACCCCGCGGTCATCGGCAGCCGGCTGCCGACCGGCACCGTATCGCGAAGCCCGGCAGGCGGTTCCAGCGCGGCGACGCAGATCCGTGCGGTGCCCTCCCGGCGGTAGAGCTGCACGCTCTCGCCGGTCAGCTCGCGCAGTCGGGGCAGGACGACGGTGCCGGCGGCCAGCAGCGGATCGCGCACGTGGGCGGCGAATTCGGACACCGCGGGCCCCAGACGCCATTGCCCGTCGGAATCCCGGGTCAGCAGCCGGTGGACCTCCAGGCCCACGGCGAGGCGGTGCGCCGTCGCACGCGGAAGGCCGGTGCGCTCGCAGAGATCGGCCAGCCCGCACGGCGACTCGGCGACCGCGTGCAATACGCCCACCGCTTTGTCCAGAACGCCGATGCCGCTATCCTGTCTCATAGAGAGATACTAGCGTCCCAGATTGTGAGATCGTCAAGATGACTGCTGCAGCTGCGCCCCGCACACTCGCCGAGAAGGTGTGGAGCGATCATGTCGTCGTTCCCGGCACCGGCGAAGGTGCTGCCCGCCAACCGGACCTGATCTACATCGATCTCCACCTCGTGCACGAGGTCACCAGCCCGCAGGCCTTCGACGGTCTGCGGCTGGCCGGACGCCCTGTGCGCCGGCCGGATCTGACGATCGCCACCGAGGACCACAACGTCCCGACCGTCGACATCGACAAGCCGATCGCGGACCCGGTGTCGCGTACCCAGGTGGAGACACTTCGCCGAAACTGTGCAGAGTTCGGCATCCGCCTGCATCAGATGGGCGACGCGGAGCAGGGCATCGTGCACATCATCGGGCCCCAATTGGGTTTGACCCAGCCGGGAATGACCGTGGTGTGCGGCGACAGCCACACCTCCACCCACGGCGCGTTCGGTGCGCTGGCCATGGGCATCGGCACCTCGGAGGTCGAGCATGTGCTTGCCACGCAGACGCTTCCGCTGCGGCCGTTCAAGACCATGGCTGTCAATGTCGACGGTGAACTGCCCCCGGGCGTCAGCGCCAAGGACATCATTCTGGCCGTCATAGCCAAGATCGGCACCGGCGGCGGGCAGGGCTACGTCATCGAATACCGCGGCAGCGCCATCGAAGCGCTGTCGATGGAAGGCCGGATGACGATTTGCAACATGAGCATCGAGGCCGGCGCACGTGCCGGCATGGTCGCGCCCGACGACACCACGTTCGAGTTCCTGCGCGGCCGCCCGCACGCCCCGCAGGGCGCCGACTGGGATGACGCGGTGGCCGCCTGGCGGCAGTTGCGTACCGATGAGGGGGCCGAATTCGACGCCGAGGTCTACATCGACGCCGCGACGCTGAGTCCGTTCGTGACGTGGGGCACCAACCCGGGCCAGGGAGTTCCGCTGTCCGGCTCCGTTCCCGACCCCGAGATGATGACCGCCGACGCCGAGCGGCAGGCGGCCGAAAAGGCATTGACCTACATGGGGCTTCACGCGGGCACTCCCATGCGTGACATCTCCGTCGACGCCGTGTTCGTGGGGTCGTGCACGAACGGCCGGATCGAGGATCTGCGGGTGGTGGCCGACGTGCTGCGCGGCCGCACGGTGGCCGACGGCGTGCGCATGCTGATCGTCCCGGGATCGATGCGGGTTCGCGCTCAGGCCGAGGCGGAGGGGCTGCACGAGATCTTCCTGGCCGCCGGGGCCGAATGGCGCCAGGCCGGTTGCTCGATGTGCCTGGGAATGAACCCGGATCAGCTCGCGCCGGGGGAGCGGTGCGCGTCGACGTCGAACCGCAATTTCGAGGGCCGACAGGGCAAGGGTGGCCGAACTCACCTGGTATCCCCGGCAGTTGCCGCGGCCACTGCCGTGCGGGGCACGCTGTCCTCGCCGGCCGATCTCGCCCCCGCAACGGCTCGCTGAGCGCCCAGACAAGGAGAACTTTCGATGGAAGCCTTCACAACTCACACCGGGATCGGCGTCCCCCTGCGTCGGTCGAATGTCGATACCGATCAGATCATTCCCGCGGTGTATCTGAAGCGCGTGACTCGGACGGGATTCGAGGACGGCTTGTTCGCCGGGTGGCGTGCCGATCCGTCATTCGTGCTCAATCAGCCGCCCTTCGACCGGGGTTCGGTGTTGGTGGCCGGCCCTGATTTCGGAACGGGATCGTCGCGCGAGCACGCGGTGTGGGCGCTGATGGACTTCGGTTTCCGGGTCGTCATCTCGTCACGATTCGCTGACATCTTCCGGGGCAATGCCGGCAAGGCGGGCCTGCTGGCCGCCGAGGTCAGCCAGGACGATGTGGAAATCCTGTGGAAGCACATCGAGTCGCATCCGGGTGCGGAAATCACTGTGAATCTTCAAGATCGAACAATTGCCGCCGGAACCATCCTGGTGCGGTTCAACATTGACGATTACACCGCCTGGCGATTGCTCGAAGGACTCGACGATATAGGCCTTACGCTGCGGAAAGAGGCTGAAATCGCGGAGTATGAGACTCATCGGCCGGCGTGGAAGCCCCGTACTCTGCCGGCCTGAGAAGGCTTGCCAGGCGGGCGACGTAAGCCGAAATCGCCCGCCTGGGATCCGCATTTCGCGGCCTCCGGTAGGACAGTTTGCGCGGCAAGCGGATTGAAAAATATTCGCTGGAGCCGCCTGAAATTGCGCGTGGCTCTTGGAAATCAGCAGCCAATGGGTTTACCGTGTCCTCTAGTCGGTCCAAGGAGGACCACTGTTATCCGGAGGTTTTGCATGAATAAAGCAGAGCTCATCGACGTACTCACGGAGAAATTGGGCTCGGATCGTCGGCAGGCGACTGCCGCGGTGGAGAACGTCGTCGACACCATCGTGCGCGCTGTGCACAAGGGCGAGAGCGTGACCATCACCGGCTTCGGTGTTTTCGAGCAGCGCCGTCGCGCCGCCCGTGTCGCGCGCAACCCGCGCACGGGTGAGACGGTGAAGGTGAAGCCGACGAACGTTCCGGCATTCCGTCCCGGCGCTCAGTTCAAGGCCGTTGTGTCCGGCGCCCAGAAGCTTCCGGCCGAAGGACCCGCGGTCAAGCGCGGCGTCACCGCCGGCAGCACCGCACGCAAGGCGGCCAAGAAGTCTCCCGCCAAGAAGGCCGCCGCCAAGAAGGCTGCGCCCGCCAAGAAGACCGCTGCCAAGAAGGCTGCGCCCGCCAAGAAGGCCGCGACCAAGACCGCTGCCAAGAAGGCTGCGCCCGCCAAGAAGGCCGCGACCAAGACCGCAGCCAAGAAGGCTCCGGCCAAGAAGGCAGCCACCAAGACCGCAGCCAAGAAGGCTCCGGCCAAGAAGGCTCCGGCCAAGACCGCAGCCAAGAAGGCTCCGGCCAAGAAGACCGCCGCAAAGAAGGCTCCGGCCAAGCGCGGTCGCAAGTAGATTCAGTTTCACCGGGCACGCCGCGGGTCATCATGACTCGCGGCGTGTTTGGCGTTCGAGGGGTTCTCGGCTCAGATGTGCGTCGGCAGCGGGCTGGGGAGGTGGTCCGCGGCGATCAGTCGGCCGCCGGCCAGCGACAGCACCCAGGTGCTTCCCTTACGATTTCGTGACTTGTCGGGCCGCACGCCGTCGCGTTCACACCACCATGCGATGAGATCGGGTATCACCTTGCCCTGGGTGCAGATCACGGGTGTGACAGCGGAGTCGGCGATCTCGAGCAGACGGTGGCGGGCGGCCTTGGGCTTGTCGGCGTACGCCTCCTCGGTCAGCGTCGGCTCGTTGTGGATGTCGCTCCCGAGTTCTTCGGCCAGCGGTGCCAGCGTCTGTCGGCAGCGGAGCCGGCTGGCGGCGAACAGGTCGTGCGCCCCGAAGGCCGACAGCAACGCGACCAGTGCCTCGGCCTGGGCGCGACCGTGCTTGTCCAGCGGGCGTTTTCGGTCGTCACCGTGCCATCGGGACTTGCTGCCCGCCGTGGCGTGGCGTACGACGAGGACCGTGGCGGTGTCGGCGGGCGCCTTCGCGAACCGCCGCAGCACCTTGCGGTCCTGGGGGTAGCCCAATTGGTCGATGGCCTGTCGGATCGGCAGCCACTTGAGCTCGTCCACCTCGTCGTTGACGGCGAATTCCCCGCCGACGGCCTGGGCCGCCCAGTACCGGACCTTCTTCACCCCCGCGTCGATCGGGTAGCTCACCGAAGCCAGCCGCCGCCCCAGCCGCGCGTGATATCCGGTCTCCTCGGCGATCTCACGCACCGCCGTGACCGGTTCGGTCTCACCGGGATCGACCTTGCCCTTGGGCAGCGACCAGTCGTCGTAGCGCGGCCGGTGGATGACCGCGACCTCGGGATCACTGTTGTGCTGCGCGGCGCGCCAGAGCACGGCGCCGGCCGCACGCACGGTTTTCGTACCGGCGACAGGATCTTTGGACACCTCAACCCTCACATCTCGTCACGGCGAACACCGCGCCGACCACGTGCCGTCGACACCCTCGCATCACGGCTGACGATGGCGTTTCATCATGGACACCTGGTGGTCCCGCACGGTGTGACCGTCGCGCGGCGACGCCGTCCAGCGCCCGTCGGCGCCCAGTTCCCAGCAACGGGTGCTGGGATCCATGGCGGATTCGAAGATGTCGTTGAGCTGTGCCCCGAGACGCGGATCCTTCACCTGGGCCATGACTTCCACCCGGCGGTCCAGGTTGCGGTGCATCATGTCGGCGCTACCGATCCAGTACTCGTCGATGGCGCGGAAGTGGATGATCCGCGAGTGCTCGAGGAACCGGCCCAGGATGGAGCGCACCACGATGTTCTCGGAATAGTCGGCGGCGCCGGGCCGCAGTGCGCAGATGCCTCGCACGACCACCTCGACCCGCACCCCTGCCTGGGACGCCCGGTACAGCGCATCGATGACCTGCTCGTCGACCAGGGCGTTGGCCTTCAGCCGGATCCGGCCGTCCGCACCATCCCGAGTCGCGGCGATTTCGCGCTCGATGCGCTCGATGATGCCCTTGCGCACGCCGTGCGGTGCGACGAGGAGATTGCGGTACGAGTCTTTTCGCGAGTACCCGGTCAGCGAGTTGAACAGGTCGGTGAGATCGGCGCCGATGTCCGGAGCGGCGGTCAGCAAGCCGATGTCCTCATAGAGGCGCGCGGTTTTCGGGTTGTAGTTCCCCGTTCCGACATGGCAGTAGCGGCGGATCATCGAACCCTCGCGCCGGACCACCAGACAGGTTTTGCAATGTGTCTTCAAGCCGATGAGGCCGTAGACCACATGGACGCCGGCCTGTTCCAGTGTCCGTGCCCATTTGATGTTGGCCTGCTCGTCGAAGCGGGCTTTGATCTCCACCAGGGCGACGACCTGCTTGCCCGCTTCGGCGGCGTCGATCAGCGCGTTGACGATCGGTGAGTCACCAGAGGTGCGATACAGGGTCTGTTTGATGGCCAGGACGTTGGGATCGGCGGCGGCCTGCTCGATGAATCGTTGCACCGTCGTCGAGAACGAGTCGTAGGGGTGGTGCACCAGAACGTCGCCGTCGCGCAGCGCGGCGAAAATGCTCTTGGGCGTCTCGCGTTCACCGAAGGCCGGCGGGGTGGCGGGCACGAACGGCGGGTCCTTCAGCGCGGGCCGGTCGACGTCGTAGATCTGCCACAGCGACGAGAGGTCCAGCAGGCCAGGCACTTCGACCACGTCGCCCGGTGCCACGTCGAGTTCCCGCAGCAACAACTCGAGCATGCCCTCGGTCATGTCGTCGGAGACCTCGAGGCGCACCGGCGAGCCGAACCGGCGCCGCGCCAGTTCGCGTTCGAGCGCCTGCAGCAGATCCTCGTCGCGGTCCTCTTCGACTTCGAAGTCCGCGTTGCGGGTGATCCGGAACGCGTGGTGTTCGACCACTTCCAGTCCGGGGAAGAGCACCGGCAGGAACGCGGCGATCAGTTCCTCCATGGGTAGGAAGCGCACCTCGTTGGTGGTTCCGGGACGGCCCGCCAACTCCACGAACCGGTCGACGTTGTCGGGCACCTTGATCCGCGCGAAATGCTGACCGCCGTCGTCGGGGTGTTTGACCGTGATGGCCAGGTTCAGGCTCAGACCGCTGACGAACGGGAACGGGTGAGCCGGGTCGACGGCCAGCGGTGTCAGCACGGGGAAGACCTGCTCGTGGAAGTAGGTCGACAGTCGGGTCCGTTCGCTTTCGTCGAGCTCGCTCCACTGCACGATCACGATGCCGTGCTCGGCGAGTGCGGGGCGGACCGAGTCCAGGAACACCCGGGCGTGCCGGCTGGCGATCTGCTGCGTGCGTTCGCTGATGCGCCGCAGTTGCTCACGTGGTGACAGGCCGTCCGCCGAGCGGACCGACAAACCCATCTCGTCGCGGCGTTTCAGGCCGGCGACCCGCACCATGTAGAACTCGTCGAGGTTGGACGCGAAGATCGCCAGGAACTTCGCCCGTTCCAGCAGCGGCAGCGACGGGTCGGCCGCCAGAGCGAGGACGCGGGCGTTGAAGTCCAGCCAGCTGAGCTCCCGGTTGAGGTACCGATCGTCGGGCAGCGGGTTCTCGACGGTGGGCGGAGTCGCCGCCGGCGGCGCCACCGGGGCCGAGTCGGCGGTCGCCGGCGCCGGGGTCAGTGCCGCGGCTTCGGTGTCCGAGTCCTGCGTCCGGGTCTGGGCTTCGGTCATGGTGTCGATGATCCACCATCCGCGCACACTGGGGCCAGCTCATGAAGCGTTGGTTGCCAGACGTTCACCGTTGCGCTGCGACGGCCTTCGTCGTCGCCGGTCCCACCCCGAGGAGTTGGGCAGCCTCCAGGTCCTCCGGGGTGTCGATGTCGCAGCGCAGGCCGGGCCATGCCCCGTCGAGTTCGACCGCACCGGAACGGCGATGCCGGTCGGCCGAATCCGCTCCGAAGCGCGGGTCCAATGGAGCGCCGAACGTCAGCAGCGCCGACGTGCCGCCGCGGTGCCGGTCGGCGACGAAACCCCGGCCGGCCTTGCGGGCCGCGGCGATCGCCTCGGCCAGCTCATACGGCTGCAGGGCAGGCAGATCACCCTGCAGCGCAACGATATTCGTCCCTTCCCGGCCGACCAGATCGGCCGCCGCGGTCAGGGCGTTGTTGAGGGGATCGGCGTGTCCGGCGGGGGTGGGATCGCTCAGGACGCGGGCACCCGACTGCTCGGCTGCCTCGGCCGCGACCGGATCGGGGGTCACCACGAGCACTGTCCGAACCGCGGGGACCGCCACCGCCGCGGCGATGGTGTCGACGAGCATGGCGAGTACGAGGCCCTCACGGTCCGCCGCCGAAAACATCGGCGCCAGCCGTGTCTTGGCCGCCGCGAGCCGCTTGACCGCGATGACCACGCCGACGTCGGCCCGGTGCGCCGGAGGCGCGGTCGGTCGGGGGCCCGGAGTGGGGTCGGTGCCGCTCACGAATGCCATCCTGCCAGCCCGGTCGGGCCGGTTACGCTGAAGCGGTGGTCGAAGCGGCAGTGATGGGCGCCGGGGCGTGGGGAAGTGCCCTGGCCAAGGTATTGGCGGACGCCGGTAACAAGGTCACGTTGTGGACGCGCCGTCCCGAGCTCGCCGACGAGATCAACAGAACCCACCGCAACGCGGCCTATCTCGACGTCGCGCTGCCCGAATCCGTCCGCGCCACCAGCGACCCGGACGAGGCGCTCTCCGGAGCGTGCACCGTGCTGCTGGCCGTGCCGTCGCAGACACTGCGGGACAACCTCGGTGGTTGGACGAAATTCCTGAACGCGGATGCGACGCTGGTCAGCCTTGCCAAAGGCATCGAGCTGGACACCCTGCTGCGGATGAGCCAGGTCATCGTCCAGGTGACCGGCGCCGATCCGGGCCGGGTGGCGGTGGTCAGCGGTCCGAATCTGGCCCGCGAGATCGCCGAGGAGCAGCCCGCGGCCACCGTCGTGGCGTGCACCGACTCCGGTCGCGCGGTCGCGCTACAGCGTGCGCTGTCCACCTCCTACCTGCGGCCGTACACCAATGCCGACGTCATCGGCACCGAGATCGGCGGGGCGTGCAAGAACGTCATCGCGCTGGCGTGCGGGATGGCTGCCGGCGTGGGGCTGGGGGAGAACACCGCCGCGGCGATCATCACCCGCGGGCTCGCCGAGATCATGCGGCTCGGAATCGCGTTGGGCGCCAAGCCGACCACCCTGGCCGGGCTCGCCGGCATCGGCGACCTGGTCGCCACCTGTACGTCGCCCTATTCCCGGAACCGGTCCTTCGGTGAACGGTTGGGCAGCGGAGGGACGATGGAGGCGGCCCGGCAGGCGACCGGAGGCCACGTCGCCGAGGGTGTCACGTCCTGTGTCTCGGTGCTCGCGCTCGCGTCGAGCTACGACGTCGAGATGCCGCTGACCGACGCGGTGCACCGCGTGTGTCACAAGGGGTTGTCCGTCGACGAGGCCGTTGCGCTTTTGCTGGGCCGCACCAAAAAGCCGGAGTAGCGCGGTGGCCGCCCATTACGGGGATTCCACCCGGAGCGTGAAAGTCACCGGCACCGAACGATTTCCGGGCGCCCCGGTGGCTCCGTATCCGGTCCCCGCGGCCGCCTACCACCTCGACGCCGCCGAGGACGACGCCGCCGACACCTACGGGCGGCGCTCCAATCCCACGTGGCGGCAACTCGAGGCGGCACTCGCCGCGCTCGAAGGAGCCTCGGCCGCAGTGGCTTTCGGATCAGGGATGGCGGCCGTCACCGCCGCGCTGCGGGTCCTGGTGCAGCCCGGGCACACCGTGGTCGTACCTGCCGACGGCTACTACCAGATCCGCGCCTACGCCCGGGAGTACTTCGGCCCGCGCGGGGTCACCGTCGTGGAGGCGGGGTGGGACCAGATGTGCGACGCCGCCCGAACCGCCGACGTCGTGCTGGCCGAGACGCCGTCGAACCCGGGTCTGGATGTCGTGGATCTGCACCGACTCGCGATGACCTGCCGGGAGCGGGGCGCGACGCTGGTCGTCGACAACACCACCGCCACACCGCTGGGGCAGCAGCCGCTGTCGTTCGGGGCCGACCTCGTCGTCGCCAGCGCCACCAAGGCCCTGGCCGGCCACCACGATCTGCTCGCCGGCTACGCCGCGGGAAACCAGCCCGACCTGATGGAGCGGTTGCGCACCGAGCGGCTGTACTCGGGTCCGGCGCTGGGCGCCTTCGAGGCGTGGCTGCTGTTGCGCAGTATCGGCACGTTCGGGCTGCGGTTCGACCGCCAATGTCAGAACGCCGCCGCTGTCGCGGTGATGTTGCGCACCCACCCGGCGGTCCGCGCGGTGCGTTACCCGGGGTTGCCGGAGGACCGTTCGAACCGGGTGGCGGCGGTGCAGATGCGGCGGTTCGGCGGCGTGGTCGCCGTCGAGCTCGCCGACGCGCAGGCGGTGCACGCACTGGTCGAGCGCAGCGCGCTCCTGGTCGCGGCGACCAGTTTCGGAGGCATCCACACCTCGGTGGACCGTCGCGCACGGTGGGGCGACCCCGTCCCCGACGGCTTTGCCCGGATCTCGCTGGGCATCGAAGACACCGATGACATCCTGGCCGACCTCGCCGACGCGCTGCCCCCCGCGTGACCCGGCTTCGGCCGGCGTGCCACGGGAGGGCCGGTAGCCTCTCTAGGTTGTGACAGCCCGCACCCGCGTTGCCGTCGTCTTTGGCGGACGGAGTTCTGAACACGCGATCTCGTGTGTCTCGGCAGGCAGCATCCTGCGCAACCTCGATCCCCAGCGGTTCGAGGTGGTCGCGGTCGGCATCACCGCCGACGGCGCCTGGGTGCTGACTGACGGTCGACCCGAGACGCTGGCCATCACCGACGGGAAGCTCCCCGCGGTCGAGTCCTCGGCGGGTACGGAGTTGACGTTCGCCGCCGACCCGCAGCGGCGCGGGCAGATGGTGTCGCTGGGCGAGGGGGCCGGCGAACTGCTCGCGTCGGTCGACGTGGTGTTCCCGGTGCTGCATGGTCCCTACGGCGAGGACGGCACGATCCAGGGCCTGCTGGAACTGGCCGGTGTGCCCTACGTGGGTGCCGGCGTGCTGGCCAGCGCCGTGGGCATGGACAAGGAGTTCACCAAGAAGCTGCTGGTCGCCGCGGGAATCCCGGTCGGCGACCATGTGGTCCTGCGCGGCGGGCGCACCGACCTGGCCCCTGAGGAACGCGAACGTCTGGGTCTACCGGTGTTCGTCAAACCGGCCCGCGGTGGTTCATCGATCGGTGTCAGCCGCGTCACCTCCTGGGATGAGCTGGGTCCGGCGATCGAAGTGGCTCGTCGCCTGGACCCAAAGGTGATCGTCGAGGCCGCCATTCCCGGCCGCGAACTCGAGTGCGGTGTGCTGGAGTTCCCCGACGGCCACGTCGAGGCGAGCACCGTCGGTGAGATCCGGGTTGCCGGTGTCCGCGGGCGCGAGGACGGGTTCTACGACTTCCAGACGAAATATCTGGCCGACGCCGCCGAACTCGACGTGCCCGCCAAGGTGGACGACCACGTCGCCGAGGAGATCCGGGCGCTGTCGGTGCGGGCCTTCGCCGCGATCGACTGCCAGGGACTGGCCCGGGTCGACTTCTTCCTGACCCCCGATGGGCCGGTCATCAACGAGATCAACACCATGCCCGGCTTCACGACCATCTCGATGTATCCGCGCATGTGGGCGGCCTCGGGGGTGGACTACCCGACGCTGCTGGCCACCATGGTCGACACCGCGCTCGCGCGCGGCACCGGCCTGCGCTGACCGCGCCCGCTCAGCGGGGCGGGGCGGGGTCGATCGGGCGCTCGGGCAGCGCTTGGGTGATCGCTGCCGACAACCCCTGGATGGGCGCCGACCCGGAGCCCGCGGGCAGGGTCAGGGCCACGTACACGGGCCGGTCCACCGCGAACCAGGTGGTTCGGCCGTCGGTGACGGTTTCGTCCTCGGCGATCCGCAGCCAGGAGACCGCGTCGACCATCTGTAGTGGCGCGCCGACGACGAACTCCGGCGGCCGGGCCAGGCCGCAGCGCAGGACCACCGCCTCGCCGCCGTCGTCGCGCTGCCACGCCGCGGCGCCGGCCGGCGCCGGATCGACGAGCTCGGCCCGCCGGAAGTCGCCGAGCTGCTCGGGCAGCACCTCGAGCAGACCGCGGCAGTCCTGGCTCTCTGCCGCCGGGGCGGGCACGGCGGCCACCGAGACAGGGGCCGGGCCGGCCGGGCGTTGCAGGACCGCGGCGACGGCGAGGACGGCCACGGCGGCGCCGACCGACACGACCAGCGTCGCGATCAGTACCCAGCGCGGGGGCCCGTCCCCGGGTCGGCTGTTCATCACAGCACTCAGAGTTGTGGGCCCGTGGCGATCGGGCAGGTCAGCACACGGGTGATCCCGGCGACCTGCGCCACCGCCGGCACCACCGTCGACTTGAGATCGGCGAGGTTCTCGGCGCCGACGCGCACGATGACGTCGTACGGACCCGTCACGTACTCGGCGGAGCGCACCCCGTCGACACCGGCGAGCGCTGAGGCGACAACCTCGGCGCGGCCGACTTCGGTCTGGATCAGAACGAAAGCCTCGACCACGCCGTCATCCCTCCGTCCGCCTGCATAGACTCCTCGCCGCAGGGCCCAAACCTACCGTAGGTGAGGCCGACGTTCAGGCCACGAAGCGACCCGAGGAGCTGCCATGGCGGGCGATGAGCCCGACTCGACGCTGGCCGAATCCGGTGAGTTCGCCGTCATCGAGCGGCTTGTCGGCGGCCGCCGACAGCCCGACACGGTCAGCGTCGGCCCGGGAGACGACGCGGCGGTGGTCGCCGCGCCCGACGGTCGAGCCGTGCTGTGCACCGACATGCTGGTGCAAGACCGCCACTTTCGGCTGCACTGGTCCTCGCCGCACGACATCGGCCGGAAAGCCGTCGCGCAGAACGCCGCCGACATCGAGGCGATGGGCGGGCGGCCAACCGCTTACGTGGTCGGCTTCGCCGCCCCCGCCGAGACCTCGACCGCCCGCGCGGTCGAACTGGCCGACGGGATGTGGCACGAGGCCGCACTGACCGGCGCCGGTGTGGTCGGGGGAGACATGGTGCGGGCCCCGCAGTGGGTGATCTCGGTCGCCGCGATGGGAGACCTGGAGGGGCGCGATCCGGTCCGGCGAGACGGCGCCCGGCCGGGTGACATCGTGGCGGTGTGCGGTGAGCTGGGGCGTTCGGCGGCGGGTCATGCCCTGTGGGACAGGGGGATCGAGCGTTTCCCGGAACTTCGGCGCCGCCACCTGGTGCCGGAGCCGCCGTACGGTCAGGGACGGATCGCCGCCGAGTGGGGCGCCGGGTCGATGATCGACGTCTCCGATGGTCTAGTCGCCGATCTGAAGCACGTGGCGACGGCGTCCGGTGTGCGGATCGACCTGTTCTCCGCTGCGTTCGCCGGTGACGTCGACGCCGTGGCCGACGCGGCGCGCACCGTCGGAACGGACCCGCGGGACTGGGTGTTCGGCGGCGGCGAGGATCACGCGTTGGTGGCCACGTTCGCCACGGCGGCGCCGCCCGGCTGGCGCGTGGTGGGCAGGGTGCTGCCCGCCGACGGGGTGGGGCGGGTGAGTGTGGACGACACCGCGTGGGGT
>JBNMQW010000003.1:0-494282 GCA_050205485.1 Mycolicibacterium vaccae | reverse complement strand
CGCGGTGGCCGACCCCGGGGTGCGGGTGCGGCCGGTGTCGGACACCATGGCCGAGGTCACCGTGCGCCTGCCGATGGCCCAGAGCGTGGGCATCTACGCCGCCTGCAAACGTCAAGCGGATATGACCTTCGATGACCGTTCCCGCGGGCAGGTCATGGCCGACACCGTCTATGAACGGGTCACCGGCCGCCCGGCCGATGCGGCGGTGCCGATCAGCCTGAGCCTGGTGCTGGCCGACACCACCTTGTTCGGCGGCGACGACTGCCCGGGCTATCTGGCCGGGTACGGCCCGGTCCCCGCCGCGGTGGTGCGCCACCTCGTCACCGGCGCCGTGGCAGACGCACGCGCGAAAGCCGGCCTGCGCCGGTTGTATCGCCACCCCGACTCCGGACAGCTCGTCGCCATGGAGTCCCGGGCACGGTTGTTCCCGAAAGGCCTGGCCGCCTACATCGGATTACGCGACCAGAGCTGTCGGACCCCGTACTGCAACGCCGCGATCCGCCACCACGACCACGCCACCCCCCACCGCTCCGGCGGTCACACCACCGCGGTCAACGGTCTCGGGTTGTGCGAAGCGTGCAACTACGCCAAAGAAGCCGCCGACTGGACAGTCACCACCCGCGAAACCGGCGGCCAACACAGCGCGGTGTTCCGAACACCGACCGGCGCGACCTACGAATCCACCGCACCGCCCCTACCCGGGCCACCACCATTCCGGCGCAGCATCATCGAAAACGGCATCACCATCGACCTCGTCACCTTCGACGCCGCCTGAGTACTACATCGAGCGGGACAGCACCCTGCCGAACTGGAGCAGCCGCTGCATCTGGGCCAGTCCACCGTTGTCGACGGACTTCACGAACCGGAACGACTCGCAGTAGATGTCGGTTTCGGTGGCGGACTTCTGGCGGGACCGGGTCAGCAGCTGGGTGTAGAGCCGCAGCTTCACTTCCGACAGCCGTCGCGTGCCGTCGGCGAGCACTTCGTACTCGGTGGACAGCACATGGTCGGTGATCGTCGACAGCAGGATGGACCGCACCGACGACAACAGCACCCGCTGCGGCTCGGCGTCATCGGCGCCCGAGGTCGCGTCGTCGTCGGCCCGCCACAGGATCAGCCGGCGACCGTCGGTGGCGATCACCTCCTGCCAGAACGCCTCGCCCCACGTCTCCACGGTGAAACCGCGTGACATCACGAACGACACGATCGCCGAGGGGTCGACGACCGAACGCACCTGGTCCAGTGCGAGATCGGGGTCGCGGAGGTACACCCGCGCGGCGTCGGCGAGGCTGGAGTAGGGAGCCCAGTCCTGCGGAGCGCCCATTACTCGATGGGCCCCTCACGGCCGCCCTGCACGGCCGCGGCAGCAGCCCGGATCTGCGGAGTCACCAACATGACCTGGCCCAGGACGCCGTTGACGAAACCCGGGGAATCGTCGGTCGACAGCTCCTTGGCCAGTTCGACCGCCTCGTCGACGGCGACGGGCTCGGGCACATCGTCGGCGTGCAGCAGCTCCCACACCGCGACCCGCAGGATCGCGCGGTCCACCGCGGGCAGTCGGTCCAGGGTCCAGCCCTGCAGGTGGGCCGAGATCAGATCGTCGACGTGCGCCGAATGCTCGGTGACACCGCGGGCCACGGTGACGGTGTACGGGTTGAGCGCCGAGACCTCACCTTTCTCGGCGAGGTCGGTGCGCGCCTCGGCGACAGCCGCCGGGGTGATCCCCCGCGCTTCGGCCTCGAACAGCAGGTCGACTGCGCGTTTGCGGGCCTGATGACGGCCGCGATCACCACGTCGGTCAGGCATTGACCCTTCCCAGGTAGTTGCCGTCGCGCGAGTCCACCTTCAGCTTGTCGCCGGTGTTGATGAACAGCGGCACCTGGATCTCGGCGCCGGTCTCCATGGTCGCCGGCTTGGTGCCCGCGCTGGAGCGGTCGCCCTGCAGGCCGGGCTCGGTGTGGGTGACCACGAGTTCGACGGTCACCGGCAGCTCCAGGTACAGCGGCGTCCCGTTGTGGAACGCGATCTGCACCGGCATGCTCTCGAGCAGGAAGTCGGCGTTGCGGCCGACCAGTGACTCCGGCAGCGGATGCTGCTCGTAGTCCTCGGAATCCATGAACACGAAGTCCGAGCCGTCCCGGTACAGGTAGGTCGCGTCGCGGCGGTCCACGGTCGCGGTCTCGACCTTCACGCCGGCGTTGTAGGTCTTGTCGACGGTCTTGCCGGACACGACGTTCTTCAGCTTCGTGCGCACGAAAGCCGGACCCTTGCCGGGCTTGACGTGCTGAAACTCGATGATCTGCCACAGCTGGCCATCGATCACCAGGACGAGCCCATTCTTGAAGTCGGCGGTCGTTGCCACGATCGGTTGTACTCCTAGCTTCTAGAGGATCACCAGGTCCTTCGAAAACCCGGTCAGCAGTTCAGGGGCATCTTCGGCGACCACCAGCGTGTCCTCGATGCGGACGCCACCACGGTCGGGAAGGTAGACACCAGGCTCGACGGTCACCGCGGAGCCAGCAAGCAGTGTACCGGCGGCGGCGGAACCGATTCCCGGCGCTTCGTGGATCTGCAGGCCGACGCCGTGCCCGAGGCCGTGCGCGAAGTTCTCGCCGAACCCTGCCGCGGCGATCACCTGCCGTGCCGCCGCGTCGACGTCCTTGAGTTCCACCCCCGGTGCCAGCGCTTCCCGGCCGGCCCGTTGGGCCTCGGCGACCAGCCGGTAGACGTCCCGCTGCCAGTCCGCGATCGGGGCGAGCACGAAGGTGCGCGTCATGTCCGAGTGGTATCCGGCCACCAGTGCGCCGAAGTCGATCTTCACGAAGTCGCCCTCGGCGAGCACCGCGTCGGTGGGCCGGTGGTGCGGCACCGCCGAGTTCGCTCCGGTGGCCACGATGGTCTCGAACGAGGCGCCGTCGGCGCCGTGCTCGAGCATCAGGGCCTCCAGCTGGTTGCGCACCTGCTTCTCGGTCCGCCCGGCCCGCAGGCCACCCTGGTCGATCAGATCGGTCAGCGCCGCGTCGGCGGCGGCACACGCCCGGCGCAGCAGGGCGATCTCCTCGGCGTCCTTGACCTCCCGCAGCCGCTCGACCAGACCGGCCGCCCGCACCAGTTCGCAGTCCGGCCCGGCCGCGTCGGTCAGCCTGCCGAACGCGTCCACGGTCACCACGTGGCTCTCGAACCCCAGCCGCCGCACCCCGTCGGCCGCCGCGCGCGTCGCCAGGTGCGGTCCGCACGCCCGCTCGATGACGACCTCGGCGTCCGGTGACTGCGCCGCCGCCTGCGTGCGGTAGCGCCCGTCGGTGGCCAGCACCGGGGTCTCCCGGTCAGCGAACACCAGCAATGCCGCGTTGGAGCCGGTGAAGCCGCTCAGATACCGGACGTTGACCAGGTCCGACACCAGGATGGCGTCGAGGTCCGACTCGGTCAGCAGGCGACGCAAATGGTCGCGACGCGCGGAAGTGGTCACGGTGGTCGACGCTACTCGCTAAGGTGAGGCCTCATGAGTAAGTGGTTGCTGCGCGGACTGATGTTCGCAGCCCTGATGGTGATCGTCCGGTTACTGCAGGGAGCGATGATCAACGCGTGGGAAACCAAGGCAGGTCTGATCAGCGCGACCCTGGTCGCGTTGTACGCGCTGGTGGCCCTGGCGTGGGGCTACATCGACGGCCGCGGCGACGCCAACCGCAATCCCGATCCCGATCGCCGCGCCGACTACGCGATGACCTGGCTGCTGGCCGGGCTGTTCGCGGGCGTGGTCAGCGGCTTCGTCGCGTGGTTGATCGGCCTGTTCTACCCGAACCTCTACGTCGAGGGGCTGATCAACGAGATCACCACCTTCGCGGCCTTCACTGCGCTGCTGGTGTTCCTCAGCGCCATCGTCGGCGTGGCGGTCGGCCGGTGGCTGGTGGACCGCAAGCGGCCCGATGAGCCCCGCCGCCGTGAGGACGACGACCGGGCCGATACCGACGTGTTCGCCGCGGTCCGCGACGACGAAGCCCAGCCGGCCGAAAACCGCTAGTCGCGCGCGACTTCAGCCAACTAGTCGCGCGCGACTTCAGCCAACTAGTCGCGCGCGACTTCGGCGTACGCGGCGGCCAGCAGCGACGGGTCCGGCCCTTCCAGCCGCCCCGGCTTGGCCAGCCCGTCGAGCACCACGAACCGCAGCACCCCGGCGCGGGTCTTCTTGTCGCCCAGCATCGATTCCATCAGCTGCGGCAGCGCGTCGGCGTCGTAGGTCACCGGCAGTCCCAGGGAACTGAGGATGCTGCGATGACGTTCGGTGGTCTCGTCGTCCAGCCGTCCGGCCAGCCGGCCCAGTTCGGCGGCGAACACCAGACCGACGGACACCGCGGCGCCGTGGCGCCACTGGTAGCGCTCCCGCCGCTCGATGGCGTGCGCGAGAGTGTGCCCGTAGTTGAGGATCTCGCGCAGCTGCGACTCTTTCTCGTCGGCGGCGACCACGTCGGCCTTGACCGCGACGGCGCGCCGGATCAGCTCGGGCAGCACATCGCCCTTCGGGTCCAGCGCGGCCTGCGGGTCCGCCTCGATCATGTCGAGGATGACGGGATCGGCGATGAATCCGGCCTTCACGATCTCGGCCATGCCCGCGATGATCTCGTTGCGCGGCAACGTCTCCAGCGTGGCCAGGTCGATCAGGACGGCAGCGGGCTGGTGGAACGCGCCGACGAGGTTCTTGCCCGCGTCGGTGTTGATGCCCGTCTTGCCGCCCACCGCGGCGTCGACCATGCCCAGGAGTGTGGTGGGGACGTGGACGATGTCGATTCCGCGCAGCCAGGTCGCCGCGGCGAAGCCGGCGACGTCGGTGGCCGCTCCCCCGCCCAGGCTCACGACGGCGTCCTTGCGGCCGACACCGATGCGCCCCAGCACTTCCCAGATGAAGCCGACGACGGGCAGTTCCTTGCCGGCCTCGGCGTCGGGGATCTCGATGCGGTGGGCGTCGGTGCCGCGTTCGGCCAGATGCGCGCGGATCACCTCGGCGGTCTCGGCGAGCACCGGCTGGTGCAGGATCGCCACCTTGTGCCGGCCCTCGAGGATGCGGCCCAGGTCGTCGAGCAGACCGGTACCGATGATCACCGGGTAGGGCGGATCGGTGGCCACCTCGACTGTCACCGGCTCGGTCACGGGGTGTCCTTTCGTGCGCAGGAACCGCCGGCCTTCTTGGCCGCCATGGCGGCCGGGCTCGGCGGGGCTTCAGTGGACGGAGATGCGTTCAGCGACAGAGGCGCTCGCCGCCAGGACGGCCGTCGCCGTCGCGATTTGGGGGTGTCGGGGTTGTCCAGGCGGGCGGTGATGTAGCGGACCACGGCACCGGGATTGCGGTGGTTGGTGTTGACCCGCATCGTGGCGACCTGCCGGTACAACGGAACTCGTTGTGCCATGAGCGTTTTGAACTTCTCACCGCGGTCCGGTCCGGCGAGCAGGGGCCGCACGGTGGAGCCGCCGGTGCGGCGCACGCCTTCCGCGGCGCTGATCTCGAGGTAGATGACCGTGTGCCCGGCGAGCGCCTCGCGGACACCTTGGGTGGTCACCGCGCCGCCGCCGAGGGACAGCACTCCGTCGTGGGTCTGCAGGGCGTCGCGGATGACTTCTTCCTCGATGCGCCGGAATTCGGCCTCGCCGTCGGTGGCGAAGATGTCGGCGATGACGCGGCCGGTGCGCTGTTCGATCTCGGCGTCGGTGTCCAGCAGCGGGACCTCGAGCGCCTTGGCCAGTCGGCGACCGATCGTCGACTTGCCCGAGCCGGGCAGTCCGATCAGCACCGCCTTGGGGGCCATCAGCCTGAGGCCCTTGCGGCGCTGTCGTGCGGCTCGCGCTGCGCGACCGCGCGCAGGTAGCCGTCGATGTTGTTCCGGGTCTCGTCGAGCGAGTCGCCACCGAACTTCTGTAGCGCCGCACGGGCCAGCACCAGTGCGACCATGGTCTCGACCACGACGCCCGCGGCCGGCACGGCGCACACGTCGGAGCGCTGGTGGATGGCCACGGCCTCGTCACCGGTGGTCATGTCGACGGTGGCCAGGGCGCGGGGCACCGTGGAGATGGGCTTCATCGCCGCCCGCACCCGCACGGGCAGCCCGTTGGTCATGCCGCCCTCCAGCCCGCCGGCGCGGTTGGTGGAGCGGGTGACGCCGTCGGCGCCGGGGTACATCTCGTCGTGGGCGACGCTGCCGCGGCGGCGCGCGGTCTCGAAGCCGTCGCCGATCTCGACGCCCTTGATCGCCTGGACCCCCATCACGGCGGCCGCGAGTTGGCTGTCGAGCCGGTTCTCGCCGCTGGTGAACGAGCCGAGGCCGACGGGCAGGTTGTGGGCGACGACCTCGACGACACCGCCCAGGGTGTCCCCGTCGCGCTTGGCGGCCTCGATCTCCTCGATCATGGACCGCTCGGCGGCTTCGCCGAACGCGCGCACCGGGCTGGCGTCGATCGCGGCCAGGTCACCCGGCCCGGGCACCGGGCCGTCGTAGGGCTGCGAGTCGCCGATGGAGATGACGTGGGAGACGATCTCGACACCGAGCGCCTGCTGCAGGAACGCGCGTGCGACGGTGCCCGCGGCCACCCGTGCGGCAGTCTCGCGGGCGCTGGCCCGCTCCAGCACCGGCCGGGCGTCGTCGAATCCGTACTTGAGCATGCCGGCGTAGTCGGCGTGGCCGGGCCGCGGCCGGGTCAGGGGCGCGTTGCGCGCGGCGCTGTCGGCGAGTGCGGCCGGGTCGACGGGGTCCGGTGCCATCACCGTCTCCCACTTGGGCCACTCGGTGTTGCCGATCTCGATCGCGATCGGTCCACCGAGGGTCAGCCCGTGGCGCAGGCCGGCCAGCATGGTGACCTGGTCCTGCTCGAACTTCATCCGCGCGCCGCGGCCGTAGCCCAGGCGGCGCCGCGCGAGCTGCGCGGCGATGTCGTCGGAGGTGACGTGGACGCCGGCGACCATCCCTTCGAGCACCGCCACCAGGGCACGGCCATGGGATTCACCAGCTGTCGTCCATCGCAACACGTGTCCCATTTTCGCATGTCGGATTCACTGCTCTGACCACACCGCCACCGCAGCGAGCACGCGGTCCACCTCGGCGACGGCGCTACGGTGTGCAGCCGCCCGGTCATCGGACCTGGCGACCGTCAACGCGGTCTCGCACAGCGCGCCGAACAAGAAGTGCGCGAGCGGCGCGGCCGGGCGCGGTTCGATCCGGCCCGCGGCGGCGGCCGCGCCGATGCCCGCGCACATCAGGTCCAGCAGGGGCGCCTCCAGCCGGCGGGTGGTCTCCCAGCCGATCGCGGTGAACGCGTCGATCAGGACGACCCGCTGCAGCGGCGGGTCCAGGCAGGCGTCCAGGAAGCTGCGGCACGCCGACCGGAACGCGTCCCAGGGATCGGTCTCGCGAGCGTAGGCGGCGCGCACGATGCCGGCGAGCCGTTCGACCTCGCGCGCGAACACCGCCTCGAACAGCTGGGACTTGCTGTCGAAGTGGTGGTACACCGCCCCTTTGGTGACCTGCGCCCGGGCGGCCACGGCGGCCAGCGAGGTGGCGTCGAAGCCGCGGTCGGCGAACAGGTCCCGCGCCGCGTCGAGCAGCGCGCCGACGGTCGCCTCGGTGCGCTCGGCCTGGCTGCGTCGGCCGATCACAGCAGCCGGTAGATGCGGTAGTCGACGTGGTTGGGCGAGAGGACGTTGTAGCCGACCGCGACCACACCGCCGAGCCAGGAATAGCGTTCGTCGGCGGTCTCGAACACCGGCGTGGTGCGCACGTAGGTCGCGGCGAAGGGCAGCGGGTGCCCATCGTCGAGCAGCCGGAAACCGTCGGGCGGGATCTTGATGACGCCGCCGCTGCGGAAGTGGATCAGCGCGCCGTCGTGGGACCGGATCGTGGCGCGCACGTCCACGCGGCCGACCCCGTCGGCGCCGACGCGCAGCCAGTCGCCGCCACCGGGCAGCAACTCGCCCCGCAGCGCCGGCCCGGACACCGAGCCGGCGGCGATGACGAACGTCAACCGCACGCCGTCGGCGGTGCCGATCACCTGGGCCGGCTGCAACTCGACGCTGAGGTCGCACAGATGGGCCACCGGAACCGCGTCGACCGGCGGTTCGTCGAGGTCGGCGACCTGCACCATAGGATCAAAATACATACCACCGGTATGTAAGTAAAGGGTCAGGCCAAGGCGCTGCCCACCGCGAGCGCGGCCGCGGCGCACATCGGTGGACCGTGCGCGATGACCGGGTCCCCGCGCCGCGCGAGCCGCCAGAGCCCCGCGAGCCCGGTCAGCACCGACGCGCCCAGCGCAGCGAGAACCCAGACCTCCGCACCGAACGCCCCGGTGAGGCCGCCGAGCCCGAGCGCCAGCTTCACGTCACCGGCCCCCATCGCCGACGGCGCCGCCAGATGGACCGCCGCGTAGACGCCGAACAGCACGCCCGCGCCGAGCGCGGCGCCCGGTCCGTGACCACCCAGCAGCGCACCGACAAGGATCACCGCCGCACCCGGCAATGTCAGCCAATTGGGCAGGCGGCGCTGGCGGACATCGAAGGCGCTCAACGCGATCAGCCACCCGGCGACGCCGAGTCCGGCGACCATCTCCCCCACGACTTCAGGCTAAGCCCGCCGCGGGGCCGCCCATGACACCGATTTCAGCCGGCGTCGAGCGCGGCGCGCATGGCCGCCTTGGGCGCCGGCTGCCCGGTGAACTGCTCGACCTGGGTGAAGGCCTGGTTCAGCAGCATCTGGAGTCCGCTGATCACCTCACCGCCCGCCGCCCTGACCGCGGCGGCCAGGGGTGTGGGCCACGGGTCGTAGATCGCGTCGAGCAACACCGGCACGGCGGCCAGCGCCGGGGCGTACGGCGCCACCGCGTCGGCCGGCACGGTGTTGACCAGTACCTCGACGCCGTCGACCGCAGCGGGCAGCCCGTCGGCGAGGTCGCAGTACGAGGCCTGTGCGCCGCACCGGGCCGCGAGGTCGAGCAGCACCGCCGCCTTGTCGGGGTTGCGCGCCGCCACCGTGACGTGGCGGGCCCCCAGTTCGATCAGCCCGACGACCGCCGCCGGTGCCGTGCCGCCCGACCCGACCACCATCGCGCGCGCGGGCCGGTGCCCGGCCAGCGCGCCGACGACGCCGTCGACATCGGTGTTGTCGGCATGCCAGCCCGCTTGCGTGCGGACCAGAGTGTTCGCCGCGCCGATCATCCTGGCTCGCGGGCTGGCTTCGTCGGCGAAGCGCAGCGCGGCGATCTTGCCGGGCATGGTCACCGACACCCCGACCCACTCGGGCCCGAACCCGGACACCACCGCCGGCAGCTGCTCACCGGTGCACTCGATGCGGTCGTAGGTCCAGCCGGTCAGACCCAGCGCGCGGTACGCCGCCAGGTGGAGCTGGGGCGAGCGGGAGTGCGCGATCGGCGACCCCAGCACGCCGGCCCGTCGCGGGGCCGCGGTCATCGCGCCGAGTCGAGGACGCCGTTGCGGATGGCCAACTGGATGTTGGCCAGATGCTGTTCGTACTCCCGCGTGAACAGCGTCGTGCCCTGCATGTCGATGGTCACGAAGTACAGCCAGTCGCCGGCCTCGGGGTACTCGGCGGCCTTGAGAGCCGGCAGGCTGGGCGAGCAGATCGGCGTGGCCGGGAGTCCGGGCCGGACGTAGGTGTTCCACGGCGTCATCTGCGCGCGGTCACCGTCGGTGGTCGCCACCTCGATGCGGTCCAGCGGATAGTTCACCGTCGAGTCGAACTCCAGCGTGCGGTTCTCGGCCAGCCGGTTGTAGATCACCCGGCTGACCTTCGGGAAGTCCTCGATCATGGCTTCGCGCTGCACCAGCGACGCGACCACCAGTACCTCGTAGGGCGAGATGTTCGCCGTGACCGCCGACTCCAGCAGGCCGTTGGCCTGGTACTGGATGGCGCTGTTGGAGACCAGCGTCGACAGCAGTTCCTGGGGTTCGGCCGCCGGGTCGATGTTCCAGGTGCCCGGCGCGATGAGCCCCTCCAGCCGGCGATGGTCGGGCCCGAACGCCGTCACCTCGGTGGCGGCCCACTTCGGCACCCCGAGCGCCGCCGGCGGTGCGGAGCCGGCGATGTCGCGCAGCGCGTCGGCCGACACACAGGTCCGCTTCCCGTCGAGGTCCACACACGACGCCTTGGCGATGAGCGTCAGGATGCCGTCGGTGACCGCCCCGGTCTTGACGTCCTCGAGGTCGTCGAGCTGACGGCCCTCGGGGATCACCAGCTTGCCGACGCGGTTGGCCGGGTCGGCAAGCCGCTCCACGGCATCCGCGGCGGGGATCTCGGTACGCACCTTGTAGAAGCCGGGCTGGATCGCCGATATCGCCTCGTTGCCGTTGGCGGCGTCGACGAACGCCTTGGTGGTGAGCACGACGTTGTTGTCCTGCAGCGTCTTGCCGATGGCGGTGGTGGAGTCGCCCTCGTGGACCTGGATCACCACGTCGGCAACGCCGTCGCCGGCGTAGTCGCCGCTGGAGCCGCCGAACACCGAGTGCCACAGCTGTGAACCCAGGAACACCGCGACCACCACCACGACCACGAGCGCGCTCACCGCGACCACGCCGGCCACCTTGCGGCGCCGCCGGTACCGCTGCTCGCGGATACGCTCCCGGCGCGTCATCCGCGTGCGGGGCGGTCCGACCGCCAGCGGCTCCGCGCGGTCACTTCGCCAATCGTCAGACATCCCCGACCTCTCCGTGTGCGGACAACGCCGTCCGCCGCTGGTCCAGCCAGTGTTGCAAGATCCCTACCGCCGCGGCCTGATCGATCACCGACCGCTGCCCGCGGGCGCGCACGCCCGCCTCCCGCAGCGACCGCTGCGCGGTCAGGGTGGTGAAGCGCTCGTCGGCCAGGCGCACCGGCACCGGCGCGATCTGCTCGGCCAGCGCGTCGGCCGTCTCGATCGCGTCCTTGGCCGACGACCCGGCCCGGTCGGCCAGCGTGCGCGGCAGCCCGACGACCACCTCGACGGCGTCGTACTCGCGGACCAGCGCGGCCAGCCTACGCAGGTGTTTGGTGGACCGCCGCTCGCGCCGCACCGTCTCCACCGGTGTGGCCAGCATCGCGTCCGGGTCGCTGACGGCGACCCCGATCCGGACCGTGCCGACGTCGACGCCGAGCCGACGGCCGCGGCCCGGGTCCGGAGACGACTCGGCGCCGCCGGGCCTGTCGGGCAGACGGCGGGTCCAGTCGGTGGCATCCACCGGGTTAACTCCGGCCTATCTCCGCGCGTACCGCCGCCAATGCAGCGTCGATACCCGCCGCCCCCTTACCGGATCCCTGAGCCAGGTCGGCCTTGCCCCCACCGCGGCCGTTGACGGCCGCGCCCAACACCTTGACCAGGTCGTCGGCGCGTAAACCGAGGTCCTGCGCCGCCGGATTGACCGCCACCACGAACGGCACCGCGTCGTTCTCGCCTTCGGCGACCAGTGCGACGACGGCCGGACCGCTGCCGAGCTTGCCGCGGATGTCGCCGACCAGTGACCGCAGGTCACCCGCCGACATTCCGCCGGCCATCCGTTGCGCCACCAGCCGGACCTTGCCGACCTCCTCGGCACCGGCGGCGGCGTTGGCCGCGGCCGCGCGGGCGTTGGCCATCCGCAACCGGTCGAGTTCCTTTTCGGCGGCGCGCAGCTTCTCCACCAGCGTGGCCACCCGCGCCGGCACCTCTTCGGACGGCACCTTCAGCGACGACGCCAGACCGGCCATCAGCGCACGTTCCTTGGCCAGGTGCCGGAACGAGTCCAGCCCGACGTAGGCCTCGACGCGGCGCACCCCGGATCCCACCGACGACTCGCCGAGGATGGTGACCGGGCCGATCTGCGCCGAACTGCGCACGTGGGTGCCGCCGCAGAGTTCCAGCGAGAACGGTCCGCCGATCTCGACCACCCGCACCTCGTCGGGATAGTTCTCGCCGAACAGCGCCATCGCGCCCATCGCCTTGGCGCGCTCGAGTTCGGTGGTGAAGCTGTGCACCTCGAAGTCGGCCTCGACCGCCTCGTTGGTGACTTCTTCGATCTGGGTGCGCTGGTCGTCGCTCAGCGCGCCCTGCCAGTTGAAGTCGAACCGCAGGTAACCGGGCCGGTTGAGCGAACCGGCCTGCACCGCGTTGGGTCCGAGCACCTGACGCAGCGCCGCGTGCACCATGTGGGTGCCCGAGTGGCCCTGGGTGGCGCCGTGGCGCCAGCGCGGATCGACCGCCGCGACAACGGTGTCGCCCTCGACGAACTCGCCGGACTCCACGGTGACGCGGTGCGCCCACAGGGTCTTGGCGATCTTCTGGACGTCGCCGACGGCGGCCTTGGCGGTCTGCGACGAACCGGTGCCGGTGATGGCGCCCTCGTCGGCGATCTGGCCGCCCGACTCGGCGTAGAACGGGGTGCGGTCCAGGATCAGCTCGATGCGCTCGTGCGCGCTGTCCCGGCCGCCGTGGGACACCACCGGCACCCGCTTCCCGTCCACGAAGATCCCGAGAATCGTCGCCTCGCTGGACAATTCGTCGAACCCGGTGAACTCGGTGGGGCCGTTGTCGACCAGCTCGCGGTAGGCGGACAGGTCGGCGTGGGCCTGTTTGCGGGCCGCGGCGTCGGCCTTGGCGCGCTGCCGCTGCTCGGCCATCAGGGACCGGAAGCCGTCCTCGTCGACGCTGAGGTCGGCCTCGGCGGCCATCTCCAGGGTCAGCTCGATCGGGAAGCCGTAGGTGTCGTGCAGGGTGAACGCGTCACGGCCCGACAGCCGGTCGTCGCCGGCCGCCTTGGTTGCCCGGGCCGCCTCCTCGAACAGTCGCGAACCCGAGTTCAGCGTGCGGTTGAACGCGGTCTCCTCGGCCACCGCGATGCGCTGGATGCGGTCGAAATCGGCGACCAGCTCGGGATAGGACGGGCCCATCGCGTCGCGCACCGTGACCATCAGGTCGGCCATCACCGGTCCGTCGATGCCGAGCAGTTTGGCCGCGCGGATGATGCGCCGCAGCAGCCGGCGCAGCACGTAGCCGCGGCCCTCGTTGCCCGGGCTGACCCCGTCGCCGATGATGATCGCCGCCGTCCGGCTGTGATCGGCGATGATCCGGTAGCGGACGTCGTCGCTGTGATTGCCCTGCCCGTAGCCGCGGGGCGCGCGAGCGGCCATCAGGTCGATCGCCGGGCGCAGCAGGTCGGTCTCGTAGACGTTGTCGACGCCCTGCAGCAGGCACGCCACCCGCTCGATGCCCATGCCGGTGTCGATGTTCTTGCGCGGCAGCGGCCCGAGGATCTCGAAGTCCGCCTTCGAGGTGCCCTCCCCGCGCTCGTTCTGCATGAACACGAGATTCCAGATCTCGATGTAACGGTCCTCGTTGGCCTCCGGGCCGCCCTCGATGCCGTACTCGGGTCCGCGGTCGTAGTAGATCTCCGAGGACGGGCCACAGGGTCCGGGGATGCCCATCGACCAGTAGTTGTCGGCCATGCCGCGGCGCTGGATGCGCTCGGCCGGCAGCCCGGCGACCTCCTGCCACAGCTCGATGGCTTCGTCGTCGTCGAGATAGACTGTGGCCCACAGCCTTTCGGGGTCGAACCCGTAGCCGCCCTGATCCTGCGGGTTGGTCAGCAGGGTCCAGGCGAACTCGATGGCGCCCTTCTTGAAATAGTCGCCGAAGCTGAAGTTGCCGGCCATCTGGAAGAACGTGTTGTGCCGGGTGGTGATGCCGACCTCGTCGATGTCCGGGGTGCGGATGCACTTCTGCACGCTGACCGCGCGGTCCCACGGCGGGGTCCGCTGGCCCAGGAAGAACGGGACGAACTGCACCATGCCGGCGTTGACGAACAACAGGTTCGGATCGTCGAGGATCACCGATGCGCTGGGTACCTCGGTGTGTCCCGCGTTCACGAAGTGATCAAGGAAACGCTTCCTGATCTCGTGTGTCTGCACGTCCGGTTGTCCTTCGGTTCTGGGTCGCGGCCCCGGCACTTCGGCGCCACCTGCGAATACTCGACCGCACCACAGTACCGGTCGGCCATGTCAGCCCGACACGAAGCTCAGCCGGACGGACCGCTGGGGATTGTCTCTGTTCAGGTCGACCAGAACGATGCTCTGCCAGGTGCCCAGCAGAGGGCGTCCGCCGCTGACGGGCACCGTCACCGACGGCGACACCAGGCCGGGCAGGACGTGGTCGGCGCCGTGGCCCGGGGAACCGTGGGCGTGGCGGTAGCGGTCGTCGCGCGGCAGCAACCGCTCCAGGGTGTCGACGAGGTCGTCGTCGGATCCGGCGCCGGTCTCGATGACGGCGACCCCGGCGGTAGCGTGCGGGACGAACACGTTGCACAGGCCGTCGCCCTGCGCCGCGCAGAAGGCGCGAACGGCACCGGTCAGGTCGACGGTGCGCCGGCGCGAGGTGTCGATGTCGAGAACTTCGGTGTGCACACAGACGAGGTTACGAGGCCCCCAGAAGATTGACGCGAGCGTTTATTGCTTTTCGGGCCAGGGTATTCGTCGCGCACCGAAACCCTGGAGGAGTCATGACCATCACCGGCATCATCAGCGCAATCCTGATCGGCATCGTGGTTGGCATACTGGGCCGCCTCGTCTTACCCGGTAAGCAGCCCATCGGGATGCTCGTGACCATTCTGGTGGGCATCGTCAGCGCTTTCCTCGGCACGCTGCTCGCCCGCGCGATCGGCATTCCGACCGCCACCTCCGGGGTGGACTGGCTCGAACTCCTGGTGCAGGTCATCGTCGCCGCCGTCGGCGTGGCCCTGGTCGCCGGACTCATGGGCCGCCGCGGCACCGGCGCGGTCGGACGTCGCCGCTCCGGACTGATGCGCTGACCCCGCAGACGTTGTCCGCGTGATCCCGGCTGGGCCCCCGACCAGCCGGGATCACTTTTCTGTGTGTCTCAGCGGTGGCGGCGGATGATCGCGCGCAGTTTCTCCAATCGTGTGGTGATCTCGCGTTCGGCGCCGCGGCCGGTGGGCTGGTAGTAGTCCACGCCCACCAGTTCGTCCGGGGGGTACTGCTGCGCGGCGACGCCGCCGGGCGCGTCGTGGGAGTAGCGGTACCCGATCGCGTTTCCGAGTTTGGCGGCCCCCGAGTAGTGGCCGTCGCGCAGATGGGCAGGCACCAGCCCGGCCTTGCCGGCGCGGATGTCGGCCATCGCGGCGCCCAGCGCGGCGGTGACGGCGTTCGACTTCGGCGCGGTGGCCAGGTGCACGGTGGCGTGCGCGAGCGTGAGCTGCGCTTCGGGCATTCCGATCAGCTGCACGGTCTGGGCGGCGGCCACCGCGAGCGGCAGGGCCGTGGGATCGGCCATTCCGATGTCCTCGCTGGCCAGGATCATCAGCCGGCGCGCCACGAACCGCGGGTCCTCCCCCGCGACCAGCATGCGGGCCAGATAGTGCAGCGCGGCGTCGACGTCGGAGCCGCGCACCGATTTGATGAATGCGCTGACCACGTCGTAGTGCTGGTCCCCGTCCCGGTCGTAGCGGACCGCGGCCTTGTCCAACGACTGTTCGATCACCTCGACGGTGACCTCGTCGCCGGTCTCGGCGGCCACCTCGAGCGCGGTCAGCGCCCGGCGGGCGTCTCCGGCGGACAGCTGCACCAGCAGGTCGACCGCGTCGTCGGTCACCGCGACCGCGCCGCCCAGGCCCCTCTTGTCGGCTATGGCGCGGCGGATCACCGTGGCGATGGCCTCGGGGGTCAGCGGTTGCAGCTGCAGGATCAGCGACCGGGACAGCAGCGGCGCCACGACGCTGAACGACGGGTTCTCGGTGGTCGCGGCCACCAGCAGCACCACCCGGTTCTCGACCGCCGCCAGCAGCGCGTCCTGCTGGGTCTTGGAGAACCGGTGGACCTCGTCGATGAACAGGACGGTCTGCTGGCCGCGCATCGCGGCCTGGCGGGCGGTGTCGATGACGGCGCGGACCTCCTTGACGCCGGCCGACAGCGCCGAGAGCGCCTCGAAGCGGCGCCCCGTGGCGTGCGAGATCAGCGACGCCAGCGTCGTCTTCCCGGTGCCGGGCGGGCCGTAGAGGATGACCGACGCCGCACCGGAGCCTTCGACCAGCCGGCGCAGCGGCGCGTTGGTCTGCAGCAGGTGCTCCTGGCCGACGACCTCGTCGAGCGATGCGGGCCGCATGCGCACCGCCAGCGGCACGGACGCGCCGGGGACCGGGCCGGCCGCGGCCGGTGGTGACGGGTCGCCGGGAACGTCGAACAGGCTGTCGGACACGTTGTCGTGCTTACACGGGTGCGGTGACGAAGTCGATCAGTTCCTCGACCCGCCCGATCAGTTCGGGCTCCAGATCCGTCCAGTCGCGGACCCGGCCGCGGATGCGCTGCCACGCGGCGGCGATGTCGGCCTGGTCGCGGTGCTTCCAGCCCAGCGCCGCGCACACGCCGTGCTTCCAGTCCTGCCCCTTGGGGATGACGGGCCACTCCGCCACCCCCAGCCGCCCCGGTTTGACGGCCTGCCAGATGTCGATGAACGGGTGGCCGACCACCAGCGTGTGCTCGCCACCGGGTCCGCGGCGCACCGCCTCGGCGATGCGGGCCTCCTTGGAGCCGGGCACCAGATGGTCGACCAGGACCCCGAGCCGACGGCCGGGCCCCGGCCGGAACTCGGCGACCACGTCGGCCAGGTCGTCGACACCGCCGAGGTACTCCACGACCACCCCTTCGATGCGCAGGTCGTCACCCCAGACCTGCTCGACCAGTTCGGCGTCGTGCCGGCCCTCGACGTAGATCCGGCTGGCCGACGCCACTTTGGCCCGGACGCCGGCCACCGCGACCGACCCGGACGCGGTGCGCACGGGGGCTTTCGGCGCAGCCTTCTTCGGAGCGGTGAGGATGACGGGCTTGCCGTCGATCAGGTAGCCGGGGCCGACCGGGAACGGTTTGGTACGGCCGTTCCGGTCTTCGAGCTCCATCCGGCCGTACTCCACCCGCACGACGGCGCCGACGAACCCGGTCTGTGCGTCCTCGACGACCATCCCGATCTCGATCGGCTGCTCGACCGAGCGGGGCCGGCGGGCGCGGTGCGGGTCATTGGCGAGGATGTCGGTGCCATAGCGGTCTGCCACGCAGGTGATCGTAGGAAGCCCGGAGCGGGCGGCGGTGAACGTCGGGGCCGCGTGTTGCCCACACCGGTCCCGGCGCGATGATCGGGGTCATGACGGATCTGAGTGGGTACGGACCCTGGGCGGTCATCGCGGGCGGCTCCGAGGGGGTGGGCGCCGAGTTCGCGGCGCTGCTCGCCGAGGCCGGCGTGAACCTGGTGCTGGTCGCCCGCAAGCCGGGCCCGCTGGAGCAGACGGCGGCCCGCTGCCGCGCACTGGGCGTCGAAACGCGCACGCTGGCAGTCGATCTGGTCGACGGCGCGCACGAGATCATCGCCGCGACCGCCGACCTGGAGGTCGGGTTGCTCATCTACAACGCCGGGGCCAACACCTGCAGCGAGGAATTCCTCGACGGCGAGCTCGCCGAGTTCGGGAAGGTGATCGACCTCAACATCACCGCGATGATGACGCTGGTGCAGCACTACGCCCGGCCGATGCGCGAGCGCCGCCGGGGCGGTGTCCTGATGGTCGGGTCGATGGCCGGCTACCTGGGCTCGGTCCGGCACTCCGTGTACGGCGGCGTGAAGGCGTTCGGCCGCATCTTCGCCGAGAGCCTGTGGCTCGAGTTGCGCGAGTACGACGTGCATGTGCTGGAGCTGGTGCTCGGGGTGACGCGCACCCCCGCGATGGAACGGGTCGGACTGAACTTCGACATGCCGGGACTGCGCGTCGCCGAGCCGGCCGACGTCGCCGCCGAGGGACTCGAACGGTTGCCGCACGGGCCTGTGCACGTGGCCGGCGGCAACGCTGCCGACGTCGCACGCCGCAACGACCCCGACCGTGCCGCAGTGGTTCTGGGCACACACCGGTTCATGCAGAAGCTGATCGGCGGCGCGGACTGAACGCTCAGCCCATCTGCTGCTTCTGATCCTGCACGGGCGCGCCGATCTCGGCGAGCTTGACGGGGTCGGAGGTGACCTCGTCGACGACCGCGTGGATGAAGCGCATCTTCTCGAGCACCGGCGGTGGCAGCACGAACGGGTACACGTCGTCCTTGCCCATCGAGCGGTTGACCATGTTCAGCGCCCACGACAGCGGCAGCCACATGTCGATGATCGTGTCGAATCCGCTGGGGCCCAGGAACCGTCGGTCGTAGGTCGCCGTCGCCGGCGCGAAACCGAACGCGGCCGCGGTGTCGAGGGTGTCGCGGACGTGCAGGTAGTGGGCGAACGTCTCGGCCCAGTCCTCGGCGGGATGCATGGTCGCGTAGGAGGACACGTAATCGTCTTCCCACCCTGGTGGAGCGCCCTCGCTGTAGTGGCGGTCGAGGGCGGCCTGATAGTCGAGGTCGGGATCGCCGAAGAGGTCGTTGAAGCGGTCGAGGTAATCCGCGGACGTGCCGACCAGACGGTAGAAGTAGTAGTGGCCGATCTCGTGCCGGAAGTGCCCCAGCAGGGTGCGGTACGGCTCGTCCATCGAGATGCGCAGTTGTTCGCGATGCACGTCGTCGCCCTCGGCGAGGTCGAGGGTGATCACCCCGTCGGCGTGACCGGTGAACACCTTCTCGAACTGGCTCGACAACAGGTCGAACGCCAGGCCGAACTCGGGGTCGACGTCGCGGCCCACCACGGGCAGCTTGAGTTCGTACAACTGGGCGATCAACCGCCGCTTGGCCTTCTCGGCCGCGGCGAACGCCGCCAGGGCGATGGTGTCGGCGTCGTTGGGCCGGGTGCGGGTCAGGGCGCACGACTCGCACAGCTTGGGGACGGACCCCTTCTCCACCAGCCAGTTGCACTCGGCCAGATAGAGATTCGCGCACAGCTGGTATTCGCGTTCGTCGACGGCGCCGGCGTGCTCGCTCTCCCCGGGCGGTGCGATCACCAGCAGCGCCATGTCGTCGAGCGAAAAGCCGAGCGCACTACCGCAGTTCAAGCACAGCGAGTTCTCGAATGCCAGTCGCTGCCCGCAGTTGGGGCACGTGAAGTCACGCATGCAACATCTTCCCTTCACACGGCGCGACATCCACCGAGACGTCGATCACGCTGCTGTCCGAGTCGGTGTAGATGATCCCGCGCAGGGGCGGTACGTCGGCGTAGTCGCGCCCGAAAGCCACAGTGACGTAGCGTTCGTCGACCATCTGGTCGTTCGTCGGATCCAGCCCCAGCCATGCGTTCTGCGGCGTCCACACTGACGCCCAGGCATGCGTCGCATCGATGCCCACCATGCGTTCCTTTCCCGGCGGAGGGTCGGTGGCCAGATATCCCGAGACATACCTGGCTGCCAGACCGTTGGCGCGCAGGCATGCGATCGCGAGCCTCGCGAAGTCCTGACATACCCCCTCTCGGGCAGCCAAAACCTCGCTGACCTTGGTCGAGACCGTCGTCGAGCCGGACCGGTAGGTGAAGTCGGTGTAGATGCGGGAGTTCAGGTCCGCCAGCACGTCGATCAACGGCCGCCCGGAGACGAAACTCGGTGCGGCGTAGGCGCGGAGCTCTTCGGTGATCTCCGGCGGCTGCAGGTCGAGGGTGAACTCGACGGCGCGGGCGCCGTCCGGACCGACCGGGCGCGCGATCTCCCACGGCGCCCGCGCCGACGGGCCCTGATAGATGTCCGGTGGCGGCGGGTCGACCTCCACCACCGAGTGGCTGGTGATGGTCAGGCTGTGGTGCGGCCGGGTGATGTGGAAGTACGAGGTGACGTTGCCGTACACGTCGCGACTGGTCGAGCTGTCGTCGGCCTCGGGGTCGATGAGCAACTCGTGGGACAGACAGCGTTGCCGCGCCGAGTCGCGGGGGGTCAGGAATCCGCGGCCGTAGGAGCTGGTGACGACGTCGGCGTAGCGGTACTCGGTGCGGTGGGTGATCTCGTAACAGCGTGTGGTCACGGCACCAACCGCCGCCGGTCGGGCCCCCACAGCGGCTGCATCCCGCCGGGCAGCGACAGGTGGGTCGCGCTGAGCAGTGCGGCGAGCTCCCGCAGGTCGTCGTGCGTGGCGGTGAGCAGGGCGGCCAGCTCGGCGCGGTGGCCGTCGGCGGCCACGTCTTCCAGATCGCCGGGCTCGGTGCGGCGCAGCCGTGCGCCGATCTCGTCGACCATCCGTTCCAGGCGCGACGAGCCCGAGGCTCCGGTCAGTCCTTTCAGGTCGGCGCGCAACTGTTCTAGCTGGTACACCAGCGAGCGCGGGTTCGTCGCGTCGAACAGCAGCAACTCCGCGACGCCGGCCACGCTCACCTTCCCCGGGTGGCGGCGCCGGTAGGTCACCAGCGACTCGCATACCACCAGCGTCGACTCGATGATGGTGTCCTCGGCGCCGGGCCTCCGCGCCGTGATGAGCGTGCTGCCCAGTAGCGACGTGAGCGCCAGTCCGCGCTCGATCCGTTTGCCGATGTCCATCATCGTCCAACCGACGTCGCGCACCATCGATTCGGCGATCATCCCGGACAGCGCGAGCATGCCGGCGAGGGTCAGGTTGTTGGTCGTGGTGAGGAACGCGTCGCCCTCGACCTTGGACTCCGGCGGCTGCTCGGGAGCCTGCAGCAGCGCGCGTTCGATCGCCGAGAGCACCATCCAGATGTCGTTCGACATCTGGTCGCGCACCGATCGCGCTGCCAGCCCGAGCCGTTCCACGGACTGGGCCAGTGAACCCGGCCGGTGCCGGTCCGCGGTCAGCGCCCACAGTGTCGAGGGCACGGTCGCGAGCATGTCGGGCACATCGGTCTCGGCGTCGTCTCCGGTGACCTCGGCCAGCGCGGTGAGCAGCACCGGCACCACCTCACCGCCTTCGGCGTACGGGCGGTACCGGAACTCGTGGTGGCGCTCCCGGGTCACGGTGAGCAGTCGCGCCATCTGCTCGGCACGTTCGGCGTAGCGGCCGATCCAGAACAGGTCGGACAGCACTCGCGGCGAGCTGACCTCACGCGTCGGACTCGACAGCGCCGGTGTGGGCAGACCGGTGGCCTCGGTCTTCTCCGCGGTGGCTCGCGCCTCCACTCGAACCCAGACATCCTTGGCCGCAACGGAGTTCAGTTGATACGCGGACGGTCCCGGTGCCAGCGCGTAGCCGAGCCCGCCGGTCATCGGCGCGTATCCGCCGCGTTGGGCGACGGTGAACAGGCGCATTCCGACCGCAGAGGAGGTCAGGCCGCCGGTAGTGAAAGCCGCCGGGGCCGAGGAGAACTCCGGCAGTTCCTGGCCGGTCCACTGCCACGGGGCCGCCGCGATCGCGGCGCTCAGTTGCTCGCGCCGGTCCGCCGACAGCTCCGGGCCGACGATGGGCGCCCCACCCGTGACCGGTCTGATCAACAGGGACGACAGGTTGGCGAGCAGATGGGACCGCTCGACGTCGATACCACCCCAGTACATCGGCTGCGACCGCAGCAGCGGCTTCTCCCCCAGGAGCGCCTCGGCCAGTTCCGGCAGGAATCGTTGCACGCCAGGGCTTTCCAGTATCCCGCTGCCGAGGGTGTTGACGACGCTGACCGAGCCGCGGCGCAGGGCCTCCACCAGTCCCACCACCCCGAGGCGGGAGTCGGCCCGCAGGTCGAGCGGGTCGGTGTAGTCGGCGTCGACGCGGCGCAGCACCACGTCGACGCGTTCGAGGGTGCCCATCGAGCGCATCCACAGCTTGCCGTCACGTACGACGAGGTCGACGCTCTCGACGAGCGGGAAGCCGAGCAGGCCGGCCAGGTAGGCCTGGTCGAACGCGGTCTCGGAGTGGATGCCGGGGCTGAGCACGACCACCACGGGCTCCTCGGCCGACTCCGGGGCGGCGTCGATCAGCGCCAGGCGCAGCGCCTGGGCCCACGGCGAGGCGGGGCGCGGTGCAATCTGCTCGTAGAGGTCGGGCACCGCGTGCGCGACCACCCGCCGGTCGGCCAGCGCGTAGCCCGCGCCGGACGGCGCCTGGGTCCAGTCGGCGTTGACGAGGAAGTCGCCCGACGACGCCCGGCTGACGTCGCAGCCGTGCAGGAACAGCTGGTGCCGGCCCGGGACCGCGAGCCCGTGCGCGGCCCGTAGGTAGCCGGGATGGGAGTACAGCAGCTGCGGGGGCAGGACCGCGCCCGTGACGGCGCGTTGCGGACCGTAGATGTCGGCGAGCACCGCATCGAGCAGCCGGGAGCGCTGGACCAGTCCCGCCTCCAGCCGGTCCCAGTCGGCGGCCGAGAGGACGATCGGGAGCGGGTCCAGCCGCCACGGGAACGGAGTCGGTCCGGCGTCCTCGCCGGCGCCACCGGCGCCGAGCCGGATGTAGGTGATGCCGTCGTTGTCCACGAGGTCGCGGACGGCCGCGCGCACCCGGTCCAGCCCGCCGCGGCCGCGTTCGCGGATGGCGCCGGCCACTTCCTCCCACGCAGGGCGCACGTTGCCTGCCGCGTCGACGAATTCGTCGTAGCCGGTCGCGGGTCCGCCGGCTTGCAGGTCGAACAGCGCCTGCTGCGCCCGCCCGCGGCGGTACGGTGCCAGCGGGTCCTCGAGTTGTCGCAATCCGGGAGCAGGAGAGACCATCATGCGCCCTTGGTGCTCATGACCGTAGATCCCACCACACCCGTCACTCCGGTGCAGACCACGTCAGTTTTCCGCCACCTCGACCCCGAGCTCGTCAGGTGCGACGTCGTGCCCGCCCGCGCAGCGCAGGACCACAGCCGTCTCCGCGCCGCAGTCCCGGTGCGTGAGCCGTAGCGGGCTGCCGCCGAGGTGCTTGCGGCCCCATTCGAACATCGCCCAGACCACCGGCATGAAGTCGACACCGGCCTCGGTGAGCACGTACTCCTCGCGCGCCCGCTGACCGGGCTCGCGGTAGGGCTGCTTGGTCAGCAGGCCGGCGTCGACGAGCTCGGCCAGGCGCGCCGCCGCGGCGGCCTTGGTGATTCCGGCGCGGCGTGCGAAGTCGTCGAACCGCCGGGTGCCGTAGTAGGCCTCGCGCAAGAGCAGCATGGCCGACTTGGTGCCGACGACGGCCATCGTCTTCTCGATCGGACATTGACCGCCGGTCGACCACGTGTCGCGGTCGGCCAGCGCGCCTTGCAGGACTGTCATCCACATCACTTCCCTGCTGGGTTGTTGATGCCATACTCAGGTGTTACACCTAAGTATAGTTTTCTTTACTTAGCTCGTAGGTCAGGAGGACCGATGTCCGATTATTCCGATCGCGATGCCGTCATCGTCGGCGCCGTGCGCACCCCCGTCGGCAAGGGCAAGCCCGGTGGCGGACTGCACAAGGTGCTGCCCGCCGACCTGCTGGCCCACAGCCTGCGCACTCTGCTCGACCGCACCGGTGTCGAGCCGGCCGAGGTGGACGACGTCATCGCCGGCGCTGTGACCCAGGTCGGCGACCAGAGCGTCAACATCGCGCGCAGCGCAGTGCTCGGCGCCGGCTTCCCCGAGAGCGTCCCCGGCACCACCGTCGACCGGCAGTGCGGCAGCAGCCAGCAGGCGGTCAGCTTCGCCGCCCAGGGCGTGCTCGCCGGCGCCTACGACATCGTCATCGCCGCGGGGGTGGAGTCGATGAGCCGCGTTCCCATGGGCTCCTCGGTGCTGCCCGGCACCGACCCGTTCGGTTCCGGCATGGCGGCCCGCTACCCCGCAGGCTTGGTGCCACAGGGCATCAGCGCCGAGCTGATCGCCGCGAAGTGGCAGTTCAGCCGCACCGAACTCGACGAGTTCTCGGCGGCCAGCCACCAGAAGGCCGCCCGCGCCGCCAAGGACGGCCTGTTCGACGCCGAGCTGGCGCCGGTGGCCGGGCTGTCCGCCGACGAGATCGTCCGTCCGGACACCACGGTGGCGACCCTGGCCGGACTCCGCCCGGCGTTCCACAGCGCCGCGACGGCCGAGAGATTCCCCCAGATCGGCTGGCACATCACGGCAGGCAACAGCTCTCCCCTGTCGGATGGCAGTGCGGCCCTGATGATCACCAGCGGCGCGGCGGCACGCCGGCTCGGTCTGCGCCCGCTGGCCCGCGTGCACACCACCGTCGCCGTGGGCTCCGACCCGCTCTACATGCTCACCGGCGTGATCCCGGCGACCGAGAAGGTCCTGGCCCGCGCGGGACTGACGCTGCGCGACATCGACCTGTTCGAAGTCAACGAGGCCTTCGCCCCGGTGGTGCTGGCGTGGGCCCGCGACACCGGCGCCGCCCTCGACCGGACCAACGTCAACGGCGGCGCGATCGCGATCGGCCACCCGCTGGGCGCCAGCGGTGCACGCATCATGACCACGCTGGTGCATGCGCTGCACCAGCGCGACGCGCGCTACGGCCTGCAGACGATGTGCGAGGGCGGCGGCATGGCAAACGCGACCATCATCGAAAGGCTCTGCGCACGCCCCGGCGTCGACTGACTCAGCCCGGGTGATGCAGCTCGGATTTCGTCTGCTGCCACCACGCCATGATGAACATCACCATCGCCGCGGCGAGGGCCAGCAGCACCCACAGGATCACCGCCAGGTCCACCCAGGACCCGGGCGGCGGCGAACCGGGCAGGACGTTGCGCAGTGGCACCACGGCGAAGAGCATCGCCGCGAACCAGGTGATGAACGGCGGCAGGAACTTTCGCCGGCCGAGCAGCATTTCGATGGCGACGAACAGCGCCGTGGCGGGCAGCGCCAGGAGCACCAGCAGGATGCCGACGTCGATGGCGTGGGCACCGCGGGTGCGTTTCAGGGTCATCTCGAAGCTCTGGATCGGCCCCCACGGCGCCTCGATGGTGCTGATGTCGCTGCGGATCGACCACCCGTTGACCGCACCGGCGATGATCACCCGGGCATCGAGCTTGCGCCGGTCCGGACCGTCCCCGAGGAAGGCTTCCACCCCGATGACGTTGGTGGTGTAGGTGTCCAGAGGCCAGTTGTCGGGGTCGCCCACGGCGGACAACTCCGTCGTCGAGGAGTTGCTCCGGAGTTCGTCGCGCACATAGATCAGGTCGTGGTCCTCGGTCCATGAGCTCAGCCGCACCACCGGACTGCTCAGCACTTCCGGGCCGTCCTCGATCAGGTCCTGTCCCGGATGCAGCAGGATGTCGACCGCCAGCCGGTTCTCGGCGGTCTCCAGATTGCGCAGCCGGATGATCACCGAAGTCTGTGCGTCGACCGTGGATTCGGAGAACTCGAACGGCTCGGGCGGGGTCTCCAGGAGCCGGTAGCCGACGATGGACGCGACGTAGACCCCGAGGACGGCCAGCACCGTCGTCAGTACGGTGGCGCGTCGAGCCCGGGTGCGGCGAGAGGAGGACTTGGGCTGCTCGGGCGCCATCACCCGCGGATCGTAACTCTGATGTGGTTAGGCGAGCTGACTTTTGCGCACAAAATCAGTCCGCCGATATGGCGCTACGTGGCGGGCTTCTCGGGCTTGGCGTCGATCCCCGACTCCTTGCGCTGCTGCGCAGTGATCGGCGCCGGCGCCTCGGTCAGCGGGTCGACACCGCCGCCGGACTTCGGGAACGCGATCACCTCGCGGATCGAGTCGACCCCGGCCAGCAGCGCGGTGATGCGGTCCCAGCCGAACGCGATGCCGCCGTGCGGCGGTGCACCGAACGTGAAGGCCTCCAACAGGAATCCGAACTTGTCCTGGGCCTCGTCGTGGTCGATGCCCATCATCGCGAACACCCGCTCCTGCACGTCCCGGCGATGGATACGGATCGAACCGCCGCCGATCTCGTTGCCGTTGCAGACGATGTCGTAGGCGTTCGACAGCGCCGACCCCGGATCGGTGTCGAAGGTGGCCTCGGACTCCGGCTTCGGAGCGGTGAACGCATGGTGCATCGCCGTCCACGCGCCTGAGCCGACGGCCACATCACCGGAAGCCGTTGCCTCCGCGGTGGACTCGAACATCGGCCAGTCCACCACCCAGGTGAACGCCCACGCGTTCGGGTCGATCAGATCGAGCCGCTTGGCGATCTCGATACGTGTGGCACCCAGCAGCGCCCGGGCGGCCTTGGCCGATCCAGCCGAGAAGAACACGCAGTCACCGGGTTCGGCGCCGACGTGGGCGGCCAGCCCGGCGCGCTCGGCATCGGACAGGTTCTTGGCCACCGGACCGCCGAGCTCGCCGTCCTCGCCGATCAGCACGTAGGCCAGACCCTTGTGCCCGCGCTGCTTGGCGAACTCCTGCCAGCCGTCAAGGGTACGCCGCGGCTGCGACGCACCGCCGGGCATGACGACCGCGCCGACGTACGGCGCCTGGAACACCCGGAACGAAGTGTCCTTGAAGTAGTCGGTGCACTCGACGAGCTCGAGGCCGAACCGCAGATCCGGCTTGTCGCTGCCGAACCGGCGCATGGCCTCGGCGTAGCTGATCCGCGGCAGCGGCAGCGGCAGGTCGTAACCGATCGTGGCCCAGACGGCGCGCAAGATCTCCTCGGACACCGCGATCACGTCGTCGGCGTCGACGAAGCTCATCTCCAGGTCGAGCTGGGTGAACTCCGGCTGCCGGTCGGCGCGGAAGTCCTCGTCGCGGTAGCAGCGTGCGATCTGGTAGTACCGCTCCATGCCGGCGACCATGAGCAGCTGCTTGAACAGCTGCGGGCTCTGCGGCAGCGCGTAGAAGGACCCCGGCTGCAGGCGCGCCGGGACCAGGAAGTCCCGGGCCCCCTCGGGGGTGGAGCGGGTCAGCGTCGGGGTCTCGATCTCGACGAAGTCGTGCGCGGCCAGCACGCCACGGGCGGCGGCGTTGACGCGGGAGCGCAGGCGCAGCGCGTGGCCCGGACCCTCGCGGCGCAGATCCAGGTAGCGGTACTTCAGCCGCGCTTCCTCGCCGGCGGTCTCGTCGAGCTGGAACGGCAGTGGCGCGCTCTCCCCGAGCACCGTGAGCGTGGTCGCGTTCACTTCGACCTCGCCGGTGGGGATCTCGGGGTTGGCGTTGCCCTCTGGCCGGATCTCCACCACGCCGGTGACCGCCACACAGAACTCGGCGCGCAGACGATGCGCCTGGGCGAGCACGTCGCCCTCACGGAAGACCACCTGGGAGACCCCGGAGGCGTCGCGCAGATCGATGAAGATGACCCCACCGTGGTCGCGGCGTCGAGCCACCCAGCCCGCCAGCGTGACGGTCTGGCCGGCGTCGGAGGGCCGCAGCGATCCGGCGGCATGACTGCGCAGCACGAAGTACTCCTGTTCGCGGGGGAATGTCAACGGACCAGTCTAGAGGTCGGGTCGCCACCCACCCGCCGCGCGTCGGGATACCTCCGCCCCGACCAGCCACTGTGACCTACTGTGTATGGCCATGCAGGCCTGCGAGCGCGTCGACCTGAGCTTCATCGACTCCGCCCCGTTCCGGTTCGTCAGCACCGTCGACCTGGCGATCACCCCGGAGCAACTGTTCGAGGTGCTCTCCGACGCCGAGTCGTGGCCGTGCTGGGCCACCGTCATCACCGATGTGCGATGGACCAGCCCGGAACCCCGCGGGATCGGCACCACCCGCACGGTCACGATGCGCGGCGGCATCGTCGGCGACGAGGAGTTCCTGGCCTGGGACCCGTACCGCCGCATGGCGTTTCGCTTCAACGAGGCCTCCACCGGGAGCATCGCGGCATTCGCCGAGGACTACCGGGTGGTCCGCACCCCCGGCGGCTGCCACCTGACGTGGGTGATGGCGATCAAGCCCGCGGGCCTGGCAGCGCGGGTCGGCATGATCCTGGGCCGGCCGGTGATGGGCGCAATCTTCCAGAAGTTCCTGCACAACCTTCGCGACTACAGCGCCACCCGATTCGCCACCACCTGACGACGCCCCGAGATGCGGTGTGCCGCCCACCGCAGTGTGCGAAGCTAGCCGACATGACCTTCAACGAAGGCATCCGCATCGACACCAGCACCGCCTCGTCCAGCGGTGGTGGCCGAGGTCCCGGCCGCGGAATCGCGGTCGGCGGCGGGGTCGGCGGCCTGCTGATCGTCGTGGTGGCGCTGCTGCTCGGGGTGGACCCCAGCACCGTGACGCCGTCGCAGCAGTACAACACCGAGGGCTTCGCCGCTCCCGGGTTCGATCTGACGCAGTGCCGGACCGGCGCCGACGCCAACGCCATCGTCGAGTGCCGCGTGCTGGCCACGGGCAACTCCCTGGACGCGGTGTGGGGCCAGCTGCTGCCCGAGCAGTACACGCGCCCGCAGGTGCGCCTGTTCACCAACGACGTCGACACCGCGTGCGGGCACGCGACCAGCGAGGTCGGCCCCTTCTACTGCCCGGCCGACACGACCGCCTACTTCGACGCCGGTTTCTTCGGCGTGCTGCAGAACCAGTTCGGCGCCAGCGGTGGGCCGCTCGCGCAGGAGTACGTGGTCGCCCACGAGTTCGGCCACCACGTGCAGAACCTGCGCGGCGTCCTGGGGCGCGCCCAGGGCCCGGGCGCCCAGGGCCCGACCGGCGGCGGCGTGCGCACCGAACTGCAGGCCGACTGCTACGCCGGGGTGTGGGCCCACTACGCGGCGACGACCACCCAGGAGGGCACCGACGTGCCGTTCCTCAAACCGTTGACCGACCGGGACATCGAGGACGCGCTGTCGGCGGCCGCTGCGGTCGGCGACGACCGGATCCAGGAGGCCGCCACCGGGCGGGTCAACCCGGAGGCCTGGACCCACGGCTCGGCGGCGCAGCGGCAGAAGTGGTTCACCGAGGGCTACCGCACCGGCGACCCGCAGACCTGCGACACGTTCGCGACACCGAATCTTGGCTAGGGCGGCCACCGCCGTCGACGCCGCCGCCGAGCGGTACCTCACGACACTGGCGGAGCTCGATCCCTGCGGGGCAACCGAAATGGGCGTCGCCGGCCACGACGAGGACATCACCGACTACTCCCCCGACGGCGTCGCCGCCCGCGCCGACGCCGCCCGCCAGGCCATGCGCGAGCTCGACGCCCTCAGCGCACACGACGACGTCGACGTCGTCACCATGGCCGCGATGCGGGAACGGCTGGGTGTGGCGATCGAACTCCACGACGCCGGCCTCGACATCGGCGAGCTGAACGTCATCGCCTCGCCGTTGCAGTCGATGCGCAAGGTGTTCGACCTGATGCCCACCGACACCGACGAGGACTGGGCGGTCATCGGTCGCCGGCTGGCCCGGCTGCCGGAGCGCGTCGACGGATACGCCGAGGCGCTGCGGGCCGCGGTGACCCGCGGCAACCCCCCGGCGGTGCGGCAGGTCGCGCGCGGCATCGAGCAGTCCGGCAGCATCCCGCTGTTGCTGCTGGACCTGGTCGCCGGTGCCGCGCCGGGCAACCCGACGCTGCACGACGAACTGCAGCGCCACGCCGCCAATGCCGCCCACGCCTATCAGGAGCTGAGCCGGATGCTCGGCGACGAGATCGCGCCGCACGCCCGGACCGAGGACGCGGCCGGCCGCGACGCCTACCGGTTGTGGTCGCGGCTGTTCCTCGGCGCCGACGTCGACTTCGACGAGACCTACGAGTGGGGTCTGTCGTTGTTGAACGACGTTGTCGCCGAACAGGAGTCACTGACCCGACAGCTCTATCCGGACGCCTCGGTCGGCGAGGCACTGCGCCGCCTCGACACCGAGGAGCGCTACTTGATCCACGGCGTCGACGCGCTGCAGAGCTGGATGCAGGATCTGTCCGACCGCGCCGTGGCGGCGCTGGCCGGCACCGAGTTCGACATCGCCGAACCGTTACGTCGCCTCGAGTGCCGCATCGCCCCGACGCACACCGGTGGCATCTACTACACCGGGCCATCGGAGGACTTCAGCCGACCCGGCCGGATGTGGTGGTCGGTGCCCTACGGCGTGGACACGTTCCACACCTGGCAGGAGACCACGACGGTGTTCCACGAGGGCGTCCCGGGCCATCACCTGCAGATCGGCCACGCGGTCCTGCTCGCCGACCGGCTCAACCGGTGGCGGCGCCTGGCCTGCTGGGTCTCCGGGCACGGCGAGGGCTGGGCCCTCTACGCCGAGCGACTGATGGCCGAACTCGGCTGGCTCGACGATCCCGGTGACCGCATCGGCATGCTCGACGCGCAACGCTTCCGCGCGGCACGGGTGGTCATCGACATCGGTGTCCACTGCGGCCTGCGCTCGCCCGACGGCGGCGTGTGGGACGCCGGGAAGGCGTGGGAGTTCCTCACCGCCCACAGCGCGATGAACGCCGACCATCTGCAGTTCGAACTCGACCGCTATCTCGGCTGGCCCGGCCAGGCGCCGTCGTACGCCATCGGCGCCCGGATCTGGCAGCAACTCCGCGCCGAGATGACCGGGAAAGGCATGGCGCTGAGGGACTTTCACCGCCACGCACTGGACCTCGGCGGACTGCCGCTGGAGGTGCTGGTCTCCGCGCTGAGATCGGTTACAGCCGCGACTGCTCCTTGATCGCGGTATCGGTGGTGCGTAACGGCCGGATCAGCGCATCCTGGGTGAACGACGCGAGCAGCTCACCCTCCTCGGTGTGCACGGTGCCGCGCACGTAGGACATGCCCGCACCCACCTGGGTGCTCTCGTGGCCGTAGAGCAGCCAGCCGTCCCAGCGGAACGGTTCGTGGAAGCTCACCGAGACCGTCATCGGGGCGGTCGACACCGTCAGGTGCGCCTGGCTGGTGCCGATGCCCTCGTGGGCGCGCATCGTCGTCGAAATCCCCAGGTGCCCGGTGAAATACGCGACCAGCGCCTTGGCCAGATCCTCACGCGAGGGGATCGGGTCGTAGTGCAGCCACGCGTGGAGCTCGGGCGGACCGACCTCGTCGGGGCTGTTCACGTCGACGACGTCGACCAGCCGCAGTTCGCGGCCGACCATCGGCATCGGCGAGACGTTGGCGTCCGCCGGTCCGGCCACGTCCGGCTTGGGGACGTGGTGGCGGATGACGTCGTCGGTCGGCACGTCGGCCAGCACGGTCGTGGTGATGCACCGCTTGCCGTTCTGCACGGCGGTGACCACTGCCGAGGCCGTGGAGCGGCCGGCGCTGATCACGTCGACCTGCAGCTCGACCGGGCCGGCGCCGACCAGTACGGCGCGGGCGAACACCGAGTACACCGAGCGGATCGACTTGCCCGGAAACTCCTTGGCGGCAGCCACGATCGAGGCGGCGAGGATCTGGGTGCCCTCGACCACCTGGCGTTCGTCGTCGCCGGCCAGACCCGTCTGCGCCGTGTAGGTGTGCTCGCCGGTGGGCTCGGCGTCGAACAACTCGAGAAGACCCTGGACGGTCCACTGCGTCTGCTGCGATTCCGCTGTCATGTGTGTGCTCGCCTCCGCTGAAATGACTGTCGCACCGAACAGTAACCGAGCCTCCCCGATAGCGGTAACGTCATTACCGACAATTACTGCGCAGCGGAAGGATGGCGCCGATGGCCGCGAAAGGCTCGAAGGCGGCGAAGTCCGCCACCGACGCGGACACCGGAGACGAGTCGCGCGCCACCCGCTTCATGCGTTCCGCGCTGGCCATTCTCGGCGAGACCGGGCGCACCGACTTCACCGTGCTCGAGGTGGTCGAGCGGTCCAAGACCTCGTTGCGGGCGTTCTATCAGCACTTCGCCACCAAGGACGAGTTACTGCTGGCGCTGGTCGAGAAGATCATGGCCGACGCCACCGAGCGGTGGCGCGCCGAGACCGCGCCGCTGCACAGCGCCGAGGCGCTCCGCCGGCTGGTCGAACGCATCGGCGCGCCGCCGGAGTCCACCACGCAGGACAGCATCAACCGCGGCCTGACCTACTACAACGACCGTCTCCTCGAGCACCGGCCCCGGGAGTTCGCGAAGGTGCTCTCCCCCCTGCACCAGCTCGTCGCCGACATCCTGCGCCGCGGCATCGACGAGGGCGCGTTCCGTGCCGACCTCGATGTCGACACCGACGCCGCGATCCTGATGCAGACCGTGCTGGGCGCGCTGCGGATCCGCGAGCTCGGTGCCGAGCTGAACGGCGTGCCGATCGACGGCACCCATATCTGGAACCTGTGCCTGCGAGGGCTCACCGGATAACGCGCTGAACAGCGACGAAGCAGGACCAACCGGTTCTGGCGCCGCTACAAGAGCGCGTGGTAATCTCGTTACCATTCAGCGGTAATGCTATTACCGATCTAGACGAATACGCTTGTCAGGAGGCCATCCCATGCCGTCACGGACTCTCGACTATCCGGTGTTCGACGCCGACAACCACTTCTACGAGCCCAAGGAAGCGCTGACCCAGTTCCTGCCGGATCACCGCAAGGGCGTCATCGACTACATCGACGTGCACGGCCGCACCAAGATCGTGGTGCGCAACCACATCAGCGACTACATCCCGAACCCCACGTTCGAGGTGGTCGCCCGGCCCGGCGCTCAGGAGGAGTACTTCCGCCACGGCAGCGGCGGCAAGAGCTTCCGTGAAGTCATGGGCAAGCCGATGAAGGCGATCCCCGCGTTCCGTAATCCCGAAGCGCGCCTCGAGGTTCTCGACGGCCTCGGCCTGGACTACACCATCATGTTCCCGACGCTGGCCAGCCTCGTCGAGGAGCGGATGAAAGACGATCCGGACCTGATCCTCGACATCATCCACGCACTCAACCAGTGGATGTACGAAACCTGGCAGTTCGACTACCAGGGCCGCATCCTGTCCACGCCGGTGATCAACCTGTCGGTGGTCGACCGCGCGCTCGAGGAACTCGAGTGGTGCCTGGAGCGCGGCGCCAAGACGGTGCTGGTGCGGCCGGCCCCGGTGCCCGGCTACCGCGGCACCCGCTCGCTGGGCCTGCCGGAGTTCGACCCGTTCTGGGACGCCTGCGTCAAGGCCGGCATCCCGGTCTGCATGCACGCCTCCGACAGCGGTTACGCCCAGTACCTCAACGACTGGGAACCGGCCGACGAGTTCCTGCCGTTCCGTCCCACCGCATTCCGGATGGTCGCGATGGGCAAACGTCCCATCGAGGACACCATGGCCGCGATGGTCTGCCACGGCGCACTGTCACGCAATCCGGACCTGCGCATCCTGTCCATCGAGAACGGCGCCTCCTGGGTGCCCTACCTCTTCTACCAGTTCGAGGACGTCTACAAGAAGATGCCGCAGGAGTTCCCGGAGAACCCCATCGAGGCGTTCAAGCGCGGGGTGTACGTCGCGCCCTTCTGGGAGGACGACTTCGGCAAGATGGCCGACCTGCTGGGCATCGACCGCGTCATCTTCGGCTCGGACTGGCCGCATCCGGAAGGCCTGGCCGATCCCATCACCCTCGTCGACCAACTCGAGGAGAACGGCCTCGACGAGGCCGGGATCCGAAAGGTCATGGGCGGCAACCTCGTCGACCTGTTCAAGGTGCCCGACAAGAAGGTCTACAAGCCCGACGTCCCGGCACTGGTCATCGCCTGATGACCGTGACCGATCCGGAACAGGCACTGTTCGTCTCGACGACGCAGACATTCCTGGAGAAGCAGGCGTCGCTGACCCACGTGCGTGGCCTGCACGCCTCCGAGGTGTCGTTTCAGCCCGAATGGTGGCAGCGCGCAGCCGAACTGGGCTGGACCAGCCTCCTGGTCCCCGAGGAACTCGGCGGCGGTAGCGTCTCCGGCGGGGTGGCCGGCGGGGTGGCCGACCTGGCCCTGGTCGCCGAGCAGGTCGGGCACACCGTCGCTCCCGGTCCGCTGCACCCGGTCAGCGTGGTGCTGGCCGGGCTGGTCGAGGCACCGCAGGGACACGAGGACACCATCGAGGCCCTGGTCGCCGGCGAGACGGTCGCCTCCTGGGCGGTCTACGAACCCACCCGGCCGTTCGCACCCGCGGACACCGCCGCGGTGCGCACCACCGCCACCCGCACCGACAGCGGCTACCACATCGACGGGGTCAAGGACCGGGTCGAGGCCGGCGCGGAGAGTTCCGCGGTGCTCGTGGTCGCCGTCTGCGACGGAGCGCTGCAGCAGTTCCTGGTGCCCACCGACACGCCCGGCGTGACAGTCACCCCGCAGGCGTCGGTCGACCTCGTGAAGCGTTATGCGCGAGTGGAGTTCGACGGCGTGGCCGTCGACGCCGCCGCTGCGGTCGGCACCGCGGACCAGACCCCGGCGATCATCGAACGCCAGCGCCAGATCGCGCTGATCCTGCAGTGCGCCGAGCTGGTCGGCATCCTCGACGCGGTGCTGGCCATGACCTACCAATGGCTCTTCGACAGGCACAGCTTCGGCCGGCCGCTGGCTTCCTACCAGGCCCTCAAGCACCGCGCCGCGGACATGAAGATGTGGTTCGAGGCGTGCCGCGGGACCACGTCCGGCGCGGTCGACGCGGTCGCACAGCGCTCCCCCGACGCGGCGAAGCTGGTCAGCGTCGCGAAAGCCTATGTCGCCGAACGCGCTCCGGTCATGCTGCAGGACTGTGTGCAGATGCACGGCGGCATCGGCGTGACCTGGGAGCACGACCTGCATCTGTACCTGCGCCGGGCCGCGCTCTACCGCGCGATGTTCGGCTCCCCCGAGGACCACCACCGCGCGGTGTTCGCTCTGAGCCGGAAGACGGGAAATCAGGGATGACCGAAACTGCGACCACCCCCGCCGTGACCGAGTCCGTCGAGGAGTTCGCCGCGCGGGCGCGGGCCTGGCTGGCCGAGAACATGCCTCGCGTCGACCCGGAGCATCCGCCGTTCTCGGTGCGTGCCGAGCAGGCGTCGTGGGACCGCGCCAAGGAACTGCAGAAGCGCTTGTACGAAGGCGGTTTCGCCGGCATCTGCTTCCCGCGCGAGTACGGCGGGCTCGGCTTGGACTACACCTACCAGCGGGCGTTCAACGCCGAGTGCTACTGCTACGAGATGCCGCTGATCCTCAACACCCCGTCGTTCACCATCTGTGCGGCGACCATCCTGGACATGGGCACCGAGGACCAGAAGCGCGAACGTATCTCGGCCGCCATCCGCGGTGACGAGATCCTGGTGCAGTTGCTGTCCGAACCCAGCGGCGGGTCGGACCTGGCCGGGGTGATCACCCGCGCCGAACGCCGCGGTGACACGTGGATCATCAACGGCGCCAAGACCTGGAGCACCAGTGCCTTCGCCGGTGACTACGGCCTGATGCTGGCGCGCACCGACTGGACGGTGCCCAAGCACCAGGGCCTGACGATGTTCCTGGTGCCGCTCAGGGCGCCGGGCATCACGATGCGCCGGATCAAAGAGGTCAACGGTAACGAGGAGTTCTGCGAGGAGTTCTTCGACAACCTCGAGTTGCCGCTGGACGCGGTCGTCGGCGAAGTCAACGACGGCTGGACGGTGGCTTCCCGGCAGCTGCACCACGAACGTCGCGCGGTCGGCGGCGGCTCGGAGTTCGCCAGCGGCACCGCCGCAGAGAACGCCAACGAGATGCCGCCCGACCACGTCGGGCTGGCCGAGCTCACCGGTCGGGCCGGAGACCCGGTGATCCAGGACATGGCCGGGCGAGCGTTCGTCCGCCGAATCGTCAAAGAGCAGCTCATCGACCATGTGTTCCGCGGCATCACCGACGGCTCACTGCCGCCGAACGCCGGCACCATGATCCGGCTGTTCCATGCGGAGACAACCGAACTCGAGGTCGACACCGCGCTGGCGATCGCCGGCACCGCCGGGGTCGTCGACGAGGGCGGTGAGCTCGCCGGCCTGCTCGACGTCGGGGTGCGCTACCTGTCGAGGCAGACCGGATCCATCGGTGGCGGCACGTCAGAGATGGCGCGCAACGTCATCGGCGAGCGCATCCTGGGTTTCCCGCGGGAGATCGCCGCCGACCGGGGCGTCCCGTTCAACGAGGTCAAACGCAACAAGAGCTGATTTCGAACTCCCGCAGCGGCTCGTCGCCGCGGGCGCGCACCTCGACGGTCAGCAGCGCACCGCATCCCGGACACGCATACCCGTCGGCGCGCAGTCCGGGGTGCAGCCGCACCCTGGCCCCGAGGTCGGCTTCCCCCAGTTCGGTCTGGCAGGCCTGGTGTTTCCAGTTCTGCGTCGCCGGCGAGAGCACGGTGCCGCAGTCGCACGCGAACACCGCACCGTCCCGTCCGGGCGCCAGCACCAGGTGATCGCCGATCCTGGTGGCGTTCCCGGGCAGATTGACACGGAGATCGTGGGCACCTGCCGGACGCGGCCAGCTCCTGCGCTGGGCACGGACGCTTTCCCGCAGCGCGTCGGTCGCAGCGGCATCGACGGCATCACCGACGAGCACGACCCGGTAGTACCGCTCGGCGCCTTCGGGCGAGATGCGCCCGGCGCGCACGTCGGCGGATACGGAGTCCGGATCCGCGTCGAGTGGGTCGCCCCAGCCGCCCCCGCCGTGAAAGCTCCAGTCGACGACGTCGCCGGCGTGGAGCACCAGTTCGCCGGGCGAGCCGGTGAACACCTCGCGGTGCCCCGACAGACCTTTGGACGTCACCGGGCTGCGGCCGCCGGCCAGCGTCTCGGCGGCATCGGAGCCCCGCACGATGGTGACGTGGTGAGTCGATCCCGGCAGCCCGCCGTGCACCCCGTAGGTCGACGGCATAGACATGCTGTGCCCCGCCATCACCGCGTGCATCGACTCCGTCTGGTGCAGTGTGAAAGTCGAGGCGACCGACACCCCGCCGTGGTGGCGGCCGGCTCCCCCGCCGTCGGTGTTGGCGTACCGCCCGAGATAGAGCACCGGGAACAGCGACTCCTCGCCCTCGACGTTGTTGAACTGGGCGGTGAGGATCTCGTGCGGACCGCGGTAGTCCACGCCGTCGGACCCCACGTGGGCGCCGCCGCCGCCCGCGAGGACCTCGGTCATCGCACCGCCGAACGGTTCCCCGTACTGGTTGCGGCCCGCGATGTGGCAGACCATCACGGCGCCGGTGGTGCCGCCGCGGGCCTCGGCGCGCAGCCCGTCATCGGCGCTGACGAGCGTCGAGACCGCTGCGGCCGCAGTGGTGCAGACCATCGCCGTGGCACCGACGGTCGCCGCCCCGCAGGGCGCGGGATGTCGGGCGTTGACGATGCTGCCCGCCGGTGCGCTCACCTCGATCGCTCGCATCACGCCGCTGTTCCACGGGATGTCGTGGGCCAGGAGCGGCAGGATCGCCGAGAAGACGCCGCCGCGCAGGCCCGACATGGTGCAGTTGAAGAATCCCGGCAGCTGCTCGTCGGTGTGGCTGTAATCGAAGACCAGTCGGTCCCCGGCCTTGAGCAGCTCGACTTCGATTCTGGCCAAAGTACTTTCGTGACCGTTGTGGTCGAGGTAGCTGCGGGCTCGGGTAACCGCGTCGGGTAGGGCGGCCAACCGCTCGCGCACCAGTGATTCCGACCGGTCCAGCATCGTGGTCATCACACTCTGCACGGTGTCGGCCCCGTAGCGCTCGACGAGCTTGTGCAGGCCGTGCTTGGCGTGAGTGTTGGCCGCGATCATCGCTTTGAGGTCCAGGCCCAGGTTCGCCGGCAGCCGCGAGGCCGCCAGGATCAGGTTCCAGACGTCCTGGCGGGTGCGGCCGCCTTCGATGATCTTGGTGGGCGGCAGCACCAATCCCTCCTGGTGGATCTCGCGCGCGGTGGGCGACCAGCTCGACGGTGTCATCCCCCCGATGTCGAGGACGTGCGCACAGGTGCCGACCCAGCCGATCCGCTCACCGTCGAAGAAGACCGGTTCGAGCATCGTGATGTCTGGGAGGTGCAACGCACCCTTGTAGGGGTCGTTGGTGATGAAAACGTCGCCGTCGGCGATCCCGACCGTATCGGCACAGTCGGCGATGATGTGCTCGACCACCGTCTCCATCGAACCGGAGTGGAACAGGTTGTGCGGCCCCATCGCAACGATCTCGCCGGTCGGCAGGTACACCCCGGTGTTGCAGTCGTTGGCCTCGGTCACCAGTGGTGAGCCGGACACGTTCTTGAGCACCGCCGACTGCTGGGCGACGACGGCGGTGAGGCGGTTGCGGATCACCTCGTAGGTGACGGGATCCATGATCAGTGCCCCTTCGGATCGTTGTTGATGACGGTGTTGTCGAGGTCGTCGATGACGGCGCTCTGGCTCGGGCCGACGAAGATCGTGGTGCCGGGATGCTCGATCACCGCCGGGCCCTGCACCCGGTCACCGGGCCGCAGGTCGGTGCCGCGGGCCACGTCGGCGCTCACCAGACCGTGCTCGGGTCCCAGATACACGGGCCGGGACAGCGGCAGGTGGCTCGTGGCCGCGCCGCCGCTGACCACGCGTGTCACCCGAGGCTTGTCCAGCACCCCCTTGGCCTGGACCCGCAGCGACACGATCTCCACTCCGGCGCCCAGGAACAGCGCCTCGCGGCCGTAGAGGTCGACGAACTGCTTCTCGAACGAGGCCAGCAACCGGGCAACGGAATCGGAAGTGAAAGGACCGGCCGCTGGACCTTCCACGGCCACACTGAGGCTCTTGCTCTGCATGCGAAAGCGCACCTCGGCGAAGCGGGCGACGGTGATCCGCTCGGCGGCGGCGCCGCCTTCGAGCAGTTCCTTGCCGACCTCGGCCTCCAGTTCGGCGAAGTGCCGGTCGAGGCGTTCGGGGTCGAACGCGTCGACGGCGCCGTGCCACGTCGCCGAGTGCATCGGGTCGGAGATCTCGGCCGAGACGTGCAGATTGCTCATCACCGCGCCGAACGCCGAGTGCACGGTCGCGGTGGCCGGCACGATGATCGACCGCGCGCCCAGTTCCGCGCCGAACCGGTGACAGTGCGCGCCGCCGGCGCCGCCGTAGGCGAACACCACGAAGTCGCGGGGGTCGTGGCCGCGACCGACGGTCAGGGTGTCCAGCAGGTCGGCCATCCGGTGATCGGCGATCGCCTTGATGCCCGCGGCCGCCTCCGGCACGGAAATGCCCAGTGGCGCAGCGATCTTGTCGTGTACGGCACGTTCAGCGCCCTCCCGGTCAAGCGCGAAGGAACCACCGAGGAAGTAGGTGGGGTCGACGATGCCCAGCACGACGTCGGCGTCGGTGACGGTCGGTTCGGTCCCACCGCGGCCGTAGCAGACCGGACCCGGAACCGAACCGGCGCTCGTCGGGCCGACCACGAGCTGACCGGCGACCACCCGCGCGATCGACCCACCGCCGGCACCGATCGCGGTGACCTGCACAGCCGGCTTGAGCACTCGGTAGCCGTTGACCTCCTGGTAGGTCTGCACCACCGGCTCGTAGTCGGTGATCATCCCGACGTCGAACGAGGTGCCGCCCATGTCGGTGGTCAACACGTTTGGGGTGCCGATCTGGCGCGCCAGTTGCGCGCTGGCCAGCACCCCGCCGGCAGGCCCGGACGTCAGGACCGACACCGCGGTCGCGCCGCAGCGCTCCGGGGTGATCACACCACCGCCGGAGTCGAGGATGCGCAGGGACCCCGTCAGGCCGCGCCGCCGCAGTGAGCTGGTGAGTTTGGTCATGTAGTCACGCACCGCCGGACCCAGGTAGGCGTTCAGAGCCGTGGTGGCGGTGCGCTCGTACTCGCCGAGCACCGGGGCCAGCTCGCTGGACAGACTCAGGTACACCTCGGGCGCCATTTCGCGGATGATCGCGGCGACGCGCTGTTCGTGGGCACTGTTGCGGAACGACCACAGCAGGCACACCGCGATTGCCCGGACGCCGTCGTCGAGCAGCGCCTGTACCTGGGCGCGCACGTCCTGTTCGTCGAGGGTGACGATGACCTCGCCCCGGTGGTCGACCCGTTCGGTCACCTCCCGGATCAGTGGCCGCGGCACCACCGGTTCGGTCATCCGCCGCCGGGAGTCGTGCATGACCTCATGCATCTCGCGCCCGATCCAGTGGCCGTGTGCGCGCTGCATGAGGACCGCGTCGGCGAATCCCCGGGTGGTGATGATGCCCGTCGGCACGCCCTTGCGCTCGATCAGCGCGTTGGTGGCGACGGTGGTGCCCAGCCCGAAGAACTCGACCTCCGACAGCAGCGAACCCGCGTCCAGGCCGAGTTCCCGCTCGGCGAGGGCCAGCGCGTTGTTGACGCCCTCGGACGGATCCTGCGGCGTCGTGGGCGTTTTCAGCAGCCGCGCAGTCCCTGTGTCGTCGAGGAGCACGGCATCGGTGAAGGTCCCGCCGATGTCGATACCGACGGAGTAACGGCGGGCAGGCGCCATGGGGTGGACCCCTCTTCCGGGTGGGTGGTGTCGGCGGAGAGCCCCGCCAGGACTACAGGCAATACTTTGACTTTACATTGTGTTGTGCGAGTTGCTCCAATGTAAAGTCGGTCACATGGCCACCCTGCGAGAGACGCAGAAGCAGCAGACCCGGCGACTTCTCCTCGACACCGGCCTGCGGGTGATCAACGAAAAGGGTTACGCCGCAACGACCATCGACGATATCGCCGCGGCGGCCGGGACCACCCGCACCACCTTCTATCTGCATTTCGGCTCCAAGGCCGCACTGATCAAGCAGCTACTCGCCGAAGCCGACGAGATACTGACCGCCGACGACGACCCGCCGTTGACCGACGTGGTCCGGTCCGGCGCCCCAGAGCAGATCCAGCGGTGGCTGGGCCACACGTTCGACCAGTGGGCACGCGTTGGGCCCTATCTACTGGCGGCACACCAGGCCGAGGCAAGCGAACCCGAGGTGGCCGCGACCATCGCATCCTGGTTCGACGGCACCATCGACGCGATCCGCCAAGGCCTCGACGAGGCGGGCCGATTCGACCCGGAAAGCCGTTGGGTGCGAAGCGCTCTGGCGTTCGGCCAGTTCGAGTTCATGTCACGGCGCTGGTTCACCCGGGGCTGGGAGGCCGACCGCGAGGTCTGCCTGCGCACCCTCACCGACTCGTGGGCACACCTGCTGACACAGCAATGAGCTCTGGGCCGGGCTGCTCCGCCCAGCCGCGGGTCAACGTCAGCAGCGCCACGGCCGCCAGCGCCGCGCCGCCGAGCATCACCATCGCCATCGGCACGGCGCTGTCCGGTCCCGCCAGGCCCACCAGCGGGGAGGCCGCCGCACCGAGCCCGTACTGCAGGAACCCCAGCACCGCCGATCCGGTCCCGGCGGCGTGCCGCACTTCGGCGATGGCCAGCGCGGTGGCGTTGGCGAAGATGAAGCCGATGGTGCCCATGAAGCAGGCCATCAACGCGATCGTCAGCCACGGGATGACTCCGCCCACTGTCACATTGAGCAGCATCGCAGTGGCGACGGTGACCATGGCGGTGACGCCGCCGATCAGCAGCCGCCGGGGCGCGATGGAGCGCACCAGGCGCGCGGACAGCACGCCTGACACCGCGACCGCCAGCGCGCACGCGCCGAACGTCAGCGAGTAGGCCCGCGGCGAGAGCCCGATGATGTTCTGCAGGACGAACGGCGATGCCGAAATGTAGGAGAACATGGCCGCAGCCGCGCAGCCCAGCGTGAGTGCGTAGCCCAGGAAGCGGCGATTACCCAGCACCGAGCGCGCACTGTCGAGGAACGCCTTGGCCCCCGCCGGCCGGCGGGCATGTTCGGGCAGGGACTCCCCGGCCAGGACGAGAGCTCCCACGAGCATCAGCAGGTTCATTCCGGCCAGCGCGAGAAACACTGCCCGCCAGCCGAGTTCGGTGACGACGAAGCCGCCGAGCACCGGCGCGACCACCGGTGCGAGCACCCCGATCACCATCATCACCGAGTACAGCTGAACCGCCCGCGCGCCTTCGGTGAGGTCGGTGATGACCGCGCGGGCGATGACCACCCCGGCCGCGCCGGCGAAGCCCTGGACGAACCGGGCCGCCACCAGGATCTCGATCGACGGGCTCCACGCGCAGGCCACGCTCGCCAGCAGGCAGGCCACCACGCCGATCAGCAGCGGCCGGCGCCGGCCGAGCCGGTCCGACAGCTGCCCGATGACGAGTTGGCCGACCGCCAGGCCGACCAGGAACGCCGTCAGGGTCAGCTGCACGGCCGCGGCCGTCGCCCCGAACTCGACGGCCATCTGCGGGAACGCCGACATGTACATGTCGACGGCGAACGGCGTCACGGCGGTCAGGAGCGTCAGCACGATCACCAGTGGGATCGAGGGCGCGACAGGGTGTTTGTTGGGCAAGCTGGAAAACCTCGGAACGTCGACCGGAAATATATCTATACTAGTATAGATATTTCATCATATGCTTTGGAGTGTGAGATGGAGGACACCGCCCCGCCGTCGGCGGCCGCCGAACTACGGGACCTCGCGCTGGTGCTGCACGACCTGTCGTGGCGCATCGCGCGGTTCGGGCCGGCCAAGGTTGGGCTCGCACCCCTGCCCGCCTCCGAGCTCGCGGTATTGCGCGCCGTCATGGACCAGCCCGGACGCAGCGTCTCCGACGTCGCCCAGCACCTGGCGATGCAGCAGAGCAACGCCAGCGCCGCGGTGCGCTCCCTGGTCGAACGGGGCCTGGTGGACAAGCGGGCCGACGAGCGCGATCGGCGGATGAGCCTGCTGCACCCTACGCCGCGGGCGCTGGCCGAGCGCACCCAGATCGAAGAGGCGATCGCGGTGACCGTGTCGGCGGCACTGCAGACCCTCTCACCCGAGGACCAGGCAGCCCTGCGCGCCGCGGCACCGGCCCTGCAGACGCTCGCCGAGCAGGTCGGCATGCAGGCCTGGCGCCTGTGAGGTTCAGAAGCCTGTGAGCGTCAGAACAACGTCGGCTGCAGCACCTCGACCGGGGCCGGGGCGGCCGGAGCGGCCGCCATCCGCGGGGCGCCGGTGAGCCCATGCCGGGCGGTCAGTCCGGCGGCGCGCTGGGCGAGCATCGCCCGGTAGTCGGCGGGCAGATAGGCACCGCGGCGGTACAGCTGCCGGTAGTGACCCACGAGTTCGGGATGGTCCCGCGCCAGCCAGTCCATGAACCAGCCCCGGGTACTGCCACGCAGGTGCAGCCCGAAGACCGTCACGCTCGTCGCCCCCGCCGCCGCGATGCGTCCCAGCAGGTCGTCGAGATGCTCCTCGGAGTCGGTCAGCCCGGGCAGCACCGGGGCGACCATCACATGGCAGCGCAGCCCGGCCGCGCGGATGGCGGATATGAGGTCCAGGCGGGCCTGCGGCGTGGGTGTTCCCGGCTCCAGCCGGCTGTGCAGCTCGGCGTCGCCGACGGCCAGCGAGATCGCCACACTGACGTCGACGTGGCGCGCGGCGTCGGTGAGCAGCGGCAGATCGCGCCGCAGCAGCGTGCCCTTGGTCAGGATCGAGAACGGCGTCCCCGATTCGGCCAGCGCGCCGATGATCCCGGGCATCAGGACATAGCGCCCCTCGGCGCGCTGATAGGGGTCGGTGTTGGTGCCCAGCGCCACCGTCTCGCGCGTCCACGACGGCCGGCGCAACTCCCGCCGCAGCACCTCGGCGACGTTGGTCTTGACCACCAGCTGCGTGTCGAAGTCGCGGCCACAGTCGAACTCCAGGTACTCGTGGGTCGGCCGGGCGAAGCAGTACCGGCACGCGTGCGAACACCCGCGGTAGCCGTTGACCGTGTACCGGAACGGCAGCATCGACGCCGCGGGGATCTTGTTCAGCGCCGACTTGCACAGCACCTCATGGAAGGTGATGCCGTCGAACTGCGGGGTGCGCACGCTGCGGACCAGCCCGAGCCGCTGCAGGCCGGGCAGCGCCCCGTCGTCGACCTGCAGTGCCTGACCCGCCCAACGCATACCTCATGCGAACACACGTTCGAAACAGTGTCAAGGGACCGCTAGGCTGGACGGGTGCCGCACCACTCTTACGACGACGAATTGGCCGCCGAGCAGCGTTACGTGGACGGCCTCTACACCCGACTGGACGCCGAACGCGTCCAGGTCCGGGACCGTCACGCCGCGGCGCTGCGCAGCGACGTGGACGCGCAGAACGGCTCGACGCTGGTCGAGCGCGACGCGCAGGTCCGCGCGACCGCCGCCCGGATGGACCGGCTCAACGTCGCCGACGCCGGGCTGTGCTTCGGGCGCCTGGACAGCGTGTCCGGTGAGCGGCTCTACATCGGCCGGATCGGCATCTTCGACGAGACGGAGGGCTACGAACCGCTGCTGCTGGACTGGCGGGCACCGGCGGCACGACCCTTTTACGTCGCGACCGGCGCCAACCCGGAGCACATGCGCCGGCGTCGCCAGTTCCACTCGATCGGCCGGCGCCTGACCGAGTTCACCGACGAGGTGTTCGGCCGGCCACAGGCGGGCGAGGCGGGCACCCAGCCCGGCGATTCCAGCGACGTCGCCCTGCTGGCGGCGGTCAACGCCCCCCGCGGGGACGGGATGCGCGACATCGTGGCCACGATCCAGGCCGAGCAGGACGCGATCATCCGCCTCGACCACCCCGGTGTGCTGGTCATCGAGGGCGGGCCGGGCACCGGCAAGACGGTCGTCGCCCTGCACCGCGTCGCATACCTGCTCTACACGCAGCGCAAGCGCATGGAGAGCCACGGCGTGCTGGTCATCGGGCCCAACACCGCGTTCCTGCGCCACATCGACCGCGTGCTGCCGTCCCTCGGCGAGACCAACGTCGTGTTCATGACGCCCGGCGACCTGGTGCCCGGCCACCAGCTCGCGGCACACGATCCCCCCGAGGTCACGCGGGTGAAGGGCGCACTGGCCATGCTCGACGTGCTCGCCGCGGCGGTCGCCGACCGGCAGCGCGTGCCCGACGAGCCGCTGCCGATCGATCTGTCCGACGTGTCGGTCCGCATCGACGCCGGGATCGCCGAGTGGGCGATCTCCGAGGCGCGCGCCACCGAGCAGCCCCACAACGACGCCCGGACGACGTTCGTCGACGTCGTCACCTGGGCGGTGACCGAGCGCGCCATCGGCAAGATCGGCCGCGGCTGGTTGACCCGCGACGACCGCGCCGCCTGGGAGCACCTGCGCGCGGATCTGCTCGACGAGCTCGAGGACCATGCCGCGTTCACCGCGGCGCTCGATGCGCTCTGGCCCGTCCTGACACCCGAAAGGCTTCTGGCCGAACTGTATTCGTCGCCCGAGCGGCTGCGCGCGGCCGGCGCGGACCCGCTGCTCTACCGTGCCGACGGCGAGGCCTGGACCGTTGCCGACGTGCCACTGCTCGACGAACTCGTCGACCTGCTCGGCCGCGACAAGTCCGGCGAGGAAGCCGCCGAGCGGGAGCGCCGGGAGGAAGCCGCCTACGCCGCGGGCGTGCTCGACCTGATGGTCGACCGCGAGGACCTCATGGAGGACGAGGACCTGCTGCTGGCCCGCGACGTGATCGAAGCCGAGGACCTCGCCGAGCGCTTCCTGGAGCGCGACACCCGCGAACTCGCCGAACGTGCTGCGGCCGACCGGGACTGGACCTACGGGCACGTCGTCGTCGACGAGGCCCAGGAACTCTCCGAGATGGACTGGCGGGTGCTGATGCGCCGCTGCCCGAGCCGGTCGTTCACCGTCGTCGGGGACCTCGCGCAACGCCGGTCGGCGGCGGGCGCGCCGTCGTGGGGCGCGATGCTCGAGCGGTACGTGCCGGGCCGCTGGGAGTACCGGTCACTGACCGTGAACTACCGCACCCCCGCGGAGATCATGGCGGTGGCCGCCGGGGTGCTCGCCGAGTTCGCGCCGGACGCCACTCCGCCCGAATCGGTGCGTAGCAGCGGATCGGCCCCCTGGTCCCGCCGCGTCACCGATGCCGAATTGGCCTCGGCCATCGAGGAATTCCGGATCGACGAAGCGGGCCGCGACGGCACCAGCGTCGTCATCGGCCCCCCGGACGTCGCCGGTGCCGTCGCACCGGCCGACACCAAGGGACTGGAGTACGACGCCGTGCTGATCGTGCATCCCGAGCGCATCCTGGCCGACGGCCCGCGGGGGGCCGCCGACCTCTACGTCGCGCTGACGCGCGCGACTCAGCGACTCGGGGTGCTCTACCGCGACGAGTTGCCGGTGCCGTTGCGCGGGTTGACCCCGCGCTGACTCACCACTGACCGAGCTGGCACCGCACGTTGTGCGGATCGTCGTGATTGACCAGGACCTCGCCGTCGACGGCGATGTCGCAGTGCGCATTCGGCGCGGCCTGGCCACCACGGGCCGTGCTGCTCGCGGTCAGGATCGCCCACTGCGGGTCGGCGAACGTCGCCTCGAACACCCACGGCACACCGGGAGCCAGGTTCACCTTCTCGCGCTTGGCGAAGGCGTACGCGTCGGCGTTGTAGGCCTGCATGCTCGGCGGCTGCGAAGTCAAGTAGAAGAGCTCGAACTCGTACGGACCGGCCGAGGTCAGCGTGTAGCGGACCGTGTGGCCCTCCTGCGCCCCGGCTGTCGCCGGGCTGACCATTCCGGCGGCCGCCACCAATGCCGCTGCACCGAACGCGGCCCCTACCTTCGCTGTAGCTGTTCGCATGTTGGTCACATCGCCGGACCGTACCGGATTGTTACAGCCGGCGGGTTTTCAGCCCGTGCATGCTGTGACGGCAAACGAATTCACGCGTGCGACACAGGTTAATTTGTTCGTCACACACAGACACTTGGCAGAAACACGGGCGCTCTAACGTCCGGATTCGACACCGCCACGGTGTCGCGATTCCGGTCGCCGAACGTACTCAGACACACCGTCTCATCGGGGTCTCATCAGGCCGCATCCACCGATGAGCACCGTGCACTCCCCCAGAAAGGCCGCCCATGGACGAACCTCGGCGCTTCACCCTCAAACGCTCCTCACTCGTGGCCGGAAGTGTCGTGGCCGTGACGAGCCTGCTGCTCGCGGGCTGCGGCAGCAAGGCCGGCGACGGCGACTCAGCAAATGCACAGTCCTGTGTGGACACGTCCGGCGACACCATCAAGGTCGGCGCGCTGAACTCGCTGTCGGGCACCATGGCGATCTCGGAGGTCACCGTCCGCAACGCGATCGACCTGGCGGTCGAGCAGATCAACGCCGACGGCGGCGTCCTGGGTAAGCAGATCCAGCTGGTCGCCGAGGACGGCGCGTCGGAGCCGACGGTGTTCGCCGAGAAGGCCGAGAAGCTGATCAGCAGCGACTGCGTGGCCGCGGTGTTCGGCGGCTGGACGTCGTCGAGCCGCAAGGCGATGCTGCCGGTGTTCGAGAGCGCCAACTCGCTGCTGTACTACCCCGTCCAGTACGAGGGCCTGGAGTCCTCCCCCAACATCTTCTACACCGGCGCCACCACCAACCAGCAGATCGTGCCGGCTCTGGACTACCTGAAGGAGAAGGGCGTCAAGTCGCTCTACCTGGTCGGTAGCGACTACGTCTTCCCGCAGACGGCCAACCGGATCATCAAGGCCTACGCGGAGGCGAACGGCATCGAGATCAAGGGCGAGGACTACACGCCGCTGGGTTCGACCGACTTCTCCACGATCATCAACAAAGTGCGCACCGCCGACGCCGACGCGGTGTTCAACACCCTCAACGGCGACTCCAACGTCGCGTTCTTCCGTGAGTACCGCAACGTCGGTCTGACGCCGGCAGACATGCCGGTGGTCTCGGTGTCGATCGCCGAGGAAGAGGTCGGCGGCATCGGCGTGCAGAACATCACCGGGCAGCTGACGGCGTGGGACTACTACCAGACCATCGACACGCCGGTGAACAACGAGTTCGTCGCGGCCTACAAGGCCAAGTTCGGCGCCGACAAGCCGACCTCGGACCCGATGGAAGCCGCCTACGTGTCGGTCTACCTGTGGAAGAACACGGTCGAGAAGGCCCAGTCCTTCGACGTCAAGGCGATCCAGGACAACGCCGACGGCGTGTCGTTCGACGCCCCGGAGGGCAAGGTCACCATCGACGGCGAGAACCACCACATCACCAAGACGGCCCGCATCGGCGAGATCCGTCCCGACGGCTTGATCTACACCGTGTGGGAGTCGCCCGGACCGATCGATCCCGACCCGTTCCTGAAGTCCTACCCGTGGGCCGCCGGCCTTTCGGGATGACCCCGGCGAGCGAATCGACAGGAACTCAATAACGCATGGATGTCCTGATCGGGCAGCTGGCAACAGGATTGAGCCTCGGCTCAATCCTGTTGCTCGCCGCCCTGGGTTTGTCACTGACCTTCGGCCAGATGGGCGTCATCAACATGGCGCACGGCGAATTCATCATGGCCGGCTGCTACACCGCCTACGTGGTGCAGCAGATCATCTCGAGTGCCGGTGCCTCACTGCTGATCTCACTGGTGGTGGGATTCGTCATCGGCGGCGCGATGGGAGCCTTGCTGGAGGTGACGCTGATCCAGCGGATGTACCACCGTCCGCTGGACACGCTGCTGGTCACCTTCGGTGTGGGGCTGATCCTGCAACAGGTGGCCCGTGACGTGTTCGGCGCTCCCGCCGTCAACGTCGTCGCACCGTCCTGGCTGTCCGGCGGTGTGGAGATCCTCGGCGCCGTGGTGCCCAAGACCCGGCTGTTCATCCTGGTGCTGGCGCTGGTGTGCGTCGCGGTGCTGGCCATCGTCCTCAAGACCTCCCCGATGGGGCGGCGCATCCGGGCGGTGGTGCAGAACCGCGACCTCGCCGAGACCAGCGGGATCTCCTCGCGCCGCACCGACATCACCACGTTCTTCATCGGTTCCGGCCTGGCGGCCGTGGCCGGGGTGGCGCTGACGCTGATCGGCTCCACCAGTCCGACGATCGGACAGAGCTACCTGATCGACGCGTTCCTCGTCGTCGTGGTCGGCGGCCTGGGGCAGATCAAGGGCACGGTGATCGCGGCGTTCGGGTTGGGCTTCCTGAACTCGTTCATCGAGTACAACACCACGGCCTCGCTGGCCAAGGTGATCGTGTTCGTGCTCATCGTGGTGTTCCTGCAGGCCCGCCCGCAGGGGCTGTTCACCGTCCGGACAAGGAGTCTCGTATGAGGACCCTCTTAGGGCGCTGGCAGACCTGGGCCGGGTTCGGCGTCGCGGCGCTGGTGTTGTTCGTCATCGCCCCGGCGGTGCTGTCGGACTTCCGACTGTCACTGCTGGGCAAGTTCCTGTGCTTCGCGATCGTCGCGGTCGGCATCGGCCTGGCCTGGGGCCGCGGCGGCATGCTCGTCCTGGGACAGGGCGTGTTCTTCGGGCTCGGCGGCTACATGATGGCGATGCATCTCAAGATCGCCGACGCTCAACTGCTCGGCGACGACGTGCCGGACTTCATGCAGATCCAGGGTGTGCGCGAACTGCCCAGCTACTGGCAGCCGTTCGCCTCCCCCATCGTGACGCTGATCGCGATCCTGGTGGTGCCCGCGGGCATCGCCGCCGCGCTCGGCTTCGGCATGTTCAAGCGCAAGGTCAAGGGCGCCTACTTCGCGATTCTGTCGCAGGCGCTGGCCGCGGCCCTGGCGATCCTGCTCGTCGGGCAGACCAGCCTGGGAGGGTCCAACGGCCTCAACCGTTTTCGCACCTTCTTCGGCTTCACGCTCAGTGACCCGGTGAACCGGCGGATGCTGTACTTCATCGCCGCGGCGGTGCTGCTGATCGTGGTGGCGGTGGTGCGGCAGCTGATGCAGAGCCGCTACGGCGAGCTTCTGGTCGCGGTCCGCGACGGCGAGGAGCGCGTGCGCTTCCTCGGGTACGACCCGGCCAACATCAAGGTGGTGGCCTACACCGTGGCCGCGCTGTTCGCCAGCGTCGCCGGCGCGCTGTTCGCGCCGATCGTCGGGTTCATCGCGCCGTCGCAAGTCGGCATCCTGCCGTCCATCGCGTTCCTGATCGGGGTGGCCATCGGCGGGCGGACGACGTTGCTGGGTCCGGTGCTCGGCGCGATCGGTGTGGCGTGGGCGCAAACGCTGTTCTCCGAACGGTTCCCGTCGGAGTGGACCTACGCCCAGGGCCTGCTGTTCATCGTGGTGGTCGGATTCTTCCCGGCCGGGCTCGCCGGGCTCGGGGTGCTGCTCAAACGTCGCCGCAAGAAGGACGAATCGCCGCCGGATACGGCGCCCGAATCCGATTCCGATGCACAGAAGGTGGGTGCCGGCACATGAGTGACGTCCAGGCGAGCGCCGCCGGCCGGGAGCCGGCGGTCGGCGGCAACGCCGGCATGAGCACGCAGTATCTCGAAGTCCGCGGTCTGACCGTCGATTTCGACGGGTTCAAGGCCGTCAGCGATGTGGACCTGACCCTGTTCCAGGGGGATCTGCGCTTCCTGATCGGCCCCAACGGCGCGGGCAAGACCACCGTCATCGACGCCATCACCGGCCTGGTGCCGGCGACCGGCTCGGTGAACAAGTCGGGCACCGAGCTGCTCGGCAAGAAGGTGCACCAGATCGCGCGCCAGGGCGTGGGCCGAACGTTCCAGACCGCCAGCGTCTTCGAACAGCTCACGGTGCTGCAGAACCTCGACATCGCCGCGGGTGCGGGCCGCTCGCCGTGGACGCTGCTGCGCCGTCGCCGCGGTGTGCTGCCGTCCATCGAGCAGGCCCTGCACACCATCGGGCTGACGCATCTGGCCGACAAGCCGGCCGGAGTTCTGGCCCACGGCCAGAAGCAGTGGCTGGAGATCGGGATGCTGCTGGTGCAGAACGCCGACGTGCTGCTGCTTGACGAGCCGGTGGCCGGCATGAGCACCGAGGAGCGCGAGGAGACCGGAAACCTGTTGCGCCGCATCGGTGCCGAGCGCACCGTCGTCGTCGTCGAACACGACATGGACTTCATGCGGGCGTTCGCGACGTCGGTGACCGTGCTGGCCCGTGGCCAGGTGATCGCCGAGGGGTCGGTGGCCGAGGTGCAGGCCAATCCGAAGGTGCAGGAGGTCTACCTGGGCACCGCCGCGGCCGGAGCCGACGGAATCGAACTGGTCGAGGAGAAGTCCTGATGCTGCAACTCATCGACATCCGCTGCGGCTACGGGCGCAGCGAGGTCATCCACGGGGCCGGCCTCGAAGTCCCCAGCGACGGTGTCGCGGCGGTGATGGGACACAACGGTGCCGGCAAGACGACACTGTTGCGCGCCGCGGTCGGCCTGCTCAAATGCAGTGCGGGCAAGGTGATGTTCGACGGTGAGGACATCACCAAGCTGCGGCCCAGCGCCCGGGTGGCGCGCGGACTGGCGTACGTGCCGCAGGGCCAGCAGTCCTTCGGGCAGCTGACGACGGCGGAGAACCTTCAGGTGGTCGCCGACGGCCGCAAGAACGGCAAGGCACTGATCGACGAGCAGCTCGACCTGTTCCCCGCCCTCAAGGAACTGTTGAACCGGCGCGCCGGGCTGCTGTCGGGCGGTCAGCGTCAGCAGCTGGCGATCGCGCGCGCGTTGATCACCTCGCCGCGGTGCCTGATCCTCGACGAGCCGACCGAGGGCATCCAGCCCTCGGTGGTCGCCGAGATCGAGCAGGCGATCACGGCGCTGACGTCGCGCGGCGATCTGGGCGTGCTGCTGGTCGAGCAGCACATCGGGTTCGCGCTGGAGTCCTCGCAGCACTATTACATCCTCGAGGCGGGCCGGATCACCTCCAGCGGAACGGGCGGCTCGGCCTCGGAGGCCGACGTCCGCGCCGCAATGGCCATCTGACGGTCGCCACGTCCCGCGAGCACGCGTGTCTGCTCGGCGACACGCCGGGCATTCGTGCGCATTTGCGCGCGCTCGCGCAAACGAGGTCAGTGCAGTCGGGACAGGACGTCGTCGATCACGTCGTCGACGGCCACGTCGACCTGCTCGCCGGTGGCCAGGCTCTTCACGCCGATCGTGCCGGCGTCGAGGTCACGATCACCGGCCACCAGCGCGATCGCCGCACCGGAGCGGTCGGCGCCCTTCATCCCCGCCTTGAGACTGCGGTCACCGTAGGCCATGTCGACGCGCACGCCCGCCGCGCGCAGCTGCGCGGCCAACACCGCCAGGCGCACCTTCGCGTCGGCGCCGACCGGGACCGCGTACACGTCCACCCGGGCACCGCTGGACACCGTCTTGCCCTCGGCGCGCAGCGCCAACAGCGTGCGGTCGACACCGAGTCCGAAACCGATGCCGGACAGGTCTTTTCCGCCGAGCTGGCTCATCAGCCCGTCGTAGCGGCCGCCGCCGCCAATGCCCGACTGCGCGCCCAGACCGTCGTGCACGAACTCGAAGGTCGTCTTGGTGTAGTAGTCCAGACCGCGCACCATCCGCGGGTTGATCACGTAGGGCACCGACAGCGCGTCCAGATGCGCCAGCACGGTGTCGAAATGCGCCTTGGCGCCGTCGGAGAGATGGTCGAGCATCACCGGCGCGTCGGCGGTCATCTCCCGAATGTGCGGACGCTTGTCGTCGAGGACCCGCAGCGGGTTCAACTCGGCCCGCCGGCGGGTTTCCTCGTCGAGGTCGAGCTTGAACAGGAAGTTCTGCAACAGTTCCCGGTACTGCGGACGGCACGAGTCGTCACCCAGGGAGGTGATCTCCAGCCGGAAGCCGTCGAGGCCCAGGGCGCGGAAGCCCGCGTCGGCGACGGCGATCACCTCGGCGTCCAGCGCCGGGTCGTCCACCCCGATGGCCTCGACACCGACCTGCTGGAGCTGTCGGTAGCGGCCGGCCTGGGGTCGCTCGTACCGGAAGAACGGCCCCGAGTAGCACAGCTTGACCGGCAGCGCCCCGCGGTCGAGGCCGTGCTCGATCACCGCGCGCATCACCCCGGCTGTGCCCTCCGGGCGCAGCGTCACCGACCGCTCGCCGCGGTCGGCGAAGGTGTACATCTCCTTGGAGACCACGTCGGTGGACTCCCCCACGCCGCGCGCGAACAGCGCCGTGTCCTCGAAGATCGGCAGCTCGATGTCGCCGTAGCCGGCGCGGCGGGCAGCGTCGAGCAGACCGCCGCGCACGGCGACGAACTCGGCCGACTCGGGCGGCAGGTAGTCGGGGACGCCCTTGGGCGCCTTGAAGGGCTCAGTCACGGTGTCAAACCTTCGAGGAACGGGTTGGTACGGCGCTCGGCGCCGATGGTCGTGCGCTCGCCGTGCCCCGGTAGTACCAGAGTGCGATCGTCGAGCACCAACAGTTTTGTCACGATGGATTCCAGCAGATCGCGTCCGCTGCCGCCCACCAGGTCGGTGCGTCCGACCGATTGCTTGAACAGGGTGTCGCCGGTCAGGGCCACCTGTTCGGGTCCCTGCTCGACGCGGAAGACCACCGAGCCCATGGTGTGGCCCGGTGTGTGATCGACGGCGACGGTGATCCCACCCAGTTCCAGCTTGTCGCCGTCGCGGTCGAGCTCGACGACCTGGCGGGGCTCCCGGAACATCGCCCCGAACGCCAGCTGCGCCAGACGCGGACCGATGCCGTGGATCGGGTCGGTGAGCATGAACCGGTCGGCGGGATGGATGTAGACCGGACAGCCGTAGGTGTCGGCCACCTTCTGCGCCGACCACATGTGGTCGATGTGGCCGTGCGTCAGCAGCACCGCCGACGGCGTCAGCCGGTCGCGGTCCAGGATGCGTTGCAGTGGCCCCATCGCACGTTGACCGGGGTCGACGACGACGGCGTCGGCGCCTTGCCGCGGGGCCAGCACGTAGCAGTTGCACGCCAACATGCCGGCCGGGAACCCGGTGATCAACACCTGCCCAGCTTCCCACGTCTGGCGCGCGTGGCACACTCGGTGCCGACTGATCGACATCCGAGGAGGACACCGGCAGTGCCGACGAACGAACAGCGGCGGGCCGCCGCCAAGCGCAAGCTAGAGCGGCAGATGGAACGACGGGCCGAGGAAGACCGCAAGCGGCGCCTCTACACGATCATCGGATCGGCCGTCGCCGCCGTCGTGGTCGTCGGCGCCGTCGTGGCCACCATCGTGGTCACCAGCCGCGATTCCGACGACCAGACGGCCTCCAGCACCCCGGAGACCACCACCACGGAGGCGACGACGGAGACCTCGTCGCCGTTCGACGTTCCCGGACCCGCCGAGCTGGGCGGCCTGCCGCCCTTCGTGGCGCCCGCCGGGCTGGGCAGCAACTGCCAGTACCCCGAGGCGGAAGAGGCCAGCAAGCCGAACACCCCGCCGCGCTCCGGTCGGGTGCCGACCGAGCCGGCCGAGGTCAGCGCCAGTATGTCGACCAACCAGGGCAACATCGGGCTGCTGCTCGACAACGGCAAGTCGCCGTGCACCGTCAACAGCTTCGCGAGCCTGGCGCAGCAGGGGTTCTTCAACGACACCCCGTGCCACCGCCTGACCACCAGCGAATCCCTCGGCGTGCTGCAGTGCGGTGACCCGACCGGACAGGGCACCGGCGGCCCGGGCTACGAGTTCGCCAACGAGTACCCCACCGACCAGTTCCAGCCCGGTGATCCGAAGCTCAACGAGCCGGTCGTCTATCCGCGCGGCACGCTGGCGATGGCCAACGCCGGGCCCGGCACGAACGGCAGCCAGTTCTTCCTGGTCTACCAGGACTCGCAGCTGCCGCCGCTCTACACCGTGTTCGGCACGATCGACGAGACCGGTCTGGCCACGCTGGACAAGATCGCGGCGGCCGGTGTCGACGGTGGCGGCCCGGACGGTGCGCCGAAGCTGGCCACCACGGTCAAGTCGATCTTGCTGGACTGACGCAGCGTCTGCGCCGCGGACTTGGCGTCGGCGGCGCTGACCACCAGTCGGTCGTAACGCCGGCCGTCCAGCTCGATCTGCACCGCCGGACGGCCGGCGCACGCGACCGCGTACGTCTTGCGGCCCTTGCGCCGCCGGCTGCCGATCTTCGTGCGTCCCGGTAGGTGCAGGCGCGGGGCCGCGCGGATGTCGCCGCGCAGCCCCGCGCTAAGCGGCTGAAGTAACCCGGTAGACGTCGTACACACCCTCGACGTTGCGCACCACGTTGAGCACGTGGCCCAAGTGCTTGGGATCGCCCATCTCGAACGTGAACCGGCTGATCGCCACCCGGTCGTTGGACGTGGTCACCGACGCCGAGAGGATGTTGACCTTCTCGTCGGCCAGGACGCGCGTGACATCGGAGAGCAGTCGGTGCCGATCGAGCGCCTCGACCTGGATGGCGACCAGGAACACCGAATGCGGCGACGGCGCCCACTCCACGTCGATGATCCGCTCGGACTGCTGCTGCAGCGACGCGGCGTTGGTGCAGTCGGTGCGGTGCACACTGACCCCGCCACCGCGCGTCACGAAGCCCATGATGTTGTCGCCCGGCACCGGCGTGCAGCACTTGGCCAGCTTCGTCAGCACCCCAGGTGCACCCGGCACCGCGACCCCGACGTCGTCGCTGGTGCGGTGCCGCACCGGCATGGTCGAGGGGGTGGACCGTTCGGCCAGTTCGTCGGTGGCCTCGTCGTCGGCACCGACCGCCGCCACCAGGCGCTGCACCACGTGGCGCGCCGACACGTGCCCCTCACCGACGGCGGTGTAGAGCGCCGAGAGGTCGGCGTAGCGCAACTCGCGGGCCAGCGCGGCCATGGACTCGGCAGTCATCAAGCGCTGCAACGGAAGTCCGCCACGGCGCACCTCGCGCGCGATGGCCTCCTTGCCGGCGTCGAGCGCCTCCTCACGGCGCTCCTTGGCGAACCACTGCCGGATCTTGGCCTTGGCGCGCGGCGACACCACGAAGCTCTGCCAGTCCCGCGACGGGCCGGCGTTGAGCGCCTTGGAGGTGAAGATCTCGACGACCTCACCGTTCTCGAGCTTGCGCTCCAGCGCCACCAGCCGCCCGTTGACGCGGGCACCGATGCAGCGGTGCCCGACCTCGGTGTGCACGGCGTAGGCGAAGTCCACCGGCGTCGACCCGGCCGGCAGGGTGACCACGTCGCCCTTCGGCGTGAACACGAAGATCTCCTGGACCGCCAGGTCGTAGCGCAGCGACTCGAGGAACTCCCCCGGGTCCGCGGCTTCCCGCTGCCAGTCCAGCAGCTGGCGCATCCAGGCCATGTCGTCGATTTCGGCGGCGGCGTGGCCGGCCGGTAATCCGTTGCGGCCCTTGTTCTCCTTGTAGCGCCAGTGCGCCGCGATGCCGTACTCGGCGGTGCGGTGCATGTCGCGCGTGCGGATCTGCACCTCCAGCGGTTTGCCCTCCGGGCCCACCACGGTGGTGTGCAGCGACTGGTACACGCCGTAGCGCGGCTGGGCGATGTAGTCCTTGAACCGGCCCGCCATCGGCTGCCACAGTGAGTGCACGACGCCGACGGCGGCGTAGCAGTCGCGGATCTCGTCGCACAGGATCCGCACCCCGACCAGGTCGTGGATGTCGTCGAAGTCGCGACCCTTGACGATCATCTTCTGGTAGATCGACCAGTAGTGCTTGGGCCGGCCCTCGACGACCGCGTGGATCTTCGAGGCGTTGAGCGTGTTGGTGATCTCGGCGCGCACCTTGGCCAGGTAGGTGTCGCGCGACGGCGCGCGGTCGGCGACCAGCCGGACGATCTCTTCGTACTTCTTGGGGTGCAGGATCGCGAACGCCAGATCCTCGAGTTCCCACTTGACCGTCGCCATCCCCAGCCGATGGGCCAGCGGCGCAATGACTTCCAACGTCTCGCGGGCCTTGCGGGCCTGCTTCTCCGGAGGCAGGAAGCGCATCGTGCGCATGTTGTGCAGCCGGTCGGCGACCTTGATCACCAGCACGCGCGGGTCACGGGCCATCGCGATGATCATCTTGCGGATGGTCTCGCCTTCGGCGGCGTTGCCCAGCGCCACCTTGTCGAGCTTGGTGACCCCGTCGACGAGGTGGCCCACCTCGACCCCGAACTCGGCGGTCAGGGCGTCCAGCGTGTACCCGGTGTCCTCGACGGTGTCGTGCAGCAGCGCCGCGATGAGCGTGGTGGTGTCCATGCCGAGTTCGGCGAGGATGTTGGCCACTGCGAGGGGGTGCGTGATGTAGGGGTCACCGGAGCGCCGCATCTGGTCGGCGTGGCGCTGTTCGGCGACCTCGTAGGCCTTCTGCAGCAGCGTCAGGTTGGCTTTGGGGTAGAACTCCCGGTGCACGGACACCAGCGGCTCGAGGACCGGGTTGATCGCGCTGCGCTGCGACGTCATCCGCCGCGCCAGCCGGGCGCGGACGCGCCGCGACGCGCTGGTCGAGGTCTTCGCGACGTCCGAGGACGGCGTCTCGACCGCCGGCGGCGGCTGGACGGCTTGGCCCGTGCGCGGGCCCGGGGGGACCTCGTCGGCCATATTCACCTCCAGGACTCGCTGTGGGCAGGATATCCCGTTCAGACGGTGTACAAGCTGGTGACCGGTACCGGTTCCACAGCTGCGCGTCCACCGAGTTCGGACAGTTCGAGCATCACGACCGCGCGCGCCACCGTGGCACCTGCCGACATCAGCAACCGATTGGTGGCCGCCAGTGTTCCCCCGGTGGCCAGCACGTCGTCGATGACGACGACGGACCGCCCGGCCAGCGTCACACCGTCCGCGGGGACCTCCAGCGTGGCGCTGCCGTACTCGAGGTCGTAGGTCTGGCTGAGCACCGGCGGCGGCAGCTTGCCGCCCTTGCGGACAGCCAGCACCCCGAGGCCCAGCTGCAGCGCCACCGCGCCGCCGATCAGGAAACCGCGCGCGTCGACGCCGGCGATCAGGTCCGCGCCCCGGGCCGCCTCGGCGATCGCGCCGCACACCGCGGCGAGGCCCTGCGGATCGGCCAGCACCGGGGTCAGGTCCTTGAACTCGACGCCGGGCTCGGGAAAGTCGGGGACTTCGCGTAGGAGTGCGGCGATGACGTCGGCCACGTCGCCGGTGGGTTGGTTCACCGGTCCAGTCTCCACCGGTCCATGTTCCAGCCCGCACCCCACCGGGTCGGATTGCCGCTGACCGCGTACATCTTCGACGACGTGAGCAGGGTGCGCTGCTGCCGGTACAGCGGCAGGGTGGGCATGTCGGCCCACAGGATCGGGCCCGCCTCGGTGAGCAGACGCGCCAGCTCCTTCGGATCGGTGATGACCGCGATGGTGGAGATGATCCCGTCGATGCGACCGTTGGCGTACCGCGGCAGGTTGTTGCCGTTGCCGCTGTGCAGGCTGTAGGCGTCCACCGCCGAGGACCCCGACGAGCCGCTACCCGCTGCTCCCCCGGTGCTGGCGATCAGCACGTCGATGTCGTTGTTGCGCAACGAGAGCGGACCGGTGGTGTCCCCGGCGACGTCCTCGACCGTGATGCCCGCCGGCGCGCACGCGTTCGCGATGGCCCCGACCGTGGCGGCCAGCCGCGCGTTGGGCGTCTGGTAGCCGATGCGCACGGTCATCGGCTCGTCCGCCAGGGCGGCCCGCGCCGCGCCCGGGTTGGCGACGGCGAACTCGTTGATCTGCGGGGTGGCTTCGGCCGGGCTGTAGGCGTCCTCGGTGGCCGCGTTCAGTCGCCAGTTGGCCACCGCCGTCTCGGCGTTGCGGGCGATCACGTCGCGCGGGGTGCACAGCGCCAGCGCGCGGCGCGCGGGCGTCGCAGCGAACGGCCCCTGCGGGGCGAAGATCAGCTGCTCCACTCCGGCCGACGCGTAGTCGCTGCGGACGTAGTCGTCGGGCAGGTTCAACGTTCCCGACGAACCGGCGGCGATGTCGACGACGTCGTAGGTGCCCTCGTTGACCCGGTCCTGCAGGTCGGCGCTGCGCGGCCACACCGTGACCCGCTCGGTGACCGGTGGGGCGCCCCACCACTTGTCGTTGGCCACCAGTTCGACGGCGCCGTCCTCGCGGACGGAGTCCAGCCTGTAGGGCCCCGATGACGGGAACTTCGCCAGATCCAGGTCGGGAGTCAGCTTCCAGGTGTCGTTCCACGCCGCGGCGATGCGTTCGACGACGGGACCGTCGTTGCTCTGCAGAGCGGTGGTGACGCCTCCGTCACCGAGACCGAGTTCGTCGGCCAGCACGTGCGACGGCATCAGGGAGGTGGCCGCGAACAGCTGGCCGTAGTCGACGAAGCCGCGGTCCGGCGCGAAGGACACCCGCGCCTTCTTCTGCCCGGGCGCACAGTCGATCGCGGCGATGTCGACGTAGCCCGCGCGGCTGGCGGCGTCGAACGTCGGGAAGCGGCCCGACTGCGCGGCCCACGCCAGCACCATGTCGTCGCAGGTGACCGGCTTCCCGTCGGAGTAGACCGCCTCCGGCTTGATCTCGTAGTCGAGGATCAGCGGGGTGCGGCCGACCACCGCGATGGTGCCGAAGTCGGTGTCACCGACCACCTGACCCTCCGGCCCGTGGTAGTTGAAGCCGGTCAGCACCCGCGCGAAGGCCTGCGAGCCCCCCGACGCCGCACCCTCCACGGTGTTGGTGTTGTAGGTGATCAGGGCGCCGTCGATGGCGTAGTCGATCGAGTCGGCCGAGCCGCGCGAGCACGCGCTCAGTCCGATGCCGCCGACGACGGCCAGGGCCGTCGCGAGCGCGGCCCAACGTCGAGCCACCGGGATTACTGCTTCCGGGGGCTTCGCTTACCCGACGGACGGCCCGTTCTGCTCGACGACGGCCGAACGGGACGGGCGCCGGGTGCCGGCTTGTCCGGTGCCGGGGTGGCCGGCACGGTCACCGCGGTCGGGGCCGGCTCGTCGAGGACGGACTCGGTGTCGTCGGCGTCGAGCAGCTCCGACCCGCCCGCGGCCTTCGCGGCGGCGGCCGCGCGGCGGTTGAGCACCTTGCGAGTGTGCTTGCGCACCGGTTCGGTCCGCTCCCGCAGGGTGACCAGCAGCGGGGTGGCGAAGTAGATCGACGAATAGGTGCCGACGATCACGCCGACCAGCTGGACGAGCGCGAGGTCCATCAGCGTGCCGACCCCGAGCAGCCACACCGCGACGACCATCAGCGCGATGATCGGCAGCACCGAGATGACGCTGGTGTTGATCGAGCGCATGAATGTCTGGTTCACCGCGAGGTTGGCTTGCTCGGCGAAGGTGCGCCGGGTGGTGTGTTCGTAGCCGTCGGTGTTCTCCTCGACCTTGTCGAACACGATCACCGTGTCGTACAGCGAGAAGCCGAGGATCGTCAGCAACCCGATCACCGTGGCCGGGGTGACCTCGAAACCGACCAGCGCGTACACGCCGGCGGTCACGATCAGGTCGAACATCAGCGTCGCCAGCGCCGCGATCGCCATGTAGCGCTCGTAGCGCGCGGTGATGTAGATCGCCGCCAGCACCAGGAAGACACCCAGCGCGATGAGCGCCTTCTGGGTGATCTGGCCGCCCCACGTCTCCGAGACCGCCGAGTCGCTGACGGCCTGCTTGCTGGGCTGTCCGTCGGCACCGACCGGCTGGAATGCCTCGAAGAGCGCGGTGCGCAGCTCCTCGGTCTGGTCGTTGGTCAGGGTCTCGGAACGGATCTGGAACGTGGCCGAGTCGCCGGCACCGACGACCACGACCGACTCCGGCGGACTTCCGATGGTGTCGGTGAACACGGTCTCGACCTGCGTGGTGGTCACATCGCCGGCGCCCCGCGGGAACGACACCTTGGTGCCGCCCTCGAAGTCGATGCCGAAGGTGAACCCGCGCAGCAGCATCGCGCCGATGGACACCAGCAGGATCACCGCGCTGACGGTGTACCAGAGCTTGCGCTTGCCGATGACCTCGAACGCGCCGGTGCCGGTGTAGAGGCGGACGAAGAAGCCGTGCTTGGGCGCGTCGGCGCCCGCGGTCTCCAGGTCGGGCGCCTCGATCGCCGTCGACTCCAGGTCGTCTGTTCGGTTACGTGCCATGGTTCAGCCCCGTCCCGCCGCGTGTGCGGCCGCTCGTCGTTCCCGGGCGATCTGCTGGACCGCGCCGAGCCCGTTGAGGGCCGGCTTGGCCATCGTCGTGGACTTCGATGCGAGGAACACCAGCGGCCACGTCACCAGGAACACGACCAGGACGTCGAGGATCGTGGTCAGGCCCAGCGTGAACGCGAAGCCCTTCACCTGGCCCACGGCGAGGAAGTACAGCACCGCAGCAGCCAGGAAGGTCACCGCGTTACCCGACAGGATGGTCTTGCGGGCTCGGGTCCAACCGCGTGGCACCGCGGACCGGAACGAGCGGCCCTCGCGTATCTCGTCCTTGATGCGTTCGAAGAACACGACGAACGAGTCGGCGGTCATACCGATACCGATGACCAGACCCGCGATACCCGCCAGGTCGAGTGTGTAGTTGATGTAGCGCCCCAGCAGGACCAGCAGCGCGTACACCATGGCGCCGGAGGCGACCAGCGACAACGCGACCAGCACGCCCAGTGCGCGGTAGTACAGCAGTGCGTAGAGCAGCACCGCCACCAGACCGACGGCGCCGGCGATCAGGCCGGCCCGCATCGAGGACAGCCCCAGGGTGGCCGACACCGTCTCGGCCTCCGAGGACTCGAAGGACAGCGGCAGCGATCCGTACTTGAGGACGTTGGCCAGTTCGCGCGCCGTGTCCTGGTTGAACGACCCGGTGATCTGGGTGCGGCCGCCGGGGATGGCCTCCTGGATCTGGGGTGCGCTGACGACCTGGGAGTCCAGGACGAACGCGGTCTGCGTGCCGACGTTGGCGGCGGTGAAGTCGGCCCAGGTCTTGGAGGCGTCGCTCTTGAACTCGACGTCGACGACGTACTCGCCGCGCTGCTGGTCGAGTCCGGAGCTGGCGTTGGCGATCTGCTCGCCGCTGATGATCGACTTGTCCAGCAGGTAGACCTCCTGGCCGTCCGTCGAACAGGTGACCAGCGGAAGGTTCGGGTCGTCGTTACCGGCGAGCACGTCCTCCTCACCGCAGCGGGTGGCCTGGAACTGCAGCGCCAGGATCTGGATGGCCTGCTCGGCGCTCTGCCGGAGCTTCTTCTCGTCCTGGATCCGGGTGGCCAGCGGCACGTCGCGGTCGGTCTCGCCCGGCGCCGGAGCCGGCTCGGCTCCCGGGCCGGGGGCCGAGGCGGGGGCTCCCGGAGCCGGAGCGGGCACGGGCTCCGGGCTGGGGCTCGGCGCAGGCTGCTGCGGGAACGGCCGCGGCTGTGGGGCGGGTTCCTGAGCCGGCGCGGGCGCACCCGGGCCCGGCTCGCCCGCCGGCGCCGGTGCGCCCGGGACGGGCTCTCCTGGCGCGCCCGGCAGGCCGGGGATCACACCCGGCGGGACTTCGGGGGCGCCGCCCGGCGGCGCGCCGGGGGGTGCTTCCTCGGGCGGCATCGCGGCTTCCGACGGGATGGCGTGGATGACCGGCCGGATGTACAGGCGCGCGGTCTGGCCGAGGCTGCGGGCCTCGCTGCCGTCGTTGCCCGGAACCGTGATGACCAGGTTCTGGCCGTCGATGATGACCTCGGAGCCGGAGACGCCGAGCCCGTCGACACGGCTGCTGATGATCTGCTGCGCCTGGTTGAGCGACTCGCGGGTGGGCGCCGTGCCGTCGGGGGTGCGGGCGGTCAACGTGACCCGCGTACCGCCCTGCAGGTCGATGCCCAGCTTGGGTTCCGGCTTCTTGTCCCCGGTCAGGAAGACCAGTAGATAGGCGCCGATCAACAACGCCAGGAAGAGGGCCAGGTAGCGGAAAGGTTGCACTGGCGCCGAAGACGATGCCACGTGTTTACAGTCTCCTCGGGATCAGTTAGTCACGTGCGCCAGTGGGCGGTCACGACGGGCAACAGAGTACGTGCTGGAACTGGATGTCAGCCGTCAGTCTTGGTGTTCGGGGCGTCGGCCGAGGTCTCGTCGACGTCGATGTCGTCGTCGATGTCGTCGGTGATGCGGTCCCGCACGGCCAGCTTCATCCAGGTGGTCACCACTCCCGGCGCGATCTCGAGGTCGACGTAGTCGTCCGTGATGCCGGCGATGGTGCCCTGCAGACCCGACGTGGTGTGGATGCGGTCACCGACCTGCAGCGAGTTGTGCAGATCGATGGTGGCCTGCATCGCCTTCTTCTGCCGCCGGGAGGCGAAGTACATGAAAGCGCCCATGATGATGAGCAGGGGCAGGAAGACGACCAAATCCATGGCAGCAAAATTCTTTCGTATCGGTCTTGCGTGGAGGAACCCTACCTATTGTTCTGGGTTCCGAGTCCGGGGAAATCCGATGACCAGTGTGCCACTGCCGCCCGGCCGCCTCATCCCCCGCCCGTAGACAACGGATTCCGTCGCGATAAGACTGTTGACTACACGATTCCGCTTTCAAATCGCGTCCTGGCCGACGGATATTGCGGTATTGCCTTAGGCTCGACGCGAACTGTCAAGGAGGTTGTCTGGTGAGTGCCCTCGAGCAGAGCCGCCACCTCGCCACCGTCATCCCCGGCCCGCGCTCCGTCGAACTGATGGGCCGCCGGCACGCCGCCGTGGCCCGCGGGGTCGGCACCACGATGCCCGTGTACGCGGCCCGCGCATTCGGCGGCATCGTCGAGGACGTCGACGGCAACCGGCTGATCGACCTGGGGTCCGGTATCGCGGTGACCACCGTGGGCAACGCGTCGCCGCGGGTGGTCGACGCGGTCCGCGAGCAGGCGGCGCTCTTCACCCACACTTGTTTCATGGTGACCCCGTACGAGGGTTATGTCGCGGTCGCCGAGGCCCTCAACCGCCTCACCCCGGGCGACGGCGAGAAGCGCTCGGCGTTGTTCAACTCAGGCTCGGAGGCGGTCGAGAACGCCGTCAAGATCGCCCGCTCCTACACCGGCAAGCAGGCCGTGGTGGCGTTCGACCACGCGTATCACGGCCGTACCAACCTGACCATGGCGTTGACCGCGAAGTCGATGCCCTACAAGCACGGGTTCGGCCCGTTCGCCCCCGAGGTGTACCGGGCGCCGATGAGCTACCCGTTCCGGGACGCCGAGTTCGCAAAAGAGCTGGCCACCGACGGCGAGCTGGCCGCCCGCCGGGCGATCACGGTGATCGACAAGCAGGTCGGCGCCGGCAACCTGGCCGCGGTGATCATCGAGCCCATCCAGGGCGAGGGCGGCTTCGTCGTGCCTGCCGACGGCTTCCTGCCGACGCTGCTCGACTGGTGCCGCGCCAACGACGTCGTGTTCATCGCCGACGAGGTGCAGAGCGGGTTCGCCCGCAGCGGCGCGATGTTCGCCTGCGAGCACGACGGCATCGTCCCCGACCTGATCGTGACCGCCAAGGGGATCGCCGACGGCATGCCGCTGTCCGCGGTCACCGGGCGCGCCGAGATCATGGACGCCCCCCACGTCAGCGGACTGGGCGGCACCTACGGCGGCAACCCGGTGGCCTGCGCGGCCGCACTGGCCACCATCGAGACCATCGAGGCCGACGGTCTGGTGGCGCGCGCCGGCGAGATCGAGGCGCTGATGAAGGACCGTCTGCACCGGCTGCAGGCCGAGGACGACCGCATCGGTGACGTGCGCGGGCGCGGCGCGATGATCGCCGTCGAGCTGGTCAAGTCCGGGACGCTGGAGCCCGACCCGGAACTGACCCGCAACCTGCTGGCCGCCGCGCACCAGGCCGGCGTGATCGTGTTGTCCTGCGGCACATTCGGCAACGTGCTGCGGTTCCTGCCGCCGCTGACCATCAGCGACGAGCTCCTGACCGAAGGCCTCGACGTTCTCGAACTGATCCTGCGCGACCTCTGACCCAAGGGAGTTGACTGTCATGACCACGGTGCGGAACTTCATCGGCGGTGAACTCGTCGACTCGACGAGCGGCGCGACCATGCCCCTGATCGACCCGAGCACCGGCGAGCAGTACGGCACCGCGCCGGTGTCCAACGAGCAGGACATCGACAACGCCTATGCCGCCGCGGCCAAGGCGTTCGGCGAGTGGAAGCGCACCACCCCATCGCAGCGGCAGAAGGCGCTGCTCGACTTCGCCGACGAGGTGGAGAAGGCCGCCGACGAGCTGGTGGCCGCCGAGGGGCGTAACACCGGCAAGCCCAACCACGTCACCGCCGTCGAGGAGATCCCCCCGATGGTGGACCAGATCCGGTTTTTCGCCGGCGCCGCGCGGGTGCTGGAGGGCAAGTCGGCCGGGGAGTACATGGCCGATCACACGTCGTGGATCCGGCGCGAGCCGGTCGGGGTCATCGGCCAGGTGGCGCCGTGGAACTACCCGATGATGATGGCGATCTGGAAGATCTGCCCGGCGATCGCGGCGGGCAACACCGTGGTGATCAAGCCCAGCGACACCACCCCGGTCACGACGGTGATGCTGGCCGAGCTGGCCGCGAAGCATCTGCCGCCCGGCGTGCTCAACGTCGTCACCGGCGACCGGGTGACGGGTGCGAACCTGGTGGCGCACCCGACGCCGCAGATGGTCGCCATCACCGGGTCGGTCGCGGCCGGGCGTGCCGTGGCGGTCAGCGCGGGCGGGCACCTCAAGCGCACCCACCTCGAGCTCGGCGGCAAGGCGCCGGTGATCGTGTTCGACGACGCCGACCTGGCCGCTGCGGCCGAAGGGATCGCCACCGCGGGCTATTTCAACGCCGGGCAGGACTGTACGGCCGCGACCCGGGTGCTGGCGTCGGCGTCGGTGGCCGAGGACCTCACCGCCGCGCTGGCCGAGCAGGCCAAGGCCGCGACGACGACGTTCGGCCGGCCCGCCGACGACGAGGACGCGTGGGTCCCGCCGGTCAACAACGCCACCCAGCTCGACCGGGTGCTGTCGTTCTTCTCCGACATCCCGTCGCACGCCAACGTCGCGGTCGGCGCGAATCGCCAGGGCGACAAGGGTTTCTACGTCGAGCCCACGGTCATCGGGGGGCTGCGGCAGGACGACCGGCTGATCCAGCAGGAGATCTTCGGGCCGGTGATCACCGTGCAGTCCTTCACCGACGAGGACGAGGCGATCACGCTGGCCAACGGCGTCGAGTACGGGCTGGCGTCGTCGGTGTGGACCAGGGACGTCTCCCGGGCGCTGCGGGTGTCCTCCGCGCTGGATTTCGGGTGCGTCTGGATCAACACCCACATCCCGCTGGTTGCCGAGATGCCGCACGGCGGCTTCAAGTCCTCCGGGCACGGCAAGGACCTCTCGATGTACGGGCTCGAGGACTACACCCGCATCAAGCATGTGATGGCCTACACCGGCTGAGCGCCGGGCGGGCCGGGGTCACTGCGCTGCGGCCCGCAGACAGTCGATCAGGATCGTGCGGATCTCGTCGGCGGTGAGCCCCTGACCGTCGTGCTCGTGGGCGATCAGGTCGGAGACGAGGTCGTCGCCGGGCAGGCGGCAGCGGTCGGCGACAAGCACGTCCAGGTAGCCGCCCAGCGCCGCTCGGTCGTCGGCGTCGACCAGGCGCGCGAGTACCAGCCAGTCCCGCCCCGGCACCCCGAGGGCGGCCAGCACGTCGCGCAGACGAGGGCCCAGCACAACCGCGGCGAGGTCGTCGTCGCGGCTCGCCGCGAGGTCGTCGTCGCGGCTCGCCGCGATGCGCGCCGAGAGCAACTCGGGCAGCCGCAGCGACTGCAGTACGGCGTCGGTCACCTTTCCACGGTAACCGCAGGCCGGGCCGCCAACCGACTCGGGCGGTGTGACCTGGGACACGAAATCTCCTGCGGCCGACGGGGTTTGCGTTCCCCCATTCGGGATTCACAGCAACTTTTCAGCGCCCGGGGCCGCCTACCGGGAATACAATTAGTTTTACTAACGTAGTTTTCTGCGAGCGCAACGGAGCGTCCCGTAGCCCCCGAATTTCTCTTGTCCTGATTCCGTTCTGCGAGGAAGTCCCATGCCCACCGAAACCCTCGAACAACGGCTTGCCCGCCGCATCGCCGACCTGCACGCCGGCGACCCCGAGTTCGCCGCCGCCACTCCCGACCCTGCCGTCTCCGCGGCCCTCGACGCACCCGGGGCGCGACTGTCCCAGGTCCTCTCCACCGTGCTCGACGGGTACGCCGGGCGCCCCGCACTGGGGCAGCGCGCCGTGCGTTTCACCCGCGACGAGAACACCGGGCGCACCACCGCCGAGCTGCTCCCCCGGTTCGAGACCATCACCTACGCGCAGTTGGCGGACCGGATCCAGGCTGTGCGCAACACCCTGGGCGACGTCGATCCCGGCGATCGCGTCGCCCTGCTGGGCTTCACGAGCGTGGACTACACGATTCTCGACATGGCGGTCGTCCTGAGCGGCGCGGTGTCGGTCCCGCTGCAAACGAGCGCGCCCGCCGCGGCCCTGCGCCCCATCGTCGCCGAGACCGAACCCGTGGTGATCGGTTCGGCCGTCGACCACCTCGCCGACGCCGTGGAGCTCGCCCGCGAAGCCGGCACGGTGCGGCGCGTCATCGTGTTCGACCACCGCCCCGAGGTCGACGACCATCGCGAGGCCGTCGCCGAAGCCCGCGCCCGCCTGACTGACGCCGACCATCCCATCGAGGTGCTCACCCTGGCCGAGGTGCTCGAGCGTGGCGCGAGTCTGCCTGCGGTCCAACCGTTCACGTCCGCCGACGAGGATCCGCTGGCCCTGCTGATCTACACCTCCGGGAGCACCGGCGCCCCCAAGGGCGCGATGTACACCGAGCGACTGGTCGCCGGGCCGTGGCGCCAGTCCGGCCACTCGAGGTGGGGCGGCGGGCAGGCGATACCGTCGATCACCCTGAACTTCCTGCCGATGAGCCACGTGATGGGCCGCGGCCTGCTCTACGGCTGCCTGGGCGCCGGCGGAACAGCGTATTTCGCTGCCCGCAGCGACCTTTCGACCTTCCTGGAAGACCTCGCGCTGGTCCGCCCCACCCAGCTGTCCTTCGTGCCGCGCATCTGGGACACCATCTACGCCGAGGTCGCCAAGGAGCTCGAGCGCCGGCCGGGCCGCGAGGACGAGGTCTACGCCGAGCTGCGCACGAGCCTGCTCGGCGGGCGCTACGTGATGGCGATGACAGGTTCGGCACCGCTGTCGCCCGAGATGCACTCCTTCGTGGAGGCTTTCCTCGACCTGCACCTGATCGACGGATACGGCTCCACCGAAGCCGGCGGCGTGTTCGTCGACGGCCGGGTGCAGCGCCCGCCCGTCATCGACTACAAGTTGGCCGACGTCCCCGACCTCGGCTACTTCACCACCGACCGCCCGCACCCCCGCGGTGAGCTGCTGGTGAAATCCGAGACCCTGTTCCCGGGTTACTACCGGCGTCCCGAGATCACCGCCGAGATGTTCGACGAGGACGGCTATTACCGCACCGGTGACATCGTCGCCGAGACCGGCCCCGATCAGCTCGTCTACCTCGACCGCCGCAACAACGTGCTGAAGCTGTCGCAGGGCGAGTTCGTCACCGTCTCGAACCTGGAGGCGGTCTTCGCCGACAGCCCGGCCATCAGCCAGATCTATCTCTACGGCAACAGTTCCCGGCCCTACCTGCTGGCCGTCGTCGTGCCGGCCGAGGACATCGCGGACTCAGACGACGTCAAATCCCTTGTCGGGGAATCACTTCAGGAGGTCGCCAAGGCCGCGGGCCTGCAGTCCTACGAGATCCCCCGTGATTTCCTGATCGAGACCACGCCATTCACGCTGGAGAACGGCCTGCTCACCGGGATCCGCAAACTGGCGCGCCCGCAACTCAAGCAGCGCTACGGAGACCGGCTCGAATCGCTCTACACCGACCTCGCGGAAGGGCAGGCAGACGAACTGCGCGCCCTGCGAAGCGACGGCGCGACGCGGCCGGTGCTCGAAACCGTCGGCCGGGCGGCCGGCGCCCTGCTGGGCAGCGCGGCCACCGACGTGGCGCCTGATGCGCACTTCACCGACCTCGGCGGAGACTCGTTGTCGGCGTTGACGTTCGGCAACCTGCTGCGCGATATCTTCGACGTCGACGTACCGGTCGGCGTGATCGTCAGCCCCGCCAACGATCTGGCCGCGCTGGCGGCCTACATCGAGGCCCAGCGTCAGCCCGGCGCCAAGCGGCCTACGTTCGCCTCGGTGCACGGCGCGGACGCCACCGAAGCGCACGCCCGCGATCTCACGCTGGACAAGTTCATCGACGCCGAGACCCTGGCCGGCGCGCCGTCGCTACCGGGTCCGAACCCCGAGGTCCGGACCGTGCTGCTGACCGGCGCGACCGGGTTCCTGGGCCGGTATCTGGCGCTGGAGTGGCTGGAACGCATGGCGCTCGTGGGTGGCACGGTGATCTGCCTGGTGCGGGCCCGAGACGATGCGGCGGCCCGGGCCCGGCTCGATGCCACGTTCGACAGCGGTGACGACAAGCTGCTCGCGCACTACCGGAAGCTCGCCGCCGATCACCTCGAGGTGATCGCCGGGGACAAGGGCGAAGCCGACCTCGGGTTGTCCCCCGAGGTGTGGGCGCGGCTGGCCGACACCGTCGATCTGATCGTGGACCCCGCCGCACTGGTCAACCATGTGCTGCCTTACAGCGAATTGTTCGGCCCCAACGCGGTGGGCACCGCGGAGCTGATCCGGTTGGCCCTGACCACCCGGCAGAAGCCGTTCGCCTACGTCTCGACCATCGGTGTCGGAGCCGGCATCGAGCCCGGACGGTTCGTCGAGGACGCCGATATCCGCGAGATCAGCGCGACCCGGCGGGTCGATGACAGTTACGCCAACGGCTACGGCAACAGCAAGTGGGCCGGCGAGGTCCTGCTGCGCGAAGCCCACGACCTGTGCGGGCTGCCGGTGTCGGTGTTCCGCTGCGACATGATCCTGGCCGACACCACCTATGCCGGTCAGCTCAACCTGCCGGACATGTTCAGCCGGCTGATGTTCAGTCTCGTCGCGACCGGCGTGGCACCCGATTCCTTCTACCGGCTCGCCGAGGACGGCGGCCGGGCCCGGGCGCACTACGACGGCTTGCCGGTGGAGTTCGTCGCCGAGGCGATTTCGACGCTCGGCGCGGCCGTCGCCGCCGACTCGGAGACCGGGTTCGAGACCTACCACGTGATGAACCCGTACGACGACGGCATCGGCCTCGACGTGTTCGTCGACTGGCTGATCGAGGCCGGCTACCCGGTTCGCCGCGTCGGCGCCTACGCCACGTGGCTGCACCGGTTCACCGCCGCGATCCACGCTCTGCCCGAGCGCAAGCGGCAGGCCTCCCTGCTGCCGCTGCTGCACAACTACCAGCACCCGGAGATTCCGGTTCGGGGCTGCGTCGCTCCGACGGACCGTTTCCGAGCCGCGGTGCAGGAGGCCAAGATCGGTCCGGACAAGGACATCCCACACCTGACGCGCGAGGTCATCGTCAAGTACGTCACCGACCTCGAGCTGCTCGGGCTGATCTGACGTCAGCGGTGCGCGAAGTGGCTGCCGCGGTCGCCACGGCTGCGGAACATGTCGCGCAGGCCGCGGCGGCGGGGTTCTGCTGCCGCGGTCGGTCCGATCACCTCTGTCTTCTGGTCCGCCATCGCGGGGGCGCCGACTGCGGGGGTTGGGTGCGTGGAGACCGGCTCGGCCGGTGCGGTCGTCACCGGCGCCGCCGTGGAGGCGACCACCGGACGCTCGGCCCATTCCACGTCGCGCACGCTGCGCACCGAGATGCGGCCCACCGCCGCGGCCCCCAGGAACACGATGAGCGCACCGAGCCCGTAGAAGTACGTCAGCTCCAGCGCGGCCCGCTTGGCCTCGGTCGCGGCCACCGGCACCCCGGCGTCGCCGAGTCCCAGCGGTCCCGCCAGCGCCCGGCCCACGACAAACCACGCGCCCGCCGCAACCGCGAGCCAGGCCCCGAGCATCGCGGTGGCACGGTTGCGGGACATCAGCAGCAGCAGGCCGCCCACCACGGTGACGGCGCCGGGCAGCAGCTCCAGCCAGCCGCGGCCGGTGGTCCACGCCCATGCCCGGTCCGGGCTGAACGCGAAATCGATCATCGGCCCGATGAAGGGGATTAGGGCGCCCCAGGCGCCCAGCACGATCAACAGCAGTCCACTGACCGCACCGCGGCTCCGTGGCATCTGCATCCGCCCTCGTCGGGGCCGTGCGTTCGTGTCGGTCCTCGTATCGGTCATGGTGCCTCCTTGGTTCGACGGGGGAATACCCCCACCGAGCGCGAGGTAACCGGCCGCTACAGGGTGATGGCGACGCTGAGCAGCACCAACGCGATCAGCGGGAAGACTCCCTGGCTGACGGCCGCGCGCGCCTTTTCGGGCGAGGACACCAGCAGCACCACGGCCGCGGCGAGCATCGAGCCCACCCCGGCAAAGATCAGCGCCAGGCCGACGGCGTTCCAGCCGAGCCCGCCGACCACGACGCCCGCGATGGTGATGATCGCGAGGAACAGGTTGTAGAAGCCCTGGTTGAAGGCCATCTCCCGGGTGGCGAGCGCTTCACTTTCGCTGAGTCCGAAGGTGGCCCGGGTGCGGGCCGAGGTCCACGTGAACGACTCCATCACCCAGATGTAGACGTGCAGCAGCGCCGCCAGCACTGCGAAGAACAACCCGGCGAATCCCATGGGGCCCCCTCAGTCGAACAGTCCCGTCTGCCCCAGACCGACGGCCCCGCTCGGAGGTGTCAGACCCAGATGCGTCCATGCCTGAGAGGTTGCCACGCGACCGCGCGGCGTGCGGGCGATCATGCCGGCCCGCACCAGGAACGGCTCACACACCTCCTCTACCGTGGTGGCTTCCTCCCCCACCGCCACGGCCAGCGTCGAGACGCCGACCGGACCGCCCCCGAAGCTCTTGGTCAGCGCCGACAGCACGGCGCGGTCGAGGCGGTCGAGGCCGAGCTCGTCGACGTCGTAGACCTGCAGCGCGGCCTTGGCGATGTCACGGGTGATGACGCCGTCGGCGCGCACCTCTGCGTAGTCGCGCACGCGGCGCAGCAGCCGGTTGGCGATACGCGGCGTGCCACGCGACCGCCGCGCGATCTCCGACGCCGCCTCCGATCCCAGCTCGATGCCGAGGATCCCGGCCGACCGGGTCAGCACCCGTTCCAGCTCGGCGGGCTCGTAGAAGTCCATGTGTGCGGTGAAGCCGAACCGGTCGCGCAGCGGGCCCGTCAGCGCGCCCGACCGGGTGGTGGCGCCAACCAGGGTGAACGGTGCTACCTCCAGCGGAATCGACGTCGCGCCAGGGCCTTTCCCGACAACGACGTCGACGCGGAAGTCCTCCATCGCCAGGTACAGCATCTCCTCGGCCGGCCGGGCGATGCGGTGGATCTCGTCGATGAACAGCACGTCGCCCTCGACCAGGTTCGACAACATCGCCGCCAGGTCACCCGCACGCTCGAGCGCCGGACCCGACGTGATCCGCAGCGACGAGCCGAGCTCGGCGGCGATGATCATCGCCAGCGACGTCTTGCCCAGGCCGGGCGGGCCGGACAGCAGGATGTGGTCGGGGGTGCCACCGCGGTTCTTGGCGCCTTCGAGCACGAGCTGGAGCTGTTCACGCACCCGCGGTTGGCCGATGAACTCGGCCAATGACCGGGGCCGCAGGCTGGCGTCGATGTCCCCCTCACCGACGGTGAGGGCGGGCGATACCTCGCGGTCGTCGGGATCGTCGGTCGCGCCTTCGGAAAACCGACCCACGTTGCTACTTCTTCCCGAGCATCGACAGGGCCGCCCGCAGCGCGGTCGAGGTGTTGGCGTCGGGTTGGTCGGCGAGCACCTTGTCGGTGGCCTCCTCGGCCTGCTTGAGCGCGAAACCCAGCCCGACGAGCGCCTCGACGACCGGCCCGCGCACGCCGGATGCGCCGACGGGCACCGCGCCGGTCGACGCCACCGCACCGACCTTGTCGCGCAACGTGAGCACCAGCAGTTCCGCGGTCTTCTTGCCCACCTTGGGGATTCGCGTCAGAGCAGTGACGTCGCCGTCACCGATGGCCTGGCGCAGCGCGGGCCCGTCGTAGATGGCCAGCGCCCCCAGCGCGATGCTGGGCCCGATGCCCGACACGCCGAGCAACGTCAGGAACAGGTCGCGGGCGTCGGAGTCGGCGAACCCGTAGAGGGTCATCGAATCCTCACGCACGATCATCGCGGTGATCAGCCGGGCTTCCTCACCGCGGCGCAGCGTCGCCAGCGTGGTCGGCGTCGCCATCACCTTGTAACCGACGCCGGCGGCCTCGATGACGACGTGGTCGAGCGCGATGTCGAGGACCTCGCCGCGCACCGCGGCGATCACGGCGCGCTCCGCACGGCCCGCGCCGGCTTGGCGGCTTTCGCGACCTTCGCCGCCTTCGCGGCCTTGAGCGTCGCCTGGTACTTGCGCCGCTGCTCGGCAGCCATCGCCTCGGCTTCGGCCATGCGCGCCATCATCGGCGCCCGCCAGCAGTGACAGATCGCCAGCGCCAGTGCGTCGGCGGCGTCCGCCGGAGTCGGCTTCTGTTGCAGCGCAAGAATTCTCGTGACCATCTCGGTGACCTGGGCCTTATCGGCGCGGCCGTTGCCGGTCACCGCCGCCTTGACCTCACTGGGGGTGTGGAAGTGGACGTCGATGTCGCGGCGGGCGGCGGCCAGCGCGATCACCCCACCGGCCTGAGCGGTGCCCATCGCGGTGTTGGCGTTGTGGTTGGCGAACACCCGCTCGATGGCCAGGACATCGGGCCGATGGGTGTCCAGCCAGTGTTCGACCGCGTCGCTGATCGCCAGCAGCCGGTGGGCCAACGGGTGGTCGGCCGGGGTCCGCACCACGTCCACGTCGAGCGCGATGACCTGCCGGCCATGACCGCTCTCGATCACCGACAGCCCGCACCTGGTCAGCCCGGGATCGACTCCCATCACCCGCACGCCAGCCCCTTCGACAAGAACATTTGTTCGATAGACTAGCGGTAGGCCCGACACGATCGTCGGTACGACACACCTCAGGTGTAGGGGCGCAGATCCTCCGGCACCTCCCCAGGCGCCGGCACCTTGCCGTTGACCTGGATGCCCTGCACGATCTCGTCGATGCGCAGGCCCGAAGCACGCCAGCCGGAGACCTTCTCCTCCACGATCTCCTCGCCGCCCCGCTTCACCACGACCTTCCACGGCACGCCGCAGAATTTGGCCAGCAGCCAGAACGGCCACGCGAGGATGAGCGGCAGCGCGATGACGAACATCAGCACCCCGAACCAGCTGCTCCCCCACGACGTCATGTCGAGATATTCCAGCAGCGGCGCCCAGTGTCGGCGCACCGACCATCGCACCCCGTCCGCATCCTTGAACTTCGGCACGCCTCAGACACTAGGGCCAGACGGCCGCAGCCGTCAGCCGAACGACGCTCGCGGCGCACCGATGCCCGGGTCGATCTTGACCGGCCCGGCCGCCGACGGCGCGACCGGGAAGTCGAAGATCGCGGTGGGGATGTACACCGTCGCACAGGCATTCGGGATGTCCACCACGCCGGAGAGACGGCCTTCGATCGGCGCCGCGCCGAGCAGCAGGTAGGCCTGCTCCGGGCTGTAGCCGAACTTCGTCAGGTAGTCGATCGCATGCAGGCAGGCGCGCTGGTAGGACAGATGCGAATCCAGGTAACGCTGTTCGCCGTCGAGGGTGACCGACGTCCCGGAGAACGCCAGCCACTCCGAGTACTGCGGATCGGTGTTGCCGGGCATGAAGATCGCGTTCTCGCTGACCCCGTAGGTCTCCATGCCGCCGGGGATCACGTCGACCCGCAGATCGATGAAGCCGCCCATCTCGATCGCGCCGCAGAACGTGATCTCGCCGTCGCCCTGCGAGAAGTGCAGGTCGCCGACCGACAGGTTGGCGCCGTCGACGAACACCGGATAGAAGATGCGGCTGCCCTTGGTCAGGTTCTTGATGTCCTGGTTGCCGCCGTTCTCGCGCGGCGGGGCGGTGCGGGCGGCTTCGGCGGCGGCCTTGGTGAACGCGTCGCCGGCCAGCGCGCCGAGGATGGCGTCCTGCGGCTCCGGGGGCAGCGCCAGCGGCGGCACCCGGTCGGGGTCGGTGGCGATCAGCGCGGCCTCGCGGGTGTTCCACGTGGACAGCAGCTGCGCTGACGGGGCGGTGCCCATCAGGCCCGGGTGCACGATGCCGGTGAACTCGACGCCCGGGATGTGGCGCGACGTGGCCTTCTGGCCGGAGAAGTCCCAGATCGCCTTGTACGCGTCCGGGAACTGCTCGGTGAGGAAGCCGCCGCCGTTCTGCGTCGGGAAGATGCCGGTGTAGCCCCAGCCCTGGCCGGCCAGCGGGCCGGAGTCCTCCTGCGGGATCGGCCCCACGTCGAGGATGTCGACGATGAGCAGGTCACCCGGCTTGGCGCCCTCCACGGCGATCGGTCCGGACAGGACGTGCACCGTGGTCAGCGGGGCGTTGAGGATGTCCTCGGCCGAGTCGTCGTTGTGGATGGCGCCGTCGAACCACTCCCGACAGTGCACCCGGAACGAGTCGCCCTTCTTGACCGTGACGGCCGCGGGGATGTCGGGATGCCACCTGTTGTGGCCGAGCTTCTCCTGCTCGGTGAACTTCTTGGTGGAGTCGAGCGGAAAGACGATGTCGGGCATGGGATCTCCTTACTGAGGTCGCGGGAGCTTGCGGTGCAGCGGGTTGGTGCTGACGGGGCGGCGGTGGCCCGTCGCGGGTGGCGGCGCGCTGACGACACCGGGACGGTCGGCGGTGGCCCGGGTCGCGTCCTGCAGCGCCATCGCGGCGCCGGCGGCGCCCAGGTTGGGCGCGGCCATCATGCGGCGCGCGGGGACCCCGCAGTCGGGGCAGTCGACGACATCCGGACGGGTCTGCATCGGATGTCTCTGATTCGTCGTGCCACATCCGGCTTCGCAGCGAAAGACATAGAAAACCAAGGCTTCTCCTCACTGTGCTGACAAACCCGGTAGGGCTCACACTACCCAGCGCCGCACCGGTCCGCGCGCTAGTTGGAGAACCCGACACCGGATGGTCATGCGGCTGTGGACGTCTACAACGACGACGTCGACGCATGGGCGCCGACGCCCCCCAGGGGTGACCGAAGTCGTTGTGCGGTAGAGCTTTCCGCGCGGCTACGCCCGCATTCCTCGGGAGCCTCCGCCGTCGTTCATGCCCATGTTGCGCGCCGCCCACAGGGCGATCCGGAAGTTGATGCGATCGGTCTCGTCGAGGGGGTTGGCGCGGGTGAGCTCAGCGATCTTCGCCAATCTGTTGCGCAGCGTGTTGACATGCACGTAGATCTGGTCGGCCGCCGCGGTGAGGTCGTTGCCGGGGGTGAGGAACGCCTCCAGCGACGACACCAGGTACGTGCTGTGCCGGTTGTCGTGCTCGACCAGCGGCACCAGGAGCTGGTGGACGAACGGGACCAGGCGGACCTTCGGCACGGCGGCCAGCAGACCGTCGAGTGTGGCGATCTCGTCGATCCGGACGGCCCGTCGCCACCGGGCCGCCTCCCGCAGGGCTTCGAGGGCCTCGGGGATGGCGTAGGCCATCGAACCGGCGTCCGCGCCCACCGCCACGCCGCACGCCAGCGACGATGCCGCCAGGTCCGCGCTGAACTCCGCGGTGTGCGGGCACAGCGCGACGATGTGGTCACCGAGGGCGGCGACCGCTCCGGCGTGCGGGTCCACCAGCTGGTGGACCTGGGCGTGCATCTCGGCGGGGAACGCGCACACCGCCACCGGCGCCCCGGCGAGGCCGTGGGCGCTCAGTGCCGACTCGACCGGCCCGACACCGAGGGTGCCCGCGACGAACCAACGCAACAGGGCGCCGAGTTCGTGCTCGCGGGCGTCGGCCTCCCGGTCCCGCGCGCGCCGCGCCTCGGTCCAGTCGATGATCCGGCGGAACGGCACAGCGGCGCGCTGGATCAGCAGCGGCAGGTCGTGATCGGTGCACGAGCGCACCAGCGCCTCCGGCAACTCGTCGAGGACGTCGCCCAGACCGATCAGCAGCGCGGTGACCCCGCGCCGGTGCAGGGTCGCGACGTACTGCCTGACCACGTCGTCGGGCTGGCCCGCCACCGGCACGCCGACACTGAGAATGAGCTCCTCGCCGGACAGGTACGGCGACGGGTCGGCCAACTCGGTGGGATAGACGTAGCGGATGGGCCGACCGGCGTCGACGACCGGGGTGAGGGCGTCGACGTGCAGGTCCTTCTCGGCCAGGAGTTCACCGAGGCTGACGGTCCCGGTGTGTGGTGTTGCTGGTGCCACTGGATCAGCGGCTTGGGCCGTCATGGCTGCGCAGTCTAGGCCGCTGATCGTGTTCTCACAGATCGAGCGTCAGTTTCCCGCCACGGGAGCGGGAGACGCAGATCATCATCGTGGCGTTGGCCTGCCGTTCCTCCTCGCTGAGCAGGTCGTCGCGGTGGTCGACCTCACCCGCGATCACCTTGGTCTCACAGGTGCCGCAGAACCCGGCCGCGCAGGAGAACGCGGCGTCCGGGTTGACCTCCAGTACCGCGTCGAGCACCGACTTGCCCTCGGGCACCCTGACGGTGATCCCACTGCGAACCAGCTCGACCTCGAACGCTGCGCCGTCGGTGGCGACCGGGGCGTCGGCGTCGGCGGCGAACCGCTCCACGTGCAGGTCCAGCTCGGGGTAGGCCGCACAGCCGGCCTGCACCGCGGCGATCATCGCCGCGGGCCCGCAGCAGTACACCGCGGTTCCGGCGGGGAGCCCGGCCAGGGCCGCCCCGATGTCCGGCAGACCGCGCTCGTCCTGGGGCACCAGGTCGGCCCCGTCGAGGGCGCCCAGCCGGTCGGCGAAGGCCATCGCCGTCCGACTGCGGCCGCCGTAGAGCAGCCGCCACGACGGCGGATCCGGTTGCGCACGAAGCGATTCGATCATCGCCAGGATCGGCGTGATGCCCACTCCCCCGGCCAGGAACAGGTAGCCCGGGGCGTCGACGAGCGCGAAGTTGTTCCGGGGCTCGCCGACGTCGAGCACCTCACCGACGCGCAGCTTCTCGTGGATCTCGCGCGAGCCGCCGCGGCCGTCACCGACCCGCAGGACGGCGATCGTGTAGCTGTGCGGGTCGTCCGCCCGCCCGCACAGCGAGTACTGCCGCACCAGCCCCGAGGGCAGGGTGACGGCGACGTGCGCGCCCGGCGACCATGCCGGTAACGGGTCGCCGGTGGGGCTGCGCAGCACCACGCTGAGGACGTCGTCGGCCTCCAGCCGTAACTGTGTGACGCGCAGCCTCACGCGCGGACGTGGCCGTTGGCTCCGGCCGTTTCGAGGGAGTCGGGCACCTCGACGAGCCCGCGGGCCTCCTGAATGGTCTGGACGGCGTACTGCGTGGCACGGCGGTAGTTCAGCGTGTAGATGTCTGCCGGTGCGGACACCTCGAACGCCTGACCGGCCAGCGGCACCTCCTTGGGATCCAAGCCGTTGAGGACCGGGGTGTCCTCGTTGAACACCACGGTCTCGACGGCCAGGATCTCGTCGACCGTGCCGCCGCGGAAGTCGCGGTCGGTGGCCACGCCCCAGAAGATGATGCACTTGTCGTAGCTCACCGGCGACGGGAAGTCCACGAGGTAGCGCTTACCGGTCTCGGGACCGAAATCGTAGAGAATGGTGGCGATCCCGGGTGCGTAGGAGTGGTAGTGCATCCACGCGTCGCCGACCGCGGAGAACTGCGCGGAGGGGACCTGCGGGTAGTAGTAGGACGCCCACACCTCGCGGCCGTCGCGCTTGACGTCGAGGTCGGTCACCACCGGATCGACCTCCCCCATCGAGGGTCCGTGGACGAACGGGAAGTGCGCCATGTCGCGGAAGTTCTCGGTGGCCGCCATGAACCCGCAGTCGGCATGGATGGGTTCGGCTGCGCGCCAGTCCAATTCGAGGTCGGCGATCTCCGGCGGGTTGGGCAGGTCGAACACCGGGTCGCCCAGGCAGGTCCACACGTGCCCGAATCGCTCGATGGCGGGATAGGCCTTGATCGCCGCCTTGGGTGGGATCTTGCCGTCGGCGGGCAGCGACGGGATCTTGGCGCAGTTCCCGGTCGTGCCGTCGAACTGCCAGCCGTGGTAGGGGCAGGCGATGTTGTCGCCGACGACCTTGCCGTCGGCCAGGTTGGCGCCGCGGTGGATGCAGCGACGGTCGGTGACGCGTGCGGCGCCCGTCGAGTCCCGGAACACCACCAGGTTCTGGTCGAGCAGCGTGGCCGACTGCGGGGTGTCAATGTCCTGGGACCGGGCGACGACGAACCACACGTGTTGGTATGCCTCGCGCAGCTTCTCGGGGGTCAGGGCTTCACGGTTCATGGTTGATCTTCCTCACGGACGGGTGGGTACCGGGGTCGGCTCGGGACGGGTCAGGGTGCGCGGGGTTAGTTGCTGGGCGCGCACGTACTCGGCGATCTCGGACAGGCCCGCCACCCAGACGTCGTCCATGGCGCACACCTCGGCGATGAACTCCCGCAGCGCGGCCGCGCGGCCAGGGCGTCCGGACAGGAACGGGTGGTTGGTCAGGATCCAGGCGCCGCCCACGCCGCGCATGGCGTTCAGTTCGGCGCGCCACAGCTCCATCACCTTGGCGGGCGTCTCGATCAGCCCCGTTCCGGAGAAGTCCGGGATGAAGCAGTACTGCTGCCAGTCATCGAGGGCCCAACTGACCGGCAGCTCGACGAGCGACGAGTCGCCGACCGCCAGCTCGTAGGGGTGGTCGGAGTCCATCAGCGTCGAGTCGTAGAGGAACCCGAACTCCGCCAACAATTTCGGCGAGTGCCAGTTCATCTCCCACATCGGGGCGCGGTAACCGGTGGGCCGCACCCCGGCGATCTCGTCCAGCGCTTCCAGGCCGCGTTCGAGGATCGCGCGTTCGGTGGCCTCGTTGACCCCGACCAGCGATTCGTGGAGGTAGCCGTGGTGGGCGATCTCGTGGCCGCCCTCGGCGATCGACAGGATCGCGTTCGGGTGGCGGTGGGCGGTGTAGCCGGGGACGAAGAAGGTGCCCTGCACCTTGAACTCGTCGAGGATGCTCAGCAGTCGCGGCACCCCGACCAGGGGACCGTACGCCTGGTGCGACATCGCACCCATGCGGTCGGCGAAGGCGAGATCGGTTGTCAGCAGGGGCGACTCGGCATCCACGTCGAACGTGAAGGCGACGGCGCACCGTTTGCCTTCCGGCCAGGTCACCGGCCCTGCGGGCGTTGGGGCGGTCATCGTTGCACCTTTCTTCCGAAGACGGACAGGAACTCCCAGGTCACGTTGGCCGCCGCGATGGCGGTGATCTCGGCGTGGTCGTAGGCCGGCGAGACTTCCACGATGTCGACGCCGACCAGGTTCACGCTGTCCAGCCCGCGGACCACTTCGAGGAGTTCGCGGCTGGACATGCCGCCGGCCTCCGGGGTCCCGGTGCCGGGGGCGTGCGCCGGATCCAGAACGTCGATGTCGACCGAAACGTACACCGGCGCGTCGCCGACCCGCTCCCGGATCTTGCCGATGATGCCCTCGGCGCCCAGCCGGTCGATGTCCCGGCAGGTCACGACCGAGAAACCGAAGTTCGCGTCCTCGACGAGGTCCTGCTTGTCGTAGATCGACCCGCGCACGCCGACGTGGATGTTGCGGTCGAGCAGCAGCCCCTCCTCGAACGCCCGGCGGAACGGCGAACCGTGCGTGATGTCGGCGCCGTAGTACTGGTCCCAGGTGTCGAGATGCGCGTCGAAGTGCACCAGCGCCATCGGTCCGTGCACGCTGTGCGCGGCCCGCAGCGAGGGCAGCGCCACCGAGTGGTCACCGCCGAGGATGACCGCCCGGGTGCCCTTGGCGAGCAGCTCGGTGAGCTGGCCGGCCACCTGGTCGACGGCCTCGCCGATGTCGAACGGGTTGCACGCGAGATCGCCGGCGTCGGCGAACTGGCAGACCTCGAACGGTTTGATGTCCAGTTCGGGGTTGTAACCGCGGATCAGGCGGGAGCCCTGCCTAATCGCGTTGGGGCCGAACCGCGCTCCGGGCCGGTAGGTGACGGCGCTGTCGAAGGGCACACCGACTACGACGACGTCCGCGTGGGTCACGTCCTCCAGTCGAGGGAGCCGTGCGAACGTCGTCCATCCGGAGTACCGGGGCTGTACCTGCGGGTCAGCTACCCCGACGATCGGGGGGCGGCCGTTGTCGTTGTCCATCAATTGCCTTTCCTAGACCCGGTTCCGGGAGAATCCACCGTCGACGTTGACGATCTGACCGACGGCTGCGCCGAGCGCGGGCCGGCACAGCAGACCGATGGTGCGGGCCACCTGTTCGACCGACCCACCTCGGCCTATTGGGGCGTCGTCGCCCGAGATGCCTCCTGCCGCATCGCAGATCGACCACTCCGAGTCGACCGCGCCGATCGCCACCGCGTTCACTCCGATGCCGTAGGCACCGAAGTCGCGGGTGAGCGTCTTGGTCAGCGCGACGATGCCGCCGGCGGCGGTGGCGACGGCGGACAGGGACTCGCCACCGACGTGCCAGCGGGAGGTGGTCAGCACCATCCGGCCGGTGGTGCCCGTGTCACGCATGTGGGTGGCGACCGCCTGCGCATACAGGAAACTGCCGGTCAGGGTGTCGTCGACGTGCCGCCAGAAGCCCGCCATCGACTGCTCGCCGGTCGCGGCCACCTGGGGCAGTCCGTGCGCGACGACCAGGGTGTCGATGCCGCCCATGGTGTCGGCGGCACGGGCGACGGCCGACCGTACCGCGGCGGTCGCGGCGTGGTTCGCGGCAACCGGTGTGCCGTCGACGGCGGCGCCGCGGCCGGCGAAGTAGTCGCAGACCGCCGCGCCGAGGCGGGTGTCGCGACCGGAGACGAAGACGCGCCGGGGTTCGGGGTTTTCCATCAGATGACCGTTCCACTGTTGACGGACAACACTTCTCCGCACAGAAATAGATCGTCGTCCAGAAGTGCCTGAACCAGTTCGGCGACTTCCCGCGGCTGCGCGATACGCCGTGCCGGCAGGCCTTCGGTGAAGCCCTCGGCCCGCTCCCAGGAGTCGGCCGGTAGCAGCGGGGTGTCGCAGGGGCCCGGGGCGACTGCGTTGACGAGCACCCCGTCGCGGGCGACCTCGACCGCGATGCTGCGTAGCAGGCTCAGCGCCGCCGCCTTCGCCGCGGCGTAGTGCGCGTCGTTGCTGCCGCCGCCGATCGCGCGTTCGGAGGCGATCCCGACGATGCGTCCGCTGCGGCGACGGCGCATATCGGGCAGCACCGCCCGGCACACGTGGGCCAGCCCGCCCACGTGCACCCGCAGCATGCGCTCCCAGGCCGCCTGCGAGATCTCCAGGGCCGGGGTCTCCTCGTAGTGCCCGGCGCACACCACCGCCGCGTCGATCGGTCCCAGGGCCGCCGTGATCTCGGCGATGGCATCTTCGACCTCACGCTCGTCAGCGACGTCGGCGATCATCCACTTGTCCATGGCCGGTGCGGGTTCGCGCGCGATGGACGCGACCTTCCACCCGCCGGCCTGCAGGATCTGGGCGATCTCCAGGCCGATCCCGCTGCCGGCGCCGGTCACCACGGCGACACGCTGGGTCATACGAGTTCCGCCCGGGACTGCTCCGCCGGCTCGGCGGGACCGTCCGGCCCGTCGTCTCGGGGCTGCTGCGGATACTGACCGACTCCGCGCACCTTGATGATCACCGCGCCCAGGGCCAGGATCGCGCCCATCGCCACGAAGAACGCCCAGTTGATGTACCAGGTGTCCGACACCGTCCGCGGCCACACGATGTTGACGAAGGAGAAGCCCGCCCACAGCAGCGCGAGCACCGCCACCGGGGTGCCGAACTTCCCCAGGTTCCACGGGCCGGGCTCCCAAGTGCCGCGCACCCGGGCGACCAGGCCGGTCACCAGCGGGAACAGGAAGGCCATGTAGTAGCCGCCGGCGGTGAAGGTCACCAGCACCGAGTAGACGTCGGTGGCCGAGATCAGGTAGACGAACCCACCGATCACCGTGGTGACCAGGATCGCGTTGATCGGCTGGGCTTCGGCCCGGGACAGCTTGGCCAGCACCCGCGAGGCCGGCAGCACCCGATCCCGGGCGAACGACCAGATGACACGCGACGCGGTGGCCTGCAGGGCCAGGAAGCTGGCGAGGAAGCCGATGACGAACAGGAACAGGATCGGCTTGACGGCCGACTCGCCCAGGGCGCTGCGCAGCACGTAGGTCACCGGGTCGGCTTCCTCACCGGAGGTCAGCCGGTCGAAGTCCGGCACGGCCAGCGTGACGGCCAGCGACGCGTAGGCGATGACGATGGCGATGAAGGCGACCGAGAACAGCATCGCCTTGGGGACGCTGCGCTGCGGGTTCTTGACCTCCTCGGCGATGGCGCCGGCGCTCTCGAAGCCCAGGATCGACCAGCCGGTGAAGGCGAGCGCGGCCAGGAACGGACCCGCCAGGTAGGCGGTGGACCACCCGCTGGTCAGGTCGATGCCGTGCAGGATGGCGCCGAAGTCGTGGTGCCGGTGGAAGATCAGCAGGTAGGTGCTCAGGCCGACCGAGGCGATGATCTCGGCCGCGATGCTGGCACCCATGAGCGCTTTGAGGAAGCCGCGTCCCAGGATGTTCGCGCCGGTGCCGGCGAGCAGGATGAGCAGCGCGATCATGCTCTGCTGGACCGCCGTCGGGCTTTCGATGCCGACCAGCTGGGCCAGGAAGCCGGCGCCGGCGTAGGCGACGGTCGCCATGATGATGACCAGCGCCCACATGTGCACCCAGCCGGCCATCCAGCCGGTGATTTCACCGGCCAGTCGTTTGGTCCACTGGTAGATCGACCCCTCGAACGGCCAGCGCGACACCAGCTCGCCGAAGGCCAGCGCGACGAAGCACTGTCCGATACCGACGATGATGAACGTCCACCAGAAACCGGGTCCGGCGGTGGCGATCGACAGTCCGTAGATGCCGTACATCGCGACGATCGGCGAGATGAAGGCGAACGCGAACGCGAACGCCGACCACAAAGAGAACTCGCGCTTCAATTCTCTTGGCGCTGAGCTCTTTTGCTTATTTGGCGTCATCTGGTGTCCCTTTCGCTACCCTCAAGACACGCAAGTATGGGCACGCCGCCAGCAACCCGGCACGCCAAGTGGGCAACTGTCGTGGGGTTGCACAGTCACCGGGTACGCGGTTGTAGGTATCTACAACCGCACCGGTCCGCAACACCGCGGGAACCGGGCGGGAAGCGCCCGGGACCCGTACATTTCGCAACGGCGTTTCAGCATCAGGAGAGCGAGGACCCGTGTCCGACACCGACCAGACGACCTTCCTGTCCGCCCTGGAGGACCACCTCCGGCGAACGGTGACCGAGGCCGTCGCCGAGCCGTTGCGGGCAGTCGACGAGGAATTGAACGGGATCGCCGGGCTGTGCCACTCCGCGGTCCAGGCCGGCGGCAAGCGGTTACGTCCGCGGTTCGCGTACTGGGCGTGGCGTGTGGGCGCCGCTCCCGGCGTGTCGGCGGGCCCACTGGTGGGTCTCGGCGCGGCGCTGGAGCTGTTGCACGCGGCGATCCTGGTGCACGACGACGTCATCGACTCGTCAGAGGTCCGCCGGGGAAAGCCGTCGGTACGGGCCGCGCTGGCCGCGGAGCACCGCGCCGAGGCCGGCTGGGGCGACTCCCGGGAGTTCGGTGACCACATGGCGCTTCTGGTGGGCGACATCCTCTGGTCGACCGCGCACGACACCTTCGACGCCGCCGTGGCCGGGCTGCCCGCCGACGTCGCCCAGCGCACCTCGCGCGCGTTCCGCAGTATGCGGGTGGAGGTGCTCGCCGGTCAGCTGCTGGAACTGCGGGCGCAAGCCGGGCGCGACTATCGCGCCACCACCGCCGAGAAGATTTTGCGGTACAAGACGAGCGTCTACACCGTCGAGCGTCCGATGGAACTGGGGCTGCTGGTGGCCGGGGTGACCGCGCCGGACATCGCCGCTTCGGTCCACGACTACGCCGCGGCGGTCGGGCAGGCGTTCCAGCTGCGCGACGACCTCGCCGACCTGTACGGCACGACCGACAGCAGCGGTAAGCGCGGCGGCGACGACATCCGGTCGGGCAAGCCCACCGAGTTGCTCGGTTTCACCTTGGACCGCGCGGGTGCCGCGGAGGTCGACTCACTGACGGCGATCGTCGGCCGGCAGGACGCGGGCGACGACGAGCTCGCCCGGGCGCGGCAGATCGTGCTGGGGTGCGGTGCGGTCGATCACGTCCGCGGACGGATCGCCGATCTGGTGGGCGCCGCGGAGGACGCGATCGAGCGCCTGGCCGGCGTCGCCGATGCGCCCACGCGCGCGGGACTCGAGGCGATGCTGATCGAGTGCACCGAACTGTCGTTCCTGCCGGTGCCCTGACCAGGGCTTCGGGTCAGTCCTCGATCTGGGCCAGAACCTCGTCGGGGATGTCGGCGTTGGTGTAGACGTCCTGGACGTCGTCGCTGTCCTCGAGCGCGTCGACCAACTTCATCACCTTGCGCGCGCCCTCGGCGTCCAGCGGCACGGTCACCGACGGCTGGAAGCTCGCCTCGGCCGACTCGTAGTCGATGCCGGCGTCCTGCAGCGCGGTGCGCACCGCAACCAGATCTGTCGGTTCGGACAGGATCTCGAAGCTGTCGCCCAGGTCGTTGACGTCCTCGGCGCCGGCGTCGAGAACCGCGGCCAGCACGTCGTCCTCGGTCAGCCCGTTCTTCTCCAGGACCACCACGCCCTTGCGGGAGAACAGGTAGGCCACCGAACCCGGGTCGGCCATGTTCCCGCCGTTGCGGGTCATCGCCACCCGGACCTCGCCGGCCGCGCGGTTGCGGTTGTCGGTCAGGCACTCCACCAGGACCGCGACGCCGTTGGGGCCGTAGCCCTCGTAGGTGATCGTCTGCCAGTCGGCGCCACCGGCTTCCTCGCCGCTGCCGCGCTTGCGGGCCCGCTCGATGTTGTCGTTGGGCACCGAGCTCTTCTTGGCCTTCTGGATCGCGTCATAGAGCGTCGGATTCCCGGCAGGGTCTCCACCACCGGTTCGCGCGGCGACCTCGATGTTCTTGATCAGCTTCGCGAACATCTTGCCGCGGCGGGCGTCGATGACGGCCTTCTTGTGCTTGGTGGTGGCCCACTTGGAATGGCCGCTCATGCAGGTACTACCTCTTTCGCCGACGTCAGAGTCGATTGCCCAGTTTACGGGGACCAGGCCTGCCGCCGACACCACATGATTCGGCGAAGCGCACTGTTACCTCCGCCACACCGCGCCGCCATCTATCTTACTCCGGAGTAAGGTACCGCCCATGACCTTCTCGCTGGAGTTGTCACCCGACTTGGTCCACGTCCGGGACTGGGTGCACGAGTTCGCCGCAGACGTGGTCCGCCCGGCCGCCGCCGAGTGGGATGAGCGCGAGGAAACGCCGTGGCCGATCATCCAGGAGGCCGCCAAGGTCGGCCTCTACTCCATGGAGTTCTTCGCCGAACAAGCCGCCGAGCCCAGCGGCCTCGGCATGATCGTCGCCTTCGAGGAGATGTTCTGGGGTGACGCCGGCATCGCGCTGGCGATCCTGGGCACCGGACTGGCGGCGGCGTCGCTGGCGGCCAACGGCACGCCGGAGCAGATCGGCGAGTGGGTGCCGCAGATGTTCGGCAGCATCAACGAGCCCAAGGTCGCGGCCTTCTGCTCCTCGGAGCCCAACGCCGGTTCCGACGTCGGCGCCATCCTCACCCGCGCGCGGTACGACGAAGCCACCGACGAGTGGGTGCTCAACGGCACCAAGACCTGGGCAACCAACGGCGGCATCGCCGAGGTGCACGTCGTGGTGGCGTCGGTCCACCCCGAACTCGGCACCCGCGGACAGGCGTCGTTCATCATCCCGCCGGGCACCAAGGGCTTCTCGCAGGGACAGAAGTTCCTCAAGCACGGCATCCGCGCCTCCCACACCGCCGAGGTCGTCCTCGACGACGTGCGCATCCCCGGCCGGCTGATCGTCGGCGGCAAGGAGAAGTTCGACGCGCGCATCGCCAAGGTCCGCGAGGGCAAGAGGGCCGCCGGCCAGGCCGCGCTCGCGACGTTCGAGCGCACCCGCCCCACCGTCGGCGCGATGGCCGTCGGGGTGGCACGCGCGGCCTTCGAGTACGCCCGCGACTATGCGTGCGAGCGTGAGCAGTTCGGCCGCAAGATCGGCGAGTTCCAAGCTGTCGCCTTCAAGCTCGCCGACATGAAGGCCCGCATCGACGCGGCTCGGCTGCTGGTGTACCGCGCCGGCTGGATGGCCCGCAACGGCATGGCGTTCGACTCCGCCGAGGGGTCGATGGCCAAGCTGGTGGCCAGCGAGACCGCGGTCTATGTCACCGACGAGGCCATCCAGATCCTCGGCGGCAACGGCTACACCCGCGACTACCCCGTCGAGCGGATGCACCGGGACGCCAAGATCTTCACGATCTTCGAGGGCACCAGCGAGATCCAGCGGCTGGTGATGGCCCGAGCCATCACCGGCCTGCCGTTGCGCTGATCGGTCACCGCACCAGCGCGGCGCCCCCGTCCAGTCGGATCTGCTGACCGGTCATGAACCGTGACTCGTCGGCGAGCAGGTACAGCGCGGCGTACGCGGTCTCCCACGTGCTGGCCCGGCCCATCTTGAGTTTGACGACCTCTTTGTAGGCCTCGTCGACCTCCTCGGGGGTGTGGCCGAACAGCTCCTGGGAGTCGTGGTTGCCCAAGGTGGAGTCGATCGGGCCGAGCATCAGGGTGTTGGCCCGCACGCCGGACGCGGCGAACTGGACCGCCGTGAGTTCGGTGATGTAGTTCAGTCCGCACTTACCCAGGGCGTAGGGCATGATCCCGATGTTCAGCCCGATCTCGTTCTTCAGGCTGGCGATCGAGGACAAGTTGACGATGCTGCCGGTCGTGGCGCCCTCGTTGCGCTCCATGCACTGCGCGGCAAAGAGATTGCAGTGGTACGCCCCGAGCATGTTCACGTTGATGCCGCGATTGAAGTTCTCCACGGTCATCGAGTTGGTCTCGAAGTCGAAGGGCGGGTTGACCGCCGCGCTGTAGACCATCCCGTCCACGCGTCCGCTGCGCTGCATCACGGTGTCGAAGATGTTCTGGCAGTCCTGCTTCTCGGCGACGTCGGCGTACACCGCGTAGGCCTTGCCACCTTCGGTGGTGATGATGTCGGCGGTCTCCTGCGCCGACTCGATGTTCACGTCGACGGCCACCACCTCGGCGCCGTGCCGGGCGGCCAGGATCGCGGTGGCCCGGCCGTTGCCCGTGGTGTCGCCCGGCATCTGGCCGGCCCCGACAACGACCACCACCTTGCCGGACAGATCGAAGGCAGTGCGTCCCTGGCGGGCGAAATCGGTTGTCATGATTCCTCTTTCATATGGATGGCCCGTTCTGGGCAGGCGGCGGCAGCTTCGGCGACCGCGTCGGTGAATTCGACGGGCACCGCGCTGACGATGGCGTGGGCGAAGCCGTCGTCGGTGAGGGTGAACACCTCGGGGCACAGTGCGACGCACACACCGTGGCCGGCGCAGGCGTCGTCGTCGACGCGGACTCTCACGACGCGACCTTCAAGTGCAGGTCGGTCAGTCCGCGCAGGATGAAGGTGGGCACGTAGTCATAGCGCCGCTCCCCCGCCGCGCCGTGCCTGGCCTCGTCGACGTCGATCGAGTCGGTGCGTTCCAGGAGGCGCTGGATGAGCACCCGTCCCTCCGTGCGGGCCAGCGGCGCTCCGACGCAGCTGTGGATTCCGCGCCCGAAGGCGATGTGCCGCCGCGCATTCGGGCGGCTGAGGTCGAACGCGTCGGGCTTGTCGAAGATGCGCGGATCCCGGTTGGCGGCGCCGTAGTGCACCATCACCGTGGCGCCGGGGGCGATCTCGACGCCGCCGACGGTGGTCGGCTTGCGGGCGAGCCGGAAGTCGCCCCGGATCGGGCTCTCGAAGCGCAGCGCCTCCTCGATGAAAGGCGGTACCAGGTCCGGGTTGCGGCGCAGGGTGTCCTGGAGGTCGGGGTTCTCGGCGAGGATCATCATCGCCGAGGACAGCAGCCGGACGGTGGTCTCCTGCCCGGCCGAGAAGAGGTTGGCGGCCACGCGCACCACGTCGATGACGTCGGGAAGGGTGCCGTCCGGGAAGGTGGCCTGGGCCAGCTCGGTAAGGATGTCGGGACGCGGTTGGGCACGGCGGTCGGCGATGTAGTCCGAGAACCGGGTGTACAGGTATTCCAGTGGGGTGTGGGCCATCTCCACGCCGTCGGTGCTGCCGAGCGCGACGTCACCGGTGAGCACCGCGGCGAGTTCGGCGCGGTCCTCTTCGGGGACACCGAGCAGATCGGCGATGACCAGGAGCGCGACCGGAGTGCCGACCTCGGCGATGAACTCGCCGCCGCCCCGGGCCAGATAGGGCGTCAGCACCTCGTCGGCGAGCCGTTCGAGGTACTCCTCGTTTTCCTTCAGGCGTTTCGGCGTGATCAGGCGCGACAGCAACGACCGGTGCGCGGTGTGGGTGGGCGGGTCGAACGACGGCAGTTGGTCGCTGAAAGGTAGTTCGCCGCGGCGCTTTTCGATGAGCTCCTGGACGGCGGTCTCGTCGCGTCCCTCCAGCGGGACCGGGAAGCCGGGGAACGGGCCGGTGACGGTGTTGCACGAGGAGAACCCCTCGTGGTCGCCGAGTATCGCGACCGCCTCCTCGTAGCCGGTGACCACCAGCACCCCACGGCCGGGTTCGCGCAGTACCGGGCTGGTCTCCCGCATCCGCCGCAGGAACGCGTAGGGGTCCGCGACGAGCTGCGGGTCGGCGAAGAAGTCGACCGCGGAGAAGTCGCGTACCTCGGGGGCAGCGCTGCTGGTCAAAGTCGCTCCTGGGTGTTGGCGGGGGCGCGTGATACTGACCAAACGTACAGCCAGCTACTGACCAATCGTACAGAGGTAAACTGTACGGATGGTCAGGCGATCGTCGTTTGTCAGCGGTTCCACTGCAGTGGTGGCGTTGTGAGTGCGCCCACGCGGCAGCGCCTCATCGACGTCGCCATCGACTTGTTTCGGCGCTTCAGCGTCGCGGGCACGTCGCTGCAGATGATCTCCGACGAGCTCGGCCTCACGAAATCCGCCATCTACCACCACTTCCGGACGCGCGACGAGCTTCTGGAAGCCATCCTGGAGCCGGTCCTCGCCGAACTCGCGCAGCTGGTCGAGACCGCCGGGGCACAGCGCAGCGCGCGGGCGCGTGCCGAGTCGATGCTGACCGGCTTCACCGCCCTGGCTGTGGCCAACCGGGAGCTGATCCCGGTCCTCACCGGCGACCCGAGCGTCGGCGAACTGCTGCGCAACCATCCGGAGTGGGCCGCAACCGTGCGGCGGCAGATCGAACTGCTCGCGGGTGTGGAGCCGGGCCTGGGCGGCCAGGTGAAAGCGGCCGTGGTGATGGCCGGGATCTCCGCGGCCGTCGGCGTGGACTACCCCGACGGCGACGACCCCGCCAGACTGCGGGAGGAACTGCTCACCGCGGGCCGGCGCACGCTCGGACTGCGCTCACCCCGCCTGTAGCGACTCGACGAACATGGCGTGCACCCGTCGATCACCGGTCATCTCGGGATGGAACGACGTCGCCAGCATCCGGCCCTGCCGGACCGCCACGGGGTGACCGGCCGCCGTGGCCAGCACCTCCACGTCGGGTCCGACCCGTTCCACCCACGGGGCGCGGATGAACACCGCATGGACGCGGCCGTCGATCCCGGCGAACTCCAGATCCTCCTCGAACGAGTCCACCTGGCGCCCGAAGGCGTTGCGGCGCACCGTCATGTCGATCCCGCCGAGCGGCAGTGCCGCACGCCCGGGCACGCCGGCGTCCAGTATCTCACCGGCCAGCAGGATCATGCCCGCACACGACCCGTAGGCCGGCATGCCGTCGGCAAGACGCCGCTGCAGCGGTTCGAGCAGTTCGAACTCGCGCAGCAGATGGCTCATCGTGGTCGACTCCCCGCCGGGAATGACCAGTGCGTCGACCGACTCGAGCTCGTCGGCGCGGCGCACGGTGACGGCGTCGGCGCCGGCCGCACGCAGCGCCTGCAGATGCTCACGGGTGTCGCCCTGTAGTGCGAGCACCCCGACGCGCGGAGTCACTCGCGCCCGGGCGTGAAGTCGCGCGGGTACCGGGTCAACCCCTCCTGCATGACCGCTGCCACCATCTCGCCGTACCGGTTGAAGATCTTGCCCTGCGTCAGGGCCCGACCGCCGCACGCCGACGGCGAGGACTGGTCGTAGAGCAGCCACTCGTCGGCACGGAACGGGCGCATGAACCACATCGCGTGATCCAGCGACGCCACCATCAGGTGCTTGCGCTCCTCGACGTGGTTGACCTGCGCGGAGCCCAGCAGCGTCAGGTCGCTCATGTAGGCCAGCGCACAGATGTGCAGGACGTGGTCGTCGGGCAGCGGGTCGCGGTGCCGGAACCAGACCTGCTGCTGGGAAGCCTTGCCCTCCCGCTTGCCGAGCTGGTCGCGCGGCACGATGCGCACGTCCCACTCGTCGAACTGACGGAAACTCGCGTCGTCGAACACCTTGCTCGAGGACTTGAAGTCGGGAATGTCGTCCGGCGGCGGCGCCGGCGGCATCGCGTCCTGGTGCTCGATCCCGGTCTGGTCGGTCTGGAACGACGCCGACATGGAGAAGATCGTCTCGCCGTGCTGGATGGCGCTGACCCGCCGCGTGCAGAACGACCCGCCGTCGCGGATCCGCTCCACCGTGTACACCGACGGCGAGCGGGCGTCACCGCCCCGCAGGAAGTAGCCGTGCAGCGAGTGCACCTGGAACTTCGGGTCCACCGTGCGCACCGCCGACACCAGCGCCTGACCGGCGACGTGGCCACCGAAGGTGCGCTGCAGGAAACCCGATTCCGGGCTGAACACGCCGCCGCGGTAGATGTTGACCTCGATCTGTTCCAGATCGAGGATCTCTTCAATCGCCATGTCGCCCGGGGCTACCAGCCGCGCTCGGCGAGACGGTGTGGGACCGGGATGTCGTCGACGTTGATGCCGACCATCGCCTCGCCCAGCCCGCGCGACACCTTGGCCAGCACATCCGGGTCGTCGTAGAACGTGGTGGCCTTGACGATGGCCGCGGCCCGCTCGGCGGGGTTGCCGGACTTGAAGATGCCGGAACCGACGAACACGCCCTCGGCACCGAGCTGCATCATCATCGCCGCGTCGGCCGGGGTCGCGATGCCGCCGGCGGTGAACAGCGTCACCGGCAGCTTGCCCGCACGGGCGACCTCGACCACCAGGTCATAGGGGGCCTGCAGTTCCTTGGCCGCAACGTACAGCTCGTCTTCGCTCATCGACGTCAACCGGCGGATCTCGCCGCCGATCTTGCGCATGTGGGTCGTGGCGTTGGACACATCACCGGTGCCGGCCTCTCCCTTGGAGCGGATCATGGCCGCGCCCTCGGTGATCCGGCGCAGTGCCTCACCGAGATTGGTGGCACCGCACACGAACGGCACGGTGAACTTCCACTTGTCGATGTGGTTGGCGTAGTCGGCCGGGGTGAGCACCTCGGACTCGTCGATGTAGTCGACACCGAGGCTCTGCAGGATCTGCGCCTCCACGAAGTGCCCGATGCGGACCTTGGCCATTACCGGGATCGTGACCGCGTCGATGATTCCCTCGATCATGTCGGGGTCGCTCATCCGGGAGACGCCACCCTGGGCGCGGATGTCGGCGGGAACCCGTTCGAGCGCCATGACCGCGACCGCACCGGCCCCTTCGGCGATGCGTGCCTGCTCGGGGGTGACCACGTCCATGATCACGCCGCCCTTGAGCATTTCGGCCATCCCGCGCTTCACCCGGGCGGTGCCGCGAGCGGCCGTCCCGTCAGCGGACGAGGGCTGAGCCCCGAGCCCTTCGGTTTCCACAGCTTTTCTCCTTCAATAGCTACTGATTCAGTTTAATGAGGGCCGCAAATCGGATTGTTCCGTCAACGGATGGATTGCAGCGGCCGCTGAGAAACCGCATCCGGCGCGTCGGCCAGCGCGTTCGCCTCGTCGAGGAGCTCACCCAACTGCACCGGGTATACGGCCTCACCGTTGGCGACCAGTTCTTCGATCATTGTCGCATCACACCACCGGTGGCCGTGGATGTAGGTCCGCTCCAGGCCGCTGCGGCCGGTGTCCCGGGGTTCAAAGCGAGCGACCCGGTGGACGAAGTACATCTCGTCGCTGTGCAGCACTGCACCGTTGAAGTGGATCACCGCTTCGCGGCGCCAGACCGGTCCGACCAGGTCGCCGGGCGGTACCCGCAGCCCGGTCTCCTCCTCGATCTCCCGGACCGCGGTGTCGGCCAGTGACTCCCCCTCCTGGGCGGCGCCGCCGATCGTGAACCACCAGCGCGGCTTGGGCGAGACGTCGAGCGCCGGGTCCGAACCGCACAGCAGCAGCACCGCCCCGTGCTCGTCGAGCAACAGGACGCGCGCCGAGGTGCGGCGAGCGGCCGGCACCGTTTCGCGAGTCGAGCGCTCACCGCCTTCGGCGATCTCGAAATACGTTGGCAGCGCGGCTGTTCCACCGAGCCGTAGCCACCGGACCGCGCGCCGGTCGCGCAGCGCAAGCGTGTCGCGGACCGCATCGTTGTGGAAGCGGCGAGCCAGCAGCACCCGCGCCTCGGCGTCGGCCAGCTCGGCGACCAGTGCAGGCGGGATGGACGTCGGGTCCACCTGCGCCAGCGCGGCCGACAACTCGTTCTCGGCAGCTTCCCGCTGGGACCGGGGCGCGCGTTCGGCCGCGTCGGCCAGCGCGGCCAGCCGCTTCCCTGCCGGTCCGGCGCCGTAGGCGTCGGCGGCCACAGCGCGCGCCACCACCGCACGGCGGGCCAGCGCACCGTCGAGCGCCTGCCAGGACAGGTCGTAGCGCACGTGCAACCGGTCCAGCCGGTGGGCGGTCTGGTAGGCCCAGAGCGCGACGAGCACGACGAGCAGGACCGCCACGACGGCGAGCACCGCCACCGCCCACGGGATCACGAGGCGACCTGGACCTTCACGCCGGCTCCGGCGACGGTTTCGTAGACGCGCAGGATCTGGCCGGCGACCACCGACCAGTCATAGCGGGCGACCGCTTCAGTGGCGTTGCGCACATATTCGGCCCGGGCGGCGTCGTCGGAGAGCATGTCGATCAGCGCGTCGGCCATGGCGGGGGCGTCATCGACGGGTACCAGCCGGCCCGCCGCCCCGTCCTGCAGCACCCGCCGGAACGCGTCGAGATCGGACGCCACCACCGCCGTACCCGCGGCCATCGCCTCCACCAGCACGATGCCGAAGCTCTCCCCGCCGGTGTGCGGCGCGCAGTACACGTCGGCGCTGCGCATCGCGGAGGCCTTGAGGTGGTCGTCGACCTGGCCGAGGAACCGCAGGTGCCGGGCCAGCGGGCCGGCCTGCTCACGCAACTCGTCCTCGTCGCCGCGGCCGACGACGAGGATCTCGACGTCGTCGAACCGCGCCGCCAGCGTGGGCAACGCGCGCAGCAGGACGGCCATGCCCTTGCGCGGCTCGTCGAAGCGGCCGAGGAACAGCACCGTCTTCCCGGGGCGCGGATACCCGTCCAACACGGACGCCGAGGCGAAGAAGTCGACGTCCACCCCGTTCGGGATCTCCACGGCGTCGCTGCCCAGCGCCTCCATCTGCCAGCGCCTCGCCAGGTCCGACACCGCGATGCGGCCCACGATCTTCTCGTGCATGGGGCGCAGGATCGGCTCGAACACTGACAGGGTCAGCGACTTCGTCGTCGACGTGTGAAAGGTCGCGACGATGGGCCCCTCGGCGATGTTGAGGGCCAGCATCGACAGGCTGGGGGCGTTGGGCTCGTGCAGGTGCAGCACGTCGAACTGGCCTTCGCGCAACCACTTCTTGACCCGGCGATGAGTGGCCGGGCCGAAGCGCAACCGGGCCACCGAGCCGTTGTAAGGGATCGGGACGGCCTTACCGCCGGACACCACGTAGTCGGGCAGGGTCGCGGCCGCTTCCGGTGACGCCGGGGCCAGCACGCTGACGTCGTGGCCGCCCGCTTTCATCACCTCGGCGAGCTGCAGGACGTGCGACTGCACCCCTCCGGGCACGTCGAACGAGTACGGGCACACCATCCCGATGCGCATCAGGGCGCTCGCTTCTTCGCGCAAGCGCTCATCAGGAACCCTCCAGGCGGGCTCGGCGCTCATCGGACAGATCGGCCAGCCACTGTGGCTGCATCATGTGCCAGTCCGCCGGGTGTTCGGCGATGTTCAGCGCGAAGCGGTCGGCCAGCGCCTGGGTGATGGCGGTGATGTCGCCTCCGCTCGTGTCCACCTCGGGGTAGACAGCCATCCCCCATCCGTCCGGCTCGAACCAGCAGTGCACGGGGAACAGTGCGGCGCCGGTGGCCAGCGCCAGTTTGGCGGGGCCGGCGGGCAGCCGGGTCGATTCGCCGAAGAAATCCACCTGCACCCCGGTGCGGGTCAGGTCCCGGTCGGCCATCAGGCACACCACGCCGTTGTCCAGGAGCCGGTCCCGCAGCACGTCGAACGGCGGCCGCGGGCCACCGGACAGCGGCACCACCTCGAAGCCGAGGCTCTCCCGATAGGCCAGGAACCGGTTGTAGAGCGATTCCGGTTTGAGGCGCTCGGCGACCGTGGCGAACGTGCCGTGATTCTGCACCAGCCACACGCCCGCCATATCCCAGTTGCCGCTGTGCGGCAACGCCATCACCGCTCCGCGCCCGTCCTCGAGGGCTGACCACAGTCGTTCGATGTTGTCGACGGACAGTTTCTGCCCCAGCTTGGCGTGGTCCATCGACGGCAGACGGAACGCTTCGCGCCAGTAGCGCGCGTAGGACGCCAGCGAGGCGCGCATGAGCTCGTCGGGAACGTCGCGGGGCGCCACACCGATGACCCGTGCCAGGTTCTTGCGCAGCTGCTGCGGCCCGCCGTTGCGCGCGGCGTACAGCGCGCCGGCGTCGAATGCGTTGCGGGCCACGACCTCCGGGGCGGCCCGGACCAGTCGCCAGCCCGCCGCGTACCCCCAGTCGGTGAGCTGCCCGCCGACCGCAGACGGGATCTCCAGCAGGCCGCCCAAGCCGGGCCTTTCGGTCATCGGCCGGGCGTCTCCGGCTCGTCGGGCGGGGCCAGACGGTCCATTGCGCCGGCCGAGCGGCGCACACTGTGCAGACGCTGACCCACCGTGACAACACTGGTCACCGCCAGCACCCACATCGCGACGTGGAGCAGCCACGGCAGCGGGAACAGCGGGAAGTCCGACAGTCCGGCACCGACCAGCACGATCACCAACCGCTCCGGACGCTCGATCAGTCCGCCGTCGCCGGACAGACCGCTGGCCTCGGCGCGGGCCTTGATGTAGGAGATCACCTGCGAGGAGACCAGGCAGATCAGGGTGGCGACCACCAGATCCGGGCTGTGCATGCCGAACGCGGCCCACCACAGCAACCCGCAGAAGACGGCGCCGTCGCTGACCCGGTCACAGGTCGCGTCGAGCACCGCACCGAAGCGGGTCCCGCCGCCGCGCTCGCGGGCCATCGCGCCGTCGAGCATGTCGGCGAGCACGAAGAACGACACGGCCACCGCGCCCCACCACAGCTGCCCCATCGGGAACAGGATCAGCGCGGCCAGCACCGATCCCGCGGTGCCGAGGATCGTCACGTGGTCGGGCGTCAGGCCCAGCCGCAGCGCACCGCGGGCCACCGGACGCGACAGCTTGGTGTAGGCCGCGCGCGTCATCAGGTAGAAGTCGCTCACGGCTGCCGTTCCCACTCGGTGGCCAACAGCGCGCGCGTGTCGCGCAACAACTGCGGGATCACCTTCGAGTCACCGATGACGGTGATGAAGTTCGCGTCCCCGCCCCAGCGCGGCACCACATGCATGTGCAGATGCTCGGACAGCGATCCTCCCGCAGAGGTACCCAGGTTGAGCCCCACGTTGAAGCCGTGCGGGCGTGACACCGCCTTCATGACCCGAATGGCCTTCTGCGCGAACGCCATCAGCTCGGCGCTCTCGTCGGCGGTGAGTTCCTCGAGCTCGGCGACGCGCCGGTACGGCACCACCATCAGATGGCCCGGGTTGTACGGGTAGAGGTTCAGCACCGCGTAGACGAGTTCGCCGCGGGCGACCACCAGACCGTCCTCGTCGGACATGTTCGGGATGTCGGTGAACGGCTCGGAGGAGGTCGCCGAACTGCTTTTGACGGCGTCGACAATGTAGCTCATACGGTGCGGGGTCCACAGCCGCTGCAGGCGGTCGGGGTCACCCACCCCTCGGTCGACGATGGTGTCCTCCGAGTCCACGTCACCCCTCGTTCGCGTCGTCGATGGTCACCAGATCGGCTGTGGGAACGGCGTTCTCCCGTCGGCGCACCCAGTCGACGATCGTGCGGACCGCGGTGTCGCGGGGCACGCCGTTGATCTGGGTGCGGTCGCCGAACCGGAAGGAGACGGCGTCGGCCTCGACGTCGCGGTCGCCCGCGAGCAGCATGAACGGCACCTTCTGGTTGGTGTGGTTGACGATCTTCTTGGCCATGCGGTCGTCACTGGTGTCGACCTCGACGCGGATGCCCTCGGCGCGCAGTTGCGCGGCCATGCCCTCGAGGTATCCGATGTGTCCGTCGGCGACCGGGATACCGACCACCTGCACCGGCGCCAGCCAGGCGGGAAACGCACCGGCGTAGTGCTCGGTGAGCACGCCGAAGAACCGCTCGATGGATCCGAACAGCGCGCGGTGGATCAGCACCGGCCGCTGCCGGGTCCCGTCGGCGGCGGTGTACTCGAGTTCGAAGCGTTCGGGCATGTTGAAGTCGAGCTGGATGGTCGACATCTGCCAGCTCCGTCCCAGCGCGTCCTTGACCTGGACGGAGATCTTCGGCCCGTAGAACGCCGCGCCGCCCGGGTCGGGCACCAGGTCCAGGCCGGAGGCCTCGGCGACCTCGCGCAGCGTGTCGGTGGCCTCCTCCCAGATCTCGTCGGAGCCCACGTACTTCTCGGGGTCCTTGGTGGACAGCTCCAGGTAGTAGTCGTTCAGGCCGTAGTCGGCGAGCAGGTCGAGCACGAAGCCCAGCAGCGAGGCCAGTTCGTCGCGCATCTGCTCGCGGGTGGTGTAGATGTGCGCGTCGTCCTGGGTCATCCCGCGCACCCGGGTCAGTCCGTGGATCACACCGGACTTCTCGTAGCGGTACACCGACCCGAACTCGAAGAGCCGCAACGGAAGTTCGCGATAGGACCTGCCCCGGGACCGGTAGATCAGGTGGTGCATCGGGCAGTTCATCGGCTTGAGGTAGTAGTCCTGCCCCGGCTTGCGCACCGTGCCGTCGGGGTTGAGCTCGGCATCGATGTGCATGGGCGGGAACATCCCGTCCGCGTACCACTCGAGATGGCCCGAGGTGATGTACAGCTGCTCTTTGGTGATGTGCGGGGTGTTGACGAACTCGTAGCCCGCCTCCAGATGCTTACGCCGCGAATAGTCTTCGAGCTCGCGCCGCACCACCCCGCCCTTGGGGTGGAACACCGGCAGTCCCGAGCCCAGTTCGTCGGGGAAGCTGAACAGGTCGAGTTCCACACCGAGCTTGCGGTGGTCGCGGCGCAACGCCTCCTCGATGAGCTCGAGATGGCGGTCCAGCGCCTCCTGCGACTCCCAGGCGGTTCCGTAGATGCGTTGCATGCTGGCGTTGTTCTGGTTTCCGCGCCAGTACGCCGCCGAGCTGCGGGTCAGCTTGAACGCCGGGATGTAACGGGTGGTGGGGATGTGCGGGCCGCGGCACAGGTCGCCCCAGACCCGTTCGCGGGTACGTGGATTGAGGTTGTCGTAGGCGGTGAGTTCGTCGCCACCTATCTCCATTATCTCGTCCGAACCCTCTACGGACTTGTCGTCGACAAGCTCCAGTTTGTAGGGCTCGTCGGCCAGTTCTTCGCGCGCGGCTTCCTTGGAAGGGTAGACGCGCCGTTCGAAGAGCTGACCGTCCTTGACGATCTTGCGCATCCGCTTCTCGAGGGCTTCGAGATCCTCAGGGGTGAACGGTTCGGGGACGTCGAAGTCGTAGTAGAAGCCGTCGGTGATCGGCGGACCGATGCCCAGCTTGGCTTGCGGGAACAGCTCCTGCACCGCCTGGGCCAGCACGTGGGCCGCGGAGTGCCGGATGACGCTGCGGCCGTCCTCGGTGTCGGCGGCCACCGGCGTCACCTCGACGTCGGTGTCGGGAACCCAGGACAGGTCGCGCAGGCGCCCCTCGGCGTCGCGGACGACCACGATCGCGTCGGGCGCTCCGCGGGACGGGAGGCCGGCGTCGCGCACCGCCTGCGCCGCGGTGGTCCCGGCAGCGACCCGAATCGGGGCTGCGGGGGCGGGGCGGGCAGGCGCACTCATGGGTGGTTCTCCAAACTGTCGGGACGTGGCGACGTCGGCCAGGCACTAGCCGCTGACCGCGACCATGCTATCGGCACGGGTCGCTAGCCCCCCAGACCAATGGGACTGTGGAGCCAGGGGTGCTCGATGTTGACCAGTCGCCCCGCGAAGGCAAGGGCGCCGAACAACCACAAGGTGCCCATGACCACGGCGAAGGTGAGCACCGCGCCCGCGATCTGCACCCACAGTCCCTGCTGCTTGAACCAGTCCATCGCCGCGTCGTAGCGCCGGCGGGCGTAGCGGAGCAGCCGTTGGGCCCATTCGAACTCGGTGGCCAGGATGCCCAACCCGAGGAACACGATGGCCCAGCCCGGACCCGGGTACGGGATCGCGATGATCCCGACCGTCAGGACGGCCATCCCGACGACGCCGACGGTGATGCGGTAGCCCAGGTCGACCATGGGACGCCTACGCACGCCGTCGCGCCAGCGTGCCCATTTCTGCGCGATACCGCTGCCCCGACCGGCACTCATGGCTGTCCCGGCTTCAGTTTCACGAACAGCGCGTGCCCGTCGGCGAGCACGTCCGCGCCGTCGAGCAGACGTCCGGACACGAAGATCTTGCGGTCCACGATCTCGTCGATCCGCGCCTCGACCTGCAGGTCGCGTTCGACCAGGGCGATCTTGCGGTAGTCGACGTGCAGGAACGCGGTGCGTTGGGCCTGGCTGCCGCTGAGCCTGAACGATGCGAAGCCCAGCACGGAGTCGAACAGGTGGGCCACCGCACCGCCGTGCGCGGCGCCGTTGCGGCCGAGGTGGAACCGCCGGAAACGGACCGTCCCGACGAGACGGTTGTCGTCGGTGACGCGGAGCGTCGACGGGATGCCCAGGACATTGCCGCGGTTGGGCAGGTCCGAACGCCGCCCCGAGGGAGAGGACCACTCGTCGGCGTCGTAGGGCGCGAGCAGGCGCGATACCTCTTCGACCATGTCTGCCGCGCGGGTGATCACCTCGTCGGGGGCGTCCGCGGCACGGGCGTGGTCTTGCAGCGTGCGGACCGCTTCGATGAAGCGACCGTAGTCGGGTCCGCCGCGAGTGGTGGGTCGCGGCGCATTGAATCCACCGCCCAGATGCGCATCGGATTTGTCGACGGTCACTTTGCCACCGTATTGGGTGCCGGTCTGTGCGGCAGCACCGACTTTGCTCCGCGTGTCGACTGGCGGGGATGCCAAGCTGGCGAGATGAAGCTCAGTGACGTCATAGGCCTGCCGCTGACCTATTCGGAGGTCGGCGCCACCGCGGGACCGATGCCCGGCGGTTACCGCCATCTGCGTGAATCGGCGGTGATCGGTCGCGGTCGCCGCCGTTTCGAGGAGGCCGCGGCGGCGGGGATGCGCTACGGCATGCTGCGCGGCGCGGGTCTGCGGGTGGACGCGGTCTGCCCGGTCGCGCAGACGGGATCGGAGGTGCTGGTCCATCTGGGTCCGGTGCCCGCGCCGTGCCGGGTCGTCTACGTCATCGACGAGCCGGATCACCGCGGCTTCGCCTACGGCACCCTCCCCGGCCACCCCGAGTCCGGGGAGGAGATGTTCGCGGTGCGCTTCGACCCGTCGACCGGCGCGGTCCACGCGGAGATCAGCGCCTTCTCCCGGCACGCCACCTGGTGGAGCCGGGCTGCGGGGCCGGTCACCTCGGTGGTGCAGAGGTTCGTGACGCGCCGGTATCTGCGGGCGTTGTGACTCCGACTTTGCCGTACGCGTACGCCGCCGGCGCTACCGAGCGGTAATCTCTGAGCACTTATTGACGTTTGGGCAGGACGGTGAGGGTGGACGAGCCAACCCCGGTCGAGGCTGCACACCTTCGTGTGGCCGAGTTGGTGCAGGGCCTGCACAACAGGACCGGCGATGACGCCGAGAGCGTCATCGCCGAGCTGGCAGAACATGCGGCGGTCGAGATACCCGGTGCGCAATATGCCGGGATCACCTTGACCAAGAACGCGAGGAACATCGACACTCCGGCGGCCACGTCCGAGTGGCCGGTGCTTCTCGACAAGATTCAACAGCGCCATCTGGAGGGACCGTGCCTGTCGGCGGCCTGGGAGGAGAAGACTGTCCACGTCGCCGACCTGCAGCACGACGACAGGTTCCCGAACTACCGGCGCGACGCGTTGGCTGAGACACCGATCCGCGCCGTCATGGCGTTCCAGTTGTTCATCGCCGACGAGACGTTGGGCGCGCTGAACATCTACGCCGAGCAGCCGAACGTGTTCGGGCCTGAATCACGCACGCTCGGTTTGATTTTCGCCGCGCACTCGTCGGTGGCGTGGAACTCCGCGCGACGCGACGAGCAGTTCCGGCGGGCGTTGGCCAGCCGCGACATCATCGGCCAGGCCAAGGGCATGGTGATGGAGCGCTACGGCGTCAACGCGGTGCAGGCGTTCGAGGTCTTGCGGAAGTTGTCGCAGGACTCCAATGTCCCGTTGCACCGGGTGGCCACCGATCTGGTGGCCGACGCCCAGGCCTCCAGCGCAGTGGCCAAGAGCCGGTAACCGGAGAAAGTGGCGGAGGGTCACCCCCGCCACTGTCTCTCGACGGTCTTACTCGTTGCCCCAGCGGTCACGCCCGGTCGGCGCCGTACCGGTGATCAGCGCCCGAGGGATGTCGACGTTGGCGATCGGCTCCGCGGGTGAATCACCTTGTGTCGCCGACCAATCCGTGCCCACGCAGAGCAGGTCCGACGGCACCGGAATCTCGTTGGGCAGCGGGATGGGGAGGCCCGGGATCGACGGAACCGACAGCGGCGACGGGTTCACCAGGTTGGACAGGCTGGTCGCCACCAGCGGGGTGACGGGGTCCGGTCCGGCCGGAACTCCGACCGAAGCCGAACCGACAGCCCCGGGGACGGGCGCCGGCGGCGGAGGCATGACGCTCACCACCGACGACGTGGTGTCCTGAACCGCGCGCAGGACGCCCGGCGGGGTCAGCAGGTCGGCGACGGTCAGCGAGCTGCCCGGAGTTCCCGGCGTCGGCGACGACGGGACACCGCCACCGACAGTCGTGGACCCGGGCGGGGTGCCCGGCACCGGCGGCGTACCGCCGTTGACCGACGTGTTGACCGGGGTTCCGGGGGTACCCGGCACCGGCGGCGTACCGCCGTTGACCGACGTGTTGACCGGGGTTCCGGGCGTGCCCGGCACCGGCGGCGTACCGCCGTTGACCGACGTGTTGACCGGGGTTCCGGGGGCACCCGGCACCGGCGGCGTGCCACCCGGGACCGACGTGTTGACCGGGGTTCCGGGCGTGCCCGGCACCGGCGGTGTCAGAGCGCCGGCCGGGACGTCGACTCCCCCACCTGGTGCCGGCGGAAGCGGCGGTGCCACGACACCGGCTTCGCCGAAGATCGGCGCACCCGGCGCGGGAGCACCCGGCGGGGTGCCTCCGGGCACGGCGCCGGCAGCGGCACCACCGGGAGCCGGCGGGCCGACGGGACCGGCAGCTGCGGCTGCGGCCTCGATCGGCGCGCCCGCCGCGGGACCCGCACCGGGGCCGGCGGCACCTGCGGCACCTTCGACTGCAGCGCCCCCAGCAGGCAGTCCGCCCGGAGCAACCGCACCCGCTGCCCCTTCGACGGGAGCTCCGCCGCCGCCGGGGAGCCCGGCGGGTGCGGCCACACCCGCGTTTCCGAAGATCGGCGCGGCCGGAGCGGAAGCGTCCGCCCCGACGCCACCGGCTGCGACGTCGATCGGAGCACCGGGGACACCTGGGCCACCGGGCACGTCGGCGGCGACCGGGACGGCGGCCGGACCACCCGGAGCGGGCGGAGCCGGCGGCGTCACCACACCACCCTCAGTCCCCACCGGAACACCAGGCGTTCCCGGAGCCGGCGGCGTGGCGATCTCGACAGCACCCTCAGCAGGCGTCCCCGGCACACCCGGGGCGGGCGGCGTCGGGATCTCGACAGCACCTTCGACTGGGGTCCCCGGCACACCCGGAGCGGGCGGCGTGGCGATCTCGACAGCACCCTCAGCAGGCGTCCCCGGCACACCTGGAGCGGGCGGCGTCACGATCTCTGCCTCGGTGGACACCGGTGCACCCGGGGTACCGGGAGCCGGCGGCGTGGCGATCTCGACAGCACCTTCGACAGGCGTCCCCGGCACACCCGGAGCGGGCGGAGTCACCAACTCCACCGACGAAGAACTCGGCGTCCCCGGCACACCCGGAGCAGGCGGAGTCACCAACTCCACCGACGAAGAACTCGGCGTCCCCGGCACACCCGGAGCAGGCGGAGTCACGATCTCAGCCTCAGTCGACACCGGCGCGCCTGGCTCACCCGGAGCGGGCGGCGTGACGACCTCGATGGAGGATTCAGACGGTTCACCCGGAGCCGGCGGGGCCGGCGGTGAGAACGTCTCGATCGTGCTTGCGGCGGGTTCAGCGGGAGCGGGCGGGGCGGGCGGCGAGAAGGTCTCGACCGAGCCCTCAACGGGCGTTCCCGGAGCGGGCGGGGTAGGCGGAGTTCCACCACCCGTCGAACCCTCAACCGGCACACCAGGAGCCGGCGGCGCAGGCGGAGTCCCACCACCGGTCGAACCCTCAACCGGCACACCAGGAGCCGGCGGCGCAGGCGGAGTCCCACCACCCGTCGAACCCTCAACCGGCACACCAGGAGCCGGCGGCGCAGGCGGAGTCCCACCACCCGTCGAACCCTCAACCGGCACACCAGGAGCCGGCGGCGCAGGCGGAGTCGCCGCCCCTGCTTCACCGATGACCGGCGCACCCGGAGCGGGCGGAGCCGGCGGGGTGGCATCCCCGGCCGCGGCGGCGATCGGCGCACCCGGCGCCGGGGGAACCGCACCGGCCTCACCGATCACCGGCAATCCGGCCGGCGGAACCGCTCCGGCACTGCCCTCGACGGGGGCACCGGCACCGCCAGCACCCGCGGCACCGTTTCCAGCGCCGACACCGCCCGGACCGGCCTCACCGGCGGCTGCTAGCGGCGCGCCCGGAGCGGGCATACCCGGACCGGCCGGCGTGCCGGCCGGACCGCCCACGGGCGCACCGGGCGCCGGCGGGGCCGGAGGAGTAGCGGCCGCCACCGGAACCGCGGCCGGGCCGCCGGGACCTGGAGGCCCCGGCGGAAGCGCTGCGCCGGCCTCACCGAACACCGGCACACCCGGCGCGGGCGGAGCGGGCGGCGGCACGACACCGACCGGAATGGTCTCCGGACCACCGGGAGCCGGAGGCACGGGAGGAAGCGCGGAACCAGCCTCGCCCACGACCGGCAGACCCGGCACCGGCGGAGCCGGCGGCGCGGGATTGGCCACCGGAGTGCCCACCAGTCCGCCGGGCACGCCGGGAACCGGAGGCGTACCACCGTTGACCGGAGTGCCCACCGGGGAGCCGGGCACACCCGGAACCGGAGGCGTACCACCGTTGACCGGAGTGCCCACCGGGGAGCCGGGCACACCCGGAACCGGAGGCGTACCACCGTTGACCGGAGTGCTCACCGGGGAGCCGGGGCCACCCGGGACCGGAGGCGTGGTGCGACTCGAGGGCGTTGACGACGAGGCCGGCGGACGCGGAGGTACCGGCGGGGTTCCCGCCCGTGACGAACTCGCCGGCGGCACGACGACCGGCGGCTTCGCCTCGCCCGGTCCGGTGGTCAGCGAGGTGGCCGCCTGCTGCAGCGCCTGCGGGATGTCGCCGGGGCGAGACACCATTTGCTGGAGAATGCCGACGCACGGGACCCCGCCACGAGTGGGCGCGGCGGTCGCCAGCGGGCTCAGCATCGGGGCACTCAAGAACATCCCCGCGCTGCCCATCATGACAACGACGATGCCCTTCTTGTTCCGTGACATGTGCTCCCAGTCCTTCTGCGTCGTGCTGTGCGGATCACTCCGCTTACTGGGCTTACTGAACCGACAATTTGAGAAAACAAGCGCGCGACAATTTGTGCGTTATCAAGCTGTTGCGAAGGAGAAGCGATCCCGTCACCGGCACGACGCCGTGACCTGGGAAAACGCGATCCGCCGAAAATTACACCGATGTGGTTTCAGCGTGTCTCACGGCAGCGGCGCGCGCCACTCCAGAGTGGTCCCACCGGACGGCTCCGCGCCGACGCGGAACGAGCCCCCGCACTCCTCGGCGCGGCGGCGCAGATTGGTCAGGCCGCTGGCCGTGACGTTGTCGCCGATGCCGCGCCCATTGTCGGAAACTTGGACCGAGAGATCGTCGTCGACGGTCACGACGACGCTCAACGCCGACGCGCCCGCGTGGCGGACGACGTTGCTCACCGCTTCGCGCACCACGGCTTCGGCATGGTCGGCCAACGCGGCGTCGACGACCGACAGCGGCCCCACGTACTGCACCGACGTCCGCACACCCGAACCGGCGAAGTCCGCGACCGCTGCGTCGAGGCGTTGCCGCAGCCGGGTCACCCCCGAGGAGCCCCCGTGCAGATCGAAGATCGTGGTACGGATTTCCTGGATCACGTCCTGGAGATCGTCGACGCACCCCGACAGCCGGTCCCGAACCTCGTCCGAGCGCGCCCGCGCCACCGTCCCCTGCAGCGACAGCCCGACGGCGAACAGCCGTTGGATGACGTGGTCGTGGAGATCCCGCGCGATCCGATCACGGTCGCTGATGACGCTCATCTCACGCATCCGGTGCAGCGCGGTGGCCAACTGCCAGGCCATCGTCGCCTGATCCGCGAACGCCGACATCATGTCCAGCTCTTCAGCGTGAAATACCTGTGCGCCAACTGGTCTCATCGCGATGAGCACACCCGCCACCGAATCGGTGGCACGCAGCGGCAACACCAGGGCCGGGCCGCCGTCCGCGCTCACCCCGAGGTCGATCGTGGCGTGCCGGCCGGGCACGCGTCCGGCAAAGGCCTCTCCCACCACGGTCCCCGTCACCGGAATCCGTTGCGGGAAGGAACCGTCGATGTCGCCCGCCGCAGCGACCACGGTCAGTTCCGGAACATCCTCGCCGCCGGTATCGGCGTCGGTCGGGATGGCCACCAGAGTGGCCTTTGCGCCGCTGAGTTCCTGCACCTTCTCGGCGACGGAGCGAAAGATCCCGGCGGGGTCGGTGCCGGACAGCAACTCGGTGCCGATGTCGCGGGTCGCCTCGATCCACGACTGTCGGCGTCGCGCCTGGTCGTAGAGCCGCGCGTTGTCGATGGCGATGCCCGCGGCCGCGGCCAGCGCCTGCACCAGCACCTCGTCGTCCTCGCTGAACTGCTGCCCGTCGCGCTTGTCGGTCAAATAGAGATTGCCGAAGATCTCGTCCCGGATGCGTACCGGCACACCGAGGAACGTCCGCATCGGCGGATGGTTCGCCGGGAAACCCACCGATGCTTCATGGCATGAAATATCCTCGAGGCGAATGGCTTTGGGCTCGTCCATGAGCACACCGAGCACGCCTCGACCCTCCGGCAGATGGCCGATCAGCTCGCTGGTGGCTTCGTCGATGCCCTCGTAGATGAACTCGACGAGTTCGTGCCCGTCACCGCGTACCCCGAGGGCCCCGTACCGGGCGTCGACGAGCTCGATCGCGGTGTGGACGATGGTGCGCAGCGTGTGGTCGAGTTCCAGTCCCGAGGTAACGGCCAGCATCGCCTCGACGAGGCCCTCCACCCGGTCGCGGCCCTTGATGATCTGCTCGACGCGGTCCTGCACCTCGGTGAGCAGCTCACGAAGGCGCAGCTGAGAGAGGGTCGTCCGCACGGGTCCCTCTCCCCCGGCCTCGGGCTCATCGGTGTCCGGCACCCCACCATCGTGCACCATCCGGTACAACGCGCCCGGGCAGATGGTGACCAAGGACTCTGGCGATGATCTGCCGCGGCAGGCATGGTGGGGTGTGGAAGGCGAAGGAGGTTTCGATGCCTGCCCACCGGGTCCCGTCCGATGTCATCCTCGACGCACTGCAGTTGGCGTGCCGAGCGCCGTCGCTGCACAACAGCCAGCCGTGGCGCTGGGTCGTCACCGCAGACCGGGTGCATCTGTTCGCCGACACCAGACGCCTCCTGCGCGCGGCCGACGACTCCGGCATTGAGGCGCTGATAAGTTGCGGCGCCGCCCTGCACCACTTTCGGGTCGCGATGGCGGCGGCCGGCTGGGTCACCACCGTGCGCCGGTTCCCCGACGCACAGGACCGGCTGCATCTGGCCGCGGTGGAGTTCACACCGGCCGACACGGTGTCCGACCGGGAGCGCCGCCGCGCCGACGCGATCCTGCTGCGGCACAGCGAGCGCCTGCCACTGGCCATGCCGGCCCAGTGGGATCAGATCTCAGACCTCGCCGAGACGGTCACCGAAACCGAAGTGGTCCGAATCGACCCCGTTTCCGACGAGGACCGGCCCGCGGTGGCCGAGGCGTCGCGCCTGGCCAACCTCCTGCGCGCCGCAGACCTGCGTTACCAGGAAGAGCTCGCGTCGACCATCCCGAATTTCAGTTCCCGAGAAGGCATCCCGCCAACGGCGCTGACGTCGGCGGACCAGCAGCGCACCGTCGACGTGGGTCGGGAGTTCCCGCCCGTGCGCGGACCGGGGCGCCATACCGCCACCGCCGAAGACCGCTCGACCATCCTCATCCTGTCGACCGTCGACGAGGCTCCGGAGAGCGTACTCCGTTGCGGTGAAGCGCTTTCAGCGATTCTGCTCGACGCGACCACCGCCGGGATGGCGACCTGCACGGTCAGCCACGTCATGGAACTACCGTCGGGCCGCGACGTGGTGGCAGCCCTGCTGCGCGACCGCACCTTCCCCCAGGTTCTGGTCCGGGTCGGGCGTTCGTGGACCTTGAATGCGCGCCCGCCCGCGACGCCGCGTCTCCCGATCGACGAGGTGGTCGAGATCAGAGGGGGACAGCATGACTGACCAGGACGACTTTCCCTGTGTGGCCGTCGGCATCGACGGGTCACCCGCTGCGGTCGACGCCGCGCTCTGGGCGGTCGAGTACGCGGTGTCCGGCGGTGTGCCATTGCGACTGGTGTACGTGATCGAACCCTCCGACGCCGCCGCCGACCCACCGGACCAGGCGCGGCGGCTGGCGACGGCCGAGCTGGCGGTGCGATATGCGATGGCCGCAGTGGAATCCACCGAGCTGCCGGTCGACATCGAGATCGCGATCCTGCGCGGCCCGCCGGTGCGGGTGCTGCTCGATGCCGCCCGCACCGCCACGATGCTGTGCGTGGGAGCACGCGGCCTGCGCCACGCCACGCGAGGACGCATCGGGTCCACCGCCGCCGCGGTGTCCGCCGGCGCGCGCTGCCCCGTGGCCATCGTGCGCGCGCACCGCCCGCACAGCGCGCGGGAACGCGCCGTGGTCGCCGAGTTCCACGATGTCTCCGCCGGCCGACAGGTGATCCGTCGGGCCCTCGGGGAGGCCCAGCGGCGCCACGCCCCGGCCCGGCTGGCCGCCCCGCCCAGGGTGTGCGCCGAACTGGGGACACGAGGATCGCGCCACTTCGCGCAGTGGTCGCACGACTATCCGGGACTGGATATCAGCCCGGTCAGCTGCAGTCACATCCTGGACTACCTGCGCAGCAACGCCGCGGCGATCCAGCTGCTGGTGGTGGGCCGGGGCCGCACCGGCGGCATCGACGAGGTGGTGGGCGCGCCCGGCCATGCGGCCCTGCGCGACAGCGATTGCTCGATACTGGTTGTGTGAACTGCATCCAGTCAGGCAGCCTGCCGTGGTGAAGGTGTTCCTGGTCGACGACCACGAGGTGGTCCGGCGTGGTCTGATCGACCTGCTCAGCGCCGACCCCGAGCTCGAGGTCGTCGGTGAGGCCGGCTCGGTGGCCGAAGCGCTCGCCCGTGTCCCCGCCGCCCAACCCGATGTGGCCGTGCTCGACGTCCGCCTGCCCGACGGCAACGGCATCGAGTTGTGCCGCGACCTGCTCTCGCAGCTCCCGGATCTCCGCTGTCTGATGCTCACGTCGTTCACCTCCGACGAGGCGATGCTCGACGCCATCTTGGCCGGCGCCAGCGGATACGTGGTCAAGGACATCAAGGGCATGGAGTTGGCGCGCGCCATCAAGGAGGTCGGCGCGGGACGCTCCCTGCTGGACAACCGTGCCGCCGCAGCGCTGATGACCAAACTGCGCAACGACGGGGAGCGCAGCGACCCGCTGTCCGGCCTGACCGACCAGGAGCGGGTCCTGCTGGACCTTCTGGGTGAGGGGCTGACCAACAAGCAGATCGCCGCCCGCATGTTCCTGGCCGAGAAGACGGTGAAGAACTACGTGTCGCGTCTACTGGCCAAGCTGGGGATGGAACGGCGCACCCAGGCTGCGGTGTTCGTCTCCAAGCTGGACCGTAACCACCGCACCGACGCCGACTGAGGCCCGCTCAGCGGGCCGGTACGCCGTCGAGTCCCGTCACGATCTCGGCCAGCTCGCGCCGCGGCGTCGCCGGCAGCGGATCGGCATTGACCGGCGCCCAGCCGATCCGCAGCATGATCTGCGGATGGGCGTCGGTACCGAAGACATCGGCCCGCACCGTCGCCCGCGTCTCCTCGACCTCCAGAGGTTCGGTGATGGGGCAGCAGGCCAGGCCCTGCGCCGTCGCCGTCAGCATCACGACGCTGGCGGCCTCCCCGGCACGCAACCGCGCGATCCGGTCGTCGGCGACGGTGCCCAGCGCCACCACCACCGCGTTGTCCTCGGCCGGCCGAGCGCCCGCCGGCTGGGTCAGCACGCCGCCGGCGAAGGAGCGCAGTGGGATCGGCCCCGCACCGTCGCCGCCGGGCACGCTGCCGGCGGGGACACCGGCGCGCGAGGCGTAGCGTCCACTCCACGTCGTCAACTCGACCAGGTACTCGGGGTCGGCGAGGTGCCGTGCGGCGGCCGCGCTGACCAACGCGCGCAGCGCGTCCAGATCGTCGATGCGGCGCAGGATGACGCCGGCACGGGCGGCGCGCACGCCCATGAGCGCGATGTCTCGGCCGGGTACCGGCCACGGGCTGAAGTGGCGACGATCCGTGCGGCGGCGCGGGATCGCCGCGGCCAGAGCGACGTCGAGCTCGCCCGCCGGGTACGGGTAGAGGGTCAGAGTCGCGAGATGGTCGACGTCGGTGGGGTCGGGGAACCGGCGGATTTTGGCCTGCCAGCCCATCGCCGCCAACGCGACGACGCAATGATTAAGTGCTGCACCGCAACTGAGCATGAGGTCGCGGCCGTCCGGGTCGGTGCGCGACAGGAGCAGGTCGGGGTTCGCATAGAGGTGCAGGGTTCGCTCCCCCACCCGCCAGCGCCACGGCTGCGAATTGTGCACCGAGGGGGCCCTGCCGGCCAGTGCCAGCGCGGTACGCAGAGTCTCGGCATCGGGGAACTGCTCGTCCATCGCCTCGACCACCCTTCCCAAGTCGCGTTGTCACCTTTCAGGGTGCGTGGCCGAGAGCTCGGCGACGAGGGCACAAAGACCTTTCCTGATCACCCCAGCTTCAGCCAGGCCGCGGCATCGGGCGGCAGTTCGTCTCGGACACCCGCGGTCGAAGCCAGGAGCACCGTCGCACCGGCGGGCAGCGCGACGGCGCGGTCGCCGGTGTTGACCCAGCACTGCGTGTCCCCCCGCCGGAACGCCGCGACGTCGGCGGCCACGTCGAGCCACTGCACAGGTCCGGCGTCGCGCCACAGCGCCGGGCGCAGCTGCAACGCGCGCCGGTAGAGGTTCAGCGTCGACTCCGGATCGCGCTCCTGCACCTGCACGCTGTAGCGCCCCCAGTGCGCGGGCTGCGGCAGCCAGGCCACCACGCCGGGGCGCGAGGAGAACCCATAGGGAGCGTCGGTTTCCGTCCACGGCAAGGGAATTCGGCATCCATCACGGCCCACGTCGGTGAACCCGGACTGCACCCACGTCGGATCCTGACGCACCTCGTCGGGCAGGTCCTCGACCTCCTCGAGCGCGAGCTCCTCCCCCTGGTAAACGTACGCGATGCCCGGCAACGCGAGCTGGACCACCGCGGCTGCGCGGGCCCGGCGGCGGCCGAGTTCGTGGTCGGGGTCCTCATCCGCCCAGCGACCGCGCTCCCAGTCGGTGCCCACCAGATGCGCGGGTTGCGAACGGGCGAACCGCGTCACCGTTCGGGTGACGTCGTGATTCGACAGCACCCACGTCGGCGGCGCACCGACCGACGCCGCGCCCCTGATGGCGTCGTCGATGACGGTGCGCAGGACCTTCGCCCGCCACGGGCTGCGCAGGAAGTCGAACTGGAACGCGGTGTGCAGCTCGTCGGGTCGCAGATAGCGTGCCAGCCGCTCGCTGCCGTCCACCCACGCCTCGGCGATGAAGATGCGCTCGGGGGTGTAGCGGTCGGCCACCGCGCGCCAGCCGCGGTAGATCTCGTGCACCCCTTCCTGGTCCCAGGCGGGATGCCCGGCGCGGTCTTCCACCAGCGACTGCGCCGCGCCGACCGACTCGTCGGCGTCTGGCAGGCCGGCGGCCTTGACCAGCCCGTGGGCCACATCGATCCGGAAACCGTCGACACCCCGGTCGAACCAGAAGGCCAGGATGTCCTCGAATTCGGCACGCACCTCGGGGTGATCCCAGTTGAGGTCCGGCTGGCCGGGCGCGAACAGGTGCAGATACCAGGAGCCGTCGGCCACCCTCGTCCAGGCCGGCCCGCCAAACACGCTCTGCCAGTTGTTCGGCGGCTCCACACCGCCCGGTCCCCGGCCGGCCCGGAACAGGTACCGCTGCCGCGCCCCCGGCTCGTTGGCCAGCGCGGCCCGGAACCACGCGTGCTGGTCGGAGGTGTGATTGGGCACGATGTCGAGCAGCACCCGGATCCCCGCCGCGTGGGCGTCGGCGATCAGCGCCGTGGCTTCGGCGAGCGTGCCGTAGGCCGGTTCGATGTCGCGGTAGTCGGCGACGTCGTAGCCGGCGTCGGCCATCGGCGACGGGTACCAGGGGTTGATCCAGATGGCGTCGACGCCCAGGCTCGCGAGGTAGGGCAGGCGGCTACGCAGACCGGCGATGTCACCGATCCCGTCGTCGCTCCCGTCGGCGAAGCTACGGATGTAAACCTGGTACACGACGGCCGTCTGCCACCACGGCACTTCAGCAGTGGGCACGACGCTCCTCATGGCTGTATGGACAGGCTGCACGGACAGTGCCTCACCAGCCTTACGGGCCGTCCCCGGCGTGTCAATTCGGTTCTCAGCCGAGCACTCTGACGCCGAAACCAGCAGCCGGACAACACTTTCCGTCGCACCATGGACTGGCCGCGTGAACCCCGCCGATCACGGGTGCACCAACCCCGAAATTTCCTGCTCGTTTGGCGGCACCGGTCCCCCAACATGCCTGTGAGGTGTGACACACTCGACGGGTACCGCATGTGCTGCCCGTGGCCCTCCTCGACGGCCACGGTTTCATATACGAGGTCAAACTTCATAAACGAGGGACGTGATGAAACGAAACCAGTCCGCCCGCGGGCGCCGGCGTCGCGCAATCGCGCTGGCGGGGGCGCCTCTGATGGCGGCGACACTGCTGTCCGGTTGCGGCAGCGCAGGCGGGCCGCCGACGCTGACGTGGTACATCCTCCCCGACAACGGCGGGTCCGTCGCGCGGGCACAGGAATGTGCGAACGCCTCCAACGGTGCCTATCAGGTCCGCATCGAGTCGCTGCCGAGCACCGCGACCGCCCAGCGTGAACAGATGGTTCGCCGTCTGGCCGCCGGTGATTCGTCCATCGATCTGGTCAGCATGGACGTGGTGTTCACCGCCGAGTTCGCCAACGCCGGCTTCCTGCGCCCGTACACCGACGAGGAGCGAGGCCGGCTGACCGCCGGGATGCTGCCCGCGCCGATCGAGACCGGCATCTGGGAGGACACGCTCTACGGGGCGCCGTACAAGTCGAACGCCCAGCTGCTCTGGTATCGCAAGTCTGCGGCCGCCGCGGCCGGGGTCGATCCCGCCTCCCCGACGTTCACCTGGGACGAGATGATCAAAGCCGCTGTGGGGCAGAACAAGAAGGTGGCGGTGCAGGCCCAGCGCTACGAGGGCTACACGGTGCTGATCAACGCGCTGATGCTCTCGGCGGGCGGTGAGATGCTGCAGGACGTCGAAGCCGGTCGCAACGCCAAGCCGTCGATGGCCAGCCCCGCCGGCGAGAAGGCCGCCGAGATCGTCGGCACCCTCGGTCGCTCACCCGCCGCGCCCACCGACCTGTCCAACGCGTCGGAAGAACAGGCGCGCGCCAACTTCCAGTCGGCCCAGGGGATGTTCATGGTCAACTGGCCCTACGTGCTGGCCGCTGCGCGCAGCGCCGCCGAGGCAGGCACATTGCCTCAAGAAGTTGTCGACGACATCGGGTGGGCTCGCTATCCAAGGGTGTACGCCGACCGGCCCAGCGCCCCGCCGCTTGGTGGCGCGAACCTCGGGATCGGCGCCTACACCAAGTATCCGGAGCAGGCCGTCGCTCTCGTCGAGTGCATCAATGCCGAGCCGAAGGCGACGCAGTACATGCTCGACGAGAGTGAACCGTCGCCGTACGCGGCGTCCTACGACGATCCCAAGATCCGGGAGACCTACGAGAACGCCGACCTGATCCGCGAATCCATCGGCGACGGTGGTCCCCGGCCGCCCACCCCGTTCTATACCGACATCTCCGGTGCGGTGCAGCAGACCTGGCACCCGCCGGCTTCGGTGAATGCCGAAACCCCGGAAAGGACAGACCAATTCATGGCTGACGTGCTGGCGGGGAGGCGGCTGCTGTGACGACACTGCAGGATCCGCCGCTCCAGAAGGAGCCGGGGAAGTCCGCACTCAGTGAGCGGGCCAAAGGAGAGCGTCGTCTGGGTCTCTACCTGACGCTGCCCTCATATGTGGTGATGCTCCTGGTCACCGCGTACCCGCTCGGGTACGCACTGGTGCTCAGCCTCTACAACTTCCGGCTGACCGACCCCGAGGGCCGTAGCTTCGTCGGGCTGGGCAACTACGGCGTGATCCTCACCGACCCGGTGTGGTGGAACGACTTCGTCACCACGCTGGTGATCACCATCGTGACGGTCGCGGTGGAACTCGTCCTCGGGTTCTGGTTCGCGTTCGTGATGCTGCGCATCGTGCGGGGCCGCGGGCCACTGCGCACCGCGATCCTGATCCCCTACGGCATCGTCACCGTGGTCTCGGCGTTCATCTGGCGCTACGCGTTCGCCATCGACTCCGGCTTCGTCAACCAGTGGCTCAACCTCAGCGACTTCGACTGGTTCGGTGACCGGTGGTCGGCGATCTTCGTGATCTGCCTGTCGGAGATCTGGAAGACCACCCCGTTCATCTCCCTGCTACTGCTCGCCGGTCTGGTGCAGGTGCCCGAGGACATGCAGGAAGCCGCGAAGGTGGACGGCGCCACCGCGTGGCAGCGGCTGTGGAAGATCACGCTGCCGAACATGAAGGCCGCGATCATGGTCGCGCTGCTGTTCCGCACCCTCGACGCGTGGCGCATCTTCGACAACCCGTACGTGATGACGGCCGGCGCCAACAACACCGAGACGATCTCGTTCCTGGCGTACCGCCAGAACGTCACCCTGGTCAATCTCGGTATGGGATCGGCGGTCTCGGTGCTGCTGTTCTTGTCGGTGGTGGCCATCGCCTGGATCTTCATCAAGGTCTTCCGAACCGACCTCTCGCAAGTCAGGGGTGACCAGTGACCAAGAACACCAAGTGGTGGACGATCGCCGGCATCGTCATCGTGATCTACAGCTTCGTCCCACTGCTGTGGATGATCAGCCTGGCCTTCAAGCCGCCGTCGGACATCGTCTCCGGAAACCCGCAGTTCCTGCCGAGCTCGTTCACCCTGGACAACTTCGCGCAGATCTTCAGCGAGCCGTTGTTCACCCGGGCGCTGATCAACTCGATCGGCATCGCCGTCATCGCGACCGTGATCTCGGTGATCATCGCCATGTTCGCCGCGTATGCGATTGCCCGCCTGGAGTTCCCGGGCAAGAAGGTGCTGCTGTCCCTGGCGCTGGGCATCGCGATGTTCCCGCAGGCGGCTCTGGTCGGCCCGCTGTTCGACATGTGGCGCGGGCTGGGCATCTACGACACCTGGCTGGGGTTGATCATCCCCTACCTGACATTCGCGCTGCCGCTGTCGATCTGGACGATGTCGGCGTTCTTCCGCCAGATCCCCTGGGAGATGGAGTACGCGGCGCAGGTCGACGGGGCCACCCAGTGGCAGGCGTTCCGGAAGGTGATCGTGCCGCTCGCGGCGCCCGGGGTGTTCACCACGGCGATCCTGACGTTCTTCTTCTGCTGGAACGACTTCCTGTTCGCGATTTCGCTGACCTCCACCGACAATGCCCGCACGGTCCCGGCGGCGCTGGCGTTCTTCCAGGGCGCGTCGTACTTCGAGTCGCCCGTGCCCTACATCATGGCGGCGTCGGTCATCGTGACCATCCCCGTCGTCATCCTCGTCCTCATCTTCCAGCGGCGCATCGTCGCCGGTCTTACTTCCGGAGCAGTGAAGGGATAGCCCCATGGCAGCGATCACGATGCGGAATATCGTCAAGAAGTACGGTGACGGCTATCCGGCGGTCAACGACGTGAGTCTGGACATCGCCGACGGCGAGTTCATGATCCTGGTCGGCCCGTCGGGCTGCGGCAAGTCGACCCTGCTGCGGATGATCGTCGGCCTGGAGGACATCACCTCCGGCGACATGCGCATCGGCGACAAGCGCGTCAACGACCTGGCACCGCGCGACCGCAATCTCGCGATGGTGTTCCAGAACTACGCGCTGTACCCGCATCTGACGGTGTTCGAGAACATCGCGTTCCCGTTGCGACTGGCGGGCAAGCTGTCCGACGAGGAGATCCGCAAGCGGGTCACCGACGCGGCCAACACGCTCGAACTCGGCGAGCATCTGGATCGCAAGCCGGCCAACCTGTCCGGCGGTCAGCGTCAGCGGGTCGCCATGGGCCGCGCCATCGTCCGGGAGGCGGATGCGTTTCTGTTCGACGAGCCGTTGAGCAACCTGGACGCGAAGCTGCGCGGTCAGATGCGGACCGAGATCCTGCGACTGCAGCGCAAACTGGGTGTCACCACGGTGTACGTCACCCACGACCAGACCGAGGCGATGACCCTCGGCGACCGCGTGGCCGTCCTGAAAAAGGGTGTGCTGCAACAGGTTGCCAGCCCGCGCGAACTCTACGACCAGCCGGTCAACCTGTTCGTGGCCGGGTTCATCGGCTCGCCGCCGATGAACTTCGTCCCGGCCCGGGTCAAGGGTGACGAGATCGAGTTGCCGTTCGCCACCGTCCCGCTGCGCGACGAGTGGCGCAGCGCGCTGGGCGAGGGCAAGGACGGCGCCGTCTACATCGCGGGCATCCGCCCCGGCGCGTTCGAGGACGCCGAGTTCGTCGACGGTGAGAAGAAGAGCCGCGGCGTCACCTTCGACGTCACCGTGGACGTCACCGAATGGCTGGGCAACGAACAGTACGCATTCGTGCCGTTCGAGGCTTCACAGGAGATCTCTCATCAGCTCGAGCAGCTGGCCAAGGATCTCGACAGCGAGCAGTTGCGCAGCCAGATCGTCGTGGAGCTGGATCCGATGAGCCGGATCACCGGAGGTGACAAAGCCACCCTGTGGCTGGACGCCGGCCGTCTGCACCTGTTCGATCCGCAGACCGGCGAGAACCTGACACGCGTCGCCGAATCGCGCGGGCGTCACGCGGCGGCGACCGGCTGAGCGATACGCCGATGGCCGCCCCCGAGTTGCGGCTGCGGGCGCCGCGTCCGGGACTTGTCGCACTGCCCTGGGAGCGTGCCCTGGCCGACTGGACGGGGCCGGACGTCGTGCTGCGCACGTTGCCGGTGGGGCCGAGCCGGCACCTGGTGAGGTTCGTCGAGTCCGACGGGTCGCTGTGGGCACTCAAGGAGCTGCCGAAGCGGATCGCCGCCCGCGAGTACGAGGTGCTCAGCAAGCTGGAGGCGATGGGGCTCAACGCGGTTCGGCCCGCTGGTGTGGTGATCCAGCCGGACTTCGACACCGCGATCCTGCTCACCCAGTACCTGGAGTCGTCCTGGCAGTACCGCCGGTTGTTCATGCGGCTGCCGCCCGACGCGCCCAAACACCGTGCCCGCCTGTTCGACGCGATGGCCACCCTGCTGGTGGAGTTGCACCGGCACGGGGTGTTCTGGGGCGACTGCTCGCTGGCCAACACGCTGTTCGTGCGGGATGGCCAAGTGCTGCAGGCCTTTCTGGTCGACGCCGAGACCAGCGAGGTGCATCCGAACCTGTCGGACGGTCAGCGGGCTCACGACATCGACATCACCGTGGAGAACGTGGCCGCCGGTCTGCTGGACCTCGCCGCCGCGCTGGACCGGCCCGACCTGCAGCCGGAGTTCCTGCGCGAGGCGGTCGCCCTGCGCGATCGCTACGAACAGCTGTGGGAACTGCTGCACGCCGAGCCCACTTTCGGGTTCTCGGACCGCTACCGGGTGGAAGGCGCCATCCGCCGGCTCAATGAACTGGGGTTCGCGGTCGACGAGGTCACGCTGCAGCCGGTCAGCTCCGGCGCCGACGAGTTGCGGCTGCACGTCGCGGTCGGGGACCGCAGTTTCCACGCCGCCGAGCTTCGGCGTCTGACCGGGATGGCGGTCGGCGAAGGACAGGCCCGCATCCTGCTCGGCGATCTGCACGCCTATCGCGGTCAGCTGTCGCGGGAGGCCGGCCACGACGTCGACCTGTCCACGGCGGCGCAGCTGTGGTACATCGAGGTGGCCACCCCGATGATGCACCGTGCCCACGAGGCGATCGGACGGACCGGGTCACCGATTCAGGCGTACTGCGACCTGCTGGAGGTGCGGTGGCTGCTCTCGGAGCAGGCACAGCGCGACGTCGGCACCGAAGCGGCGCTGCAGGCGCTGTCCCGGCAGGCCGTCCCGGAGGAGTCGGCGGCTCAGCTGCGGGTGGTGGAGATCCCCACCGAGCCCTTCTCGGTGCTCGACGAAGAGGACTAGGGCCTCGACCGTGGGCGTCCCGTACGCGCAAGCCCTGGTTTGCGTGCGCAAGACCCACGCTCGGCCTCACAAGCTCCGAGCCTGCGGATAGGATCGCCCTATAAGACCGCATCTGCGGAGAAGGGGGTCGGCGACATGGTGCCGGCGATCCGGATCAAGGACGCCGCGACGCTGCTCGGCGTCAGCGACGACACGGTGCGCCGCTGGGTCGACAGCGGCGCGCTGGCGGCATCGAAGGACGACGCAGGCCGCAAGGTGATCCCGGGCGACGTGCTGGCCGCATTCGCGCGCGAGCATGCGGCGCCACCGCCGGACCCGCTGGGCGTCGGCAGTTCCGCGCGCAATCGCCTCGTCGGGCTGGTCACGAAGGTGACCGCAGACCGGGTGATGAGCGAGGTGCAGATGCAGTGCGGTCCGTTCACCGTCGTGTCGTTGATGAGCACAGGATCGGTCAAAGCGCTCGGCCTCGAGCCCGGCGTGATCGCCGTCGCGGTGGTCAAGGCGACGACGGTGATCGTCGAGACTCCGCAGGGCGCGTCGTGAGTCCGCGACGGTGGGCCGCCGCGGCTCTGGTGAGCGCCGCTGCCCTGGCCGGATGCTCGTCGTGGCAACCGGGCTCCCCCACAGTGACGGTGTTCGCCGCGGCGTCATTGAAGTCGATCTTCACCGAGCTGGGTGCGCTGTTCGAGCGCGAGAATCCGGGCACCGCTGTGGTGTTCAGCTTCGCGGGTTCGTCAGACCTTGTCGCCCAGCTCGCCCAGGGCGCTGCGGCGGACGTGCTCGCCACCGCCGACAGCAGGACGATGGCCACCGCCGTCGACGCGGGCCTGGTGTCCGGCGCGCCGGTCGACTTCGCCGGCAACGTCCTGACCATCGTCACCACGCCGGGAAACCCCCAGGGCATCACGGGTTTCGCCGACCTCGCCGCGCCGGGTGTCCAGGTCGTCGTGTGCGCGCCCCAGGTGCCCTGCGGCGCGGCGACCGAGCGGATCGAGCAGGCCAGCGGAATCACGCTCGCCCCGGTCAGCGAGGAGTCCGGAGTCAACGACGTGCTGGGCAAGGTCACCTCGGGACAGGCCGACGCGGGACTGGTCTACGTGACCGACGCCCGTGCGGCCGGCCACAGGGTGCAGACGGTGCCGTTCACCGAAGCCGAGAGCGCGGTCAACACCTATCCCATCGGCGTGCTGGCGGAATCGGCGAACCAGCTCGACGCCCGCCGGTTCGTCGACCTGGTCACCGGGTCGCAGGGCCAGAAGGCGCTGGCCGCAGCCGGTTTCACCGCGCCATGAGCATCCGTCACGCCGGCCGGGTCATGCCGGTCGGGCTGCCGGCCTGGATCTACGTACCCGCGGCCATGGGAGCGGTGTTCGTGGTCCTGCCCCTGGTGGCGATGCTCACCCGGATCGACTGGCCGCAGTTCGTCCCGCTGGTCACCTCGGAATCCTCACGTGCGGCCCTGTTTCTGAGCCTCAGGACCGCCACCGCGAGCACCGTCATCTGCCTGGCTGTCGGCGTTCCGATGGCAACCGTGTTGGCGCGCAGCACCTTCCGCGGACTGCGCTACCTACGGCCGCTGATCCTGCTGCCGCTGGTCATCCCACCGGTGGTCGGAGGGATCGCGCTGCTCTACACGTTCGGCCGGCAGGGCCTGCTCGGGCGCGAACTGGACCTGCTCGGTATCCGGATCGCGTTCACCACCACCGCTGTGGTGCTCGCCCAGTCGTTCGTGTCGCTGCCGTTCCTGGTGGTCAGCCTCGAAGGGGCGCTGCGGTCGGCCGACTCGCGCTATGAGCAGATCGCCGCCACCCTCGGCGCGCGGCCGACCACCGTGCTGCGCACCGTGACACTGCCGCTGGTGCTACCCGGACTCGCCTCGGGAGCCGTCCTGGCGTTCGCCCGGTCACTCGGAGAATTCGGGGCGACGCTGACCTTCGCGGGCTCCTTGCAGGGGGTGACCCGGACCCTGCCGCTGGAGATCTACCTGCAGCGCGAAACCGACGCCGACGCCGCGATCGCATTGTCGGTCCTGCTGATCGCGGTCGCCGCTGCGGTGGTGCTCGTCACGGGTGGACGACGCTGGCGAGGGGCACTGTGAGCGGCCTGCATGTGCGGGCGCGCGTCGGCAGGCGCGGCCTCGACGTCGAGTTCTGCGTCGACGACGGTCAGATCCTCGCCGTCCTCGGCGCGAACGGAGCCGGGAAAACCACGGCGCTGCACGTCATCTCCGGTCTGGTCCGGCCCGATGCCGGCCAGGTGCGGCTGGGCTCGCGAACACTGACCGACACCGAACGCGGGACGTTCGTCCCCCCGCACGCCCGAGGGGTGGCGATGCTCTCGCAGCAGCCGCTGCTGTTCCCGCACATGACCGCCGCCCGCAATGTGGCCTACGGACCCCGGTGCGCCGGCAGATCCCGCGCGGCCGCCCGGGATGCGGCCCACCGCTGGCTCGAAGCCGTCGGAGCCGCCGACCTGGCCGACCGCCGCCCCGCACAACTGTCGGGCGGCCAGGCTCAACGGGTGGCGCTGGCGCGCGCGTTGGCGGCCGAACCATCGCTGCTGCTGCTCGACGAACCGATGGCCGCCCTGGACGTCACCACCGCACCCGCTCTGCGGCGGCTGCTGCGCACCGTGCTGCGCGAGGAAGGGCGGACCGCGGTCGTGGTCACCCACGACGTGATCGACGCCCTGGCGATCGCCGACACGGCGGTGGTCATCGATGCCGGCCAGATCGTGGAGAGCGGACCGGTCCGCCGTGTCCTGACCGCCCCGCGCAGCGACTTCGCGGCGCGGATGGCCGGGGTGAACCTGATCTCCGGCACGATCGGCCAGGAGGGAACACTCACCACGTCTTGGGGTCTGACGCTGTCCGGAGTCGGAGAGGTCGAGCCTGGCGCCGGGGCCGTGGCGTTGTTCCGCCCGAGTGCGGTCGCGGTCCACCTCGTCGCACCGCATGGCAGCCCCCGCAACGTGTTTCCGGTGACGATCGTCGATATGGACGTCCACGGCGCCACCGTGCGTATCCGCGGCGCGAACCAGCCAGACGGTGGCACCGGACCGGCGGCCGACATCACGGCCGCAGCTGCGGCCGACCTCGACCTGCGGCCGGGAATGACCGTGTACTACGCCGTGAAAACCCAAGAGGTCGAACTGCACCGCGCCGACGTGGGCTGACGGTCCGGGCTATTTCGCCGCCCAGGGGTGTTGCCAGTGATCGCATGCCGCTACGTCGGTCAGCGGTTTACGGCGTACGCCATGGTGGGCACCTCTGGGCCAACCCACGGTGAGCAGTGTCGCCACCTTCCAGTCCTCGGGTATGCCGACGCGTTCACGCAGTTCGGCGTCGCACGAGTCCTGCCAGAGCGTGATGGCCGCGCCGAGGCCCTGCGCGCGGGCAGCCAGCAGGAAGTTCTGCACCGCCGGGAAGATCGAGCCGCCTTGCTGCAACTCGGTGGTCCCTCGCTGCGGTTGAACGCAGAAAAGCACCAATGCCGGCGCGTCGCCGCCGACGCGCATGTGTTCGGCCATCGTCCGGATGGTCCGGGACTTCGGGTCGTCGGCGGTCTCGTCGGGCTCGGTGAGGCGATAGAAGTCTTTCATCACGTCCCACGTCCGATGCGCTGCCGATGTCACCACGTTGCGTAGTTCCGGCGAGTTCAACACCACGAACTTCCACGGCTGCTGGTTGCCCCCCGACGGCGCCCAGGACGCCGCCAGCAGACACCTCTCCAGCACGTCATCGGGGACCGGTTCGTCCCGGTACCGACGCACGGCCGTCGCCGAACTCATCACTGTCCACAGATCGTCGGAGACCGGTGGGACCGAGCGGCTCATCCCTCTACCGACCGGGGAAGCACACCCTGCCAGCTGCCCCCGCGCATCGGGCCGGTGATCACCGGCAGGTCCAGGGACGACAGCAAGCCCGGTTCGGCGGCGACCACCGCCGGGATGGCGTTGAGCTCGCGCATCACCGTCGCGTACGTCAGGCCGCGCAGATTGCTTCCGCGACCGTGCATTTCGAAGTCGACGGTGTAGGTCGGCATGCCCTCGACGATGACCCGGTAGCCACCGTGGGGTGAGGGATGCCGGGGCCAGTCCGGAGCCGATTGCTCGCCCATCCTGGTGAAGTGCTCCAGGATGACGCGTTCCTCGCCGTCGACGACACCTGCGAGCCGGAACCGCATGGCGCCCATCGTGCCCGGCTCGACCCAGCCGGACGCCACCGCATAGCGCTCGGTGGCGATCCAGGGTTCGATCTCGGTGTCCACCCGGTCCAGCGGCAGCCCCAGTCCGTCGGCGACGAGGTGCACCACCGGTGCCCACAGCGAGGCAAGTCGCTTCTGGTCGAGAAGCGGGGCCGGGAAATCCGGCGGGTGTCCGAAACCCATGAAATCGAACATGATCTCGGGCTGGTTGATGCCGCCGTAGTCCAGGATCTCCTGGGTCGTTACGGTGTCCACCCAGCTACTGAACCCCGACATCACCAGCGGGATGACATCATTGGCCCACCCCGGGTCCACTCCGCTGTTGAACAGGCTGACACCGCCTTCGCGGCAAGCCTCCTCGAGCAGGGTGACGGTCTCGACGTCGGCCGCCGGCGGGTAGCACAGCGGCACCAGCGACGTGCAGACAACATTCTTGCCGGCACGCAGACAGCGGGCGACGTCCTGCGCGGCCTCGTGGTAACGGTAATCACCGGAGGCGAAGAACGCGACGACGTCGGCTTCCACCGACAGCGCGGCGTCGACGTCGCGGGTGGCGATCACGCCAGTTTCCGGCATCCCACACAGCGCCCCGGCATCCATGCCGTCCTTGGCTTCGGAGTGCACGATCAGCCCCACCAGTTCGAGGCCGGGATGGGCGATGACGGCGCGCAATGCACCGATTCCGACCTGCCCAGGGCCCCAGAGTATTACGCGATATTTTCGGCTATCGGCCACTGGGCACCGCAGTCAGCAGGTCACGGAGGTTGGCTCCCATGATGCGTTCGATCACCGGACGCTCCAATGCCGCGATCTCGGGTGTCAGATCGGCCGGATCTGCGAGACCCTCCGGGTGCGGGTAATCGGACCCGAACAGCACCCGGTCGGCACCGATGAGCTCGATGAGCCCGGTCATGTCCTCTTCGTGAAAGGGATTGACCCAGACGTGTTGCCGGAACTGTTCGACGGGAGGGACCGCGAACTCCGCAGGCATCTTCTTGTAGACACGGTCGAAGAGTTCGACGAGCCGCGGAACCCAGTTGCCGCCGTTCTCCACCACACCGACGCGCACTCCGGGGTGGCGGGTGAACACCCCGTGGGCCACCAGCGCGGCACAGGTGTCCAGGATCGAGCGGGCATCCTCGTAGACGATCGTGCGGAATGCGTCCGGTTTGAACGGCAGGTACTCGGCCCCCGCGCCCTCCCAATCCCTGCTGTAGCGGTCGTATCCCGAGTCGCAGGCGTGCATGAGCACCGGAATCCCATGGTGCTCGACGCGGCTCCAGAACGGATCGAAGTACGGTTGCCCCATCGAGGTGGTGTAGCCGGACACCGTCGCCACGGGCCGCGGATTGACCAGGACCGCACGTGCTCCGCGCTCCACGCACCAGTCCAACTCGGCTACCGCCTTGTCGACATCCGGGAGGGTGATCACCGGCGTGGCGAAGATGCGGCCCTGATAGTCGAAGGTCCACTCCTCGAACAGCCATTCGTTGTAGGCATGCACGACGGCGTGGGCCAGCTCGATGTCGTCGAGCATGCGTTCCTCGAGCATCCCGCCGGTCGTCGGAAACATCACGCACGCCTGGATCCGCTGTGTGTCGAGCAGCTCCAGCCGCTCCTGCGCCCGTCGGAAGGACTCCGGGCACGCGATCGGCTTGGCGAGCTCCCGAAGGCTCTTGCCTTCGGGATTGATGCCGCGGAAGTAGTCAGCCCAGGCCCCGGGGGAAGCCACCACCTCGTAGGTGGGATTCGGGATGGTGTCGGTGAGCCTGCCCTTGATCATGAGTTTGGTGTGGCCGTCGACCTGGATCCACTGGACGGCGCTTCGGTACTTCTGCGGGAGATGACGGGTGTAGGCGTCAGGTGGTTCGTAGAGATGGTTGTCGGCGTCCCAGATTTCCAGGGCTGCGGTCATTCTGCGGAGTCCTTTCATCGACCCTCCGAGAATACCTCCTCTCATTTGAGGAGAGTCCTGTTTCCGGAAGGCGAGAAAGGATCACTGCCGTGCGAGCCGGCTGAGTGCTAGCCGGTCATCTTCTTGGCTCGCCGGGTCGAGGTCGACCGGGGCGCAGCCTTGGCACGGGGCTTCGACGTGGCCTCCGCGGGCGGGCTGACCGCCTGCCTGCACCAAGCCCAGAGTTGATCCTCGGTCAGTTCCGCACCCTTGACTCCCAACTGGAACACGCCGATCTGAGCCAGCGCGATCAGAGTGGAGTTCAGCAGGGTGGTCAGTTGCGCGGGTGTGAGGTCCTTACGCACCAGTCCCGCACGCGAACACGCGGTGAGGATCTTCGTCAGCAGCTTCTGGTGAGGCTCCCAGATCTTGGCGAACTCGGCAGGCCGCTCGATCTCGAGACTCAGGTTGTAGATCGTCATGACCCGCCCACCGATGGCCTCGGACGACTCGGCGCGCGACAGGAACCCTCGACAGAACGCTTCGAGCTGCTCCATCGGCCCCTCGGCCGCGGCGACCTCGTGGCGGATGCTCTCCGTGAACTGATTGGTGACATTCTCATAGAGCGCGAGTAGCAGTTCTTCTTTCCCGGCGAAGTGCTGATAGAACGCGCGCAAGCTGAGGTTGGACCGGTCGATGAGCGTCTGGATGGTGAAGTCGGCGCGCCCGGATTCCTCGATCAGTTCGAGCGCGGTCGCCAGGAATCGGGCACTCCGCGCGAGAGCGCGCGCTCTCGCAGCGCTGAGTCGGCGCTCGATCGTGCGCTGCTGCCACGTGCCGGGCATCCCCAATTCGGCGTCGGCGATCTCGAGCTCCTCGCCGGAGCCGTCGGCGGTACCGTTTTTCTTCTTCATGATGCCGTTGAGAATACGCGATCCGGATCCAAGAACCACGACTCTACCTACATGAGTATGTTGGTAATCGCTTCTCCGAAGTGCCTGTTCTGCGCGAACTTCCCGGAAACAACGCGACGGCACACGATATGGTCTGCCGTTATGCCGCCCCCCAGCCTGCGTCAGCTTCTCGTCCCGGCCACCACCGCCCTTGTGACGCAGGAATGCCAGGGGGGCGTGATCGGTGAGCAGGCCGGGCTGCCGTTGCTCGCCGAGGAGGCGCGCCGCGAGGCGATTCCCAACATCACGTCGCTCGTCGCCGCGGCCCGGGAAGTCGGCGTTACCGTCGTGCACTGTCTCATCGAGCGCCGGCCCGACGGGCGCGGTTCCAACACCAACGCGCGTCTGTTCGCGGCGGGAAAGTCGATGGACGTCGACCTGTCACCCGGCAGTGCCGGAGCGTCGGTACTGCCCGAACTCGGTGGCGAGCCGTCGGATCTGGTCTTGACCCGCACTCACGGACTCGGCCCGATGACCGGCACCGATCTCGACTCCGTTCTGCGCAATCTCGGTATCACAACCATTGTGGGAGTGGGAGTTTCAGTCAATGTTGCCATCACCAACTTCGTCATGGATGCGGTCAACCGGGGCTACCAGTTCGTGCTTCCGCGCGACGCGGTGGCCGGGTACCCGCGCGACTACGCCGAGTCGGTGATTGCCAACACCTTGACGCTGCTGGCCACGGTCACGACGACCCGCGAGGTGCTCGAGACGTGGGACGCGCACTGATCGCCGAGTGCTTGCGGATGAGCGCTGATTTGTACAGCTTGCCCGCATCCGTGCGCGGCAGCCGGGTTTCGAAAGCCAGTGTTCGCGGACATTTGTGCCGCGCGAGCCGATCCCGTGCCCAGGACAGCAGTGCCGTCGACGCGGTCTCGTCGGCCGACGCACCGTCGACGAGTTCGACCACTGCCACCACCGCTTGGCCGAGATCGTCGTCGGGCACCCCGAAGACCGCGACGTCGGCGACCAGAGGATGGCTGATCAGAACATTCTCGATCTCTTGCGGATAGACGTTGACGCCACCCGAGATGATCACGTTGTGTCGCCGGTCGGTCAGGTAGAGGTAACCGTTCTCATCGACATAACCGACATCGCCCACTGTGACCCAGCCTTGCGAGGAGCGTGACTCGGCGGTCTTCTGTGCATCGTTGAGATATTCGAAGGCGTAGCCGCCCTCGAAGTAGATGTCTCCGATCCGGCCCGGCGGCAGCTCGGTGCCGTCGTCGGCGACGATGTGTGGACGTCCGAGTAGCGGCCGTCCCACCGAACCCGGATGCTCGAGCCACTCCTCTGCCCGGATCAGCGAAATCCCTGCTCCCTCAGAGGATCCGTAGTACTCGTCGATGATCGGCCCCCACCACTCGATCATCTGGTGTTTGATGTCCGGCGGACAGGGAGCCGCGGCATGGATGACCCGCCGCAGGCTGGACAGTTCGAAACGGTTGCGGACGCGGTCGGGAAGCCGGAGCATGCGGACGAACATCGTCGGCACGAACTGCGCGTGGGTGACCCGGTATCGCTCGATGCACTCGAGGGCCAGTGCAGCATCGAACCGCTCCATCATCACGGTGGTGGCACCGACGGCCTGGGCGGACATCGTCCACATCGCCGGCGCGGTGTGGTAGGTCGGCGCGGGGCTGAGGTAGACGGAACCGGCATCGACGCCCAGCGCGGTGAAGACCGGCGTGGGCAGGGTCGGGCGCTCCAGGTTCGCCTCCGCGAGCGGTCGGCGGATGCCCTTCGGGCGCCCGGTGCTGCCGGCGGAATACTGCAGAAGTTGGCCTTCGAACTGCTCGGCCGCGAACTCGGTCGGCTCGCCGGTCACACAGTCGGGATACCGTTCCCAGCCGTCCATGTCGTCGTCGGCCAGCAGTGCCACTGCCGGCAGGCCGTTCGGCAGGTGCTGCGCCATCTGCTCACACAGATCGCGCATCGCGCGCGATGACACGATTGCTTTTGCGCGGCAGTCGTCGACGATGTACGCGGCTTCCGGTCCCGCCAGGTGGATGTTGACCAATGTGAAGTACAGCCCCGACCGGCGCGCCGCCCACATCGCCGCGTGAATGTGCTCGTTGTTCTCCATGAGAACCGCAACGGTGTCACCCGGGACCAAACCGGCCCGACGGAGGAAATGTGCCAGCTGGTTGGCTCGTGCGTCGAGAGTTCGGAACGTGATGCTTCGCCCGGACGGATACAGGATCAGCGCGGCGTTGTCCGCACCGACATGTTCACGGAGATCCACGTCTGCGCCCTTCTTCCGCTGGTCCGGTCAGCCGGTGGCGCTCGTGGCCTCGGCATCCTCGTCCGGCGGCGCCACCGCCTGTCGACACCACTCCCACAGCTGATCCTCACTCAACTTGGCGTTCTTCGTACCGAGATGGAAGACACCGATCTGCGCGAGTGCTGTCAGTGTCGAGTTCAGCAGGATGGTCAGCGCGGCCGGCGACAGGTCCTGCCGGACCAGCCCTTCCTGTGCGCACGCCGTGAGTATCTTGGTCAGCAACTTGTGGTGGGGCTCCCAGATCTTGGCGAAGTCTTCGGGCCGTTCTATCTCCAGTCCGAGGTTGTAGATCGTCATCACGCGACCACCGACCGCCTCCGACGATTCGGCACGGGACAGAAACCCTCGACAGAACGCCTCCAACTTGTCCATCGGCCGGTCCGCTGCCGCGACCTCTTGGCGAATGCTCTCGGTGAACCGACTGGTGACGTTCTCGAACAGCGCCAGCATCAGTTCGTCCTTGCCTGCGAAATGCTGGTAGAACGCGCGGAGGCTGAGGTTCGACCGGTCGATCAGCGTCTGGATCGTGAAATCGGCGCGTCCAGATTCCTCGACCAGTTCCAGGGCCGTCGCAAGAAATCGTGAGCTGCGCGCCAGCGCTCGTGCCCGCGCCGAGCTCAGTCGTCGCTCGATGGTTCGCTGTTGCCATGGTGCCGGCGCATCTTCGGCGATGGCACCGGGGATCTCGAGCGTGCCGCCGCCGTCTCCGTCAACTTCGCGTTTCGCCGCCATAATGCGTCCGAGAATACGCCCTCTCACCGCATACGCACGTTCTGTCGGCGCGTGCTCACCGCCATGCGCTACTCTGAAAACACTCATTCTCGAATACGTAAATCACTATGTCGGTTCCAAGCTCTGAAGCCGTCGTCGAAGGGGTACAGCGTTGAGCGCAGACATTTTGATCGTTTCTCCAGACGACCATCTGGTGGAGCCGGCTGATCTATGGACGAGCCGACTTCCCGAGCGCTACCGCGATATCGGCCCGCGCATCGTGCGACACCGCGGCCGCATGGACCCCACAGTCACTTCCGATGTCGCCTTCATCGATGACAAAGACGGTCGCGATGCCGACATCTGGCACTACGAAGACGCCATCATCCCGATCCCGCTGATCAGCGCGGCCGCGGGTTACGAAATCGACGAGCTGACCACCGACCCCATCACCTATGACGAGATGCGTCCGGGGTGCTACCGGCCGGCGGACCGGCTCGCCGACATGGACATCGCCGGCATCGAAGCATCCGCCTGCTTCCCCAACACCCTCGTCCGCTTCTGTGGTCAGCGCTTCCTGCATGCCAAGGACAAGGACCTGGCCCTGCTGTGTGTGCAGGCCTACAACGACTTCCAGATCGACGAGTGGGGCGGCAGCTCCAACGGCCGCTTGATTCCCCTGGGCATCATCCCGCTGTGGGATGTCGATCTCGCCGTCCGCGAAGTCGAGCGAGTCGCCGCCAAAGGCATGCCCGCCGTGTGCTTCTCCGAACTCCCAGCCCGCTTGGATCTACCGTCGATTCACAGCGGCTACTGGGATCCATTCTTTGCCGCCTGCGAACGCAACGAGGTCGGCATCATGCTGCATATCGGCTCCAGCTCATCGCTGACGAAGTCCTCCCCCGACTCGCCACATGTGGTGACCTCGGCACTGATGGCGGTCAACTGCACGATCGCACTGGTCGACTGGCTGTTCTCCGCCAAGCTCAAGCAGTTCCCCAAGCTCAAGATCGCCTTCGCCGAAGCCCAGGCCGGCTGGATCCCCTACTACCTGCAGCGCGTCGACGAGGTGTGGGAAGACCGTCGGGCGTGGGGCGGTATCCACCCGCTGCTCACCGAACCGCCGAGCAGCCAGGTACCCGGCCGGGTCTGGTTCTCCACCTTCGGAGATCCCGTCGCCTTCCGCATCCTCGACCTCGTGGGCGAAGACCAGCTGATGTTCGAGACCGACTATCCGCACAATGACACGAACTGGCCGCACAGCACCGATGTGGCCAACAAGGCCACGGCGGGCCTGGATGAAGCCACCAAGCGGAAAGTGTTGTCCACCAACGCCAAGAATTTCTTCGGGTTGAGCTGAGACCCGGTGACCACCGAGCGTGAGAACACTTCTCGCGCCCACATGCCCGTCCGGCACGAATAGGGAGTGAAGTGAGCGATTATCGGTTCCTGAAGTGGCAGACCTTTGACGATGGCCGAATCGTGCGCATCTCACTCAACCGGCCCGACCAGCGCAACGCTCAGAACCGTGGCATGCTCGTCGAGCTCGACGAGGCGTTCGGTGCCGCGGAGGCCGACGACAACGTTCGCGTCGTCATCCTCGCCGGCGAAGGCAAGATGTTCTCCTCGGGCCACGACATCGGGTCCAAGCAGGCGCGAGCCGAATACCGCCCCGGTCCCGACCAGCATCCCACCATGCTGATCAACGGCGGCACCCGCGAGGGCGCGGAACGGACCATGCTGCAGGAGTGGCACTACTTCTTCCAGAACACGCTGCGGTGGCGAAATCTCCGCAAGATCACCATCGCTCAGGTCCACGGTGACGTTTTCTCCGCGGGGCTCATGCTCATGTGGGCATGCGATCTGATCGTCGGTAGCGACGACGTCCGATTCGCCGATGTCGTCGGCACCCGCCTGGGCATGTGCGGTATGGAGTACTTCGGCCACCCCTGGGAGTTCGGCCCCCGCAAAGCCAAGGAACTCATGCTGACCGGCGACGCCATCGACATCCACGAGGCGCACCGGCTCGGAATGGTCAGCAAGGTGTTCGGCCGTGAGGAACTGGCCGAACGCACACTCGAGATGGCCCGCAGGATCGCCGAAGTTCCCACCGTGGCTGCGCTGTTGATCAAGGAGTCGGTCAATCAGACCCAGGACAACATGGGTTTCTACAACTCCCTGCAAGCGTGCTTCACCCTGCATCAACTCAACCACTCGCATTGGTCGCAGGTACGGGAAGACGGTCGCGCGACCGCCGGGCCGGAGAACGGTGTCCCCGATTGGCGCGATGCGCCGCCGGTGGTACTGGCGGTGAAGGACCAGGTCCGAGCTCAGTCGTGACAGAACTCAGAGCAGTTGATCTACCTGAGCCACAACCGATGCCGGTCACCATCCCCGGTCACCTCTTCGCCGATCTGCCGTTCTACGACGTCATCGAGACCGAAGCCACCGTCATCGTCGATCTGCACAACCGCCCCGACCTGGCCAACGTTCGTGGTGCACTGCAGGGCGGTCTGGTAGCGACGCTGATCGATATAGCAGGGGGAAGACTGGCCGCCGCGCTCGCCGGTGCCGCTGATGGCGTCGGCACAGCAGACATGACGATCCACTATCTGGCCCCGATCGTCGAAGGCCCCGCACGGGCGGTCGCGACTCTGGTCCGGAAAGGCCGCCGCACGATCGTCGTGGCCGTCGATGTCTTCGACCTCGGCGGCGACCGCCAGGCTGCACGCGCGACCTTGACCTTCGCGATCCTGATGCCGCGCGGCGGTCAGGCCGGCACAGTCCCATAACGAGCGTCGGCGACGCGATCCAGCGCGACGTTCGGCTCGCCGAAGACCAGTGCCCAGCCACGGACCCGGCGGTAGTACAGCTGAATGTCGCCCTCCATGCCGAACCCGTAGCCGCCGTGGATGTGCAGGCTGCGACGGGTCGCGTCCCGAGCCGTCTCGTAGGCGAACGCGAACGCCATGGCCGCGAGTTCTGTGACGCGATCGGGCTCGTCGTCGAACGCGCACGCGGCCTTCAGAGCGAGAAGTCGTGTCCCGTCGGCAGCGGTCGCACTGTCTGCCAATGGATGCGAGACCGCCTGGAAAGCCCCGATGGGCGTGCCGAAGGCATGGCGTTGCTTCGCGTACTCGACTGCCATCTCGACCGCTTTGGCGCCGGCGCCGGCCAGGGCCGCGGCGGTCAGGGTGAGCCACAGGTCGAGCGCATCGGAGTACAGCTGTGCGGCGTGCTCCCCCTCGGCGAGGACGGCGGCGTCGGCGCCGATGGTCACGTCCGTCAACGGCATGGATCCGAGGTTGGCCACCGGATGTCCCCCGGCGGCCACGGGGATGGCGAGCAGGCGTGCGTCGACCAGCGCGACGACTGTGTCCGCGACCGCGGCCGCCGGAACCATCGTCAGCGTGGCGCCGCTGCCCGCGCGCGGCGCGAAGGTGACGAGACGACGTCCGTCAAGCACCGAGGAGAGCAGCTCGGAGGCGCGCGCGCCGGCGAGAGTGCGTGCGGCGACCTGGGCCTCGATCACCGGCGCGGACGCCAGGGCGCGGCCGGACTGTTCGGCCATCAGCGCAAGATCTGCGACCGTGGCACCCCATCCGCCGTCGGATTCGTCAAGGGCCATCTCGATGACACCCGTCGCGCGCAGCGCCTGCCACAGCTCCCGGTCGAATCCCAGCGGCTCGGCGGCGCGGACGCGCTGCGACGACGATTGCCGCGCGTACAGTGCGGCGAAAGAATCCACGAGCTGCTGCTGCTCGTCGGAAAGACTCAGGTCCACGAGTTCCGTCCTGTCACATACGGATATGCTTGTTCTCAGTTCTGAGAGTATCATTATCGGCTGTTGCAGCAGGCTCGCTACGCCACCCACCACAGATCGGGCTCCGCCATGCACTTTCAACTCGATGCCGCCACCGCGGCCTATCGCGACGAGGTCGCTGCACACCTCGAGGAAGTGCTGGCCCCGGACTTCGAGGAGCGCGTGTACCGCAGCGGCGTCGCACATGACGACGACTTCGCGAAGGGACTGGTCGACAAGCACTACTTCGCGCCGGACTGGTCCGAGGAGTTCGGCGGGCAGAACCGAAACCACTGGGACGCCCAGGTGCTCAAAGAGCAGATGATGCGCTTCGACGCACCGGTCTACCTCTCCGAGACCACGCGGATGGTCGCGTCGATCATCCGGGAGATCGGTACACCGACGCTGAAGGATCGCATCCTCGCCGGGGCCCTCCGCGGCGAGATCACCATTGCGCTCGGTTTCACCGAACCCGAATGCGGATCCGATGTCGCGGCCGCAGCCACCAAGGCAGTTCGGGAAGGCGACGAATGGGTCGTCAACGGATCGAAGATGTTCACCACCAACGGCCACATCGCGGACTACATCTTCCTGCTTGCCCGCACCGATCCGGGCAAGCCCAACCACAAGGGTCTGACCATGTTCCTGGTCCCGTGCACGACGCCGGGATTCGAGGCCCAGGCCGTGTGGACGCTTTCCGGGGAACGGACCAACATCACCTTCTTCAGCGATCTGCGGATCGCAGACGAGTGGCGTGTCGGTGAGGTCGACGGTGGCTGGCAGGTCCTCAGCTTGTCCCTGCAGGACGAACACGCCTCCGGGTGGGGTCCACACCTGGAACGCCTACTCCATCACGCCGAGCACTGGGCGACCACCATACCGGCCACCACCGGCGGTGCACCTCCCATGCACGAACCCGACGTGCGGCGCCGCATCGCACGGGTGGCCATGGAACACGAGGTGTCGATGCTGCTGCAACGCCGCTGCGTCTGGATGATCGAGCAGGGACGCATCCCGGTGGCAGAAGGTCCGATGTCCAAGGTGTTCAGCACCGAGGCGCTCGAACGCGCGAGCCAGGATGTCGTCGAGATGGTGGGTCCCGACGCGCTGCGCAGCTACCTCGATCCGACCGCGCCAGAGCGGGGACGGTTCGACCACACGATGCGCTTCGCGTTGGGCACCACCATCTATGCCGGTACCAGCGAGGTGCAGCGCACCATCATCGCCCAGCGTGGACTGGGGCTTCCGCGCCAGTAGCGGCCTCAGACGGCCTTCCAGTCCGGTTCACGTTTCTCGAGGAAGGCGCGGGGTCCCTCGATCGCGTCCTTGGTCAACGCCACCTTCATGCGATAGTTCTCCGCGAGGAGTTCGGCTTCGTAGATGGGCAGGGTCAGTCCCTTGCGCACCGCCATCCGTGAGCCTCTCACCGCCAGTGGCGCATTGGAATTCACCACCTCGGCGATCTCCCAGGCCCGCTGCATGAGGGTGTCGTGTGGCACCACCTCGGTGAAGAGTCCCAGGTCGTAGCAGCGCTGAGCGTCGAGACGCTCGTGCTTGCCCATCAGCACCAACCGCATGGCGACCGGCAAAGGCAGGATTCGCGCCAACCGAACTGCCTCGCGGCCCGAGGTCACGCCGATGCTCACGTGCGGATCCATCAGCGTGGCCCGCTCCGAGGCGACGGTGATGTCGGCGGTGGTGACCAGGTCCATCCCCGCTCCGCACGCGATACCGTTGACCGCGCAGATGATCGGCTTGGTCATCTGCAGCCACGGCGGCGTGGCCTCTTGCGGTGCATCCCACTGACGCATGGAACTCAGGATCGGCTCGCCCTGGTTGTCGATGCCCGCCGCATTCTCCATGTCGTGACCGGCGGCTTTCTTGACGTCCGCCCCGACACACAGCGCACGGCCGGCCCCCGTGACGATCACTGTCCAGATCTGCTGTGAGCGTTCGACTTCGGCGTAGACCTGCGCCAGCTCCGCGATCATCTCGTCGTTGATCGCGTTGAGGACTTCGGGCCGGTTCAGCGTCACACAGGCGGTGTGCCCGCGAACCTCGAAGTCGATGGTGTCGTACGTCGTCACTTCTTCAGGCTCCTCGATCTGTGGCCATGGCGGTCGGCCGCACGCCCAAGATGTCCTCGAAGCGTTCGCAGTAGAGCGGCCAGACGTCGGGGTTGAGCAGTCGCGGTGGCATCCGTCCGTCGAAGATCGTCTGCCACTGATCAGCTGTCGCGATGGCGATGTCGCGTGCGGCTTCGACCGTGATGCCCGCGGTGTGCGGAGTGGCGACGACGTTGTCGAGCTGCAGCAGCGGGTTGTCCTGCCGCGGCGGCTCCTCGTGGAAGACGTCCAGGCCGGCGCCGGCGATGCCGCCGCTGACCAGTGCGTCGAGCAAGGCCCTCTCGTCGTGGACCGGTCCCCGAGCGGTGGTGATGAAGAAGGCCGTCGGCTTCATCGCGGCGAACTGGGGCGCTCCGATCAACCCTTCGGTCTCGCGGGTGAGCGGACACGTCACCTGGACGAAGTCCGAGCGCTCCAACAATTCCTCCAGAGACACCGATTGCACCCCGCGGACCTGCGCGGTGAGCTCGTCGAGGTACGGATCGAAGACCAGAACCTCCATGTCGAAAGGCGCGCAGAGTTCGACGAGTCTGCCACCGATGGCACCGAGACCCACGACACCGAGGGTCTTGCCGAGCAGTTGACCGCCCCGCAGCGCCAGTCGGTCGCCGACCGGCCCACTGCGCAGCACCCGGTCGGCCACCGTGATCTTCTTCGCCAGATCGAGCATGAAACCCAGTGCGTGCTCTGCCACCGCCTCGGCGCCGGGGCCCGAGTTGTTGCAGACCGCTATCCCGGCGCGGGTGCAGGCGTCGACGTCGATGACGTCGTATCCGGCTCCCGCCGAACACACCGCCAGGAGATTCCGGCAACGTCGCACCAGCGCCGGTCCGGCCAGCCACTGTGCGCCGTCGGCGCAGCCGGCGACATCGGTGCGCGTCGCGACCTGATATCCGTGCGCGGATTCCATTGCCGCCCAGCCCTGGTCGTCGGGCGCGGAGAGGTCCAGCTTGACGACGTCGATGTCGGCCAGTGCCAGTACCTCCCCGGCGACGGGATCAGTCCACCGTTCGAAGACCAGTCGGGGACGCCGACCCGCACTCACGACTTCGGCTTGGGCTTGGCCTGCGCCGCCTTGAACATATCGGCCAGAGCGGCGTCGACGTTCTTGTAGTCGTTGCGGGCGATCGCACCGTCCCGGCCCTCGACCGGGTCATAGCCCAACCGCAGATCCTTGTTCTCCATGTGGAAGTACTCCCGGCCCTGCGGCAGGCGGCGGTCCTCGAGCGGGACCTCCATCCAGGCGCGCAGGAAGCAGCGCGCCTTCTTGGGGTCGTTCGCGCTGACGAAGTCCGACCGCGAGTGGCACATCGCGAAGTTGTTGGCGACCGCGGCTTCCCCGGACTCGAGCCGGAACTCGACCTGCTGCTCGACGAGGATGTTCCGGAGCAACTCGATGGCTTCCTCCTGCTTCGGTGTGAACTCCCGGCCGAGGGTTTTCATGGCGGGCAGAATGCTGCTGTAGGTGAAGTTGATACAGATCCGGCCGTCGATCTGGGAGAAGACCGGGACGTCATAGGGTGTGACGTCAGGCTGATCGTCGGGCTGTTCACTGCGCCGGTGGTGCGGGAAACCCTGATAGAGCACGTCGAGCAGGTCGGGCCGTTCGGCGAGAATCCGATTGTGCGCGGCGGGACCGCTGGCGAACTGGCTTTCCCCGCCGCGCAACGCCGGGTACACACATAGCAGCGACAGGATGTCTGCAGCATCGTTGTGCATCGCCAGTTCGGCACTGGATTTGGTGCCACGAGCCGGCTGGACGCCGTTCGGCAGGATCTCCTCCTGCACCCGCACCAGGCGATGCCCGAAGGAGTTGTTCGACACGGGGTAGCCGAGGTGCCAGCAGAACGCCCAGTAGATGCGTTCGAGGTCCTCGATCGAGTGCTGCTCGACCGGAAAGCCACGCACACAGGCCAGGCCCTTGCCGAACATCAGGTCGCGATACAGCCGCGCCAGATCGTCGTCCAGATCGGGATGGTGTACGTCGTCGAAGGTGATGTCGTCCCGGTCCTTGTGCGCCGTCTTGGCCAGGATCGACTCCAGCGCTGCCACGTTGCGGGAGGACAGGTCGAAACAGAAGTCCTCCTTGCTGGTGAAGTCGGCGCCTGTCCACGCCATCGAGTCGGTGACTGTTCGGGTGTAGATCGCGGTGGGCATCCGTCCTCCTGGTGTCCTGGCACGGTTTCAGTTCTGGATGACATCGGCGCTGGGTGTCATCGGCGGGCTACCACCGAGTGCACGGAGCGCTTGTGCACGCGTCGTGGCCGCTTCCGACATCATTCCCACGTCGGTGCCGGCCGAAATGAACCGCAGACCGAGGTCCACGAAGCGTTCCAGCAGGTCGAGGGACTTGATCCCGGCCACTCCGAGCGCGACGCCGTGGTTTCGACAAGCCGCTGCAACGGACTTTACCGCATTCTGGAAATGTTCATTCTCGTAGTCGCCGTGAATTCCCATCTCGGCGGTGAGGTCGCTCGGGCCGATCAGGACCATGTCCACGCCCTGCACCGCGGCGATGGCGTCGATGTCGGCCACCGCGGCCGGCGATTCGACCATGACGGCGACGACGGTGCGACTCTCTAGGACTGCGGTCAACTCCGGCGCCGGCCGGGGCTGGTATCCGCTCAAGGCGTTCGGTCCCGATATCGAGCGTCGCCCTACCGGCGGAAACCGTGCCGCATCGACAACAGCGCGGGCCTGCGCTGCCGAATCGACGTGCGGCACAATGACTCCACTGGCTCCACTGTCGAGTACGCGCGCGATGAGACTGGGATCGTCCGACGGCACCCGCACCAAGCCCGCGATACCCGCCCCCAGAGCGCTCGAGCACAGCATTCCAGTTGTTTCCAGCGATGTCGTCGTGTGCTCGAGGTCGACATAGATGGCGTCGTAGCCGCAGGCCGCCGCGATTGCCGGCACATCCGGAGTCCGGGAGTTCAGCAGAGCCAGGCACAGCACCAGCCGGTCACCACGCAACAAGTCCCTTAAGGATCCCTGCACGCGTCCAAGCTAGCCGAACGAGAACCGGCATTCCATCTGTTCGTAAACGTCGTTATCGGTGTGTTTAACATGAGTCATGCCAAGGAGCCGGGTTGCGATCGTGGGAGCGGGCCTGTCGGACTGCGGCCGGGTGCCGGACAAGACAGCGATGGCTCTGATGGCGCAGGCATCCCGGCGAGCCATCGCCGACGCTGGTCTGACCAAGAACGACATCGACGGTTTCGGGGGTCACGGCGCATTGCTGCCGCCCCTCGAGGTCAGCGAATACCTGGGCTTGCGTCCGATTTGGGTCGATGCCACGAACACCGGCGGTTCGTCGTGGGAGGTGATGGCCGGCCACGCCGCGGCGGCGATCGCCAACGGCGAGATCGATATCGCCCTGCTCACCTACGGTTCCACCGCGCGATCCGACGTCAAGCGCAGGCAACGGGGTTCGGTTGCCGCGATGGGCACCGCCGGAGCGATGCAGTACGAGGCTCCATACGGAGCCACGCTCATCGCCAAGTACGCCATGGCCGCCCGGCGCCACATGATCGAGTACGGCACCACCGTCGATCAGCTCGCCGAAGTCGCCGTTGCGGCCCATGAGTGGGCTGCCATGAACGACAACGCCTTCGAACGGGACCGTCTGACCCGCGCCGACGTCGCAGCCGCGCCCATGATCGCCGACCCTTTCACCACCAAGCACGTGTGTCTGCGCACCGACGGAGGCGGCGCCGTCGTCCTGGCCGGGGAGCGGGTCGCGAAGGACTGCGCCAAGGAGCCCATCTGGATCCTCGGGGCGGCCGACGCCGCCTCCCACGTCAGCATGAGCGAATGGGGTGACTTCACCACCTCGGCCGCCGCGGTCTCCGGACCCCGCGCTTTCGCCCAGGCCGGGGTGACTCCCGCCGACATCGACGTGTGCCAGCTCTACGACTCGTTCACCGCCACTGTGCTGCTCACCGTCGAGGATCTCGGATTCTGCCCCAAAGGCGAAGGCGGAAAATTCATCGAGTCCGGGGCCCTGCGTCCCGGTGGGGCGCTGCCGACGAACACCGATGGCGGCGGACTCGCCTCGTGCCACCCGGGCATGCGGGGCATGTTCCTGATGGTCGAAGCGGTACGACAGCTGCGCGGTGAGTGCGGAGAGCGGCAAGTACACGACGCGCAGCTCGCGTGCGTGAACGCCATGGGCGGGTTCTTCAGCCACAGCGCGACGATGATCCTCGGGAGGGACTCGTGATGACGCCGGACCGGCCGATCACCGACAGCGACAGCGAAACCTGGTGGGCCGCTGTCGCGGACCGCACACTGTATGTCAACGTGTGCGGCGTCTGCGGCGCACATTCGTTGTACGCACGGCCGTTCTGCCCGGTCTGCTGGAGTGAGGATGTCTCGCTTCGCCCATCGGTCGGCCGCGCGACGCTCTACACCTGGAGCGTCGTCCATCAGAACGCCGCGCCCTTCGCCGACCGGGTGCCGTACATCGTGGCGATGGTGGACCTGGCGGAAGGCCCCCGGTTGATGACGGCCATCGAGAACTGCCGACCGGAGGATCTCGAGGCCGGCATGGAACTGGTGCTCGACTTCCGCGACGTAGGAGACGACAGCTTCGTCGTGCCGGTGTTCGTGCCGGCCGATCGGTGAGCCCACCGACGCGATTCGGCTAGCGTGCGGCGTGCAGGCGGTCGGCCAGCACCCGGCGCAGACCGGCCGAACGCTGCGCCAACGTGTTGCGTTCGACCTTCCCGTTGGCGTTGAGCGGCAGCGGACGCTCCCAGAACACCAGTTCCTCGGGCAGTTTGTACTTGGGTAGACCCGCTGCCACAAGTGCGGCGGACAGCTCTGCCAAAGTCAGGTCGGCACCCGGGTCGAGAACGACGGCAACGGCCAGCCGCTCCCCCGTCGTCGCGTCCGCGACCGAGTACGCGGCACACTCGCGCACACCGTGGATCCGGAGAACGGCTTCGTCGATTTCGGCGGCCGGGATCTTCATGCCGTTGCGGATGACGATGTCCTTGATGCGCCCGACGATGCGCACCCGGCCGTCGGCGAAGTCGGCGACGTCGCCGGTGCGAAACCAGTCGCCGTCGAAGGCGTTGGCGTCGTCGTCGATATCGGTGTAACCGAGGAAGGTGTGCGGACCCCGGATACAGCACTCGGTCGGCTCGGTCGCGGATCCGACGCGCACTTCGACGTCGGCCAGCGGTCTGCCGTCGTCGGCGTGGCGGAGCTCGCGGGGTTCGGTCCGCAGGCCGGAGGTACTGACCGGCACCTCTGAGGACCCGTAGGCGCGCATCACCACGATGCCGAACTCGTCTTCGACCCGCTCGACGATCCGCCGGTCGAGTTGGGTACCGCCGAGATAGACCGCCCGCAGCGGGACCACCTTTTCCCGGGCGCTCACCTCGTCGAGCAACCTGTCGAGGAGGCGGTCCGGGCCTCCGTACCAGGTGGCCCGTGAGTCCAGAAGGAACTCGCAGGTGGCACCGGGGTCCCACCGGTCCTCGAGCACCACGGGCGCAGCCAGCATCGGCCCGATGAAGAGCGCCTGGAGAACGCCGGTCACCGAGGCCAGCGGACTGATCAGGAAGATGCTGTCGCCGGCGCTCAGACCGGCCGCTGCGATGTAGTTCCGTGACGCCTTGGCCAGGGTGCTGACCGAATGCACGACACCCTTCGGCCGTGACGTGGTGCCCGACGTGTACAACACGAACGACGGTTCGTCGGCGGCTCGTTCGGGACGGAGCGCCGACACCCGCACGGGAAGCCGGCCGCGGGCCGGAACCGTGATCCATGTGCAACTGTCGGACAACTCGTCGGCGGTGCTGCTCGAAGGCGCAATCGCATACTGCGCATCGGTACGCACCAGCACATCCCGCACAGCCGCAGTTCCCGAACTGCGCGCGACCAGGAGGACGGTCGCGTCGATCCGGAGTGCGGCGTGGATCGCCACCACCGAATCGACATCGTTCCCCGCCACGATCACCACGGGGCTTCCTGGTGTCACACCTGCCTCGAGCATTTCGTGACCCGCGAGGTCGATCAGCTCGTCGAGTTCGGCGTACGACAGCCTCCGTGCCCGCTCCTGTAGAGCCGTCCGCTGCGGATACCGCTCGGCGGTGAACCGGACGGCGTCTGCGGGTTTGCCCGACCAGTGCCCGGCCCGCCGGTACCGCTCCCGGAGCGCCTCTGCTCTCAGCTTGGCCGGGGCAAGCAGCCCGGTCGGGTCCGGCATGACACATTCCTCCGATGCAAATGCTTATTCTCTTCGATGTAAATGTAACCTCTCAGCCATGGAGCGACTCACATTCGAAGACCAGGTAGCGATTGTCACCGGCGCGGGCGGCGGGCTCGGCCGCTGTCACGCCCTGGAGCTGGCATGCCGAGGCGCTCGGGTGGTCGTCAACGACCTGGGAAGCGCCGTCGACGGTAGCGGCGCATCGGCATCGGCAGCGCAAGCCGTTGTCGACGAGATCATCTCCGCGGGCGGCACCGCGGTCGCCAATGTCGACTCGGTGGCCACCGAGGAGGGCGGCGCGGCCATCGTCGAGACCGCGATGGATGCCTACGGGCGAGTGGACATCCTGGTCAACAACGCGGGCATCCTGCGCGATGCCGCTTTCAAGAACATGACCGCCGAGCAGGTCGACGCCGTGCTCACCGTCCACCTCACCGGCGCCTTCAACGTCACCCGGGCGGTGTGGCCGGTGATGCGCGAACAAAGTTACGGGCGCATCATCCAGACAAGTTCGGGGACCGGGCTTTTCGGAAACTTCGGACAGACGAACTACGGCGCGGCGAAGATGGGCCTGATCGGCATGATGCACGTCCTGTCGATCGAGGGCGCCCGCAACAACATCGCCGTCAACGCGATCGCTCCGATCGCCAGAACTCGTATGACCGAAGACATCATGGGCGAGGCCGGTAAGGCCATGGACCCCGAGCTGGTCACCCCGGTCGTCGTGTACCTCGCGCATCGCAGCTGCGAGCGTACGGCGCACATCTACTCGGTCGGAGCGGGCAAGGTCTCGCGCGTTTTCGTCGGCGTGACCACGGGCATCGAGGACAGCGGTCTCACGGCGGAGACGGTGGCCGAGAACATCGACCGCATCGACGACACGTCGATGTTCACGGTCCGGGGCGGTCCGGCGACCGGATGAGTCAGAAGCCCTGGAATCGCGGCTTCCGACGCTCGGCGAACGACATCAAGCCTTCCTGCAGATCCGCGGTGTGCGACACCACTTCGGCTGCCCAGGCCTCTTGCTCGAACGCCCGCTCGCGCCCAGACTCCGAGGACACCGACAGCAGGCGCTTGGTCAACGAAAGTACGACGGTCGGACCTGCCGCCAGGCGAGCCGCGAGGGCCTCGGCCGTGCTGTCGGTGTCCTGCAGTGCCACAACGCGGTTCGCGATCCCCATTCGCTCACATGTCGCGGCGTCCACCGGCTCACCGAGCATCAGGAGCTCGGTGGCTCTGCGCAGTCCGACGATCCGGGTCAGCAGGTGAACGGCTCCGGAATCCGGCAGGATTCCGCGATGCACGAAGGCCTGGACCAGGCGCGCCTCGTGCGACATCACCACCAGATCGCAGGCCAGCATCAGGCTCGCCCCGGCGCCCGCCGCCGCGCCCTTGACCGCGGCGACGACCGGTTTGTCACAGTCCAGCACCGAGGCCACCAGGCGCTGGTAGCCGTCCTGCAGCATGCGCGCGATGTCACCGGGCCGCCGCTGCGGCGACGGTGTGGCAGAGTCTTGCGCTGCCACTCCCGCTCCCGCGCAGAAGTGCCGGTCTCCCGCTGCGGTCAGCAGCACCGCGCGGACCGCGGCGTTGTCGTGGGCATGGCGAAAAGCGTCGGTCAGTGCGTCGCGTGCCTTCGGGGACAACGAATTACCGACGTCGGCGCGATCGATCGTGATTCTCTGCACGCCGTCGTCGCCGACGTCCACGACGATCCCCAGCCTCTCTGCATTCACCTCTGCGCACCTTTCAACCTGTCGGCGTTAACGGCATTTCCGCTTTTCGGGTATTTTAATTTCCACCTTGGTCCGGCACCGTGGCGGGCCACGCAGAAGGACCCGTGGCGGGCCACTCGAGGAGGCAGTGAATGGCGGGCTCCCTGACAGAGACGGGCCAGATCACCGACGAGGGACTGGCACGGCTGCGGGCCACGATCGGCATCCCCGTCGCGAACCCACAACCGCCCCACTATTTCCGCCCCGGTGAGGACGCGTTCCGGCACGTCGCGGAAAGCTACGGGGACGCCAACCCGCTGTGGGGCGACCCGGAATACGCCGCCCGGTCCGTGTGGGGCCAGTCGATCGCGCCACCCCCGCTGGTCGGAGGCGACACGCTGATCGGTGAGGACGAGGTGCCCGTGCTCTCGGATGAGGAACGTGCGCTGACCAAAGGCGACCCGCTGCGGGGCGTGCACGCGTTCTTCGCGTCGTCCTCGCGGGAGTGGTGGGCACCGCTGCGCGCCGGCCACCGGGTGTTCCGGCGCAACGCGCTGGTCGCCGCCTTGGACAAGAGCAGTGAGTTCGCCGAGCGCGCCGTCCACGAGTGGTCCGCTCAGGTGTTCCGCGACGACGAGGGCACGCTGCTCGGCGGGCAGTACCGCAACATGATCCGCACCGAACGCAGCAGGGCTCGGGGCAAGAAGAAGTACGAGGCGGTCGAGCCTAAGGTCTGGAGTCCGGAAGAGATCCTCGACATCGACGAACGGTATGCGCGTGAAGTGCGCCGTGGAGCGGAGCCGCGGTGGTGGGAGGACGTCGGCGAGGGCGATCCCGTCGGTCCGTTGACGAAAGGCCCCCTGACCGTCACCGACATGGTGTGCTGGCACGTCGGGATGGGCACCGGCATGTACGGCGTGCGCCCGCTGGGCCTGGCGTGGCGGAACCGGCAGCGCATCCCCCGTTTCTACACACCCAACGAGCACGGTGTGCCCGATGTCCAACAGCGTGTCCACTGGGATCCGATCGCGGCACGCAACGCCGGCAATCCGACCACGTTCGACTACGGCCGCATGCGCGAGACCTGGCTGATCCACCTGTGCACAGACTGGATGGGCGACGACGCCTGGCTGTGGAAGCTCGAGTGCGAGTTCCGCCTGTTCAACTACGTGGGTGATCTCCACACGATCTCCGGGACCGTGGTGCGCAAGTACCTCGCAGACGGTGGGCGTCCCGCAGTCGATCTCGAACTCGCCGCGACCAACCAGCGGGGCCAGGTGACGGTGCCTGCGCACGCCACCATCCTGCTGCCCAGCCGCGCGCACGGTCCTGTCCGGCTGCCCGAGCCGCCCGGCGACGCCACGGATCTGACCGAGCTTCTGGACGCGGTCTCCGCCCAGTTCGCGGAGCGCTGACCGCCATGCCCTATCAGGATGTGCCCGGCCTACGCGCCGACCATCGGGGACCGGTACTCGAGCTGACATTGGACAGGGCGCAGCGCCGCAATGCCGTCGACGACGTCATCCTCGATGCCATGATCGCGCACCTGGCCGCTGCGGGGATCGACGAGTCGGTCCGCGTCATCCGGATCCAGGCCGACGGGCCGGACTTCTGCGCCGGCTCGGACCTGGTCGCCAACAACGCCAAGTCCGCGCGTAAGCCGCGCGTCGGGAGTACCCAGCGCCGGCTGCCGAACAAAGCCAACCGGTTGATCCCGTTGATGCTCGAGACACAGGTGCCGATCATCGCGGTGGTCCGCGGCTGGGCAGCCGGTTTGGGTTTTCACATCGCGTTGGCCGCCGACTTCTGTGTGACCGCCGACGATGCGCGCTTCTGGGAACCGTTCATGGCGCGCGGCTTCACCCCGGACAGTGGCGCGGCATGGCTGCTGCCCCGCCTGATCGGCATGGTGCGGACCCGTCAACTGCTGATGCTGGGCGAGGAGATCTCCGGCAGCACTGCTGCGCAGTGGGGCATCGTGCACAGCGCCCACCCCCCGGCCGAACTCGACACGGCAGCAGCACAGCTCGAGGGCACACTGGCCAAGGCTCCGACCGTCGCGCTCGGCCTGACCAAGTGGTTGCTGCAGAGCGGCAACGGTCTGGATCTGGACCGGCATCTGCACAACGAGGCGATGGCACTCGAACTATCCAGCCGAAGCGAGGATTTCAAGGAAGGACTGGCCGCTTTCCGCGAGAAACGCGACGCGGAGTTCCAGGGCCGCTGACGGAGATTCATGACCCAGTTGACGATTGACGAATCCACCGGTACCGCCGACGCAGTCGCAGCGGTCGAGCAGTGGGTGCGCACCCATGTCCCCGAAGCGTGGCGCACTGCGGCCGCCGCGGGACCCGAAACGCTGCGGTCCGTGCGCAGTCCGGCCGAGTACCGACAGTGGTATCCCGTGTTCGCGGAGTCGGGACTCGTCATGCCGACGTGGCCGGCGGAGTACGGCGGCCTGGGCGTGAGCAACGAGACCGCACGCGCCGTCGACACGGTGTTGGCCCCGCTGCGCTTGACCCGGCTCAACCCGCTGGGACTCAACAACGCCGCCGCGGCACTGTTCAGCCACGGCAACGAAGAACAGCGGCTGCGATTCCTGCCCCCGATCGTGCGTAACGAGGAGAAATGGTGCCAGCTGTTCAGCGAACCCGGCGCCGGTTCGGATCTGGCGTCGCTGGCGACGCGGGCTGTCCGCGACGGCCACGACTGGGTGATCACCGGCCAGAAGGTGTGGACCACCTGGGCTGACGAGGCGGATTACGCCATCCTGCTCGCCCGCACCGATCCGGACCAACCGAAACACAAGGGCATCACCTACTTCCTGCTCGACATGCACCAGCCCGGCGTACAGGTACGCCCGCTGCGCCAGATCACCGGCGAGGCTGAGTTCAACGAGGTGTTCCTCGACGGGGCGCGGGTGCCCGACGCGCATCGGGTCGGCGAGATCAACGACGGTTGGCGGGTGAGCGCCTCGACCCTCTCCAGCGAGCGGCAGATGGTCTCCGGTTCGGGTTCTGGCGGCATGGGGCGGCTCGGCGGTTCCAGCGCGCAGCGACTCATCACGCTCGCACAGCAGACGGGCCGTTGGAGCGACCCCGTGGTCCGCAGCAAGGTGATGCACCTGTGGGCACAGGAGAAGATTCGCGGCTGGACCAACACGCGCGTGCGGGCGGCGCTCGCGGCCGGAGAGTCTCCGGGTGCGGCGTCGTCGATCGGCAAGGTGCATCAGGCCACCCTCAATCAACAGATCCAGAACGTCATGGTCGACCTGCTCGGGACCGCGGCGCTGGCGTGGGAACCCGGAGACGGAGCAGACCACCTGCCACGTGAGGTACAGGGCTGGATGCGCAGCCTGGCCAACGGCACCGAGGGCGGAACCACCGACATCAACAAGAACATCCTGGGTGAACGCGTGCTGGGCCTCCCCAAGGAACCCGACCCATGGAAGGGCAAGCCGTGGAAGGACATTCCTCGCTCATGACGGGTTACGAGCGGCTCGTCGTCGAAGTGGCCGACGGCATCGGCTGGCTGACGCTGAACAGACCGGAAGCCGGCAACGCCTTCGACGCTCTGATGCTCGACGAACTGGAACGGGCGTGGGACCAACTGGATGCCGATCCGGATGTGCGGGTCATCGTCAACACCGCCAACGGCAGATCGTTCTGTACCGGCATGGATGTCGTGCAGGTGGCCCGGGACAAGGCGGCGATGCGCAAGCATTCCCGCCGCACCAGGGACGCCACGCTGAAGATCTCGTCCTGGCACTGCGGCGTCTGCAAGCCCGTCATCGCCGCGGTCAACGGCGTGTGCGCCGGCGGCGGTTTGCATCTGGTGGCCGACGCCGACATCGTCATCGCCGCCGAAGGTGCGTCATTCGTGGACCCACATGTGTCGGTCGGACAGGCGGTCGCCTACGAGGCCATCACCCTGATGCGGAAATCCCCGATGGAAGCCATTCTCCGGATGACGCTGTGCGGCAAGGGCGAACGCATCTCCGCGCGGCGGGCCCGGGAACTCGGAATCGTCTCTGACGTGGTGCCCGATGACGCCCTGCTCTGCTCAGCCGCGCAGTTGGCGAAGGCCGTCGCCGCCAACTCCCCCACCGCCATGCGCGCCACCAAGAAGGCCCTGTGGCGTTCCCTGGAGATCGGCTTGTCTGAGGCCAGAGGTGCGGCGGCCGAGGACATCCGGCGATTGCTCGATCACCCTGATCGCGCCGAGGGCGTGCGCGCGTGGCGCGAGAGACGCAGCCCGCAGTGGCAGAGATGTGTGGAGGTGAAGTGACCTATCAACGGCTCGTCGTCGAGCGGCGCGGTCCGGTCGGATGGATCATCAACAACCGTCCCGACCGGCTCAACGCCTATGACGTCGTCATGCGTGAAGAATTCCCCAGAGCCTGGGCGGAACTCGACGCCGATCCGGCGGTGCGGGTCATCGTGCACACCGGTAACGGGCGGGCGTTCCAGGTGGGAGCCGACGTCGATGAACTCGACGCCGAGGGCATCCTGCAGTTCCAGGAGATTCTGCGAACGCTCGACCTCAAACTCACTGCGTGGCACTGCAACGTGAGCAAGCCGGTCATCACAGCGGTCAACGGTGTCTGCGCGGGCGGCGGCCTGCACTGGGTCGCCGACGCCGACATCGTCATCGCCGCATCCGACGCCACCTTCGTCGATCCGCATGTGTCGATCGGCCAGGTGAGCGCTCTGGAAACCATCGCACTCATGCGCAAGATCCCCGCCGAGGCGGTCCTGCGCATGGCCCTCGTGGGTGGCCACGAGCGACTCACGGCGCAACGCGCCTACGAATTGGGCATGATCAGCCAGATCGTCGATCCACCGGAACGGTTGCGCGACGTCGCCCAGGAACTCGCCGAGACGATAGCCCGGAATTCACCGGCGGCCATGCGCGCCACCAAGCGTGCGCTGTGGGGTGCGCTGGAGTACGGGTTGACCGACGCCTGCCGCGAGGGCGCCAAGCACCTCACATCCATGTGGGGACATCCGGACCAGGACGAGGGTCCCCGCGCGTTCGCGGACAAACGCGCCCCCGAATGGGCGCCGCTGGAGGGCAGCTCGTGAGCCTCGCCGAGCTCCTCGACGGGCTGCCGGACGTCGCTGTCCACACACTGGCCTCCGACGTCACCAGTGCGGAGTTGCGCATCAGTTCTCAGCGGCTGGCGACGGTGCTGACGGAAACCGGACTGCAGACGGGGCGAGTCGTCGCCGCGATGCTGCCCAACGACGCGACCACCGTCGCCGCGTTGTTCGGCACCTGGACCGCGGGCGGTGTCTACACCCCGCTCAACCCGCGCGCGGCCGAGGCCGAGCTGACCGATCAGCTCGCCACGCTTCGACCGGTCACGGTGATCACCACACCGGCGCTCGCGGACCGGTTCTCTGAGTTCGGACTGCCGGTGGTGACCGGGGAGAAACTGCGGTGGCACGTCACGCCCGGCACCGAGATGCCGAGTGACCCTCGGTGCTACGACGAGGATGTCGCGCTGCTGCAGTTCACCTCCGGCACGACAGGTACACCGAAGCCCGTCCCCTTGCGCCACGCCACCGTCGTCGATCTCATCGACCGCCTGCTGGCCAAACTCCGCGGCTCCAAGTCCGCGGCACGGCCTTCGGACAAGGCGCCGATGCCCAACCTCGTGCCCCTGTCGTTGTCCCTGTGGGCCGGCATTTACCAGATCCTCTTCGCGTTCCGGGCCGGTTCCGGTGTCGTGCTGATGGACCGGTTCTCCCCATCCGACTTCGCCGCTCTGGTGGCACGGCATCAACTGCGCTCGACTGTGCTGCCGCCCGCGGCGTTGACCATGGTGCTGCACGACGAGAACGTCACCGACCTCTCTCCGCTGAAGATCGTGCGCTCCATCACGGCGCCGCTGTCGCCCGTGCACGCGGCCAGGTTCCGGGACAAGTTCGGTGTGCTGGTGCTGAACTCGTACGGCCAGACAGAACTCGGCGGTGAGGTCGTCGGGTGGTCGGCGGCGGACGCCCGGGAATGGGGCGACGTGAAACTGGGCTCCGTCGGGCGGCCGCTGCCCGGGATCGACGTGTCGATCGCCGAGGACGAAGTGATGGTTCGGACCCCGACCACCGCGGCACGCAAGATCGACCCGGCCTTCCTCGACCGGCTCACCGAGGACGGTTGGTTCCATACCGGTGACCTCGGATGGTTCGACGAAGACGGCTTCCTGTGGCTCGACGGCAGAGTCTCGGACATGATCAATCGTGGTGGTCTGAAGGTCTTCCCAGGCACAGTCGAGGATGTCCTGTTGTCCGCAGACGGGGTTCGGGAGGCGGCCGTGGTCGGTGTGGCCGACGAACGCCTCGGTGAGGTGCCGTGGGCGTTCGTCGCACGAACCGACGATTCGGTGACCGAGAGCGACCTCGTGGCATGGTGCCGGGAACGTCTGACGCCGTACCGTGTCCCAGCCCGCGTCGTGTTCGTCGACCGGCTTCCGCGCAACGACGTGGGCAAGGTGGTCAAACGCGAACTCGCAGTGCTGGCGCACAGGTGATCGGAAGGAACACTGGACCGGTTGCGGGTCGATCAGCCTTCGCGCTTGAACACGTGCGTCGCCGCAGTGATCAGCTTCTGCGCCGACCCGTCGTCGTAGACCAGTGTCCTCGCCGCGACCGTGGTCCCCGAACCTGCCGCCACCTCGGTGACGAAGCGGAACGGGCCTGTCTTGCCCCGGGCGAGGAACATCGTGTGCGAGGACGTGCCGGTGACGGCGTCTGATCCGACCGTGGCGATCACGCCCGCACGCGCGGCGGTCTCGGTCATGACGAACTGCGGACCGACATGCAGCGCGGCGTCCGGCGATGCCAGCTCGGTGGACAGTTCGGGCAGCACCCACGTCAGGTCATCGACCTGACGCCCTCCGAACACCTGCCACAGTGGCGGCAGATCGGGCGAATCCACCACCTCGATCGGCTCGACCTCCATCTTCTGCAAACCGTCCGGCGGCACCCCGATGGTGACGCCCTGCCCTTCGGTCATGGCGAGGACGCGGTCGGGGTTGTCGGCGTCGACGATGAGGGATCGGCTGTAGGACATGCGCTGCCCTCGCTTGAGGTCTTCGGTGCGCACCTCGAACCGGGAGACGTCGCCGCCGTGATCGATGATCTGGCAGGAGTGCACCACCGGATTCGGGACGGCCTCGAGATCGGAGATCAAACCGCCTTCGGGCGAAGCGATGCCGTACACGCCGAGCAGGATTGCGCCGGTTGCGTCGCGCATGTCGTGGCGGACGCTGACCGTGTCATCGACGGGGCCGACGTTCATCGACGCGTGGTTGCGGCCGATGTAGCGGTAGCTGAGCAGGCCACCCCAACGGCGTTGCAACTCAGCGGCGTACGCGGCCGGATCGGATGCCAGATCACGGATGTCGAGAAGCACAGCACTACCTTCCTGGACCGACCGGCCCATTGGCGACGGCGAACATGGTCCGCAGCTCTGTCTTCAGCACCTTGCCGGTCGAGTTGCGCGGCAACGCCGGAACCAACTCAAGGCGTTCGGGCGACTTGTGTCTGCTGAGTCCGAGGGCCCGGCAGTGCTCGGAGAGCGCGGGCAGGGACAGGTCGGCACCGGGACGCGCCACCACCACGGCGCAGACCCGCTCCCCGGTGCGCGCGTCGGGGACCCCGATCACCGCGACGTCGAGCACGTCGGGGTGCGCCGCCAGGACGTTCTCGATCTCCAGGGCGGAGATGTTCTCCGCATTGCGGATGATCGCGTCCTTGATCCGTCCGGTGACGAACACGTTGCCCGCACCGTCGACATAACCCTGGTCTCCGGTGCGAAACCACCCCTGGGAATCGAAGGCGTCGACGTCGAGCGACGGATCGACGTACCCGAGAAAGCACTGTGGGCCGCGCAGCCGCAGCTCCCCCTCCTCGCCGATGCCGACTTCGATCCCGTTGTCGTCCACCACCTTCACCGAGACGCCCGGCACCGCCTGGCCCACCGTCCGATCGATCAGATCCGGGTCACCGCACGGCGGAGCGGCCGTCGCGACCGGGAACTCGGTGAGGCCCCAGGAGTTGGCCACGCCGTCGACCGAGAACACCTCGCGCACCTGACGGCTCAACTCCACCGTGACCGGGGCACCACCACCGACACAACCGCGCAGTGCGGGGTACAGCGGTTGGTCGCCATGCCGGCGCTGCGCGGCGATGAAAGCGACGAAGAACGGCGTGGCCGTACCGAGAAGTGTGGGGTGGTGGCGCGCGAGTGCGGTGGGAGTGCTCTCCGGGTCGAACGTGTCGAACAGGACCAGTTTCATCCCGGTGACCAGTGATGCGGCCAGCATCGCGGCTCCGCCGATATGGGAGACGGGAAACGCGATGGGGTTGACGTCGCAGCTTGTCGCGCCCACGATCGCGACCACCCCCGCCGAACCGGCCATCACCGACCGGTCGCTGTGGCGCACACCTTTGGGTGCTGCCGTGGTGCCCGACGAGTAGTAGACCCAGCGCGCCTGGGCGGCATCTCGCGGTGGCGGCGGCAGCGCCGAACGGTCGCCGACAGGAACAGTCAGTCGTGCTGCCGCCGGGGTGTCCTGGTCGATGGTGATGACCTTCATCGGGCGCTGCCCGGCCAGTGCATGCACCAGAGCGGCGTGGTCGAATCCGCGCCAGACCCTGGGGGTGACGAAGAACTCTGTGCCGAATTGCCGTACTGCGAAACGGATTTCGCTTTCCCGCCAGATCGGCAGAATAGGATTCTGGACAGCGCCCAGACGCGCGAGCGCTGACATCACGACCATCGCCTCGAGCCTGGTCGGCAATTGCCAGGAAACACGCGTCTGTGGGCCGACGCCGTCGGCGGCCAACGCCGCAGCGACATCGAGCGCCGCGTCACGCAGTTGGACGCAGGTCAGGCTACGGCCGTGATCATCGGCGAGGATGACCCGATCAGGCTGTGCACGCGCTGCCTGTTCGACGAGCTCCCAGAAGGTGCCGGATGCGAGCCCCGTCATCGGGCGGGCAGCTCGAGTCGACGCTTCGCCAGGATGTTGCGCATCATCTCCGAGCTGCCACCGGACACCGTGTACGCGCGCGACCACAGCCAGCACTCCCGCAATCGCTGTTTGGCGGCTCTCACCGTGGTGTCGGACGCATCGGCAGTCACCGTGGCAGCGGCCAGCTCTGCGCCGAAGGCCGCCACGGTGTGATAGGTCTCGGCGAAACTCAGCTTGGCAATGGATCCGTCGCCCACCTGCTCCGCTCCGATGATCATGCGCTCCACGTGGTCGTCGATGAACGCTTTGGCCACCTCGACCTCGACCGCGAGCCGCGCCACCTCCTGACGGATATCGTCGCATTCGGCGGTGGGCCGGCCGTCCATCGTCGTGCCCTGCAGCACGGTCACCAGATCGTCGATGAGCAACTCCAGCAGAATGACGTTGCCGCCGATCCCGAAGCGCTCGAAGTCCAGGCCGGTCATGATGATCGACCATCCCTGCCCTTCCGTGCCGACCAGTGCATCGGCGGGCACCCGGACGTCGGTCATGAAGACCTCGTTCACCTCGATGGCGTCGCCGATGGTGCGGATCGGCCGTACCTGCACACCGGGGGTGGCAAGCGGGATGGCGAACACCGAAAGACCGTGGTGGCGCTTCGAAGCAGGGTCGGTCCGGATGAGCGCCAGCCCCATGTCCGCCCAGTGTCCGTCGGTGATCCAGGTCTTCTGGCCGTCGATGACCCAGCCTCCGTCGTCCTGCCGGACGCCACGGCTGCGGACCCCGGCGATGTCGCTCCCGGCGTCGGGCTCGCTGAGCAGCTGACACCACACGTGCTCGCTGCGCCTGATCGGCGGCAGCAGTGCCTGCTTCTGATCTTCGGAACCGAAGTGCAGCAACACGTGTGCAGCGAGGTTGACCTGGTCGACGGGACGCGGTACCCGGGCCCGCAGAATCTCCTCGCTCACGATGCGGTCGTGTAGCGGGTGATGATCGGCTCGGCCGCCGTATTCGACGGGCCAATCGGCACCGATGAACCCGGCCTCGAACAGACCGGCGAACCACGTGCGGAGCAGACGTTCCTGCTCGCCGTCCACCGGGGCGCGGTGACCTTCGCGGGCCTCGATCGGCGGCGCGTGTTGCTCGATGTAGGACCGAACCTGCTGCCGAAAGGCACTCAACTGCGCATCGTCAGGCCGAACCTGACCTCCGCTCACCATCCTGCCGCCTGCGCCAGACCGGCTCGGGCGGAACGCGCGGTACCGAGCAGCGCGGCATTGGTGAACACTCTGCGCAGTTCGTTGTGCAGCGGATACTCCCAGGTGAATCCGATGCCGCCGGACAGCTGCATACATTCGTCGACAGCCGCGGTCGCTTTGTCCGCCACGAAGGCGTGCGCGACGGTCGCGGCTTTGACCGTCTCGGAGCCACCGCCGCTGGCCGCGGCTCGCGCCGCTTTCATGACCGCCGCGCGTGCTTTCACCTCGAACACCAGCACCTCGACGAGTCGGTGTTGGATGGCTTGAAAGCTCGCTATCGGTGCATCGAATGCCTTGCGATCCTTCAGGTACGCGGTCAGTCGCGCGAAGGTGGTGGACACCGCGCCCACCGAATCGGCACTCAGCAGCAACCGCGACAACGCCAACAACAGCTCGGCACGCTCGGGCGATCCGATGGCTGTGGTCGCCGCATGCGCGGTCTCGATGCGCCACGCCGGCCTGGCGACGTCGAGCAGGTCCTCGTCGACCCGGCGCGCTGCGCAGGCGAGTTCGGTCAGCACCACGCCATCCGGTCCCAGAGTGATCAGGAGGTCCGCCCGGTCGCCGCGGATCAGGCGGACGACATCACCCGCGACGGCGACACCGGCCACCGCGCTGCCGCCCATCAGCGGACCCAGCCACTTCTCGCGAATCTCGCTGGGGGCGGTGTCCAACGCCGCAGCGGCGACGGTGACACCCAGCCACGCCGACCGGTCACCGGAGCGCCCGAGTTCCTCGGCGACCACGGCCGCCTCCACCGGACGCCACCCCGCACCACCGGCGGATTCGTCGACGAGCAGACTCGTCCAGTCCATCGCCGCCAAGTCCTCGATCGAGTCCTTGTCCCCACGGCCGGCGAGGAAGTCGCGCGCAGATTCCCGAACCAGGTCCAGCTCGACAGACGTGTCTTCTCCTGCCGTCGACGGGCCTTCTGTCACCACCGGTGGTCAACCCCGGCGCAGTAACTGCTCGGCGTTGTCACGCATGATCCGCTTCTTGGCGGCGTCGTCGAGCGGGTCGAGCAGTTTGACGAAGTCAGCAGGCTCGGCCAAGCCCTCGGCGTGCGGGTAGTCCGAACCCATCAGCAAGCACTCGTCGTACCCGAGCCGGTCGACGATGGCCGGGATGTCGTCCTCCGGATAAGGGACCACACCGACGTGGCGACGGAAGATCTCCGAGGGGCGCTCAGTCAGCTTGCCACCGATCCACGGACCATTGCGCCCCATCCCGCGGCTCTTGTCCATGTGAATCACGAACTGCGGCACCCATTCCGCTCCATGCTCGGCGACAAGGACGTTCAGGCCCGGAAAACGGCCGAAGAGATTGTCGAAGATCAGCGCGGACAGGGTGTCCTCGATCGGGCGCTGCCCGTAGACATTCATCCACTGCCACGCCGACATGTGCCACGCCGCCGGGTCGGGATTGTGGCCCCAGGCCGGCGAGATCGCATCGAAATACCAGTACGGCTGGATGTGGAAGACCAGTGTGCAGCCGGCTTCCTGCAATCGGGCGTAGATCGGATCGAAGTACGGGTCGCCCGGCGATCGGCCGTAGGCGGGCCCGGTCGGCAGCAGCACCATACGTGCCCCCTGCTCGATGAGCGCCTCGGTCTCGGCGACGGCCAGGTCCAGGTCGCGCAACGACAACAGCGCCGTGGCGTAGATCTTGTCGTCGTAGTTGAAACCCCAGGTGTCGTCGAACCACCTATTGAACGATCGCAGGTTCGCGTACAGCGCCTCGGTGTCGTCGACGTAATGCTCTGCAGCCAGTGCCATTCCGGCGGGGAAGATGACCGCCCGTTCCACGTTCTGCGCCGCCATCACCCGCAGCCGCGGCTCCCGTTCGAGATACTCGGGCTGCATGGGCTGCGGCTCGTAGGTCTCGTCGGGATTCCCCGAACCCATCTGTTTGAGCATCTCCTTCAACGAACCCGGCCGGTAGGCGAGGTCGAAACCCAACCCGGCCTCGCTGTTGAAGGTGGCCACCCGGTGACCGGCAAGGATGACTTCCTTACCGTCGGCTCCCCGCACCGGGGCGATGGCGCGATCATGAAACTCTTTGGGCAGGTATCGAGTGAATGCATCACGCGTCTCATAGCAGTGTGTGTCGCAGTCGAAGATCCCGTACTCGAGTTTCCCTGTCATGCCGCGGCCCCTTCCGTGAGAATCAATATTCTCCAATACTGCAAAACATACTATCCTCGACCGGGAATGCCTATCCCGGGTTGGGAAGGGTCCGCCGACTGTCGGCCGATGTAGGAGGCAACCGTGCCCAGGAGCGAGCTCGACGAACTCCGTGCGGCGGTACGCGACTACCTCGGCAAGGCATCGTCGAGTCAGACCGTGCGCGAGGTCATGTCGACCGAACACGGCTACCAGGACGCGGTGTGGCGGCAGATGGCCAACGAGCTGGGTCTGCACGGTATCGCGGTGCCGGAACAGTGGGGCGGCGCCGGCGCGGGGATGCCCGAGTTGGCGGTGGTGTTCGAGGAGATGGGCGCCGCGCTGCTGTGTGCGCCATTCTTCTCGACCGTCGCGCTGGCCACCACCGCCTTGCTGGCCAGCGCGGACGAAGAAGCCGTGGGTGAGTTCGTCCCCGCGTTCGTGGACGGTTCGGTCACCGCGACACTCATCCTCAACGACCGCCTCGATGCCTGGGACGCGGAATCTGTCACGCTGACCGCCCGCCGGGTCGACGGCGGGTACCGCGTGACAGGCGAGTCCTCGATGGTGCTCGACGGTCATACCGCCGACGTCATCCTCGCCGCCGCGAACACCGAACGCGGACCATCACTGTTCGCTCTCGCGTCAGATGCGCCGGGACTTCGCAGACGCCCGCTGGCCGGCCTGGACCGGACCCGCAAGGTGGCCCACCTGACCTTCCAGGACGTGCCCGCGCGGCTGATCGGCACCGAGGATGGCGCAGCCGCCGCATTGCAGCGGACCTCCGACATCGCTGCCCTGGCACTGGCGGCCGAGCAACTCGGCGCCGCGCAGCGGTGCCTGGACATGGCAGTCGACTACGCCAAGAGCCGCATTCAGTTCGGTCGTGCGATCGGCAGTTTCCAAGCCGTGAAGCATCGCTGCACCGACATGCTGATCCTGGTGGAAGGCGCACGGTCGGCGGTGACCCACGCGGCCGAGGTCGTCGACACCGACGAGTTCGCCGTCGCGGTATCCGTGGCCAAGATGGCGTGCTCGGAGGCTCTCCTCCAGGTCTCTGTCGACAACCTGCGGGTACACGGCGGCATCGGCTTCACCTGGGAACACGACGGTCACCTCTATGTCCGCCGCGCCAAGGCTTCGGAGCTGATGCTCGGCAGCCCGGACTTCCACGCTCAACGCCTCGCCGCTCTGGTTGCCCTGTGAAAGGAATCCCGTGACCCTCGCGTTCTCCCTCGAGCTGCCCACCCACCGCGTCGAAGCCGAGGAGGAGTTCGTCTGCGCGTCGGCGATCTCCGAGATCGCGCGCGCTGCCGAAGCGAACGGGTACGCCGCGGTGCACGTCACCGACCATCCCGCCCCCGACGGCAAGTGGCTCGACCACGGCGGCCACCATGCGCTCGACCCCTTCGTCGCCCTGTCCTTCGCCGCCGCCGCCACGTCGAGGGTCAGGTTGCTGACGAATGTCTACATCGCCGCCTACCGCAACCCCTTTCTCGGCGCGAAGTCGATCCAGAGCCTGCAGGTGCTCTCTGGCGGACGACTGATCATCGGGACGGCGGCAGGCTATCTCAAACCCGAATTCAGAGCGCTGGGAGTCGATTTCGACACCCGCGGAGCACTTCTCGACGAAGCGCTCGACGTTCTCGACAAGGTGTGTTCGGGACAGGACGTGGCCTACCAGGGAACCACGTTCGCCGCGCGCGGTGTGCGGCTGCGGCCGGTCCCCGAGAAGCCTCCGGTGTGGATCGGCGGCAACAGCAAAGCAGCGGTTCGCCGGGCGGTGTCACGCGGGCAGGGCTGGGCACCGTTCAACACCTTCGGATACGCCACGGCCTCGCGAACGGCGGAGATCTCCACACTCGACGAACTGGAATCGGCCATCGGCTGGGCCATGAACTACGCCGCCGAGATCGGCCGGACGAGTCCCTTGGAGATCTGCTTTTCCGCGGGCAACCTCCTCGATGCCGGCCGATCGGTCGACGAACGGCACGCGACTCTCGAGCGGCTCTCGAAAGCGGGGGTGACCTGGCTGCCCATCGCGCCCGCCGGCGCCGATCGCGCCGAGGTGTTGGAGGCGGCCCAGCAGTTCGCCAAGGAATTCATCGCGAATTGAAGCGTCACCCACCCATCAGACTGTCGTCCGCGAATCCGTCGACGCCGATCTTGCGGTGCGCGAACAACCATGCCCCCGCGACAGGCACCAGCACATCGCGGTACCTGCCCCAGTGGTCCAGGCCGACATCGGTATGCACTGCGAAGTAGCTGCTCACCTCGACCCGGTCCGCGGCGACCGAACTGAAACGCACGCTCGAGACGTGGTGGCGAACGTGACTCGGCTTCGGTCGCTGCGCATCGCTCGGTGCGGTCAGTGCCGCGCCGAGACCGGAAACGATCTCGTCAGGCCCGGTGAACGGCCGCGCACCACCGGTGAACTCCAGGACCCCGTCCGCGGCGAAACATGCAGCGAGCGCGGGCAAGTCGAACCGGTCGGTCGCCGCGGTGTAGTCCGCCAGTGTCTGACGCACCGATTCCCTGGCCACGATCTCCCACATCTGCATGTGTACTCCTGTCGTAAGTGGTTCTCGGACTGAAGATAACGCCGAACCAGTGCCTGTGGATGTTCACACGGCGAGGTGATAACGTCATTTCCACTTACCGTAAATGCTGATATTCGCTGCTCCCGAGGAGGAATCAGCCCATGGCCACCCGCTCGCTTCCCTACCCGGTCTTCGACATCGACAACCACATGTACGAGACCACCGATGCGTTGACCAAGTACCTTCCTCGGCAGCACCGAGGGAAGGTCGGCTACGTCGAGGTCAACGGACGGCCGAAGTTGGTCGTCAAGGATCACATCAGCCATATGATCCCCAACCCGACGTTCGAGCGGGTCGCACGTCCGGGCAGCGCCGAGGACTACTTCCTCGGCAACAACCCTGAAGGCCTCAACTTCCGCGAGTTCATCGGTGAGCCGATGGAGGTCATTCCGGCTTTCCAGAGTCCGGCACCCCGACTGGAGTTGATGGATGAACTGGGAATCGACCAGTGCGTCATGTATCCCACGCTGGCCAGCCTGATCGAGGAGCGCACCACCGACGACGTGGTCCTCACCCACGCGATCATCCACGCGCTCAACGAGTGGATGCACGAGCACTGGACGTTCAACTACAAGGACCGGATCTTCGCCACGCCGGTGATCTGCCTGCCCTTGGTCGACGAGGCGATCAAGGAGTTCCGTTGGTGCCTGGAGCGCGGCATGAAGACATTCCTCGTCCGGCCCGCCCCGGTGCCCAGTCGTTTCGGCGGATCGCGGTCCATGGGCCTGCCGGAGTTCGATCCCTTCTGGAAGGAAGTGGTGGACGCCGGCATTCCCGTCACATTCCACGCTGCGGACAGCGGGTACCAGAAGCACCTGATGGAGTGGGAGGGCGGCGACGAGTACCTGTCGTTCAAGCCCAGTGCGCTGCGCGAGGTGGTGATGGGATTCCGGGCCATGGAGGACACCCTGGCGGCGTTGATCTGCCACGGTGCGCTGTCACGCTTCCCCGACCTCAAGGTCCTCGTCGTGGAGAACGGGAGCGGCTGGGTTCGAAACCTCTTGCGGCTGTTGGACAAGGCTTACCGGACAATGCCCAAGGAGTTCGACGAACATCCCGTCGAGGTGTTCAAGCGCAACGTCTACATCCACCCGTTCCTCGAGGACGATATCAAGGGGATCATCGAGATCATGGGTGAGGACCATGTGATGTTCGGGTCGGACTTCCCGCACCCGGAAGGCATCGGCGACCCGTTGAGCTTCGTCGACCGACTCGAGGGCGTGTCGGACTCGGCCAAAGCCAAGATCATGGGCGGCAACGCCATGGAGCAGCTGGGGATCAAGGTCCCGGTATGACGAACACGTCTGTGACACCCTCAGTGTCACCAAGGACCTTCGACGGGATCGCGGGTTTCGAAGCGCACGTCGGAGAGCATCTCGGATACAGCGATTGGCGACAGGTCACCCAGACGGAGATCGATCTGTTCGCCGAGGCGACCGGTGACCATCAGTGGATCCACGTCGACCCAGAGCGCGCAGCTGCCGGACCGTACGGCAAAACCATCGCCCACGGGTATCTGACCCTGTCGCTCGTCCCGCTTTTGGTCAAGCAGATCTACCAGGTGACGGGGCTGTCGATGCAGGTCAACTACGGCGTCGACAAGCTGCGGTTCCCGGCACCGGTTCCGGTGGATTCGCATATCCGAGCCAGCGCCGAGCTGGTCAAGATCGAACGCAACGACCGGGGCGGACGGGCGACCGTCCGCGTCACGGTCGAGGTGCAGGGGTCCGATCGTCCTGCCTGCGTGGTCGACACGATCGCTGCGATGGTCGACGCCTGAACGCTCTAAGCGTTGAGGATCTTTTCCCCGATCACGTCGCGGGCACGTAGCGATTCGATCTCCTGGTCCGAAAGTCCCTGCGCGCGCAGCACTTCAGTGTTGTGCTGGCCCAGCGTCGGTGGCGCGCTGCGATGATGGTGCGTCGGTCCGGCGCTGAACCGGAAGGGCCAGCCAGGGTAGCGGAGGCGGCCGGTGATGGGATGCTCGACTTCTTGGTAGAACCCACGCACCCCGAGTTGCTCGACGTCGTACATCCGGTCCGCCGTCAGCACCCGGCCGGCAGGGACTCCCCGCCCGCCGAGTCGCTCGACGGCGTCGTCCGGGTCCAGCGCTGCGCACCACGCGGACAGCACGGCATCGAGCTCGTCCTGGTGGGCGCGGCGATCCTCCTGGGTGGCGAAACGGGGGTCCGAACGGAGGTCGCCTCGACCGATCACGTCCACCACCGCGCGCCAGTCGGCATCGTCACGAATGCTGACCGCCACCCAGTCGCCGTCTCCACGAGCGGGATAAACACCTTGCGCATAGCGCCGATGCCGGTTCCCCTCCCGCGGCATGGTGATGCCGGTGATCGAATGCTCGATGACCGGTTCCGCGGTGACTGCGGCACCCACCTCGATCTGGGCGACCTCGATCAGCTGCCCCTCCCCTGTTCGGGACCGGTGATCCAGGGCGGCCAGCAGGGCGACCGCTGCGTGCACGCCGGCGATCGGGTCCGCCGGGCCTTGCAGATTGCACGGCGGCCCGTCGTCGTAACCGGTCACCGCCGACATTCCGGAAAGCTGCTCGATGTTCAGTGCCCATCCCACGTAGTCGCGCCACGGGCCCTGCAGGCCGAATCCCGGCATGCGCACCATGATGACGTCGGGATTCACCCGTGTCAGCGAGTCGTAGTCGAGCCCGAACTGCTCGACGACGCGGGGTGAGAAGTTCTCGACCACCACGTCGGCCTCCGCAGCCAATCGCATCGCGAGCTTTCGCCCTTCGGCAGAGGAGAGATCCAACGTGACGTCGCGCTTGTTCAGGTTCGTCCCCTGCCACAGCGGTCCGCGCTCGTACCAATCGTCTCCCTGGCGGAGGAGAGCTCCCGAGAAGCGGTGCGCGTCCGGTCGCTGGACCGACTCGATCTTGATGACGTCGGCGCCGAACGCACCCAGATAACACGTGAGGTAGGCCCCGGCCCAGAACGTGCTCAGGTCGAAGACCTTCAATCCTGCGAACGGCAGGGCGGGGTCGGCGACAGGCCAGGACCGGACTTGCGACCGCGTCGGCCACGGCTCGATGAGTGCGGCGCCCGCTGGTGGTGCCGGGCGTGCCGGCGTCGCGGCGGGCGTCTTCGACAGACGGAACGGCGGCCCGGGCCGCAGGAATCGCGTCGCCGCAGAGTCGGATTCGTCTCCGGCGACGAAAAAGCGGCGCTCGGCGTACTGCGGACATTCCGAAATGGAGGCGCCGTCGGTGACCGGCGCGGCAGGTATCCGCATCGCCTGGCAGATGTCGACGATCTCGGTGACGGTCATCGAATCCAACCAGGGCTGCACCTTCGCGAAGAACTCGTCGCGCTCAGGGCCGCCGAGCATGATCGCCAGCTGGTGCTCCTCGAACTCGGACAGCCCCACCATCGCACACACGTCGAGCCAGTGCTGACCGGTCAGGCAGTTGATGCCCACCCACCCGTCGGACGCGCGAACGATACCCAGCATCGGTCCGGCTTTGGTGTTGGTCGGCAGGCCCATGTTCTTGAGCTTTTCAGCCAGCATCATCGGGTAAGGCAGCGTCGCCAGCAGGGCCTCGAGCATCGAGACGTCGACTTCGACGATCCGGTCGGCACCGCCGACGATGCGCAACGCCGTCAGGGCACCCAGGGCCGCGTAGGCGCCGCCGATGTACTCCGGGATCCGCGCCCCTGCCTGCACCGGCGTCCTGCCGAACTCGCGGTCGTTCACCCAACCGGACAGTGCCTGCAGGGTCAGCGGAGTGGTCTCGACGTCGCGAAGTGGCCCGTGCTGACCGAAGTCCGAGATCCGGACCACCACCAGGCGGGGATTGATCTGTTCCAGACTGTCGACATCGAGCAGGCCGGCCCACTCCGGCCGGGCGGCCGGGGCCACGTTCTCGACGAGCACATCGGCCCCGGCGATCAGTTCCCGGGTCCGCGCAGCACTCTCCGCGCTTCTGAGATCCACTGCGCTGCCGTGCTTTCCGGCGTTGAGATACTCGAACAACCCGCTGTGTCCGGGTTGTCCGCCCTTGCCCAGCCCTGCCCCCCACGACCGCATCGGGTCACCGTCGGGCAGCTCGATCTTGTAGACGTCGGCGCCGAGATCGACGAGAAGCTTGGTGCAGTACGGCGCTGCGATGTCGGTACCGATCTCGACGACGCGAAGCCCGGCCAGCGGCCCGCTCGGTGCTTGATGATTCGCTCCGCAAGCTTCGCTCATGCCGGCACCCCGATCGCCTTTGGCTCCATATACGCCCGCAGGCCCATCACTCCGCCCTCACGGCCGATACCGCTCTGCTTGAACCCCCCGAAGGGGGCATCCCCGGGAATGGTTCCATTGATCGAAACCTGCCCGGTGCGGAGCCGGCGCGCGATCGTCATCGCACGATCGACATCCGCCCCCCAGACTCCACCGCCCAGACCGTAGGCAGAGTTGTTGGCGATGGCGACGGCCTCGTCGTCACCCTCGTAACGCAGGACGGTCAGCACCGGCCCGAACACCTCCTCCTGGGCGATCATCGCCTCGGCGGAGACCTCGGTCAGAATCGTCGGCGCGTAATAGAACCCACGGCCATGGTCTTTGACGCGCTGTCCGCCGGTGATCACCGTCGCGCCGTCGTCGACGGCACGCGCGACCAGGCCCTCGACGCGTTCCAGATGTTGCGCGCTGATCAGCGGACCCATCGTCACGTCCGCACCGACCGGGTCTCCGACCACCGTCTCCTTCGCCAACACACTCAGCCGTTCGACGACCTCGTCGTGGATGGCCGCCGGCAGCAGCAGGCGACTGTTCAGAATGCACGCCTGGCCCGCGTGCAAGGTGCAGCCTTCGAAGAGGATTCGTTGCATCAACTCATCGGTCAGCACCACGTCGTCGGTCAGGATGGCCGCCGACTTACCGCCGCACTCCAGCAGCACGCGCTTCATGGTCCTCGCGGCCCCGGCCATGACCTCGCGGCCGACGGCCGAGCTGCCGGTGAAGCTGACCATGTCGACGCGGGGATCCAGGGTGAGCAGCTTGCTCGCTTCCACGCCTGTCGGTGTCACGACGTTGACGACGCCGGGCGGGATGTCAGTCTCCTCGTCGATGATCTTGGCAAGCGCGAGCGCCGAAAGCGGCGTCAGCGGAGACGGTTTGAGCACCAAGGTGTTGCCGGCCGCCAGCGCGGCGCCGAGCTTCATCACGTTCAGCGTATGAGGGAAGTTCCACGGGGTCAGCGCAGCCACGACGCCGAGCGGCTCGTACCGAAGATACGTCGTTCCCGCTGCGCCCCACGCATCCATCGGCGCCTCGGCCGGCTCGGTCGCCAGTTCCGCGGCGTGCCCGACCATGAACGCCGGCCCTTCGACGTGGATCAGCCTCTCATTTGCTGTGCAACCCCACTCCGCCTGCGCGAGCGCGTAGACATCGTCACCGCGAGCCAGTAGCGCATCACTGAGTTGTTGCAGACAACGCGCCCGATCCCGAGGATCGAGGTTCGGCCACGGACCGGTGTCGAACGCCCGGCGAGCCGCCGAAACCGCGAGTTCCACCTGAGCGACCGCAGCCTCCGGCGCGGTTGCGATGACGTCCTCGGTGGCCGGGTTCAGGACGTCGTAGCGACCGCCGTCCGGCTCGACCCACCGTCCGCCGATGTAGTGCCCGTACTCCTCGACAAGAAGACTGGTGTTGACCATCGAACGCTTGCACCTCTCTGGCTGCAGCTGAAGTTGTCGAGCCGTTCGAAACACGTGGCAACGGAACGCGGTGACGCCCGCGCTCTCCGACATACTCACGTTCTGTGTACACCGCTCAACTGCCGAACGTCAACAGACAACCCCTCTGAACTCGGTGTTTCATGATTGACACCCGCGCCGACACTGCTGTAGACACTAATCAGTCGGACATCGACAACATTTCTGTACGATCGCCGCATTTTCAGAAAGGCCCCCAGTGCCACCCGTCACCACGGTCCCTCTGCACTCGCCGGACTTCTATGCCGGCGACCCCTTCCCCGCCTACCGGGAACTCCGGAGTACGACGCCGGTGGTGTGGAACGACGTCACGAACTTCTGGGCCCTGCTCAAGTACGAGGACGTGCGCTTCGTCTCGAGCCACCCGCACCTGTTCTCGTCGACCAAGGGCATCACCATCCCGGACCCGGCGAAACCCGAGCCGGTTCAAGAGGGAAACCTGATCTTCACCGATCCACCGCGCCATCGTCAGCTGCGCAAGTTGATCAACGCCGGGTTCACCCGCCGACAGGTGACGTTGCTGGAGCCCAAGGTCAGGGAGATCGTCAAGGGCATCCTCGATGAGGTCGACCCGGCCCGTGAGTACGAATTCGCCGAGGAGATCGCCGCACCGCTGCCCACCCGCTTGATCGCCGAAATGCTGGGGGCCCCGCCCGAGGACTGGGAACAGTTCCGGACGTGGTCGGACGCAGCCGTCGGCGCTGACGACCCCGACATCGAACTGGAACCGATCGTCGCGCTGGCCGAACTCTACGAGTACTTCACGAAACTCATCGCGGTGCGGCGGTCGGGGGCGGTCACCGGACAAGACGACCTGCTGAGCATCCTCGCAGCGGCGGAGGTGGACGGTGTACGACTGACCGACGAGGATCTTCTCAACTTCTCCTTCCTCCTTCTCGTCGCAGGAAACGAGACCACGCGCAATTTGATTGCGCTGGGCACCCTGGCACTGATCGAGCATCCGGACCAGTTCGCTCTCCTGCGATCGGACCCCTCGCTCCTCACCTGCGCAGTCGAGGAGATGTTGCGCTACACCAGCCCGGTAACCCACATGGCCCGTCGCGCCAACGAGGACATCGAGATACGGGGCCAGCAGATCAAGGCCGGAGACACCGTCGTCATGCTCTACGGCTCGGCCAACCGTGACGAGGACATCTTCGGACCCAACAGTGAGGACTTCGACGTCACCCGAAATCCCAATCCGCACATCGCCTTCGGCGCCGGCGAGCATGCCTGCCTCGGTGCGCAACTTGCGCGAATGGAAGCCAGGGTGTTGTTCGAAGTCTTGCTGGGCGCCTACCCGACGATCGAACTGACCGGTGATGTGACACGCCTGCGCGCCACGATGGTGCCGGGAGTAAAACGCATGCCGGTGCGACTGGGAGCGAGTTCCTGATGGATTTCGACTACACACCCGAGCAAGAGCAGCTTCGCAAGGATTACCGCGAGCGACTGGAAGCGGTCATGACGCCGGAGCGCCGCGAGGCGGTCGCAGGCCTGCTGGAGGGCGGCGCCGCAATGTCGGAATGCCGCCGGGCACTGGGCCAGGCGGGTCTGCTCGGCGTGGCCTGGCCCGTCGAGTTCGGAGGGCACGGCCTGACGGCGTTGGAGCAGTACATCTTCGGCGAGGAAGCACGCCGGGCGAAGGCCCCGCTGCCGATGATCACGCTGAACACCGTCGGCCCGACGCTGATCCAGTTCGGTACACAGGAACAGAAGGACATGTTCCTACCAGCCATCCTCAAGGGTGAGGTCGACTTCGCCATCGGCTATTCCGAGCCGGGGGCCGGAAGCGACCTCGCGTCACTGCGGACCACCGCCGTGCGCGATGGCGACGAGTACGTGATCAATGGAGCCAAGATGTGGACCAGCGGCGCGGAGTTCGCCGACTACATCTGGCTGGCTGCGCGTACCGACCCGAACGCGAAGAAGCACAAGGGAATCACCGTCTTCATCGTGCCGACGGACTCCCCGGGGTTCTCCTGGAAGCCGCTGCACACAATGCCCGGTGTATCGACCTACTACACCTTCTACGACGACGTCCGGGTTCCGGAGAGCGCAATCGTGCTCGGCGAGAACGAGGGCTGGAAGTTGGTGACCAACCAGCTCAATCTGGAGCGCGCGGCGCTCGGCAACCTCGGCGCTCTCGAACCCCTCCTGGAGAAGACCGTGAAGTGGGCCCGGGAGACGCCTCTGGACGACGGCATGGTGGTCGACCAACCCTGGGTCCAGCAGGCACTCGCCCGAGTGGAGGCCCAGGTGGCCGCCTATCGCCTGCTGAACCTTCGCGTCAACGCCAACATGGGCGCGGGCGCCATCGGCATGGCCGAGGCCTCCGCCGCGAAGGTTTTCGGAACCGAGCTCACCCAGCGGGTGGCCCGGGAATTGCTGGACATCATGGGCCAGGCCGGCACCAAGAAAGGGCCCGACGCGCCACTACAAGGCGAGCTGGAGACCGCGTACCGGCTGGCAGTCATCAACACCTTCGGCGGCGGCGCCAACGAAATCCAGCGCGACATCATCGCGATGGCCGGTCTCGGGATGCCGCGCGCCCCCCGCGACATGCGAGCCACCGCATCCTGAAAGGAAGGCCGACCCAATGACTGACACCGCGAAAGACGATCTGCGGCAGCGACTCGATGCACTCATCGGCACACCTACCGACGGCGTCGGCACGCCGGTGCACGCGCCCGACCCGGTGAACACCGCGATGATCCGGCACTGGGCGTACGCCTTGGGCGACATGAACCCCGCGTACCTCGATCCGGAGTTCGCGCAGAACTCCCGGCACGGCGGGATCGTGTCACCACCGGTGATGTTGCAGACGTGGACGATGCCGCCGCCGAAGTTGGAGGGTATCCATGAACGTGGCGGGGTGCCGATCGAGATGAAAGGCGAAAACCCGCTCCAGTTCCTCTCCGACGCCGGCTACACGGGCATCATCGCGACCAACTCGGATTTCGAGATCGAGCGGTATCCCCGCGTCGGAGACGAGATCACGTCCGAGACGGTCTTCGACTCGATCTCCGACGAGAAGAAGACGGCCATGGGCAACGGTTTCTTCGTCACGTGGGTCACCACGTACCGCGACCAGAACGGCGATGTCATCGGACGCCAGTGGTTCCGGACCCTGCGATTCAAGACGGGTGGATGATGGCCAGCAGACTCGCCCCGTCGATCAGCCCGGACACCGAGTTCTTCTGGTCCGGCCTCAAAGACCACGAACTTCGTATCCAGCGGTGCTCCGATTGCCAGAGCCTGCGTGTTCCGCCGCGACCGATGTGCGGGAAGTGCCAATCGTTGAACTGGGACTACCTCGTGAGCTCGGGTCGCGGCACGGTGTACAGCTTCGTGATGCCGCAGTACCCGCCCCTGCCGTTCCTGGAGTACCCCTACGTCGTCGCGCTGATCGAGCTCGAAGAAGGGGTGCGGATCGTGTCCAATCTCTGCGGCATCGAGCCCGCGGACATCACGGCCGGGATGCCCGTCGAGGTCTTCTTCGAGACGTTCGAAGCCCTGCCGAGCGGCGATGAGCTGGTTCTTCACCAGTTCAGACCCGCTCCCTAGCTGAAGGTTCTCTGCGCCAATGGATTTCACTTTCACCGAAACACAAGAGACGGTCGGCAAGGTCGCTCGGCAACTGTTCGAGCACCGAGCCACGCCCGAACGCCTCACCGAACTCGAGGCCGGCGAAGCCCGCCACGATCCGGACCTGTGGGCCGAGCTCGCGGCGTCGGACCTGCTCGGGATCGCCCTGCCCGAATCCCTCGGCGGCAGCGGTGGCGGCTTCCTCGAACTCGGAGTGCTGCTGAGTGAAGTGGGATGGAGCGTCGCCCCGGTGCCGCTCTACGCCACGCTCCTGCTGGGCGCCGATACCATCGCGCGCCATGGCAGCCCCGAACTGCAGCAACGGTTCCTGCCCGGGGTTGTCGACGGCGGCACGATTCTGAGCGCCGCGCTGTCCGAACCGGGCAACTCCGCGCCTGGGGCACCGCGCACCACCGCGCGTCGCGACGGCGACACCTGGCGACTGGACGGCGCCAAAGAGCTGGTCCCCGCAGCACAGCTCGCCTCGGCCATCGTCGTCTCGGCGGCGGCCGACGACGGGCCGGGACTGTTCCTCGTCGAGACCCGGACCGAAGGCGTCGCTGTCAGTCCGGTCACCACCACCGACGGCGAGCCCTTCGCCGACGTGGAACTGACCGGCGCCGCCGCCGAGCGCTTGAGCGCACAGGACGGCGACGCCGTCTCCGCGCTGTACACCCGCGCCCTGGTGGGCCTGTGCGCCATGCAGATCGGTGTCACCGAGCGAGCGCTGACTCTCGCCGCGTCGTACACCAGTGAGCGGGAACAGTTCGGCCGCCCGATCGGGTCCTTCCAGGCCGTGCAGCAGCGGCTGGCCGACGCGTTCATCGACGTGCAGGCGATCCGCTGGACCACCTGGCATGCCGCGTGGCTGATCAGCGAGGGCCGTGCCGCCGACCGCGCGGCGAGCATCGCGAAGTTCTGGGCAGCGGAGGCCGGCGCCCGTGTCGCCGCCTCCGCGCAGCAGGTGCACGGCGGGATGGGCATCGACGTGACCTACGCCTTGCATCGATATTTCCTGTGGGCCAAGCAGATCGAGCTCTCGCTCGGATCCGCGTCACAACAGTTAGCCCGGCTGGGGGCCGGATATTCGGAAGGAATCAGCGAATGACCGCCACGATCGGCCGTACCACCACGTTGGCTTGGGACTCGATCGCCGTCGGCGACGACGTGACCCCGATGGAGGTACCGGTCACCACCACGTTGATCGTTGCCGGGGCCATCGCCTCCCGCGACTACATGCCGGTCCACCACGACCGCGACTTCGCGAATTCACAGGGCTCCAAGGACATCTTCCTCAACATCCTCACCACCAACGGCCTGTGCGTGAAGTTCCTCCACGACTGGGTCGGCCCGGAAGCCGTGATCAAGAAGCTCTCGATCCGGCTGGGCGTCCCCGCCTACCCCAACGACCCGCTTCGGTTCCAGGGCAAGGTCACCGACAAGTCCTCGACCGACGGCGAAGGGCTGGTGGAGGTGACCTTCAAGGGCACCAACAGCCTGGGCGCCCACGTCTCCGGCACGGCAGTCCTCAGCCTGCTCGACGGGGCGGGCGCATGAGCCTGGGCGGTAAAGCCGCGCTGGTGGGTATCGGGCAGACCGAGTATTCCAAGGAGTCCGGACGCACCGAGATGCAGCTGGCCTGCGAAGCGGTCAAGGCCGCAATCGACGACGCCGGTCTCCGACCGGGCGACATCGACGGCATGGTGACCTTCACCGTCGACGAGAACGAAGAAATCGAAGTCGCCCGCAACGTCGGCATCGAGAACCTCTCGTTCTTCACCAGGGTGCCCCACGGCGGCGGCGCCGCGGCCGGAACGGTCATGCAGGCAGCGATGGCAGTCGCCACGGGCGCGGCGGAAGCGGTGGTCTGTTACCGGGCGTTCAACGAGCGGTCCGGATTCCGCTTCGGGGGTGCCGGCCGCCAGCCCGGTGTGACACCGCTCTGGATGGCGCCCTATGCGCCGTTCGGGTTCATGACCCCGGCGGCCTGGGTCGCGCTGCACGCCCAGCGGTACATGACCGAGTACGGGGTCACCAACGCCGACTTCGGCAAGATCTCGGTCATCGACCGCAAACATGCCGCGAACAACCCTGACGCCTGGTTCTACGGCAAGCCGATCACCCTCGAGCAGCATCAGCAGTCGCGCTGGATCATCGAGCCGGTGCTCCGATTGCTCGACTGCTGCCAGGAGAGCGACGGCGGCGTCGCGATGGTCGTGACGAGTGTGGAACGCGCTCGAGATCTGCCCAACCGGCCCGCGGTCATCACCGCGGCGGCCCAGGGTGCGGCCTACGACGGTGAGGTGATGACCAGCTATTACCGCGATGAGATCACCGGGCTACCCGAGATGGGCATCGTCGGCAACAAGTTGTGGCGTGATTCCGGCCTGAAGCCCGACGACATCTCCACCGCGTTCCTCTACGACCATTTCACGCCGTTCGTGTTCACCCAACTCGAGGAACTCGGGTTCTGCGGGCGTGGCGAGGCCAAGGACTACGTGTCCGTCGAGGAACTCTCACTGGGCGGGCGGATGCCGATCAACACCAACGGCGGGCTGCTCGGCGAGGCCTACATCCATGGCATGAACGGGATCACCGAGGGGGTGCGGCAGGTACGGGGTACCTCCTACAACCAGGTCGACGACGTGGAACACGTGCTTGTGACCTCGGGGACCGGTGTCCCGACAAGTGGTCTGATCCTCGCGCCGGACCACTGAGCGCACCGACTCCGCAGTGACGCATTAGTGTCTGCAGCAGACATGAGCCGCCGCTGCGCCGGTTGAGCATGAGAGGACCGTCGGAGAACATGACGCAGGCCGCCGCAACGGACACCCGCGAGGCAATCATCGCTGCGGCGTTCGCCTGCTTCCGAACCCGCGGTCTGCGCAGAACCACCGTCGTCGACATCGCGCGGGCGGCCGACGTCTCGCGCAGCACGTTCTACGAGTACTTCCGCGACAAGCCGACCATCGTCCAGGCCTGCGCCGAAGCCGCTTCACAGCGGTTCTACCGCAACATGGCCAAGGCGATCGACGGCGACGGCGGCTACACCCTCGAGGACAAACTGGTCAGGGCGGCCGTTTTCGTCACGCAGGCGCGCCGGGTGGTCGAGCCGGAGCTGTACTTCGACGACGAGGAGGTCAACCTCATGATGACCAGGAACGCGGCGACACTCCTCCAGGAGTGCACCGAGTTCCTGGCCCCCTACTTGGCATCTGCGCGGATCACCGGTGAGGTTCGCGGAGATCTCGACGTCGGCGCGGCGGCCGAGTGGTTCTCCCGGATGTTGTTCTCACTCTTCACCACACCGTCTCCGCGGGTCGACATGCGTGACGACACGGCGGTCGCCGATTTCGTGCGTCCCTTCGTCGTGCAGGGTTTCGCCGGCGCCTCCCGTCGCAGCTGAGAGTCCGCGGGCGTGCGGATATGCGCATTCTCATTTTCGCACGGAGCGATTATCATCGACTGATGGCACCTGCAGCGCACGGCGATATCCGATCTGCGCACAGCCGCGGTCCGAACCGCGGCACACCCTACCGACTTGTCGTGGTGGGCACCGACGCCGCAGAGGTGGTCTCGGCTGCCGGGGGCCTCATCTACGACGCGGTGAGCATAGGATGGCACGTCGACGTCCATCTCGACCACCACGAAGACGCCCGAGCATTGAGGATCGTGGGAACCCGCAGTCAGCCGCTACCGATGCTCGCCGAACTCGACTCCGATTGTCCGGACATGGTTTTCCTGGGCGCGGCCCTGCTCGAACGACACCCACCGATCCTCCGGCTCGCCACGAGCCTCACCCGGAACCAACTCAGCGACGTGGCGGTGTGGGGCACCGACGCGTTGCCCCCGCAGCTCGGTATGTCCGCATGCCTCGACTACCGATTGAGCAATGCCGCAGCGGTATTCAAGCGCCAGGCGATGGCTGTCGCAGGACGGGCGGGCAAAGACTCTGCGGTGGAGACGTTCCGGCGCGGACGGCCGCCGATGTCCGCAGTACCGCCGTTCGATTCGTCGGCTCACTCGTCGATCTAGCCGATCCGCCGGAGCGGAACGTTCGAGTAGCCCGCGACGTTGGTCATCGCCACCCGCCTCAGGCCACCTCGGTCGATCTCGAAGTCGGGCAGCACGTCGAGGAGGGCCTCCAAAGCGATGCGACTCTCCATACGCGCCAGGGCAGCACCCAGGCAGCTGTGTATGCCGTAGCCGAAGGCCAGATTGAAGCCCATCTTGCGCTCTCGTCCGATATCCAATCGGTCCGGGTCGGCGAACACCCGCTCGTCCCGCGTCGCCGAGCCGGTGACCAGCAGGACCGCCGCGCCCTCGGGAATGGTCTGCCCGTGGTAAACGACATCCCTTGTCGCAGTTCTGACTTGATACTGTGACGGCGCTTCGTAGCGGAGCAGCTCCTCGATGGCGGCGGGCACCAGTGTGCGATCGGCCCGCAGCCGCTGCCACTGGTCGGGGAAGTTGGCGAAAGCCACCATGGCGTTGCCGATCAGCTTGGTCACCGTTTCGGCGCCCGCCCCACCGAGCATCGTGGCAAAACCGGTGATGTCGACGTCGGTCAACTTCTCCACCTGGCCGTCGCGCTCGATCTCGGTCTCGATGAGACGGCTGATCATGTCGTCTTGAGGCTGGATTCGGCGCTGCCGAACCAGGTCGTAGTAGTACAGACCCGTCTTGACCGAGGCGTCATACCCGGCTTTCGTCGTCGCGATCTCACCAGCGCGGCGTTCCACCAACAGATCGAGCCAGTGCCGGATCTGATCCCGATCGGGCTTGGGGACGCCGAGCATGGTCGTGATGATCTCGTTGGGGAACAGCGCCGAGAAGTCGGCGACCACATCGAATCCGCCGGGATCGACGACCTCCAGTCGCTCCATGATCTTCTCGCGCACCATGTCCTCCAAAGCGGCGATGGCGCGCGGGGTGAAGACGGCGCTGACCAACTTCCGCATCTTCTGGTGCTCAGGGGGGTCCATCGAGATGATGACCTTCGGAACCGGCAGCGCGTCATCGTGCGCCTTCACCATGTCCAGAGTGGCACCCTTGGCCGACGAGAAGAGTTCGTGATCCTTCGTCGCGGGGGCCACATCCTCGTATCTGGTGAGGGCCCAGAAGTCCCACTTCTCGCTGTAGTAGAGCGGCGCTTCGTTACGCAGTCGGCGGTAAGTGTCATAGGCGCCGTTGAAGAAATCCTCCGAGAACGGGTCGAAATCGATCGGGGTGGCCGATATCTCGGTCGGCGTCGAGTTGTTCACAGAATGGCCCCGGCTTCCTTGTACTTCTCGATCTGTTCCCACGTCAACCCGGCGTCCATGAGGACCTCTTCGGTGTGCTGACCGTGCTCGGGCGCGCCCGGCGGGACCACGGCCTGCTCGTCGAACTGGACCGGATTGGTGGGCAGCGCGTACGGGACACCGTTCATGGTTGCCGTCTGGGCGATATAGCCGTTGGCCGTCACCGCCGGATCGGAGCACAACTCGCCGGGGGTCTGGACCACACCCCACGCGCCGGATATCCCGCCCAGCGCCTGACGCCACTCCTGCAGTGTGCGCTGGGCGAAAGCCTCATCGAGCAAGGCGATGAGCTCCACCCTGTTCTGGTAGCGCGGCCCCGGTTCGGCGAAGCGCGGGTCCTCGACCAGCTCGGGTAACCCGATCGCGCTCATGGCTTCTGCATAGAACTTGTCGAGTTGCAGCATCATCAGCTGCACCCAACGCCCGTCCTTGGTGCGGTAGGTCCCGACCAGGGGGTTCGGCGCGTCGGCGTGTCCGTACTTGGGAATCGCCCCACCACCGTGGATCTGACTCACCGCGACGTCCGGGCTGAGGTTCCAGGCGGCCAGTCCCAGCAGCGAAACGTCGACCACCGAGCCCTCCCCCGTCGTTGCCTTCCGGTAGAGGGCGGCCGCGATCCCGCCGGCGATCGTCATCCCGCCCAGCAGGTCGCCGAAGGCGGGCCGCGAGCGGACGAGTTCGTCCGCCTCTTCACTGAGTACCGTGGCTATTCCGCCACGCGCCCAATAGGAGACGCCGTCGTAACCAGGCTTGTCGGCGTCGGGCCCCTGCGGTCCGTGCCCTGAACCGCGCACGTAGACGACGTCGGGGTTGACACCTCTGATGTCGTCGACGTCGATACCCATCTTCTTACGACGGCCGGGCAGATAGCTGGTGAGGAACACGTCGCAGGACTTGGCCAGCTCGCGCACGACGTCCTGACCGCCGGGCGTACTCAGATCCACACCGATCGACTTCTTGCCGCGGTTGGGGATCTCGATCATGTAGTTGACCGAACCCCCACCTTCGTCGACGATGCCCATCGTGACCAGTCCCCGCTGGGGGTCTCCTCCCTCACGGGGTTCGACCTTGATGACCTCGGCACCCCACTCTGCGAGAACAGCCCCCGCCGACGGGACGAACGTCCATGCCGCAACCTCGAGCACTCGCACGCCTCTGAGCACCTTATCGGTGGAAATGGTGTCCTCCAATTGCCGGAAACAGGTGGTGAATCGAACCAAGCGCGCGGCTTCAGCCTGCGATAATGGCGATTTTCACATTAGAGAATGTCATCTACGGACAGGTTTGTAAACCAGCGGCGCGCCGCGACGGGTGAGGTCTGGGCGCCCCAGAAAAGCTCACGCGGCCACGGTAACGAAAGTTGCCATCTCCGAGAACCATTATTCTCACATTCGGTAAGGTCGTGGTCATGCCGTTTCCGACCATCACCGCCACGGTGCCCACGCTCGTGCGCTCGTCTGCGGCACGGTTTGCCGACAGGGCCTTCCTGGTCGCGGACGGTCAGGTGCTGTCCTATACCGACCTCGACCTTCGCTCGGCACGGTTGGCACGCAATTTTCTGGCAAGTGGCCTGGGCAAAGGCGACCACGTCGGAATTCTGTTGCCCAACAGCGTGGACTGGGCGATCACGTGGTTCGCCCTGACCCGCATCGGTGCCGTCGCGGTTCCGTTGAACACGTTCTACAAAGCCACCGAGTTGGCTTGGACGGCAAGGCACGCCGATCTGAGCGCGATCGTGGCGTGGCCGGCGTTCCGCAGTCAGGACTTCGTAGAGCTCCTCGAAGAGGCCTTTCCAGGGTTGGCGGCGAACCGGCACCCGGGTCGAATCGCGGTCAAGACGGCACCGCATCTACGCACGATCGCGTTCTGGGACGGCGCCGATCGGCCCTGGGCGACAACAGTCTCCGACGCCGACACTTCCCCCGACGCGATCGACGACGATTTCCTACTCGCCGTCGAAGCGTCGGTGACGCCGGCCGACGACGCGATGATCATCTACACCTCCGGTAGCACCGGCGACCCGAAGGGCCCCGTGCACACCCACGGCGTGCTCGTCCGCCACACCTACAGTCTGACCTTCTCCTACGACGTGACCGGCGACGACGTGATGTTCACGTCGATGCCGTTCTTCTGGGTCGGCGGCCTCATCACCGGCCTGCACGCCGTCATCCACCACGGCGCGACGCTGGTGACCCAACCGGCGTTCGACCCTGGTCAGGCCCTCGAGCTCATCGAGCGACACAAGGCAACCATCACGTTGGGCTGGCCCCAGCAGGGCAAGTCGCTCGCCGAGCATCCGGACTTCGGCAACCGGGACATCACCTCGGTGCGCCGCACGAGCATGCCCGCGATGGTGTCACCGGACCGTCGACCTCAGGGTCCCAATGCGTTGGGCATGACCGAATTGTGCGGAAACCACATCGGTGTCGATCCGTACATCCCGCAGCCATCCGATCGCGCCGAAACGGGCGGACTGACCCTCGACGGGTTGGAGCATGTCATCGTCGACCCCGAAACCGGGGCGCCCGTTCCCAACGGCACCTCCGGTGAGATCTGGGTTCGAGGTCACTCGCTGATGCAGCGCCTCTACAAGCGCGAGCGCGAAGAGGTCTTCACGCCCGACGGCTATTACCGCACCGGCGACTGTGGTGTCAGGTTCGACGACGGGTGGATCACCTTCACCGGCCGCCTCGGCGATCTGATCAAGACCGGTGGCGGGACCAACGTCACCCCGTCGGAGGTCGAGCTGGCGCTGTGCGCTTGCGAGGGCGTGCTCGAGGCCTATGTCGTCGGGGCCGAGGACGGTGACCGAGGAATTGTGGTCGCCGCCGCCGTGGTGCCCAGTAGAGGTGCCCGACTGGACGAGGAGGTACTCCGCGCCGAGTTACGCGGGCGGATCTCGGCCTACAAAGTGCCCAAGCACATTTGGATCACCGGTAAACAGCGACTTCCCTTCACCGCGACCGGCAAGGTGAAGAAGTCGGAGCTGGCGGTTCAACTCGGTGAGCGCCTGTCGTCACACGCGGATTGAACAGGCGGCTCACGGGTTCGGCGCCTGCGCCGCCTCCCGCTGCTCGCGGATCTCCACGAGCTCCCGGAAACCGACCTTCGGATACTCCGGCACCGGCTGGATCCCCCACTGATCCCGCGCGGTCTGCTGGCCGGCCGCCTCTGGAGCGCCACCGAAGGGCGGCCCACTGATCGGATAGGGATGGGTGCACTCCAGGGTGTCATCGGAGTAGCGGACCTTCATCAGCTCACTGCAGATCTCGGTGAGCGACAACGTCGGCCATCCATACCAGAGAGCCAGGGCGGGGACGGTCATCGCACCCTCGATCACCAGGCCGAAGAGGCACACCAGGAGTCCGCGTTTGAGCCACTTGTGCATGCGCGCGAAGGGGCGGGTGGTTCCGACGGGGAGCTGCTCGGCCGTCACATCGTCTGACGAGGTGTTCTCGCTCATCGTGATGGTCCCCTAATCCGTGAAGATCTCGCGGTTGACGGTGTGCAGGTATGGGATCGCCAGGAACGGCGTGATGTAGAAGATGTTGTAGAGCCACCATCCGATGACGGGGAAGGCCACTCCGGCGTACCGGACATCGGCGTACAGCGTCATGTTCAGGATGTAGCCGAACCACACGATCAGGCCGAACCAACAGGTCACGATGGTCCACTGGTGCCCCCAACGCTTCATCTGGAGCAGCGCGATCGCCGCGGCGATCCGCATCGGGAACACCACCGCGATGCAGATGATCACCCAGGCCTTCTCGCCCGGCGCACCCGCACCACCCATCCACAGTTCGTTGTAGTGCCAGAAGTAACCACCGTCGATCAGATTGCCCCAGGCGGTGAATATCGTCCTGGTGATCAACGCGTGGTTGGCGAATACATCAAGCCCCCAGCCGATACTGTTGATCGCTGCGTCGAGGATCACCACATAGCCGATGATCGTCACCATCAGGGGCCGGACCGACAGCCCGGCGAGTTGGGCCCTTCGCAGCAGAACCATTCCGCGAAGGAACACCGGCAACCCGAGCGGACCGAGCACCAGGGTGCCCATCAAGACCGTGCCGACGATGAGCCAGCGATCGGCCTCGCGCTGCGCGCGACGGCTTTCGTCGTAGTGTTCGTCGTATCCGCTCTGGTCTGCCGACCCGCCGGTAGCGGGCCCACGCTGCACCCAGGAAGGCATCTTCATCGCACGCCTACCAATCCCTGACCATGGACATCTGCAGCTGGATGAGGAACATCGCTATCAGCGATCCGAAGACGACGATCTGGAACACGATCAGTGCGCGGCGACGACGCCGGTCTTGCTCGTTCACAATCAGTTTGGCCTTTCGGTCGGTGCCGTGGTGGACATCGTCACCGTCAACGCGCCCTAAAACGTGCCGATGTTGCCGAGCAGCCAGTACCAGAAGGCGACGATCGCGATCATCGCCCCCCACGCGAATGCCAGCCGGATGATCTCCTCGATCACGGTGACTCCTTCCGGTGAGTTGGCCCGCATAGACGACCAACGGTAACACCGTTAGCAGTTAAAGAGAATTTTGGTTCTCACATCTGCTACAAAGGGATGTCACAGCGAAGACCCTCCACGAGAACCGCTTTCTCCCCCTGTCAGCGCGAGTAGACCCGAAGGAGGCGCGGCAGTGAGCCGTCCCAGGCGTCGAAACTTCGTCTTCGCAGTGGAGTTCAGGGTCGCCAGCCCCGATCGGGTGTGGCCGCTGCTGCAACGGCACCAGGAGAGCCTGGTCGACCTCGGCGCACACCATGTGTTCGTCTACGAGTCGATCACCGAGCCGGGCAAGGTGCTGGTCATCATCGGGATCAGCACCCAGCAACCGCTGGTGAACCTCCTGCGGTCACGATACTTCTTCGAGTGGTTCGACGCGGTCGGCGTAGAGGACCTGCCGGCGGTTTTCGCGGGTGAGACCGTCGAGCGTCTCGAAATCACTGAACCGCCTACACCCGGCGCCGAGATCGTGGTTGCCGCAGTCATTCCCGTCGGCGACGTCGATGAGTTCATGGCTCAGGTGCGTGCCTCTCGAGAGGAATTCGCGCGTGCCGGTATCAGCAGGACTGTCGTCTATCGGGCTTTCGACAGCACCCACGAGGTGATGTTCCTCCAACAGCTCGGCAGCGCAGACACTGCACTCGGTGGGTCGAACGCTCACCCGAGGCCTCGACGTGGCTGTCGGCAGCCGGAGTCGGCGTCTATCCTCCGGTCTTCGTCGGTCATTTCGTCAACTCGATGCGGATGCCCCAGCACACGGCGATCGGACGGCGCTGATGTATGTCTGCCTGTGCCTGGGGATCACGAGCGAGACCGTGTCCGCCGCCATCGACCGCGGCGCGACCTCCACGCGCGCTGTTGCCACGTCCTGCGGGGCAGGATCGGAATGTGGCCGGTGCCGCCGCACGATCCGCATGATCATCGACTCAGTGCGCACCACCGCGCCGACGACCGGAGAAGGATACCGAGCATGATCGACCGCCATTCCAACATCGCAGGTCTGCGCATGCTCGTCATCGGAGCATCGTCCGGTATCGGGCGGGCCCTGGCCGTGGTGGCACACTCGCGCGGCGCCAACGTCGCACTCGCCGCGCGACGAGTCGACATCCTCGCCTCGGTGGCAGAAGATCTCGGGGGCACCGCGCACGAACTCGACGTCGCCGATCCGAAGGCCGTCGAGCGGGTCATCGGTGACGTCGCAGCGGAGTTCGGCGAGATCGACGCGGTTGTCTTCACCAGTGCAGCAGTCCCGTTCGCCCTGATCGAGGACACCGATGTCACGACGTGGTTGCACGCCTACGCGGTCAACGCTGTCGGCGCCTCCCACGTGTTACGAGCGGCACTCCCTTATCTCGCCCAGGATGCGGTCGTGCTGGTCGCATCCAGCCACGATGTCGGGCGGCCCCGCGCCGGCGTCGCGGCCTACCATGCGAGCAAAGCAGCACTGGACGAGATCCTGCGGTCGTGGCGAGCCGAACATCCCGAGCTCGCGGTCATCCGGGTGAGCATCGGGCCCACCGAGGATACCGAGATCCTGCGCGGAGCCGACCGTGACCTGCTCGCCGACCTCTACCGGTCGTGGGCACAGGAAGGCCAGATCCCGGCCCGCATGTCGGCGGTCGACGATGTTGCCAATGCGATGCTGTCGCTGGTCGCGATCTCACGCGCCAATTCATCGGTGGTCAGCGAAATCGTGCACCTGGCGCCGCGCATCAACAAGTCCTCGTGAACTGACCTCGACAGGAAGGCTCTGCAATGGATCTCGGATTCGGCGGCGCAACGGCAGTGGTCACCGGCGGCAGCAAGGGAATGGGGCTCGCCATCGCGCAAACGCTGGCCGCCGAGGGTTCTTCGGTGGCGATCATGGCACGGGGGCAGCAGGCGCTGGACTCCGCAGCCGACCTGGTTCGACGTGCCGGCGCGCCCGAGGTGCTGACCGTGTCCGTCGACATGGCTGATGCCGGGTCCATCGAGGCCGGTTACCGGACGGTGCAAAAGAACTGGGGTCGACTGAATGTGCTCGTCCACACGATAGGACCCGACGCCGGTACGTTCGAGGAGTTGGACGACGACGACTGGCATCGGGCATTCGATCTCGGCACCATGTCGGCGGTGCGCTCGGTCCGGGCCGCGCTGCCGATGTTGCGCTCGGCCGATTGGGCCCGCATCGTCACCCTCTCGGCACATTCCATTCAACGACAGAGCCCACGTCTGGTGGCCTACACCGCCGCCAAAGCGGCTTTGTCGAGTTTCACCAAGAATCTTTCGAAAAGCCTCGGACCCGAGGGCATCCTGGTCAACTGCGTATGTCCGGGCACCATCGTGACCGCCAGCTTCACCGAAATCCTGCGCGACGTGCTCTCGGCTGACGGCTTGGATTCGTCCGATCCGCACGACGTGATGACCTGGGTCGAGCGCAGCTTCGGGCACCCCTGCGATCTGGGACGTGCCGGTCTTCCGGAGGAGATCGCCTCCGCGGTCGCCTATCTGGCGTCGAGGCGCAACGGCTACGTGACGGGTGCGACGCTGAATGTGGACGGTGGCTCCGACTTCATCTGAGCTGTCAGCTCAACTCTTCTTGGCCATCTGGTCGGCTGCGGTGTCCGCCCATTGCGCCTTGTGCCGACCCATCGTCATCGCGCCGTTCCACCCGCCGTCGGTCCACAGCACAGTCCCGCCGACATACCCGAGCCTCGGACTGCCGAGACAGATCAACGGCCAAGCCTGTTCCTCCGCCGTCGAGTAGCGCCCGACGGGCCCGATCGCGTCATCCACGGTCTCCTTACCCATCAGATCCTGAAACGCCGGCATCATGGCAGTCTCGGTGGGGCCGGGGTTGATGCAGTTGATGCGGATGCCCTTGCTCGCGAGTTCCGGATACCACCAACCCACCCATGCATCGATGATGTACTTCGAGTAGGCGTAACCGCTCCAGGACCACTTCTTCTCGTTTGCGGTCAACCATTCCACCGCGGCGTCGAAGCCCTCGGCCTCCAGCAGTCCGGTGATCACCTTGATGTGGTCCTGCCATCCGAGGGCGGCCGACGACGAGATCACACTGATGGCCGATCCCTCCGACATCTTCGGGACCAGATGCTCGGCCAGGTGTCGCGCACCGACGAAGTTCACCAGAATGGTGTCCCACTCGGAGAACGGCGGCCCGGGCAGACCTGCGCAACTGAACAATCCGTCGATGGGGCCCTCGATCGAGGAAGCCACCTCTTCGATGTTCGCACGATCACGCAGATCGACGGTCAACGTTCGTGCCACGTCGACGGTGGTCGGCTTGATGTCGAGCGCTGTGACCTCGGCACCGAGGTCGCTCAGGATCCGCGCGGTCGCCTCGCCCATGCCCGAGGCGGCACCCGTGACGACGACCGACTTTCCTGCGTACCCCAGCACGTCCTCCATGCGGCACCCCTTCCGTAGGTCACAGCTTTTGAGAGTGTTATTTCTCGCCTGACGAGAACACAGATTATCACCCGGGTCGGCCCCACCCCGCGGGATCCGCCGACGCCGGCGATCCTGCTACGGATGGACCACCGGCTGACGGTTGGCCCAGTGCGGGGTGAACGCCGAGATGGTCGACAGATCGTGCAGGCCGGGCTCCGCTGAGAGGACGGCCGGGATCGCGTTGACGGCATGCATGGCCGTGGCCAGACAGCCCTGCTCGGCGTGGTCGTCGTCGGGTCCACCGATCACCAGATGCAAGCGCATACTCGGTTGCCCGCCGAATGTCACCTCATAACCGATCTCCGTCGGCCAGTCCGGCACGAGGTCGTCGGCCATCCGGGTGAGGTGTTCGACCGACAGCGTGGTGTCGCCACAGTCCACCACCACACCGAATCGCATCGCGCCGACCGTGCCGGCGGGGATCTCGCCCGCCGCGACACTCAAGGGGCGCGGTGTCGTCGCGACCTCTCGAAATCCCTCGAAAGCGTGGACTTGCAGACCGAGCGCCTGAGTGAGGACCGTCGCGCTGCCGATCCAGGCACTAGCCGCGTACTCCGGGTTCGTCAACAGCGGGGTGGTGTCCTCGGGCAAATGGCCGAAGCCCATCGCGTTGAAGATCAGGTCGTGGCTGGCGTACGTCGAGTAGTTGAGGACTTCCCGCACGCTGATCCGGCCGACGCGCTCGGTCAGACGCGCGAGGATCGGCACCAGCGATTCGGCGAAGAAGCCCGGGTACAGGCCCAACCCGAGAAACGTCGCGCCACCTGTGCGGCAGGCTTCTTCGACAGCCTCCGCCAGGCCGGTGTCCAAGGAGCGCGGGTGTACGAACCTGCTGCCGGTGGCCACCACGTTCTTGCCCGAGGCGAGAAGGTCACAGACATCCTGGAAGCACCCCGGCGTGTCCATCTCGACTTTTCCCATGTACAGCACGACGTCGGCATCGGTGCCGATCACCTCGTCCCGGTTCGCCGTGGTGCGCACGCCGGTCTCGGCCAGGCCGCACAGCGTGCCGGCATCGACGTCGGCTTTGGCGGGGTCGTAGACGCGAACCCCGACGAGGTCCAGATCCGGCCTACCGATCACGTGCCGCAGGGACATCATTCCGGTGACACCGGTGGCCCATTGGATGACGCGCGTCATCGTCTTCCTTTCAGTCCCAGACCACATCGAGGCGCGGCGGCGAGCGAAACATCGTGCCGCTCACGTAGGGCGGCGGTGCGTCAGGATCCAAACGCAGATTGGGGAGCTCGTCGAGGAGCGCATTGAAGATCTTCATGCTCTCCAGACGTGCGAGGTGCATTCCCAGACACACATGCGCGCCATGACCGAACCCGATGTGCGGCTTGCGTTCCCGAAAAATGTCGAACTGCTCTGGTTTCACCCAGCGCGTCTCGTCGTGGTTGGCACTTCCGAGGCTCAACATCATCGTCGAGCCCTTCGGCACGTGTACGCCGCCGATCTCCGTGTCGCAGGTGACTTCGCGCATGAAGTTCAGCAGCGGCGTCTCCCAGCGGATTCCTTCCTCGATCGCCTGCGGCAGCAGACTGCGGTCTCCCCGGACGGCGTCGAGTTGGTCGGGGTGGGTCAGCAGCGCGAACCCGAGGCTCGCCGTCGAGCGCGAGGTGGTCTCTGCACCGGCGGGCAGCAGGTTGCGCATGAAGCCGTAGATCTGCTCGTCGGACATCTTCACACCGTTGACTTCGGCGGCAGCGAGGATGGAGACCATGTCGTCCTCGGGATCGGCCCGCCGGTCGGCCAGAATGCCGACGAAGTACTCTTTCATCTCCGCCGACGCCCGCATTGCGCGGTCCATGTCGGCACGGAAACCGAGCAGGTCGATGGCCAACCGGTGGAACTGCAGGACGTCTGACTGCGGCAACCCCAACAAAGCGGCGATCACCCGCACAGGAACCGGCATGAACACCGCGTCGACGAGGTCGGCGCGCTTGGCGTTCCGGAACCGTGCGATGGTCTGGTCGACGAGCGGGCCCACCAGTTCGGTGTCCCAACGCTTCATCGACGATCGCGCGAATGCGAACTCGTGCAACTTCCGGTACACCGCGTGCTCGGGTTCCTGCATCTCCAGGATGGTGGGCCCCTGAAGGGGCCGGACGACGTCCTCGTAACACCGGGTGCTGAAGGTGACGTTGTCGGTGAAGACGGCCTTCACCGCATCAAAGGAGTAGGCGGTGAAAGTCCGGGCACCACTGCCGGAGTCACCGACGAGCCCCATCTCCGGCCAGCCGGGGTGTACCGCAGCCTGTGCCCGCAACTTCTTCAACAGCGGGTACGGCGACGCGTCCCCGTCGGCTCCCATCCCCTCGTTGAATCGGACCTGTGCGTCGCGGATGCTCTGTTCCAGTTCCTCGACGGTCGACGGCTCCATCACCTGAGGCCTCCATCCTTGTGCGCGCCGACCTCAACATACAGCCTGTCGGTTGAAACATCCATGAGGTACGTTGACAAAGATCGCACCCGAGGTCTCCGCGAAAACAGAACCAGGAGCGTTTGATTGGCTATTCGAGTCGCGCAGTGGGCCACCGGCGCAGTCGGCCGCGCCGCGCTCCAGGAGTTCATCGAGAATGACAGTTTCCAGCTGACAGGTGTTCTCGTGTACGACCCCGACAAGGCGGGTCAGGATGCGGGGACACTCTGCGGACTGCCGCCGACAACCGGTGTGCAAGCCACCACCTCCAAAGAGCACATCCTCGACCTGCGCCCGGACGTCGTCGTCCACGCCGCCAGCAAGGCCCATGCGGTCCAGACCAACGCCGAGGACATCTGCCGGATGCTCGCGGCGGGGATCAACGTCATCTCCACCACGTCCTACAGCCACCTGCCCACATACGGCGCGGACACCGAAGCCGCCTTCGCCGCCGCCTGCCGCGTGGGCGGTTCCCGCTTCCATGCCGCCGGCGAGAATCCCGGTTTCATGTTCGAGCGGCTCGTTTCGACGGTGACCGGCTTGAGCAAGACGATCGACCGCATCGACCTCTATGAAGCCACCGACGTCTCAGCCGTGGACAGCAGACCTATGCTCATCGACCTGATGGGGATGGGTCGCCCACCTGAGGATGTGTCGGTCGACTCGCCGATCATCGGCAAGCTGGACATGGCATATCGCCAGGCACTCAACGCCACCGCCGATGTTCTCGGGATCGAGCTCTCGCACATCGAGATCGATGTGGACGCCACCACCCTCCCCCACGACCTCGAGGTCAAGGCGGGCACGATCGAAGCTGGCACTGTTGTCGGACAACGCTTCTCGTGGGTCGGGCACTGGTCGGGGCGACCGATCCTGGCGATCCACGAAGAATGGGTGCTGACCCGCGACCTGCCGCAATGGGGCCTCAAACCCCTCGAGGAGGGCGAACGTGCACCGCTGATCCGGGCCGTCATCTCGGGCAATCCGAGCTTCGAGTTGCAACTCGATGTCGGTCCGGCGGACGGTCGACCCACCGGTGCGCACGCGCAACCCGGGCATCTGATGATCGCCATGAGTGCGGTGCGGGCGATCCCTTACGTGCTCGCGCAGCCGCCGGGCATCGTGACCGCACCGGTCTTCGGGGCCATCCAGCTAAGGTGACGCGACGCCGACGGCTCGTGCGATGTTCTCGCTCGGCGCGGCATGGAAGACGTGCGCGGAGCCGTCGGCAAGCACCCGACGCGCCACCAGATAATCAGAACTCAGCCAGCCCTGACGGATGTGGCGACCGAAGCGCAGAAACGTCCCCGGGGCCCCGCTGGCCGACGGGATGAGCTTCACCTGCTCGATGCCGTGCTTGACGCCTTCCCCGGTCAGCGGCCGCGCCATCGACAGCCCCCGCGCGATCACCGTGGCGGCGTCGTGGGCCAGCCCGGGCATCGAATGTCCCGGGCGCCGACCGTATCTGGCCTGGAAACGGTCCAGGAAGGCCTGGCCGACGGCATTTCGCTCGTCGTAGCTGTCCAGCCCGATCCAGCCGGACAGGTGACGCATCCATTCGGTGTTGATGTGAGCCATCTCGAAGGCTGTCGTGGTGTATCTGGGTGGGTCCCAGCCGGCGGTCAACAGCGCGTCGGTGAAACCCCACAGCCCGTGCCCGAATCCCACGTGCACCAGCGCGTCGGGTTCGGTCTCGCGCAGCGCCTTCACCACCTCCGCCTTGTCGGCTTCGACCTGTGGGATCGCGACGGTGGACACCACCGTCAATCCCGCGGCGGTGTAGGCCTTCTCGGCAAAACTCAGATACTCCTTGCCGATCAACGACGACTCGTAGGCGATCGCGATGCGCTCACGCCCGTCACCGATCATCACCGCTGCGAGCATCACGGGTTCCTCGGCCATCGACCCGTTGTTCAGGGCGAAACACCATTCCCCGAGCGCACCCTCGGACCCCGACAACGTGATGATGGGTGCCTGCGCGGCGGCGTCGACATGCGCCCGCAGCGGCACCACGTTGTCGGACACCCACGGACCGAAGATGGCCAGGCAGCCCTCGTCGATCAGTTCGTCGAAAGCGCGCTCGACTGCCTTGTAGGTGCCGTTGGGCAGACCGACGACGCTGCGCTGGACCAGTTCCACGGGCCGGTCGAGCAGACCCGACACACGCGCCTCGTCCAGCACCAGCGTGAGGGCCGCGACGGTGTCGTTGTCCGTGCTGCCCATCGTCGGATAATCGTTGAGCAAGCCCACTTTCAGCGGAGCCACCGATCCGTACGCGCGCACCTCGTCATCGGCCATACGTGCAACATACAATATGAATGTTGCTAGGGTGTGGGCATGGCGAAGCGCGGCGGCACCGACGACGAACGCCGGGCACGGGGCGACCAAACCCGCCGGGACCTCATCGACGCAGGCCGCGCCCTGTTCGTCGAGCGCGGCTTCTTCCACACCAGCATCGGCGATCTCGTGTCCCGCTCCGGAGTGGGCACGCGCGGGGCGTTCTACCACCACTTCAAGGACAAGGCCGAACTCTTCCGCGCCGTGTTCATCGAGGTCGAACACGACCTCACGCTGCGGTCGATCGCAGCCCCACCCCAGGGCGCCGACGCGTGGGAGCGCCTGACCCGCGGCCTGCACGGCTTCCTCCAGGCAGCACTCGAGCCCGAAGTGCAGCAGGTGATGCTCGTCGACGGCCCCGTCGTGCTCGGCTGGGAGACACTGCGCGCCATCCAACGCAGCAACAGCATGGCCCTGATCGACGAAGTGATCAGGGCGGCGATCGCCGGCGGCGCGATCGACGAGCAGCCCGTCGGCGAGTTGACCCACATGCTGGTTGCCGCGGTTGAGGAGGGGGCTCTTCTGGTGGCGCACGCCGACGACTTCGAAGCGGCCCGCGACCGAGCCGCCGCGATACTCGATCGGATGCTGCTCAGCTTCGTGTCAAAGTCGCCAAAGGCGATGAAAAGGTAGGTTTTTCGCACGCCGCTGACACCCCTGCTACCCATACGTAAACGTATGTTTTCGTTTTCCGCATACAGTTCCTCTTGAAATCCTGATAGTTTGACTCCACTTCTGCACAAGGAGACCCATGCAGCCCGAAGACACGATCCCTCCGTCGGCGAAGCTCAATGTCTGAGATCAACGGCCTTCGCGTCGCCGTCGTCGGCGCCTCGGCGGGGTTGGGGCGCTGCATCGGAGTCGGCCTGGCGCAGCGGGGCGCCCGGGTGGCACTGCTCGCTCGCCGGTACGACCGACTGGTCAACGCCGCCGCAGAAGCCGGAAATGGCGCGATACCGGTCGCCTGCGACGTCACCGACGGACAGCTCTGTCGCGCAGCGTTCGGCGATGTGGTCGACGGCCTCGGCGGTCTCGATGCGTTGGTGTACACCACCGGCATGGGCGTGCTGGCGCCTCTGCCCGATGTCACCGCCGAGCAATGGTCGCAGCTGTTTGCCACCAACGTCACAGGCGCGTCGCTGGTCACCGCGGCGGCTGCGTCCCACCTGGCCCAGACGCAAGGCTCGGCGATCTATCTGTCGTCATTGAGCGCGTCCTACACCACTCCGTGGCCGCTGCTGGGAGCATATGCCGTCAGCAAAGCCGCGCTCGACAAGCTGGTCGAGTCCTGGCGCATCGAGCACCCGGAGATCGGCTTCACCCGACTCGCGGTCGGAGACAGCTTCGGGGGCACCGGCGATTCCCAGACCGAGTTCAACAAGAGCTGGGATCCCGAGGCACTCGACAAAGCCATCCGCTTCTGGATGGACAACGGCTACATGCAGGGCGGGCTTGTCGACGCCGATCACCTCACCGAGGTCGTCGAGTCGGTCCTGCGCTGCGGCAAGAGCAGCTTCATTCCCTACCTCACGCTGGCGCCGCGCGCCGCCGACTCGGTGAAGGAACTCCGCAAATGGTGAACCACGAAAGCCGCATGCTCATCGACGGCAAGCTCGTCGAATCCGAGACCGGCCGCCAGTTCGACGTCATAAACCCGGCCACCGAAGAAGTACTGGGCGGGTGCGCCGACGGCACGGCGGCCGACATGCAACGCGCCGTGGCCGCGGCCCGGCAGGCCTTCGACCGCGGCGACTGGTCCCGTGACGGCGCAGCACGCGCCACCGCACTCCGGCAACTGCAGGCCGCACTGGAATCCGAGCGGGAAGAAGTCCGCAGCGAGCTCGTCGCGGAGGTCGGCTGCCCGGTATTGAGCACCTATGGGCCCCAGCTCGACGTCCCCCTCAACGAGGCCCTGACCTGGCCGGCCGACATGATCTCCGAATTCCCCTGGCGTCGCGCACTTCCCGACAAGGACGCGTTCGGCATGGGAACGCCTGCCGCGAGGGAGGTATGGAAGGAGTCGGTCGGTGTGGTCGGTGTGATCGCGCCGTGGAATTTTCCGCTCGAGATCATCTTGAACAAGATCGGTCCGATTCTCGCGATGGGCAACACGTGTGTGCTCAAGCCGGCGCCCGACACCCCGTTCAACGCCACCCGTCTGGGCCGACTGATCGCCGAGCAGACCGACATCCCGCCCGGGGTCATCAATATCGTCACCTCGTCGGACCACCTCGTCGGCGAGGTGCTGTCGTCCTCTCCCCTGGTCGACATGGTGGCCTTCACCGGATCCACGGCGACCGGCCGCAGGGTCATGAAGGCCGCCGCCGACACCGTGAAGCCCGTGTTCCTGGAACTGGGCGGCAAGTCGGTGTACCTCGTACTCGAAGACGACGGCGACATGAAGCCGGCCGTGGCCGGCAGCGCCTTCATCTCCATGCATGCAGGTCAGGGTTGCGCGATGCCGACCCGGCTGTTGGTGCCCAATTCGCGCTACGACGAGGCGGTGGAGATCGTCAAGGTCGCGATGGAGAAGAACAAGTACGGCGATCCCACGGACACCTCGGTGTTGCAGGGTCCCCAGGTGTCCAAGCGTCAGCAGGAGCGGGTGATGGGCTACGTCGAGTCGGGTAAGCGCGAAGGTGCGCGCCTGGTCACCGGCGGCAACATCCCCAAGCACCTGCCCAAGGGCTACTTCGTGGAACCGACGGTCTTCGCCGACGTCGACAACCGGATGACCATCGCCCAGGAGGAGATCTTCGGGCCGGTGCTCTCGGTCATCGGATTCGACGATGACGACGACGCCGTGCGTATCGCCAACGACTCGATCTACGGTCTGTCCGGGGTGGTGTTTGCCAACGACCTCGAACGCGCCAAGAACGTCGCTGCCCGCATCCGGACCGGCACGCTCGGTATCAACGGTGGCCTGTGGTACGGCGCCGACGCACCGTTCGGCGGCTACAAGCAGTCAGGTATCGGCCGGCAATGCGGTGTCGAGGGGCTGGAGATCTTCACCCAGACCAAGACGGTCGGATGGCCGGCGTCCTAGCCAAGCGGAGGGAGTTCCAATGAAATCCAGGGCTGCGGTGCTCCGGGGCGTGGGGATCGACTGGGAGGTCACCGACATCGAACTCGACCCGCCCAGAGCGGGCGAAGTGCTCGTCAAGATGGCCTTCTCGGGTATCTGCCACTCCGACGAACACTTCTACACCGGCGACAGCGTGCCCAGCAAGGACATGGAGGACCTGATGCGGGCCGCCGGAGTCCCTGTGCCCGAATGGTTCCCGATGCTCGGCGGACACGAGGGCTCCGGTGTCGTCGAGGAAGTCGGCCCAGGGGTCACCAGCCTGAAACCCGGTGACCACGTGGCCATCTCGTTCCTGCCGGCATGCGGGAGCTGCCGGTGGTGCGCGACCGGCCTCACATATCTCTGTGATGTGGGAGCCGACATCCACAGCAAGGCGATGACCACCGACGGCACACGCCGCCGCCACGTCCACGGCCCCGACGGTGACGAGGACCTGATGGCCATGATGCAGGTCGGCACCTTCGCCGAGTACGTCGTCGCGTCGGAACGTTCAGTGGTCAAGATCCACGACTGGATTCCGCTGGACGTCGCAGCGCTGGTGTCCTGCGGTGTCACCACAGGGTTCGGCTCCGGTTCGGTGGCCGCCGGCACCCAACCCGGGGACACCGTGGTCGTCGTCGGCGTCGGCGGAATCGGCATGAACGCCGTCCAGGGTGCCAAAGTAGCGGGCGCGAAACACATTGTGGCAGTGGATCCCAACGAGTTCAAACGTGAGAGCGCCCCGATGTTCGGAGCCACCCACACCGCCACCGACGCCGGCGCGGCCATCGACCTGGTCAAGGAGCTCACCTGGGGAGTGATGGCCGACCGCGTGGTCCTGACCCCCGGCGTGGTCCCCGTCGAACTCGTCCTGACCGCGATGATGTTGCTGCGCAAGGGCGGCACCTGCGTGCTGACCGGTATGGCCAAGGTCAGCGACCTGATGGTGCCGATGAGCCTGCCGGACATGGTGAGTTCCTGCAAAACTCTCAAAGGCGTGCTCTACGGCGAGATGAACCCGCGCGACGCGATGCCCAAACTGTTGAGCATGTACGAGGCCGGCCAGATCAAACTCGACGAACTGATCACCCGCAAGTACAAACTCGATGACATCAACGAGGCCATGAACGACCTGCGCGCCGGCAACAACATCCGTGGGGTGATCGAGTTCTGAGCTACGTGACGGCGCCCACGCATGATCGGGCCTGCCGCTGGGTATCGCCCACGTCGTAGCCAGGACGACCGAGGAGGACCCGTGCAGGACTGTTCCGGAAGTGGACGCCGCGTCGAGCAGGAACCGAATGCGAGCGCGGCCACCTGCCCGGTCTGCGGCCGGGAAGTGCAGGTCGATCCGGATGAGACGGGCGACGGTCTGGCCTTCGTCGTCGCCCCGCACGAACGGGTGACCCGCTAACCCGCCCGGAGCACGACGAGCGTCGCCTCGACAGCGCCGTCGCCCAGTAGGGCGCCCATCCGTTCGGACTGCTCCTGGGAGGTCTTCCACGCTTCGGTGTCGCCGTAGCGGTCGGCCATCTGGGCGTCGACCTGATCGGCGCGGTCCTCCCAGTCATCCGGTGCGGCACCGAGTTCGGAGGCGAGCTGCTGCGCCTCGACTGTCAACCCGGCGTCCTCACACAGCGTGCGCAGCCCGTCGACGGTGGGAAACCGGTTGCCCTCGGGTTGCTCGTCGGGCGCGATGTCGCGGGTCGCGACGAACACCAGCAGGCCGATAGCGCCGCCGGGCCGGACCACCCGCCGCAGTTCGGTCAGCAACCCGAGTTGGTCGGGCATGGTGCACAGCACGCCCAGTGACCACGCCGCGTCGAACGTGTCGTCGGCGATCGGCAGTGCCGAACCCGAGGCCTGCAACACGGGGAAGCCGAACAGCCGCTGCGCTGCCCGGCAGGCCCCGGCTTCGGGCTCGGCCAGCACCGGATGCACCGCACTGGTCTGCACGGCGTACGCCGCCGGCCCGCCCACCCCGGCACCGGAGTCCAGCAGTGTGCCGCCCGGCGCCAGACCCAGCCGGCTGATCAGCCAGTCCAGCGCCTGCGGGCTGCCGCTCCCCCGGCACGCGGCGGGCAGGTAGTAGTCGGCGCCCAGCCGGGTGCACACCTGGGCGGTCCATTCGGCCACCGTGTCGAACTCGGCGGACATCGCGTCGCTCATGCGCGTGCCCTGATCCGTGCGGCCACTTCGGCTTTGATCTCGGCGCCCACCCGGCTGCCTGACGCGGTCGCCGAGCCGGACAGGTTGACCCCGTCGATCCCGTCGATGCTCAGGAGGGCTTGCGCCTCGGCGACCGCGGCCTCGATACCGGCCTCGATCGGGTCCGGCGCACCGAGCACCCGCTCGACCACATCGGCGTCGAGCTCCAGACCCGGAAGACCCTGCAGCACAGCGGCCGACACGGAATCGGTGAAAACGGCCACGGCCGCCAGAACGGGGATGGTCAGTCCGGCCGCGCGGGCGGCGGTCATGAACTCCGCCACCGTCGACGGCGCGGTCACGTGATTGAGCACCGCGACGCGCGCGCCGGCATGCTGCTTCTGCACCAGCCGCAGAGGTCGGCGGTGGACCGGCGGGGCGGTCGGGGTCTCAGGCACAGCAGCGGACATACCCATCTCGGCGGCCAGGCTCACCAACCGTGGCCCGTCCAGGTCGAAACTCTGGGTGACGTCGGGACGCACGTCATACCCGCGCCCGTCCCCGGTCACGCACAGCACGGTGTCCACCCCGAGATACACGAGGGCCCGCAGCTCCTGTTCGAGGACCACGCGGTTGCGGTCCCGGCACGACAGCGAGATCCACGGCCGCGCGCCGCTGTCGGTGATCAACCGGCTCAGCAACGCCGGCGGGAAGTCCGGCTTGTTCTGGTGTTCGCCGACGAGGACCGCGTCGCACGTGGGTGCCAGCAGCGACGCGACGGCGCGGGTGTCGTCTGCGTCGAACGGAGTGGCGCTGAAGTCGGCAAGCACCAGCGGCGGGTCGGGCATCGGTCCGGGATGGGGATGCGGGTCGGGCCACGTGACGATGTCAGGGAAAGCGCATGGCCCAGGCCGCATCTCGCACTGCCCGTCGGTGCGCACACCGCCGCACGGACCGAAGTGCATGCGCTTGGGGCAGTCGAGATTCCGTGCGGTCACGACTGCTCCGCGTGGCTGCGCTCCTCCTGCAGCCGGTCCTTGCTGCGCACCAGGCGGAGCAGCGTGACCAGACCCAGACCGCCGATGATGTTGCCGACGACGGTGTAGCCGAACCAGGCCAGCCAATCCAGGTAGCCGAACGGCGTGCCGCCGCTGAGCAGCGCGCCGAAGATCAGCAGCGAGTCCAGGATCGAGTGGAACATCTGCAGCCCGGCCAGCAGGAACGCGCCGGCAACCGCGGCGACGATCTTGGCGGGCATCGAGTCAGTGCCGTGCTGCATACGCGTCATCAGGGTGATGACCATGCCGCCGAGTACCGCCAGCGAAACCGACTCCGCGTTGAGCGGGGCGGTCACAAAGTGCGTGGCTGACTCGATGGTCTGCTCCCGCAGTTTGGGGAACGCGGTGACGATCAGCCACATGATCACCCAGCCGCCGGCCAGATTGGCCGCCAGCGTGCCACCCCACAGCTTGAACAGCTGCCCGACGCTGGCGCGCTTGGCCGCCACCGTGGTGACCGGCACCAGGAAACCCTCGGTGAACAACTCGCTGCGGCCCAGCAGCAGCGCCAGGAAGCCGATCGAGAACGCCAGCCCCGCGAGCAACTGGTTACCGGTGGTGTGCAGCACCGACAGGTAGGCCAGGACGCCGACGGCGACCTCGGTGCCGCCGAAGAAGCCGGTGGCGAAGACCTCCCGCCAGTCGCGGTGCAGCCGCTGCGCGCCCTCGCCGACGATCCGTTCGAACGCCTCCTCGAGTTCGTCCTCGATGGGGCTGTCGGTATCGCCCAGGGCGCGCTGACTCGTCTCACTCATGGCGGGAGTCCTTTGTTCGGCTGACTACGGAAGCGGTGATGGATACCCGGATGCGGCGTGCTGACAACCCGCCGTGACGAGCCCGCACCTAGTAGCCTCCGCACTTGACTCACCAGGGGCGACGCCCCGTGCCCGAGCCAGGAGGCCAGGTGGATCTGGTAGGCCGCCGCCGTGAATGCGAGGCGCTCGACGAGCTTCTCGCCGCCGTGCGTTCCGGTCGGAGCGCAGCGGTGGTCGTCCGCGGTGAAGCCGGGATCGGCAAAACTGCCCTCCTCGACGACGTGGCCCGCCGAGCGTCCGGGCTCAGAGTGGTCCGCGTCGCCGGCGTCGAGTCCGAGATGGAGTTCGCGTTCTCGGCCCTGCACCAACTCTGCACCGCGATCGCCGACCGGATGGACCGGCTGGCCGCGCCGCAATCCGACGCGCTCCGCGTGGCGCTCGGTGAACGCGAAGGACCGGCGCCGGATCCGTTCCTGGTCGGCCTCGGCGTCCTCAACTTGATGTCGGAGGCGGCTCAGGACCAGGGCCTCGTGGTGCTGGTCGACGATCAGCACTGGCTGGATCCGGCGTCCGCGCGGGTGCTGGCCTTCGTGGGGCGACGGCTGGCCGCGGAATCGGTCGGCCTGATCTTCGCCACCCGTGTCGCCGGTGACGAACTGCGGGGCTTGCCGGACTTGATCGTCGAGCGCCTACCCGACGAGGACTCCCGCACGCTGCTCGCGAGGAACCTCGACGAGCCGCTGGAGCGCGGTGTCCGGGACAGAATCGTCGCCGAAGCGCATGGCAATCCCCTCGCCCTGCTGGAGCTGCCGCGCTCGCTCGAACGCGGTCAACTGGCCGGCGGATTCGGGGCGCCCGGCGCGCCCACGTCACACAGCCTGGAGGCCACCTACCGCGGACAGCTGACCGGGCTGCCGCACGCCACGCGTCGGCTGCTGGCGCTGGCTGCGGCCGAACCCACCGGCGACCCCGCGGTGCTGTGGCGGGCCGCCGAAGTGCTGGGGATCGACACCGACGCCGCGGCACCCGCACTCGAACTCGGACTGGCGGAGATCGGCAGCCGCGTGGTGTTCCGGCATCCGCTGGTGCGCTCTACGGCATACCGGTGCGTGCCCCTGTCAGATCGGCAGACGATCCACGGTGCCCTCGCGACGGTGACCGATCCCCGTCTCCACCCTGACCGTCGCGCCTGGCACCTCGGCCACGCCGCGATCGGGCCGGACGAGCACGTCGCCGCGGAGCTGGAACGCTCGGCCGGTCGAGCACGCGCCCGCGGCGGCGTCACCGCCGCCGCGGTGTTCCTGAGACGCGCCTCTGAGCTCACTACCGACTCCGCGCGGCGGGCCGACCTCGCCACGGCGGCGGCCGCTGCCGAAGTACAAGCCGGCGCTTTCGACGCCGCCAGAGAACTGCTGTCGGTCGCCGAAGCCGCCCCGCTGACCGATCTGCAGCGCGCCCGCGCCGATCTGGTGCGTGCTCAACTGGCTCACGTCAGCAGACACGGCAACGACGCCGCGCCGCTGCTGCTCGCCGCGGCACGGCGGTTGGAGTCCGCTGAACCCGCACGGGCGCGCGACACCTATCTCGACGCCCTGTCGGCGGCGGTCTTCGCCGGTCGCCTCGCCGTCGGCGACGGCGTCCTGGAGGTCGCGAAAGCAGCGGGTGACGCCGCTGTCCGCGTCGCCGGCACCGACTCGCCCGCCGACCAGCTGCTGCGCGGAATGACCAGCCAACTGTGCGAGGGGTTCGATCCGGGGCTGCCCGCGCTCCGTCAGGCGATCGACGGTTACGGGCGGCAGATGAGCCCGGAAGACGAGCTGCGGTGGATGTTCCTGGCATGCCTGGCCGCGACCCGCCTGTGGGACATCGACCGGCACATCGCACTGGCGGATCGCTACATCGCGCTCGCACGGGCGACAGGCACCGTCACGCAGTTGCCGTTGGCGTTGAGCAGCCGCGTCCTGCCGCTCATCTTCACGGGTCGCTTCCCGGAGGCCACCCGGACAGTCGCCGAGATGCGCACCGCCATCGAGGCGATGGGCAACAACCTGACACCGTTCAGCGCGATCGTGCTGGCCGCGATGAAAGGTGACAGCGCCGAACTGGAGGCCCTCGGCCGCGCAGCCCGCTCCGATGCCCAGCGTCGGGGTGAGGGGTTCGGGCTGACGGCGGTGGCGTGGTCACAGTCGCTACTGGCCAATGGTCGCGGCGACTACCAAACCGGCTGCGCTGCAGCGTCAGAGGCATCCGGGCATCCCGGTGACGCGGCGGCCGCGTCCTGGTGGTCCCTGCCCGAACTGATCGAAGCCTCGGTGCGCCTGCGAGATCCGGCTACCGCGACTGCCGCGCTGCACCGGTTGAGCGAGATGACCTCTCCCAGCGGCACGGACTGGGCGCTGGGCATCGAAGCGCGGTCGCGGGCACTGGTCAGCGACGGCGCAGCCGCGGAGGGTTTCTACCGGGAAGCCATCGAGCGGCTCGGCAATACCGACCTGCGCCCCGATCTGGGCCGGGCCCGGCTCGTCTACGGCGAGTGGCTGCGGCGCCGGCGCCGCCGCGTCGACGCGCGGGCGCAGTTGCGCGCCGCGCACGACCTCTTCGAATCCATCGGCATGGCCGCATTCGCCGAGCGCGCCCGCCGTGAACTGCTCGCCACCGGTGAACGCGCACGCCGCCGCTCCGGGGCAGCCTCGACGGCAACGGTGTTGACGGCACAGGAGTATCAGATCGCGTCGCTGGCCCGTGACGGACTGTCCAACCCGGAGATCGGCGCCCGGCTGTTCATCAGCGCCCGCACCGTGCAATACCACCTCGGCAAGGTGTTCACCAAGCTGGACATCGAGTCCCGTAGTCAACTCCCCACCGCACTTGCCGAGCCGTCCGGGTCCTGACACGACTGGCCACTGGCGGATGCGAACCCCGCCGTGCGTCACCCACGATTCCGATGTCATCCACTCGACGGAGGAGTTCACATGAAGATGCGGGCCGCGCGCATGTACGGCTACAAGCAGCCACTGCGGCTGGAGGAAATCGACGTTCCGGCACCAGGCCCCGAGGAGGTCCTCGTCCGGGTCGGCGGAGCAGGAATGTGCCGCACCGACTTTCAACTGATCGACGGCTACTTCGACAACGGCCTGGCAATGGACTTCCCGATCACCCCGGGGCACGAGATCGCCGGTTGGATCGACGGCGTCGGAGCCGAAGTACCCAAGTCTGCGCAGCTGGCCGAGGGTGACCAGGTGGTCGTGTTCGGCAGCTGGGGCGACGGCGCCTGCCGGCAGTGCCACGAAGGCAACGAGCAGTTGTGTTCCCACGGCGTCTGGGCCGGCTTCGGCCGCCACGGCGGCTACCAGGAGTACCTCCCGGTCAACTACCGCTACCTGATCAAGATGCCTGTCGGCGGGGAGCTCACACCCGACAATCTGGCCCCGCTCACCGATGCCGGACTCACCCCCTACCGCGGTATGAAGAAGCTGCGGGCCGGCGGACACCTCGGGGCCGGCCGCACACTCGGGGTCAGCGGGATCGGCGGACTCGGCAGCTACGGAGCGCAGTACGCCAAGTTGCTGGGCGGCGGCGCCGACGTGGTCGCATTCGCGCGTAGCGACGAGAAACTCAAGATCGCGGTGGACAACGGGGTGGACCACGCGATCAACGTGCGCGACAAGACCGTCGACGAGGTCCGCGACGAGCTCGAGGCGCTGACCGGCCGCCCGGAGGTCGACGCGGTGATCGAATGCGCGGGCGCCGAGGAGGCGATCAAGCTGGCGTTCGCGCTCTTGGCAACCGAAGGGGCGGTGGCCTCGGTCGGGCTGATCGGCAACCGCATCGACATCCCGCTGTTTCCATTGGTGGCCCACGAATACACCTACTACGGGTCCTTCTGGGGCAACTACAACGACCTCACCGAGGTGCTGGCGCTGGCCGCCGCCGGTCGAATCAAGCATTCGGTCACCCGTGTGCGGTTCGACGACGTCAACGAAACCCTCGAAGCGATCGCCCGCGGTGACGTCCTGGGCCGCGCCGTCATCGTCTACGACTGACCAGCCAGCACACCGACGAGCATCCCGGAGAAGCCATGACCGAGTCCACCATCGACCTCCGATCCCAGAACATCGCAGTCGTCAGAGCAGATTTCGACGCGTGGCGCGCCGGCAGCGGGAGCCCCTTCGACCGGCTCGCCGACGACGCCACCTGGGAAATCGTCGGAAACTCGGCGGCCTCGCGCGTCTACACCGGCAAGGAGGACTTCCTGGGCAACGTGATCCGACCGTTCAACGCCCGGATGTCCCAGCCGCTGGTCCCCACCGTCCGTGACATGTACTGCGACGGCGACACGGTGATCGCCCTCTTCGATGCCGAGGGAGTCGCAGTCGACGGCATTGCCTACCGCAACACTTATGCGTGGTTCCTCACCCTGCGCGCGGGTTGGATCGTCAAGGCGACCGCCTTCTTCGATTCGGTGGCGTTCAACGATCTGTGGCAGCGGGTGACACCACCCTGACGGTCGTGCCGCCTCCGGGGCGAGGAACAACCCGCCCCCGAGGCGACGTTGAGCGGTCTATGGCTGTCCAGGACCTCTTCACACCGCTGACCGTGCGCTCGCTGACGATGCCCAACCGCTTCGCGATGGCGCCGATGACGCGTCAGGCGTCCCCTGACGGCGTCCCGGGCCGCGACGTCGCCGAGTACTACCGGCGCCGCGCCGCGGGCGAGGTCGGGCTGATCATCACCGAAGGAGTACGTCTCCCCGATCCCGCCGCCGGCTACCCGTTCAGCATTCCCACGATCGCCGGGGACGACGTGCTCGCCGGCTGGCGCCGGGTGGTGGACGCGGTGCACCACGAGGGCGGCACGATCGCGGCGCAGCTGTGGCATCAGGGCGTCGCGCGCGACGATGCCGACGGCGTCGTGGTGCTCAGCCCGTCCGGGGTCGACGGCAACGGCAACCCGAAGGGCCGCGCCCTGGAAGCCGACGAACTGCCGGCGCTCGCCCAGCAGTTCGCCCAGGCCGCCGCGGCGGCGCGGGAGGTGGGTTTCGACGCGATCGAGCTGCACGGTGCGCACGGCTACTTGCTCGACCAATTCTTCTGGGACAAGACGAATCTGCGCACCGACGGCTACGGCGGATCGCTGTCCGAGCGGACCCGGTTCCCGGCGGAGGTGGTGGCGGCGGTGCGCGCCGCCGTCGGCCCCGACTACCCGGTGATCTTCCGGTTCTCGCAGTGGAAGGGCACCGACTACAACGCCTCGATCGCCGCAGATCCGATCGAGCTGCAGGAGCTGCTGGGCCCGCTGATCGACGCGGGAGTCGACATGTTCCATCCGTCGACCCGCCGGCACTACCTGCCGGGCTTCCCCGACGCCGATCCCACGATGAGCCTCGCCGGGTGGACGAAGAAGGTGACCGGAGTTCCCGTCATCGCGGTGGGCTCGGTCGGGCTGGAGACCCAGTTCCGCTCCGAGAAGCCGGGCCAGGTCATCGCACCGGCCGACCTCGACCGGCTGGTAGAGCAGTTCGATGCGGGTGAGTTCGACGTCGTGGCGCTCGGACGGGCTCTGCTGGCGGATCCGGGCTGGGTGCACCGGCTGCGGACCGGCAGTCTCGACGGGTTCGCGGGCTACGACCCGGCCACGGCGCTCGCCGCGCTGGCCTGATACAGACCTGGTGGTCCCGGCTGGGTTCGAACCAGCGACCTTCCGCGTGTGAGGCGGACGCTCTCCCACTGAGCTACGAGACCGTATCCGAGGGTGTCGGACGAGGCAGAAGACTAGCACGCGAGCAGGTCCTGCCCAGAATCGCACCGGGGTTCACGTCGACCGGCGTCCATTCGAGGCGTCCCGTCCGAACGGGACCACCGCGGACGGCGTTGCTGCGGCGGCCGGGCGGGCGTCCTCGATCGCGGGATGACTTGCACCGGAGCACCGTCCGGCATCCGGCGTTCCGACAGCCGCGACGGCCGGATTTCCGGCACCTTCTCGGCACCGCCACACGCCGTAGCGAGGTGATTTGTGTCCGCGACTGCGCGTGGACTATCGTTCTGCATCGCGACGGGCGACGATCTCGACCGTGGCGCGCGGATGTAGCGCAGTTGGTAGCGCATCACCTTGCCAAGGTGAGGGTCGCGGGTTCGAATCCCGTCATCCGCTCGAAGGTGCAGTGGCATCAACCCCAGCGGTGGAGTGGCCGAGTGGTGAGGCAACGGCCTGCAAAGCCGTGCACACGGGTTCGATTCCCGTCTCCACCTCCAAGTACGTCCCGGCGCGATTAGCTCAGCGGGAGAGCGCTTCCCTGACACGGAAGAGGTCACTGGTTCAATCCCAGTATCGCGCACCATAGTTTGCGCACGCGATGCCCAGTTTCCAGAGTGATGCATCGGTCTGCGCGACATATGCACCACACGCCCGACATGCTGTAGGTCCTGCGCGGGCAGCTTCTGTCCTCGCCGTCCTCATTTCGGGATCATCGCCGGTCTGGTCGTTCGTCACTCCTGCACGGCAATCGAGGAAGCCGAAGTGGTTGACATGCAAGGGGATTCCGCCCACCAATGACCTTGCCGGGCAACACTTGTACGAACGACAGCATGACGCCCACCTCGGCGACAACAGCGAAGGCCCCCGCCGGCGTCATTGCCGGCAGGGGCCCTACGCCGTGACGTCAGGCGCGCGGCGGCGGGTTTACCGCGCCCGGCTGCGTCACGACATGATCGTTGGGATTGCGCCGCTTCAGCCCCGCAAGACCCACGAGGCCCAGCAGGCCCAGGAGACCCCACAGGCCCGTGTTGTCACCGCCGTCGTCGTCGGCCTCCTGCGCGAGCACCGTCGTCGTGGCCGGCGCCGGGGCGACGGTTTCGGTGGCGCCGGCGATGCCTGCACCGCCGAACAACAGGGTCAGGGTGGTGGCACCGACTACGACCGCACTACGTGACTTGTTCATTTACGCTCCTTCGTGGCTGACATTTCGGAGCTAGCGACGTTGAAAGTTGCCCCCCTAGCTCGTGACCAGGGTTACCGCGTTCAGCTCGGCTAAACAGCCGAAGGTTCCTCGGATTCCGGAGAACTCCAGGAACTGCAGTTCAAGCATGCCGAATGACATATGTCACATGTGCGACAAATTGTTTGGCTAACCTCCGCCCTGTCGACAGGGATGCACTCGCACGACCATCCGCCATACCGACGACCCTTCGAACATATGATCGAAGGGTGGGCATGCAGGAGATCGGTTACGGCGGCCAGCCGCTGCCCACAGTGTTCCGCCGCGTCGACCCGCCCGTTCCGGTCCTCATCGACCTCGTCGCGTTGTTCGCCCGGCAGCCTCACTGCTCCGGGCGCTACCACCCCCAGGGCCTGCAGCTCGACGCGATCGTCGAAGGGTCGCTGAGCTGCTGGGGTCGCGCCGAGCACGGCGGTTGGTGGGGCCTGGTCACCTACCCGGTCAAACATGGCAGCGAGCGCCACACGGTGACGCACTGGGCACCGGCGTGGGTGCTGAAGACGACGCCGTGAGAGACACAGTGTGAGGTCGCGCGACTTCCTTGACGGGCGTCAAGACTCAGCGGCATGCTGACGTCGTGATCCGGTTGACCGAACAGCAGATCATCGAGGACCTGGCCCGCCGTCTGGCCGAGGCCCACAGCGAAGTCGAGCCGACCGAGGTCGCGCGCGTGGTCAAAGAGCAGCACGCCCGCTTCGCCGACCGCCCCATCCGGGACTTCGTGCCGCTGTTCGTGGAGCGCAACGCCAAGGCAGAACTGCAGAAGCTCGGCTCCTGACCGCCCGCGCCGAACCCACCCCGATTCGTTATCCGTTTTCCAGGCAGAACCTAAGTCGCTATCAGGTCCCTCTCAGGTTCGAGCCATAACTTCTCCAATACACAGCGATGTGTGACTGGACAAACCGATACCGCTCGACCCGCCACCGATCCCCCCTGGGTGGCGGGTCGAGATCGTTTCGGCACCCGAATCCCCCCGCCTGCGGCCAGGTAGCCGATAGTGTTTCCGACACGCACCGCGCCGACGATGAGGTGGGACATGATTCGCCAGTTGCTCGTAGCCAGCGCCCTCGGCGCTGCCGCCGCCCTTGCCACCCCGGTGGCCGGCGCCGAGCCGGGACCGATGTTCCCCGACAACCCCGGCCGTTACTCCACCGACGTGCCCGGCATGCAGTACGACGTGAACCTGACCGCGCCCTGCACCAACATGGAACGCTTCACGTTCGGTCGCGGACGCGGTGGCCAGGCTCTGCAGTGCCGCTGGATTCCCAACCAGTGGCCACCGGTCTACACCGGCTTCTGGCAGGCCGCCTACGAACTCCACGGCGTCCAGGACGTCGGCAGCCCGTGCCCGAACCCGCAGGCCGCAGCGCAGGCACCCGACGGGCGGCCGCTGGTGTGCATGGGCCCGAAGGGGTGGCAGGCCGGCATCTTCAACGGGGCCGGCTTCACCCCGCTGTGACGCACCCCCGACGAGTCACGGGCTGCGCAGTGTTCGGCTCGGCTCGGTGCCGAACACTTCCTTGTAGGCGCTGCTGAACCTGCCTGGGTGAGTGAAGCCGCATCGCCCGGCGATGGACGTCACCGTGTCCCGGGTCGGGTCCGCGGACTTGAGTTCCTCGTGCGCCCGCTCCAGCCGCACCCGGCGCAAGTACTCCAGCGGAGTGGTGCCCAGGTGCTCGCGAAACGCGTACTGGATGGCTCGCGGCGTCACATCCCCCGCCGCAGCAATGTCGTGAATGCTGATGTCGTACCGCGCATTCTCGTGGATGAAATCCAGCGCCCGGCGCAACATCCGGGGATGCTGCGCACTCGATTTGTCCTCGCCCCTCATGACAGACTCGGTTTCCCAGAGTTTGCGGAAATCGAAACACTTGAGTGACCAATTCCACTGAGTGGCACCATCGGTGCATGACCGACCGCATCGAAGTCAGCCGCACGATCCCCGCCGCACCGAGTGAGATATTCGCCGTTCTGTGCGATCCGCAAGGTCACGTCGCAATCGACGCCACCGGCATGTTGCAGGACGCCGACGGCGAATCGGTGCGCGCAGCCGGCGACTCGTTCGTCGTGCACATGGATCGCGAGTCACTCGACGACTTCCTGCTCGGCCGCTACGACGTCACCGTCCAGATCACCGACTACGAACAGGACCGACTGTTGGCCTGGACGATTCTGGGACAGGTTCGGCCACAGATCGGCCACGTGTACGGCTACCGACTGGAGCCAGGCACCGAGGGCACCGTCGTCACGTCGTTCTACGACTGGTCTGACATCGCGCCGACCTGGCGGGAGGCCGGGGTGTTCCCCGTCGTGTCCGAGGCCGCCCTGCGGGCGACCCTGGGGATCCTCGACCGCACCGTCCGACGCGGATACCCGCGTCCGTCAACTCAGGGTTGACGCCCACCTAGCGTCAACCTACAGTTGACGCATGACCGATCCTGCCAAGATCACCCACCCGGTTCGCCTCGACGACCTCATCGACGTGATCAAACAGGTGCACGACGCTCCGCTGGACCAGTTGACCGATGCCGTGCTGGCGGCCGAGGCGCTCGGCGAGGTCGCCGACCACCTGATCGGCCACTTCGTCGACCAGGCCCGCCGCTCCGGCGCGTCCTGGACCGAGATCGGCAAATGCATGGGTGTCACCAAACAGGCCGCGCAAAAGCGCTTCGTGCCCAAGGGGCCCACCGACACGGCGGCCATGGATCCCGAGGCGGGCTTCAGCCGGTTCACCGATCGCGCCCGCAACGCCGTCGTCGAGGCGCAGAACCACGCGCACGCCGCCGGCAACCCTGAGATCTCCCCCGCGCACCTGGTACTCGGATTGTTCACCGACCCGACCGGCCTGGCCGCGCGACTGGTCGCCGACCAGGGCATCGATCTCAGCTCCGTCGCCGACGCCGTCACACTGCCCGACGGGGTCGCCGACGTCCCCGCTCTCATCCCGTTCGACACCCGCGCCAAGAAGGCCCTCGAGCTGACCTTTCGTCACGCTCTTCGACTTGGACACAACTACATCGGCACCGAACACCTCCTTCTGGCCCTCTACGAAGAAGAGGACGACACCGGTGTCCTGCACACGCTGGGAATCGACGTAGACCGCTTCGAGCGCGAGCTGGTGGCGGCACTGGAAGCATTCACCCGGAACTGAGCGCCCGGAACCGACGACGCCAACTCCGCCCATCGGCTCGCGCGCAGTGTGCGATCATGGCCACCACGTCGAGGAGGGATATCTGGATGCGTCGTTGGCTCGTGGTGCTCGTCGCCGCCATCGCGGCACTCGCGGGCGTGGTGGCGCCTCCGGCGGCAGCCGTCGGAATCCCGATCGGGCGGCTCGGTGAGCCGCTGCGCGTCGAATACAAAGGCCTCGTCGCCGACGTGACCGTCAACAGCGTCCTGCCGTCGCCAGTGCCACCGGGATTCGGCTATCCGCCCCGCGCCCCCCGCTACCAGGTCTACCGCGCCGACGTGACGATCACTCCCGTCAAACTGCCCACCCCGTACGCGATGGGCATCACGTTCGCGTTCCGCGGCGTCACACCGACCGGCGACGCGTACGAACCCCGCAACAGCGACTCCCCCGACGCGCTGCAGTTCGGCATGCAGAACGCGCAGGTCGGCCGCACGTTCACCGGCGGAGTGTGGTGGGACTGCTACCGCGACCTGGTCTCCAATGTCGTTCTGCTGGACCGGATCAGCGGCACCCGCCTGGCCCAGTGGAACCTCGCCTAGCCTGTTGTCCGTCCTGATCGCCCCGGCCGATCCCTCGCGGCTCGCCGAACTGGCCGACCTCGCCGCGCGGACGTTCCCGCTGGCCTGCCCCCCATCGTCAGGACCTGAGGACATCGCTGCGTTCATCGCCGAGAACCTCACCGCCGCCCGGTTTTCCGAGTACCTGCGCGACCCCGACCGCGTCGTGCTCACCGCTACCGACAGCGACCGGATCGTCGGCTACGCCATGACCGTCCGCGGAGTGCCCGACGACCCCGACGTCGCCGCGGCAGTCACCGCACGCCCCGCCGTCGAACTGTCCAAGATGTACGTCGACCCCGAAGCCCACGGCCGCGGCGTGGCCGCCGCGCTGATGACCGCCGCACTCGAGCACGCCGCTGCGTCGGGCGCGGCCTGCGTGTGGCTGGGCGTGAACCAGAAAAACGAACGCGCCCAACGCTTTTACGGCAAGCACGGCTTCACCTTGGCGGGTGTCAAGACCTTCCGGCTCGGCACCCACATCGAGCACGACTACGTGATGCTGCGCCCGGTCTGACCGGCCGCGGTCAGCGCCAGCAGCCGCGACGTCGCCCGCAGGTACTTCTTCCGGAACCCGCCGGCGAGCATCTCGTCGCTGAAGATGGTGTCGAGCTTCGACCCGGAGGCCACCACCGGGATGCCGGCGTCGTAGAGCCGGTCGGTCAAGGACACCAGCCGCAGCGCCACGTTCTGGTCGTCGATCGGGTGCACACCGGTCAGGAAGACCTCCGAAACCCCTTCGATCAGCGTCAGATACCGCGACGGATGCATGGTGGCCAGATGCGCACACAAGGCGTCGAAGTCGTCGAGGGTCGCACCGGGAACGTCGGCCGCCCGCTCGGTCACCTCGCCGTCGCTGAGCGGTTCGGGCGCGGGCGGCAGCCCGCGGTGGCGGTAGTCCGGCCCCTCGATGCGCACGGTGGTGAACATCGCCGACAACGTGTTGATCTCCCGCAGGAAGTCTTGCGCAGCGAACCGGCCCTCCCCCAGCTGCTCGGGCAGCGTGTTCGAGGTGGCCGCGATCGACACCCCGTTCTCGACAAGCGCCGAGAGCAGACGCGACACCAGCGTGGTGTTGCCCGGATCGTCGAGCTCGAACTCGTCGATGCACACCAGCACGTAGTCGGCGAGCAGGTCGATGCACTCGGTGAACCCGAACACCCCGGCCAGCTGGGTGAGCTCCCCGAACGTCGCGAACGCCTTCTTCCCGGACACCGCGTAGTACGACGACGCCAGCAAGTGGGTCTTGCCGACACCGAACCCGCCGTCGAGGTAGACGCCCACCCCGGGCAGCACCTCACGCTTACCGAAGAGCTTCTTCTTCCCGGCCCGCCGCTGTTCGGCCTGCTCGCAGAACCGGCGGCACGCCTCGACCGCCTCGGCCTGCGACGGCTCGGCCGGATCGGGCCGGTAGGAGTCGAAGCTGACATCGGCGAACGTGGGCGGCGGAACCAACTGGGCAATCAGCCGCTCCGGTGTGACGCTGGGGTGGCGGTCGACCAGATGACCGACCTCGCTGGAGCCGTGCATGCGCAGAACCCTAACGGCGTGTTGTGATTCTGCGTATGGCCGAGCCCTCCGACGGGACGCAGTTCACACTGCTGGGCGCCGACACCGCGCTCGAACACCCCGCCCTCGCCGCCCACTACAGCTACCCGGCGGACCCGCGGTCGCCCTGGGTGCGGGCCAACATGATCGCCTCGTTGGACGGCGCCGCCACCACCGGCGGCCGCTCGGGCGGTCTCGGCGGCAGCGGCGACCGCGCGGTCTTCCAGACCCTGCGCGAACTGGCCGACGTCATCGTCGTCGGCGCCAACACCGTGCGCATCGAGAACTACTCGGGCGCACAGTCCGGCGCCGGGCAGCGGGCCGCGCGGCAGCGCCGGGGCCAGACCGAGGTGCCGCCGATCGCTGTGCTGACCCGCACCGGCCGTCTGGCCCGCGACGCCCGCCTGTTCACCCGCACCGAGGTCCCACCGCTGGTGCTGACCTGCACCGACGCAGTCGCCGACACCCGGTCCCGGATCGGTGACCTCGCTGAGGTCCTCGACGCCTCCGCGGATCGTCCCGACAGCGTGGACCTGCCCACCGCGCTGGCGCTGCTGGCCGAGCGGGGGCTGGTGCGGGTCCTCGCGGAGGGCGGTCCGGCGATCCTCGGCGCCTTCCTCGCCGCCGGCCTGATCGACGAGCTGTGCCTGACCCTGGCGCCCGTCCTCGTCGGCGGCCCGTCGGCGCGCATCCTGTCCGGGCCCACCGAGGCGCCGACCGGCATGACACCGCGCGCCCCCCTGACCGACGCCGACGGCTACCTGTATCTGCGTTACGTGCGCGGCGACGACGGCGGTGACGCCGGTCAGTAGTGTGGTCGCCATGCGTCGACTGCTCCGCGCCCGCCGCGGCGCCATGGTGGCCGTCGCGGTGTCGCTGGTCGTGGCCGGCTGCTCGCCCGGCCTGGCCGCCAACCCCCGCTACGCCACCGACTCGGGCGCCCGCCCCCAGGGCGCGGCGCCGACCAGCGACCAGCCGGCCGGTCCGCCCGCGATCGAGGTGCCCAAGAACGACCTGTCCTGGCGGGACTGCACCTCGCGGGTGTTCAGTTCCGCAGCGGTCGACCCGATCCCCGGCGTCCGCCTGGAATGCGCCGCCTACGACGCCGACCTGGACCCCATCAACGGGGCCACCGGCTCGGTCAGCATCGGCGTCGTACGCGCCATGTCCGCCCAGACACCCTCCGACGCCGGCCCGCTCGTGGTGACCACCGGATCGGACATCGCGACCTCCGTGCAGCTCCCCGCCTGGTTGTCGCGCGCCGGCGCCGACGTACTCAAGACCCGTCCGGTGGTCGCGGTGGACCGTCGCGGCATCGGCCTCTCCGGGGCGCTGGACTGCCGCGACGTCTACGACCGGCGAGAGATGTTCGAACAGGCCCAGTTCCAGACCGGCGACGACCCGGTGGCCGCGCTGAACTCGATCACCATGACCGCGACCACCAACTGCACCGACACCATCGCCCCCGGCGACTCCGCGTACGACAACGCCCACGCCGCCGAGGACATCGAACGGTTGCGCACCACGTGGGACGTGCCCGCGATCGCGCTGCTGGGCATCGGCAACGGCGCGCAGGTCGCGCTCGCCTACGCCGGCTCCCACCCGAACAAGGTGGCGCGGCTGGTGCTGGACTCCCCGCTGCCGCTGGGCATCGCCGACGAGGCCGCCACCGAACAGCGGGTCAAGGGCCAGCAGGCGGCTCTCGACGCGTGGGCCGCCCAGTGCGCGGCGACCGCGTGCCCGCTCGGCCCCGACCCCAAAGGTGCGGTCGACGCGCTGCTGGACGCGGCGCGCTCGGGCAACGGACCCGGCGGCGCCTCCGTCGCCGCCGTCGCCGACGCGATTTCCATCGCCCTGGCCTACCCTCGCGGCGGCCGGACCGACGCCACCAACGGGTTGGCCGCCGCGATCGCCGATGCCCGCTCCGGCGACAGCAACCGCTTCAGCAACCTGATCAACCAGGCCGAGACGCTGCGCCACAGCGACGGCCAGTTCGTCAACAGCTGCAGCGACGCCCTGAACCGGCCCACCCCCGACCGGGTGCGCGAACTGGTGGTCGCGTGGGGCAAGCAGTATCCGCAGTTCGGCGTCGTCGGCGCCCTGGACATGGTCAAGTGCCTGCACTGGCCCAGCGGCACCGCTCCGAAGGAGCCCGCGGGGCTGGAGATCCCGACGCTGCTGCTCGGAGTGCAGAACGACCCGATCGTCGGCAACGAAGGCGTGGCCGCGGTCGCGGCCACCGCGATCAACGCGGGCTCGGCGAACCGCCGGGTGATCTGGCAGGGCATCGGTCACGGCGCTGCGGTCTACTCGCCGTGCGCGCTGCCGCCGGTCCTGAAGTACCTCGACAGCGGGCAACTGCCCGAGACCGACACCTACTGCCCGGCATGACGGGTCGGTCGACGCCGCAGTGTACGGTGCGCACGTGCGTGATCTTGTACTAAGCGCTTTCCGGCCCCGGACGACTCCGCCGACCACCGCATCGGTGCTGCGGTCGGTCCTGTGGCCGCTGGCGATCCTGTCGATCATCCACCGCAGCTACGTGCTGGCCACCAACGGCTACATCACCGACGACTTCGCTCCCGTCTACCGCGCCGTCGTCAACTTCAAGCTCGGCTGGGACATCTACAACGAGAACTTCGACCACGTCGATCCGCATTACCTCTACCCGCCCGGCGGCACCCTGCTGATGGCGCCGTTCGGGTACCTGCCCGTCGACGCGTCGCGGTACTGGTTCCTCGTCATCAACACCCTGGCCATCCTGCTGGCCGCCTACTTCCTGCTCCGGCTGTTCAAGTTCACGCTGGCCTCGGTGGCGGCACCGGCACTTCTGCTGGCCATGTTCTGCACCGAGAGCGTCACCAACACCCTGGTCTTCGGCAACATCAATGGGCCCATCCTGCTGATGGAGGTGCTGTTCTTCCGGTGGCTGCTGGACGGCAACCGCAGCCACGAATGGTGGGCCGGCGCCGCGATAGGGCTCACGCTGGTGGTGAAACCGCTGCTGGCACCACTACTGCTGCTCCCCGTGCTCAATCGCCAGTGGCGCGCCCTGGTCACCGCGTTCGCCGTGCCGCTGGCGTTCAACGTCGTCGCGTGGCCGCTGGTCAGCGATCCCATGAGCTTCGTGACGCGCACGGTGCCCTACATCCTGTCCACCCGCGACTACTTCAACAGCTCGATCCTGGGCAACGGCGTGTACTACGGCCTGCCGACGTGGCTGATCATGGCGCTGCGCCTCGGCTTCGCCCTGCTCGGCATCGCCGCCCTGTACCTGCTGTACCGCTACTACCGCACCCGCGACCCGTTCTTCTGGATGCTGACCTCCTCCGGAGTGCTGCTGACCACGTCGTGGCTGGTGTTGTCGCTGGGCCAGGGCTACTACTCGATCGCGCTGTTCCCGTTCCTGATGACGGTGGTGCTGCCCAACTCGGTGCTCCGCAACTGGATGGCCTGGCTGGCGATCTACGGCTTCCTGACGATGGACCGCTGGCTGATGTTCCACTGGCCCACCACGGGGAGGGCGCTGGAGTACCTCAAGATCACCTACGGCTGGTCGCTGCTGATGGTCGTCGTGTTCTCGGTGCTGCTGTTCCGCTACCTCGACGCCCGCAAGGACGGCCGCCTCGACAAGGGCATCGACCCGCCATGGCTGGCAGTCGATTCCGGGGCGCGCGCACCGGCGGCGAGTAGCCTGAAAGCATGACAGCGACAGGACCCAAACTGGTTCTCAGCGACGATCAGTGGCGGGAGCGCCTCAGCCCGCAGGAGTTCGCGGTACTGCGCCAAGCAGGCACCGAACGCCCCTTCACCGGGGAGTACACCGACACCAAGACCGAGGGTGTCTACCAGTGCCGCGCCTGCGGAGCCGAGTTGTTCCGCAGCACCGAGAAGTTCGAATCGCATTGCGGCTGGCCTTCGTTCTTCGACCCGGCCGACTCCGATGCGGTGGTGCTGCGCTCCGACGACTCCCTCGGCATGCGCCGGGTGGAGGTGCTGTGCGCCAACTGCCACAGCCATCTGGGCCACGTGTTCGAGGGCGAGGGTTACCCGACCCCGACCGACAAGCGCTACTGCATCAACTCGATCTCGCTGCGCCTGGTGCCCGCAGGTTCCTGACGTCCGTCGGCTCCGCGCTCTGGTCGTCCAGCAGTTTGTGGATCTCCGTCGCCGGCAGCGGGGCGCTGAAGTGAAAGCCCTGGGCCACTCGGCAACCGAAATCCCGTAGCCGGGCCGCGGTTTCGGCGTTCTCGACGCCTTCGGCCACCGGGGTCACCCCCAGTGAGTGCGCCAGGCCGATCACCGCCTCGGCGATCGCGGCCGACGCCGGGTGGGTCAGCACCGGAGCGATGAAATCCCGGTCCAGCTTGAGCTCGTCGACCGGGAATTCCCGCAGATACCACAGCGCCGAGTACCCGCTGCCGAAGTCGTCGATCGCCACCCGGATCCCCCGCGCCCGCAGCGCCTGGAACACGGCCTTGGTCTGGACGAGGTTCTCCAGCAGCAGATCCTCGGTCACCTCGATCGTCAGGCAGTCGGGCGGCAGCCCCCGCTCCTCGAGCGCACGCGTGAGCTGCTCGTAGAGTCCGCAGTCGGCGATCGCCGGAGCGAACACGTTGACCGCCACCGGAACTCCGACACCCCGCTCGTACCAGCGCGCGGCGTCGTCGAGCGCCTCCGACAGCATGGCCGAGGTCAGTGACCGCATCAGACCGTGCCGACGGACCAGCGGCAGGAACTGCGCCGGCACCAGCACGCCGCGGCGCGGGTGCGGCCAGCGGGTCAAGGCCTCCAAGCCGACGATCCGGTTGGTGGTCAGGTCGAACTTCGGTTGGTACACCGCCCGCAGCGCGCTCTGCTCGATCGCCGAGCGCAGATCGGCGAGTAGTTGCGCCGATCCGGCCACGACGTCGCCGCCGCCGCGCGGCGTCACCGGCTGACCCGACTCCATGCTGGGGGTGTAGAAGAACAGCCGGCCGGTGCGGGCGTGCTTGGCGGCCTCCAGCGCGATCTCCGCGCGCTGGTGCAGTTCGTCGGCCGACAGCCGCTCGGACGCGTCCCGGGTGGTGGCCATGCCCGCCCCGACCCGCAGCCGCAGTTCCTGCCCGCCCACGCCGAAGGGTCGTTCGAAGGCCTCGATCACGTCCTCGGCGGTCTCCCGCGCCGCGTCGGACTCGCCGGTCAGGATCACCGCGAAGACGTCGCCGCCGACCCGCGCCACCGTGTCGCCGGGCCGGAGCGCGCTCCTGACCCGCTGGGCCACCTGGATCAACAGCGTGTCCCCCGCACGGTCACCGTAGGTCTCGTTGACCACGCGGAAGTCGTCGAGGTCCACCACCAGCTCGCTGACATCCCCCGAGCGCCGCTGCAGCGCATGGGCCAGGCGATCCATGAACAACATACGGTTCGCCGACCCGGTGAGCGGATCGTGGAGCGCTCCATCGGCCACTTCGGTTCGCAGCCGGCGATTGTCGGCGAGGACCAGCACCTGCCGGAGCAGCGCGGCCACCACCGCCACCGCAGCGGCGATGACCACCGGCGCAAGCCCGTCGAACACGATCGGTGTGCACAGCACCAAGGCCAGCACCACCGGCACGCCCAGCAGCCACACCGCGAACCGCACCGGCGCCGTGGACACGTCGGCCGCGCCGCGGGCATCGGTGCTTCGCGCCACCGATGCCGCCTTGCCGATGCAGAGCAGACCCCAGACCCACCCGATCGCCAGGAGATGCCGATGGTCTTCACCGCCGGCGGCGGTCAGGAACACCCGTGCGATGTCCGACACGGCGAAGAGCGCGAACCCGGCCACCAGCCAGCCCAGCCGTTCCCGCCGCCCGGCCGGGGTGCCCGCCAGCAGCACCGCCGCGATGGTGAGCAACGCGCAATCGGCCACGGGAAGGGCCAACGTCAGGGCGAGGTCGATCCGACCGGGATCCCCCGCCCCCGGCAGCACCAGCCAGCCCACGCCGAACAAGGCGGCACCGACGATGAGTCCATCCAGCGGCACGCGGGTCTGTGTCCGCACCTGTGTCGTCGACACCAGACACCCGAGGCAGACAGCGGCTCCGGCGAGGAACGCGAAATGCCCGGCGTCGGTCCAGGACACCGCCCGGCGCGTTCCCGTCGTCAGGTGAACGAGAACCGAACCGAGACCGCCCGCACCCCACGCCCACGTCCCGAGGGCCATCGCCAGCCAGGCGACCCGGCGCCGCCCCCGCGAGCGGAACGCCGCCACGGCGGCAGCGGCACCGGCGAACACCGAGAACCCGGCCAAGCCGATGTCGACCAGATAGGGGCGGTCACCGCCACCGAAGACGAGCAGCACCACGGAGTAGGCCACGCCCGCCGCGGCGTAGCCGGCGAGTCCCCCTCGCAGATGCGGCACTGCGCGAGCGTAGCAACGCCGCTGCCGCAGTGGAACGAATTCCACTGTGCCGCAAGATATTCGCCATACTTAGCCGATGGCCGCCGTCGGTAGCCCGTATCCCGTGGTTAGCGCAACCGACGGCGTCCGCAGATTCTTTGCGAAGTCCGCTAAAGCCCGACGCTGCGCAAAGTGGTCGGCAAACGCTACGGCAGCGCGGAGACCAGTTTCTCGACCGACACCCGCGGACCCGTGAAGAACGGTGTCTCCTCGCGCACGTGGCGGCGCGCGTCGGTGGCGCGCAGATCACGCATCAGGTCGACGATCCGGTGCAACTCCGGTGCCTCGAAGGCAAGGAGCCACTCGTAGTCACCGAGAGCGAAGGCCGGCACCGTGTTGGCGCGGACATCCTTGTAGCCGCGGGCGGCCATGCCGTGCTCAGCGAGCATTCGGCGCCGCTCCTCGTCAGGGAGCAGGTACCAGTCCAGCGAACGCACGAAGGGATAGACGCAGATGTAGGCACCCGGCTCTTCACCGGCGAGGAACGCCGGGATGTGGCTCTTGTTGAACTCCGCAGGCCGATGTAATGCGACGTTGCTCCACACCGGGGTGGAGGCCCGGCCCAGTGCAGTGGTGCGCCGGAAGTCCGAGTACGTCGCCTGCAGCGCCTCCACGTTCTCGGCGTGCGTCCAGATCATGAAGTCCGCGTCGGCGCGCATACCCGCGATGTCGTAGAGACCTCGCACCACGACACCCTTGTCCTCCTGCTGCTTGAAGAACGTCGCCGCCTCGTCGACGACCGCGGCACGCGCGTCGTCGTCACGGTCGAGTTCACCGGGCTTCACGGAGAACACCGAAAACATCAGATACCGGATGGTGGCGTTCAGGGCGTCGAAATCGAGCTTGGACATGCCTCTATCGTGCCACGCAGGGAATCTCGGGCAGCCACCCGCCGACGGCCGCTCAGCGCTGGAGATACAGCCCGGCCACGGCCCTCGTCGCCGCGGCCACACACGCCGGCACGCCGATGCCGTCGAGGTAGGCGCCGGCCACCGCCAGCGTCGGGGGCAGCCCGGCGCGGATCTCTGCGACAAGGTCCGCGTGACCGGGGCCGTACTGTGGCATCGCGTCGATCCAGCGCACCACCCGGGCGTCCTCGGGTTCGACCGAGATCCCGAACAGCGTCTGCAGGTCCTGGGTCGACCACGTCAGCAGTTCGTCGTCGCCGATGCTGCGGGCCAGGTCGTCACCGAAGCGACCGAACGACAACCGGACCATCTCCGCGTTGCCGCGCTGTCCCCACTTGCGCGACGACAGCGTGACGGCTTTCGTGTGCAGGCGGGTCCGGCCCGCCACCAGCACCCCCGACTGCTCGGGCAGCGGGGTGCCGCCGGGCAGGGCGAGCGCCACCACCGCCGCCGAGGCCACCGGGATCCGGCGTGCCGCCGCCGCGCTTCGCGGTGCGAGGTCCTCGATCAAGGGAGCCAGCCGCGGCGCCGGGACGGCCAGCACGACCGCATCGGCCGACCAACGGCCGCCCTCGTCGTCGACGAGCTCCCAACCGGATCCCTGCCGGTGCACTCCGCGCACCGCGACCTGCGCCCACGTCGCCTCCGCCCGGCGCAGCAGTTCATCGAGCAGCACCTGGTAGCCGCCCTCGACGGCGCCGAACACCGATCCCGGCAGGGGCGGCGGAAGCGACACCGTCACCGCCTCGGTGAGGCTGCGCGCACCGCGGTCCAGTGCCGCGGCGACGGTCGGCGCCGCGGCCCGGATACCGATCGTCGCGGCCGAACCCGAATACACCCCGGCCAGCAGCGGATCCACCGACCGCGTGACCACCTGCTCACCGAACCGGTCCCCGACCAGTTCGGCCACCGCCGGGTCGGCACCGGCGCGCCACGACAGCGGCCGGCGCGGCTCGTCGCGCATCCACCGGATCGTCGCATCGTCGACCAGGCCGGTCAGCGCGTCGGCCCGCGACGGGATGCCGTTGACGGTGTCCTTGGGCAGCGCATGGAACCGGTCGCCGCTGTAGATCAGCGGCCGTACCCCGGTGGTGGAGATCTGCTTACCCGCCAGACCGAGCTCGCCCAGCAGCGCCGGCACCTCCGGCCGGCGCGCCACGAACGCCTCGGCGCCCACGTCCAGCGGCTGACCGGCGATGCGCTCGGTGCGCAGCACGCCGCCCAGCCGATCGGCCGGGTCCAGGATCGTGATCGACGCCCCGGGACCGGCCATCACCCGCAGCCGGTAGGCGGCCACCAGACCGGAGATGCCGCCCCCGACGACGCAGAACGACCGACTCACAACTCGTGCACCAACGCGACCGTGTCGGTGATGATCGCGGGGTCGGTGGCGGGCAGCACACCATGCCCCAGGTTGAAGACATGGCCGGGGACGCCGGCATCCATCGCGCGCCGGCCGTCCTCGACCACCGCGCGCACCGCGCGCTCCACCACCGGCCAGCCCGCCAGCAGCACCACCGGATCCAGATTGCCCTGCAGCGCGACGCCCGTCTGAACCCGGCCGGCAGCGGCGGTCAGCGACGTCCGCCAGTCCACCCCCACCACGGCCGGTGTGCCGTGCCCCGAAACCGCCTCGGACATCGCGCCGAGCAGCTCGGCGGTGCCGACCCCGAAATGGGTCATCGGCACGCCGTAGTCGGCGAGCGCCGCGAAGACCCGGGCACTGTGCGGCAGCACATAGGTGCGGTAGTCCACCAGCGACAGGGTCCCGGCCCACGAGTCGAACACCTGGATCGCGTCGACCCCGGCGTCGAGCTGGGCCTGCAGGAACCCGATGGTGACGTCGGTCAGCGCGCTCATCAGTGCGTGCCACAGCTCCGGGGCGCCCAGCATCATCGCCTTGGTGTGCTCGTGGTTGCGGCTGGGACCGCCCTCGACCAGGTAGGAGGCCAGCGTGAACGGCGCGCCCGCGAACCCGATCAGCGGCACCTCGCCGAGCTCGCGGGTCAACCGGGTCACCGCGGTGGAGACCGGCTCGACCTGCTCGCGCTGCAGCTCGCCGATGGTCTCGACGTCGGCGGCGGTGCGGATCGGATGGTCGATCACCGGTCCGACGTCGGGCACGATGTCCAGCGCGATCCCGGCGGCGCGCAGCGGTACGACGATGTCGGAGAAGAGGATCGCCGCGTCCATGTCGTGCCGCCGTACCGGCTGCAAGGTGATCTCGGTGATCAGGTCCGCATCGAAACAGGCCTGCATCATGGTGTTCTTGGCCCGCAATGCGCGGTACTCCGGCAGGGACCGTCCGGCCTGCCGCATCATCCACACCGGCACACGGTGGGGTTTGCGGCCGGCGACGGCAGCCAGGTACGGCGATTCGGGCAGCTCGCGGCGCGTGTTCATCGCCGTCCATGCTGCCATGTGCTCATCGGCGCGCCTGCGGCCAGAGCCGCCGAGATCGACTAGCGTCAGAGGCTGTGACCACCGCCGAACCGGCTCAATTCCGAGAAGCGGTGGCGGCTATGAGTGCCACCACCGTTCGGCCGGAGATCGAGCTGGGCCCGATCCGTCCGCCGCAGCGCCTTGCGCCGTTCAGCTATGCCCTGGGCGCCGAGGTCAAACACACCGAGACCACCATCGTCCCGGAGCGTTCCGAAGGCGACGCCTTCGGACGGCTGATCTTGTTGCACGACCCCGAAGGCGCCGAAGCCTGGGATGGCACGATGCGTCTCGTGGCCTACATCCAAGCCGACCTCGACGCCAGCGAGGCAGTCGACCCGTTGCTGCCCGAGGTGGCGTGGAGTTGGCTCGTCGACGCGCTCGAACAACGCTCCGAGCACGTCACCGCGCTCGGCGGCACCGTCACCGCCACCACGTCGGTGCGCTACGGCGACATCTCCGGACCGCCGCGGGCCCACCAGCTCGAACTCCGCGCCTCCTGGACCGCGACCACGCTCGACCTCGGACCGCACGTCCAGGCGTTCTGTGAAGTACTCGAGCACGCCGCAGGTCTGCCGCCGGCAGGCGTCACCGACCTGAGTTCACGGACGCGCGCCTGACCGATGTCCGACACCGAACCGGTGGGTTCCGCCATGGACGCATCCGATGACGCTTCCGATGAGGCATCCGAACCGGAGGCCGAACCGCTGCTGGCGCCGCGCGACGGCGTGCCCGACGTTTCCGCCAGCCGCGGCGAGATCAGCCGTGCCGCCGAGCTGCTGGCGTCCGGGTCCGGCCCGTTCGCCGTCGACGCCGAACGCGCATCGGGCTTCCGCTACTCCAACCGCGCCTACCTGATCCAGATCCGCCGCCGTAACGCCGGCACGGTGCTCATCGACCCGGTCAGCCACGGCGGCGACTCCCTCGAAGTGCTCGCGCCCGTGGCCGAGGTGCTGAGCACCGACGAATGGGTGCTGCACGCCGCCGACCAGGACCTGCCCTGTCTGGCCGAGGTCGGTATGCGGCCCACCTCGCTGTACGACACCGAACTTGCCGGTCGGCTGGCGAATTTCGACCGGGTCAACCTGGCATCCATGGTGGAGCGGATGCTCGGGCTGCGCCTGACCAAGGGCCACGGCGCGGCCGACTGGTCGAAACGCCCGCTGCCCGACGACTGGCTGAACTACGCCGCGCTGGACGTCGAGGTGCTGGCCGAACTACGCGACGCGATCGCCGCGGTGCTCGAGGAACAGGGCAAAACCGATTGGGCGCGGCAGGAATTCGAGTATCTGCGCACCTTCGAGGCCTCCCCCACCCGGCGGGACCGCTGGCGCCGTACCTCAGGAATCCACAAGGTGCGCGACCCGCGGGCCCTGGCCGCGGTGCGTGAACTGTGGACCACGCGCGACCAGATCGCCCGCCGGCGAGATATCGCACCCGGCCGGATCCTGCCCGACAGCGCCATCATCGCCGCCGCGACCGCCGACCCGGACACCATCGAAAAGCTCACCGCGCTACCGATTTTCGGTGGTTCCCGGCAGCGGCGCAGCGCCAGCGTATGGCTCGACGCGCTGGCCCGGGCACGGACCGCGGAGCGCCCGCCGGCGCAGGAACCGTCCACCGGGCCGCCGCCCGCGTCGCGGTGGGCGCGGCGCAAACCGGAGGCCGCCGCCCGGCTCGAGGCGGCCAAGGCGGCGTTGGCAGAGCTGTCCGAGCGGGTCGGGGTACCCCCGGAAAATCTGCTGTCCCCCGACACCGTCCGACGGCTGTGCTGGGACTGGGCTCCGGTCGGCGACGCCGAAGCCGCCGTCGACGAGTTCCTGCAGTCGTGCTCGGCGCGCCCGTGGCAGCGCGAGTTGACCGTGCCGGTGCTCGCACACGCGTTGACTAGTGTTCCGCAGTGACCCGGTCGACGTGGTCGAAGAAGTGTCTCAGCACCGCGTCGGGCGCTTCGATCTGCGGCCAATGCCCGATGTCGGTGTCGAGCATCACGATATCGGCGCCCGGGATCACCTCGGCGTAGCGCCGGGCCATGTGGGAACCGGAGTTGGGGTCGGCCGGGCCGTCGATCAGCCGCATCGGGACCGCGGTCTGCCGCATCGCCCGCGCCCACCGGTTGCGATGGGTGTAGCGGTCCTCGAGGAACCGACCGACCTTGTGCAGCACTCGTTTCCCGTCGTTGTAGGCCAGGATCTCGTGGAACGTGTCGAGCATCTGGCTCGTCGGTTTGGTGTTCGGACCGAACATCTCGTTGATCGTCGCGTCCAGTACCCGCCGTGACACCGCGCTGCCCTGCAGTGGGCTGAGGAGGTCGCCCAGCGCGGTGCCCGACATCAGCTTCTGCATCAACCTGGGCGTGTACGCCTCGTGGAACAGACCGCCGTTGAGCCAGGTGATCGACTCGATCTCCCAATCGCCGTAGCTCTGCTGGCCGAACTCCTTGCGCGCCAATAGTTCCTGACCGACCGAGTCACCGAGGTCGTGGGCCAGCACATGGGCGGTGCGAACGCCCAGGTGCGCCAGCAGACCCTCGTGCATGTCGGCGTGGTCGACCACCGAGTACCGGTACGCGACGGGTTTGGCCGAGAAACCCAACCCCAGCAGGTCGGGCGCGATCACGGTGAAGCGCTCGGTCAGCGCCGGCCAGATCGGCGCCCAGTCGAAGGTGTTGAACGGGTACCCGTGGATGAGCAGCAGATGGGGCCCCGTCCCGACCGGTCGGCCCGCCACGCGGTAGAAGATCTCGAAACCCAGGTGGTCGAAGTACTCACCGCTGTCGCGCCAACGCAGAAGTTCCGGGTCCATGACCGAAAGTCTGCCCGCTCAGCGAAGTTGCTGCGCCAGGAACGGGGTGGAATCCGGCAGCGACGCCAGCACCGTCCCACTGTGGTCCTCGTCGGGATAGACCTTCAACGTCACCTGTTGCCCGTTGGCGAGCAGCTGGTCGTAGAAGCGCAGCGTCAGGCTCGGCGGCACGTCCCGGTCCCGCAGCCCGACACCCAGGAAGATCGGCCGGTCGTAGCCGTCCGCCGGGATGCCCATGTAGTCGTCGATGGCCGCCACAGCCCCCGGGATCGACGCGATCGGCGCGCTGAACAGCCCAGGCACCGTCGCGTTGGACAACTTCTCGGAAAGCTCGGTCAGACACATCGTTTCGGCCTCGTCGGCCGCGGCGCGCCCGGCCGGGGAGAGCACGCTGTCGAGGTTCAGATCCGGGCGCGCTTCGCGCAGCGCAGCGACGATGTACGCGGCGTAGGCGTTGGCGACCGGCCCCAGCTCGGGCGGCACGGCCATGTCCGGTCCGGCCTGCTTGATGATCGACTCCACGGTGGCCGGCGTGCCGGTCGCGACGACACCGCGGTACTCCAGCCCCGACCCGGCGCTGAACTCGCTGGCCCAGCGCGCCGTGGCGACCGCGGCCGCGCCGCCCTGGGACTGGCCCACCACCGCCCACTCCGGCGACAGCGGCAGATCCATCTGATGCGCGGCGACGACCGCGTCGGTGACGCTGCGCGCGGTGGCGACGCTGTTGAGGTAGCTCATCAGACCCGGTGTGCCCAAACCGGTGTAGTCGGCGGCGACCACCGCGTAACCCTGGTCGAGCCAGTGGCTCAGGTACTCGCCGTCCCGACCGCTGCGCGGACGCGCGGACGGGGTGCAGTCGTCGCCCAGCCCGACCGTCCCGTGCGCCCACGCCACGACGGGCCAACCGCCCTGCGGCGCGGCAGCTCTGGGCACGAACACCGCGGCGGTGGCGACCGCGGGGCGGTCGTGTTGGTCGATGGTGCCGTACAGGATGCGGTAAGCGGTGGCCGCGCCGGGCACCGACAGCGCGGGATCCAGCGGCACCGTCTCGATGAGCCCGCCGGGCGCGGGGATCGGCCCGCTGTAGGCGCGCGCATCCATGCCCGACCACTGCGGCGGCGCCGCCGAGGCGGTGCCCGAAATCCCCGTCAGACTGGCGGCGATCAACCCGACGACGACGAGGATGCGGACGACCACAAGCGATCTCATGGCGCCCACCCTAGCTGGCAGGTGAGACCGCCAGTTCAGTCGATGCGCTCGCTGACCTCGTGGTCACCGACGGCGGGTCCCAATGCCGCCACCCAGCCGGTGATCTGGCGGGCGATGTTGCGCTCGGTCAGACCGACCTCGTTGAGCACCTCGCCACGGGAGGCGTGGTCGAAGAACTTCTGGGGCAGCGCCGCATCCCGGCACGGCACGTCGATCTCGGCGCGGCGCAACGCGCCGGACACCGCAGAACCCACACCGCCCTGCACCCCGTTGTCCTCGAGCGTGACCACGAGCTTGTGCCGCGCCGCCATCGCGACAACGGCGTCGGGAACCGGCAGCACCCACCGCGGATCGACGACCGTGACGCCGATGCCGTGCGTGCGCAGCTTCTCGGCGACGCCCAGCGCCATCGAGGCGAACGGTCCGACCGCGACGATCAACACGTCCTCGGCGGAGTCGGCACCGGGGACCGCGAGCACGTCGACGCCGTCCCGGCGCTCCAGAGCGGGAATATCCTCGCCCACATCGCCTTTCGGGAACCGCAGCGCCGTCGGGCCGTCGTTGACGTCGAGCGCCTCGGCGAGTTCCTCAGCCAAGCGGGCGCCGTCGCGCGGCGCGGCCACCCGCATCCCGGGAACCACGTTGAGGATCGACAGATCCCACATGCCGTTGTGACTCGCGCCGTCGGGACCGGTGATGCCGGAGCGGTCCAGCACCAGCGTCACCGGAAGGCGGTGCAGCGCCACGTCCATCATGACCTGGTCGAAGGCGCGGTTCAGGAACGTCGAGTAGACCGCCACGACCGGGTGCATGCCACCCATCGCCAGGCCGGCCGCCGAGGTGACCGCGTGTTGTTCGGCGATGCCCACGTCGAAGAACCGGTCCGGGAAGCGATCCCGGAACGCGGACAACCCGGTCGGGCCCGGCATCGCCGCGGTGATCGCGACGACGTCGCGGCGCTTGGCGGCCAACCGCACCAACGTCTCCGAGAACGCCGAGGTCCATCCCGGGGCGGCCACCGAGGTGGCCAGACCGGTCTGGGGATCGATGACGCCGCAGGCGTGCATCTGCTCGTCGATGTCGTTCTCCGCCGGCGCATAGCCCATGCCCTTGCGGGTGACGACGTGCACCACCACCGGAGCGTTGAAGGTGCGCGCATGGCGCAGCGCACTTTCCACCGCGTGCTCGTCGTGACCGTCGATCGGCCCCACGTACTTCAGGCCCAGATCGGTGAACATCACCTGCGGGGACAGGGCGTCCTTGATGCCGGCCTTGATGCTGTGCATGCACTGGTAGCAGAATTCGCCGATCACCGGCACGCCGCGGACGGCTTTGCGGCCCTCCTCGAGCACCCGCTCGTAGCCCGGCTGCAGCCGCAGCGCGGCCAGGTGCTCGGCGAAGCCGCCGATGGTGGGCGCGTAGCTGCGGCCGTTGTCGTTGACGACGATCACCACCGGCCGCCGGGACGCGGCGATGTTGTTCATCGCCTCCCAGCACATGCCGCCGGTCAGCGCGCCGTCACCGACGACGGCGACGACATGGCGGTTGCGGTGTCCGCTCAGCTCGAAGGCCTTGGCCAGCCCGTCGGCGTACGACAGCGACGAGCTGGCGTGGCTGGACTCCACCCAGTCGTGCTCGCTCTCCGTCCGCGACGGATAGCCCGACAGGCCGTCCTTCTTACGCAGCGTCTCGAAGTCCGGGCACCGGCCGGTGAGCATCTTGTGTACGTACGCCTGATGGCCGGTGTCGAACAGGATCGGGTCGTACGGCGAGTCGAAGACGCGGTGCAGTGCCAGCGTCAGTTCCACGACGCCCAGGTTCGGTCCCAGATGTCCACCGGTGGCCGCGACCTTGTGGATCAGGAAGTCGCGGATCTCGCGGGCCAACTCGTCCAGCTCGGCCTGTGAGAGGTGCTGCAGATCAGCGGGACCGCGGATCTGTTCAAGCATCCCGCCAGTCTACGCACGGCACAGGAGGTCAGTCCTGTCGAGTCTGGTAGACGTCGGGCACCCCGTCGCGGTCGTCGTCGACGCTCTCGAGCTGCTGAATCCGCCGGTAGGCGGCGTTTCGCGACACCAGGACCACGGCCGCGAGGGCGGCTGCGATCAGTGATCCGGCCAACACGCCGACTTTCACTAATTCGTCACGATCAGAGCCCAGACCGTAGGCCAGATCACCGATGAGCAGCGAGACGGTGAATCCGATGCCCGCCAGCATCGACATGCCCAGGACGTCGATCCAACGCAGCGAGGAGTCCAGTTGCGCACGCGTGACCGAGGCCAGCACCCGGGTGGTGCCGAAGATGCCCAGCGGTTTGCCGATCACCAGCCCGGCGATGATGCCGAGTGCGACCGGCTCGGTCAGCGCGGCGGTCAGACCACTCAGACCGCCCAGACTGACCCCGGCGGCGAAGAACGCGAACGCCGGGATCGCCACCCCCGCCGACAGCGGACGCAGCCGGTGCTCGAAGTGCTCGGCCAGCCCCGGCCCGGCGTCGGGACCGCCGGCCTCCGCGCTGCGCCACACCGGCACGACCAGGCCCAGCAGCACCCCGGCGACGGTGGCGTGCACCCCGGACTCGTGCATCAGCACCCAGGTGGCCAACGCGAGTGGGATCAGCAGCCACCAGGAGCGGATACGGCGCTGCACGCAGACGGTGAACAGCGCCAGCGGCACCAGTGCCCCGGCCAGTGCCCACACCTCGATGTCCTCGGTGTAGAAGACCGCGATGACGAGGATCGCGAGCAGGTCGTCGACCACCGCCAGCGTCAGCAGGAAGATGCGCAGCGCGGACGGCAGGTGGGTGGAGATGACCGCCAGGACCGCCACGGCGAAGGCGATGTCGGTCGCGGTGGGGATGGCCCAGCCGCGCAGCGCGTCCGGTTCGGTCTGCGACAGCACCGCGACGAAGATCAGCGCCGGCACCACCATGCCGCCGACCGCCGCGGCGATCGGCAGCACCGCCCGGGCCGGGTCGCGCAGGTCACCGGCGACGAACTCGCGTTTGAGTTCGAGTCCGACGATGAAGAAGAAGATCGCGAGCAGGCCGTCGGCGGCCCATGTGCCGAGCGTCAGGTCCAGGTGCAGTCCGAAGGGCTGTCCTCCGACCCGAGTGTCACGCAGGGCGAAGTAGGTGTCGGCCCACGGCGTGTTGGCCCACACCAGGGCCGCGCCCGCGGCGATCAGCAGGACGATGCCGCCGACCGTCTCCTTGCGCAGGATGTCGGTGATGCGGCTGGTCTCGGCCCAGGACCCTCGACTGAGGATCGCGCCGGAGCGGGAAGGCTTGTTTGTCACATAAACCTCGGAACGTGTGCGGACGTGGTCAGGTCACCGCCGACCAGACTTCCCGGCACACCGGATTTCAAGCCTAGGTCATGGCGCCTGAACCCGCTTCGCGGTCCGCCGCGCAGCGGCCGGTAGAGTCCCCGGCAGGTGTGCCGGGAAGTCTGGTCGGCAAGCGATCGGCCGATCCGGAAAACCAAAGGACCCAGCCACTGTGGCCCCACTCATTTCGACCCGCGGGCGTCCGCACCTCACCTCCGAGGAGCGCGAGACGATCTATCTCGTCGCACCCTGCGGGCATCCGAACTACGGGGACGAGTTCATCGTGCGGGCCTGGCTGCGCCACCTCGCGCGGGTCAGACCGGATGCCGAGGTGGTCGTCGACTGCCACACCCCCGGGCAGGCCGCGATCTTGATGGCGGGCGCCCATCCCTCGGCGACCTTCGTCGACACGTTGTGGCGCGTCTGCTTCCAGACCGCGGAGTCACCTGCGGGCGATGCGGTGGCGGCCGCGGCCGCGGTGATCGGCGACCCCGGCCGCATGCCCACCCTGGTCTCCGGAATCGAACTACTCGCCCGTGCCGACACCGTGCATCTGGTCGGCGGCGGATACATCAACGCGGTGTGGCCGCATCATCTGGCCCTGCTGGCCTCCACGGCCGCGGTCGCCGACCGGACCGGAGCGCGCGTGTACGCGACCGGGCAAGGCCTGCTTCCCATCGGCGACGACGAACGGCACGCCCTGTTGCTCGAATGCGCGCAGCGGTTCACCACGTTCGACGTCCGGGACCAACCGTCGTACGACGCGCTCGCCCAGCTTGGCGACCGGGCCGCGCACACCGGCGACGACGCGTGGCTGGGACTGCGGGACCCCGATGTGTACGACGAGAACAGCGAGGCGGCGCGTCGCGACGTCGTGTTCTGCCTGCAAAGCGATCTGATGGAGGACTTCGGGGGCGGGCGCGGGGTCGACGCGCTGGTCGACGCGGCCGCCGACGTGATCCGGGCGTGGCGCCTCGACGGCACGCAGGTCGCGTTCGTGGAGAGCATCCCGGGCGCCGACCGGGTCGTGTTCGACCGGGTGGCCCACCTGCTCGAGGGCGCGGAGTTCGTGCCGTTCAGTCACCTGTGGACGGCGGGGCTGCCGGTCCGTCCCGGCCAGACCTGGATCACCACCCGCTTCCACCACCATCTGCTGGCGGCGGCGCGCGGCGCCGCCGGCATCGCGCTGGCCGGCCGCGCCGACTACTACCCGCTCAAGCACGAGACCCTCGTGAAGCACGGATCCGGTTGGGAAATCACCGATTCCGCAGAGCTGCCCGCCGAGCCCGTGCGCACCGGCGGGTTCTCGACCGAGACGGTCGACGCGATGGTGATCGGGAAAAGCGCACTGGCCGACGAGATCTACCCGCCACGCACGCACCGGCGGCGTCTGCCCCTCGGCCTGCGGGGAATCGGCCGCGGCTAGCGCTGTGGCACCGGGTATCCGGGCCGCACGCCGAGATCTACGCTCATCCCGATGTCGGTCCGGTCAGCACCGCAACGCACTCCACATGGTGGGTCAGCGGGAACGAGTCGAACACCCGCACCGCCTCCACCTGGTAGCCACGCGCCCGGTACAGCCCGACATCCCGCGCGAACGATGCGGCCTCGCAACCGATGTGCACGATGCGGCGCACCTCGGCCGCGGCCAGCGCGTCGATCACCTCGCGGCCCGCGCCGGTGCGCGGCGGGTCGAGCACCGCGACGTCGGCACGGCGGCTCTGCATGCTCAGCGCGCGGCGCACCGAGTCGTTGACGACGGACACCCATCCCAGATCGGCGAGCGCGGTGCGCGCCGAGCGGGCCGCACCCCGCGAGGTGTCGACCGTGACGACGTGGCCCGTCTCCCCCACCGCCTGCGCCAGCGCAGCGGCGAAAACCCCTGCGCCGCCGTACAGATCCCAGGCGGTCATGCCCGGCTCCAGCGCCGCCCACTCGGCGACCAGCTTGCTGTAGAGTTCCGGGGCGTCGCGGTGGGCCTGCCAGAACGCCGTGACCGGGATCCGCCAGGTGCGCCCGCCCACCTGCTGCAACGCCTCGTAACCGCCCTCGACCACGGCGGTCTTGCGCCCGCCCCGGCTGCCCGCGGTCACGATGTGGCGGACACCGTCGTCATCGACGGCGACGTGCACCGCGGCTCCCGGCGGCCACGTCCTATCGGCGACACCGGCGAGCATGCCGGCGGGCAACTGGGCGCAGTCGAGGCGGTGCACCAGTTCGTCGCTGTGGTACCGGTGGAAACCCGCGTGGCCGTCGGCGGAGGTGGCCAGCCGCACCCGGGTGCGCCAGCCGGTAGGGGCGCCGTCACCGACGGGTTCGGCGCTGGCCTCGTCCTCGTCGCGCCAGTGGAAATCGCCGAGGCGCGCAAGCTGATTGGCCACCACCGCGCCCTTGATGCGGCGCGCCGCGGAGGGTTCGGCGAACGCCAGGTCACAGCATCCCGACTGCTCGGGACCGGCGATGGGACACAGCGACTCGATGCGCGCGGGCGACGCCTCGAGCACCTCGATCACCTCGGCGTTCCAGTACGACGCGCGCCGGTCGAGCACCCGCACCCGCACGGTCTCCCCCGGCAGCGCGTAGCGCACGAAGACCACCCGGCCGTCGTGCCGCGCCACGCACTTGCCGCCGTTGGCAGCGACCTCGGTGCGTACCACCAGGTCGTCGGCCTCCGAATCCGCGTTCACTCCAGGAATCCCTTCCGCGCATCGCCGGGCGCCGACTGCGGCGCGAGCTTCTTCAACCGTTCCGACGACGACAACTGCCAGGGCACCGAGGTCACCATCACGTTGGGCATGAACAACAGCCGGCCCTTGAGGCGCAGTGCGCTCTGATTGTGCAGCACCTGCTCCCACCAGTGGCCGACCACGTACTCCGGGATGAACACCGTGACCACCGTGCGCGGGGATTCCTTGCTGATCCGCTTGACGTAATCCAGGACGGGGCGGGTGATCTCGCGGTACGGCGAGGCAATCACCTTCAGCGGCACGGTGATGTCGCTGTTCTCCCACTTCGACACCAGCTCGCGGGTCTCTGCATCGTCGACGCTGACCGTCACGGCCTCGATGACGTCGGGCCGGGTGGCGCGCGCGTAGGCCAGCGCCCGCAGCGTGGGCAGGTGCACATTCGAGACCAGCACGATGGCGTGGTTGCGGCTGGGCAGCACGATGTCCTCGGCCTCTTCGGACCCGATCTCGAGTTCGCGGCCGACCGCGGTGTAGTGCCCGTGGATCAGCTTCATCACGCCGAACAAGGCGCCCATCGCGAGGATCGCGATCCACGCCCCCGCCACGAACTTGGTGACCACCACGACCACCAGCACCGTACCGGTGCACACGCAACCCACGGTGCTGACCACCCGGGCCCGCTGCATGCGGGAACGCGCCACCTCGTCGGTTTCGGTGCGCAACAGGCGAGTCCAGTGCCGCACCATGCCGAACTGGCTCATCGTGAACGAGACGAACACTCCGACGATGTAGAGCTGGATGAGCGCGGTGACCTCGGCGCCGAACGCGACGACGAACGCGATCGCGCCGAACGCCAGGAACAGGATGCCGTTGGAGAATGCCAGCCGGTCTCCGCGGGTGTGCAGCTGACGCGGCAGGTAGCGGTCCTGCGCGAGGATCGACCCCAGCACCGGGAAACCGTTGAAGGCGGTGTTGGCCGCCAGCACCAGGATCAGCGCGGTGACCCCGGCGATCAGGTAGAGACCGGGCCAGAAATCGTGGAACACCGCGTCGGCGAGCTGTGCGATCAGCGTCTTCTGGTGATAGTCGGCCGGTGCGCCGACCAGCTGCTCGTGCGGGCGTTCGGCGATCTGCACGCCGGTCGCCTGGGCCAACATGATGATGCCCATGAACAACGTGACGGCGATCCCGCCGAGCAGCAGCAGGGTGGTCGCGGCGTTGCGGGATTTGGGCTTTCGGAAGGCGGGCACACCGTTACTGATCGCCTCCACGCCGGTCAGCGCCGCGCTGCCCGACGAGAAGGCCCGCGCCACCAGGAATATCAACGCGAAGCCCAGGACATCGCCGTGCTCGGCATGCATCTCGAAGTCGGCGGACTCGGCGCGCAGCGGGGTGTCCAGCGCGTAGATCTGAAAGAAGCCCCAGCCCAGCATGATCACCATGCCGGCCATGAACGCGTAGGTCGGAATCGCGAACGCGGTACCGGATTCCCGGATGCCGCGCAGGTTCAGCGCCGCCAGCAGCAGGATGGCGGCGACAGCGAACACCACCTTGTGCTGGTTGATGAACGGGATCGCCGAGCCGATGTTCGACATCGCCGAGGACATCGACACCGCGACGGTCAGCACGTAGTCCACGAGCAGCGCGCTGGCGACCGTCAGGCCCGCCGTCGGGCCCAGATTGGTGGTGACCACTTCGTAGTCCCCGCCGCCCGACGGGTAGGCGTGCACGTTCTGCCGGTAGCTCGCGATCACGATGAGCATCACCGCCGCGACGGCCAGCCCGATCCACGGCGCCATCGAGTACGCCGCCAGACCCGCCACCGACAGCACGAGGAAGATCTCCTCGGGCGCGTACGCGGTCGAGGACAACGCGTCCGAGGCGAACACCGGAAGCGCGATGCGCTTGGGCAGCAGCGTGTGCGACAGCCGGTCACTGCGGAACGGCCTGCCGAGGACGAGCCGCCGCGCGACGGTCGAAAGCTTGGACACGACAGCCAAGCGTATGCCTGCCCACCCGGAACCGTCGCAAAGCTGTAGCGTTGCGCCGAGCACGGGTTTGCCGCGAATCGCCGGCGTCACGACCGGCGCAGGTGGAAGGACACGACGAGTGCGCGTTGTGGTGATGGGCTGCGGCCGGGTCGGCGCGTCCCTGGCCGACAGTCTGGCCAGGATCGGCCATGACGTCGCGGTGATCGACCGCGACAGCGTGGCGTTCCACCGGCTCTCCCCGGACTTCCCGGGAGAACGGGTGCTGGGGATGGGTTTCGACCGCAACGTGCTGGTGCGCGCGGGCATCGAACACGCCGGCGCGTTCGCCGCGGTGTCCTCGGGCGACAACTCCAACATCATCTCCGCGCGCGTGGCCCGCGAAACGTTCGGTGTGCAGCGGGTGGTGGCGCGGATCTACGACGCCAAACGCGCCGCGGTCTACGAGCGGCTGGGGATACCGACGGTGGCCACCGTGCCGTGGACGACCGACCGGCTGCTCAACGTCCTCACGCGGGAGACCGAGACCACCAAATGGCGTGACCCCAGCGGTCATGTCGGGGTCACCGAGCTCGCGCTGCACGAGGGTTGGGTGGGCCGGCGCATCACCGAACTGGAGGCTGCGACGTCGGGTCGGGTGTCCTTCCTGATCCGCTTCGGCGCCGGTGTGCTGCCGGACGCCAAGACGGTGGTGCAGGCCGGCGATCAGGTGTACCTGGCGGCGATCTCCGGCCACATCGCCGAGGCGCTGGCCATCGCGGCGCTGCCGCCGAGTGAGGATGCCGAGGGGCGATGATGCGCACGCGAGGAGCAGTCCGATGAAAGTCGCCATCGCCGGAGCCGGCGCCGTGGGCCGCTCGATCGCCCGTGAACTCGTCGACGCGCACGAGGTGACGCTGCTGGAACGCAATCCCGACCACATCGACGTCACCGCGGTTCCCGCCGCGAACTGGCGCCTCGGCGACGCCTGCGAGCTGAGCCTGCTGGAGTCGGTGAAACTCGAGCAGTTCGATGTGGTGATCGCCGCCACCGGCGACGACAAGGCCAACGTGGTGCTCAGTCTGCTCGCCAAGACGGAATTCGCGGTACCGCGGGTGGTGGCCCGGGTCAACGACCCTCGCAACGAGTGGCTGTTCGACGAGTCCTGGGGCGTCGACGTCGCGGTGTCGACGCCGCGGATGCTGGCGTCGCTGGTCGAGGAGGCGGTGGCCGTCGGCGATCTGGTGCGGCTCATGGAATTCCGTCGCGGACAGGCCAATCTCGTCGAGATCACGCTGCCCGACGACACCCCGTGGGGCGGCAAACCGGTCAAACGGCTCGAATTGCCCCGCGACGCCGCGCTGGTGACGATCCTGCGCGGTGCACGGGTCATCGTGCCCGAGGCCGACGAGCCGCTGGAAGGCGGCGACGAGTTGTTGTTCGTCGCCCAGACCGAGGTGGAGGACGAGCTGCGGGCGCGACTGTTGCGCCCGCCGAGCCGCTGACGGGCTCGTCAGTCCTGGGCGGCGGCTTCGTCGGCGACGGCGCGCCGGTCGCGGACAGCGCGCTGGGCGGACCGGATGGCCAGATAGGTGACCAGGGCGGCCACGGCCGTCAACGGCCAGCCCATCGCGATGCGCGCCACGCCCAGCCACCCCGTCTGGTCGGCATCGTAGAGGTGCCGCTGCACGACGAAGCGGGACGCAAAGACCACCACCCACACCACGGTGGCCAAGTCGAAGGCACGCACCGCGGCGCCGACGTCACGCCAGTCGCGGTCGGTGGCGTTCACCCAGCCCCAGATGTAGCCGACGACCGGCCGGCGGATCACCACCGAGACGGCGAAGACCACCGCCCAGAACAGGGACGTCCAGATGCCCAGCAGGAAATACCCTTTGGACGCACCCACCAGGTAGGCGATGAGCGCGCTGATCCCGACGGCGAAGAAACCGGAGATGGCCGGCTGCGCGGACTCGCGGCGTACCAGGCGCCACACCAGGATCAGAGTCGCCACCCCGAGCGCGGCGACGATCGCCGGCAGCAGCCCGAAGGCGGACGAGACGGGCACGAACACCACGACGGGCAGCGACGAGTAGATCAGCCCGCTGATGCCGCCCATCTGGTCGAGGACCGCAGCACCTCGGGGCCGGGAGCCTTGCGTGTCCGGTTCGGTGTCCGGGCCGCTCACTTCTGAATCTCGTAGTGCGGGTTGTAGATTGCCTTCGCTCCGTTGTCCAGTTTGCCCACCCGGCCGCGCACTTTCAGTGTCCGGCCGGTTTCGATACCGGGAATGCGGCGCTGTCCCAGCCACACCAGCATGACCGCGTCGGTGCCGTCGAACAGTTCGGCCTTCACGCCGCCGGCGGAGCTCTTCCCGTTGCATTCGACGCTGCGCAGGGTGCCGATCATGGTCACCTCCTGGCCGCGCTGGCAGTCGATCGCCCGCTGCGCGCCGGTGTGCGTGACGTCGCCGGACAGTTCCTCGACGTCGAGCTGCTCTGGGTCCTCGGTCAATCGGCGGGTGAGCCGTCGCAGGTAACCCTCGGCCGTAGCCATGGCCTCTCCTGACCTTCAGTCGTTCTACTGCGAGGGTGATACCCCGCCGGACGCCACCGTAGACCTCTTGCTGCACAGATGCTAACGCGAGCCGGGGTGTTTCCCACCGCGTATGCCGACCGGGCACGATCAGGGTCATGGCAGTCGAATTGCGCGGTGTGACGGCGGTCTTGCTCCCAGGCACCGGATCCGACGACGACTTCGTCTACCGCGCGTTCGCGGGGCCGCTGCACGCGGCGGGAGCGGTGCTGGTGACACCCCGGCCGCAGCCGCGCCGCCTGATCGCGGGCTACCGCGACGCCCTGACCGACGCCGCACGGTCCGGCCGGATCATGGTGGGCGGTGTGTCGATCGGCGCAGCGGTGGCCTTGGAGTGGGCCCTGTCGCATCCGGCGCAGGCGGTGGCGGTCCTCGCCGCACTGCCGGCGTGGACCGGTTCCCCAGAGAGCGCTCCGGCCGCCCACGCGGCCCGCTACTCAGCGGAGGCGCTGCGCCGCGACGGACTGGCGGTGACCACCGCGCAGATGCAGGCGTCGAGTCCGCCGTGGCTGGCCCAGGAGTTGACGCGTTCGTGGGCGGGTCAGTGGCCGGCGCTGCCCGATGCGATGGAACAGGCCGCTGCGTACACCGCGCCGACTGCCGAGCAGCTCGCTGCACTGGAGGTGCCCCTGGCGGTGGTGTCGGCCACCGACGACGCCGTGCACCCGCTCCAGGTCGGTGTGGAGTGGGCCTCGGTCGCACCGCGGGCGGTGCTGCGCACGGTCACTCTGGAACAGATCGGCGCGGACCCCGCGGTGCTCGGCGCGCAGTGCCTGACCGGTCTGGCCGGCCTCGACGGGGAGGCGTCGGCCTAGCGTCAGCCGCCCATGCTGGTGCGCAGCTGCTGCATCGCCGAGCCCTGGGTGCCCTGCCGGGCGGCGGGCTGGGGCGCCTGCTGCTCCTGCGGGGGCGCCGGCTGACCTGCCGCCTGGGCCTGCTGCGCGGCGGCCTGCTCCTGTGCGACGCGCAACTGGGCGGCCATCGGTTCGGGCAGCTGCACCGCCAGCGGGGTGCGCACCGGCAGCGGCGTGTCGCCGCGGCGGACCACCGTGTCGGCCAAGGCGTTTCGGGCCTGTGCGGCCAGGGCGGCGATGTGCTCGGCGGGGCCGTTGACCACGCACCGCACCATCCAGCGGTAGCCGTCGACGCCGATGAACCGCACCACCGTCGACCCGTCGGCGGCGGTACCGACCACCTCGCGGCCCCACGGGCCGTCTTCGATGCTGACCTTCGGGACGTCCCGGCGCAGCGAGTCGGCCAGCTCGGCGGCCACCTCGCGCCACAGTCCCGCGGACTTGGGTGCGGCGTACGCGGCGATGGTGAAGCGGCCGTGCGGGGTCACGACCCAGATCGCGCTCGGCACACCCGTCTCGCCGAGTTCGACCTGGACCTGGCCGCCCTCGGGCATCGGGATCAGCACCGAACCCAGGTCCAGCCGTGCCAGGGTCGCGACCTCGGGGTCGTCGAAATCCTCGATGTCGAAGGGGCCCTCGAGCTCTTCGCCGGCCTCGTCCTGCGGCTGCTCGTCGAGCTCGTCGTCTTTGCGGTGTCGTCTCAGTGCCATTTGACTACCATTTCGCGCTCTCCCTCACTCCTCACAGGCTCGCGTGTCCCCCCGACGACCCGTGTCCGCCGTCGCCGCGCGCAGTTCCGGCCACCCCTGCCTCGTCGAACGACGTGACCTCGACCAACTCGGGCAGTTCCACGCGCTGGACCAACAGTTGGGCGATGCGGTCGCCGCGCCGAATCTCGATCGGCGTGGCGGGATCCAGGTTGATCAGCGACACCTTGACCTCGCCACGATAGCCCGCGTCGATGGTGCCGGGGCTGTTGACGATCGAAAGACCCACGCGCGCAGCCAGTCCGGAGCGCGGATGGACGAGGCCGACCATGCCGTGCGGGATCGCCACCGCGATCCCGGTGGCGACCAGGGCGCGGGCGCCGGGAGCGAGCTCGACGTCTTCGGCGCTGTACAGATCGACCCCGGCATCGCCGTCATGCGCGCGGCTGGGCAGCGGCAACCCGGGATCGAGCCGCACTACCGGCAGAGAGGTGGACACGACGCCAAAGACTACTCTTGGCCGCGTGTCCGAGACGCGCGCCACGACCCAAACCGTCCGCTACCGCGAGCGGTTGTGGGTCCCATGGTGGTGGTGGCCACCGGCGATGGTGGTCGCGGCGCTGATCGCCGTGGTGTTCCAGCGGGGCATACCGGCGCTGTCGTACTGGGTGGCGTTCGCCGTCCTCGCGGCGGTGGCCGCGGTGACGCTGGTGTGGCTCGGCCGTTTCGAGGTGCGCGTCGTCGAGTCCGGCGGCGAGAACCAGCTGTGGGCGGGTACCGCGCACCTGCCGGTCTCGGTGATGGCGCGGACCGCGGAGGTGCCGAAGTCGGCCAAGTCGGCGGCGCTGGGCCGGCAGCTGGATCCGGCCGCCTACGTGGTCCATCGGGCCTGGGTCGGCCCGATGGTCCTGGTGGTGCTCGACGATCCGGATGACCCAACGCCGTACTGGCTGGTCAGCTCCAGGCACCCGGATCGCGTGCTCGCGGCGCTGGGCCGCTGACTGCGCGGCCTCAGGCCGCGCAGTCCGAGCAGATCATCATGCCGTTCTTCTCACTGGCCAACCGACTGCGGTGGTGGACCAGGAAGCAGCTCGAGCAGGTGAACTCGTCGGCCTGCTTGGGAATCACCCGCACGGACAGCTCCTCGCCGGAGAGATCCGCGCCGGGCAGTTCGAAAGATTCCGCGGTCTCGGACTCGTCGACGTCGACGACAGCGGATTGAGCTTCGTTGCGCCGTGCCTTCAGTTCCTCCAGTGAATCCTCGGAGACATCATCGGTCTCAGTGCGCCGTGGGGCGTCGTAATCGGTGGCCATTGCCTAGTCCCCTCCGTGAAGCTCGTTGCAGCGTTGCTTTGTACCAGCGTCGAACGCATCCGCCAAACGATTCGTGCCCGGATTGCTCCACACTCTTGTGTGATTTACATCACATCCTAGGTCGTCGAGCCGTTCACGCCGGTAGGGACGTCGCGCGCCGACCTCTAGAGTGCCTAGCGTGGTCGCGCAAATCACCGACGGAACCGCGTTCGACAAACACGGACGGCCGTTCCGCCGCCGCAACTTCATACCAGGCATCGTCATGATCGCCGTGCTCGCGGTGATCGCGCTGCTGGTGTGGGTGATCGCGCTGACGCGGCCGGTCGACGTGATCGAAGCCGCGCCGTGCAACCCGCCGCCGGCGCCGGCTGATCCGAATGCTCCCCCGCCGGTCCTGCAGCCCGTGTCGCGCGCCGAGATGACCGACGTGATGCCGGCCAAACTCGCCGACACCCAGATCCGCGTGCTCAACGCCAGCGGCCAGGGCGGACAGGCCGCCGAGGTCGCCGGGGCGCTGCGCGACCTCGGATTCTCCGACCCCGCCGCCGCCAACGACCCGATCTACGCCACGGCTCGCCTGGAGTGCCAGGGTCAGATCCGGTTCGGCCCGTCCGGGCGCGCGGCAGCGGCCGCGGTCTGGCTGGTGGCCCCGTGCACGGAGCTGTATCAGGACGAGCGCGGCGACGACTCGGTGGATCTGGCGATCGGCACCGATTTCAACGAGCTGACCCACAGCGACGACATCGACGCCGTCCTGGCCAGCCTGCTGCCCGACGCCACGCAGCCCGCCGACCCGGCGCTGCTGAGCAAGATCCACACCGGGACCTGCTGATCAGGCGTCCCCCACCGCGCCGGCGCGCTGCAGCTCCGCGTCGAAGGCCGCGCTGACACCCGGGGCCGCTGCGATCACCAGCCCGGGGCCGTCGAGGGCGGACGGCAGACGCACCCGGGCACCGGCCTCGGCGGCGATCAGCGCACCGGCGGCCCAGTCCCAGCGCTGCACCCCGTCTTCGAAATACGCGTCCAGCCGGCCGGCGGCCACCATGCACAGATCCAGCGCGCACGACCCGATCCGCCGCAGATCCCGCACCTGCGGCAGCAGCCGCGCCACCACCTGGCCCTGACGTTCCCGCCGTGCGCGGTCGTACGAGAAGCCGGTACCGACCAGCGCCGTCGCCAGATCCTGCACCTCGCTGCACCGCAACGCGGTGACGACCCCCGCGCGCCGCACCCGGGCACCGTGCCCGAGCGCCGCCGAGTACACCGCTCCGGCCGCCACGTCGGCCACCGCCCCGGCCACCGACACCCCGTCCCGTTGCACACCGACCGAGACCGCGTAGGCCTCGATGCCGTACAGGAAGTTCACGGTGCCGTCGATCGGGTCGAGCACCCAGATCAGCTCTCCGTCGCCGGAACCGTGCGGGCCACCCTCCTCCTCCCCGAGAATCCGCTCGCCGGGACGCAACTGCTCGAGGCGGGTCCGCAGCAGCCGCTCGGTCTCGGTGTCCACCACGGTCACCGGGTCGGTGGGCGTGCTCTTCGTGCGCACCTCCAACCGACCGGCGTCGAACACCTCCTGGCGGCGCCGTGCAACGAACTCCGCCGCCTCGGCCGCCAACCGCTCCGCCGTGTCCCGCAGCGTCTCCGGGTCGCTGTCCGCATTGCTCATGACCCCATCGCAGCACACCGGCCCGTGACACCGTCGCCCATGGGCGTGAGCCGATACTGTGACCACATCCACAGCTGAAGAGGAGTCTCATGAGCGTCACGGAGTCCGCGCGCCGGGGGTTCGGGATCGATGTCGGCGGCAGCGGCGTCAAGGGCGGGATCGTCGACCTCGACACCGGCCAGCTGATCGGCGACCGCTTCAAACTCCTGACGCCGCAGCCGGCCACACCCGAGGCAGTCGCCGAAACGGTCGCCGGAGTCGTCGACCACTTCGGGTGGGACGGGCCGCTCGGCGTCACCTACCCGGGTGTGGTGACCACTGACGGGATCGTCCACACCGCCGCCAACGTCGACCCCGCGTGGATCGGCCGCAACGCCGCGGAGGTCATCGGTGGCGCCCTGTCCGGTCAACGCGTCACCGTGCTCAACGACGCCGACGCCGCCGGGCTGGCCGAGGAGAGGTTCGGGGCCGGCCGTGGCCACCGCGGGGTCATCGTGCTGCTGACGTTCGGCACCGGGATCGGCTCGGCGGTCATCCACAACGGAGCGCTGCTGCCCAACACCGAGTTCGGGCACCTCGAGGTCGGCGGCAAGGAGGCCGAGCACCGCGCCGCGAGCTCGGTGAAGGAGGCCAAGGGCTGGTCCTACGAGCGGTGGACCAAGGAGGTCACCCGCGTGCTGGTGGCCGTCGAGAACGCGATCTGGCCGGATCTGTTCATCGTCGGCGGTGGCATCAGCCGCAAGGCCGACAAGTGGGTTCCGCTTTTGACGAACCGCACGCCGGTGGTGGCGGCCACGCTGCGCAACAGCGCGGGCATCGTCGGGGCGGCGATGGCCGCCGACGCCGACGTCACGGCTACTGCGGAGTAACACGGCAAAGTGCGCGCGGCGACGCGTCGATTTCGCCGCTGGGCACGGGAGTTGGCCACACTGTCGTTACAATGGTCATCGGCGACCGCACAGCCCTTACCGCAGCGGAGCATCCCGATCTTGAGATCTCGCCGACATCGACATAACCGACCTAATTTCGGTGGTGCACGACTGCGCCCCGAGACCGCACGACCGAAAGGGTGTACGTGGCAGCGACAAAGTCAAGCCCGGCAACCGACGAGCCGGTGAAACGCACCGCCACCAAGACACCAGCGAAGAAGGCTGCCGCGGCGAAAGCCGCGAACGGTTCCGCGCCGGCCAAGAAGGCCGCCAAGGCCGCGCCTGCGAAGAAGGCCCGGGCCGCCAAGTCCGCCGACGCGCCTGCCGGCCGCGGCCGGGCCAAGAAGGCCTCCGCGGCGGCGGTGGACGGCACCGACGACGATCTCACCGGCGAGGCCACCGACGATCTGGAGGTCGAGCCCGGCGACGACCTCGAGGTCGAGGACACCGACATCGAACTCGACGACATCGAGGTCGAGGACGGTGACGAGGAATCCGGCGACGCCGCCGGCGCCGCCGCCAAGCCCGGCACGGCCGCCAAAGCCGATGACGACGATATCGACGAACCGTCTGACAAGGACAAGGCCTCCGGCGACTTCGTCTGGGACGAAGAGGAATCTGAGGCGCTCCGGCAGGCCCGCAAGGACGCCGAGCTCACCGCGTCGGCCGACTCGGTCCGCGCCTACCTGAAGCAGATCGGCAAGGTCGCGCTCCTCAACGCCGAGGAAGAGGTCGAGCTCGCCAAGCGCATCGAGGCCGGGCTGTACGCCACGCAGTTGATGGCGGAGTACGCCGAAAAGGGCGAGAAGCTCACCACGGCTCAGCGCCGCGACATGATGTGGATCTGCCGCGACGGCGACCGCGCCAAGAACCATCTGCTCGAGGCGAACCTGCGCCTGGTGGTGTCGCTGGCCAAGCGCTACACCGGCCGCGGGATGGCGTTCCTGGACCTCATCCAGGAGGGCAACCTGGGTCTGATCCGCGCGGTCGAGAAGTTCGACTACACCAAGGGCTACAAGTTCTCCACGTACGCGACCTGGTGGATCCGCCAGGCGATCACCCGCGCGATGGCCGACCAAGCCCGCACCATCCGTATCCCGGTGCACATGGTCGAGGTCATCAACAAGCTGGGCCGCATCCAGCGCGAGTTGCTGCAGGACCTGGGCCGCGAACCCACGCCCGAAGAGCTCGCCAAAGAGATGGACATCACGCCGGAGAAGGTGCTGGAGATCCAGCAGTACGCCCGTGAGCCCATCTCGCTGGACCAGACCATCGGCGACGAGGGCGACAGCCAGCTCGGCGATTTCATCGAGGACTCCGAGGCCGTGGTGGCCGTGGATGCCGTGTCGTTCACGCTGCTGCAGGACCAGTTGCAGTCCGTGCTGGAGACGCTGTCCGAGCGCGAGGCCGGTGTGGTCCGGCTGCGCTTCGGCCTGACCGACGGCCAGCCGCGCACGCTCGACGAGATCGGCCAGGTGTACGGCGTCACCCGTGAGCGCATCCGCCAGATCGAGTCCAAGACGATGAGCAAGCTGCGCCACCCGAGCCGCTCTCAGGTGCTGCGCGACTACCTCGACTAGTAACGCAAAAAGATCGGATTCCCGCGCCCTGCATGGGAATCCGATCTTTTTAGTCAGGTGACCGGCACCGGCCCGTCCGCGCCGCGAGCCGCGGACGAGTCACCTCAGCGCGCGTTGTCGGAGCGCGACCCGCTGCCGCCGGACCCGCCGGACCCACCGGCGCCGCCCCGACTACCGGACGGGCCGCTGCCGTCCTTGCCCGACGTTCCCGACGCTCCAGAGGCGCCGTCGCCGGATGAGCCGGCCTCACCGCCGCGACCACCCGAGCCGCCGCGGCCACCGCCGCCGACGAAGCCATCGCCACCGGCCGCGCCGGCGCTGCCTTGTTCGCTGCCGGCTCCGCCGCGGCCACCCTTGCCGGCGGCGCCACCGTCACCGCCGGCACCTCCGGTGCCGCCGTGACCGCCGCTGCCGCCCGGGCCCACCTCGCCCTTACCCGCGTCGGGATCTGACAGGTTGGCACCGCCCCGGCCGCCGTTACCGCCGTCGCCGCCGATGGCGCCGTTGCCGCCGGTGCCACCGGAGCCGCCGACACCGCCGGCGCCGCCGTTGCCGGTGAGGCTGCCTGCTCGACCGCCTGCTCCCCCGTTGCCGCCCGGTGTGCCGGCCATCCCGGCTGCGCCGGTTCCGCCGTTTCCGCCGTTGCCGCCCACTCCGCCGAAGCCGACGCCGTTGGTGAACTTGACGTCACCGCCGGCGCCACCGTTGCCGCCGCGCGCCCCGACGCCGCCGTTGCCGCCCGCGCCGCCGTCGTTGCCGAACACCGCGCTGCCGGGCCGGGTGCTCTGCGCGAGGCCCGCATCGCCGCCGTTGCCGCCCGCGCCGAAGCCGGCACCGTTGCCGCCGTTGCCGCCCGCGCCGCCGATGGTGAACTCGTGGGAGCCGCTGAACAGCGACGTGGTGTCCTGGCCCTGCCCGCCGCGGCCGCCGGCCTGATCGGTGCCGGGGCGGCCGTTCGAGCCGCGACCGCCGTCGCGCCCGCGCAACACCCCGTCGACCACTCGACTGGTCGCCGGCAGCCCGGCGTAGTTCGGGAAGCCGGTGGCGGCCTGGCCACGGCCGGCGAAGTTCACGCCGTCGAGCCCCGCGCCCCCAGCTCCCCCGTTGCCGCCATTTCCGCCATTGCCGTGCAGCCGTCCGGCGGCGCCACCGGCCCCGCCGTGGCCGCCGGGGACTCCGAGCGCGCCGTCGGCACCGTGCCCGCCGTCGCCGCCGTCGCCGGTGGAGGCGAACAGACCGACGTCGCCGCCGCGGCCGCCGTTCTGCCCCGGGTAGTAACCATCGCCCCCGCGGCCGCCATTACCGCCAAACAGTCCGCCGTTGCCACCTTTGCCACCTCGTGCGCCATCGCCGCCGTTGCCGAACAGCATTCCGCCGTTGCCGCCGTTGCATGCGGAGCCCTGGCAGTCCTCGGCGGCGTCGAGGCCGTCACCGATCAGCCATCCCCCGGGGCCGATCATGGGCCGGATGCTGAATGCCGCCGTCGGAGCCGGGCCGGGGACGCGGTTCGCGCCCGAACCGGCCGAACCCAGCCACCAGAACTCGGTTTGAGCTGCGACTTCCTGTTTCAGCGACGACTCGGTCGATGCCAGCTGAACGTCGACTTCCACGACCTCGGTGGGCGCGGCGTCCGGACCGAAGAGCAATCCGACCCCGACCGCGGTCGCTCCGCCGGCACCGGCCAGAAGCCAGTGCCGGGTGCCACGCCGGCTGTTCTTGTGCGTTGCGACCGACCGAACCGTCATGAGCTGTCATCCCCTCCAATGGCGCCATGGATTGCTGGAATCTAACATGGCAAATTGTCTAGGTCGTAAACAGACCTGCGACGGACGCCTCGGCGAGTCGGGAGATCAGCGTTTGCGTTCGCGCACTTTGTACGTGGAAGGCCAGGATTCGCGGGTTTCGTCGCCGACCAAAGGCACGCCCTTGCTGCCGATGCGCACGTCGTAAACCTCCCGGCCCGGGCCGGCCTCGCGACTGGCGTGCTCGGTTGCCAGATAGATCAGCTGGTCGATCTCGGCTTCGGCGAACGCGACGAACGTCGTCTTGCGCACGATCTCCTCGGCAGGCGGCACCATCCGCTCGGGTAGCACACGGCTGACCAGAGCGGCCACCCCGAGCAGCGAGAACGGCACCACCCAGTAGAGGACGAACGACAGGGGTGCGCGGTTGTCCAGCAGGCTCGCGTCGCCACTCACCAACGGCGGGACGGCCGCCGAGACGGCCATCCCGGCGAACACCGCGACCCAGATCCAGGTCAGGACTGCGGTGATCCTTGTGAACACGTCGCTTTCGACGATCTCCTTGGGCAGGCCACTCGCGGCGAACTCGCGCACGAATGGCTTTCCGATCAGCGCGCCGACCACAGCCACGAGCAGGATCCCCAGCATGCTCAGCGCGAGCAGCCAACGTGCCAGGAACACCTGGCCACCGACGAACGTGACCACGGTGAGCACCAGAAACGTTGCCAGCGCACCGATTTCGAGCGTCGGGGCGGACGAGTCCCGCAACCGGGCCACGACCAGCACCGCGATCGACGCGGCCAGCGCAACCAGCGCAGCCACACCGAACGGCGCATTGCCGACGAGAGTCCAGTAGATGATCCACGGCGCGAAACCAGCGAGAATGCCCACGGGCGCAGTGTATTGAGTCACTCCGGCGTTCGTCCGTGAGGTTCGTCACTGACCGGGGTCAGCGGTCACTGCGCTTCGGCGAACCTGCCGTCCGGCCCCGGCGCATAGGCAGTGACATGGATCACAGCCGCTACGGGCAGTTCTCCGTACAAATGTGGGAACACCATGCCATCGGGATCGCCGGGAACACCCGGTTCCCAGCGCAGCGGAGAGGTCAGTCGTGCAGCGTCGATGCGGAGCAGCACCAGGTCCGTCCGGCCGGCGTAGAACCGGTTGGCGGGCAGGTGCACCTGCGCAGGCGTGGACAGGTGCACGAACCCCACCGAGTCCAGGGACTCGGGCCGGTGCGCGCCGCGATCCCGCGCGCGTTGCCACTCCGCAGCGGTGCACAGATGAACGAGGACGCCGTGCGCGGTCCCCGAGTGCCCGGTGCCTGACGCCATACCGCCGGCCCCTTTCCGCCGCAATTCGGCTGTCGGTGAAACACGACACACCCTTGAACGTCCCGGGAACAAGGCCGGAAGCCCAAGCGTCTGACAGAGTAGAGATACGCCGCTACACCCCATGGAGGTGCCACTATGACCGCAACGCTCACCAGCCCCGAATTGACCAAGGCTGACCGCTGCGACCGTTGCGGCGCCGCTGCGCGGGTACGCGCGACGTTGCCCTCCGGAGCGGAACTGCTGTTCTGCCAGCATCACGCCAACGAGCACGAGGCCAAACTCATCGAGATGGCCGCCGTCCTCCAGGTGAGCCCGGTGGAGGCCTAGCCAGACAAACCGCTCAGCTGTTCTGGTCATGGGCGACCAGTCAGCGCAGCCGGCGCGCGAGCCGGCGTCGTTGCGCCATCACATTCGACACCTGACAGTTCGCACCCTGTCGAAAAGTTGGGACGACTCCATCTTCTCGGAGTCGGCTCAGGCTGCCTTCTGGTGCGCACTGTCATTGCCGCCGCTGCTGCTCGGCATGCTGGGCAGCCTGGCGTACATCGCGCCGCTGTTCGGGCCAGACACCCTGCCGATGATCGAAAGCCAGATCATCGCGCTGGCCGACCGGTTCTTCTCGACCAACGTGGTCAGCGAGATCATCGAGCCGACCGTGCGCGACATCGTCCAGGGAGCGCGCGGTGAGGTGGTGTCGATCGGGTTCGTGATCTCGCTGTGGGCCGGCTCCTCGGCGATCTCGGCCTTCGTGGACTCGATCACCGAGGCGCACGGCCAGACCGAGTTGCGCCACCCGGTACGGCAGCGGTTCTACGCGCTGGGTCTGTACGTCGTGATGTTGGTCGGTGCGATCATCACGGCGCCGTTCCTGGCGCTGGGCCCACGCAAGGTCAGCGAGTTCATCCCGGAGAGCTGGGACCGCTTCCTGCAGTTCGGCTACTACCCGGTGCTGTTCCTCGCTCTGCTGGTCGCGGTCAACGTGCTCTACCGGGTGTCACTGCCCGAGCCGCTGCCCTCGCACCGCTTGCTGGCCGGCGCGGTGCTGGCAACTGTCGTCTTCCTGATCGCGACGTGGGGTCTGCGGCTGTACCTGACGTGGATCACCAGCACCGGCTACACCTACGGCGCGCTGGCGACCCCGATCGCGTTCCTGCTGTTCGCGTTCTTCCTCGGGTTCGCGATCATGATCGGCGCCGAGCTCAACGCCGCGATTCAGGAGGAATGGCCGGCGCCCGACACCTTCGTCAGCCGGCTGCGCAGCCGGCTCAACGCACGGGGCGAGGCCGGCGGCGACGCCCCTACTTCTTGAGCTGCTCGTAGATGCGCTTGCAGTCCGGGCACACCGGCGAACCGGGCTTCGCCGAACGCGTCACCGGAAAAACCTCGCCACACAGCGCCACGACATGGGTTCCCATCACCGCGCTCTCGGCGATCTTGTCCTTCTTCACGTAGTGGAAGAACTTGGGAGTGTCGCTGTCGGTCCCGTCGTCGACGCGTTCGTCGGTGTCGGTGCGCTCGATCGTCTGGGTGTCCATGCACATATTGTGCCTGTCCGCCGAACGGTAAGAAATGCGACCGGTTCCCGCTCGCGCGGATGTGGGACAGTGGAACTGTGCGCGACCACGAGTTGGAATTCGACGACGACGGTCGCCCGGTCCTGATCACCCGGGCGGCGCCCGCGTACGAAGAGCAGCACCGGCAGCGGGTGCGCAAGTACCTGACGCTGATGTCGTTCCGCATCCCCTCGCTGATCCTGGCCGCCGTCGCGTACGGCATCTGGCACAACGGGCTGATCTCGCTGGCGATCATCCTCGTCGCGATCCCGCTGCCGTGGATGGCGGTGCTGATCGCCAACGACCGTCCGCCGCGTAAGGCCGAGGAGCCGCGGCGGTACGACTCGGCCCGGCGCATCCCGCTGTTTCCGACCGCTGAGCAACCCGCGATCTACAGCAAGCCGGCCGACGCGCCGCCGCAATCGCAGACCGCGGAATTCCGCGACGATCGTCCAACCTGAGCAAGTTCGGCGTCCTTTCTCAGTACTTTCTCAGGTCGACGGTGAAAAACCGCAGATCAGAACGTGTGAATGCCTCTGGTCGTGGGAACTCATTGCCCATCTAGGGCGTTGTAACTCACGAAAGTTCCACCCGATCAGGAGGCCGTCATGGCAAATGCCACCACCAGCCGCGTTGACCAAGACCTGGACGCGCAGAGTCCAGCCGCAGACCTGGTGCGGGTGTACCTGAACGGAATCGGCAAGACCGCATTGCTCACGGCCGCCGACGAGGTCGAGTTGGCCAAGCGGATCGAGGCGGGGCTGTACGCCCGGCACCTGCTCGAGACGCGGAAGCGGTTGGGCGAGAACCGCAAGCGCGATCTCGCCGCGGTGGTCCGGGACGGCGAGGCGGCGCGCCGCCACCTCCTGGAGGCCAACCTGCGTCTGGTGGTGTCGCTGGCCAAGCGTTACACCGGCCGCGGTATGCCGCTGCTCGACCTGATCCAGGAGGGCAACCTGGGCCTGATCCGCGCGATGGAGAAGTTCGACTACGCCAAGGGCTTCAAGTTCTCCACGTACGCCACCTGGTGGATCCGCCAGGCCATCACCCGCGGCATGGCAGATCAGAGCCGCACCATCCGGTTGCCCGTCCACCTGGTCGAGCAGGTGAACAAGCTGGCCCGGATCAAGCGGGAGATGCACCAGAACCTGGGCCGCGAGGCCACCGACGAGGAACTCGCCGAAGAGTCGGGCATCCCGGTGGAAAAGATCAACGACCTGCTCGAGCACAGCCGGGATCCGGTGAGCCTGGACATGCCGGTCGGTAGCGACGAGGAAGCACCGTTGGGCGACTTCATCGAGGACGCCGAGGCGATGTCCGCGGAGAACGCGGTGATCTCGGAATTGCTGCACACCGACATCCGGTACGTGCTCGCCACACTCGACGAGCGCGAGCAGCAGGTCATCCGGCTGCGTTTCGGCCTCGACGACGGCCAGCCCCGCACGCTCGACCAGATCGGCAAGTTGTTCGGCCTGTCCCGGGAACGGGTCCGCCAGATCGAGCGTGAGGTGATGGCCAAGCTGCGCAACGGCGAACGGGCCGACCGCCTCCGCTCGTACGCGAGCTGACATATCTGTCCACAAGGACCCGCCTGCGGGCGGGTCCTTGTGCTGTCGGCCACTACGCCGCACTCCACCGCGATACGAAGCGGGCAGTTCAGGGACAAGAAACGGTAGACTCTCGGCGACGGAGGGTGTGCCATGAACGATCTTGTCGATACCACTGAGATGTACCTGCGGACGATCTACGACCTCGAAGAGGAGGGCGTGATCCCACTGCGCGCGCGCATTGCAGAGCGTCTCGAGCAGAGCGGCCCGACCGTCAGCCAGACCGTGTCGCGGATGGAACGCGACGGCCTCCTGCACGTCGCCGGCGACCGGCACCTCGAACTCACCGAGAAGGGCCGCGCGCTGGCCGTGGCCGTGATGCGCAAGCACCGCCTGGCCGAACGTTTGCTTGTCGACGTGATCGGGCTGCCCTGGGAGGAAGTCCACGCCGAGGCATGCCGCTGGGAGCACGTGATGAGCGTCGACGTGGAGCGCCGACTGGTTCAGGTGCTCAACAACCCCACCACCTCTCCGTTCGGCAACCCGATTCCGGGTCTGTCCGAGCTCGGCCTCGGTGATCAGCTGATCGACGAGGCTTTCAATCTGGTCCGCCTCACCGAGTTGCCCCCCGGCATGCCGGTGGCCGTCGTGGTCCGTCAGCTCACCGAGCACGTCCAGGGCGACGTCGAGCTGATCGCGAGGCTCAAGGACGCCGGCGTGGTGCCCAACGCACGCGTGACCGTGGAGGTCAACGACCACGGCGGCGTGAACATCCTCATCCCCGGTCACGAGCAGGTCGAGTTGCCCCACGAGATGGCGCACGCCGTAAAGGTCGAGAAGGTCTGACCGGTCGTCACCCCGCCCGGCGCCCGAAAAGGCGCCGCGGCGGCAGCTCCACCCCCAGTTGGCGGGCCAGCCGGTAACCGGTGCGCGCGAGGTCACGGATCCGCTCGGGACGCATCCCGGACTGCAGCGCGGTGTCGAGCATGCCGGCCATGGTGTGCTCGGGCCGACACTTGAGCGCCGCGTCCAGTGAGATGCCGGCCAGCGGACCGTCCCCGCGCGCGTAGGCCGAGAACGCCAGCAGCACCAGGGCTTCGACCCGCCACGGTGCCGGCAGACGACGGGACAGGTCGGCCCACAGGCTCTCGGCCATGCCCGCCTTGTCCCCCACCGCCAGCGCGTACAGCGTGTCCCGCACCCGGGGGTCGGTCAGCGCCCATGCCAGCCGCGCCGAGTCGGCGTCGCCCACCGGCCGCCCCGATTCGACGGACGCGGCGCAGGTCAGCACATGCTCGATGTCGGCGCGCGCCTGCACCGCCGGCCGCTCCGGATCGACGGGACCGGCCGCCGCGATCACCTCCGCGAGGGCCGCACTGCGCACGGGATCGGCCTCGGCCACCACGTCGACGAGATCTGAGCGCCGCGCGTAGAGCCGCCGGCCGTCGAGGACCGCCGCCACGGCGATCGGTGAGGCGTTCGGGTCCTCGACGACACCGGATTCGCCGCAGCCGTCGGCGCAGTGCCAGCGCCCGCCCGCGGTCACACTCTCCACGACGTGCACCGCGTACAGCTCCACACCGTAAAAGTCGAGTTCGGCCGCCAGCAGGTGCGACAGCTCCCGGTGTTCGTCGGCACACATCGGGCACGCCGCTCCGGCGTCGTCGACCAGGACCCCGATGGCGGCGTCGGCGCCCGAGGCCGCGGCCAGGCCGGCCAGCTGCGGCAAGGAGCCGAGCAGTGTCTCGTCGAGATCGGCGCGCAGAACCGCGCCCATGTCACCGTCGGACACAGTGACGAGCACCAGGGATTGTTCGGGGACGAAACCCAGCACGGCGGGCAACGCGGCGATCAAGACGCCAGGGCGGTCGATGGGGCAGTCGGAGCGCGATGAAGTGGTCATGGAGCAAACCTCGCAACGGGCTCCGACGGATCGGCGGCGTCGACGGGACAACCGGCCTCAGGTGGGGATCAACTCGGTTCTGGGGATAACCTGGAACCGTCGTTCGAGCCTTGTCCCACGGCGTTTCTGGCCCACCGACGCAGGGTAGAAGCACTGGACCGCCGAGGGAATGGCACACCCGAGTGTGTACGTTCGACATACACAATGGCCCCACGACCACGTGCGGGACAGCGGGGGGTACAAACCCGTGACGGCAAAGCCCGTCACACCGAGCGGGCGAGGAGGCGAGCACCATGGGTGACCACGAAGATCCCAGTCAGCACTATCAGCCTGAACAGACCGGAATGTACGAACTCGAGTTCCCGGCACCGCAACTGACCGCGCCCGACGGTCGCGGCCCCGTACTGATCCACGCGCTCGAAGGGTTCTCCGACGCCGGCCGTGCCATCAAGCTCGCCGCGCAGCATCTGAAGAACACGCTCAACACCGAGCTGGTGGCCTCGTTCGCGATCGACGATCTGCTCGACTACCGGTCCCGGCGGCCAATGATGACGTTCAAGACCGACCACTTCACCAGCTACGAGGATCCCGAGCTCAACCTGTACGCGCTGCACGACAGTGTCGGCACGCCGTTCCTGCTGCTGGCCGGTCTGGAACCCGACCTGCGATGGGAACGGTTCATCACCGCGGTCCGCCTGCTGGCCGAACGCCTGGGCGTGCGGCGCGTGATCGGGCTGGGCTCGATTCCGATGGCCGTGCCGCACACGCGTCCGATCACGCTGACCGCGCATTCCAACGACAAGGAGCTGATCGCCGAGCACCAGCCCTGGGTCGGCGAGGTCCAGGTGCCCAGCAGCGTGTCGAACCTGCTGGAGTTCCGGATGGCCCAGCATGGCCACGAGGTCGTCGGCTTCACGGTGCACGTGCCGCACTACCTGGCCCAGACCGACTATCCGGCGGCCGCCGAGAGTCTGATCTCCGAGGTCGCGCGGTCCGCGTCGCTGCAGATTCCGACCACCGAACTCGCGCAGGCCGCGGCCGACCTGTACGGGAAGATCAACGAGCAGGTCGCCGCCAGCCCTGAGGTCGCTCAAGTGGTGGACGCGCTGGAGCACCAATATGATGCGTTCGTCGCCGCTCAGGAGAACCGGTCTCTCCTGGCCCGCGACGAAGATCTGCCCAGCGGGGAGGAACTCGGTGCCGAGTTCGAACGGTTCCTCGCCCAGCAGGCCGGCGAAAAGTACCGCAAGGACGGGGAGAATCCGGGCGATTCTTCCTGACCCCGACGACGAGGTGGCTGTGGTGACCGCGACGAGCGAGCAGACGCCATGAGCGGGAATCCGCCCCACCTGCGGCCGGTGCGCGAAGTGACTCCGGCGTTGGAGTTCCGCACCATCCACGGCTACCGCCGAGCCTTCCGGATCGCGGGTTCCGGTCCGGCCATCCTCCTCATCCACGGCATCGGCGACAACTCCACGACGTGGGACACCGTGCAGACGCTGCTCGCGCAGCGGTTCACCGTCATCGCGCCGGACCTGCTCGGTCACGGCCAGTCCGACAAGCCGCGGGCGGACTACTCGGTGGCCGCCTACGCCAACGGGATGCGCGACCTGCTCAGTGTCCTCGACATCGACAGCGTCACGGTGGTGGGTCACTCGTTGGGCGGCGGCGTGGCGATGCAGTTCGCCTACCAGTTCCCGCAGCTGGTGGAACGGTTGATCCTCGTCGGCGCCGGCGGCGTGACCAAGGACGTCAACATCGCGTTGCGGGCCGCATCGCTGCCGATGGGCAGCGAGGCCTTGGCCCTGTTACGACTGCCCCTGGTGCTGCCGACGCTGCAGGCGCTCGGCCGGGTCGGCGGCTCGCTGTTCGGCTCCACCGGTCTGGGCCGCGACATCCCGAACATGTTGCGCATTCTGGCCGACCTCCCAGAGCCCACCGCGTCCTCGGCGTTCACGCGGACACTGCGCGCAGTCGTCGACTGGCGCGGTCAGGTGGTCACCATGCTGGACCGCTGCTATCTGACGCGTTCGGTTCCGGTCCAACTGATCTGGGGCCGTTGCGACTCGGTGATCCCCGTCGCGCACGCCGAGCTGGCGCACGCCGCGATGCCCGGTTCCCGGCTGGAGATCTTCGAGAACTCCGGCCATTTTTCGTTCCACGACGACCCGGACCGGTTCGTCGAGGTGGTGCAGACGTTCATCGACTCGACCGAGCCGGCGACCTACGACCAGGAGTACCTGCGTGGCCTGCTACGCACGGGGATCAGCGAGACCACGATCCCGGGTCCGGCGACAACCGCGAGGCGGTGCTCGACGCGCTCGACGCCGCAGAGCGCAGCGCAACCTGACCTGGCCGCGCCCCGCGTCGACGTACCATCGGCGCATGGCCATCGATGTGACCGTGCTGCGGGTTTTCACCGATCAGGACGGCAAATTCGGTAATCCTCTCGGTGTCGTCGACGCCGCGACCGTCGACCCCTCCGACAGGCAACGTATCGCCGCCGAGTTGGGTTACAGCGAAACGGTTTTCGTCACCCTGCCGGGTGAGCGCACACATTCGGCGCAGGCCCGTATCCACACGCCGACCACCGAGCTCGCCTTCGCCGGGCACCCGACGGTGGGTGCGGCGTGGTGGCTGAAGGACCGCGGCCACCCGATCAAGACGCTGCAGGTTCCGGCCGGGGTCGTGCAGATCGGCTACCACGACGGCCTGACCTCGGTCAGCGCCCGCGCGGCCTGGGCACCGGACTTCGTCATCCATGACGTTCCCACGCTCGACGAGCTGGCCGCCGCTGACCCCGACGACTACGGCGACGACGTCGAGCACTACCTATGGACCTGGAGCGACGAGGCCGCCAACACCATCCGGTCGCGAATGTTCGCTCCCCATCTAGGAATTCGTGAGGACGAGGCGACCGGGGCTGCGGCGGTGCGTATCACCGAGTACCTGAGTCGTGATCTGACCATCGTGCAGGGCCAGGGCTCGATCATCCACACCACTTGGAGCCCGGAGGGCTGGGTGCAGGTGGCCGGTCGCGTCGTCGACGACGGGACGCGCCGGCTCGACTGAGACTGAGTGGTCTGCGGTGTCAGCCCTGCGGCGACACTTCGCGGTGTTCACGCAGCGCCTGGATCTCGCGCTCGAAGTCCTCCGCCGAGGAGAACGAGCGGTACACCGACGCGAAGCGGAGGTAGGCGACCTCGTCGAGGTCGCGGAGCGGACCGAGGATCGCCAGCCCGACCTCGTGGCTGGCCACCTCCGGTGACCCAGTGGCGCGCACGGCGTCTTCGACCTTCTGCGCCAACTGGTTCAGCGCATCGTCGTCCACCTGGCGGCCCTGACAGGCCCGCCGGACGCCCTTGATGACCTTCTCCCGGCTGAACGGTTCGGTCACCCCGCTGCGCTTGACGACGGCCAACACCGCCGACTCGACGGTGGTGAAACGCCGACCGCACTCCGGGCACGAACGGCGGCGACGGATGGCCTGGCCTTCGTCGGTCTCACGGGAGTCGACGACGCGGGAATCCGGATGACGGCAGAAAGGACAGTGCATGTCCACTCCTTCGCCGCATCGACAGACCGCTTCGAACGCTCTCGAGCCTACCTGTGCGCCGCTGCGACGACCTGACGCCAGACCGATCGGCACGTGTCGGTGCATCGTCGGCGATCAGGCGATGGGCGCGATCAGCGTCTGCCCCGCGTCGAGGGCAGCGGTATCGAGCTGGTTCAACTCCCGGATCTTGGCCACGACATCGCCCACCGGCGCCTCGGGCGCCACCCGGCGGGCCACCTGCTGCAGCGACTCGCCCGCCTGGACCTGCACCACCGCGAGCCGCGTGGGCACCGCGGCCTCCGTGCTGCCGTGCACGCCACCGAGCTGGGCCACCAGGCCCAGCCACACGGTGATGGCGGCCGCGACGAGAGCCAGCACCACGGTGGTGGCCGGTGTGATGGGGCGACGGCGATGCGGTGCGCGCGACACGGCGACACCGGTACCGCGGTGGCGCATCGGCGCCACCTGCGGACGCCGCGAGCCCGCTGGCCGCGTCGCGCCCGGCACCCGCGCCGGACGCGCCCGGCGCGGCTGCGGCGCCGGCCGCCAGTCGTACCCGGCGTCGGTGAAGGCGTCGGTGAAGGTGTCGGTGAAGGTGCTGCCTGCCTCGGGTGAGTAGATGACTGTCATTTCGCCCCGCCTCTCGGTCGCTGTATTCGCCAGTGTGTTCGAACTGTAGTCGACCACATGTTCGATTGATAGAACATGTGATCGAACTGTTGCGAACGCTAGCGGGACCCACCGACATTTCCCGCCCATCAGGCCACGGGCGGACGATGACGCCTTGTCGGCGACACGCTGTCGAACACATGTTTGATCGTGTCGCCGGACTGGGCTACATTCGGGCACATGAGCGACGACAGCAGCGAAGGCACCGCGGGTTCCACCACCAGCACTGCCGAAGGCGCGCGGCGCGAACGGGGCGCCGGTCTGACCGAACGTCAGCGCACCATCCTCGAAGTGATCCGGGCGTCGGTCACCAGTCGCGGCTATCCGCCGAGCATCCGGGAGATCGGCGACGCCGTCGGACTGACGTCGACCTCGTCGGTGGCGCACCAGTTGCGCACGCTCGAACGCAAGGGCTACCTGCGGCGCGACCCCAACCGTCCCCGCGCGGTGGACGTCCGCGGGATCGAGGACACCGCCGCAGCCACGGTCCCGGGCACAGACGTGGCCGGTTCCGACGCACTGCCGGAACCGACGTTCGTGCCGGTGCTCGGGCGCATCGCCGCCGGCGGGCCCATCCTGGCCGAAGAGGCCGTGGAGGATGTCTTCCCACTCCCCCGCGAACTCGTCGGCGAAGGATCCCTGTTCCTGCTCAAGGTGGTCGGCGACTCGATGGTCGACGCAGCGATCTGCGACGGCGACTGGGTCGTCGTGCGGCAGCAGAATGTCGCCGACAACGGGGACATCGTCGCCGCGATGATCGACGGCGAAGCCACGGTCAAGACGTTCAAACGCGCGCGGGGTCAGGTGTGGCTGATGCCGCACAACCCCGCGTTCGACCCGATCCCGGGCAACGACGCCGTGGTCCTCGGCAAGGTCGTGACCGTGATCCGCAAGATCTGACCGCGAACCGCGGTCCGGTCAGCGACTCCGGACGAACCCGTTGGTGATCGCCATCTCCTCGCTGGCGAACCACAGTTCGGCCGGCGCGTCGGTGTACTCCCGGTCCTCGGGCGTCCAGTACAGACCCGAGCGGGTGTCGGCCTTGACCGGATAACCCTCGGGGACCGCACTCGGATCGTCGAGCGGCATGTGCACCGCAGTCCCGCCGGGGGTCGGCTCTTCGTCGTCGATGCGCGCGTGGCGGCCGGTGTCGGTCATGAAATCCCTTTCCAGGCCGGTCTCGCCTGCCGCAGTGATCATGAGGGGTTCGCGGTCGGCTTCGACCACGGGCTCGTCATAGTCGGCTTCGACGACCGGCTCGTCATACTCCTCAATCTCGCTCAGAGTCGGGACGCGAGTCGGGGTGGTGTCGACGGCGTCGGGATCCTGCGTATCTGCGGAGCGGTCGGAGTCGTCGTCCCAGGTCTCCCCGGTGTCGCGCGACTCCTCCGGCGCGGAGGGCACACCCCAGAAGCTCAGCGGGGTCGGTTCCACGTCCTCCGAGATCGTCGCTGCCGCCGTCGGTTCCGGCGCGGTCGCCGTGGCGACCGGACTGAGGCCTTCGCGGGCGTAGCGGTCACCGAACAGCGTGTCCTCGTCGCGGCTCGCCTCGAGGGAGCTCTTGTCCGCGGTACCGGTGAACGATCCGCGGGCGGAGTCGTAGCCGTCGTCGTAACGGGGCTCCGAATCCGCGAACGGATCCTCGCCGGCGTTGCGGTTGCGCAGCACCACGAAGCCGACGACCCCGACGAGCGCGATCAGCGCGGTGATCGCGGCCAGCCACCACCACGACCACTTCAGCCCGGTGCCCTCGTCGTCCTGGGCCGTGGCCTGCGGCGTCGACGGAGTGTCCTCTGCAGGCGCTTGCTGACCGGGGACCTCCAGGCCGGCCAGTTGGCTGGTCAGGTTGGCGGGTTCCGCGGCGAACTTCTGATTCGCGGTGTCGTAGGTGAGAGCGCCGTTGCTGAACCGCTGCGTGATGACGTTGCCGTCCTGCGACTGGTCGGCCACCGGGGCGCCGAGTTCGCCGGTCGCGCCACCGAGCTTGTCCCACGCGGCTTTCATCGCACCACGCACGATCACCGCACCGTGGTCCGGCGTCCAGAAGATCACCGGGTCGTCTTCTGCGGCGAAGGTACTCATCCGGCTGGGCGCGATGCCACCGTCGGATTCACTGCTGGTCGGGAAACCGAGGTCGCCCTCGGGCCCGCCGACGCTCTCGTACTTCTGCAGCACCTGCCCGGTGACGACATTGGCGCCCGTCTCCGGGCTGTAGAAGATCTTGCCGTTGACGAAGTCCTGGCCGAGGCCGTCGTCGCCGATGGGATAGGGCTCGCCCTCGGCGGCCCCCAGCGGGCCGAGCGGCCCCCCGGCTGCGCGCCGCGCGGCGTTGATGGCGGCCTCCGGGTCGTCGGGAACCGACAGATCCCCCAACTGGCCGGCCAGCTCGGGCGGGACCGTGGTGAAGGTCTTCGTGCTCGAGTCGTAGGACAACTGGCCGCCGGTGAACCTCTGCGCGACCACCGAACCGTCGTAGGTCTCGTCGTCGGCGGGAACACCGAGCACGCCCGACGATCCGCCGAGCCGATCCCACGCGGCGTTGATGGGGCCGCGCACGACGCGCGCACCGGTGTCCGGCGTCCAGAAGATGACCGGGTTGTCGGCGGCGCTGAAGGTGCTGTTGCGGCTGCCGGCGGCCCGGCCGGGGCCTTCGTCGATCTTCGGGAAGCCGAGGTCGCTCTCGGCGGGACCGCCCAGCGACTCGTACTTCTCCAGGATTGCGCCCTGCATGAAGTGGGCGCCGGTGGCGGGCGTGAAGAACATCTTGCCCGCGGCGAAGTTCTGTGCGAACCCGTCCCCGACGGGATACACGTCACCGGAGCGCGGTCCCAGGGGCCCGGCGTCACCGCCGGTGGCCTCCCATGCTGCGGTGATGGCCCCGCCGGCTTCGACGTCAGGTTGAGCGGCGGCGATCGGCGCCATCAGGAACGCCGTGGCGATTCCCAACAGCCCGATCGTCAGACGACCGACCATACGTCGGCGCAGCATCGGCTGCCGGATCATTCATCCTCCCCGCGGTCGGCGTTTCGGTCCTGCGAAGTTACCGCGTGCACTCACTCTGCTTGAGAGGTCCTCGATAACCAAGCAACCTCGCCGGTTCACCCAAAGATTATGCGCAGATCACCGACCGGTGACCTGGGGTCGGTGTTACTAAACTGGGCGGGATGTCCACGCCGCGGAGCAGCTTGACCCATTGGGGCGCGTTCACGGCCACCGTTGCCGACGGCGACATCGCCGCGGTGCGGCCATGGGGCGAGGACGCGGATCCGGCGCCGGCACTGGGCAATCTGCCGGGATCGGTGCGCCACGTCTCCCGGGTCACGACGCCCGCGGTGCGACGCGGGTGGCTGCGCGACGGTCCCGGACCGAGCAGCCTCCGCGGCGCCGACGAGTTCGTCGCGGTGTCCTGGGACGAACTGGTGGAGTTGCTCTCCGGCGAGTTGCGCCGGGTGATCGACGTGCACGGCAACGAGGCGATCTTCGGTGGCTCCTATGGATGGTCGAGTGCCGGTCGTTTCCACCACGCCCAGAGCCAGGTGCACCGGTTCCTCAACTGCCTTGGTGGCTACACCTTTTCCCGGCACTCCTACAGCCTGGGCGCCACCGGGGTGATCATGCCGCGGGTGGTCGGCACCCACGACGACCTGTTCAAGCGTTCCACGCAGTGGGAGGTGATTGTCGAACACACCGGTCTGATGGTGTGTTTCGGCGGCGTCGCACTGAAGAACACCGGCGTCAACCACGGGGGCACCACCGCGCACCCGGCCCGCGAAGCACTGGACCGCTACGCCCGCAAGGGCGGACGGGTGGTCTCGGTCTCGCCGCTACGGGACGACTTCACCGGCGACTGCGACTGGTGGCCCGTGCGGCCGGGCACCGACGTGGCGGTGATGATCGGACTGGCCTACGTGTTGGCCACCGAGGGGCTGGCCGACGAGGCTTTCCTGGAGTCGCACTGCACCGGCTACCGGCGCTTCGAGCGCTACCTGCTCGGTTGCGACGACGGGGTGCCGAAAACGCCGAGGTGGGCGGCAGAGATCTGTGGGCTCGACGCCGATCGGCTCGTCGAGCTGGCCAGGCAGATGGCGGCCGAGCGCACCCTGATCACGGTCAGCTGGTCGTTGCAGCGCACCCGCTTCGGTGAACAGGCGCCGTGGATGGGGCTGACGCTGGCGGCGATGCTGGGCCAGATCGGCCTGCCGGGAGGCGGATTCGGCCACGGCTACGGCTCGATGAACGAGCCGGGCCTGGCACCGCTGCGGTGCGGGCTGCCGCGACTGCCCCAGGGTGTCAACCCGGTGCGCTCGTTCATCCCCGTGGCGGCGGTCAGCGACATGCTGCTGCACCCGGGAGAACCGTTCGACTACAACGGCACCCGGCTGACCTACCCGGACATCAGGCTGGTGTATTGGGCCGGCGGCAACCCGTTCCACCACCACCAGAACCTCCCCCGGCTGCGGCGCGCCTTGCACCGGCCCGACACGGTGGTGGTGCACGACCCGTACTGGACCGCGATGGCCCGGCACGCCGACATCGTCGTGCCGTCCACGACGTTCGCCGAACGCGACGACCTCTCGGGTTCGCGCAACGATCCGGTGCTGATGGCGATGCCCAAACTGACCGAGCCCTACGCGCAGTCGCGCGACGACTACGACACGTTCGCCGCGCTCGCGTCGGCGCTCGGTGTCGGCGCGGAGTTCACCGAGGGCCGCACCTCGGCGCAGTGGCTGCGCCACATGTACGAGACCTGGTCACGGACACTCGATTTCGAGGTGCCGACGTTCGACGAGTTCTGGGCGCACGGGCATCTGCGGCTGCCCACCGAGCCGGGGCTGACGCTGCTCTCGGACTTCCGCAGTGACCCGCACCGGCACCGCCTGGCGACGCCGAGCGGGCGCATCGAGATCTTCTCGGCCGACATCGACGGCTTCGGCTACGACGACTGTGCCGGGCACCCCCGATGGTTCGAGCCCGCCGAGTGGCTGGGCGGTGAACTCGCCCAGCGCTATCCGCTGCACCTGCTGGCCAACCAGCCGGTGACCCGGCTGCACAGTCAGCTCGACGGCGGCGCCGCGAGCCAACGTTCCAAAGTCGCCGGGCGGGAGCCGATCCGGATGAGTCCGGGCGACGCCCGGGCGCGCGGGCTGACCGACGGCGACATCGTCCGGGTGTTCAACGACCGCGGCGCCTGTCTGGCCGGTGTAGTTGTCGACGCGGCGTTGCGGCCGCAGGTGGTGCAGTTGGCGACCGGGGCGTGGTACGACCCGTTGGACCCGACCGACCCGGATTCGCTGTGCGTGCACGGGAATCCGAACATGCTGACCGACGACGTCGGCACGTCATCGCTGGCACGCGGGTGCACCGGGGCGCACGCGCTGGTTCAGGTCGAAAAGTTCACCGGCGAGGCGCCGCCGGTGCGCGCCTATGAGCGGCCGGTGCTCGCTGTCCGCTGAGCGGGACGGCGCGGACGCCGCCGGCGCGGGCTCCCCGACGGGTTGGCTGCACCCGCGGCGCGGCGCGGCGCGGCGGTCCGGGCCACCGGCGCGGCGACGGGCTGCGGCGCACGCAGGGGTGCGATTTCGCCGACCAGTGCCTGCACCTCCGCGGAGCGGGCATCGACGTCCTTGGGCCGCACGGTGATTCCCGCGCGCTTGAGCAGCTGCTGGGTGTCGCGGCGCTGCTCGGGCAGCACCACGGTGACGACGTCGCCATCGCTGCCTGCGCGTGCCGTGCGACCGGAGCGGTGCAGATAGGCCTTGTGCTCCATCGGCGGGTCGACGTGGACGACCAGTTCGACGTTGTCGACGTGCACCCCGCGGGCGGCGATGTCGGTGGCAACCAGCACGCGCGCCGACCCGTCGGCGAACGCGGCGAGGTTGCGCTCGCGGGCGGGCTGGGACAGGTTGCCGTGCAGGTCGACCGACGGTACGCCGGCCTCGGTGAGCTGCTTGGCCAGCTTGCGCGCCTGGTGTTTGGTGCGCATGAACAGGATTCGCCGTCCGGTTCCGGAGGCCAGCGTGCGCACGAGCGCCGTCTTCTGCTGCACGCCGCCGACATGGAAGACGTGGTGGGTCATCTGCACGGGGGCCTCGGCGGCCTCGTTGACCGAATGCAGCACGGGGTCGTGCAGGAAGCGCCGGACGAGCTTGTCGACGCCGTTGTCCAGGGTGGCCGAGAACAGCAGGCGCTGACCGTCTCCGGGTGTCGCCGCGAGGATTCGGGTGACGCCGGGCAGGAAGCCGAGATCGGCCATGTGGTCGGCTTCGTCGAGCACAGTCACGGCGACCGAGTCGAGACTGACCAGCTTCTGACCCATCAGGTCTTCCAGCCGGCCCGGGCAGGCGACCACGATGTCGACGCCGGCACGCAGCGCGTCCACCTGACGCTTCTGCGACACGCCGCCGTAGATGGTGGTGACGCGCAGTCCGCACGCCTGGGCCAACGGCTCCAGTGTCGCGGTGATCTGGGTGGCCAGTTCGCGAGTGGGGGCGAGCACCAGACCCGACGGGCGGGACGCTTGGCGCCGACGGCCGCTCAGCGCCGCGGCCAGCGGCAGCGCGAACGCGAGTGTCTTGCCGCTGCCGGTCTTTCCGCGGCCCAGCACGTCGCGCCCGGCCAACGAGTCGGGCAGCGTGGCGATCTGGATCGGGAACGGTGCGGCGATGCCGCCGGTGGTCAGCGCGGCCACCAGAGGTGCGGGCACGCCAAGGTCAGCAAAAGAAGGTGTGGTCATGAAGAATCTTTCTGTCAGTGCCGTTTCGGGCGGTGTGTGCCCGAGCGACCGCGACAGAAGAGTCCAGCGGTGATGCGCACACAGTGGCGGTTCCCCACAAGGTGGTTGGCGCCATGATGGATGGTCTGAGTCGGCGGGTGAAGCGGCTTTCGAATCGAGCGTTCCGCGGCCGACGCTCACCCAGCTTAGCGCACCGCCCCGGGAACGGCGCAGCCGCCCTGGTCAGGCGGTGGCGAAGTCGCTGAGCGCGGCGGCAAGTGCCGCCGGTACCCGGCCTTTGATCCGGGTGCCCGCTTCGACGTGTTCGGCAGCGTCGACGCGGCCGTCGGTGTGCACGCGCGCCACCAGATCACCCCGTTCGTACGGGATGGTGACGTCGACGGCGACGTCGGTGGGCACCACGAGTTCGGCCATGCGCGAGCGCAGCCGATCGAGGCCGTCGCCGGTGTGGGCGGACACGAACACCGCGCCGGGCAGCGCCCGGCGCAACTGGGCCAGCGTCAGAGCGTCGGCGGCGTCGGTCTTGTTGACCACCAACAGTTCCGGCGGAGCGGAGATGCCGTACTCGGCGACCACGTCGTTGATCACCTGGCGCACCGCGTTGATCTGCGCGAGTGGATTGGCATCCGATCCGTCGACGACGTGCACGAGCAGGTCGGCATCGACGACCTCCTCAAGCGTCGACCGGAACGCCTCCACCAGCTGGGTGGGCAGGTGCCGGACGAAGCCGACGGTGTCGGTCAGCACGAAGGGGCGACCGTCGTCGAATTCCCCACGGCGCGTTGTGGGTTCGAGAGTGGCGAACAGTGCGTTCTCGACCAGGACCCCGGCTCCGGTGAGCGCGTTGAGCAGGCTGGACTTGCCCGCGTTGGTGTACCCGACGATGGCCACCGACGGCACGTCGCTGCGCCGTCGGCCGCTGCGCTGGGTATCGCGGATCTTCTTCATTTCCTTGATGTCTCGGCGCAGCTTCGCCATGCGCTCGCGGATCCGACGGCGATCGGTCTCGATCTTCGTCTCACCGGGACCACGGGTGCCGACACCACCGCCGGCGCCGCCGGCTCGGCCACCGGCCTGACGCGACATGGACTCACCCCAGCCGCGCAGCCGCGGCAGCATGTACTCCATCTGCGCCAGGGACACCTGGGCCTTGCCTTCGCGGCTGGTGGCGTGTTGGGCGAAGATGTCGAGGATCAGCGCGGTGCGGTCGATGACCTTCACCTTGACCACTTTTTCCAGCGCGTTGAGCTGGGCGGGACTCAGTTCGCCGTCGCAGATCACGGTGTCGGCGCCGGTGGCGAGGACGACCTCGCGCAGCTCGAGGGCCTTGCCGGAGCCGATGTAGGTGGCCGGGTCAGGTTTGTCGCGGCGCTGGATGACGCCTTCGAGCACTTCGGAGCCGGCGGTCTCGGCCAGCGCGGCCAGTTCGGCGAGGCTGGCGTCGGCGTCGGCGGCAGTGCCTTCGGTCCACACACCGACGAGGACGACGCGCTCCAGGCGCAGCTGCCGGTACTCGACCTCGGAGACGTCGGCCAGCTCGGTGGACAGCCCGGCGACACGGCGTAGGGCGGTGCGGTCTTCCAGTGCCAGTTCGCCGGCGCTGGGCGTTTCGGGGAATTCGGGATAGGTCATAGGCGAATAAAGATTCGCACGGAGATCACTGTTCATGCACCCCGATTAACGCGGCGGCCGACGCGGCCATTCCCTCCGACTGCGCCGCCCACCACTGTTCGGCGAGCTCCCCGTGCGCGACCAGCTGCGAGGGCCCGCGCAGGAAGCTGCTGGTCTCGGTGACGGTGACCTGCACTTCTCCGCCCGGGACGACGACTCGCAGCGCTCCGGTCGCGGCGTGGTCGAAGGTGAGCGCGGCCACGGCCGCGGCGACCGTTCCGGTGCCGCAGGAGCGGGTCTCGCCCACTCCCCGCTCGTGCACGCGCATGGTCACCGCCCCGTCGGCGGCGGCGGTGAGCACTTCGATGTTCACGCCCTCGGGGAACTGCGCGTGGTCGAACTCGACCGCGGCGGCGACGTCCAGGGCGGCCAGGTCCGCCGCGGTCAGGGTGGGGTCCACGCAGGCCAGGTGCGGGTTGCCGACGTCGACGGCCAGCCCGGAGAAGCGTCGTCCGCCCACCATGGCGTGTCCGGACCCCAGCACGGTGGCCTTGCCCATCTCGACGGTGACGTCGGCGGTCACGCCGTCGACGGTGTGCAGTTCCACCGGGCGCGGCCCGGCCAGCGATCCGACGACGAAGTCGCGCCGTTTCTCCAGACCGCTGGCGTGCAGGTAGTGGGCGAAGACGCGCACGCCGTTGCCGCACATCTGCGCGATCGACCCGTCGGCGTTGCGGTAGTCCATGAACCAGTCCTCGGCGCGGACCCCGTCGGGCAGCCGGGTGAGCACGCCGGCGGCGTGTGCGGCGCCCGCTGTGGTGACCCGGAGGACGCCGTCGGCACCCAGGCCGCGTCGGCGGTCGCACAGCGCCGAGACTGCCGCCGGCGCCAGGTCCAGCGCGGCCGGCAGATCGGGCAGCACGACGAAGTCGTTCTGCGTGCCGTGGCCCTTGGTGAACTTCACCTGGTCAGGATACGGCGCGCCAGTGCGCGGCCGCGGTGTCGGCGAGGCGCTGCGGTCCCCCGGCGGCGACCGGGTCCAGCCAGGTGATGCGGTGGTCGCGCCGGAACCAGGACCGTTGCCGCCGGACATAGCGCCGCGTGCCCAGGAAGGTGGGTTCGCGGGCGCCGCTGCCGTCACCACCGGCGTCGAGATCGGCCAGCACCTGCGCGTAGCCGAGCGCCCGCGATGCGGTGACGCCGTCGCGCAGGCCGCGCCCGATCAGCATGCGGACCTCCTCGACCAGGCCGTGGGCGAACATCGTGTCGGTGCGCCGCGCCAGGCGTTCGTCGAGGTCGGCTGTCGGCCAGTCCAGTCCGACGATCACGGTGCCCCACCGCGGCGGCTCGCCGATCCGCGGCGCCGACGCGGCGAACGGCAGGCCGGTCAGTTCGACGACCTCCAGCGCGCGCACGATGCGCCGGCCGTCGGTCGGCAGGATCGAGGCAGCCGCGGCCGGGTCGACGCGTTGCAGCTCCCCGTGCAGGGCCCCGACGCCGATCTCGGCCAGGCGCGTCTCCCATTTGGCGCGTACCGCGGGGTCGGTGGCCGGGAACGCCCAGTCGTCGAGCAGTGACTGCACGTAGAGCATGGATCCGCCGACGATGATCGGCAGCGCGCCGCGCGCCAGGACGGCGTCGACGTCGGCCGCGGCGGCCTGCTGGTAGCGGGCGACGCTGGCGGTCTCGGTGACCTCGAGGACGTCGAGCTGGTGGTGCGGCACGCCGCGGCGCTGGTCGACCGGGAGTTTCGCGGTGCCGATGTCCATGCCGCGGTACAGCTGCATCGCGTCGGCGTTGATCACCTCGGCGGGCACGTCGAGTCGGTCGGCGACGTCGAGGGCGAGGTCGGACTTGCCGGTTCCGGTCGGCCCGACGACGGCCAGCGGCCGCAGCGTCACGGCGTCCACAGGCCGACGAAGTAGCCGACGCCGTAGGGCGCGCCGCGGTAGAGCTCCTCGGCGGCGTGCGGCCCGGGCGTGGTGAGACCAGCCAGGGCCTGGTATGCGACGCGCCCGACGACCCCGGTGGGCGTCTGCCGCAGCGCCGCGGCGTCGCCGGCGGCCAGCGCGTCGTCGAGCACGGTCTGGGCGTCCACCGACTGCGGGTCGTAGCCGCCCGGCGCTCCGGCGGTCAGGGTGGGGAAACCGTCGGCGACGACCAGCACGCCGACCGGTTCGCCGGTGCGGTCCAGCTCCGCGCGCAGCTGCTGACCACGGCCCCACGCAACATCGGGGTCCAGCCCGGAACTCAGCGCGAGCACCTCGACCTCGGCGGCCGGGGCGGCGACCCCGCGCAGCCAGCCGGCGATCAACACGCACAGCGGCAGCGGTACCGGGGCCGCGTCGAGGGCGCCGGGTGACAGGCCGACGGGCACGTCGACGCCGTAACCGGCGAAGGTGCCGCGCGACTGCGGCCCGTATCGGCCGTCGCTCTCGGCGACTCCGAGGACGATCCAGCGCGGGCCGAGCACCGCCGCCGCGGTCGTGGCCGCGGCACGCAGCGCGGCGGTTTCGGCTGCGGCGTCGCCGGCCAGCTCGGCGACCAGGACCGGTGCCGACGGGACGATCGCGATGGCGCTGAGCACGCCCACATTCAACCGCAGCGGTTCACACCGGTTCGGGGGTGGCGGCCTCACCGCGGGCCAGCGCGGTGGTGGCCGCGACCATCACGCCGACGGCCACCAGCAGGACGAACCACCCGCTCTCGCCGGGCCGGAGAGTCTCGCCGAGCACCACCACACCGAGGCCGCACGCCACGATCGGCTCGGCGATCGTCATGGCGGGAAGCGACGCGGTCAGAGCGCCGGCCCGGAACGCCGCCTGCTGCAGCACGGTGCCGCCCAGGGCGACCAGCACCCACGCGTAGAGCTCGGGGGTGGTCAGCAACGTCACCAGCCCGTCGAGTCCGGGGTCGTCGAAGCGGTGCACCACGATTTTGGTCAGGACCGCGAAGACACCCCACAACCCGCCGGCGGCGATGGCCAGCAGCACCGCGCTGACCGTGCCGGACCAGATCCGCGCCCCGATCAAGCACAGCGCCAGCACGGGACCGAGGACCGTCGCCACGCCGAGCCACGCCTCGGCCGAGGCCCGGGTCTGACCGGCCGTGGGGTTGCCGACGGTGACCACGATGATCACGGCGCCGGCCAGCAGGGCCGCCCACACCCATTCCCTGCCCGAGACCCGGCGGTCGGCCAGCCGGGCGTGGATGGGCAGCGCGAACAGCAGCGAGGTCACCAGCAGGGCCTGCACCAGCAGCACCGACCCGAACCCCAGCGCGGCGGCCTGCAGCCCGAATCCGGCCGCGGCGACCGCGCTGCCCAGCCACCAGAGCCGGTCGCGCAGCAGGCGCGCGAACAACGCGACGTGGCCGACGGGAGCATCGGTGACCTGCTGGGCAGACCGCTGATGGATGACGTCGCCGAGGGCGACGAAGAACGCCGCTGCCAGCGCCAGCAGCACGGCGATGTCGGCTTTGGCCATCGGCCTCCTCTCGGTTCGCACCGAAGCCTAGAGAGCACGCGTGCCCAAGCCGTGGGCACGGTGGCGCGTGACCTGTTTGAATAGCGGGCGAACGGCTGTAGGGCGCCGCGCTGCGCGGCACGTGCGCGAGATCGCGCGAAAGGGCACGAGGTAACGGATATGACGACCACCGAACCGGGCGGAGCAGGCGAGGCCAATCAGCAGGCCGACCAGCAGCGCAGGGATTCCGCACCGGAATCATCGGCAGCACCCAGACCCACGCCCCGACCCATACCCCGGCCCGGTAAACCCGCCCCGCGGCCGGCCGCGCCGATCAAGGCGCCCGTGGTCACCGTGCCGAGCAGCGACCCGCACCGGTTCGGGCGTGTCGACCCCGACGGCACGGTCTGGCTGATCACCGCCGCCGGCGAGCGCACCATCGGGTCCTGGCAGGCCGGCGACCCCGAAGCCGCGTTCGAGCACTTCGGGCGCCGGTTCGACGACCTGCACACCGAGGTGGTGCTGCTGGAGCGCCGGCTGGCTTCCGGCGCCGGGGACGCCCGCAAGATCCGGGCCGCGGCCACCACTCTGGCCGAGAGCCTGCCGGAGGCGCACGTCCTCGGTGACGTCGACTCGTTGGCCGTCCGGCTGGCCGACATCGTCGCCCGCGCCGACGACGCCACCCAGCAGGAGAAGGTGCGCCGCGAGGAGCAGCGCGCCGAGCAGACCGCACGCAAGGAGGCGCTGGCCGCCGAGGCCGAGGACCTGGCCGCCAACTCCACGCAGTGGAAGGTCGCCGGCGACCGGTTGCGCGCCATCCTCGACGAGTGGAAGACCATCACGGGCCTGGACCGCAAGACCGACGACGCGCTGTGGAAGCGCTACTCGGCGGCCCGGGACACGTTCAACCGGCGGCGCGGCTCCCACTTCGCCGAGCTGGACCGGGAGCGGGCCGGTGCGCGGCAGGCCAAGGAGGCGCTGTGCGTGCGCGCCGAGGAGTTGTGCGACTCCACCGACTGGGGACCGACCTCGGCGCTGTTCCGTGAGTTGCTCGCCGAGTGGAAGGCGGCCGGCCGCGCCGCCAAGGACGTCGACGACGCCCTGTGGCAGCGGTTCAAGGGCGCCCAGGACAAGTTCTTCTCCGCGCGCAACGCGGCCTCGGCCGAGCGGGACGCGGAGTTCCGCGCCAACGCCGACGCCAAGGAGGCGTTGCTGGCCGAAGCCGAGAAGATCGACGTCACCGATCTGGATGCGGCGCGTACGGCGCTGCGGTCGATCGGGGACCGTTGGGACGCGATCGGCAAGGTACCGCGGGAGCGCGCCAGCGATCTGGAGCGCCGCCTGCGCGCGGTGGAGAAGAAAATCCGCGACGCACCGGCCGGTGGGGTGGACCCGGAGGCGCAGGCACGCGCCGACCAGTTCCGCGCCCGCGCCGAGCAGTTCGAACGGCAGGCCGCCAAGGCCGAGGCCGCCGGGCGCACCAAGGAGGCCGAGGAAGCACGGGCCAGCGCCGAGCAGTGGCGGCAGTGGGCCGAGGCCGCGGTCGAGGCCCTGGGCAAGCGTCGCGGCTGACCGCCGGGGCGTGGGCCACATCGCCGTCTGCGTCCCGGCCGGGACCGGACACGTCAATCCGACGCTCGGGCTCGCTGCCGAGTTGGTGGCGCGCGGTCACCGGGTGACCTACGCGGCGACCGCCGCGCACGCCGCGGCCATCGCCGATGTGGGCGCCGAAGTGGTCACCTACCGCACCAAGCTGACCGACGGCGCTCCCCCGCAGTTCTCCGCGCGGGACTTCCCAAGCGCCCTCGGCTCGGCACTCACCGAGGCCCAGAGCGCGCTCGCGCAGGTGCTGCCGGCGTTCGGGGCCGACGTTCCCGACCTCGTCGTGCACGACGGCACGATGGCGTGGTGGGGGCGACTGGCCGCCGCGCGGTGGCAGACGCCGGTGGTGGCGTGCTGGCCGAACTTCGTCGGTAACCGGCACTGGTCACTGAACCGCTACGTCAAGATCAACCCGGTGGATCCGCGGCTGCTGCGCATGCTGTGGCGGACGCACCGGCTGGCGCGCCGCTATGGCCTCACCGCGCTGAACCTGCTGCAGTCCGCGGGCGCGGACGCACAGTTGGTGTTCCTGCCGCGCGCGTTCCAGTTCGCCGGCGACACGTTCGGGCCGCCCTACGCGTTCGTCGGCCCGTGCCTGACCGAGCGGCCCTCCGACGGCAGTTGGCGGCCGCCGCCGCGCCGCGACGTCGTCCTGGTCGCCCTGGGCACCGGCTATCACGACCGGACGGACTTTTACCGCACGTGCCTGGACGCGTTCGCCGCGACGGCGTGGCACGTGGTGCTGGTGCTGGGCGATCGCGTGGATCCCGCGGCGCTGGGCACGGTGCCGGACAACGTGGAACTGCACCGATCGGTGCCCCAGCTGCAGGTATTGCGGCATGCGGCCGCGTTCGTCAGCCACGCCGGGATGGGTTCGACGATGGAGGCGCTGACCCTCGGCGTGCCGATCGTGGCGGTGCCGCAGATGACCGAGCAGCGGGCCAACGCCGACCGCATCGCGGAGTTGGGGCTCGGGCGGCACCTGACGCCGGCCGAGGTGACTCCGGCACGGCTACGGGACGCGGTGACCGACGTCAGCACCGATGCGCACGTCCGCTCGGCGCTGCGCGCGATGCAGGATCAGATCCGCGTCGCCGGCGGTGCCGCCGCGGCGGCCGACATCGTCGAACGTGCGGCGTCGAACGCGCGGCGCGGCGGCTAGCTGTCCGGCTGGTCGGTGTCGCGGCGTTCGGCGTCGAGTTCGAGCACGGACTTGCCGGTGTTCTCGGCGGCACGGCGGCGACGCTCCTCCTCCGCGGCCATCTGCAGTGCGGTGCGGGTCCACACCACCCGGCCCCAGTGGAAGGTCAGCAGCATCACCGCGATCCAGCCCAGGACCAGCCCGAAGCTGGGACCCGGCAGCTGCTCGGCGGCGGTCTGGCGGGACCACACCGCGAGCATGCCGATGACGCTGGCCACCGCGGAGCCGGCCAGCGCCACCCAGGCCACCGTCCAGCGCCGGGTGAGCAGCGCCAGGATCGAGAATCCGACCGAGAACACCAGCGCCAGCAGGGTGAACACCCGCGACGGCAGCGTCACGCCCTCGTCCTGGGCGGCGTCGGTGAACAGCAGCACGTCCAACCCGCGGGCGCTGCCGGTGTGGGGCAGCAGGAACGACAGCAGCACGACGAACACCAGGATCGCGACGACGAGCGCGCGGGCACCCGCATCGAACTCGCCGGCCACCCGACGCTCGACGTCCTCCATCTCGCCCTTGTAGGAGTCGAATTCGTCGGGTTGGTCGGGCTTGTTCACTGTCCGCATCCGTCCATGATCTCGGTTCGCGCAGGCACGCCGACACCTGGCATCCCGAGACCCACGCCGGTTCGCGGCCGCGTCCCGGCGGCATGAGCGTCCCCGGCACGGGTGCGCCGGTGGCTGAGCACGCCGGCGTCGGCGACCAGGTGGTGTGGCGCCGCGGCGGTAACGGTGGTGGTGACGACGTCGCCGGGGCGGATCTGTTCGCGCTGCGCTCCTGGCGCGAAGTGCACGAGGCGGCCGTCGCGGGCCCGGCCGGACAGCCGGGCGGTGCTGGCGTCCTTACGCCCTTCGCCGGTGGCCACGAGCACCTCGACGGTGCTGCCGACCTGCGCTGCGTTCTCTGCCAGCGAGATCTGCTCCTGCAGCGCGATCAACCGCGCATAGCGCTCGGAGACAACATCTTTGGGCACCTGGTCGGCGAGGTCCGCGGCCGGGGTGCCGGGCCGTTTGGAGTACTGGAACGTGAAGGCCGAGGCGAACCGCGCCGCGGCGACGACGTCGAGGGTGGCCTGGAAGTCCTCTTCGGTCTCGCCCGGGAAACCGACGATCAGGTCGGTGGTGATCGCCGCGTGCGGGATCGCCGCGCGTACCCGTTCGATGATGCCCAGATAGCGTTCGGCGCGGTAGGACCGGCGCATGGCGCGCAGGATGCGATCCGAGCCCGACTGCAGCGGCATGTGCAGCGTCGGGCACACGTTGGGCGTCTCGGCCATCGCCTCGATCACGTCGTCGGTGAACTCGGCCGGGTGCGGTGAAGTGAAGCGCACCCGCTCGAGGCCGTCGATGTCGCCGCACGCGCGCAGCAGCTTGGCGAACGCCCCGCGGTCCCGGGGCTGATCGGGGTCGGCAAAGGAGACGCCGTAGGCGTTGACGTTCTGCCCCAACAGGGTGATCTCCAGGACGCCCTGGTCGACCAGGGTCTGCACCTCGGCAAGCACGTCGGCCGGCCGGCGGTCCACCTCCTTGCCGCGCAGCGACGGCACGATGCAGAACGTGCAGGTGTTGTTGCATCCCACCGAGATGGAAACCCAAGCGGCATAAGCCGATTCACGGCTGGCCGGCAGCGCCGAGGGGAACTCGCGCAACGCCTCGGCGATCTCGACCTGGGCGACCCTGTTGTGCCGGGCGCGTTCGAGCAGCGTGGGCAGCGACCCGATGTTGTGGGTGCCGAACACCACATCCACCCAGGGCGCCTTCGCGAGCACCGCGTCGCGGTCCTTCTGCGCCAGGCATCCGCCGACCGCGATCTGCATGCCCGGGTCGAGCTTCTTGCGCGGCGCCAGATGGCTGAGGTTCCCGTAGAGCTTGTTGTCGGCGTTCTCCCGGACCGCGCAGGTGTTGAACACCACCACGTCGGCGTCGGCGCCCTGCTCGGCGCGCCGGTAGCCCGCCTCCTCGAGCAGGCCCGCGAGCCGCTCGGAGTCGTGCACGTTCATCTGGCAGCCGTAGGTCCGGACCTGGTAGGTGCGCACGCTCCCCGGCTCGACGGGGGCCCGCTCGGCCCCGTTCACCTGCTCCGTAGCCATGGAAGTCACGGGCCCATGGTACGGCGGCGGATGCGGGCCACCGAAACGCTCGAGGCCGCGCCAATCCGTGGCTTGGGGGGCGACGAGCCTGCCGTCTGGGTAAGGTCACCTCCCATGCAGACGCCTTCGGCTGTGCCGATGATCTCGATGAAGGCGGTCAACAAGCACTTCGGCGAGCTCCATGTGCTCAACGACATCAACCTCGAGGTCGGCAGAGGGCAGGTCGTCGTCGTCCTCGGACCGTCCGGTTCGGGGAAGTCCACCCTGTGCCGCACCATCAACCGGCTCGAGACCATCGACTCGGGGACCATCGCGATCGACGGCCAGGTGCTGCCCGAGGAGGGGCGCAAGCTGGCGCAGCTGCGCTCCGACGTGGGCATGGTGTTCCAATCGTTCAACCTCTTCGCCCACAAGACGATCGTGGAGAACGTGATGCTGGCGCCGATGAAGGTGCGCCGCACGGCCAAGGACCAGGCGCGCGAGAAGGCGATGGCGCTGCTCGAACGTGTCGGGGTGGCCAACCAGGCCGACAAGTACCCGGCGCAGTTGTCCGGCGGGCAGCAGCAGCGCGTGGCCATCGCCCGGTCGTTGGCGATGAACCCCAAGGTGATGCTGTTCGACGAGCCGACCAGCGCTCTTGACCCCGAGATGATCAACGAGGTGCTGTCGGTGATGACGGCGCTGGCCACCGAGGGCATGACGATGCTGGTCGTCACCCATGAGATGGGTTTCGCGCGGCGTGCTGCCGACCGCGTGGTGTTCATGTCCGACAGCGCCATCGTCGAGGACGCCGAACCCGCAGAGTTTTTCGACAATCCGAAGTCCGACCGGGCCAAGGATTTCCTCGGCAAGATCCTGCATCACTGATCACGAAAGGACCGTTGTCATGTCCCGGAAGTCGCGTTCCTCACGCGCCCTCGTTGCACTCGCGTTCTGCGCAGTCCTGCCCCTGACCGCCACCGCGTGCGGTGACGGCGGCAGCGGCGGCGACGGCGACACCATCGTCATCGGCACGAAGTTCGACCAGCCGGGTCTGGGGATGAAGAACCCCGACGGTTCGATGAGCGGGTTCGACGTCGACGTGGCGAAGTACGTCGCCGGTGAGCTCGGCTACTCGCCGGAGCAGATCGAGTGGAAAGAAGCCCCCTCGGCGCAGCGGGAGAACCTGATCCAGAACGGCCAGGTCACCATGATCGCCGCGACGTACTCGATCACCGACGCCCGCAAGGAGAAGGTGGACTTCGCCGGGCCGTACCTGGTCACCGGTCAGAGCCTGCTGGTGCGGTCGGACAACAACGACATCACCGGCCCGGCGGCGCTGGAGAACAACAAGGTGCTGTGCTCGGTGTCGGGCTCGACCCCCGCGCAGAAGATCAAGGACGAGTACGAGGGCGTCCAGCTGCAGCAGTACGACACCTACTCGGCGTGCATCGAGGCGCTCAAGAACGGCGCGGTCGACGCCGTCACCACCGACGAGGTCATCCTCGCCGGCTACGCCGCGCAGAGCCCCGGCGCGTTCAAGGTCGTCGGCGAGCCGTTCTCCGAGGAGCGCTACGGCATCGGACTGAAGAAGGACGACTCGGACCTGCGCACCAAGGTCAACGACGCCATCAAGAAGATGGAGGACAGCGGCGCCTGGAAAGAGGCGTTCGACCGCAACCTCGGCCCGGCCGGCATCACCGCGCCGACGCCTCCGCCGCTCGACAACTGACGGCGAACCCCGGGACCGCCCGTGGATGTCTTCACCGAGTACCGCGAGCAGATCTTCGCCGCGTTCGGCACGACGATCGAGTTGACGGTGTATTCGGCCGTCGGCGCGTTGATCCTGGGCACGGTGCTCGCGGCCATGCGCCTGGCTCCGGTGCCGATGATGAACTGGATCGGCACCGCCTACGTCAACACCGTCCGCAACACGCCGCTGACGCTGATAATCCTGTTCTGCTCATTCGGTCTGGCCCAGACGATGGGCCTCACCCTGGCCGACCGGTCGTCGCCCACGTTCATCGCCGACAGCAGTTTCCGGCTGGCGGTGCTCGGGTTCACCGTCTACACGGCCGCGTTCGTGTGTGAGACCGTGCGGGCCGGCGTGAACACGGTGCCGCTGGGTCAGGCCGAAGCGGCGCGCGCACTCGGGCTGACCTTCACCCAGAACCTGCGGATCATCTTGTTGCCGCAGGCTTTCCGCGCGGTGCTGATCCCGCTGGGCTCGGTGTTGATCGCGCTGACCAAGAACACCACGATCGCCTCGGCGATCGGGGTCGCCGAGGCGGCGCTGCTGATGAAGGAGATGATCGAGAACACCGCCGCAGTCATGGTGGTGGGCGGCATCTTCGCGCTGGGCTTCGTGATCCTCACGCTGCCGACGGGGTTGCTCTTCGGGTGGCTCGGCCGACGGTTGGCGGTGGTCCGGTGACGACGTCGACGGTGCTGTTCGACGCACCAGGTCCCCGCGGGAGGTTGCGGAACCGGATCGTGTCGGTCGTGACGGCGGTGGTGCTGGTCGCGATCGCGTGGCTGGTCTACACCCGCCTGGAGGAGAAGGGGCAGCTCACCGCCGACAAGTGGCGGCCGTTCCTGAGCGCGGACCTGTGGAACACCTACGTGCTGCCCGGCGTGCAGGGCACCCTGACGGCGGCGGCGGTGTCCATCGTCGCGGCCCTGGTGCTGGGGTTCGTGCTGGGCGTCGGGCGGTTGTCGACCCACATCCCGGTCCGCTGGTTCTGTGCGGTGTTCGTGGAGTTCTTCCGCGCGGTACCGGTGCTGATCATGATGATCTTCGCGTACTTCCTGTACGCGTTCTACGACGTCTTCCCGTCGAAGCATCTGGCCCTGGCCGCGGTGATCACCGGGTTGACGCTGTACAACGGCGCGGTGATCGCCGAGATCGTGCGCGCCGGTGTGCACGCGCTACCTCGGGGGCAGGGCGAGGCCGCCTCCGCGCTGGGCCTCACGTGGGGGCAGACGATGCGCTCGGTGCTGCTCCCCCAGGCCGTCACCTCGATGCTGCCGGTGCTGATCTCGCAGCTGGTGGTGGTGCTCAAGGACACCGCGCTGGGCTACCAGATCACGTTCGTCGAAATGGTCCGGCAGGGCACGGTGGTCGGCTCGTCGTACGGCAACTACATCCCGGCGCTGATCGTGATCGCCGTGCTGATGATCACCGTCAACTTCGCCCTGTCCTGGTTCGCGACCTGGCTCGAGAAGCGGATGCGCCGGGCGCGGCGCGGGCCGGCGCCGATGGAGGCCGAACCCCTCGAACTACAAGGTGATCGCAGCCGCGGCGTCTGAATGAGGTGACCGTTGACCGACCAGTGGGTGGCACTCGACATCCTGCCGGAGGCGCTGCTGCGCCAGACCGTGGATTTGATGGTGCGTCTCATCGAGGGGTGCGGCGCGGTGGTGATCATGATCGGCGCGGTGGTCGCGATCGTGAAGTTCGTCGCCGCGCTGGCTCGGCGCGACCTCGACCAGTTCTCCGCGGTGCGGCTCACGATGGCCCGTTTCCTGGTGCTGGGACTGGAATTCCAGCTCGCCGCGGACGTGCTGCGCACCGCGATCTCCCCGTCGTTCGAGGAGATCGGCAAGCTGGCCGCGATCGCCGCGATCCGCACCGCGCTCAACTATTTCCTCAACCGCGAGATCGCCCAGGAGAAGCGCGAGCTCGAGCTGCTGCGCAATCCGAAGCCTGCGCCCGGTCCCCCGCCGGTGCCGTGACCGTGGTCGTCGCCGCGTCGTGGTGCCTGGCGATCGCCGGCATCGCGCTCGGGGCGGCGGCGCTGGTCGTGTTCGGCAGGCCGCTGCCGGCGCTGCGGGTGACGCTGGAATTCCTGACCGCGGCGGGTCTGTTGCGGTTGAGCGCGGATACGTCGTGGACGGCGATCGCCGTGGCCGCGGTGCTGATCGTGTTGCGCCGCATGATCACCCGCGTGCTGGTCGCCGACTTCACGCTGTCGCGGGCGCGCCGAACCACCTGAGGAGGGCCTCTTCCAGCGCGCCGTCCACCGCGGTGTCCCTGGGGGCAGCCCAGGCGACGTGCCCGTCGGGCCGGATCAGCACCGCCGACGGTGCGGGGACCTCCCCGACCACCGGCAGTTCCCAGGTGGGGTCGCACCGCGCGGGCACGCGCTGCACCCGGTCGTGCCATCCGGTCAGGTCGACGCCGCCCGGGGCCCCGAGGTCGAGCAGCACCGCCCGCGCGTCGTGCAGGAGTTCGTAGACGCGCACGGTGCCGCCCGCGGTGCTCAGCTGCAGGTCGGGCATCCGCCGGCCGAGCAGCGGGTGCCCGTCCCCGAGGTCGTACCGGATGTCGAGCCCGGACATCATCGCGGCGACGTACCTGCGCGGCTCGTCGAGGGCGAGCAGCTCGGCGATGGCGCCGTGCAGCACGGTGCTGCGGTCGTCCTGGCGCAACAGCGCCATCTGAGCGACCGCGTTGCGCAGCACGCGCGCACCGACCGGGTGCCGCTCGTCGTGATAGGTGTCGAGCAGGTCGTCGGAGCACACCCCGCGCACGACCTGCGCCAGCTTCCAGCCGAGGTTGACCGCGTCCTGCAGTCCGGTGTTGAGCCCCTGCCCGCCGATGGGGTGATGCACGTGCGCCGCGTCCCCGGCCAGCAGGATGCGCCCGCTGCGGTAGTACGCCGCCTGCCGCGCCATGTCGGTGAAGCGGAAAAGCGATGTGGGACTGTGCACGCCGTAGTCGGTGTCGTACACCGCGGTCAGCGCGTCGCGCAGCTCGGACAGGCCCGGCTCGCGCGAACGCCGCAGGTGCTGCTCGGTGACCATGATCCGCGTCTGCCCGTCGTCGGACGGACTGAGTGCATGCACTCCGCGTGCGTCGCGCCGGATGCCCCACTCGGGTTCTTGGCCGGGCTCGATCTCGGCTTCGGCGAGCAGATAGCTGGTGGTGGGTTCCCAGCCAGGAAACTCGATGCCTGCCGCCTTGCGGATGAGGCTGCGTCCGCCGTCGCAGCCGACGAGGTAACTCGCCCGCAGGGTCCGCCCGTCGGACAACCCGACGTCGACCCCGCTGCCGGTCTGCGTGAAGCCCACCACCTCCCGCCCGCGGTGCACCACGACCCCGAGTTCGTCGGCCCGTTCGGTCAGCAGACGCTCGATGTGCCTCTGCCACAACGCCAGACCGTACGGGTGGCGAGTCGCGAAGTCACTGATGTCCAGGCGGACCTGGGCGAAACCGTGCACCTGCATGGTCTGCCCGGCGGCCAGGAAGCGGTCGACGATGCCGCGCTGATCGAGGATCTCGAGGGTTCGCGACAGCAGGCCGCCGGCCCGCGCGCCGGCGAGGTCGCCGCTGTCACGCCGTTCGACGACCGCGACGTCCACCCCCGCCAGCGCCAATTCGGCGGCCAGCATCATGCCGGTGGGCCCGCCCCCGCCGATCACCACCTGGTGGTCGGCGTCCCCGGGTCGAATTCGGCTGTCACTGTGCTGTGTTCTGGTCACGGCAGCCGATTCTGGGGCCACCCCCCGGTCTTGCCGCAAGACCGGGGGTGCCCAATAATGTGAGAGGGGGAAGCGAAGATCACCTCCCCCGGCTCACACCTTGCGGCGCTCCCGTTCGTTCGCCAATTCGACGGTGACGACATCGAGTGCCATCGACTGCTGATAGCCGCGCCGGGCCAGCATGCCGACCAGCCGCCGCGCCATCTTGTTCTCGGCGTCCCTGTCGTCGGGGTCGCCAAGCTTCTCGCGCCGCAATTTGTCGCGGACCAGTTGTTCGGCGCGGGTGCGTTCGGCGTCGGCGTCGATCCCGGCCAATGCGCCGTCGATCACCTCGCTGTCGACGCCCTTCTTGCGCAACTCGGCAGCCAACGCGCGCTTGCCTTTTCCGGCATTCTCGCGGCGGGACCGGACCCACTGCTCGGCGAAGTCCTCGTCGTCGATCAGGCCGACCTCGGTCAACCGGTCGAGCACCTGGACGCTGATCTCGTCCGGGTAGCCCCGTTTGGCCAGCTGACCTTCGAGTTCGGCGCGGGTCCGCGCCCGGGCGGTGAGCAGGCGCAGGCACACCGCCCGCGCCTGCTCGGCACGCCGGACCGGGTCGTCGTCGGGCGACTCCGCGGAGCTAGAAGTCGACGGGAGCGGGAAGGACGTCATCGGCTGCGCCATCGGTCAGCTGAGCCCCGATACCGAGCTTCTCCTTGATCTTCTTCTCGATCTCGTTGGCCGCATCGGGGTTCTCCAGCAAGAACTTTCGTGCGTTCTCCTTGCCCTGTCCCAGCTGCTCGCCGTCGTAGGTGAACCACGATCCGGACTTGCGGATGAAGCCGTGCTCGACACCCATGTCGATGAGCGAGCCTTCCCGGCTGATGCCGTGGCCGTACAGAATGTCGAACTCGGCCTGCTTGAACGGCGGCGACACCTTGTTCTTGACCACCTTGACGCGGGTGCGGTTACCGACGGCGTCGGTGCCGTCCTTGAGGGTCTCGATGCGCCGGACATCCAGGCGCACCGAGGCGTAGAACTTCAACGCCTTACCGCCGGTGGTGGTTTCGGGAGACCCGAACATCACACCGATCTTCTCGCGCAGCTGGTTGATGAAGATCGCGGTGGTGCCCGAGTTGTTCAGCGCACCGGTCATCTTGCGCAGCGCCTGGCTCATCAGGCGGGCCTGCAGACCGACGTGGCTGTCGCCCATCTCGCCCTCGATCTCGGCGCGCGGCACCAGCGCGGCCACCGAGTCGATGACCAGGATGTCCAGCGCACCGGAGCGCACCAGCATGTCGGCGATCTCGAGGGCCTGCTCACCGGTGTCGGGCTGGGACACCAGCAGCGCGTCGGTGTCGACCCCGAGCTTCTTGGCGTACTCGGGGTCCAGCGCGTGCTCGGCGTCGATGAACGCCGCGATACCGCCGGCGGCCTGCGCATTGGCCACCGCATGCAGCGCGACGGTGGTCTTACCGGAGGACTCCGGACCGTAGATCTCGACCACGCGGCCGCGCGGCAACCCGCCGATGCCGAGCGCGACGTCGAGCGAGATCGACCCGGTGGGGATGACCGCGATCGGCGGACGGACGTCCTCGCCGAGCCGCATCACCGACCCCTTGCCGAAGTTCTTGTCGATCTGCGCGAGGGCCAGTTCCAGGGCCTTCTCGCGATCAGGAGCCTGTGGCGCCATGGTGATACCTCTTCCGGTAGTCGTTGGTGACCGGTTTCTCGGTCGGTTGGCCGTGACGCTAGATCAGGGCACCGACAAGTCCTCGACACTGCTGTTCGGATCTGCCCCCAGAGTAGACGAACACCTGTTCGATTCAAGTGGACACGCCGGGTCTGACGTCATTCCCAGCACCTGGACGCGCGGCGCGCGGCGGACCTATCGTGGTGCTGACCCCCGGGGGGCGACGGTGCACGAGATGGCGCTGACCCAAAGTGTTGTCGAGGCGGTGTGCGGGCACGCCGCGGGCCGGCGCGTGCACAGCGTGAAACTGCAGATCGGGGCCCTGTGCGCGGTGATCCCCGAGTCCATGGAGTTCTGTTTCGACCTGGCCACCGAAGGCACCCTCGCCGACGGCGCCCACCTCGACATCGAGGTGACCCCCGCCCGCGCGCACTGCCGCACCTGCGACACCGACTTCGAACCGCCCGACCTCATCCTGTTGTGCCCGTGCGGCAGCGCCGACGTGCAGATCCTGGCGGGGCGCGATCTGCGGATCCTGTCCATGGAGGTGGACTGACATGTGCGCAACCTGCGGCTGCGACGGCGACGGCGACCATGACGGCCATGACGCGGTGGTGATCACCACCGTGGGACACCGTCACGACCCCACCCGCCCGCACGACCACCCACACCCACACGAGCACCCGCACCCCACCACCGTCTCGCTCGAACAGAAGGTGCTGGCCCGCAACGACGAACAGGCCGAACGTAACCGGCGCCGGCTGGCCACCCTCGGCATCCTCGCGCTCAACGTCACCAGCTCCCCGGGGTCGGGGAAGACCACCCTGCTCGAACGGACCATCCGCGAGCTGCCCACCGAGCAGCCCATCGCGGTCATCGAAGGCGATCAGGAGACGCTGTTCGACGCCGAACGCATCCGCGCCGCCGGCGCGTCGGCCGTACAGGTCAACACCGGCGCCGGCTGCCACCTCGACGCGGCGATGATCGACCGCGCGCTGGCGGCCCTCGACCCCGCCCCCGGCACGCTGCTGTTCGTCGAGAACGTCGGAAATCTGGTCTGCCCTGCGATGTTCGACCTGGGTGAGCACTGCAAGGTCGTGGTCGTGTCGGTCACCGAGGGAGCGGACAAACCGTTGAAGTACCCGCACATGTTCGCCGCGGCCGGACTGGTCCTGATCAACAAGACCGATCTGCTGCCCTACGTCGACTTCGACCTCGACGCGTGCGTCGCGCACGCCCGGTCGCTGAACCCGGACGTCGAGATCATGCCGGTGTCGGCGACCACGGGCCACGGCCTGGCGGCCTGGTACGAGTGGATCACCTTACGCATGCACGACTGCGCCCATCCGCCCGTTGACAAGACATAACACCGGGAGTAGACCCAGAAGTTATCGCCGCGCAAGTGGGCCGAGGGTCGACTCCTGCGGGGAAGGGGCTGATGCCCGGCCCCGGAAAGCTGTGACACATGCCTATCGAGGCTGCAGTCAAAGCGGAACAGACGCTGATCCACGTGCTCTGGATCAACGCCGGTCTGAGTTGTGACGGCGATTCGGTGGCGTTGACCGCCGCCACGCTCCCCAGTGTCGAGGAGATCGCACTCGGGGCGCTGCCCGGTCTGCCGAAGGTCGCCTTCCACTGGCCGCTGATCGACTTCGAGTGCGGCCCCAACGGTGGTGCCGACGACTTCCTGGAATGGTTCTTCAAGGCGGACAGAGGCGAACTGGAACCGTTCGTCCTGGTCGTCGAGGGCTCGATTCCCAACGAGCAGAACAAGTCCGAAGGGTACTGGTGCGGGTTTGGGAACAACCCCGCCACCGGCCAGCCGATCACCACCAGCGAATGGCTGGACCGGCTCACCCCCAAGGCCACGGCCGTGGTGGCGGCGGGAACGTGCGCCACCTACGGCGGCATCCACGCGATGGCCGGCAACCCCACCGGCGCGATGGGGGTGCCCGACTATCTCGGCTGGGACTGGAAGTCCAAGGCCGGCGTCCCGGTCGTGTGCGTGCCCGGCTGCCCGATCCAGCCGGACAACCTGTCGGAGACGCTGACGTATCTGCTCTACATGGTCACCGACCAGGCACCGATGATCCCGCTCGACGACGCGTTGCGGCCGAAGTGGCTGTTCGGGGCGACGGTCCACGAAGGCTGCGACCGGGGCGGCTACTACGAGCAGGGCGACTTCGCCACCGAGTACGGATCGCCGAAGTGCATCGTCAAGCTGGGTTGCTGGGGCCCGGTGGTGAAATGCAATGTGACCAAACGGGGTTGGATGGACGGCGTGGGCGGATGCCCGAACGTCGGCGGCATCTGCATCGGGTGCACCATGCCCGGTTTCCCGGACAAGTTCATGCCGTTCATGGACGAACCGCCCGGCGGCAAACTGTCGACGGCGGGCTCCGGGGCCTACGGCTCGGTGATCCGCACCTTGCGCCACATCACCGGCCGCACGCTCGACCACGAACCGAAGTGGCGGCACCGGGACGCCGACGCCGGGACAGTAGCCCGTCGCACCTGGTGACCGATACGGCCCCGCGAGTCGTGACACGCATTGCCCTGCAACGCATTATGCAGAGAGAAGAAGCACGATGACCACGACCACGCCGAAGCCGTCCCGCACCGAGCGCGACCCCGGCCAGCTCACGGAGATGGCCTGGGACCCGATCACCCGGATCGTCGGCAGTCTCGGCATCTACACCAAGATCGACTTCGAGAATCGGGAGGTGGTGGAGTGCCACAGCACCTCGTCGATCTTCCGGGGTTATTCGATCTTCATGAAGGGCAAGGACCCCCGCGACGCGCACTTCATCACCAGCCGGATCTGCGGTATCTGCGGTGACAACCATGCGACCTGTTCGTGTTACGCCCAGAACATGGCCTACGGCGTCCGGCCGCCGCACCTCGGCGAATGGTTGATCAACCTGGGTGAGGCCGCGGAATACATGTTCGACCACAACATCTTCCAGGAGAACCTGGTCGCGGTGGACTACTGCGAGAAGATGGTCGCCGAGACCAATCCGAGCGTGTTGGCCAAGGCCGAGAACACGGCTGCGCCGCAGGCCGGTATGCACGGTCACCGCACCATCGCCGACATCATGCGTGCGCTCAATCCGTTCACCGGGGAGTTCTACCGGGAAGCGCTTCAGGTCAGCAGGATGACCCGGGAGATGTTCTGCCTCATGGAGGGCCGCCACGTCCACCCTTCGACGCTGTATCCCGGCGGGGTCGGGACCGTGGCGACGGTCCAGTTGATGACCGATTACATGACCCGGCTTATGCGCTACATCGAGTTCATGAAGAAGGTCGTGCCGATGCACGACGACCTGTTCGACTTCTTCTACGACGCCCTGCCCGGCTACGAACAGGTCGGCCTGCGCCGCACCCTGCTCGGCTGCTGGGGGTCCTTCCAGGATCCCGAGTACTGCAACTTCTCCTACCGCGACATGGAGTCCTGGGGCCGCAAGATGTTCGTCACGCCCGGGGTGGTCGTGGACGGCAAGCTGGTCACCACCTCACTGGTCGACATCAACTTGGGCATCCGGATCCTGTTGGGCCACAGCTTTTATGAGGACTGGACCGATCAGGAGACCTTCGTCAAGACCGACCCGCTGGGCAACCCGGTGGACCGGCGGCACCCGTGGAATCAACACACCAACCCGCATCCGCAGAAGCGCGACATGGACGACAAGTACAGCTGGGTGATGTCGCCGCGCTGGTTCGACGGCACCGACCATCTGGCGCTCGACACCGGTGGCGGCGCCCTGGCCCGGATGTGGTCGACGGCGCTGGCCGGGCTGGTCGACATCGGCTACATCAAGTCCACCGGAACCAGCGTGCAGATCAACCTGCCGAAGACGGCCCTGAAGGGACCGGTGGAGTTGGAGTGGAAGATCCCGGTGCACGGCAGCAATACCCTGGAGCGCAATCGGGCGCGGACGTACTTTCAGGCGTACGCCGCCGCGGCGGCGCTGCACTTCTGCGACAAGGCGCTGGTGGAGATCAGGGCCGGCCGCACCAAGACCTGGGAGAAGTTCGAGGTGCCCGACGAAGCGGCCAGCTGCGGTTTCACCGAGGCGGTACGCGGTGTTCTGTCCCACCACATGGTGATCCGGGACGGCAAGATCGCCAATTACCACCCGTATCCCCCGACGCCGTGGAACGCCAGCCCGCGTGACAACTTCGGCACGCCGGGCCCGTACGAGGATGCGGTGCAGGGCCTGCCGATCTTCGAGGAGAACGACCGGGAGCATTTCAAGGGCATCGACATCATGCGCACGGTGCGTAGTTTCGACCCCTGTCTGCCCTGCGGGGTGCACATGTACCTCGGTCAGGGCAAGGAACTCGACCTGCTGCACTCCCCCACCCAGTACACCGCCGGGGACTGAGGTGGCGGCACCGACGCCGGCGGATACCGACCCCATCCCCGACGACGCCCGTTGGCGCGCCACCGGGGAACGCATCGCGGCGCTGCTCGGCGCGTTCACCGCCGACGGTGCGCGCGCCGGGGAACGCGCAGCCCAGTTGGTGGGCGAGGTGACCGACCTCTACGGGGCGGCGCTGGCGCGGATGCTGGACACGGCACTGGCCGCCGATCCCGGGCTGGCCGAGCAGTTCGCGGCCGACGGCCTGGTGGCCAGCCTGCTGTTGGTGCACGGCCTGCACCCGCACGGCATCGAGCAGCGCGTCAGCGCGGCGCTGGACGGGGTGCGCCCCTATCTGGGATCCCACGGCGGGGACGTGTCGCTGCTGTCGGTCATCGACGGCGTGGTCCGGCTCCAGTTCCAGGGCAGCTGCGGCACGTGCCCGTCGTCGGCGGTGACGTTGGAACTGGCGGTGCAGGACGCGATCCGGGCGGCGGCACCGGAGATCTCGGCGATCGAGCTGGTCACCTCGGACCCGCCCCGCCGGGGACAGCCCGACCTGATACCGCCCGAGAGCCTGCTGCGCCGGGTGCAGTCGGCCACCACCTGGCACGCGGTACCCGAATTGGCCGAACTGCGCGACGCCGAGGTCGCCGGTTACCGGATCGCCGGCACCGACGTGCTGGCCTGCCGCGTCGGGCCGGAGATGTTCGTCTACCGCGACCACTGCCCCGCCTGTGCCGGCTCGCTGGCGGGCGCCCGACTGACGGGCACGACCCTGGGCTGTCCGCGCTGCGGCACCGGATTCGACGTCACCCGCGCCGGGGCCGGCGCCGACGGCCACCTGGATCCGGTGCCGCTGGTGCCCCGCGACGGAGTGCTCTCGCTGGCCTTCCCTTCCGCCGCCGAGGTGGCCTGATGGACACGACCTTCGACGTGCTGTCCCGGATCCGGGCCGAGCGGGCCGCCCCGCGGCCGGCCGGCGAACGGTGCGAGATGTGCGCCCAGCCGATCGCCGAGGCCCACCAGCACGTCGTCAATCCCGAAGCGCGCCAACTGATGTGCGTCTGCCGCGGCTGCTACCTCCTGTTCACCGACACCGCCGCGGAATTGCGCTACCGCGCGGTGCCCGACCGCTACCTGGCGTTCGCGGACTTCGGCATGCGCCGCGGGCAGTGGGAGGCCCTGCAGATCCCCGTCGGCCTCGCGTTCTTCTTCGGCAACTCCGCGCTCGGCCGCACCGTCGCGCTCTATCCCGGGCCCGCCGGCGCCACCGAATCCGAACTCGACCTGCGCGCCTGGGACGAGATCCGGGACACCGAGCCGCGCGTGGACGCCCCGGCGGTCGACACCGAGGCGCTGCTGGTGCGCGTGCCCACCGAACCCGATGCCGATCCGCAGGCCTATCTGGTCCCGATCGACGCCTGCTACGAATTCGTCGGCCGGCTGCGCCTGCTGTGGCGCGGGTTCGACGGCGGCGGCGACGTGCGGGACTACGTCGACGGCTTCTTCGCCCTGCTCGACGAGCGGGCCACCGTGGTGGCGCGCGAATGACCGAGCTGACCTTCGCCGTCCGCGGCATCGCCCCCGAGCCGTACGCCGTCACGCCTGCGCTGACGGCGCGCATCGCCGTCGGCGACACCGGTGACGAGCCGATCCACGCCGTCGCACTGCGGTGCCAGGTGCGGGTCGAGCCGGTGCGGCGGACCTACTCCGACGACGAGGCGGCCGGGCTGCTCGACCTGTTCGGCTCCCGGGAACGGTGGCCGGCCACCCAGCACAGTTTCCTGTGGCAGCACGCCACGACGATGGTGCCGGGGTTCACCGGCGGTATCGAGGTGGCACTGGCGCTGCCGTGCACCTACGACTTCGAGGTGAAGGCGGCGAAGTACCTGCTGGCGCTCGAGGACGGTGTGGTTCCGCTGTTGTTCCTTTTCAGTGGAACGGTTTTCGTCACCGGGACGCAGGGTTTCGGCGTCGTGCAGATTCCCTGGGATCGCGAGGACCGCTACGACATGCCGGTGTCGGTGTGGCGGGATCTCATCGCCGCGCACTATCCCGGCACCGGCTGGCTGCGGCTGACCCGCGAGACGATCGACGCGCTGGCCGCCTACCGCAGCACCCGCGGACTGCTCGGCTTCGACGATGCCGTGGGTGAACTGCTGGCCGCGGCCCGCCAGAACCGGGAAAGCGAGCTGCGATGAACACGGCGTGGGACCGGGCCCGCACCGTCGCCGACGCGGTGCTCTACGAGGGTTACCTGCTGTATCCGTACCGCGCGACGTCCGCGAAGAACCAGTCCCGCTGGCAGTTCGGGGTGCTCGGACCGGCCGGTGCAGCGGAGTCCGGGGTCGGTGAGGACACGTCGCTGTCGGCGCAGGTGCTGATCGCACCGGAAGCGTCGGCGTCGCTGTCCGGGGTGGTGCGGTTCCTGCAGCATCAGCGCCGCGACGTCGAGCGCGCGCTACCGGACGGTGGGTTCGCGGCCGTCGACGAACTCCGGACCGGTCCGGACCGCTGGCTGCGCTGGGACGAGGCCGTCGAGAACGAGATCGCCTTCGGCCCGGTCGAACTCTCGGCGCTGCCGCAGGTCCTGGAGTTCGAGGTGCCCGGCGGCACCGACACCGAGACCGTCGGCGGCGGCCGCCTGGTGCGCCGGCGGCAACAGCTGCGGGCGGCGCTGACGCTGCGCGCCGAACCGGACGGCGACCTGCTGCGGCTGTCGGCCGCAGTGCACAACACCGCTGCGCCGGCCGGAGGCCGGGACGAGGCGACCGCGGTGTCGCTGATCGGCACGCACCTGCTGCTCGAGGTCAGCGGCGGGACGTTCGCTTCCCATCTGGAGCCACCCGAGGGCGCCGCCGAGGCCGTCGCGCGCTGCGCCCAGCACCGCTGCTTTCCCGTGCTGGTCGGTCCACCGGGCGACGGTTCGCTGATCCTGGTCTCGCCGATCATCCTCTACGACCACCCTGAGGTCGCCGAGCAGAGCCCGGGAGATCTGTTCGACGCGACCGAGATCGACGAGATCCTGACCTTGCGGGTGATGACCATGACCGACGAGGAGAAGGCGCAGGCCCGCGCCACCGACGACCGCGCCGCCCGGATCATCGACCGCTGCGACTCGCTGTCCCCGGAAGCGCTGCTGGACCTGCACGGGGTGCTGCGCGACCCGCACGCCCCGGAGCGCGGTCCGGCGCTGGTCCCCGAGGTCCCGGCCGGAGTGGACTGGTGGGATCCGCAGGCCGACGGTGCGGTGCGCCCGCAGGACGACGCGGTACTAGTCGACGGCGTCAGAGTGGCGCGGGGCAGCCAGGTCCGGTTGCGCCCGTCGCGCCGGGCCGATGCTCACGACCTGTTCTACGCCGACCGGATCGCGCGCGTGGTCACCGTGCACGAGGACGTCGACGGCGGTCGCCACATCGGGGTGGTGCTCGACGACGACCCCGCCGCCGACCTGCACGAGTGGTACGGCCGGTACCTGTACTTCACCCCTGATGAGGTGGAACCGCTCAGAGATGGGAGCGCGCAATGAGAGTCGTCGGTTATGTCGCGGTGGCGGTGGTCGCCGCCGCGGTACTGGCAGGAGTTGCCATCGGGGTGCAGTCCATCCCCGACATCCAGCGCTATCTGAAGATGCGCCGGATGTGAATCCGCGCGAAGACCCGTCCGCGACAAGGATTCTGGTGGCGGGTACCGGCAACATCTTCCTCGGCGACGACGGCTTCGGGCCCGAGGTGATCCGGCACGTCACGCCGGACTTGGGACCCGGGGTGGTCGTCGCCGACTACGGGGTCGGGGGCCTGCACCTGGCCTACGACCTGCTCGACCCGTGGGCGGCGCTGGTCCTCGTCGACGCGGTGCCCGACCGGGGCGCCCCGGGAACGGTGCACGTCTTCGAGGCTGACCACGAATCCCTCTCGGGCGCCACAGCACTCGACGCCCATGCGATGGAGCCGGCCGCGGTGTTCGCGAGTTTGACCGCGCTGGGCGGCAGCGCTCCCCGCACCGTGGTGATCGGCTGCGAGGTCGCCACCGTCGAAGAGGGCATCGGGCTGTCCGCGCCCGTCGCGGCGGCCGTACCCGCGGCGGTGCGGGCCGTCCAGACCACCGTGGCCGGCCTGCTGGCGCACGCGGCGGCCGGGAGGCGATGACCGATGTGTCTGGGAATCCCGGGGCAGATCGTCGGCATGGTCGAGGGTTTCGCGGGCCAGCTGGCTCTCGCCGACGTCGCGGGCGAGCGACGTCGGGTCAACGTCGGGATGCTGGACGACCAGACGTTCGCCCCCGGCGACTGGGTGATCATCTCCATGGGCTTCGTGGTCGAGAAGACCGACCGGGCGGGTGCCGACGCCGCCCTGGCCGGTCTGGAGCTGTTGGGCAGAGGCCGCGACGTCGAGGACTCGCCGTGACCGGCCGGCGGCGGGTTCGGGCCTGCGTGCACGGTGTGGTTCAGGGCGTCGGCTTCCGCCCGTTCGTCTACACCGAGGCGGCGCGGCTCGGCCTGTCGGGGTCGGTGCGCAACGACAGCGCCGGCGCCGTGGTGGAGGTGGAGGGCGGCAGCACTGCCGTCGATGCCTTCCTGCGACTGCTGCGGGACCGCCCGCCGCCGCTGGCGGTCGTCGAATCCGTTGAGGTCGAGAAGATCCCGCTCGTCGGCGGCACGGGGTTCACCATCGGCGACACCACCCGGTCCGACGGCGCCCGCACGCTGATCTCCCCTGACGTCGCGATGTGCGCCGACTGCGCTGCCGAACTCCGCGACCCGCACGACCGGCGCTACCGGCACGCGTTCGTCAACTGCACCAACTGCGGGCCGCGGTTCACCATCATCGCCGCCCTGCCGTACGACCGCGCGAACACCACGATGGCCCGGTTCGCGATGTGCGGTGACTGCGCGCGCGAGTACACCGACCCGGCCGACCGCCGCTTCCACGCCCAGCCGGTCTGCTGCCCCGCGTGCGGGCCGACACTGCGCTTCCGGGCCGCCGACGGGCACGGCGCCACGGGCGAACACGCCTTGGCTGCGGCCCGCCGACTGCTGCGCGAGGGCGCGATCCTGGCGGTCAAGGGCATCGGGGGCTACCACCTCGCCTGCGACGCGGCCGACGAACGCGCGGTGGCCCGGTTGCGGCGCCGGAAACGGCGCGGCGACAAACCGTTCGCGGTGATGGTGGCCGACCTGGCCGGGGCACGACGCGTCGCCGACGTCGCCGACGCCTCGGCGGCCCTGCTGTCGAGCCCCGCGCGTCCGATCGTGCTGCTGCCCCGCAGCGCCGGAGCGCCGGTCGCGGCCTCGGTGGCGCCCCGCAACCCCGACCTCGGCGTGCTGCTCGCCTACACCCCGCTGCACACGCTGCTGTTCGGCCTCGACGGCGACACCCCCGGCCCGCAGGTGCTGGTGATGACGTCGGGCAACCTCGGCGGCGAGCCGATCTGTTTCCGTGACGACGACGCCGCGGCCCGGCTGTCCGGGCTGGCCGACGGCTGGCTGCTGCACGACCGCGCAATCCTGGTGCCGTGTGACGACTCGGTGCTGCGCCCCGGCATGCCGATCCGGCGCTCGCGCGGGTACGCCCCGCTACCGATCGCGCTGCCCGTCGCGGTCGCGCCGACCCTGGCCGTCGGCGCCGACCTGAAGAACACCATGGCCGTCGCCGACGGCCACTACGCGTGGCTGAGCCAGCACATCGGCGACATGGACGACGTGGCCACCTTGTCGGCGTTCGACTCCGCACAACGGCACCTGCAGACGCTGACCGGAGTGGCGCCCGAACTGCTCGTCGCCGACGCCCACCCGCGGTACCGGTCGCGCGCCTGGGCGCAGCGCAACGCCACCGGCCGCCCGGTCCGGACGGTGCAGCACCATCACGCCCACCTCGCCGCGGTGATGGCCGAGCACGGCTGCGACGGCAGCCACGAGGTACTCGGGTTCGCCTTCGACGGAACGGGTTACGGGCCCGACGGCGCCATCTGGGGTGGTGAGGTGATGCTGGCCGACTACAAGGGCTACCGCCGCGTCGCCCAGCTGCGCTATGTCCCGCTGGCCGGTGGTGACGTCAGCGTGCTGCGTCCGTACCGGATGGCGCTGGCGCACCTGTGGGCCGCGGGAATCGGGTGGGCGCCGCACCTCGCACCTGTGCGGGCCTGCCCGAAGGACGAACGGCGCGTGTTGCGCCACCAACTCGAGACCGGTCTCGGGTGCGCCCCCACCTCCAGCATGGGTAGGTTGTTCGACGCCGTTTCCGCGCTCGCCGGGGTGCGGCAGGTGGTGGACTACGAAGCGCAGGCCGCCATCGAACTCGAAGGGCTGGCGCGCCACCGCGACTGCGGCGACGCCCACTACCGCTTCGCCGTCGATGAGCAGGGGTTCCCGGCGCTGATCGACCCCACCCCGGTGCTCGTCGGCATCGTCGACGACGTCTCGGCAGGGGTCGCGTCCGGCGTCATCGGCGCCCGGTTCCACGACGCCGTCGCCACGCTGATCCTGCGGCTCGCGCGGCAGCACCCGGGCCACCTCGTCGCGCTGACCGGCGGTGTCTTCCAGAACGCGCTGCTGCTGCACCGGACCCGCACCCTGTTGACCGACAACGGGTTCGACGTCATCACCCATCAGCAGGTGCCCGCCAACGACGGCGGCATCGCGCTGGGTCAACTCATCGTGGCCAACGCCGGATAGGAGGACGCCGATGTGCCTGGCAGTTCCCGGAAGGATTCTCGAGATCGAGGAGCGCGACGGCACCCTGATGTCGGTCGTCGACTTCGGCGGCGTCCGCAAAGACGTCTGTCTGCAATACATTCCGGACGCGGAGGTGGGTCAGTACGTGGTCGTGCACGTCGGGTTCGCCATTCAGCGGCTCGACGAGGCCTCCGCGGTCCGCACGCTGGCGGAGTTCGAACGTCTCGGTGTGCTCGCCGAGGAGTTCGCCGACGGCTTCGAGTCCGCCGCCCGGCAGGCCGGGGTGAGTGAACCGAGCCGCAACGGGGAGGTGCACACATGAAATACCTCGACGAGTTCAGTAACCCGGAGCTCGCGCTTCGGCTGATCGACCAAATCAGGTCGGCCACCAGCCGACGCTGGTCGATCATGGAAGTCTGCGGCGGCCAGACCCATTCGATCATCCGGCACGGCATCGACCAGCTCCTCCCGGACACCATCGAGATGATCCACGGGCCCGGGTGCCCGGTGTGCGTGACACCGCTCGAGGTCATCGACAAAGCGCTGGAGATCGCGTCGCGGCCGGAGGTGATCTTCTGCTCGTTCGGCGACATGCTGCGGGTCCCCGGCAGCAACAAGGACCTGTTCCGGGTGAAGAGCGAGGGCGGCGATGTGCGCGTGGTGTATTCGCCGCTGGACGCCCTGACGATCGCCCGGGACAACCCCGACCGACAGGTGGTGTTCTTCGGGATCGGCTTCGAGACCACCGCTCCGGCCAATGCGATGACGGTCTATCAGGCCCGTCGGCTGGGCATCGAGAACTTCTCGCTGCTGGTGTCCCACGTGCTCGTGCCGCCGGCGATCGCGGCCATCATGGACTCGCCGACGTGCCGGGTGCAGGCCTTCCTGGCTGCCGGACACGTGTGCTCGGTGATGGGCACCGACGAGTACCCCCCGCTGTCCGACCGGTACGGCATCCCGATCGTGGTCACCGGATTCGAGCCGCTGGACATCCTGGAGGGAATCCGGCGCACGGTGCGGCAATTGGAGGCCGGCCGCCACGAAGTGGAGAACGCCTACCCCCGGGCGGTACAGGCGGCCGGCAACCCGGCGGCCAAGGCGATGCTGGCCGACGTCTTCGAGGTCACCGACCGGACCTGGCGCGGCATCGGCATGATCCCGGACAGCGGGTGGCGCCTGTCGGACGCCTACCGGGATTTCGACGCCGAGTACAGATTCGCCGTCACCGGCATCCACACCGAGGAGTCGGGGGTGTGCCGTTCCGGCGAGGTGCTGCAGGGCCTGCTCAAACCGCACGAGTGCGCCGCGTTCGGAACGCTGTGCACACCGCGTAACCCGTTGGGCGCCACCATGGTGTCGTCGGAAGGGGCCTGCGCGGCCTACTACCTGTACCGGCGGCTCGAGTTGACCGGCTCGAGGTGACCCATGTCTGAGAGCGAGACCCGCGCTGCGATCGACCTCGAGTCGTGGGTTTGTCCGGCGCCGCTGCGCGACGCACCCCACATCGTGATGGGGCACGGCGGCGGCGGAGCGATGTCCGGTGAGCTCGTCGAGCACCTGTTCCTGCCCGCGTTCGGCCCGGCCGCCGACGCGGCGATGGGTGACTCCGCGATCGTCGACCTCGGCGGCGCCCGCCTGGCGTTCTCTACCGACTCGTTCGTGGTCAAGCCGCTGGTGTTCCCGGGCGGCACGATCGGCGACCTCGCCGTCAACGGCACGGTCAACGATCTGGCGATGGCCGGGGCCACGCCCGCGGTGCTGTCGACGGCGTTCATCCTCGAGGAGGGCACGCCCCTCGACGAGCTGGCGCACGTGGCCCGCGCCGTGGGCAGCGCGGCCATGGCCGCCGGGGTGAAGCTGGTGACCGGTGACACCAAGGTGGTGGACTCCGGGCACGGCGACGGCGTCTACCTCAACACCGCCGGGATCGGGCTGGTCGACGCGCGCACCGAAATCGGTCCGCAGCGGGCCGCACCTGGCGACGTGGTCCTGGTCAGCGGGGACATCGGGCTGCACGGCGTCGCCGTCCTGAGCTGCCGGGAAGGTCTGGAGTTCGCCACCACGGTGACCAGCGACACCGCGGCCCTGCACGGCCTGGTGGCCGCGATGGTGGACACCGGAGCCGACATCCACACGCTGCGCGACCCGACGCGCGGCGGCGTCGCGGCCACCCTCAACGAGATCGCCAGGACCGCGCACGTCGGCATCTCGGTCGACGAGCGGGCCCTGCCGATCCCGGGCGAGGTGCGCGACGCGTGCAGCATGCTGGGCCTGGACCCCCTCTACGTCGCGAACGAGGGCAAGCTCGTCGCCTTCGTCGGCGCCCGGGACGCCGACGCGGTGCTGGCCGCGATGCGTGCGCACCCGCTGGGTGCGCGCGCGGCGGTCATCGGCACCTGCGTCGCCGACCATCCCGGCATGGTGGTGGCGCGCACGGCGCTCGGCGGTACCCGCGTGCTCGACCTGCCGATCGGTGAGCAGTTACCGCGGATCTGCTGAGATGGCCGACGGTTCACGGCTGTTCGCCCGATACGCGTTCCCGCCCAACGAGCTCGGCTTCTGCGGGCCGGCGGACACCGGGGCGTTGCTGCGCGCGGGTGCCGCGACGCCGCCGGTGGCCCGGCAGTTCGACGGGGTCTGGCCGTACCTGCAGGCGATCGCCGCCGCGATCGGCGCCGACGATCCCCTCGCTCCCGACGTGGTGCGCAGCTACTGGGTGGGCGGCCCCGGACTCGGTGCCGTGGCCTCCGGGGATCTGCTGACCCGGTTACGCTCGGCGTTCGCCGGGCAGGTCACCGGACTGTTGTACGGGACCGTCGACCCTCGGCACGTCTTGGCGCACCACAGCTTCCACGTCCTGGTGGTGTATCCCTGGGTGCGGTTTCTCGACCGCGACCCCACCGTCGCGCTGGGGATCCTGCAGAACTGCCGGATCCGCTGGGGCACAGTGGAATCCGTCGAGGACGAGCACCTCTGGATGCGCTCCCGGCCGCTGACGCTCGCCGCGGGTGCCCTGGTGCTCGGCGACGCCGTCAGCGAGCGGGTGCGCTGGTGCCGCGACGGCGCCGCGCTGACCGGCGAACCTGCGGTCGGCGACGTGGTGAGTGCGCACTGGGACTGGGTGTGCGATTCGCTCGGCCCGGCCGAGCTGGCCGCGCTTCGCGACGCCACCGGACACACCCTCGAACTGGTCGACGCGGCCCGGATTCGTCCCGCTGCCACCGCGGAAACCCGCCCGGGACGGGGTACCCGAGACACGAGTTCCCGAGAAACAGGCGCCGTCGTTTCCAGCGGCGGGCCGTGAGGAGTCACCGATGAACGAGCCGACACCATCAGGAAGCCGAGACACCGGATCCGATCAGCCCTCGGGCGGACCGGCTGAGCGACCGTCCGGCGCCGTCGAGGGCAACGAATCCGTCCCGCAGCACGGCGACGCGGAGGATTTCGAGACCGGGTTCACGACGAGCCCACCGCGCGACGCCGAGCCGGCCGTGCCGCCGTACGAGGGCCGCAAATCCAGCGGGGACCCGGAGGAAGACGCGCGCTAGCGGTAGTTCACCACTCGTCGCGGGGGACGTCGAAGTCCGCGCACAACGCTCGCCACACCTGGCGGGGCTCCACCCCGTCCTCGATCGCCTGGGCGGCCGTGCGCCCACCCAGGCTGGTGAGCACATGGTCGACGAGCATCGACGACGCGCGCATCGCGCCGAACCGCCCCTCCACCAGTTCGTGGAATTCCGTCAGTCGCACACGCCCAAACTACGCGGGCCCCGCCAGGGCGTCATGGCACACCCGTACCGGATCGGCGACGTCGGCCACGGTGGCCCCGGCCCGCCGCGCGGCGTCGCGATAGCCGGGTGAGCCCAGAACCTCCCGCACCGCGGCCGCGAGCGATTCGCCGGTCAACGGCCGGATCAGCTGCGCGCTGCCTTGGCGGACAACACGATTGGCGATCTCCCACTGATCGCCGCCGCCGGGCACCACCACCATGGGCACGCCGGCCAGCAGCGCCTTGGCCACGGTGCCGTGACCGCCCCCGCAGATCAGCAGGTCCGCCGCGGCCAGCAGCTCGTCCTGTCGTCCGAGGCCGACCACCGCCCAGGGCGGCACGTCGCCGTCGGGGCCGTCGAGCTGGGAGATCACCACGCGCGCACCCGCGGGCAGCACCTCGCCCGGTACCAGGGTGCGCAGCGCGACCTCCCCCAGCCCCTCGGCCCCGGTGGTGGCGGTGGACGGCGCGACCACCACGACCGGTCCGTCTCCGGGCGGCAGCTCCAGCACGGCGGTCGTCGGCTCGAAGTGCAGCGGACCCACCACGACGGCTTCGGCGGGCCAGTCCGGGCGCGGCACCTCCAGCGCCGGCAGGGTGGCGATCAGGCGGCGTACCGGCCCCGGATCCTCGGCGGGCAGGCCGATGCCGGTTCGCGCTTCGGCCCGCTGCCGCAACCCGGCCCGCCAGGACCGGGCGCTCAGCGCGCGCAGCACCGCATCGCGCAGCCGCCCCCGCAGCCCGGTGCCCGGCGCGAGCCCGCTGCCCACCGGCGGCAGGCCCTTCGACGGCCGGTACAGCGGGTGGGTGTTGAGCTCCACCCACGGCAGGCCCAGCAGTTCGGCGGCCAGTCCGCCGCAGACGGTGATGGAGTCAGACACCACCAGGTCGGGTCGCAGCGCGGCGATGGTGTCGCGGTTGAGGACCGCCATCCGGGCGGCGCGCTGGTGGATCTTCGCGCCGGCGTCGGCGTCGTCGTCGAACGCGGTCGGGTCCAGCCCGGCCAGTTCCCGCGCGTCGATGCCGTGCTCGCGGGCCAGTTCCAGCCAGCGGGTGCCGGTCAGCAGGGTCGGGGTGTCGCCGGCGGCGGCGAAGCGACGGCACAGCGCAAGCGCCGGGAATGCGTGCCCGGGATCGGGACCGGCCACGACCGCGACGCGCATGGGGCTACCCTGCCACAGCGTCCGCCAGTAGGCTCGGGCGCTATGACCGATCAGGCCCCGAACACGCCGTCGCCGGGTGCTTCTTCCACCCCGGTCGCGGTCCCCGACAACGCCGACATCGTGCAGTCGTTCCTGTTCGCCCTCGCCGACACCGACTTCGACACCTTCGAGTCGCTGGCCGCCCCGGAGCTGCTGTGGCAGAACGTCGGTCTGCCGTCGCTGCGCGGCCGCGACCGGATCGTGAAGCTGATGCGCCGCTCCGCGGGCCGGATGGGGTTCGCGGTGAAGTTCCACAGCATCGCCGTCGAGGGCGACACGGTCCTCACCGAGCGCACCGACGCGATCATCTTCGGCCCGGTGCGGCTGCAGTTCTGGGTGTGCGGGCGCTTCGAGTTGCGCGACGGGCGGATCACGCTGTGGCGCGACTACTTCGACACGGTCGACACTGTGGTCAAGGCGCCGCTGAAGGCGCTGGTCGGCCTGATCATCCCCTCGCTGCGGCCGCGGTTCTAGCCGGTTTCGGCTACGCGCCGCGCAGCCGACCGAGTTCGTCGAACGCCTGGGCCCAGCCGCCGAGCCGGTCGGTGGCCGAGGTGAGCTGCTCGCGGTAGCGGCGCTGCGACATCGGGGAACTCGACAAGCCCCCGGAGTTGGTGGCCGACACCAGTTGCGCGGCCGCGCACACCATCTCGTCGTACTGGCGGGCACCGCGGTCGAGCTGGGCGGAGAACGCGGCGATGGTCGGCGCCAGGTGCGGACGCGACTGCGGAGCGACCTTGGCGGTCCGCTCCATCGAGGTCACCTCGGCGGCGGTGGCGGCCATCGTCGCCGCGGTCTGTTCGGCGGCCACCCGGATCTCGCGGAGGTCGTCGGCGGGCAGCATCCGGCCGCGTTCGAGCACCCCGAGCAACGAGTACAGGCCGCGCTCGGAGGCGGCCAGCGACGCCATCGGCTGGCGGGCGGCCGAACCGTACGGCGGCAGCCGGCGCGCGGCCCGGGTCCGCGGAGGCGGCAGCTGTTCGCCGCGCAACCACCGGTAGCGCAGGAATGCCAGGGTGGACAGGAACGCGGCACCGACCGCGATCGGCGACGGGATGAACAGCGCCCACACCGGGGTGCTCCAGGACGCGAGCACGGCGGTCACGCCGACCCAGAACACCGACGACAGCGCGAAGAACACCCCCAGCCGCAGCGCCCACCGCCGCTTGCGCAGCAGCTTCGCGCGCGGGTCGGAGGCGGCGTGCAGCCTGTCGGCCAGCAGCTCCGACCACTCCGCGGCGGCGTCGATCCCCCGCTGGGCGACCGACCGCCCGAGGTGCCGCTTACCGATGGGTGTAGCCACTGTTCGCTCCCGTGAAAGTTACTGTGACAACGGGTTTTCCGGTGTCGGATTCGACTCCGCCGCCGGAGTGGCGGGGGCCTGGCTCGGCGTCGCGGACCCGCCGGTGGGCAGCTGCTCGCCTCGCATGGAGGCCCTGATCTGCTCGAGGCGCGAATGGCCGGCCATCTGCACGCTGGCCTGCTGCACCTCCATCATCCGGCCCTGCACCGAGTTCTGCGCCAGCTCGGCCGAGCCCATCGCGTTGGCGTAGCGGCGCTCGATCTTGTCGCGGACCTCGTCGAGGCTCGGGGTGTTGCCCGGCGCGGCGATCTCGGTCATCGAGCGCAACGAGGCGCTGACCTGCTCCTGCATCTTGGCCTGTTCGAGCTGGGACAGCAGCTTGGTGCGCTCGGCGATCTTCTGCTGCAGCACCATCGCGTTCTGCTCGACCGCCTTCTTGGCCTGCCCGGCGGCCTGCAACGCCTGGTCGTGCAGCGTCTTGAGGTCTTCCACGCTCTGCTCCGCGGTCACCAGCTGCGCGGCGAACGCCTCGGCGGCGTTGGTGTACTCGGTGGCCTTGTTGGCGTCACCGGCGGCGACGGCCTGGTCGGCGAGCGTCAGCGCCTGCCGCACGTTGGCCTGAAGCTTCTCGATGTCGGCGAGCTGACGGTTCAGCTTCATCTCCAGCTGCCGCTGGTTCCCGATGACCTGGGCCGCCTGCTGGGTCAACGCCTGGTGCTGGCGCTGAGCTTCCTCGATCGCCTGCTGGATCTGCACTTTCGGATCGGCGTATTCGTCGACCTTGGAGCTGAACAGCGCCATGAGGTACTTCCACGCCTTGACGAACGGATTGGCCATGACTTCATTCCGCCTTCGTATGTCGACCACTCAGCTGGGCTGGGCACGTGCAATGCCCCCAACTTATCTGTTGCCTGCAGATCACCGCACCCCTGTCGGGTGCACGGCTCACGCCACGGCCATCGACACCACTTGCGGTATGACCACCTTGGTCGCGGCGTCGATGCGGGCCGCACCGTCTTCCTCGCGGGTCAGGGCGGCGGCGCGCGACTCCTCGGCGGCCATCTCGTCGCCCGCCGCGGTCAGCACCCGCGACAGCGGGACCGACAGCGCTCCGCAGATCGCGTTGAGGAGTTCGCTGGAGGCTTCCTTGCGGCCGCGCTCGACCTCGGAGAGATAGCCGAGGCTGACCCGCGCCGAGTCCGACACTTCGCGCAGCGTGCGTCCCTGCTCGACCCGGGCGCGCCGCAGGACGTCGCCGATCACCTCGCGCAGCAATGCCCCCATCGCGCACTCCTTACCTGCTAGGTCTTGTCCTCTCCAGAGCCAACGCGCCAGAGCGCGCCGATGGTTCCCGGATCAGCCTCAGGGTTGCGAAAGTGCGGCACGTAACACCCGCACGGCCGCGTGTACCGCGGCGAGCCGGATGTCCCACCGGCCGCCGTGCAGCTGCAGCCGTTCCACGGTGGTGGCGACCGGCCCCGCCACCCCGACGAAGACGGTGCCGACCGGATGCCCACCGTGCGGTTCGGGCCCGGCGACCCCGGTGAGCCCGACACCCCACGTCGCCCCGCAGCGCTGCATCGCGCCGACGGCGAGCGCCCGCGCGGTCGGTTCGGCGACGGGCCCCTCCTCGTCGAGGACTTTCGCCGGCACCCCGGCCAGCGACGCCTTGGTGTCGACGGTGTAGGTCACCAGACCGCCGCGCAGGACCGCGGAGGCGCCCGGCACTCCGGCCAGGGTCGCGGCCAGCAGTCCGGCGGTCAGGGACTCGGCCGTGGCGATTGTCTCGCGCCGCACCGTCAGGTCGGCGACGAGAGCCCGGACGTCGTCAGTGAGCAGCGGATCGTCCACGCGCATCCCGCCAGGCCGAGACGAAGTAGTCGACGCCGGTGAGCACGGTGAGCACCACCGCGACGAGCATGATCACCCACGCCGCGGTCAGCCACGCGCCCGAAAGCGGCAGGATGAACAGCCCGATGGCCACGCCCTGCACGAGGGTCTTGAGCTTGCCACCGCGGCTGGCCGGGATGACGCCCCAGCGCAGCACCGCGAAGCGCAGGGCGGTCACCCCCAGTTCGCGCACCAGGATGACCACGGTCACCCACCAGGGCAGGTCCCCGAGCATCGACAGGCCGATCAGCGCGGCGCCGATGAGCGCCTTGTCGGCCAGCGGGTCGGCCAACGTCCCGAACTCGGTGACCATGCCGTAACTCCGGGCCAGCGCCCCGTCCAGGTGGTCGGTGATCACCGCCACCACGAACACCGCGAATGCGGTTATCCGCCAGAAAGTTTCGTGCCCGTCGCCGACGAACAGGGCGAACAGGAAAACCGGGACGAGAATGAACCGCACACCCGTCAGGGCGTTTGCGAGGTTCGCCACCCGAGCGCGCGGGACCACAGGATCGGTACGTGGTTGGCCCGGCACCGACACAGAATACTGGTTGCTCGTACCGATACTCTTCGGTGTGTGAGCGCAGCTGGGGACGCAACCGTCGACGGCATCGTGGTTCGGCGCGCGCGCACCTCCGATGTCCCGGCCATCAAGGCGCTGGTCGACATCTACGCCGGCAGGATCCTGCTCGAGAAGAACCTGGTGACGCTGTACGAGTCGGTGCAGGAGTTCTGGGTGGCCGAGGAGGCCGGCGAGGTGATCGGGTGCGGCGCGCTGCATGTGCTGTGGGCCGATCTCGGCGAGGTGCGCACGGTCGCCGTCCACCCGAAGGTGCGCGGCCGTGGCGTCGGGCACCGGATCGTCGGGCAGCTGCTGGCCGTCGCGGCCGAGCTGCGCCTGAAGCGGATTTTCGTGCTGACCTTCGAGGTGGAGTTCTTCAGTCGGCACGGCTTCACCGAGATCGACGGGACCCCGGTGACCGCCGAGGTCTACGAGGAGATGTGCCGCTCCTACGACACCGGCGTGGCGGAGTTCCTCGACCTGTCGTACGTGAAACCCAACATCCTCGGCAATACCCGGATGCTGCTGACCCTCTAGCCCCCGCTAGAAGTCGGGCTCTTCGTCGTCGTCGGTCGCGCCCGTGGCGTCGGAGCCGCCGCGGATCAGGGCCAGGGTGCCTGCCAGCTCGTCAGGCTTGACGAGCACCTCACGCGCCTTGGACCCCTCCGACGGCCCCACGATGCCGCGGGTCTCCATCAGGTCCATCAGGCGCCCGGCCTTGGCGAAACCGACACGCAGCTTGCGCTGCAGCATCGACGTCGAGCCGAACTGCGACGACACCACCAGCTCGACGGCCTGCAGGAACACGTCCATGTCGTCGCCGATGTCCGGGTCGACGTCCTTGCGTTCCCCGGCCTTGACCGCGGTGACGCCCTCGACGAACTCGGGCTCGGCCTGATCCTTGGTCGCGTTGACGACGGCCTGGATCTCCTCGTCGGTGATGAACGCGCCCTGCAGACGGATCGGCTTGCCGGCGCCCATCGGCAGGAACAGCCCGTCGCCCATGCCGATCAGCTTCTCGGCGCCCGGCTGGTCCAGGATGACGCGGCTGTCGGTGAGCGACGACGTCGCGAACGCCAGCCGCGACGGCACGTTGGTCTTGATCAGACCGGTGACGACGTCGACCGAAGGCCGCTGGGTGGCCAGCACCAGGTGGATGCCGGCAGCACGCGCCTTCTGTGTGATGCGCACGATCGCGTCCTCGACGTCGCGGGGCGCGGTCATCATCAGGTCGGCGAGCTCGTCGACGATGGCCAGGATGTACGGGTAGGGCTTGTACTCGCGCTTGCTGCCCAGCGGCGCGGTGATCTCGCCGTTGCGCACCTTCTCGTTGAACACGTCGATGTGCCGCACCCGCGAGGCCTGCATGTCCTGGTAGCGCTGCTCCATCTCCTCGACCAGCCAGGCCAGCGCCGCGGCGGCCTTCTTGGGTTCGGTGATGATCGGCGTGATCAGGTGCGGGATGCCCTCGTAGGGGGTGAGCTCCACCATCTTCGGGTCGATCAGGATCATCCGGACCTCGTCGGGGGTGGCGCGCGCCAGCAGCGACACCAGCATCGAGTTGACGAAGCTGGACTTACCGGAGCCGGTGGAGCCGGCCACCAGCAGGTGCGGCATCTTGGCGAGGTTGGCCGAGATGAAGTCGCCCTCGATGTCCTTGCCCAGCCCGATCACCAGCGGGTGGTGGTCGCGCCGGGTCTCGGGCGCGGTGAGCACGTCGGCCAGCCGCACCATCTCCCGGTCGGTGTTGGGGACCTCGATGCCGACCGCTGACTTGCCGGGGATGGGCGCGAGCATGCGCACGCTCTCGGTGGCCACCGCGTAGGCGATGTTGCGGTGCAAGGCGGTGATCTTCTCGACCTTGACGCCCGGACCGAGTTCGACCTCGTAGCGGGTGACGGTCGGGCCGCGGGTGCAGCCGGTCACCGCGGCGTCGACCTTGAACTGCTGCAGCACCGAGGTGATGGCGTCGGTCATCTGCTGATTAGCCGCGGTCAGCCGCTTGGGCGGCTCGCCGGCGATCAGCAGGTCCAGCGACGGCAGGTTGTAGGGCCCTTCGACGACGCGGTCCAGGGTCAGTTCGGGTTCGGGCTCCTTGCGGGGCGCCGCCTTCTTGCGGGTGCGCGGGGCCGGCTCGGGAACGCTGGGGGCGGCGTCGCTCGCGGGATCCAGCGCGGGGTCCTCGGCGAGGTCTTCCGCGAGCGGGTAGTTGTCCATCGGGGAGCCGCTGGGCACGGTCAGCGGCACGGTGGGCTGGCTGGCCGTCGGCCACGACTGGTCGGCGTCGCGGGGGTCCTCGTCGTAGTACCCGTCGGACAGGTCGTCGGCGGCTGCACCGCGCCGCCGATCCGGCGCACCGTCGAGGTCGTCGGCGTATTCGTCGTCGTACTCGTCGTAGTCGTCGTAGTCGGCGCGCCAGCGCGTGGTGAACATGTCGTGCAGCGCGGCGGGCACTTCCCGGATGGTGATGCCGGTGAGCAGCAGCAGGCCGAACACCGCTCCCATGACCAGCAGCGGAGCCGCGATCCAGGTGGTGACGCCGTCGGCCAGCGGACCGCCGATCGCGAACCCGAGGAATCCGGCGGCCTGTTCGCGGGCCTGCGGCTCCAGCGGCGCCCCCGCCCAGAGGTGCCAGAGACCGAGGACGGGCAGCGCGATCATGGCGCCGCCGAGGATCAGGCGGGGGCGGGTCTCGGGGTCGGGCTCGGAGCGCATCAGCACCACGCCGAGGACGGCCAGCGCGATGGGGACGAGCATTACGGCCGAACCGATCAGCACGCGGATCGACGAGTCGATCCAGGCCCCGACCGGGCGCGCGGCGTCGTACCAGGAGCTGGCGGCGACGACGACGGCGAGACCCAGCAGGGCCAGTGCGAGTCCGTCGCGCCGGTGGCCGGGTTCCAGATCGCGGGCGCGGCCGACCGAGCGGGCGGTGCTGCCGACACCGCGGGCCAGCATGAACCAGCCGGCGCGGATGCCGCGGCCGACCGCCGACCCGGCCGACGAGACCAGTGATGGGCTCCGGCGGGCGGCGGGCTTGCGACGTGGCGCGGCGGGCCGCGACCCGCGCCCGCGCGCGGCGGGCCGCCCTTTGCCGCCCGACCCTGCCTTTGACCTGGTCGGACGGGCGGAGTTGCGGGCCGCGGTCTTGCTAGGCATGACGCTCAGCCTAGTCGCATCGGCCTCATATGCACCATCTGCCACACTAGTCACAAATGGGTGTCAGCCCGGTATCGGGATGGCAGCGCTGTCGGGCGCAGACAGTACGGTGTGAACTGTTCAGTCACTGTGTAGGCCCGAACCCGAGTGTCAGGAGCCCCATGCCGGTCGTCGTCGTTGCCACCATGAAGGCCAAACCCGAGTCCGTCGATCTGGTCCGGAACGCCTGCACGCAGGCCATCGAGGCCGTCCACGACGAACCGGGCTGCCAGCTCTACGCGCTGCACGAGGCCGACGGCACCTTCGTGTTCGTCGAGCAGTGGGCCGACGCCGACGCCCTGCAGGCGCACAGCACCGCCCCCGCGATCGGGACGCTGTTCGGCGCCATCGGTGAGCACCTCGACGGGGCGCCCGACATCAAGATGCTGCAGCCCGTCGTGGCCGGGGATCCGGCCAAGGGCCGACTGCGGCCCTAAGCTGCTCCCTCATGGGTGAGTTCACCGGCAAAGTCGCATTCATCACCGGCGCCGCACGCGGGCAGGGTCGGGCCCACGCCGTGAAGTTGGCCGCCGCCGGCGCCGACATCATCGCGCTGGACCTGTGCGCCCAGATCGACTCCGTGCCCTATCCCCTGGCCACGCCCGACGACCTCGCGGAGACGGTCAAGCTGGTCGAGGAGACCGGAGCGCGCATCGTCGCCCACCAGGCCGACGTCCGCGACCGCGACGCCGTCAAGGCTGCGCTGCGCGACGGGACCGCCAAGCTCGGCGACCGGCTCGACATCGTCATCGCCAACGCCGGCATCGCACCGATGGCCGCCGACGACGCGTGGCAGGACGTCATCGACGTCAACCTCACGGGCGTCTACAACACCGTCGACGTCGCGATGAAGCCGATGGTCAAGTTCGGCAACGGCGGCGCGATCGTGCTGACCAGCTCGGTGGCCGGGCTGGTCGGGCTGGGCTCCCCCGTCGCCGGCTCGGTGGGATACGCCGCGGCCAAGCACGGCATCGTCGGCCTGATGCGCGTGTACGCCAACGTCCTTGCGCCCTACAGCATTCGGGTGAACTCGGTGCATCCGGCGGGCGTCGACACCCCGATGATCGACAACGAGTTCACCCGGGCCTGGCTGGAGGGCGCGGCCCGGGAACAGCAGCAGGGCGGCCCGGACATGGGCAACCCGATGCCCGTGCAGACCCTGGAGGCCGACGACATCGCCAACGCGGTGTACTGGCTGGTCTCCGATGCCGCCCGCTACGTCACCGGAATCACCCTGCCGGTGGACGCGGGGTTCGTGAACAAGCTTTGAACCGGTCATGACTCGTCCAGACGGGGCATCTCGGACGGCGCTGGGACCGATGATCCTGGCAGCCGTCGAACACCACGAACCCCCCGACCGGCGGCTGGTCGACGACGACCTCGCCGAGGCGTTCCTGCCTGCCCGGGCGCGTCTACTGGTGAACCTCACCCGGTCCGGATGGTTGCGCCGCGCGGCGTACACCGCCGCCGAACGCCGCGCGCCGGGGATCTGGACCAGCATCGCGTGCCGCAAGCGCTACATCGACGAACGGCTCTCGGACCCGCTGAACGAGGCCGACGCCGTGATCGTGCTCGGCGCGGGCCTGGACACCCGCGGCTGCCGCATCGCCCGGCACGGCGACCTGCCCGTCTACGAGGTCGACCAGTCCGACGTCATCGACCACAAACGCGCGGTACTGCAACGCGTCGCCGGCGAAGTGCCGTCGTCGATCCGGCTCGTCGGCCTGGACTTCGAAGCCGGAGATCTGATGGACGCGCTCCAGGCGCACGGATACCGGTCGCACCAGCGGGCCTTCATCATCTGGGAAGGCGTCACCCAGTACCTGAGCACCGAGGCCGTCACCGCGACGCTGGCGTCGCTGAGCGCGGTCGCTCCAGGTAGCCGGATCGTGTTCTCCTACGTCCGGCAGGATTTCGTCGACGGCACCGACCGCTACGGCGCGGACGCGCTCTATCGCCGGTTCCGGCAGCGCAGCGGCCTGTGGAAGTCCGGCCTGGTGCGCGAGGACGTCGGCGAGGTGCTCGCCGAACATGGCTGGAGACTCGTCGAGCAGGTCGGTCCCAGCTACTACCGCGACACCTATATCCGGCCCACCGGACGGGACCTGGCGGCGTCGCCGATCGAGTGGATGGCCCTCGCCGAGCGCTGAGCTCTCCAGCCTTGACCGTTTGACCTGCACAATAGCCGTTCGCGAGTACGCTTACCCCAGAGCCGGTGAGTTTCGGCGCACCGGGTGGGGACTGCGGTGCCGGGGGTTGAGCTATGGCGGAGCTATCTGAGGTCCCACGGTCGTGGTGGCCGTTCTGATCGCGGAGGACGAGCCGAGGATCTCGTCGTTCGTCAAACGAGGACTGCAGGCGCACGGCTTCTCCGCGACCGTGGTCGCCGACGGCCTGTCCGCGTACTCCCTGTCGCGCCGCGGCCAAGCCAGCCTGCTGATCCTCGACATCGGTTTGCCGAAAATGGACGGTCTGACTGTGCTGCGGCGACTCCGCCGCGACGGCAACCCCGTTCCGGTGATCATGCTGTCGACGCGCGGCAGCACCGCGGACTTCCACGCCAGCATGGCCAGCGGCGCCGACGAGTGGCTCGGTAAACCGTTCCGCTTCGAGGATCTGCTGTCGCGGGTGCAACGGCACCTCGCGCCGACCCGTCCGCGCGAGATCACCGAACTCCGCTACGGCAACCTGCGTCTGGACCTGCGTACCCGCCGCGCGCATGTCGGGGACTACGTGGTCGACCTCTCGGCGCGCGAATGCGCGCTGGCGGAAACGTTTCTACGCCATCCCGGGCAGGTGCTCACCCGCGAGCAACTGCTGCGTCAGGTGTGGGGAAACAACCACGAACCGAACTCCAACGTCGTCGACGTGTACGTCCGCTACCTGCGACGCAAACTCGGCGCCCATCGCTTCGTGACGCTGCGCGGTCTGGGTTACCGCATCGAAGCGGTGTGAGAGCGGCGGGTCAGACCTCGATGACGGTCGGCACGATCATGGGCTGGCGGCGGTAGGTCTCCCCCACCCACTTGCCGACCGTGCGGCGCACCGCCTGGGCGATGCGAGTGGGGTCGGTGACGTTCTGGGCGGCCAGGTTCTCCAGTTCCGCCTCGACTTTGCGTGCGACCGGCTCGAGCGCCTTGGGATCCTCGGAGAACCCGCGCGAGTGCAGGTGGGCGGGCGCCGCCGGGACGCCGGTGCCGCGCCGGACGACGACGGTGATCGCGACGAACCCCGACGACAGGATCAGGCGTTCACCCAGGGTTGCGTCGCCGACGTCACCGGTGACCAGTCCGTCGACGAACACCTTCCCGACCGGCACCGCACCGGCGACGCGGGCCCGGCCGGCGACCAGGTCGACGCTCACGCCGTTCTCGGCCAGCACGATGTTCTCCTCCGGGACGCCGGTGCGGGCGGCCAGCGCCGCGTTGGCGCGCAGCATGCGCCATGTCCCGTGCACCGGCATCACGTTGCGCGGCCGCACCCCGTTGTAGAGGAACATCAGCTCCCCGGCGTAGGCGTGGCCTGAAACATGTACGCGCGCTTGCTGATTGGTGACCACGCGGGCGCCGATCTTGGCCAGTGCGTCGATCACCCCGAACACGGCCTCTTCGTTGCCGGGAATCAGCGACGACGACAGGATGATCAGGTCACCGTCGGTCAGCGTGATGCTGCGATGCTCGCCGCGCGACATCCGGGACAGCGCGGCCATGGGCTCGCCCTGAGTGCCGGTGGTGATCAGCACGACGCGGTCGGCGGGCATCATCTCAGCCGCGGCGATGTCGACGACGTCGTCGTCGGCGACCCGCAGATAACCGAGCTCCCGCGCGATGCCCATGTTGCGCACCATCGAGCGCCCGACGAACGAGACCCGCCGGCCCAACGCCACGGCGGCATCGATGATCTGCTGCACCCGGTCGACATTCGAGGCGAAGCACGCGACGATCACCCGGCCCTCCGCGCCGCGGATCAGGCGGTGCAGCGCGGGGCCGACTTCGCTCTCCGACGGCCCGACCCCGGGGATCTCGGAGTTCGTCGAGTCGCACAGGAACAGGTCGACGCCCGAGTCGCCGAGCCGCGACATTCCGGGCAGGTCGGTCGGGCGGCCGTCGAGGGGCAGCTGGTCGAGCTTGATGTCACCGGTGTGCAGCACCGTTCCCGCACCGGTGTGAATCGCGATGGCCAGGCAACCGGGGATGGAGTGGTTGACCGCGAAGTACTCGCACTCGAACACGCCGTGGGTGGTGCTCTGCCGCTCGGCGACCTCGACCAGCACCGGCTTGATGCGGTGCTCGCGGCACTTCTCCGCGACCAGCGCGAGGGTGAACTTCGAGCCCACGACCGGAAGGTCGGGCCGCATCTTGAGCAGAAACGGGATCGCCCCGATGTGGTCCTCGTGGCCGTGGGTGACGATGAGCGCCTCCACGTCGTCGAGGCGGCCCTCGACGTGGCGCACGTCCGGCAGGATCAGGTTCACGCCGGGCTCGTCGTGGGTGGGGAACAGCACGCCGCAGTCCACGATCAGCAGCCGGCCGAGGTGTTCGAAGACCGTCATGTTGCGGCCGATCTCACCGATGCCGCCCAGCGCGGTGACGCGCAGGCCGCCCGGTTCCAGTGGGCCGGGTGCAGTCAGCGCGGTGTCCACTACCGAAGCACCGCCGCGGCGCGCATGTCGGCGGCCAGCTGCTCGACCTGGGCGCCGTCGGCCGGCACCTGCGGCAGCCGGGGCTCACCGGCGTCGAATCCGAGCAGCCGCAGCCCCGCCTTGGACATCGTCACCCCACCGAGTCTGGCCTGTGCGGCAGCCAACGGCCCGAGCGAGACGCTGATCTTGCGCGCCGTCGCGATGTCTCCGGACGAGAACGCGTTGAGCATGTGCCGCAGCTGGCCGGCCGCGAGGTGACCCCAGACGCTGATGAAGCCGACGGCGCCCATGGCCAGCCACGGCAGGTTCAGGGCGTCGTCACCGGAGTAGTAGGCCAGGCCCGTCTCGGCGATGATCTGGCCGCCGCCGTGCAGGTCGCCCTTGGCGTCCTTGATGGCCACGATGTTCGGGTGCTCGGCCAGCGCACGGATGGTGTCCCACTCGATGGGCACCGACGAGCGCGGCGGTATGTCGTAGAGGATCACCGGCCGGTCGGTGGCGTCGGCCACGGCCCGGAAGTGGGCCAGCAGGCCCGCCTGCGGCGGCCGCGAGTAGTACGGCGTGACGACGAGCAGCCCGTGCGCGCCGGCGTCCGCGCATGCCTTTGCCAGATGCACGCTGTGCGCCGTGTCATAGGTGCCCGCGCCGGCGACGATCCGGGCCCGGTCACCGACGGCGTCCAGCACGGTGCGCAGCAGCGCGATCTTCTCGTCGTCGGTGGTGGTCGGCGACTCGCCGGTGGTGCCGGACACCACCAGGCCGTCACAGCCGACGTCGACCAGCCGCGTGGCCAGGCGGGCCGCGGCGTCGAGGTCCAGAGTGCCGTCGGGCTTGAACGGAGTAACCATCGCGGTCAACACAGAGCCCAACTGGGCGGTGACGTCGAATGCGCTGGTACTCACGGGCAGTAGGTTACCCGGTGGGTAGCCCCCGCCACGAATGCATTGGCAGGCTCACACCTCGGTCGCCAGGGGGCTGGTCGCCACCTCGGTGCCGTCGGCGAGAACGGTGATCTCGAAGTCGGAGAACACGGCGGGCGCGACGTCCACCAACTGCCTCAGACACTCGATCGCCAGGCGCCGGATCTCGACGTCCGCGTGTTCGCTGGCGCGCATTGCGATGAAGTGCCGCCACGCCCGGTAGTTGCCGGTGACCACGACGCGCGTCTCGGTGGCGTTGGGCAGCACCGCACGCGCGGCCTGGCGGGCCTGTTTGCGGCGCAGGACCGCGTTGGGCTGGTCGGCGAACTTCGCCTCCAGCCGTGCGAGCAGCTCGGTGTAGGCGGCGCGGCTGGCGTCGGCGGCCGCGGCGAAGATCTCCGTCAGCTCGGGATCGTCGTCGATGCCCGGGGGTGCGACCACCCGTGAGTCGTGCTCGGGCACGTAGCGCTGCGAAAGCTGCGAGTAGGAGAAATGCCGGTGGCGGATCAGTTCGTGGGTGCACGAGCGCGAGACGCCGGTGATGTAGAAGGACACCGACGCGTGCTCGAGCACCGAGAAGTGACCGACATCGATGATGTGGCGCACGTAGGACTCGTTGGTGGCGGTGCGTGGGTTGGGTTTGTCCCAGCTCTGGTAGCAGGCCCGGCCGGCGAACTCGGTGAGAGCCTGTCCCCCGTCGGCGTCGGTGCTCCACGGCACGTCCGGCGGTGCGGAGAACTCCGTCTTGGCGATCAACTGCACGCGCATCGGCGCGATCTCGGCCACGGCTTCAGAGCCTAGATGCCCACGGTCACGGCTCGATGTCGGGGAACCGCCAGATGCTCTTCTGCTCGTCGGAGAGTTCGATCTCTGCGTTCACGCGGATCAGCAGTTGCCCGTCTCCGCGCGTGCGCGGACGGTAGGCGAATCCGCCGACGAGGCTCACCCCCGGTTCGGGCGGGTTCGACGGATCGAATTCCACCACGACGTCGTCGCTGCGCAGCTTGCGGTAGAAAGAGCGCAAACGCATCAACTTGTCGTCGCTCATGCCTGCTCCGCCGGTGGCCATGTATTCCCCGTGATCGCGCAATCGTTTGTAAATGACGCTCTGGGTCATCTTTTCCGGAACCGACCACGGAAACGTTTTCAGCACAGATTCTCTCGGCGTCAGACTGCCGCCGTAGGTGTGCTTGATCCAGGACACGTACTGCCGCGTCACGCCGTACATCCGCGCGATCTCGGACTGGTTGAAACCCTTCCGCTTGAGATCCTCGACGACGGCCAGCGTGAGTTGCTCGTCCTTGGGTTCGGAGTCAGCGTGCCCGACGGCCAGAGGTGGCTGGTCGCCCGCGACGATGGCCTGCAGCGCTCGGCGCTCCATGCTCGTGGCTTCCTGCAGCTCCTCGAGCCCATAGCCGAGATCGTGGGCCGCGCGGATGAGTTCGTACAGTTTCTCGGCGGACGTCGCCGCGTGCTTCGCGCGCTGTCGGATGGCTGACAGTGCCCGATCACTTCTGGTCGGGTCGACGCCTACGTCGGTCACCACCTGTCCCTTCGTCGACTATCCGATAAACGAAGTGAGCGTAGGCCGGATCGTATTACCGCAGGCAAGTATCTCGGCATATTGCTGCAAACAGTCTGGCGCAATCTATTGCGCGAAACGCACATTGATGAACGCAACTGTGCAGGCCAGACAGCGAATTCAGGGGTCTCCTGACTGAACCGCTGGCAGGCCAGGAACGCCTCCCGGGATGCTGATCATCGGTGGGCAGGCTGGTGATGGCCGCGGGCGAACCGCTCGGGATGTTCGCCGACCAGTCGCAGGCCGATCAGACCTCCCGGTGAGGCCGCGGTCAACGCAACGCGGAACCGAGCGCCGCGGCGAGGTCGCCACGATCGCCGACGGTCACGTCGTCGCGATCCAGCCACCCGGCCATCGACCGCAACTCGCCTGCCAGTGCGGCGGCGACGCGGGGTTTGTCCACACCGTCCTCGGTGTGGGCGCCGACGACGTGCAGCGTGGTGTCGGTGCGTTTCAGGTCGACGCGTCCGACCAGTTCACCGTCGAGCAGAAACGGCCACACGTAATAGCCGAACTGCCGTTTCGGTGCGGGGGTGTAGATCTCCAGCCGGTAGACGAACCCGAACAGCCGCTCGACCCGGGGCCGGAAGAAGACCAGCGGATCGAACGGGCACAGCAGCGCGGTGCCGCGGTCGCGGCGCGGGATCGCCTGGCCGGCCCGCAGATAGGCGGGCGCCGCCCAGCCGTCCACCTGGACCGGTTCGAGTTCGCCGGCGGCCACCAGATCGGCGATCGCCGGCTTGACCTGACGGGCGGCCAGCCGGAAGTAGTCGCGCAGGTCCGCTTCGGTCGCCACGCCCAACGCGGTCGCCGCGCGCAGCACCAGTTCCCGTACGGCGTCGGCCTCGTCGACCTGGCGGTGCAGCACGTCGGCGGGCAGCACCCGTTCGGTCAGGTCGTAGTGACGCGCGAAGCCGACGCGGGTCGCGGTGGTCAGCACCCCCGACGACCACAGCGCCTCGGCGACCCATTTGGTGTCGCTGCGGTCCCACCAGGGTCCCTTACGGCCGCGGGGCTCGGCCTCGAGATACGCCTCGATCTGACCCGCCGTGGAGGGACCGAGCGTGCCCACCGCGGCGACGATGTCCTCGGCCAGCTTGGCGTTGCGTTTGACGATCTCGACGCCCCAGCGGCCGTGGGTGTACTCGGCCATCCGCCACCGCATCAGCGGCCAGTCGTCCACCGACATCAGGGCGGCCTCGTGCGCCCAGTACTCCACCAGCAGCCGCGGCGAGCGCGCCGAGTGGCTCCACGCAGCGCGGTCGAGCAGCTCCCGGTCATACGGGCCGAGCCGGCTGAAAACCGGGGCGTAATGGGCGCGCACCGACACCGACACCGAGTCCAGCTGCAGGACCTGCAACCGGGCGATCAGCTTCTTGAGGTGGGCGCGGGTGACCGGTCCTGCCGGTTTCGGTTCGTGAAAACCCTGTGCTGCCACGGCGATCCGTCGCGCCTGGACAGCGGTCAGGGTCATGGGCGGGCGGTCAGTTCCGGACGAAGCTGTAGAACCTATAGCGCAGCCCCGACGAACTGTCCCGCCATGGCCCCTCGGTCCCGGTCCAGGACTCGTCGAGCATCGGAGCCAACACGTCGTGGTCTTCGCGCCGCAGGTCGATCTCCACCTCGGTGATCTCGCACCGGGTGGCGACCGGCATCGCCAGCCCGTAGATCTGCGCGCCGCCGATCACCCAGGCGTCATCGAGGGGTGCGTCCTGCAGGTCCGACACCACTTCGGCACCCTCGGCGCGGTAGCCGGACTGCCGGCTGATCACCACGTTGCGGCGGCCCGGCAATGGGCGCACCGACGACGGCAGCGACTCCCACGTCAGCCGACCCATGATGACGGTGTGGCCCATCGTCAGTTCCTTGAACCGCGCCAGATCCTCGGGGAGGCGCCACGGGATGCCCCCGTCGCGTCCGATCACTCCCGATGTCGACTGCGCCCAGATCAATCCCAGACTCACACCGCCACCGGGGCCTTGATCGCCGGGTGCGGATCGTAGTTCTTGATCACGATGTCGTCATAGGTGTAGTCGAAAATCGAGTCCCGCTGCGCCAGAACGAGTTCTGGATACGGCCGGGGTTCCCTCGACAGCTGTTCGGTGACCTGGTCGACGTGGTTGTCGTAGATGTGACAGTCCCCGCCCGTCCAGATGAACTCGCCCACCGCCAGCCCGGCCTGGGCGGCCATCATGTGGGTCAGCAGCGCGTAGCTGGCGATGTTGAACGGCACGCCGAGGAACAGGTCGGCGCTGCGCTGGTACAGCTGACAGGACAGCCGACCGTCGGCCACGTAGAACTGGAAGAACGCGTGACACGGCGGCAGGGCCATCTGCGGGATCTCGCCGACGTTCCACGCCGAGACGATGTTGCGACGGGAGTCGGGGTCGGTTCGGAGCAGGTCGAGCGCGGCGCTGATCTGGTCGATGTGGTCGCCCGACGGGGTGGGCCAGGACCGCCACTGCACGCCGTAGACGGGTCCGAGATCACCTGTGGGCGAGGCCCATTCATCCCAGATGGTGACGCCGTGTTCCTGCAGCCACCGCACGTTGGAGTCGCCGCGCAGGAACCACAGCAACTCGTAGACGATCGACTTGGTGTGCACCTTCTTGGTGGTGATCAACGGGAAACCGGCGCCCAGGTCGTAGCGCATCTGGTGCCCGAACACGCTGCGGGTTCCGGTACCGGTCCGGTCGGATTTCGCGACACCGGTGTCGAGCACCAGGCGGAGCAGGTCCTCGTAGGGGGTGGGGATCGGCACGGCGTTCAGCTTACGTCGGGCGCGATGGAGTAGAACGGAACCCATGCCGACGATCACCGACTCCGTGACGACGCCCGACGGGTCCTGCCCGGTCAGCCTGCACACTCCCGAGGGGCAGGGCCCGTGGAACGCGATCGTGATGTACCCCGACGCCGGCGGTGCGCGCGAGACGTTTCGCGAGATGGCCGACCGGCTGGCCGGCTTCGGGTACGCCGTGCTGGTCCCCGACGTCTACTACCGCGACGGCGACTGGGCGCCGTTCTCGATGGCCACGGTGTTCAGCGACCCGAAGGAACGGCAGCGCCTGTTCTCGATGATCGCGAAGGTGACGCCGGAGCACATGACCTCCGATGCCGGCGCGTTCTTCGACTACCTGGCGGCACGGCCGGAGGTGCGCGGCGAGTCGTTCGGCACGACGGGTTACTGCATGGGCGGGCGGACCTCGGTGATCGTCGCGGGCCGGGTGCCGGAACGCGTCGTGGCGGCGATGTCCTTCCACGGCGGTGGGCTGGTGACCGAGGAGCCGGACAGCCCCCACCTGCTGGCCGACCGCATCGGTGCGGCGGTGTACGTGGGCGGCGCGAAGGACGATCGGGCGTTTACCAAGAAGGACGCCGAGACGCTGGAGAAGGCGCTCAGCGACGCCGGTGTCGAGCACACCATCGAGTGGTACGACGCTATGCACGGCTTCGCGGTGCCCGACAACGGGCCTTTTGACGAGCAGGCCGCCGAGAAGCACTGGGCGGCGATGCGCTCGTTCTTCGCCAGCCACCTCCCCTAACGGATCCTGCGGGCGTTGAGGTAGCCCGACACGCTTCCGAACAGGCCGCGCAGCGCGTAGAAGCCGGCCAGCACGGTGAGCATGATCAGCACGATGAACATCACCAGCCAGTTGGTCCGCTCGTGGTCGATGTTCCACCACACGATGGTGAACAGCACCGCGCACACGAACACCACGATGTCGCGCCAGTTGCCGCGGTAGGACAGCGCCATCTCCCGCAGCTCGCGGTTCTTGTCGATACCGGCGATCAGTCCGTCGATGCGCAGGTCGATGACACGCTGCAGTTCGGCGCGACGGTGCACCTGGTCGGCCGGTATCCGTTCCAGCAGGTCCATGTCGGCGGCGATGTTGCCGCGGATGTCGGGGCCCCGCAGGTTTCCGGCGGCCAGACCCAGTAGCGCGCCGCCCGCCACCGGCGCTCCGGCGAGGGCGAATTCGGCAATACCGGGCATAGGGGTCCTCCGTCAGTCCATCAGCGTGGCAGCCAGCGTGCCACCCAGTTCATAGGCATGCTCGCGCATTTTGGCATCGAGCGGCCCGCTTGCCGCCAGCGTGTCGGCAGCTTGGGCGAGTTCCAGCCCGGTGGCGAGCCGATGCACGGACTGGGCGGCGCCGGTGGTGTCGTCGTTGCCGTGCACCCACAGTCCGTAGGGCCGACCCGCGACGTGGTCGAGGCTCGGGTAGTACGTCGTGTCGAAGAAGTGCTTCAACGCCCCGGACATGTAGCCGAAATTGGCGGTGGTGCCGAACAGATAGCCGTCGGCCTCCAGCATGTCGGAAACGGTCGCGGACAGTGCGGGACGAACGACGACGTCGACGCCGGTGATGTCGGGATCGCGCGCCCCGGCCAGTACGGCTTCGAGCAGTTCCCGGGTGCCGGGCGACGGGGTGTGGTGCACGATCAGCAGCGTCTTGCTCATCGCGAGGCCTCCTCGAGTGCCACCGCCTTCTTCATGGCTTCGCGCGCGCGGGACCGGTCCCCGGCGTAGTCGTAGGCGCGGGCCAGTCGGTACCAGCGGCGCCAGTTCTCGGGGTCGGCCTCGACTTCGTCGCGGACCCCTTCGAACAGTGCGTCGGCGGCGGCGCGCTCGATGCGGCCGGACCGGCGGCGCGGCAGATCGCTGACGTCGAGTTCCAGCCCCTCCTCGGCGGCCAGGCGGGCGAGCCGTTGATGCGCCAGGCCGGCGCGCAGGGTCGCCACCATCGCCCACACACCCACGACGGGCAGCAGGGCCAGCGCGGCGCCCAGGCCGATGGCGGCCGGCTCCCCGGAGGTCAGCAGTTTCCAGGCAATCCGGCCCAGCAGCACGAAATAGACGACGAGCGCGACGCACATGAAGCCGATCAGCACCTGTATGCGCAGTGCGCGCGCTCCGTCGCTCATGTCAGGTCGAGCAGGGGCTCGATGCCGATGGTCAGCCCCGGACGTTCGGCGGCTTTGCGGACAGCCAGCAGCACACCCGGAACGAACGAGGTGCGGTCGATGCTGTCGTGCCGGATGGTCAGCGTCTCGCCCTCGGTGCCGAAGAGCACCTCCTGGTGGGCGACCAGGCCGGCGAGCCGCACCGAGTGCACCGGCACGCCGTCGACATCGGCCCCACGTGCGCCGTCGAGTCCGGTGCTGGTGGCATCGGGGTTGGGCGGCAACCCTTTTCGGGCCTCGGCGATCAGCCGGGCGGTCCGCATCGCCGTACCCGACGGCGCGTCGGCCTTGTGCGGGTGGTGCAGTTCGATGACCTCGACGGACTCGAAGAACCGGGCCGCCTGCTGGGCGAAGTGCATCGAGAGCACCGCACCGATCGCGAAGTTCGGCGCGATGAGGACCGAGACGCCAGGTTTGTCCGCCACCCAGGCCCGGACCTGGTCGAGGCGTTCGTCGGTGAAACCGGTGGTGCCGACGACGGCGTGGATCCCGTTGTCGATCAGGAACTTCAGGTTGTCCATCACCACGCTGGGGTGGGTGAAGTCGATGACGGCCTCGGTCTGCGACTCCACCAATGATGGCAGCGGGTCGCCGGCGTCCACGCCGACGGTGAACGTGAGGTCGTCGGCCGCCTGCACCCCGGCCACCATCGTCGCGCCGACCTTGCCTTTGGCACCCAGAACTCCGACTCGCATGAGCTCACCCTAACGGTCTGCCGGAGAGCCGAATTTGTCGGTGGTTCGAACTAGTGTTCTAATCATGGACGCGGTGTCCGACGCCCTTACCGCGATGGCCGAGCAGTTGGCGGTCCTGAGCAAGGCTGCCGAGGAGTTGTCCCATCGCGAGCTGATCGGAATGCTCACCGAGCTGACGACGCTCGTGCGCCGGGTACCGGCGCTCGAACATCAGATCCTGGCGCGGCTGACCGACGAGACCGAGCCGCACCGGTTGGGTGAGACCACCTGGAAGAAGGTCCTCACCACCGCCTGCGGGTCACCCCCGCCGATGCCGGTCGACGGCTGAAGCGCGCGGCGGCACTGGGACCGCGCCGGGCCATGACCGGCGAACCGCTGCCCCCGTTGTGGGAGGCCACCGCCGCCGCCCAGGCCGAGGGCCTCCTCGACGAGGAGCACCTCGCAGTGATCGCCCAGTTCCACAAACGACTGCCCGCCACCGTCGATGTGGCCACCCGCGCTGAAGCCGACCGGCACCTGGCCCAGGTCGCGGCCGGCCTGGACCCGCACAACCTCGACGAGGCGGCCGCAACGCTGTTGGTCATGATCGACCCCGACGGCGCCGAACCCAAAGACCAGCAAGTCGCCCGCAAGCGCGGCGTCACCGTCAGCAAGCAACAACCCGACGGCACGGCCACCATCTCGGGCACCCTGTCGCCCGAGGCGCTCGCGATCTGGCAGGCGATCTTCGCGAAAGAGGCCGCCCTCGGCGCCAACCAACCCGAGGACCCGGCGGATGTCGGGGACCCGGGGCGGGATCTGCGCACCCAGGCGCAACGCAACCATGATGCGTTCGTCGCGGTCGGGCGCCGGGCGCTGGAATCCGGTGAATTAGGCAGCCACAACGGATTACCGGTGACGGTGATCGTGTCGACGACACTGCAGGAGTTGCAGAAGAGTGCCGGGGTCGCGGTCACCGGCGGTGGCTCTCTGTTGCCGATGCCCGATCTGATCCGGATGGCCGCCCGAGCCCACCACTACTTGTACGTCTACGACGGCCACACCGGACAGAGCTTGTACCTGGGCCGGGCAAAACGGCTGGCCAGCATGGCCCAACGCATCGTGCTGCACGCGCGCGACCGCGGCTGCACGCGGCCCGGCTGTAGCGCCCCGGGTTACTGGTGCCAGGTCCACCACATCACCGACTGGAAAGACGGTGGACAGACCGACATCGACGAGCTGACCCTGGCGTGCCCGTCGGACCACCGCATGCTCGACAGAACCGACTGGCGTACAACGAAGAACTCCAAGAACCGCACCGAATGGCGCCCGCCCCCGGATCTCGACCGAGGCCGACACCGCGTCAACGGCTACCACCATCCTGAGCGCTATCTCCTACGTCAAGACGAGGACGACGAGCCCTGACCGACGTTAGCCTCGACCAATGAGTACAGCCTGGGTTTCTACGGCCCTGGCGGCGGCGACGCTGCTGGGCGCGGCACTGACCGCCGCTCCCGCCTCGGCCGTCCCCTACGGCAGCAACGGCGTTTTCGGGGTCACCACCCAGCCGCGCGACGGGTGGGCGACCAGCTACATCCCGCCGGGGCGCTATCGGGTCGACCAGTCGCCGAGCATGCAGCCGTACCAGAGCCCGCCGGGAGGCTGGCTGCGGTGCCGCGAATTCCCCTGTGCACCAACGTCACCGCAGAACATCATCGCGACCGGAGCGGCCCTGCGGGACGCGCCGACGTTCGTCGACATCCTCCCGACAGACGTCGCCGTCGCGCTGCACAACGTGACCCTCACCCCGGCGTGACCTAGAGGGGCGAGGCGCCGCGCATGTGCTCGAAGATCAACGACGTCTGCGTGCCCGCGACGTCGGCGTCAGCGTTGAGGTTCTCCACCACGAACCTTCGCAGATCCTCGGTGTCGCGCGCCGCCACATGCAGCAGGAAATCGTCAGCGCCGGCGAGGAAATAGACGTCCATCACCTGTGGCTTGCTGCGGATCTGGGCGATGAAATCGCGGATACGACCGCGGGCATTCGACTGCAGGCTCACCGAGATCATCGCTTCCAGGGTCAGTCCGATCGCCGCCGGATCGATGTCGGCGAAGAAGCCTCGGATCACCCCACACTCCTGCAGGCGGCGAACCCGGCCGTGACAGGTCGACGGGGCGATGCCCACCCGTTCGGCCAGCGCGTTGTTCGGTAGGCGCGCGTCGGCGTGCAACACCGTGAGGATGCGGCGGTCGATGTCATCGAGCACCACGTGCCGAACATCCTTCGGTGCTCCCGCGCGAGCAACCGCGGCTGTCGATGAATTTGGGTCCACGGTCGCACTGTATCGAATCTTCTTCACATATATTGCCGCCGATCCGATGCTTCTTCAGAATTGCCTGAACAAAGCAAATAATCTCCAGGAGTCATCATGCGCGTCGGTATCCCGACCGAGATCAAGAACAACGAGTTCCGGGTGGCCATCACACCCTCCGGCGTCGCCGAACTCGTCCAGCGCGGACATGATGTTCTGATCCAGAGCGGCGCCGGCGACGGATCATCGATCTCGGACACGGACTTCAAGCGGGCGGGTGCCCAGCTGATCGAGACCGCCGACGAGGTGTGGGCCGAGGCCGATCTGCTCCTGAAGGTGAAGGAACCGGTCGAGGCCGAATATTCGCGACTGCGCGCCGACCAGACCCTGTTCACCTACCTCCACCTCGCGGCGTCGCGGTCCTGCACCGACGCACTGCTGGCCGCCCGGACCACCTCGATCGCCTACGAGACCGTCCAGAACGCCGACGGGTCACTGCCCCTGCTCGCCCCGATGAGCGAGGTGGCTGGACGACTCTCGGCGCAGGTCGGCGCCTACCACCTGATGCGCAGCCACGGTGGCCGCGGCGTCCTGATGGGTGGCGTCCCCGGCGTCGCGCCGGCCCAGGTGGTGGTGATCGGTGGCGGCACCGCCGGCTACAACGCCGCGCGGGTGGCGGCTGGGATGGGCGCTCACGTCACCGTTTTCGACGTCAGCATCCCCAAACTGCGCGACATCGACGCCGAGTTCGGCGGCCGCATCGAAACGCGGTACTCCTCGGCGCTGGACCTCGACGACGCGGTCAAGGCCGCCGATCTGGTGATCGGCGCCGTGTTGGTACCGGGCGCCAAAGCGCCGACGCTGGTATCCAATTCGACTGTCGCGCATATGCGTCCGGGCGCGGTGCTGGTCGACATCGCCATCGACCAGGGCGGCTGCTTCGAGGACTCCCGCCCCACCACCCACGACGACCCCACCTATCCGGTGCACGACACCGTGTTCTACTGCGTGGCGAACATGCCCGGCGCCGTGCCGCGCACCTCGACGTTCGCGCTGACGAACGCGACCCTGCCGTACGTCCTCGCGCTCGCCGAGAACGGCTGGAAGCAGGCGTGCCGGGCCGATCCGACTCTGGCGCGCGGCCTTTCCACCCACGAGGGGGCGTTGGTGAGCCGCCAGGTCGCCGAGGACCTGGACCTGCCGTTCACCGATCCCGCCGGCATCCTGGCCTAGTCGAGAATGTCACCGTCGACGTAGAACCAGCGCCCGGCCCGGCGCGCGAACCGGGACCGCTCGTGCAGCGCGCCGTGCCGGTGGTGTGCGCGGAACTCCACCTCACCGGTGTCGTCGTCGGGACCACCGGCGACGCGGTCGACGATCTCCAGTCGGGTCCACGTCACCGTCATGTCGTCGTCGACCTCCGGTGGCCGGGTGCGCGGATGCCAGGTGCGCCACACGTAGGCGGCATCGCCCACGACATAGGCGCTGTAGCGCGACCGCATGAGTTGCTCGGCGGTCTGCGCCTGCGCCATGCCGAGGTGCAGCGGTTGGCAGCACTGTCCGTAGGCGGCGGAACTGCCGCACGGGCACGGTTGATCGGAACGCACGTGCAGAAGTCTGCCCGACCGCGCGGCGCACGTAGCCTCGAGGGATGTCCTTCCTCGATGCAGTGCTCGCCGACGTGCCCACCACCGCGCAGGACGCTCTGGCGCTGTTCGACTCGCTGCCGCCGGTGGACACCGACGCGATGATCGGCACCTGGCACGGCGCCGAGGTGCCGACCGGCCACCGACTCGACGGTCTGCTGGCCGCCAGCGGATGGTGGGGAAAGCAGTTCGTCGACGCCGAGTGCGTCCATCCGCTGTTGTTCCCCACCGCCGACGGCCGGGCGCTCTGGCCGCTGAACCCGGCGCCGGCCTTCGCCGGCATGGGTGTGGCCACCCGACTGCCCGGCCTCACCCGGGCCGGCTTCGGTAAGCCGATCACAACACTGCGCCCCGCGCTGCACGCGCGCGGCCCCAAGGCCCGGCTGCGCACGACCCGCTACCGGGGCGTGGACACCGCCACCATGATCTACGACCAGGTTCCGGTCAACGACGTATTCCGACTCCTGGACGACTCCGCAGGAAAACGGACCGTGCTGGGCGCGATGGACATGCGGGGCTTCTCCACGCCGTATTTCTTTGCCCTGCAACGGGATGAGTCACTGCCGGTGGTCTAGCTCCGCCACCAGGAGCCGGGCCACGTCACCGACCACGGGCCGCAGCGACGGCGCGTCGGCATCGTCGGCGGCCGAGCGCAGCATCAGCGACAGCAAGAGCCGCTGACCTGCCGGGCCGTAGGCGATCCCGACATCATTGGTGGTGCCGTAGTCGCCGCTGCCGGTCTTGTCCGCCGTGGTCCAGCCCTCGGGCAGCCCGGCCCGCATGCTCGAGGTCTCGTTCCCGCGCATCCACACTTCGAGCAGGGCGCGGTCGTCGGGCGCGAGCGCGTCGCCGGTCAGCAGGTTGCGGTACCCGGTGCCGATGGCCCGGGGTGTCGTGGTGTCGCGCGGATCGCCGGGCACCGCCGAGTTCAGCTCGACCTCCCAGCGGTCCAGTCGACTGCGGTCGTCGCCGATGCTGCGGGCGAACTCGGTGATCGCCGGCGGACCGCCGAGGGTTCGTAGCAGCAGGTTCGCCGCGGCGTTGTCGCTCTGCTGCACCGCGGCCACGGACAGTTCGGCGAGCGTCATCGTGGTGCCGACCCGGGGTTCGGTCAGCGGCGAGTGCGGCTGGATGTCAGCGGCCTCGACGGGCACGGCGTCGGTGAGCGCGAGTTCGCCTCGGCGCGCGCGCTGCAGCACCGCCGCAGCGGCGTATCCCTTGAACGTGGAGCACATGGCCAGCATTCGGTCGTCGCCGAACGCCACCGTCTTGCCGGTGTCGAGATTGACGGCGTAGACGCCGATCTGGGCGTTGTGACGACGTTCCAGCTCTTCGAGAGCCTGCCGGACGTCCGGTGCCGCCGACGCGCGCGGCGGGGCACATGCGGTGAGCGCGGCCAGCGACAACCCGCCGACCAGTACTTGCCTTCGGGATAAGGAGAACATCGGAGGCCACCCTACACTCGCTCAGCGCTCCGTCGCGGGAGACTCGCGGCCGAAACGAGCCACCGAAAGGAACCGGAGCACAACGTAATTGACCGTTGTGACAGTAACCCGGGGGGTCAGCTAGCGATCGTCTGCAGCGGCCGCGGCAGTGCCCGCTTGGAGCGCACCGGACCGAGCACCGCCGCACCGAACGGCCGGGTCAGCAGCTGCCGGGCCACGGCGTTGACCTCCTCGACCGTGACCGAGTCGATGCGGGCCAGCGTGTCTTCGATGGTGTGGTGCTCGCCGTGGTTGAGTTCGCTGCGGCCGATCCGGTGCATCCTCGACGCGGAGTCCTCGAGCCCGAGCACCAATCCCCCGCGCAGCGATCCCTTCGCGATCCGGCACTCGTCGGCGGTCAGGCCGTCCCGGGCGACATCGGCCAGGACATCGGTGGTGACACGCACGACCTCGTCGAAACGCTCCGGCAGGCAGCCGGCGTAGATCGACAGCGCGCCGCTGTCGGCGAACGTGTCGACCGTCGAGTACACCGAGTACGCCAGCCCGCGGGTCTCCCGAACCTCCTGGAACAGCCGGGAACTCAACCCACCGCCGAGCGCGGTGTTGAGCACCGAGAGGGCCCAGCGGTGCTCCCAGTGCCGCCCCGGCGTGCGCACCCCCATCGACAGATGGGTCTGCTCGGCCTCGCGGCGGATCAGCTCCAGGGTCGGGCGGCCCGGCACCCGTCCCGCGCCGCGACGCGGGGGCACCGGCGCGCGGCCGCGCACCAGGTGCGGGCCGAAGTGCTCACGCACCAACGCGACGACCTCGTCGTGGTCGACGTTGCCGGCGACGGCCACCACCATCCGGTCCGGGGTGTAGCGGCGCACGTGGAACGAGTGCAGCTGCGCGCGCGACATCGACGAGATCGACTCGATACTGCCGATCACCGGGCGGCCCACCGGGTGTTCGCCGAACATCGCCGAGAGGAACACGTCACCGAGGGTGTCCTCGGGATCGTCGTCGCGCATGGCGATCTCCTCGAGCACGACGTCGCGTTCGATCTCGACATCCTCGGCCAGGCATCGGCCGCGCAGCACCACATCGGCGACCAGATCCACGCCGAGCGCGAGATCCGTGTCGAGCACGTGCGCGTAGTAACAGGTGTGCTCCCGCGAGGTGAACGCGTTGAGCTCTCCGCCCACCGCGTCCATCGCCTGCGCGATCTGCACCGCGCTCCGTGTCGGGGTCGCCTTGAACAGCAGGTGTTCCAGGAAATGAGCGGCGCCGGCCACGCTGCGACCTTCGTCGCGGGAACCGACACCGACCCACACCCCGACCGAGGCCGAGTGCACCGACGGCACGTACTCGGTGACCACGCGCAGCCCGCCCGGTAATTCCGTGCGGCGCAAGCCCGTGTCGTCCGCGGCGTCGCTGCGCCGCGAACGGCGCAGCGACGACGAACTAGCTACTGGCGGGCGCGGCATCGACGGGTGCGGCCGCGTCGTCCTTCTTGGCGGCCTCGTCGGCGCCCTCCTCGGCCACCAGGACCAAGGAGATCTTGCCGCGGTTGTCGATGTCGGCGATCTCGACACGCAACTTGTCGCCGACCTTGACGACGTCCTCGACCTTGTTGATGCGCTTGCCCCTACCGAGCTTGGAGATGTGCACCAGGCCGTCGCGCCCCGGCAGCAGCGACACGAACGCACCGAAGTCGGTCGTCTTCACCACGGTTCCGAGGAAACGCTCGCCGATCTTGGGCAGCTGCGGGTTGGCGATGGCGTTGATCTTGTCGATCGCCGCCTGCGCCGACAGGCCGTCGGCCGCACCGACGAACACGGTGCCGTCGTCCTCGATGGAGATCTGCGCGCCGGTCTCCTCGGTGATCGAGTTGATCATCTTGCCCTTGGGCCCGATGACCTCGCCGATCTTGTCGACCGGCACCTTGATCGTGGTGATGCGCGGCGCGTACGGGCTCATCTCGTCCGGCTCGTCGATGGCCTCGGCCATGACGTCCAGGATGGTCAGGCGGGCGTCCTTGGCCTGCGAGAGCGCAGCCGCCAGCACCTGCGACGGGATGCCGTCGAGCTTGGTGTCGAGCTGCAGGGCGGTGACGATGTCCTTGGTGCCTGCGCACTTGAAGTCCATGTCACCGAATGCGTCCTCGGCGCCCAGGATGTCGGTCAATGTGACGAAGCGACGCTCGGTCTTACCGTCGACCTCGACGTCGTCGGACACCAGACCCATCGCGATGCCGGCGACCGGCGCCTTGAGCGGCACACCGGCGTTCAGCAGCGACAGCGTCGACGCGCACACCGAGCCCATCGAGGTGGAACCGTTGGAGCTCAACGCTTCCGAGACCTGACGGATCGAGTACGGGAACTCCTCGACGCTGGGCAGCACCGGCACCAGGGCCCGCTCGGCCAGGGCGCCGTGGCCGATCTCGCGGCGCTTGGGCGAACCGACGCGACCGGTCTCACCGGTCGAGTACGGCGGGAAGTTGTAGTGGTGCATGTAGCGCTTGCTGGTTTCCGGCCCCAGCGAGTCGATCTGCTGGGCCATCTTCATCATGTCCAGCGTGGTGATGCCCAGGATCTGGGTCTCGCCGCGCTCGAACAGGGCGCTGCCGTGGGCCCGCGGGATCACCGCGACCTCGGCCGACAGGGCACGGATGTCGGTGACACCGCGGCCGTCGATGCGGAAGTGGTCAGTGAGGATGCGCTGGCGCACCAGCTTCTTGGTCAGCGCGCGGAACGCGGCGCCGATCTCCTTCTCCCGGCCCGCGTACTGTTCGGCGAGGCGCTCGAGCACCTCGGCCTTGATCTCGTCGGTGCGGTCGTTGCGCTCGTTCTTGCCGGCGATGGTCAGCGCCTCGGCCAGCGCGTCGGTGGCCACCGACGCGACCGAGTAGTAGACGTCCTCGCCGTACTCGGGGAACAGCGGGTACTCGGCGGTCTCTTTGCCGGCCGCCTGGTTGAGCTCCTCCTGCGCGGTGCACAGCACGGCGATGAACGGCTTGGCGGCCTCGAGGCCCTCGGCGACGACGGTCTCGCTCGGCGCGGTGGCGCCGCCCGCGACGAGGTCGAGGACGTTCTCGGTGGCCTCGGCCTCGACCATCATGATCGCGACGTCGTCCTTGCCGTCGTTGACGACCTTGCGGCCGGCGACGACCATGTCGAACACGGCGCGCTCGAGCTGCTCCACGGTCGGGAACGCGACCCACTGGCTGTCAATGAGAGCGACGCGCACGCCGCCGACCGGACCGGAGAACGGCAGACCGGAGATCTGCGTCGACGCCGATGCGGCGTTGATCGCCAGCACGTCGTAGAGATCCTCGGGGTTGAGGCTCAGCACGGTCACCACGACCTGGATCTCGTTGCGGAGCCCGGACACGAACGTCGGGCGCAGCGGCCGGTCGATCAGCCGGCAGGTCAGGATCGCGTCGGTGGACGGACGGCCCTCACGACGGAAGAACGAGCCGGGGATCCGGCCCGCGGCGTACATCCGCTCCTCCACGTCGATGGTCAGCGGGAAGAAGTCGAAATGGTCTTTGGGGGTCTTGCTGGCGGTGGTGGCGCTCAGCAGCATGGTTTCGTCGTCGAGGTACGCGACGACGGCGCCGGCGGCCTGCTGGGCCAGCCGGCCGGTCTCGAAGCGGATGGTGCGGGTGCCGAAGCTCCCGTTGTCGATCACGGCGGTCGATTCGAACACGCCTTCTTCAATTTCAACGGCAGACATAGAAGTCCGTTGGGCCTCTCTGGGTCATCATTCACCTGTTTCGCGTGATCACGCGCATCAATGCGAAAAAGACTGCGGGACCCCGGTGGTGCCGGGACCCCGGCCCAGATTCGGCGACGGCCGTCAGTCGAAGCGGCCGGAGTTCCTGCTCCGGCAGCCACTACCGAAGACCGCGCGATCGGGCGGTTCTTTTCGTGTCACGCGGGAGCGAGGCCGGCGGTCTGCACAGCACCGCACCCGGTTTGTCCGCGCCATACGGCAAGCGGACTGTCTCATGTTACATCCAGGCAGCGACGTTATCGAAAATCCGTGCGGTCGGACATGTCCTCGACACACACGGTGAACCCGCGCGCCTCGTACGCGTAACCCAGGCCGCTGACGCAGGCGCCCGCGTCGGCCTCGCCGCGCATCACGGCGATCGCGCGTTGCCGGGCGGGCACGGAGGTGTCGTCGCAGCGCACCCGCTGCGGGTCACGGCCGCTTTCGATGCTCATGCAGCCCCCGACCACCCAGTCGACATCCAGGCAGATCGTGGTGCTCTCATCCGAGAACGCGCTCTGCTTGGAGTAGTAGGAGTCGACATCGGCGGGGCAGCCGTCGGTGTCGGTGCCCCCGCCGGACACCACGGCGACGACCGTGTAGTTCGACTCGTCGCTGCCACACTCGGCGGGGGTGACCTCGGGGCGGTCGGGTGGACCGTTCATCCGGAGACAGTCGCCCACCGCGACCTCGGCGCCGGCCTCCGACGTGCAGGCGGTCAGCGATCCGCTCGTCAGCGCAGCTGCGATGACCAGGGCGGAAACGCCCGCACGGCGGGCCCGGCTCGTCAGCGGCCGCGCGTCAGCGACGCAGGCCGAGGCGCTCGATGAGCGAACGGTAACGCTGCACATCGACCTGCGCGACGTACTTCAGCAGGCGGCGGCGACGGCCGACCAGCAGCAGCAGACCACGGCGCGAGTGGTGATCGTGCTTGTGCACCTTCAGGTGCTCGGTGAGTTCGACGATCCGCTTGGTCAGCAGCGCCACCTGGGCCTCCGGCGAACCGGTGTCGGTGTCGTGCAGGCCGTACTGGCCGAGGATCTCTTTTTTCTGTTCGGCGGTGAGCGCCACGAAACAACTCCATCTATTCCAGTCCGCGGGAAACATCCTGAGCAGATCCCAGACGGCGCGGCCACCGCGAACTGCAGCGCGCGCCGGGTCGGCAGGAGTTTAACAGTGCGCCGGTCGGCGCAGCGAATCGCGACCGCATCGACGGGTCGACCGGCTCAGGTCGACAGGATGGCGCGGGCCCGTTCGGTGTCGGCGCCCATCGCGGCGACGAGGTCGTCGACCGAGTCGAACTTCTCCTGCCCCCGCAGCCGCGCCACGAAATCCACCGCGACGTGCTGTCCGTACAGGTCGGCCGACGTGTCGAGCACGAACGCCTCGACGGTGCGGGTGCGTCCGGAGAACGTCGGGTTGGTGCCGACGGACACCGCCGCCTGGTACCGCTTCCCCGGGGTGACCGTGCCGACCACCGGGCCGTGCCCCAGCACCGTGAACCACGCCGCGTACACCCCGTCGGCCGGGATCGCCGAGTACATCGGCGGCGCCACGTTCGCAGTCGGGAAACCCAGCCCCCGGCCGCGGCCGTCGCCGCGCACGACCACACCCTCCACCCGGTGCGGGCGGCCCAGCGCCTCCGCGGCGGCGCCCATGTCACCGGCATCGACGCACGAACGGATGTAGGTCGACGAGAACGTCACCCGCTCGTCGCGGTAGGGCTCGGGCGCCTCGGAGACCAGAGTCAGCGAGTCGACGGCGAAGCCGAACCGCTCCCCGGCGTGACGCAGCAGAACCACGTTCCCGGCGGCCTTCTTGCCGAACGTGAAGTTCTCGCCGACCACCACCTCGACCACGTGCAGACGTTCCACCAGCAGCTCGTGGATGTAGCGCTCGGGTGTCAGCTTCATGAAGTCCGCGGTGAAGGGCATCACCAGGAAGACGTCGATGCCCAGCTCTTCGACCAGTTCGGCTCGGCGGGTCAGCGTGGTCAGCTGGGCGGGGTGGCTGCCCGGGAACACGACCTCCATCGGGTGGGGGTCGAACGTCATCAATACCGTGGGCACCCCACGCGACTGACCGGCCTTGACGGCGCGACTGATCAACTCCTGATGTCCGCGATGGACGCCGTCGAACACCCCGATCGTGACGACGCATCGACCCCAGTCGGTGGGGATTTCGTCCTGCCCCCGCCAGCGCTGCACGCCGTTAGCCTACGGCCCCACCGCAACGCCGGCCCAGCAGCACCACCTGTTCCGGTGATGATTGCCTAAACTTCCGTGGTGTGAGTCCTGACACGAACCCTCGCGACCTGACGACCGTGGCTCAGGACTACCTCAAGACCATCTGGACCGCGCAGGAGTGGTCACACGAGAAGGTCAGCACCAAGCTCCTGGCCGACCGGATCGGCGTCTCGGCCAGCACCGCGTCCGAGTCGATCCGCAAACTCGCCGATCAGGGCCTGGTCGACCACGAGAAATACGGTGCGGTCACCCTCACCGAAGCGGGCCGCAGCGCGGCGCTGGCGATGGTGCGCCGGCACCGGCTGATGGAGACGTTCCTGGTCCGCGAGCTGGGCTACAGCTGGGACGAGGTGCACGACGAGGCCGAGGTGCTCGAGCACGCGGTGTCCGACCGGATGCTCGACCGTATCGACGCCAAGCTCGGCTTCCCGACGCGCGACCCGCACGGCGACCCGATCCCGGCCGCCGACGGCAAGGTCCCGACCCCGCCGGCCCGCCAGCTGTCGGTCTGCCAGGACGGCGACGCCGGCACCGTGGCGCGCATCTCCGACGCCGATCCGGAGATGTTGCGCTACTTCGACACCGTCGGCATCACCCTGGACTGCCGGCTACGGGTGGTCGCCCGGCGCGATTTCGCGGGCATGATCTCGGTGGCCGTCCAGGGTCCGCCCGGAACGGCCGAGGAGACCACCGTCGATCTGGGAAGTCCTGCCGCAGAAGCAATTTGGGTCGTCGCATAGAAGGGGGCGGATAGATGGCCAAGCTGGAGATGAAACGTTCACTGGCGATGCCGGCCGACCGCGCGTGGGAGCACGCGTCGGATCTGTCGTCGCTCGGAGACTGGATGACCATGCACCAGGGGTGGCGCTCGGACATCCCCGACGAGATCACGGTGGGCACCACCATCGTCGGGGTGGCCGGCGCCAAGGGGATGCGTAACCGGGTGACGTGGACGGTGCGCCAGTTCGACCCGCCGTCGGCGCTCGAGGTCAGCGGCGAAGGAGTGGGCGGCACCCGCTACAAGATGATCATGCGGGTCGCGTCCGCCGGTGACGGCTGCACCTTCACGTTCCGGATGGACCTCGGCGGGGCTCCCCTGTTCGGGCCGATCGGGGCCGCGGCGGCGCGCGCGGTCAAAGGCGACATCGACCAGGCCATCAAGCGGTTCGAGCAGCTCTACGCCTAGCCCTCACCGACTCAGTCGAGCGTGTTCTGCTCGGCGTCGGCGGCGTAGATCCCCAGCAGGTCGCGCGCGGAGACCATGCCGGCCAACTGGCCGTCGCGTTCCACCAGCACATGGCGGATGTAGCGGTCCATCATCCGCGTCGCCACCTTGGCGACGGTGTCATCGGCGTCGCACCAGATGAGCGTCGTGCTGGCCACCTCGGCAGCCGGCACGCCGGCGGGGTCCCGCCCGGACGCGACGACCTGCACCACGTCACGCTCGGTCACCAGGGCCTCGGGCCGTGGTTCGTCCCCGACCACGACCGCACCGACCTCGCTGTCCACGATCGTCGACGCGACGTCGGCGACGGTGGCATCGGCTGACACCCGGACCACCGGGTCACCGGTGATCGTCGATATCCGAATCTAACCTGCACCAGGAATCTCAGTCATGACTCCATGGTGGCATCACATCGGGCGGTGTCACAGTGTCGCCGGTCGGAGCACCACCACCGAACGCGTGCGCCGCGGTTCGTCGGAGAGCAGGGCGATGACCCGCCCGTCCGGCGCGGTGGCGGCGTAAACCCCGTCGATTCCGGCCGGCGTCAAAGCCCGCCCGTGGCTGGCTGATTCGGCCTCCTCGGCCGACACGTCCCGGCGCGGGAACGCCAGCAGGCACGCTTGGTCCAGCGGATAGCTCAACTCGGGCTGCTCGGCGAGCTCCTCGAGGGTGCGCGCCTGGTCCAGGCCGAACCGGCCGACGCGGGTGCGGCGCAGCGCGGTGAGGTGACCGCCGACGCCCAGCGCGGCGCCCACGTCGCGGGCCAGCGCCCGGATGTAGGTGCCGCTGGAGCAGTCCACGGTGACGTCGACGTCGACGAACTCGCCGGTGCGGCGCGCGGCGAGCACGTCGAAACGGTCGATGCGCACCCGGCGCGGCGCCAACTCGACCGCCCGGCCCTCACGGGCCAGTTGATAGGACCGTTTCCCGTCGATCTTGATCGCGCTGACCGTCGACGGAACCTGGTCGATGTCCCCGCGCAGCTCGGCGACCGCCGCGGCGATCTGCGCGTCGGTGACCGCTGCGGCGGAAACCGTCTGCAGCACCTCGCCTTCGGCGTCCTCGGTGCTGGTGGTCTGGCCCAGCCGGATGGTGGCGTCGTACGACTTGTCGGTGGCGGTGAGCAGGCCGAGCACCTTCGTGGCGCGTTCGATGCCGATGACCAACACACCGGTGGCCATGGGATCCAATGTTCCGGCGTGGCCGACCTTGCGGGTGCCGAACAGCCGCCGGCAACGGCCTACGACGTCGTGGCTGGTCATTCCGCCGGGCTTGTCGACGATGACGAGTCCGGGAGCCGGCGGATTCTTCGCGGCGCGGCTCACAGCACGATCGCGGTCAGTGCGATGCCGTCGCGGACCGACCAGCGTCCGGAGAATCGTTCCAGCGGGGGCCCGTGCTCCGCCTGCGGGTCGATCAGGATCTCCGAGGTGAACGTCCCGGCCAGCCCGGACCCGTCGACATCGAACGTGATGTGGGCGTCCTCGAACCCCAGCCACCGGTGGGTCAGCGGGAACCACACCTTGTAGGTCGCCTCCTTGGCGCAGAACAACACCCGGTCCCAGTGCACACCGTCGGGCAGCGCCCCCAGTTCCGAGCGCTCGATGGGCAGACTGATCGCGTCGAGCACCCCGTTGGGCAGCACGTCGTGCGGCTCGGCGTCGATGCCCAGCGACCGCACCGGGCCGCGCCGGCCCACGACGGCGCCGCGGTAACCCTCGCAGTGGGTGAGGCTGCCGACGATGCCGTGCGGCCAGCACGGTTCGCCCTTCTCCCCCTTGAGGATCGGCACGGGCTGCTCGCCGAGATCCACCAACGCCTGCCGGGCGCAGTAGCGCACGGTGATGAACTCGTTGCGGCGCTTGGCCACCGACTTGGCGATCAGCGGCTCCTCCTCCGGCAACGGAGCGAGTTCCGGTGCGTCGAAGTACATTTCGGCCGCAGCCAGGGCATCGGTGTCGCCCGGCAGCACATCGGACAACAGGGGTGCTGCGATCACGCGCGGTCCTTGAGACGCTGCTGCATCTTCTGGGCGTGGTCGCGCATCTCCTGGGTGATCTGGAAGTGCCCGCCGAACTCGTTGAGATATCCGGGCGCGTACTTCGGATCGGGCAGGATCTGACGCAGCCACCGATAAGGCTTGCGGCGCCGCCACTCTCGCGGATAGCCCACCGACACCTCCTCGAACCGGACACCGTCATACCAGGTGGTGCGCGGAATGTGCAGATGGCCGTAGACCGAACACACCGCGTTGTAGCGGGTGTGCCAGTCGGCGGTCGCGGTGGTCCCGCACCACAGTGCGAACTCGGGATAGAACATCGCGTCGCAGGGTTCGCGCACCATCGGGAAATGGTTGACCTGAACGGTCGGCATCATCCAGTCCAGCTCTTCGAGGCGGCCGCGCGTGTAGGCGACGCGTTCGCGGCACCACGCGTCACGCGTCGCGTACGGCTCCGCCGAGAGCAGGTACTCGTCGGTGCCGACGATGTTGCGCTCCTTGGCGATCGCCAAGCCCTCGGCCTTCGTCCCGGCGCCCGCGGGCAGGAACGAGTAGTCGTAGAGCAGGAACATCGGCACGATCGTGGCGGGGCCGCCCTCCTCCGTCCACACCGGGAACGGATGCTCCGGGGTCACGATGCCCATCTGGTCGCACATGTCGACCAGGTAGTCGTACCGAGCCTTGCCGAAGATCTGCATCGGGTCCCGGTTGGTGGTCCACAGTTCATGGTTGCCCGGCACCCAGATGACCTTCGCGAACCGTTTCCGCAGTACATCGAGCGCCCAGCGGATCTCGTCGGTGCGCTCGGCGACGTCGCCGGCGACGATGAGCCAGTCATCGGGCGAGGACGGAAACAGCGACTCGGTGACCGGCTTGTTGCCGGTGTGTCCGGTATGGAGGTCACTGACCGCCCATAGCGTGGGGCGTCGGTCGTCAGTCACGACACACCAGCCTACTGGTGCGCCCGCGAGGGCACCGTCCCGGCAACTAGAACATGTTCTAGGTTCTCGTCCCGGACGATTTCACCGACCGTTACACTCCGCAGCAGTAGTGCACGGCACGGCGGTTCGCCGCCGCACGACGAAGGGATGGCGATGCTCGCCAAACTACGACTGCTCTCGGTGCTGTGCACATTGCTGGCGGCGGTGATCGTGGTGTGGCAGGCCGATCCCGGCAACAGCACCGCCCCCGACGCGGTCCAGCTGCGCTCCACGGATGCGCCGCTGACCACCATCAAATACCCGGTGGTCGAGACCGTCGACCCCCGCCCGTTCGACCCGTGCCGGGACATCCCGCTCGACGTCGTGCAGCGCATCGGTCTGGCCTTCACCCCGCCGATCCCCGAGGACGGGCTGCGCTGTAAGTACGACGCCGGCAACTACCAGATGGCCGTCGAGGCGTTCGTGTGGCGCACCTACGAGCAGACGCTGCCGCCGGACGCCGTCGAGCTGGACATCAACGGCCACCGCGCCGCGCAGTACTGGATCATGAAGCCGACCGACTGGAACAACCGGTGGTGGATCACCTGCATGGTGGCCTTCAAGACCGACTACGGCGTGATCCAGCAGTCGCTGTTCTACTCGCCGATCTACAGCAATCCCAACCCCGACTGCATGCAGACCAACCTGCAACGTGCCCACGAGCTGAGCCCCTACTACAAGTACTGAGGCGCCCGCCCGGGCTTCAGTACTGTTCGGGGGGTGAGTTCTCGCGTCGCGCGTCTGGCCCACAACACCTTCAGCCGGGTTCTGGATCTGCCGCCGCCGCTGGTCGAGCACGACATCCACCGCGGGCTGCGGGTGCCGATGCGCGACGGCGTCGATCTGGTCGCCGACCACTACGCGCCGCAGACCGCCCGGCCCGCCGGGACGCTGCTGGTGCGCGGACCGTACGGACGCGGGTATCCGTTCTCGGCCCTGTTCGGGTCGTTCTATGCCGCACGCTGCTATCACGTCGTCGTCCAGAGCGTGCGCGGCACCTACGGCTCGGGCGGCGAGTTCGATCCGTTCGTCAACGAGATCGACGACGGCGCCGACACCGCCGCCTGGCTGCGCGACCAGGCGTGGTTCACCGGCACGTTCGCCACGATCGGGCTGTCCTACCTCGGTTTCACCCAGTGGGCGCTGCTCACCGACCCGCCGCCCGAGCTGAAAGCCTCCGTGATCACCGTCGGCCCCGACGATGTCAGCGGACCCCGTTGGGGCACCGGGTCCTTCGGGCTCAACGACTTTCTCGGCTGGAGCGACCTGGTCGGCCACCAGGAGGACCCGAACCGTCTGCGCACCCTGCTCCGCCAGCTCGGTGCGCAGCGCCGCGTCAGCAAGGCCGCGCTGCAACTGCCGCTCGGCGCCGCCAGCCGCGAGCTCCTCGGCACCGGCGCGCCCTGGTTCGAGTCGTGGCTCGGGCACCCCGAGCCGGACGACCCGTTCTGGAGCCGGATTCACCTGCGTGACCGCCTGACCCGCGCCGAGGTGCCGGTGCTGCTGCTGAGCGGGTGGCAGGACCTGTTCGTCGAGCAGACCGTCGAGCACTACCGCATGCTCACCGCGCGCGGAGTGCCCGCCGGTCTGACCGTCGGGCCGTGGACGCACGGCGAGTTGATGACCAAGGGTGCGTCGACCGTGCTGCGGGAGTCGCTGGACTGGCTGGCCACCCACCTCGGCGGCGCGGCACCCGAGCGCGTCGCTCCCGTACGCATCCACCTCGCCGGCCACGGCTGGCTGGACGTGCCCGACTGGCCGCCGGCCATGCCCGGGCAGGTGCTGTACCCGCAGCCCGGTGGGCACCTCGCGGCAGAGGCTCCCGAGTCGGGCACGGCGGTCACGTTCGTCTACAACCCGGCCGATCCGACACCGACCGTCGGCGGCCGGCTGCTCTCCCCCGCCGGCGGTTACCGCGACGACACCGAGCTGTCCCGCCGCGCCGATGTCCGCACCTTCACCGGCGCCCCGCTGCCGGCGGATCTCTGCGTCGTCGGTCAGCCGGTACTCGAGATCGACCATTCGTGCGCCAACCCGCACAACGACCTGTTCGTGCGGATCAGCCAGGTCGACGCGGAGGGCCGATCCCGGAACGTCAGCGACGGATATGTCGCGTCCGCGCCCGATCAGGGGGTCGTGCCGATCACGCTCGACCCGATCGCGTGGACCTTCCCGGCCGGCTCGCGGATCCGGCTGCTCATCGCCGGCGGGTCGCACCCCCGCTTCCTGCGCAACCTCGGTACCGGTGAACCCGTCGCCACCGCCACCACGTTCCGGACCGCGCGGCACACCGTGCACCTCGGCGAGTCGACCAGGCTCGTCCTGCCCGCCGGTCCGCAGCCGCCGTCAGCCGACTGACGCCCGCACGTAGTCGGCGACGGCCTCGAGGTCGTCGTCGGGATGGACCGGCGCACCCCACTGCGGGGTCACCGGCACGGTGACCCAGCTGGTGCAGCCGCGGTAGTCAGCGGTGCGCGGCAGCCGCACCGGTTCGACCAGCGGCGCGGCCGACACCACGAGCGCGGCCAACCGGTGCCGCGGCCGGAAGTCCAGCCGGTCGGCGCGCACCGACTCCTCGGTCCAGATGTGGTGGGCCGACAGGGCGGCGAGGTTCTCGGGCCGGTGCACCTCGACGGCGGCCACGACGCGGGCGCCGGCGCGCAGCAGCACCGCGTCGTCGTCGCTGTCCCCGGCGGCGGGGCCGAGCAGGTCGCGGTGTTCGGGCCGGACCCGTTCGGCGTGGCTGTGGGCGACCGTGGGGAACAACAGGAAGCGCGACGCGGCGACCTCGAAACGCTTCTCCCGGATGCCGCCCTTGCGCAGCAGTACCGTCTGTCGGCCGTCGAGCAGCGCGTGGATGGCTGCGCTCCACTCCTTGAGTGCGGGCTGGGTCAGGGTCTGGGTCATGCCGAGTTCATGCGGGCGCGCACCTCGGGACGCCGCAGCGGCGGAACGGTTTTCGGCGGCTGCCGCCGCGGCTGCAGCCCCTCCAGCAGGCGCTGGGTGGTGGCCGTGACCTCGGCGACAGCGGTCTCGAACGCTTCGGTGTTGGCGCCGGACGGCCGGGTGAGGCCGCTGACCTTGCGCACGTACTGGCGCGCGGCGGCCTCGATCTCCTCGTCGGTGGCGGCCGGCTCCAGGCCGCGCAGCTCGGTGATGTTTCGGCACATGGGATCCACGATAGGCCGATCGCGCCGGGCCGATACGGTGAGCGGATGAGCCAAGACGACATCCTGCTGATCGACACCCGAGACCGCGTCCGCACGCTGACGCTGAACCGTCCGCAGTCGCGCAACGCGCTGTCGGCGGCGCTGCGGTCCCGCTTCTTCGAGGCGCTGCGGCAGGCACAGGCCGACGAGGACGTCGACGTCGTGATCGTCACCGGCACCGACCCGGTGTTCTGCGCCGGCCTGGACCTCAAAGAGCTCGGCGATACCACCGAGCTGCCCGACATCTCACCGAAGTGGCCGCCGATGACCAAGCCGGTGATCGGGGCGATCAACGGTGCCGCGGTGACCGGCGGGCTGGAGCTGACGCTGTACTGCGACATCCTGATCGCCTCCGAGCAGGCCCGGTTCGCCGACACGCACGCCCGCGTCGGGCTGCTGCCGACGTGGGGTCTGTCGGTGCGGCTGCCGCAGAAGGTGGGCGTCGGCATGGCGCGGCGGATGAGCATGACCGGCGACTACCTGTCGGCCGACGAGGCGCTGCGCTGCGGTCTGGTCACGCAGGTGGTGCCGCACGAGCAACTGATGGACACCGCCCGCCAGATCGCCGCGTCGATCGTCGGCAACAACCAGAAGGCGGTGCGTGCGCTGCTGGCGTCCTACCACCAGATCGACGAGACGCAGAACGGCGCGGCGCTGTGGCAGGAGGCCGCCGCGGCACGCGACTGGATGAGCAGCACCTCCGGCGACGACATCGCGGCGAGCCGGGGTTCGGTGATGGAGCGCGGCCGCACCCAGGTGCGCTGACCCTTGCTCCGCGAGCGCGCGTGTCTGTCCGCCGACACGCCGCTCGTCGGCGTCACTTTGCGCGCGCTCGCAGGCGTTGACAGCCCCCGGGCGGTACCAGGCACAGTCGGGGTATGACCGACGAACCGACACCGGCGGTGAACCATCACGGCGACCACGGCGGGTTCAGCGGAATCCCCGGCACCCTTTGCGCCCTGGCGTTCCTGCTGACCGGGCGCCGCTCGGCGCGACTCGCCGCGGATCTGACTGCCGTCACCGGAGCCGATCGGGTGGTCGACGTCGGCTGCGGACCCGGCGTGGCGGTGCGAGAAGCCGCCCGCCGCGGCGCGAAAGCCGCGGGTGTGGACCCGTCGGCGTCGATGCTGAAGGTCGGTCGCGCGGTGTTCGGCGGCTCCGGGATCACGCTGGTGAAAGGGGAAGCCGAGCCCCTGCCGCTGCCGGATGCGTCGGCGACGGTGGTGTGGGCGCTGGCCACCGTGCATCACTGGCGCGACGTCGGCGCGGGACTGTCCGAAGCCCACCGCGTGCTGATCTCCGGCGGCCGCCTGCTGGCGGTGGAGCGGCAGAGCCCGCCGGGTGCGACGGGCTTCAAGAGTCACGGGTGGACGCAGCCGCAGGCGCAGGCGTTCGCCGAGCTGTGCCGCGCGGCCGGCTTCGACGACGTCGCCGTCGGCACCGAAACGGTGGGTCGCCGCGGAGTCTGGACCGTCACCGCGACGCGTCCGTGACGGCCGCGTCCGTGACGGTTGCGTCCGATCGACGGGCGCGAGCGCGCGCAAAAGCACGCCACAAGGCGGCGCGTCGCGGGACAGACACGCGCGCTCGGCGAAACTAGGCGACCGTGCCGGGGACGAGCCAACGCCCGGACAGCACCCGCCACCCCACGAAGATCAGGCGCAGCACCATGAAGGTGCTCAGCCCGGCCCAGATGCCGAGCAGCCCCCAGCCGTACGCGAGGGACAACCAGACCAGCGGCAGGAACCCGAGCAGCGCGCTGGCCAGCGTCGCGTTGCGCATGAACTTCGCGTCGCCCGCCCCGAGCAGCACCCCGTCGACAGCGAAGACGACACCGGCGATGGGCAGTTGGGCCACCAGGAACCACCACGGCACCGCGATCTCGTCGAGCACCGACCGGTCGTCGGTGAACACCCCCGGCAGCACCGACGCCCCGACCGCGAACACCGCGGCCAGCACCGCCGCGGCCACCGCCGAGAAGATCGTCACCCGCCACGCCACCGACTTCGCGTGCACCAGCTGCCCCGCCCCCAGCGCCGCGCCGACGAGCGACTGCGCGGCGATCGCCAGTGAGTCCAGCACCAGGGCCAGGAAGTTCCACAGCTGCAGCACCACCTGGTGTGCGGCCACCGCCGCCGCACCGAAGCGGGCGGCCACCGCGCCGGCGGAGACGAAGCACACCTGGAACGCCAGCGTCCGCAGCACCAAGTCGCGGCCCATCACCACCTGGGCCCGCAGCACCGGAAGCCGTGGCCGCAGCCCCACCCGCTCGACCAGCAGCGCCCGGAAGAACAGCGCGGCCGCCAGCCACTGCCCGACGATGTTGGCCACCGCCGACCCCGTCAGCCCCAGTTCCGGCGCGCCCAGCAGGCCGTACACCAGCAACGGACACAACACCGCCGAGACCCCGAAACCGAACACCACGTATCGCAGCGGGCGCACGGTGTCCTGTACGCCGCGCATCCAGCCGTTGCCCGCGGCGGCCACCAGGATCGCGGGCACCGCCAGGCTGGCCACCCGCACCCACGGCAATGCGGCATCGGCGATGTCACCGCCGGCGGCCAGCGCCGAGACCAACGGCACCGCGGTCAATTGGAGTACGACGACGACGGCGGTGCCGATGCCCAGTGCCAGCCAGGTGGCCTGCACGCCCTCCTCCACCGCGGCCCTGCGGTTCCCGGCGCCGTAGAACCGGGCCGCCCGGGCGGTGGTGCCGTAGGACAGAAACGTCAGCTGTGAGCTGAGGACGCCCATGATGAGAGCGCCGATCGCGAGTCCGGCAAGACTCAGTGCGCCCAGCCGACCGACCACGGCGAGATCGAACAGCAGGTAGAGCGGCTCAGCGGCCAAGACTCCCAGAGCCGGGAAGGCCAGTGCGGCGATGCGCCGGCTGGTGGCCGGCGCGGTGGGGTCAGTCAAGGCCCATTTCAGCCCAGGGCACTGCGCAACGCGGCGACGACGTCGTCGGCGGTGCCGGACGCGGTGTACCCGGCGGCGAGCCGGTGTCCCCCGCCGCCGAAGGTGGCGCCGACCGCGGACACGTCGAGGTCCTTGGACCGCATCGACACCGACCAGCGTTGCGGCGCAATCTCTTTGAAGACAGCAGCCACCTCGGCTTCTTGCGTGGTGCGGACGATGTCCACGATGCTCTCGACCTCTTCGGGGCGAGCGGCCGACCACTCGTCGTGCGGCACGACCGCGTACACCAGGCCGCGACCGCCGGCCGCCTCGGTGACCAGCCGCGCCGATCCCAGCACCCGCGAGAGCATCGGCAGCCACGCGAACGGATGGGTGTCGAGCAGCGTGCGGCTGATCCCGGCGTTGTCGACGCCGATCTCGACCAGCCGCGCTGCCAGCCGGTGCGCGCGGGCGCTGGCCCAGCGGAACGACCCGGTGTCGGTGGTCAGGCCCGCGTACAGGCAGTGCGCCACGGCGACGTCGAGCGGCTTGCCCCACGCGTCGAGCAGCTCGGCGACCAGCATGGTGGTCGAGTCGGCGGCCACATCGACGAAGTTGGCGGTGCCGAACAACGTGTTGGACGCGTGATGGTCGATGACCAGCACTTGCCGGCCGGGCGCGACGAGCTCGCCGAGGTCACCGAGCCGGTTGACGCTCGGGATGTCCACGGTGACCACGAGGTCTGCGTCGCGCCGCATCTGGTCCGGCGGCACCAGCAGGTGACAGCCGGGCAGGGTGTAGAGGGATTCCGGTAGCGCGTCGGGTGCGGCGAAACTGACCTGGACGTCGGTGCCTGCCTGTTCGCAGACCAGCGCCAACGCCAAACCGGCACCGATGGTGTCGGCGTCGGGGAACACGTGACAGACGACGCTGATCGACCGAGCCGATGACACCAGCTCCGCGGCCGCAGCAGCGTCCACGCGTGTACCCGTCGTCAGTGCATCAGTCCTCGAGTCTGTCGCGGTCACCAGCGTCCTCAGCATCCGGCCCCCGGTCACCCTGGTCCTCCCCGCTTACACGGTACGGGTCAGCGTCGCCGGCTGGCTTGGCGCCTTGACGAACTCTGGCCAAATCCTCATCCGCGGCCCGCGCCCGGGCCAGCAGCTCCTCCATCCGGTTCGCGGCGTCGGGCACCGTGTCCCGGACGAAGGTGAGGGTCGGTGTGAACCGGACACCGAGGTTCGCGCCCATCTTCGAGCGCAGTACCCCGGTGGCCTTGTCCAGCGCCGCGGCCGCGGCCGCGTAATCGGGTTCCTCGTCCAGCGAGGTGCCCATCACCGTGTAGAACAGCGTGGCGTCGTGCAGGTCGTTGGTGACCTTGGCATCAGTGATCGTCACGCCGGCGAGACGAGGATCCTTGATCTCGTACTCGATTGCCGACGCGACGACCGTGCTGATGCGTTTGGCCAGCCGACGCGCCCGGGCTGGGTCAGCCACTGCGCCCTCGGTTCTTCGCGCAAGCGCTCATCACTAGACCCGCGCCTTCTCGACCAGCTCGTAGGTCTCGATCACGTCGCCTTCCTTGATGTCGTTGTAGGTCAGAGTCAGACCGCACTCGTAACCCTCGCGCACCTCGGTGACGTCGTCCTTCTCGCGCTTGAGCGAGGAGACCGTGAGGTTCTCGGCGACCACCACGTTGTCGCGCAGCAGCCGAGCCTTGGCGTTGCGGCGCATGATCCCCGACTGCACCAGGCAGCCGGCGATGTTGCCGACCTTCGACGAGCGGAAGACCGCGCGGATCTCGGCGCGGCCGAGCTCCTTCTCCTCGTAGACCGGCTTGAGCATGCCCTTGAGCGCGGCCTCGATCTCGTCGATCGCCTGGTAGATGATCGAGTAGTAGCGGATCTCCACACCCTCGCGGTTGGCGAGCTCGGTGGCCTTGCCCTCGGCGCGGACGTTGAAGCCGATGATGATCGCATCCGAGGCCGACGCCAGGTTGACGTTGGTCTCGGTCACGCCACCGACACCGCGGTCGATGACCCGCAGCTGCACCTCGTCGTCGACCTGGATGCCCAGCAGGGCCTCCTCGAGCGCCTCGACCGTACCGGCGTTGTCGCCCTTGAGGATCAGGTTCAGCTGGCTGGTTTCCTTCAGCGCCGAATCCAGGTCCTCGAGGCTGATGCGCTTGCGGCTGCGTGCGGCCAGCGCGTTGCGCTTGCGCGCGCTGCGGCGGTCGGCGATCTGCCGGGCGATGCGGTCCTCGTCGACGACGAGGAAGTTGTCGCCCGCACCGGGCACCGACGTGAAGCCGATGACCTGGACCGGCCGCGAGGGCAGCGCCTCGGCGACGTCCTCGCCGTGCTCGTCGACCATGCGGCGGACGCGCCCGTAGGCGTCGCCGGCGACGACCGAGTCGCCGACCCGCAGCGTGCCGCGCTGGATGAGCACGGTGGCCACCGGACCGCGACCGCGGTCCAGGTGCGCTTCGATCGCCACACCCTGGGCTTCCATGTCGGGGTTGGCCCGCAGGTCCAGGGATGCGTCGGCGGTCAGGATGACCGCTTCCAGCAGCGCCTCGATGTTGGTGCCCTGCTTGGCGGAGATGTCGACGAACATCGTGTCGCCGCCGTACTCCTCGGGCACCAGCCCGTACTCGGTGAGCTGACCGCGGATCTTGGCCGGGTCGGCACCTTCCTTGTCGATCTTGTTGACCGCAACCACGATCGGCACGTCGGCCGCCTGCGCGTGGTTGACGGCTTCCACCGTCTGCGGCATGACGCCGTCGTCGGCGGCGACCACCAGGATCGCGATGTCGGTGGCCTTCGCGCCGCGGGCACGCATGGCGGTGAACGCCTCGTGACCCGGGGTGTCGATGAAGGTGATCGGACGCTCGTTGCCGTCGAGGTCGACGGTCACCTGGTAGGCACCGATGTGCTGGGTGATGCCGCCGGCCTCGCCCTCACGCACCGTGGCGTTCCGGATGGTGTCGAGCAGTCGGGTCTTGCCGTGGTCGACGTGACCCATGACAGTGACCACCGGGGGCCGGAACTCGAGGTCGTCCTCGCTGCCCTCGTCTTCGCCGTAGGTCAGGTCGAAGGACTCGAGCAGTTCGCGGTCCTCGTCCTCGGGCGAAACGACCTGAACCTTGTAGTTCATCTCGCCGCCGAGCAGTTCGAGGATGTCGTCGCCGACGGACTGCGTCGCGGTGACCATCTCGCCCAGGTTGAACAGCGCCTGCACCAGCGAGGCCGGGTTGGCGTCGATCTTCTCGGCGAAGTCGCTCAGCGACGCGCCGCGCGCCAGCCGGATGGTCTCACCGTTGCCGTGCGGCAACCGCACGCCACCGACGACCGGAGCCTGCATGCTCTCGTATTCGGCCCTCTTCGCGCGCTTCGACTTGCGTCCCCGCTTGGGAGCGCCGCCGGGACGGCCGAACGCACCTGCGGCACCGCCGCGCTGACCGGGACGGCCACCGCCGCCGGGACGGCCGCGGAATCCGCCGCCGCCGCCTGCGGGCGCACCGCCACCGGCACCGCCGCCGCGGTAGTTACCGCCACCGCCGCCACCCGGGCGACCGCCGCCGCCGGGCGTGGGCCGGGGGCCGGCACCGGGACGAGGTCCGCCGCCGGGCGTGGGCCGGGGGCCGGCGCCGGGGCGTGCGCCCTGCGGACGCGGAGGCATGTTGCCGGGCGTGGCGCCGGGGCGCGGTCCACCACCGGGACGGGGTCCGCCGGGACCGGGGCGGGGTGCCTGCGGCCTCGGGATCGCTCGCTCGACCGGTTGCTGCGAGGAGAACGGGTTGTTGCCGACGCGCGGGGTGCGCGCTGCGGGCTTCGGGGCGCCGGGCTTGGGTGCCGGCGGGCCGGGGCGCGGACCCGGTGTGGGGCCGGGCCGCGGGCCCGCAGGAGCGGCCGGCGGCGTGGCTGCCGCAGCCGGTGCAGCCGGTGCGGCCGGCGCGGCCGGTGCCGCGGGCGGACCCGGGACGGGCCGCGGTGCCTCGGGCTCGGCCGGAGGAGCCGGCGGAGCCGGTTGCTGCTGCGCCGCCGGAGCGGCCGGCTTGGGAGCGGCCGGCTTCGGGGCAGACGGCTTGGGAGCGCCGTTGCTGCTGCCGGCGGGGGCCTTGTCGGCCGCGGACTTGCCGCCACCGAACGACTCACGCAGACGGCGGGCTACCGGGGCCTCGACGGTCGATGATGCGGATTTTACGAATTCGCCCTGTTCACTCAGCCGGGCGAGTACTTCTTTGCTTGTGACACCGAGTTCCTTAGCCAACTCGTGCACGCGGGCCTTACCTGCCACTACTTCTCCTGTCTGGAGGCGACAGCGGTGGTAGGCGCCGCGCCTCGGTTTAGCTATGACGCATGGTCATCGGGACTTCACGGTGTGCTCATGTTCTTCGCTACCTGTTCTTCTTCGGCCGGGTGATCAGTGCGCCTCGGCGGTGGTGCCGAAGTGCTCTGTCACCGCGGTGATGTCCGGTGAACCGGTGATCCGTAACGCTCGGCCGAATGCTCGCCGGCGAATCGCCGCGTGCAGACACTGTGGATCGGGATGCAGCCAGGCACCCCGCCCCGGCAGCGCCTTCGCTGCGTCAACGGTGACGACGCCGGGACCATTCCCGGAACCGTCTCCGCCGGCAACAACGACAACTCGAAGCAGTTCGACGGCCAACTCTCGTTTTCGGCATCCGATGCACGTCCGCACCGGCCCCTCCGAGGAGTCGACCGTGTTTCTGCGCATCCGAGCCGATGTCTCGCGCTGGATCACAGGTGAGTCTACCGCCATTGCGGGGTGTAAAAGAAAGCGGTGCGGTAAGCCGATGCGGCGCGGCGTGGCGCGGCGGGTCAGTGCCCGACGATCGCTCCCGCTCAGTGCCCCAAGTTCGCTCCCGCTCAGTGCTCCCCCACTGCGTCCGGCCGGGGGTGCCGCCGCTCGGGCCCGGCGTCGGCGGCCGCGTCGTCGCTGCGGATGTCGATCCGCCACCCGGTCAACCGGGCGGCCAGCCGCGCGTTCTGGCCTTCCTTGCCGATGGCCAGCGACAGCTGGAAGTCGGGAACGATGACGCGCGCGGCCCGGGCGGCCTCGTCGATGACGGTCACCGACACCACCTTCGCCGGGGACAGCGCGTTGGCCACGAACCGGGCCGGGTCCTCGTCGTAGTCGATGATGTCGATCTTCTCCCCGGACAGCTCGCTCATCACGTTGCGCACACGCTGCCCCATCGGGCCGATGCAGGCGCCCTTGGCGTTGAGCCCGGGCTGACGCGACGCGACGGCGATCTTGGACCGGTGACCGGCCTCGCGGGCGACGGCGACGATCTCGACCGACCCGTCGGCGATCTCGGGGACCTCCAGGGAGAACAGCTTGCGCACCAGGTTGGGGTGCGTCCGCGACAGCGTGATCAAAGGTTCGCGCGCTCCGCGGCTCACCCCGACGACGTAGCAGCGCAACCGGTCGCCGTGCTCGTAGCTTTCCCCGGGGACCTGTTCGGCCACCGGGATGACGCCCTCGTTGCCCTTGGTCTCGCTGCCCATCCGCACCACGACCAGACCGCGGGCGTTGGCGCGCGCGTCGCGCTGGATGACGCCGGCGACGATGTCGCCTTCCTTGGCCGAGAACTCGCCGTAGTTCTTCTCGTTCTCCGCGTCGCGGAGGCGCTGCAGGATGACCTGCCGCGCGGTGGTCGCCGCGATACGGCCGAACCCCTCGGGGGTGTCGTCCCACTCGTGGAGCACGTTGCCGTCGGCATCGGTCTCCCGCGCCATGACCTTGACCACACCGGTCTTGCGGTCGATGTCGATGCGGGCATCGGGCTCGTGGCCTTCGGTGTGCCGATAGGCCGTCAGCAGCGCCGACTTGATCGTGTCGACGACGATGTCGACGCTGATCCCCTTGTCGGCCTCGATCGCATGCAGGGCTGCCATGTCGATGTTCACGCTCTAGCCCTCCTTTCCGAATTGGCCGGCCAGCTCCAGCTCACGCGGATTGGGCGGCGAAAACTCAACCTGGACAACAGCTTTGACAATGCTCTCCAACGCGATGTCGCGGACGGTGAGCTCGGCGCGCGCAGTCGGGCGCACCACGATACGCACGGATTCCCCGTCGAGGGGCCCGAGGCGCCCGGTCACTGTAGACCCATCGGCCAGCGTCATCTCCACCCTGCGCCCCTGGGCGCGGCGGAAGTGCGTGGGCGTGGTCAGGGGCCGGTCGACGCCGGGGGACGTCACCTCCAGCACGTAGGCGGGGGTGTCGAGTTCGTCGAGGAGAGCCGAGGCCGTGCGCGACAGCGTCGCGACGGCGTCGAGGTCGAGACCAGAGTCGCTGTCGGCGACGACGGTGATGCGGGGCGGTCGGGCGGCTGTGTCGAGCACGACGTCCTCGAGGTCGTATCCGGCGCGCGCGAAGGCCCCCTCGAGCAGTTCGATCACCTGTCGTTGCGACGGCAATCCCGCAGACCGCTCAGCCACGGCGAGCTCCTCATGTTGAATTGTCCGGACGCGGTCGCAGCAGGGCGCTGCGAACTTTCCCAACGATACGCCAGCGCCGGCATGCTCCTGCCGCAAAAGACCGTGTGCTCGGGCCGGCTCCGGGCGCCTGGCAGGATGTGGCACGTGCCGAGCAGTCCGCCGACCGTCAACCGCCGACGCGTGCTGGCCGGAGCGGCCGGACTCGCGGTGTTGGGCGCCGCCGCACTGACGTCGGCCGGGTGCTCGGCTCCCCCGCCACCACCGGACCTCGACGACTTCACCACCGCGCTGGACCGGGCCCGCGCGGACAGCGCGCTGGCCGCCGACGTCGCCGCCGTGACGCGCGGTCCGATGGCCGATGCGCTGACCGACGTCGCCGCGATGCGGGCCGCCCACGCCGAAGCACTGTCCGACGAGATCGTGCGGATGACCGGCCGGGCCGCCCCGACGCCATCGGTGACGGTGACCACCGCGACGTCCACCGCCGCGAGCACCCCCGCACCGCCGGCGCCGACCGCCAGGGATGTGACGGGTGCGCTGCGCGCGTCGGCCGACAGTGCCGCATCCGCCGCCGCCGCGCTGTCGGGCTACCGGGCGGGGCTGCTGGCGTCGATCGCCGCGGCGTGCACCGCGGCCTACACCGTCGCGCTGAGCCCACCCGGAGGATCACGATGACCTCGGCCGAGCCGACCCCCGTCCGTCCCAGCGACATGGTCGACGGCGCCCTGTTCGACGCCGTGGCCACCGAACACGCCGCCATCTACGGCTACGGCATTGTGTCGGCGCACTCCGAACCGGAGATCAACTACCTGGTGGCCGACGCGATGGCCGAACACCGGCGGCGCCGCGAGGAAGCGATCGCGCTGCTCGAGGAGCAGGGCGTGACCCCTCCGCTGCCGGCGGCCGGGTACCGGCTGCCGACCGACGTCGATGACCCCGCGGCGGCGGCCGAGCTCGCCGTGCGGATGGAGGAGGACGGCGCGACCGCGTGGCGCGCCGTCGTCGAACACGTCACCGACGAGTCGGTGCGCGCGTTCGCCGTCGCCGCGATGATCGAGACCGCCGTGACCGCGGCGCGGTGGCGCGCGGCCCGGAAGACCCGGCCGGTCGCCGTCCCCTTCCCGGGCGGCACCGAGTAGCCCCTCAGCGGATCGCGGCGGCGATCTCCGTGGCTGCGGTGGCGGCCGGCACGTCGCGCTTCTCACCGCTGAACCGGTCGCGCAGTTCCACCACGCCGTCTGCCCAGCCGCGTCCGACGACGACGATCCACGGCACGCCCAGCAGTTCGGCGTCCTTGAACTTCACGCCCGGCGACGCCTGGCGGTCGTCCAGCAGCACGTCGACGCCCATCTGCTCCAACTCGGTGGCCAGTTCGGTGGCCCCGGTGCGGGCTTCGGGGTCCTTGTTGGCGATCACCACGTGCACGCCGAACGGCGACACCGAGGCCGGCCAGCGCAGGCCCATCTCGTCGTGGTGTTGCTCGGCGATGACCGCGACCAGGCGGGACACCCCGATGCCGTAGCTGCCCATCGTCAGCCGCACCGGCTTGCCGTTCTCGCCGAGCACGTCGGCGTTGAACGCGTCGGCGTACTTGCGCCCGAGCTGGAAGACGTGTCCGATCTCGATGCCGCGCGCGGCGACCAGCGGACCGGCGCCATCGGGCGACGGATCACCCTCGCGCACCTCGGCGGCCTCGATGGTGCCGTCCGGGGTGAAGTCGCGGCCCGCGACCAGCCCGACCACGTGGTGGCCGGGTTCGTCGGCGCCGGTGATCCAGGACGTCCCGTCGACAACCCGGGGGTCGACGAGGTAGCGCACCCCGTTGGCCTGCAGTGCCCGCGGCCCGATGTAGCCCTTCACCAGGAACGGATGCTTGGCGAAGTCGGCGTCGTCGAGCAGCGCGTACTCGGCCGGGTCCAAAGCGGCGCCGAGGCGCTTGTCATCGACCTCGCGGTCTCCGGGCACCCCGATGCCCAGGAGTTCCCAGTCACCGCCGGGTTCGCGGACTTTGAGCATCACGTTCTTGAGGGTGTCGGCGGCCGTCACCGCCCGCCCGCCGAACTGCGGCAGGTCGGCGCTGTTGGCCCAGTCGACCAGGGTGGCGATGGTGGGGGTGTCCGGGGTGTCGTGGACCTGCGCGGCGGGCTGGCCCTCGATGGGCAGCGGGTCGGGCGCGTGGGTGACGACGGCCTCGACGTTGGCGGCGTATCCGGACTCCACGCACCGCACGTAGGTGTCCTCGCCGACCTCGCTCTCGGCCAGGAACTCCTCGGAGGCGCTGCCGCCCATGGCGCCGGACACCGCGGAGACGATGACGTAGCGGATGGCGAGTGCGTCGAAGATCCGCTGGTAGGCCTCGCGGTGGGCGTGGTAGGCGTTCTTCAGACCCTCGTCGTCGATGTCGAAGGAATAGGAGTCCTTCATCAGGAACTCGCGGCCGCGCAGGATGCCGGCGCGCGGGCGGGCTTCGTCGCGGTACTTGGTCTGGATCTGGTAGAGCCGCAGCGGGAAGTCCTTGTACGACGAGTACTCACCCTTGACGGTCAGGGTGAACATCTCTTCGTGGGTGGGACCCAACAGGTAGTCGTTGCCACGGCGGTCCTGCAGCCGGAACAGCGTGTCGCCGTACTCGGTCCAGCGGTTGGTCGTCTCGTACGGGGCGCGCGGCAGCAGCGCCGGGAACAGGATCTCCTGACCGCCGATGGCGTTCATCTCGTCGCGCACGATCTTCTCGATCTTGCGCAGCACCTTCAGTCCGAGGGGCAGCCAGCTGTACAGCCCGGGACCCACGGGACGGACATAGCCGGCCCGGATGAGCAGCTTGTGGCTGGGGACCTCCGCGTCAGCGGGATCGTCGCGAAGAGTGCGGAGAAAGAGCTCGGACATGCGGGTGATCACGAGCGATCACCTTACTTGCCGCGCGACTTAAAGCTCTCCGGCGTCGATCGCGTCCTTGACTTCCTGCGCATGCGCCACCTGCTCGGCGGTGTACTTGATGAACAGCGCCGCACCGCCGACGATCACCGCAACCGCGGCGACCCACAGCAGGCCGTAGGTGTAGCCCTGGTCCAGGGCGTGCAGCTGCGCGGGGTTCATGTCCTTGACCGGGCCGGTGGTCCCGCCCAGGTACAGGGTGCGTGACGTGATGACCGCCTGGATGATCGCCAGCACGACCGGGCCGCCGAGGTTCTGCAGCATCAGCGCGATCGCCGACACGGGGCCGATCTGGTCGAATCCGACCCCGGCGATGGCCGAGAGCATCAGCGGCACCACGATCATGCCGATACCCATGCCGCCGATCGTGATGGGCAGTACGAGGTTCGGGAAGTACGGGATGTCGGCGTCAAGCGTCGATCCGTAGAGCATCGCGGCCAGCACCAGCACGCCGCCACCGATCACCAGCAGACGCGGGGGGAACTTCGACACCAGGGCCGACGACAGTCCCAGGCCGATCCCCAGCGCGATGACGAACGGGATGAAGCCGACACCGGCCTTGAGCGCGCTGTAGCCCATGATGTCCTGCACGTACAGGCCGATCAGCACGGTCAGCGTGAACATCACGCCACCGGCCAAGAACACCGCGGCGAAGGTGGCGACGCGGTTGCGGTCGCGGAACAGCTCGAACGGCACGACGGGGTTCTCGGCGGTGCGCTCGGCCCACAGGAACGCGATCAGACAGCCCAGCGCGGCCGCGCCGGAGCCGAGGGTGACCGGCGAGGTCCAACCGGCCTCGGGGCCCATCGAGAACGCGAACACCGCCGCGGTGCAGCCCATGGTCGCCAGCAGCGCACCGGCCGCGTCGAGCTTGAGCCGTTCGCGGTTGGTCTCGCGCAGTGTCTTGCGGGCCAGATAGATCATGATCAGGCCGATCGGCACGTTCACCAGGAACGCCAGGCGCCAGGACACCTCGGTCAGCGCGCCGCCGACCACCAGGCCCATCACCGATCCGACGCCGGTCATCGCGGCGAACACCGCGGTCGCGGCGTTACGGGCCGGGCCCTTGGGGAACGTCGTGGCGATCAGCGCCAGCGCCGTCGGGGAGGCGATGGCCGCACCGACACCCTGGAGCAGGCGCGCGATCACCAAGGTGGCCTCGTCCCACGCGATTCCGCACAGGATCGAGGCGATCGTGAACAGGGTGACGCCCACGATGAACGTGCGTTTGCGGCCGATGGTGTCGCCGAGGCGTCCGCCGAGCAGCATCAGACCGCCGAAGGTCAGCACATAGGCCGTGATGACCCAGCTGCGTCCGGCGTCGGACAGGTTGAGTTCGTCTTGGATCTTGGGTAGCGCGACGATGGCGATGGTGCTGTCCATCGTGGCCAGCAGCTGCATGCCGCCGATCGCGATGACCGCGGCGATGAACCGCCGCGACGGGAACCATGCCGGTGTCTTACCCACTCGTGCTCCGTCGCCTCCGCGGCCACCGGCCGTCTCACCCCCGATGCGCGAGGGCAGAGCTCGATCCGAGGCGACCTTGTCGCCTCGCTTTTCTCTGTCCTCAGCATCACGGTGGATGGCGGCACGCTCCGCATCGTTGAGAGCCGTCATAAGTGGCTACCCTACAGTAATCTTAAGAGTCCTCTAAGCCCCGAAAGCGGCCACCGGCCCTATCACGATGATCGCCGGGGGCCGGACGCCGTCCGATCGGATGCGCTCGGGAACCTCCGACAGCGTCGACCGCAAAACCCGTTGCGCGGTGGTGGTCCCGTGCTGAACCACCAGCACCGGCGTATCCGCTGGTCTGCCGCCTTCCAGGAGAACCTTGGCGAACTGCTCGATGCGTTCGACCGCCATCAGCAAAACGATGGTGCCGGTCATCGCGGCCAGCGCATCCCAATTCGTTAACGATTCGGGGTGCCCCGGCGCGACATGCCCGCTGACCACCACGAATTCGTGGTTCATCCCGCGGTGTGTGACGGGCACACCGGCCAGTGCGGGCACAGCTATGGCGCTGGTCACACCGGGTACGACCGTCACCGGGATACCGGCCTCGGCGCACGCGATGATCTCTTCGTAGCCGCGGGCGAAGACGAACGGGTCTCCGCCTTTGAGGCGGACCACGAACTTGCCCTCCCGGGCGCGGTCGATCAACACGTTGTTGATCGCGTCCTGCGCCATGGCGCGGCCGTACGGGATCTTCGCGGCGTCGATCACCTCGATGTCGGGTGAGAGTTCGGCGAGCAGTTCCTGCGGGGCCAGGCGGTCGGCGACGACGACGTCGGCGTGGGCCAGGAGGCGCCGACCGCGCACGGTCATCAGCTCCGGGTCGCCCGGGCCGCCGCCGACGAGCGCGACACCGCCCTTGATCACCCCGGGTGCGTCCTCGCCGGCCTCGGCGATCAGGCCCTGCTGCAGGGCCTCGCGGATCGCGGTGCGGATCGCCGCCGAGCGGCGGTGCTCGCCGCCGGCGAGCACACCGATGGACAGGCCCTCGTAGTCGAGGGTGGCCGGTGTCACCGCCGTGCCCTCGATCGCGATGTCGGCTCGCACGCAGAACACGCGGCGGCTCTCGGCTTCGGCGACGATCGCGGCGTTGACGGCGGGGTCGTCGGTGGCGGCGATCACATACCAGGCACCTTCGAGGTCACCGTCACGAAATTCACGCAGCGTCAGCGTGATTCCGTCCAGCGCCTCGACCACCGGCGTGGCGGCCTTGGTGATGACGTGCACGTCGGCACCGCTGGCGATCAGCAGTGGCAGGCGCCGCTGGGCCACGGTTCCCCCGCCGACCACGACGACCTTCTTGCCCGCGAGCCGCAGCCCCACCAGGTAGGCATCGTCAGTACTCATGGTGCGGGTCACCCGGCGAGCTTAGAGGTTGCGGCTGCGGCGACGAAGCCGGCGATGGCGGCGGGGCGGGCGGCCGGGTGGGTGTGCAGGTAGGCCGCGTGCACCCGGTTCTGCACGACGCCGTCGTCGGCGACGCGTCCGCCCTGCACCCGCAACCGCCAGGCTGGTTGCACCGGCCCGGTGAAGTGCACTGTGGTGCGGTGGAATTCGTGTCCGACGACGCGATCGCCAGTGTTGTGCAGCGGCGAGTCGACGAGCGCGACCGCGTCGCGGTAGCCGAGGGTGAGCTTGTCGGTGAACGTGGCCGAGCCGCTGATCACACCACACATCGGCGCTCCGTCGAGGTCGTCGACCAGGTAGGTCAGCCCGGCGCACTCGGCGTGGATCGGCGCGCCGCGCGCGGCCAGCGCCGTGATCTGTTGGCGCACGGTCTCGTTGGCCGACAGTTCGGCGCCGAACTCTTCAGGGAAGCCGCCAGGCAGGACCAGCGCGTCGGTGCCGGCCGGCAGCGGGTCGCGCAGTGGGTCGAAGCAGACGACGTCCGCACCGGCGGCGCGCAGCAGTTCGACATGTTCGGCGTAACCGAACGTGAAGGCCCGTCCGGCCGCGAGCGCGACGGTCACCGGCGTGGTCACCGGCGCGAGCGCCGGGGTCCAGGGTTCCTCGGGGACCCCGCTGCCGGCCGCCGCCACCACGGCCGCTAGGTCGACATGGCGAGCCACCAGCGCGGTCATCGCGTCGATCGCGGCCTCGGCCCGCGCGCCGTGTTCGATGGCGGTGACCAGCCCGAGGTGGCGCGACGGGACGGACAGTTCGTCCTGGCGCGGGAGGGAGCCCAGCACAGGCACCCCGGCCTGCTCGCAGGCCTGGCGCAGCACCGCTTCGTGGCGCGGCGAGCCGACCCGGTTGAGGATCACCCCGGCGATGCGCACCGACCGGTCGAACGTCGCGAACCCGTGCAGCAGCGCGGCCACGCTGTGGCTCTGGCCACGCGCGTCGACCACCAGTACCACCGGAGCGCCCAGCAGTGCGGCGACGTGGGCGGTCGAGCCACGAGCGGTGCCCGCCTCGGCGGCGTCGCTGATCCGCCCGTCGAACAGGCCCATGACGCCCTCGACGACGGCGATGTCGGCGTCGTCACTGCCGTGCCGGTAGAGCGGTCCGATCAGTTGCTCGCCCAATAGCACCGGGTCGAGGTTGCGGCTGGGCCGACCGGCGGCCAGGCCGTGGTAGCCCGGATCGATGAAGTCGGGCCCCACCTTGAACGGCGCCACCCGGTGCCCGGCCTGCCGCAGCGCGCCCATCAGCCCGGTCGCGACCGTGGTCTTCCCGCTGCCCGACGCCGGCGCGGCGATCACCACCGCCGGCGTGCTCACCCGCCACTCCCCAGGTCCCGGGGCTTACCCCTCCCGTTGTCCCGCGAGCGCGCGTGTCTGCACCGCGGCGCGCCGGGAATTCTGTGCTTTTGCGCACGCTCGCGGTTCGCTGCGCTCACCACTCGCAAGCCCCTCTGTCGTGGTTCGCTGCGCTCACCACTCGCAAGCCCCTCTGTCGTGGTTCGCTGCGCTCACCACTCGCAAGCCCCTCTGTCGCGGTTCGCTGCGCTCACCACTCGATCCCTTTCTGGCCCTTCCGGCCCACATCCATCGGATGCTTCACCTTCGTCATCTCGGTCACCAGATCGGCGGCGTCGATCAGCGCCTGCGGAGCGTCGCGCCCGGTGATCACCACATGCTGGGCGCCCGGGCGACCGGTCAGCGTCGCGACCACCTCCTCGACGTCGACCCAGCCCCACTTCAGCGGATAGGTGAACTCGTCGAGCACATAGAAGTTGTGCCGCTGCTCGGCGAGGCGGCGCTTGATCTCGGCCCAGCCTTCGGCGGCCGCGGCGGCGTGGTCTTCCTCCGAACCGGCCTTGCGCGACCAGGACCAGCCCGACCCCATCTTGTGCCACTCGACCGGTCCGCCCACACCGCGTTCGTCGTGGGCGCGCCCCAGCTCCCGCAGCGCGGTCTCCTCCCCCACCTTCCACTTCGCACTCTTGACGAACTGGAACACCGCGATGTCGAAGCCCTGATTCCACGCGCGCAGCGCCATGCCGAACGCGGCGGTGGACTTGCCTTTCCCGGGCCCGGTGTGGACGGCCAGCAGCGGCGCGTTACGGCGGGCGCGGGTGGTCAGCCCGTCCTCGGGAACGGTCAATGGTTGGCCCTGAGGCATCAGGTCACCTTTCTCATGCCGCGGTGCGGTCCGCACCCTTCACCAGTGCGGTGAGAGCGTCGGCCCGCAGCTGATCGAGCCGGACCGCCGGCGCACCCAGTTGACGCGCCAGATCATCGGCCAATCCCAAACGGACATAGGAGGTCTCGCAGTCCACCACGACAGCGGCCGCACCTTCGGCGACCAGTCGGGACGCCGCGATCCGGGTGCGTCCCAACGGGTCCGGGCCGCCCGTGGCGCGACCATCGGTCAGCACGACGACGAGGCTGCGGCGCGCCCGGTCCCGGGCACGTTCGCGCACCACCATGTCGCGTGCCGCGAGGAGTCCTTGCGCCAGAGGGGTTCTGCCTCCGGTGTCGAACCGGGCCAGGCGGCGACTGGCGATGTACACCGAGTTCGTCGGCGGCAGCAGCACCCGTGCGTCCTGCTGGCGGAAGCTGATCACCGCGACCTTGTCGCGGCGCTGGTAGGCGTCGCGCAGCAGCGACATCGTGGCTCCGGTGACCGCCGACATGCGGTCACGCGCAGCCATCGACCCCGAGGCGTCGACGACGAAGATCACCAGGTTGCCTTCGCGGCCCTCGCGGACGGCGCGTCGCACGTCGTCGGGCGCTGGGCGCAACGGACCCGCCGCGGTGCGCCGCGCGGCGGCGGCCAGCACGGTGCCGAAGACGTGCACGCCGTGACCCTCGGTGGGTTCGGTGGCGGCCGCGAGGACAGTGCCGGTGCGGTTGCGGGCCCGCGACCGCCGGCCCGGGGCGCCGTCACCGACCCCGGGCACGACGAGCGTGCGGGTCCGGAACGTCGCCGCGGGTGGGGCGCTGGGTCGAGTCGACGACTTTCCCTGCCCCGCAGCGGTTTCCGGTGAGGACTCCGGGGCCTCGGCACCTCCGCCGCCCGGCGGTTCCGGGTCGGGCTCCGGTTCGCGGTCGGGAGCGGCGTCGGCCGTGTCGTCCTGTGCGGCCTCGTCGGCCTGCTGCAGCGCGTCGTCGAGGCGATCCTCGTCGAGTCCGGGGTCGTCGAACGGGTCGCGCCGGCGACGGTGCGGCAGCGCGAACTCCGCGGCCACCCGGATGTCGTCTTCGGCCACTTCCGACGCTCCGCGCCACGCGGCGTGGGCGATGGCCGTGCGGGCCACCACGAGATCGGCGCGCATCCCGTCGACGTCGAAGGCGGCGCACAGGGCGGCGATCCGCCGCACTTCGCGGTCGGGCAGCGCGACCTCGGGCACCAGCGCCCGCGCGCGGGCCACCCGCGCCGCCAGTTCGGCGTCGGCGTCGGCGTAGCGGGCGGCGAATCCGTCGGGGTCTGCTTCGTAGGCCAGCCGCTGGCGGATGACGTCGGCGCGGACGTCGACGTCGCGGGAGGCGGAGACGTCGACGGTGAGGCCGAACCGGTCGAGCAGCTGGGGCCGCAGCTCCCCTTCTTCGGGGTTCATCGTGCCGATGAGCACGAAGCGCGCGTCGTGGCTGTGCGACACCCCGTCGCGTTCGATGTGCACCCGGCCCATGGCGGCGGCGTCGAGCAGCACGTCGACGAGGTGGTCGTGCAGCAGGTTGACCTCGTCGACGTACAGCACGCCGCGGTGGGCCCGGGCCAGCAGCCCTGGCGAGAATGCGTGCTCGCCGTCGCTGAGCACCTTCTGCAGGTCCAGGGAGCCGACGACGCGGTCTTCGGTGGCGCCGATCGGCAGTTCGACGAGCTGTCCCCCGTCACCGCCGGAGGCTTCGGCCAGGACGTGGGCCAGCGCACGCACCGCGGTGGATTTCGCGGTGCCCTTCTCGCCCCGGATCAGCACGCCGCCGATGTCGGGCCGGACCGCGCACAACAGCAACGCCAGCCGCAATCTTTCGTGCCCGACCAGTGCACTGAACGGGTAAAGCGCCTGCGGCGCAGAAGCAGTCAAGGTTTCACCATCGGCACGTGTGGGATCCCGTCGTCGAGGAACTCGTCGCCGTCGCGGACGAATCCATGGCTTTGGTACATCTCGGTCAGGTAGGTCTGGGCGTTGATGCGGCAGGGGAAGTCACCGACCTCGGCCAGCGCCGCCCGCAGCAGCCGCGCGGCGTGCCCCCGCCCGCGGTCGGTGCGCTTCGTGCACACCCGGCCCAGCCGGAACGACTTCTGCCCGCCCGGGTGTTCCTCCATCAGTCGCAACGTCGAGACCACCGTGCGGTCGGGACCTTCCAGCCAGAAGTGCCGGGTCTCGCCCAGCAGGTCGCGTCCGTCGAGTTCCGGGTAGGGCGTGGCCTGTTCGACGACGAACACCTCGACGCGCAGCTTGAGCAACTCGTAGAGCGTGGCCGCGTCCAGGTCCTTGGCCCAGCTGCGGCGCAGCGCGACGGTCATGGCGGGCTCCGGCGTCAAACGGTCGCCGCGGTCGCCGTGTGCTCGGTCCCGGTGGTGTCGGGCACCCCGCTGGCCGGCTTGTCGAGTTTGAGCACCTTGGTGCCGTGCGCCCACACTTCTTCGAAAAGCTTTGGCTCATCGGACAATTGCGTGCCCAGCGACGGGATGATCGCCTTGAGCGTGGGTGTCCAGCCGGCATACCGGTCGGCGAAGCAACGCTGCATCACGTCGAGCATCGCGGGCACCGCGGTCGACGCGCCCGGCGAGGCGCCGAGCAGGCCGGCGATGCTGCCGTCGCCCGCGGCGAGCACGGTGGTGCCGAACTCCAGGACCCCGCCCTTGCCCTTGGCCTTGCGGATGACCTGGACGCGCTGCCCGGCGATGTCGAGCTCCCAGTCGGAATCCTTTGCCGACGGCGCGAATTCGCGCAGCGAGTCGACGCGCCCGCCCTCACTCTGCACCAGCTGGCCGATCAGGTAGCGCAGGAGTCCCATCTCGGTCAGACCCACACCCAGCATGGAGACCAGGTTGTCGGGCTTGACCGAGAACGGGAGGTCGGTGACCTTGCCCTGCTTGAGGAACTTCGGAGACCAGCCCGCGAAGGGGCCGAAAAGCAGCCACGACTTGCGGTTGATCACCCGGGTGTCGAGGTGCGGCACCGACATCGGCGGCGCACCCAGGGGCGGCAGCCCGTAGACCTTGGCCTGGTGCCCGACGGTCAGTGCGGGGTTGTCGGTGCGGAGGAACTGGCCGCCGACGGGGAAGCCGCCGAATCCCTTGGCCTCCTTGATGCCGGCCTTCTGCAGCAGCGGCAGCGCGCCGCCGCCGGCGCCGACGAAGACGAACCGAGCGTTGATGGTGCGCTTCTGGCCGTTGCGGCCGTTGACGATCTTGACGGTCCAGGTGCCGTCGGAGTTCTGGCTCAGGTTGCGGACCTCGTTGCCGAACAGCGTGGTCATGCCCTGCTTGGCGCAGAAGCCGATGAGCTGGCGCGACAGCGAGCCGAAGTCGACGTCGGTTCCGTCCTGGGTCCAGTTGAGCGCCACGGGCTCGGAGAAATCGCGACCTTCGGCCATGAGCGGGAGCCGGCGCGCGAACTCGTCGGGGCGGTCGACGAACTCCATCGAGCCGAACAGCGGATTGGTGACCAGTGCGTCGTAGCGACGGCGCAGGTATCGCACGTTGTCCTCGCCGGCGACGAAGCTGACGTGCGGGATGGGGTTCAGGAAGCTGCGCACGTCCGGAATGACGCCGTTCTCCACGGCGTAGGACCAGAACTGGCGGGACACCTGGAACTGCTCGTTGACGTTGACCGCTTTGGCGATGTCGATCGAGCCGTCCGGGCGCGCCGGGGTGTAGTTCAGCTCGCACAGCGCCGAGTGCCCGGTGCCGGCGTTGTTCCACGGGTCACTGCTCTCGGCGGCGGCGCCGTCGAGGCGTTCGACCAGCGTGATCGACCAGTTGGGCTCCACCAATCGCAGCAACGCGCCGAGGGTCGCGCTCATGATGCCCGCCCCTACCAGCAGGACGTCTGTCTTCTCTGCGTTCGACACCTGTTCGTGGTCCTTCGTGGTCGCGGCCCGTTGCACGGCTTACCGGTGTTCAGGTTATCCCGGCGCGCTGCTGGCCAACCTTCCGACCACCCTCGCATTACTGTGGCTGTCGTGTCTGGTTGGGAGCCCGATGTGCTGCCCGGATACTCGCAGCGCACCTTCCGGCTGGGTCCGGATCCGGACGGCGAGGGAGAACTCGAGGCCACGCTGGTCCGCCGGGACGGCCCCGACTCCGCGACGCGCCACGCCGTACTGCTGGTGCACGGGTACACCGATTACTTCTTCCACACCGAGGTGGCCGACCACTTCGCCGCCCGCGGCTTCGCCTGCTACGCCCTCGACCTGCACAAATGCGGCCGGTCGCACCGGCCGGGGCAGACGCCGCACTTCACCACCGACCTGGCCCGCTACGACACCGAACTGGAGTTGGCGGTCGCGACCATCACGGCGGAGACGGGCGCCGAGGTGCTCGTGTGCGCCCACTCGGCAGGCGGGCTGGTGGTGTCGTTGTGGCTCGATCGCGTGCGTCGGGCGGGGCGCACCGCCGCCCTGGGTGTGGCGGGTCTGGTCCTCAACAGCCCATTTATGGATCTGCACGGCCCGGGGGTGCTGCGCTCGGCGCCGACGTCGGCAGCTTTGATGCTGTTGGGCCGGGTGCGCGCCCGCTCAGTGGCCCGCCGGCCGGGGGTGGGCGGCTACGGCACGTCGCTGCACCGCGAGTACGCCGGTGAGTTCGACTACGACCTGACGTGGAAGCCCATCGGCGGCTTTCCGGTGACCTTCGGGTGGTTGCACGCGATCCGGCGGGGTCACGCGCGGCTGCACCGCGGCCTGGACGTCGGGGTGCCGAATCTGATCCTGCGGTCGGACCACAGTGTGCGGGAGGTCTCCGATCCGGAGCAGATGCAGCGCGGTGATGCGGTGCTCGATGTGGCGCAGATCGCACGCTGGGCGGGCTGTATCGGCAATTGCAGCACCGTGGTGCCGATCACCGACGCCAAGCACGACGTGTTCCTGTCGCTGGCCGGGCCGCGTGCTGCGGCCTTCGCCGAACTCGATCGTTGGCTGGACTGGTATCTGATGGACCATCTCGGCGGGGCGCGGTCAGCGGCGCCGTCGGACGAAAGGCGGGGGCATGGCTGATTTCGACATCGCAATCATCGGGACCGGTTCGGGCAACACAATTCTCGACGAGCGATACGTCGACAAACGGGTGGCGATCTGCGAGCAGGGGCTGTTCGGCGGCACCTGCCTGAATGTCGGATGCATCCCCACCAAGATGTTCGTCTACGCCGCGGGGGTGGCCAGCCAGATTGCCGACTCGCACCAGTTCGGGGTGGACGGACATCTCGACGGGGTGCGCTGGCCCGACATCGTGTCCCGGGTTTTCGGCCGCATCGATCCGCTGGCCAGCGGGGGCGAGCACTACCGGCGCTCGTCACCGAACGTCGAGGTGTTCGCCAGTCATACGAAATTCGCGGTGAGCGAAGATGATTCGCGGTATCGACTGCACACTGCCGACGGCGAGGAGTTCACCGCCGAGCAGGTGGTGATCGCCGCCGGCGCCCGCGCGACGGTACCGCCCGCGATTCTCGACTGCGGGGTGGCCCACCACACCAGCGACACCATCATGCGCATCTCAGAGTTGCCCGAGCACATCATCATCGTCGGTGGCGGGTACGTGGCGGCCGAGTTCGCCCATGTGTTCTCCTCACTGGGCAGCAGAGTGACGATCGTGCTGCGGGGCACCACGATGCTCAGTCACACCGACGACACGGTGTGTGAGCGGTTCACCGACATTGCCGGCAAGAAGTGGGAGATCCGCAGTCGCCGCAACATCGTCGGCGGCAGTTCGGACGAGTCCGGCGTGACACTCAAACTCGACGACGGCTCGACGCTGCACGGCGATGTCCTACTGGTGGCGACCGGGCGAATCCCCAACGGTGACCAACTCGACGCGCACCACGCGGGGGTGGCTGTCGAGAGCGGACGGGTGGTCGTCGACGAGTTCCAACGCACCACCGCCCGGAATGTGTTCGCGCTCGGGGATGTCAGCTCGCCCTACCAGCTCAAGCACGTCGCCAATCACGAAGCACGGGTGGTGAAGCACAACCTGCTGCAGGACTGGGACGATCTCGACGCCTTGATGCCGACCAACCACCGGCATGTGCCGTCGGCGGTGTTCACCGAACCGCAGATCGCGTCGGTCGGGTTGACCGAGAACGAGGCGCGCGCAGCGGGTTATCGCATCCGTTCGAAGGTGCAGGATTACGGCGACGTGGCCTACGGCTGGGCGATGGAGGACACTCAGGGGTTCGCGAAGCTGATCGTCGACGACGAGAGCGGCATGCTGCTGGGCGCCCACATCATGGGTCATCAGGCGTCATCGATCATTCAGCCGCTCGTGCAGGCGATGGCTTTCGACCTGCCCGCGCAGGACATGGCGCGGGGGCAGTACTGGATCCATCCGGCGCTGCCGGAGGTGGTGGAGAATGCGTTGTTGGCGTTGTGTGGCGAGCCGCCCTGGCCGCCGGGACGGCGGCATTAGGCGAGAGCCGCCGGGACGGCGGCATTAGGCGAGAGCCGCCGGGAACCCCAGTTCGGCGCAACCGGAGCGCCGCGCAGCAGCCGACATCTGTCTGACTGTTCAGATATTCAGATTCGTGTTAGCCTGGCCGAGCGAGGTTGGCCGTGCGCGGCATCGATGCAGCACATCAGCCGCCATGGCCGACCCGTATCACCCGCCCCCGTCAGCGCACTCAGTGGTGGTGGCGCCCCGCGCCGATCCAGTGCAGCAGATCGTGCACGGTCTCGTCGTCGAGCCGATAGGTGACCGACCGCCCCGCGCGGGTGTTGCTCACCCATCCCTGTTGCCGCAGCACCCGAAGCGCCTGGGACACGGCGTTCTCCGAGCGGCCCAGCGCGGCGGCCAGGTCGCTGACGCAGATGCCGGGCGCGCGGTGCAGGCACAGGAGAATCTCCAGTCGGTGCGGGTCGGAGACCAGATCGAACCGCTGCGCCCAGCCGGAGGTGTCCACCTCGACCAGCGCCGACGACGCCCGTTCCACCAGCTGCTGATCCTCCATGGCGCTCAATTTAGTCGTCCGCGCAGCGACCGCGGCGCCCCCGGGGCGGGCGGGTCAGTCCAGAAAGCCGTGCAACAGCGCCGCAGACGCCCGCACGTGTGCGGTCATCGACCGCTCGGCGGTGTCCGCGTCGCCGGCCAGGATCGCCGCGACGATCGCCCCGTGCTGGTCCTCGGAGTGCACGATGTTGCGGGTGAGCTGGGGTATGGAATCCAGCAGTTCGTTGAGACGCATCCGGTTCTGCGCGACCAGCGGCACCAGCGACGGCACACCCGCGGCCTCGGCGATGGCCAGGTGCAGCCGGGAGTCCAGCCGCCGGTAGTCCTGCGGGGCCGCGTCCCGCACGTCGGCGAGCCGGCTGCGCAGCGCCTGCCGTGCGGCGGGGCTGTGCGGCCGAGCGGCGGCCATCCGCGCCGCGCCGACCTCGAGGATCTCACGCAGCCGCAGGATGTCGTCGATCTCGGCCCGGCCCAGGCACACATCCGGGCGCGGCGCGGGCAGTTCCTCGGCCAGGAACGTGCCGCCGTAACGGCCGCGCCGGGTCACCAGGTAGCCGGCCTCGGCCAGCGATCGGATCGCCTCGCGCACGGTGTCGCGGCTGACTCCCAACCGCGACGCCAGCTCCCGCTCCGGTGGCAGCGACTCCCCCGGCTGCAGCACGCCCAGCCGAATGGTCTGCAGCAGCCGCTCGACGGTGTCCTCGAACGCGTTGACCGGGCGGTCCGGACGCAGCAACGCCGCACCGGCGTCGCTGGGATCCGGGGAGGCCCACATGTCGGCTACAGCGGCGTCACGTAGTGGCCGCTGATGCCGCCGTCCACGAGGAACGACGACGCGGTGATGAACGACGAGTCGTCGCTGGCCAGGAACGCGACCGCTGCGGCGAGCTCCTCGGGTTCGGCGAACCGCCCGACCGGCACGTGCACGAGGCGGCGCGCCGCCCGCTCGGGATCCTTGGCGAACAGCTCCTGCAGCAGCGGGGTGTTGACCGGGCCGGGGCACAGCGCGTTGACCCGGATGCCCTGCCGGGCGTACTGCACTCCGAGTTCCCGGGACATCGCCAGCACACCGCCCTTGGAGGCGGTGTAAGAGATCTGCGAGGTGGCCGAGCCCATCACCGCGACGAACGACGCGGTGTTGATGATCGAGCCCTTCTGCTGCGGAACCATGTGGCGCAGTGCGGCTTTGCAGCAGAAGAACACGGACTTGAGGTTGATGTCCTGCACGCGCTGCCAGGCATCGATGCCGGTGTTCTCGATCAGGTCGTCCTCGGGCGGCGAGATCCCGGCGTTGTTGAAGGCGACGTCGACCGATCCGTACTTCTCGGCGGCGGTGTCGAACAGGGCGTCCACCTCTGTCTGGTCAGAGACATCGACCTGGACGAAGGTTCCGTTGAGATCGTCGGCGACGCTCTTGCCGCTGGCGGGGTCGATGTCGCCGATGACGATGGTCGCCCCTTCGGCGTGCAGGCGCCGCGCGCTGGCCAGGCCGATGCCGCTGGCGCCGCCGGTGATGACGGCCACCTTGCCGGCCATGCGTTGGGTCAGATCCATCAGGGTGCAACCTCCAAATCGGGGACGGCGATGAACACGTTCTTGGTCTCGGTGAAGGACAGGGGTGCGTCGGGTCCGAGTTCGCGGCCCAGACCGGACTGCTTGAACCCGCCGAACGGTGTGCTGTAGCGCACCGACGAGTGCGAGTTGACCGAGAGGTTACCGGCGTCGATCGCGCGCGACACCCGCAGCGCGCGGGACACGTTCTCGGTCCAGATCGACCCGGACAGACCGTATTCGGTGTCGTTGGCCATGGCGATCGCGTCGGCCTCGTCGTCGAACGGGAGGACGGCCACCACGGGACCGAAGATCTCCTCGGTGACGGTGCGGTCGTCGCGCTGCGGGGTCAGCACGGTCGGCGGGAACCAGAAGCCGGGTCCCGACGGTGCGGCGCCGCGGAACGCCACCGGAGCGTCGTCGGGGACGTAGGCCGACACCGATTCCCAGTGCGCCTTGGACACCAGCGGGCCCATCTCGGTGTCCTCGTTGCGTGGGTCGCCCACCTTGACGCCGTGCACGGCGGGTTCCAGCAGCTCCATGAAGCGGTCGAACACACTGCGCTGCACCAAGATCCGGCTGCGGGCGCAGCAGTCCTGTCCGGCGTTGTCGAAGACGCCGTAGGGCGCGGTGGCCGCCGCGCGTTCCAGATCGCAGTCGTCGAAGACGATGTTGGCGCTCTTGCCGCCGAGTTCGAGGGTGACTCGTTTGACCTGCCGGGCCGCCCCCGCCATCACGCGGGTGCCGACCTCGGTGGAGCCGGTGAAGACGATCTTGCGCACCCCCGGATGGGTGACGAAGCGCTCCCCGACCACCGATCCCCGGCCGGGCAGCACCTGGAACAGGTCGGCCGGCAGTCCGGCCTCCACGGCGAGTTCACCGAGGCGCAGGGTGGTCAGCGGTGTCCATTCGGCGGGTTTGACCAGTACCGCGTTGCCTGCGGCCAGCGCCGGGGCGAAGCCCCAGGCCGCGATGGTCATCGGGAAGTTCCACGGCGTGATGACACCGACCACTCCCAGCGGCTCGTTGAACGTCACGTCCCAGCCGCCGGCAACAGGAATCTGCTTGCCGGACAGGCGTTCCGGCGTCGCGGCATAATATGTCAGCACGTCGCGGACGTGCCCGGCCTCCCAGCGGGCGTTGCCGATGGGGTGGCCGGAGTTGGCGACCTCGAGCGCGGCGAGTTCGTCGACGTGAGCGTCGACGACGGCGGCGAACGCCCGCAGGGCCGCGGCCCGTTCGGCGGGGGCCCGGCGGGCCCACGCTTTCTGGGCGGCCGATGCGCGGGCCACGGCGTCGTCGACGGCGGCCTCGTCGAGCAGCTCGACGGAGCGCAGCACCTCCTCGGTCGCCGGGTTGATCACGTCGCTGACGGTCATCTACTCACTCTCTGTGTCGTGTGGTTCGCGTAATCTGCTGCCGCTCCGACCAATCCGGCGAACAGCCGAAGGTCGTCGAGGCGCTCCTCGGGATGCCACTGCACCGCGACCACCCAGTGGTCGGGGTAGCGGGCGGGGTCGGTCTCGACGGCCTCGATGACGCCGTCGGTGTCGGCGGCCGACACGATGAGCCCGTCGCCGAGCCGGTCGATGGCCTGGTGGTGGTAGCACTGCGCGTCGGTGCCGGGACCGACCAGCGCGGCCACGCGGGTGTTGGGCACGGTGGAGATCGTGGATGTGCTGAACACCGCGTTGCCCTGCTGGTGGCGGGTGTGGCCGACCACGTCGGGCAGGTGCTGGTGCAGGGTGCCGCCGAGGGCGACGTTGAGCACCTGAGCGCCGCGGCAGATGCCCAGCACCGGCATCCGGCGGCTCAACGCCGCTCGCACCAAGGCGAATTCGAACGAATCACGCAGCTGGCCGTCGGGCAGCGGCGCGTCGGTGGCGGGGTGCCGCGGGCTGCGATAGGCCGCTGGGTCGACGTCGCGCCCGCCGGTGATCACCAGCGCGTCGAGGCCGTCGAGGACCCGTCCGGCGATGGCTTCGTCGACCGGCTGGGGCGGCAGCAGCACGGCGATGCCGCCGGCCATGGTCACGCCTTCGAAGTAGATCGCCGGTAGGAAGCTGGCCCGCACGTCCCAGACACCGGTCTGCGCCTGCTGCAGATAGGTGGTCATCCCGATCACGGGACGCACCCCGGACCGGCCCGGATCAGAAACGCTCAAAGCCGCGGACCCTCTCCCAGTCGGTGACCGCGGCGTTGAACGCATTGAGTTCCACGCGGGCATTGTGGACGTAGTGGTCGACGACGTCGTCGCCGAACGCGGCACGGGCGATCGCCGAGTTCTCCAACAGCTCGGCGGCCTCGCCCAGCGTGGTGGGCAACCGGTCCGCGCCGCTGGTGTAGGCGTTGCCCTCCACCGCGTCGGTGAGTTCCAGCTTGTTTTCGATCCCGTAGAGACCACCGGCAACCAGCGCCGCGACCGCCAGGTACTGGTTGACGTCGCCGCCGGGTGCCCGGTTCTCCATCCGCATGGCGTGACCCTGACCGACCACCCGCAGCGCGCACGTGCGGTTGTCCAGACCCCACGCCACGGCGGTCGGCGCGAAGCTACCTTCGGCGAACCTCTTGTAGGAGTTGATGTTCGGCGCATAGAACAGGGTGAAGTCGCGCAGCGTGGCCAGCTGGCCGGCGACGAAACTGCGGAACATCGTCGACATCCCGAATTCGTCGCGGTCGTCGGCGAACACCGCCTCGCCGTCCTGACCGCGGAACGAGATGTGGATGTGGCAGCTGTTGCCTTCGCGTTCGTCGAACTTGGCCATGAACGTCAGGCTCTTGCCGTGCTGGTCGGCGATCTCTTTGGCGCCGTTCTTGTAGATCGTGTGGTTGTCGCAGGTGACCAGTGCGCGGTCGTACCGGAAGCCGATCTCCTGCTGACCGAGGTTGCACTCCCCCTTGACGCCTTCGCAGAACATGCCGGCGCCGTCCATACCGAGGCGGATGTCCCGCAGCAGGGGCTCCATCCGGGTCGAGGCGTGGATGGCGTAGTCGATGTTGTAGTCCGTGGCGGGCCGCAGATCGCGGTACCCCGAGGCCCACGCGTCCCGGAAGCCGGTGTCGAAGACCATGAACTCGAGCTCGGTGGCAGCGACCGCCTCCAGGCCGAGGTCGTCGAGCCGCTCGAGCTGCGAGCGCAGGATGCCGCGCGGCGCCTGCCGGACGGGCCGGCCGTCGGTCCACGAGAGGTCGGCCATCACCAGCGCGGTGCCGGGCTGCCAGGGGATGCGGCGCAGTGTGGTCATGTCCGGCGTCATCACCATGTCGCCGTAGCCGGTCTCCCAGCTGGAGATCTCGTAGCCGTCGACGGTGTTCATGTCGACGTCGACCGCCAACAGATAGTTGCAGCACTCGGCGCCGTGTTCGGCCGTGTCCTCGACGAACAGCCGTGCCGAGATCCGCTTGCCGGTCAGCCGGCCCTGCATGTCGCAGAACGCGACGATCACCGTGTCGATGTCACCGGCGGTGACGAGTTCCTCGAGTTCGTTCAGGGACAGCATGCCTCGTGCGTTCATCAGCTCAGCCTGACCTTCCTACGGACGTCTGCCGACAGGCCGGCTGGGGGCCGGTGCCGGTGCGGGGAGCACTCATAACTGCACGTATACATTTTCACGTCCAAAGGTAGGGCACCAGACCATTGAGCGCATATCGGGCCGTACGCTCGCCCGACCGCAGAACACTCCGGACCAGACGCGGACTGTGACAACCGTCTCGATCTTGATTCACGGCGACGGGTTTGCCCCGGGTCGCCCTGGGTAATTAACGACGGCGCTGCCGAGCGTGACCATCTGCGCACGGCTGCCACGACCGGCCCAATCAGCCCGCCACAGAGTAGGATCGAACAGGTGTGTGGAGCCACCGGCGAGGTACGCCTTGACGGAAAATCACCCGATGTCAGTGCCGTTGCGCGAATGGCCGAGGTCATGGTCCCGCGTGGACCGGACGCCGCGGGCGCCTGGTCGCAAGGCCGGGTAGCCCTGGGCCACCGGCGCCTGAAGATCATCGACCTCAGTGAAGCCGGCGCGCAGCCGATGGTCGACTCCGAACTCGGCCTGACCGTCGCGTGGAACGGCTGCATCTACAACTACGAGGAGTTGCGGGACCAACTCAGCGCGTTGGGCTACCGGTTCTTCTCGCACAGCGACACCGAGGTGTTGCTGAAGGCCTACCACCACTGGGGTGACCGCTTCGTCGACCGCCTCAAGGGGATGTTCGCGTTCGCGATCGTCGAGCGGGACAGCGGCCGTGTCCTGCTGGGCCGCGACCGCCTCGGCATCAAACCGCTGTACCTCAGCGAGAACCACCAACGGGTCCGGTTCGCGTCGTCGCTGCCCGCGCTGGTCGCCGGCGGCGACATCGACACCCGCATCGATCCGGTGGCGCTGCACCACTACCTCACCTTCCACTCCGTGGTCCCGCCGCCGCGCACGATCCTGCGCGGTGTCACCAAGGTGCCTCCGGCCTCGCTGGTCGCGATCGAGCCCGACGGCACCCGCACCACCACGACCTACTGGGAGCCCGATTTCACGCGCCGGGCCGACCGCGCGGACTGGTCCGAACAGGACTGGGAGGACGCGGTCCTGGAGTCGCTGCGGGTCGCGGTCAAGAGGCGTCTGGTCGCCGACGTCCCCGTCGGCTGCCTGTTGTCCGGCGGCGTGGACTCGAGCCTCATCGTCGGCCTGCTCGCCGAGGCGGGCCAGGTCGGCCTCAAGACGTTCTCGATCGGATTCGAATCGGTCGGCGGGGTGCAGGGCGACGAGTTCAAGTACTCCGACATCATCGCCGAGCGTTTCGCTACCGATCACCACCAGATCCGCATCGGCACCGACCGGATGCTGCCGGCGCTCGACGGGGCGATCGGCGCGATGAGCGAGCCCATGGTCAGCCACGACTGCGTGGCGTTCTACCTCCTCTCCGAGGAGGTCTCCAAGCATGTGAAGGTCGTCCAGTCCGGGCAGGGCGCCGACGAGGTGTTCGCCGGCTACCACTGGTACCCGCCGATGGCCGCGCCGGAGGCGGCGACGGTCGAGGGCTCGGTGGCCAGCTACCGCGCCGCGTTCTTCGACCGAGACCAGTCCGCGTACACCGCGCTGGTCTCCCCCGCCTTCGCCACCGCTGACGATCCCAGCGAACTGTTCGTCACCCACAACTTCGCCCGGCCGGGTGCGCAGACCGGCGTCGACCGCGCGCTGCGCCTCGACACCACGGTGATGCTGGTCGACGACCCGGTCAAGCGGGTGGACAACATGACGATGGCGTGGGGCCTGGAGGGCCGGGTCCCGTTCCTCGATCACGAACTCGTCGAGCTGGCCGCGACCTGCCCACCGGAGCTCAAGACCGCCCACGAAGGCAAGGGTGTGCTCAAACAGGCTGCGCGCAAGGTGATTCCGTCCGACGTCATCGACCGGCCCAAGGGCTACTTCCCGGTGCCCGCGCTGACCCATCTGGAGGGGCCGTATCTGAACCTGGTCCGGGATGCGCTGTACGCGCCCGCGGCCAAGGAGCGCGGCCTCTTCCGTCCCGAAGCCGTCGAGCGGCTCCTCGCCGACCCGAACGGCAGGCTGACCCCGCTACGCGGGAACGAGCTCTGGCAGATCGCACTGCTGGAGCTGTGGTTGCAGCGCCACGGGATCAACGGACCGGCCGCGTGACCATGCCCGATCACGCGGTCGAACGCAGCGAAGCCATCACGATGGCGTTGCACGACGCGTCGCCACCTGAGCTCGTCGACGCCATGGCCGACGATGTCGTCCTCGAACTCGGCTGGGGCCGTCTGCTTTTCGGACAGACCTTCGCCGACCCGGAACGGCTGGCCAGCGTCCTGCGCGGCGAGGCACAGGGTCGTCGCGACATCTGCATCTATGCGCGGGAACCGCACGTGCTGGTGTCCATGGCGCCGGCCGAGCTGTTCATCGACCCCAGCCACACCTACCGCCTGCGGTTCGCCGACACCGAGGACGAGCCGGTCACGCTCAACGGTTTCACCATCCGCACGCTCGCCAGCCGCGACGACGCCGACGCGATGAACCGGGTCTACGTGCGGTGCGGCATGGTGCCGGCGCCCACCGACGTCATCTGGGACAACCACCGCGAGCAGGAGTCGGTGGACTATCTGGTGGCGCTCACCGACGACGGCACGGTCATCGGCACGGTCACCGGCGTCGACCACGCCACCCTGTTCGACGACCCGGAGAACGGGTCGAGCCTGTGGACGCTGGCCGTCGATCCCGCCGCCACGCTGCCGGGGGTGGGTGCAGCGCTGACGCGCACCCTGGCGTCGCTCTACCGCGAGCGCGGACGCGCCTACATGGACCTGTCGGTCACCCACGACAACGGCGCGGCGATCGCCCTCTACGAAAAGCTGGGCTTCAGCCGGGTGCCGGTGATGGCCGTCAAACGCAAGAACGCGATCAACGAACCGCTGTTCACCCACCCGCCCGAGACCGTCGACGACCTCAATCCGTATGCGCGGATCATCGCCGACGAGGCCATGCGGCGCGGTATCTGGGTGGAGGTGCTCGACGCCGAGGCCGGCGAGATGCGGCTCTCACACGGCGGTCGCAGCGTTCTGACACGGGAATCGTTGTCCGAGTACACCTCTGCGGTGGCCATGGCGCGCTGTGACGACAAGCGCCTGACCCGTCGCCTCGTGGCCGAGGCCGGGATCGCAGTTCCCAAGGGCCGCCTGGCGTCCTACGACCAGGAGGACCACGAGTTCCTCGCCGAGGTCGGCGACGTCGTGGTCAAGCCCACCCGCGGCGAACAGGGCAAGGGCATCACGGTCGGGGTCGACGGCCCCGAGGAACTCGACGCCGCGCTCGCGCGTGCCCGCGAGCAGCACCCCGAGGTCCTCATCGAGCAACGCGCACCCGGTGACGATCTGCGTCTGGTCGTCATCGACGGCAAGGTGGTCGCCGCCGCGCTGCGGATGCCCGCGGAGGTGACCGGCACCGGACGCCACACCATCCGGGAGTTGATCGAAGCCCAGAGCCGCCGTCGCGCCGCGGCCACCGGCGGCGAGTCCAAGATCCCGATGGACGTGGTCACCGAGACGACGGTGAAGGAGGCGGGTTACTCGCTGGACGACGTCCTACCTCAGGGAACCCACCTGCGGGTGCGGCGGACGGCGAACCTGCACCAGGGCGGCACCATCCACGACGTCACCGCGACCGTGCACCCCGAGCTGTGCCGCGTCGCGGTCAACGCGGCCGAAGCCATCGGCATTCCGGTCACCGGTATCGACCTGCTGGTCCCCGACGTGACCAAACCCGAGTACGTGTTCATCGAGGCCAACGAGCGGCCCGGGCTGGCCAACCACGAGCCTCAGCCCACCGCCGCGGCGTTCGTGGACTTCTTGTTCCCCAACCAACCGGGTCTGCCCCAGGCCTGGACGCCGGACGAGGCACCCCGGCGCTGAGTCACCAGGTGCTGGTGCGCAGCACGATCTCGCCGGCCAGCTGCGCGGTGACGTCCGCGGCCTGCCGCCGGCCGAGCAGGTCGACCACCCGGTACTCGCCGTAGACGAAACGCTGGCTGGCCTGGGCCACCGCGCGGGCGGCGCTGTTGCTCACCAGCGCGGTGGTGTTCAGTTCCACCGGCGGGCAATGCTCGTCGCGCACGACGCCGGCCTGGTCGGCGACGCGTGGGTGACCGCGGTCCACCACCACCAGGCCGATGAAGCGGTCCAGGCGGGTGGCCGCCAGTTCCCACGCCAGCTCCCCGCCCGACCGATCCCCGACCAGCAGCGCCCACGGAACGTCGAGGGCGTCGAGAATGCCGACCACCGACTTCGCCGTCAGTCGCGGATCCGGACCGATCACCACCGTCTTCAGCGATGCGGTGTGCAGCCGCTGACAAATTCCCTCATAAGCCGCGGGACTCTTCTGCGCCGCACTGAGCAGGACGACGACCGACCCCTTTTCCGGTCCGGCGACATCGACGGGCACTCCGAAGCCATCGACGGTGACCATGGGAGCAGAGGGCATTTCGTAAAGCTACCGTGCGCGCATGCTGTGGCGGGCCGCTTTTCGCCTGTTGCCGTCGGCGTTACGCGGCTTCGGCCCGCTGCGCCTGCTTGTCGACCACGTCCAGAAATGTCTGCGGCAGTTCCCCTTTGATGGGGATCGACGGATCCGGAGTGGGAAATGCGATGCCGAAAACCGCCGTCGCGCCGATGTTCTCGAACGAGAAGAAGACGCTGCTCTCCGAGCCGGGCAGGTCCATGGTCTGCCGGTAGACGAGCGCGCCGGGTCGCGGCCCCTCGATCTTGGCCGTGGTCATGGGGATGCCCGGTGCCGACGGGTCGAAGAACGTCTCGTACTCGGCGCACCGCTGCGCCGTCGCGGCCAGCCGCTCCAGGTTCAACGGCCAACTGAGCACCGTGATCACCATGCGGGCGCCGTCGTAGGCGACAACGTATTCCGCGGCGCTGCCGGGGCCGCGCTCGGCGGTCGATTCGATGTCGCGGGTCAGGCCGTCGCTGCAGCCGCGCGGCCGCGACAGCATTGCCGGCGGCGTCCCGGCACCGTCGGGCCGGTTCGCGTCCTTCGTGACCCGCTCGACGAGCACCCCGGGCGGAAAGTCCGCCTCGGTGAGCACAACTCGCTCCAGCCGTGCGCCCGGCCAGGTGGGACTGCCGGAGACCGCGGTCGAGCAGCCGGCCGTCAACGCGACGATCAGCAGCACGCACGCGGCCCGCACGGTCACGGAGCCAGTGTCAGGATCTCGGCGCCGGATTCGGTGACCACCAGGGTGTGCTCGAACTGCGCGGTCCACCGCTTGTCCTTGGTCACCACCGTCCAGTCGTCGTCCCAGATCTCGTAGTCCAGGGTGCCGAGGTTGATCATCGGTTCGATGGTGAACGTCATCCCGGGTTCGAGCACGGTCTCCACCGACGGCTGGTCGTAGTGCAGCACCACCAGCCCGTTGTGGAAGGTGGTGCCGATGCCGTGTCCGGTGAAGTCACGAACCACGTTGTAGCCGAACCGATTCGCATAAGCCTCGATGACGCGGCCGACCACTGACAGCGCCCGCCCCGGCTTGACGGCCTTGATGGCCCGCATCGTCGCCTCGTGGGTGCGTTCGACGAGCAGGCGGTGCTCCTCGGAGACGTTTCCGGCGAGGAACGTCGCGTTGGTGTCGCCGTGCACCCCGTCGATGTAGGCGGTGACATCGATGTTGACGATGTCACCGTCCTCGATGACCGTCGAGTCCGGGATCCCGTGGCAGATCACCTCGTTCAGCGAGGTGCAGCACGACTTCGGGTAGCCCTTGTAACCGAGCGTCGACGGGTAGGCGCCGTGATCGATCATGTACTGGTGGGCGATGCGGTCCAGTGCGTCGGTGGTCACGCCCGGCGCGACGGCCTTGCCGGCCTCGGCGAGCGCCCCGGCGGCGATGCGGCCCGCGACGCGCATCTTCTCGATCACCTCGGGGGTCTGCACCCACGGTTCGGAACCCTCGGCTGCGGTCGGCTTGCCGACGTACTCCGGGCGCGGGATCGATTTGGGCACCGACAGCGTCGGCGACACCACGCCGGGTCGGAGAGCGGTCCGTACTGACATGTGCCAATGCTAGCGTTCGCCCATGCAGGTCACCCCTGGACATTTGTTCGCTCAGCTGGACTTCCGTGACGTCGTGGAGAACGACGAACGCCTGATCCTCGAGCTGGACAACCGTCCGGACCTGGTGAACCGGCGCGGGGCGCTGCAGGGCGGCCTGGTCGCCACGCTGATCGACATCGCGGCCGGCCGGCTGGCAGACCGCCACGTCGGCCCCGGTCAGGACGTGGCGACCGCGGACATGACGATCCACTATCTGGCGCCGATCCTGGAGGGCCCGGCCCGCGCCGAGGCGACGGTCGTGCGTGCGGGGCGGCGGCTGTCGGTCATCGCGGTCGACGTCACCGACGGCGCGCAGGGCCGGCTGGCCGCCCGGGCCACCGTGACTTTCGCGGTGCTCGAGGCGCGCTGAGTCAGTCGGCGCGCAGCAGGCGGGGTCCCCGGCCCAGCCACGACTTGCGGGGACCGCGGACATCCACCGATCCGAAGACCACCTTGCCGGTGAGGATGACGTGCGGATTGCCCTCGGCGGGCGCGTCCCGGCGGTGATCGTGCGCGCTGCCGACGTTGACCTCGACGTCGTCGATCGACGCGCTGGCGCCGTCGGGCAGCCGCAGGTCCAGGCCGCCGAAGCGCATGTCGAGTTCGATCACCACGATCGGACCGGCGAACTTGGCGCGGGTGAGGTCGAGGTCGACCGAACCCATCCGACGGTGCAGGGCGAGCCGGGTGGGCACCACCCATTCGCCCTGTCGCTTCAACGAGCCGAGCACGCCGCGCAGCTCGACGCGGTCAGCCGCCGACGTCACGATCGCGCCCGGGCCAGGCAGGTCACCCACCAGGGCGTCGAGGTCGGAGCGCAGCCGCGCCTGGGAGACCATCGCGGAGCGCTCCTCGAACTCGCCGATGTCGATCAGTCCGAGCGCGACGGCGTTGTGCAGTCGGCGCAGCGTGCCGTTGCGATCGGCGTCGGAGATCCGCATCTCGACCGCGTCGGCCGGGTACCGGCGGTGGTTGTCGGCAGTCATGGCTCCTCCACGGTACCGCCGCGGACTGCGCGGATCAGGCCTGATAGTCCGGCGGCAGGGCGTCGAGCATCCCTTTGAGCATCCGCACCGCGTACTCCGAGCTGCCGCCGCCCACGATCAGGGCCGAGAACGCCATGTCGCCTCGGTAGCCGGTGAACCACGAGTGCGAGCCCCCGGCGAACTCGGCTTCGCCGGTCTTGCCGCGGACGTCACCGGCGCCCTGCAGATCCTTGGCGGTGCCATTGGTCACCACCAGGCGCATCATGGGCCGCAGACCGTCGACGACGTCGGGTCGGGCCTGCTGCTGTTGTGTGCCGCTGACCTCGGTCTCGCGCCCGTCGATCAGGTAGGGCACCGGGGTCTGCCCGGCCGCGACGGTGGCCGCGGCCAGCGCCATCCCGAACGGGCTGGCCACGACCTTGCCCTGGCCGAAGCCGTCCTCGGTGCGCTCGGTGAGATTCACCGTCGGCGGCACCGAGCCGGTGACGGTGCGCAAGCCCGCGACCTTGTAGTCGGGGCCGATGCCGTACTGGGACGCCGCCTGGGTCAGCCCGCGCGGCGGCATGCGGCTGGCCAGTTCGGCGAAGGTGGTGTTGCACGAGCTTGCGAAGGCCCGCGACATCGGCACCATGCCGAGGTCGAACCCGCCGTAGTTGGGGACGGTCCGATGACCGATGTCCATGCGGCCGGGGCAGCCCAGCAGCGTGTTCGGGGTGGCCATGTTGCGTTCCATGGCCGCGGCCGCCGTGATGATCTTGAAGGTCGACCCCGGCGGGTAGAGGCCCATGGTCGCCACCGGGCCGTCGCGGTCGGCGGCCGCGTTCTGCGCGACGGCCAGGATCTCGCCGGTCGACGGTTTGAGCACCACGATCATGGCCTGCTTGCCGGTGGTGTCGACGGCGTTCTGCGCCGCGGTCTGCACGGACCGGTCCAGCGTGATGCGCACCGAGGGAGCGGCCGCTCCGGCGACCTCGTGGAGCACGTCGACGTCGACGCCGTTCTGGTTGACGGTGACCACCCGCCACCCGGGTTCACCGTCGAGTTGATCGGCGACCGAGTTCTTGACGTCGTTGATCACCGCGGGCGCGAAGTCCTCGTCGGTGGGCACCATGTCGGGGTGGGGGGTGATGACCACCCCGGGCAGTGGCGCCAGGATTCCGGCCACCGCGTCGCGGTCGGCCTGGCGCAGCATGACCAGTCCGAGCGGACCGTCCGCCGAGCTGGCCACCTCGGCGAGGCGCTGCGGGTCGAGCGTGTTGTCGAAGCGGTGCAGGGTCTCCGCGACGACGCGCGCCGTCGTCATCAGTTGCGCGCCGGCCTCTTTCGCATCCAGCGCGAAGTGGTACCGGAAACCCGGAACGAGCACGTTGGTGCCGGTGCGCTCGTGCACGGACGCTCGGGGCGGTGACTCCGCACGCAACGCGAAGGTCTGGTTCTCACCCAGCCGCGGATGCAGTCCGGTCGCGCTCCACCGGACTTCCCAGCGGCCTTCGTCGCGGACCATGTTCAGTGCGCCGTCGTAGGTCCAGGTGCGGTTCTTCGGCAGGTGCCAGGTGTAGCGGTACTTGATGGTGCCGGTGTCCTCGGCGTACCTCGCGCTCAGGATCTGCGCGTCCAGACTCGCGGCTTGCAACCCGGCCCACGCCTCGCTCAACGCCACCCGCGCCTGGTCCGGTCGGTCGGTGTGGGCGGACGCGCCCGCGATGTCCCCGGTGGCCAGTGCAGCGAAGAACTGCTCGGCCGCGGGCTGGGGGCCGTCCGGGCGCGGCGTGCACCCGGCGAGCGCGGCGATGAGAGTGAGGACCGCCGCCACGGCCAGACCCCGCGATGCAGATGAGACTGTTGATGCCATCGAGACTGATGTTAAAAGTCACGAACTGATTTCGCCGCAGGCGCACCGCAGCGGTGGCGGGTTCTTTGCCGAGATCACCCCCGGACGCGGGCAACCGGCGCATCAGAGCGCCAAACCGGCGAGCACGATCGCGAAGCCGCGCCGAAACTCGTCCTCCACGGCGACGTCGCGCGCATGCCGGGCGGTCGCGGCCAGCCGGGGATACTGCGCGGCCGGGAGCGCGGCGATCACGTCGGTGCCGGCACCGGCCAGCGGCGCGTAGTAGTGGTTCTGCAGCGCACCGAGGACGTAGGCCAGCACCGTACGGAAGGCGATCACGCGGCGGCGTCCGTCGATGCCGGCGTCGGCGAGCACCTCGAGCACCGCCTCGCCCCACCGCAGCGAGCCGGGCGCGCGGTGACGGTGCGCGAGCAGCAACGGGATGACCTCCGGGTGCTCGACCACCGCGGCACGCACCCGCTCGGCGAGCGTGGCCAGCCTGCGCGCCGCGGAGGGCGCCGACACCCGGGTGTCCACGCCGGCCAGCACCCGGTCCACGACGAGCGTCTCGAGCTCGTCACGGTCGGCCACATACCGGTAGAGCGACATGGTGCCGACACCGAGCTCACGCGCCACGGTCCGCATGGACAGGCCCGCCAATCCGTCCCGGTCCAGGACGGTCAGCGCGGCAGCGGCGATGGTCTCGTCGGTGAGAGAGCGCGGTCGGGGCATGACAGCAGAGAGCGTACAGCGTACCCTCACAAAGGTAGACGTACAGCGCACGCTTACGGGAGGCGCAATGGCCCCGACATCGATCACCGATCTGCAGATCCCGACCGCCGACGGCGGCCGGATATCGCTTCCCGACCCGAATCACAAAGTGCACCTGCAGTTCCGGCGCTTCGCCGGGTGCCCGATCTGCAACCTGCACCTGCGTTCGTTCGTGCGCCGCCACTCCGAACTCCGGGCGGCATCGGTCCGGGAGGTGGTGTTCTTCCACTCCCCTGCCGACGAACTGCTGCCGCACGTCGCGGACCTGCCGTTCGACGCCGTCGCAGACCCGGACCGCCACTACTACCGGCAGTTCGGCGTCGAGTCGTCACCGCGTGCATTACTCGATCCGCGTGCCTGGCGTTCCATCGTCGTCGGGATGTCCATGGCGCTCGCGGGACGGTTCCGGGCGCCGGAGGTCCGGCAACCGACGGGCCGCCTGGGCTTGCCCGCCGACTTCCTGATCGACACCGACGGTCGGGTCATCGCCGAGAAGTACGGCCGCCACGCCGACGACCAGTGGTCGGTCGATGAGCTCCTCCGGTACGCGCGGACCGGAGGAAGCCCGGTGAGCTAGGACCCCGCGGCCGCCGCGCGCACCACCAGCGGCACCGCCGGGAAATAGGCCGCCATCTCCGAGCGCGAGGCCCGCAGTGCCGCCGTCCCGTACCCCTGCTTGCGGTGGTCGGGATGAATCCAGATGCGGACGTCGACCTCGCCGCCGGTCAGCTCACCGAAGACCATGCCGACCTTGACGGTGCCGACCTCGGCCACCAGCCACACCGCCTCCTCGGCCGCGAACCGTGCTGTTGCGCGCCGGATCTCGTCGCCGAGCTCACCCGGCGGACCGGGAGTGCCATCCCCCGCCGCTTGCACGTCGGCGGTGCGGGTCGCGAACACGTCGCGGTCGCGCTCCGGGTCGAAGGGACGCAGCTGCAGCCGGCGCGCCGAGCCGGGCGAGTCCGCGACGGCGGCGACCGGCTCCTGACTGGTCAGGTTCTCCAACTCGGCGGCGATACGCCGGCGCGCCACCCTGGTCAACCGGTCGAAGGACAACCGCAGCACCGCCTCGGCGGCCTCCGGCGTGGTGTCCAGCAGAGCCTCCAGCGCCTCGATCGCACCGTCGTAGTCCTCGGCGTCGACCACCGTGTCGAGAACCTCGTGCCTGCGCTCGAGCGCGGTGACGAGAGTGTCGGCGATAAGTCGGCGCTGCGCCCGAGCATCTTCGGTCATACCGCAAGTATCAATGGTCGGTACATTCAGTCGAGAAGCACGGTCGCGAACGACGCGATCTCGGCGAACCCGACCCGCGCGTACGTGGCCCGCGCGACGGTGTTGAAGCTGTTGACGTAGAGGCTGGCGATCCGCCCACCAGCGACGATCGCCGCGGACACCGTCGCGGTGCCCGCGGTGCCGAGACCGCGGCCGCGGTAGTCGGGATGCACCCAGACGCCCTGGATCTGACCCACCGCGGGTGACTGCGAACCGACCTCGGCCTTGAACACCACCTGTCCGCGGTCGAACCGCGCCCAGGCGCGCCCGGCGGCGATCAGCCCGGCGACGCGGCGCCGGTAGCCGCGGCCGCCGTCACCGGTGCGCGGGTCGATGCCCACCTCCCCGATGAACATGTCGATCGCCGCGACCAGATAGGCGTCCAACTCCTCCATGCGTACGGGCCGCACCGCGGGGTCCTCGGCGCACGCGGGCGCGGTGTCCAGGGCCATCAACGGCTGATGGGCCCGGACGTCGCGGGCCGGCCCCCACACCGGTTCCAGTCGCTGCCACATCGGCAGCACCAGCTCCGACCGTCCGACCAGCGACGAGCAGCGCCGGGCCGTGCTCATGGCCTTGTCGGCGAAGGCATTCAGATCGCCGGGGCCGCCGCGCAACGGAATCAGGTTCGCGCCGGCGTAGCAGAGGGATTCACTCGCGCGGCGCCGCGTCCACAATTCCCCGCCGATTGCCGCGGGCTCGATTCCGTGCTCGGCCACCCGGGAGGCGACCATGCAGGCGGCCACGGGATCGTCGTCGAGAACCTGGCGCACCGCAGCGATGTCGCGGCTGTCGCGTACCACCGACACCCGTCGCTCGTCGACGAGGCGGAAAATCGGAGGAGCCGACATCTGGACTCTTTCTCGGCAATGCGGCGCCGGCCCGATCGGACGGCAGTTCCCCTTAGCTTACGGTCACAATGGGCGAACCGGGGGCATCCTGACCACCCGGTTCCCCACCGATTTCCTCGGCTAGGCGCAGGGCCTCCTCGATCAGGGTCTCGACGATCTGCGCCTCCGGGACGGTCTTGATGACCTCACCCTTGACGAAGATCTGTCCTTTGCCGTTGCCCGAGGCCACGCCGAGGTCGGCTTCCCGCGCCTCGCCGGGTCCGTTGACCACGCAGCCCATCACGGCCACGCGCAACGGGACGTCCATGCCCTCCAGGCCGGCGGTCACCTCGTTGGCCAGGGTGTACACGTCGACCTGCGCGCGCCCGCAGGACGGGCACGACACGATCTCAAGGCCCCGGGGCCGCAGGTTCAGGGACTCCAGGATCTGGTTGCCCACCTTGACCTCTTCGGCCGGCGGCGCGGACAGCGAGACGCGGATGGTGTCGCCGATGCCCTTGGACAGCAGTGCTCCGAACGCCACGGCGGACTTGATGGTGCCCTGGAACGCGGGGCCGGCCTCGGTCACACCGAGGTGCAGCGGGTAGTCGCACTGCGCGGCGAGCTGCTCGTAGGCGGCGACCATGACGACCGGATCATTGTGCTTGACGCTGATCTTGATATTGCCGAAGCCGTGCTCCTCGAACAGGGAGGCCTCCCACAGCGCGGACTCCACGAGCGCCTCCGGCGTGGCTTTGCCGTACTTCTCCAGGAAGCGCTTGTCCAGCGAACCGGCGTTGACGCCGATGCGGATCGGGATGCCCGCATCGCCGGCGGCCTTGGCGACCTCGGCGACCCGGCCGTCGAACTCCTTGATGTTGCCCGGGTTCACCCGCACCGCGGCGCAACCCGCGTCGATCGCGGCGAAGATGTACTTCGGCTGGAAGTGGATGTCGGCGATCACCGGGATCTTGGACTTCTTCGCGATGATCGGCAGCGCGTCGGCGTCTTCCTGCCGGGGACAGGCCACCCGGACGATGTCGCAGCCCGACGCGGTCAGTTCGGCGATCTGCTGCAGGGTGGCGTTGATGTCGTGGGTCTTGGTGGTGCACATCGACTGCACCGAGATCGGGTGATCGCTGCCGACGCCGACGTCACGCACCATCAGTTGACGGGTTTTGCGGCGGGGCGCCAGCACCGGCGGTGGCGCCGGCGGCATCCCCAAGCCGATGGAAGTCATACGGAAGGCTCCTCGTCCTATTGGAACAGCCTGATCGGGTTGACCAGGTCAGCGGTCACGGTCAGCAGCATGTAGCCGGCCACCAGCGCCAGGACCACGTAGGTGGCAGGCATCAGCTTGAGGTAGTTCACCGGCTCGCCGGGCAGGACGCCGCGGGCCGAGCGGAACAGGTTGCGGATCTTCTCGTACACCGCGACGGCGATGTGACCACCGTCGAACGGCAGCAGCGGCACCAGGTTGATCGCGCCGAGCACGAAGTTCAGCTGAGCGAGGAAGAACCAGAACGCCACCCACAGCCCGGCGTCGACGGTGTCGCCGCCGATGATGCTGGCGCCCACCACACTGATCGGTGTCTCGGGGTCGCGTTCGCCGCCGCCGATGGACTCCACCAGAGCCCCGACCTTGGTCGGGATCTTGGCCAGCGACTTGCCCAACTCGACGGCGAGGTCACCGGTGAACGCGAACGTGGCCGGCACCGCCGAGAGCGCGTTGTACTGCGTGGGGCCGAAGGACGCGGCAGTCACGCCGATGGTGCCGACGTCGGTGGGCGTCGGGGCGGCGCCGTCGGCGCCCGCCACGAAGCGCTGGCTCGGGGTGACGTCGACGGTCGTGGTGAACTCGCGGGTCTGCCCGTCCTCCTCGCGCTGCACGAGGAAGTCGGTGGGACCGGTGAGCGGACGCACCGCGGCCACCATCTCGTCGAACGACGACACCGGTGTGTCACCCACGCGGACCACGACGTCGCCGGCCCGGATGCCGGCCGCCGCGGCAGGGCTGTCGACGATGCAGTCGCCGAGTTCGCCCTGTTTGACCTCGGACTTCACGCAGGACGTCTCCCCCACCATGGCGTTGGTGGGCTGGTGCAGGTTCGGCAGCCCCCACACGATCGCGATCATGAAGATCAGCGCCAGGCCGATGACGAAGTTCATGCCGGGTCCGGCGGCGAGCACCGCGACGCGCTTCCAGGTCTTCTGCTTGTACATGGCGTAGCGCTGCTCGTCGGGTGCGAGTTCCTCGACCGACGTCATTCCGGCGATGTCGCAGAAACCGCCGAGCGGTACCGCCTTGACGCCGTACTCGGTCTGGCCCAGCTTGTTGGGACGGTGGGTCGACCACAGCGTGGGGCCGAAGCCGACGAAGTACCGGCGGACCTTCATCCCGGTGGCGCGGGCCACCCACATGTGACCGCACTCATGCAGAGCCACCGACACGAGAATGGCCAGTGCGAACAGCACGATGCCGACAACGAACATCACGGGGCGGCAGCCTCTACCTTCTGACGAGTTACTTACCTGCGGGTTCGCGCTCGACGGCGCGCCTGGCCCGGTCACGGGCCCAGTGCTGCGCGTCGAGCACCTCATCCACGGTAGCGGGTTCTGCGGCCCATTGGTCGGCAGCGCGCAGCACCGACTCCACGGTGCGCACGATCGCCGGGAACCGGAGGCGGCCCTGAAGGAACGCCTCGGCGGCCTCCTCGTTGGCGGCGTTGTAGACCGCGGTGAGGCAGCCGCCACGCCGGCCCGCCTCACGTGCCAGCTCGACGGCCGGGAACACCGTCTCGTCGAGCGGCTCGAACTCCCAGGTCGACGCGGTACTGAAGTCGCACGCCGCCGCTGCTCCGGCGATGCGCGCGGGCCAGCCCAGCGCCAGCGCGATCGGCAGCTTCATGTCCGGCGGACTGGCCTGCGCCAGCGTCGAGCCATCGGTGAACGTGACCATGGAGTGCACGATGGACTGCGGATGGACGACGACGTCGATGCGGTCGTAGCCGATGCCGAACAGCAGGTGGGTCTCGATGAGCTCGAGCCCCTTGTTGACCAGAGACGCCGAGTTCAGTGTGTTCATCGGACCCATCGACCAGGTGGGATGGGCGCCGGCCTGCTCGGGGGTGACATGTTCGAGCGCTTCGGCAGTCCACCCGCGGAACGGTCCGCCTGACGCGGTCAGGACCAACCGGGCGACCTCGTCGGGGGTGCCGCCGCGCAGACACTGGGCCAGCGCGGAGTGCTCGGAGTCCACCGGCACGATCTGGCCCGGGGCCGCCGCCTTGAGCACCAGCGGACCGCCGGCGACCAGTGACTCCTTGTTCGCCAGCGCCAGGCGGGCGCCGGTGGCCAGGCTCGCCAGGGTCGGCTCCAGACCCAGGGCACCGACGAGTGCGTTGAGCACGACGTCGACACCGGTGGTCTCGGCGACCGCCTCCACCAATTGGGTCGCCGCCCGCGGACCGGTGAACGGCACGTCGCCGATCGTGGCCGCGGCAGCCGGGTCGGCCACCGCGATGTGGCGCACGCCGGTCTGGGCGCGCTGGCGCGCCAGCAGCTCGGCGTTACCGCCGCCCGCCGCCAGGCCGACGACCTCGAAGCGGTCCGGGTTCGCGGCGATGACCTCCAGGGCCTGAGTGCCGATCGATCCCGTACTACCCAGGATCAGCACCCGGAGTCTGTCCTGCTGAGTTGCGTCACCGGCTCCCGTCACCCACCCATTGTGCCGCCCGGCCGACCGGGCCCCGCACCCCGCCGACGCAGGGCTCAGCGAAGCTCCCGGGATATGACACAACGGTGACGTCGACGGTCGCCACCCATCCGTACCCCGGGCAGTGGGGAATCACCGGTGTCAGCAGAGGGCGGGCAAGGACGCTCGTCCGTGAAGGGATGGAAAGCGATGATCACAGTTCAGCGGAAGACGATTGCCGCGGCCACCATGGCCGCCATGGCGGTCTTCGGCGCGGCCGCCTGTTCGAGCAACAACAACTCCACGGACTCGACCGAGACGTCCACCACGACGTCGATGATGGAAGAGACCACCTCCGCGATGGCAGCCCCGACGACCAGCGCCATGGCCGATCCCGCCGCAGGCCTGGTGGGCAGCGGCTGCGCGGCCTACGCGGAGCAGGTTCCCGAAGGGCCGGGCTCGGTGGCCGGCATGGCGACGGAACCGCTCACCGTCGCCGCATCCAACAATCCTCAACTGCAGACGTTGAGCCAAGCGGTGTCGGGACAGCTCAACCCGGACGTCAACCTCGTCGACACCCTCGACGGTGGCGAGTTCACCGTGTTCGCCCCCACCGACGACGCGTTCGCCAAGCTCGACCCGGCCACCATCGACCAGCTCAAGACCGACTCCAAGCTGTTGACCGACATCCTGACCTACCACGTGGTGCCCGGACAGGCCGCGCCCGACCAGGTTCCGGGTGACCACCCGACGGTGCAGGGCGCGACGGTGACCGTCACCGGTACCGGCGACGGTCTGAAGGTCAACGAGGCCGGGCTGGTCTGCGGTGGCGTGAAGACCGCCAACGCCACCGTCTACATGATCGACACGGTGCTGATGCCGCCGGCCAGCTGACCCACTGCCCGCCCGCCCCGCAGAGTCCCCCGACGCGCCCCGTGCGCGCGGGGGACTCTGTGCGTTTTCGTACGTCGTCGCGTGCATTCGCACGGCCACCGTTCGGGATTCGCGCCACGCGATCCGAAAAGTTTACTGCGGCAACCCATCCAAGCCGAGTCCGGCTCCGAACAGCAGGTGTAAGACGACACGCACAGCGGTCGCGTCCGCGGCCTGCTGCCCCGAAAGGAGCTCGAGGAATGACTGTCAACGGAAAAGCATTGGCGGGCGCTGGATTCGCGGTGGCCGCCGCTATCGGCCTCACACTGGGTTCGGCCGGCACCGCGGCCGCCGCTCCGGTCGGCCCGGGCTGCGCCGCCTATGCCGCACAGGTTCCCACCGGCCCCGGCTCCGTAGCGGGGATGGCACAGTCCCCGGTGACGGTCGCGGCGTCGAACAACCCGATGCTGTCGACCCTGACCAAAGCCGTTTCAGGACAACTAAATCCCGACGTGAACCTCGTCGACACACTCGACGGCGGCCAGTTCACCGTCTTCGCGCCCACCGACGCCGCGTTCGCCAAGCTGGACCCGGCCACTGTCGAGAAGCTCAAGACCGATGCACCGATGCTGACGAAAATCCTGACCTACCATGTGGTTCCGGGCCAGGCCGATCCGGCCGCGGTGGTCGGCACGCACAAGACCGTCGAGGGTGCCGACGTCACCGTCACCGGTCAGGGCGATCAGCTGAAGGTCAACAACGCGTCCGTCGTGTGCGGTGGCGTACAGACCGCCAACGCCACGGTGTACATGATCGATTCGGTGCTGCTTCCGCCGGCCTGAGGCCCCCTGTGACCCGGGGGCGGTCAGGGCAACGTCGCCCGGCCGCCCCCTCCAGGCGCTCAGTTCCTGGCCTCTTCCCGATCGGTCAGTCCCTGACCCTGGCGATGATGGTCTCCGCGAACCGCTCGATCGGCCCCCGGAAACGCTCCACGTCGTCGGGGTCACCTGCAGACGCGGCGCCCATCCACGGCGCGCACATCACCGCGGTGATGCCTTCCTCGCGGGCACGTTGGTACAGCTCCACCGTCGGCGGTTCGAGCAGAGCGAGCAGGATGTCGAACGGCTCGTTCTCACGCCCGTATTCACGACGCAACTGCGTCAGGCGCCGCGCGTACCCCACTGCTTGGTCCCACCGGTAGGCGTAGCCGACCCAGCCGTCGCACAAGGCGGCGGCCCGCCGGAGCGCGGCTTCCGATTCGCCGCCGACCAGGATGGGAACCGATTGCGGCGGGTGCGGTTCGATCATCATCTCCGGCACGTCGTAGAACTCGCCCTTCCACGACACCCAACCGCCCTGCCACAACGTCCGCAGGGCCGGGATCATCTCGTCCAGCCTCTTGCCACGGGTGGTGAAGTCCTGACCCATCAGAGCGTATTCCTCACGCATCCAACCGATCCCGGCGGCCAGCGATACCCGCCCGCCGGACAGGACCGCGGCGGTGGCGACCTGCTTGGCCACCTCGACCAGCGGTCGCGCCGGAGCGATGTAGACCGCGTTGGAGAACCTCAGCCGACTGGTGACCGCGGCCATCGCCCCGGTCAGCACCCAGGCGTCGGGCCAGTGCGTCTCGGGCGGCCAGGGTGGTTGGCCGCTGCCGGAATCCGGGTAGCGCGAGCGCAACTCACGCGGATAGATCATGTGGTCCGACGTCGTCATACCGTCATAGCCCGCCTCATCGAGCATGCGGGCCACCGCGAGCGCCTCATGTGTCTTCAGGAACGCCGCGCCCGACCAGAATTGCACCCAATCCGTCCTTTCGGTTGCCCCCGTACTGGTTTCTTTATCCGACTTTGCGGGCAGCATCAATGCCATGACCGCCGTGTTGTGGTTTCGCCGGGATCTCCGGCTCTCCGACCACCCCGCCCTCCTGGCCGCCGCCGAAGCCGGCGGCGAGGTGCTGGCCTGCTACGTACTCGACCCGCGGCTGGCCGCCACCGCCGGCGCCCGCCGACTGCGGTACCTGTACGACGCGCTGGCCGACCTGCGGGCCGGCCTCGACGGCCGACTGCTGATCCTCGAGGAGGATCCGCGCACCGCCATCCCCCGCGTCGCCGAGGCGGTCGGCGCCTCGGCGGTGCATGTGTCCGAGGAGTTCACCCCGTTCGCGGCGCGCCGCGACGAACAGGTGCGCGCCGCGCTGGGCGACGTCGAGTGGATGGCCACGGGGTCGCCCTACCTGGTGTCCCCGGGGCGGGTCACCAAGTCCGACGGCACCCCCTTCAAGGTGTTCACCCCGTTCTTCTCGGCGTGGCGCGAGCACGGCTGGCGCAGTCCCGCGCAGTCCTCGGCGACGTCGGCCACCTGGATCGACCCGGCAGAGGTGACGGGCGGCATCAGCCAGCTCCCGGCGGCCGACGCCGAGATCGACCTGCGCGCCGGGGAGTCCGCCGCACTGCGACAGTGGCGAAAGTTCGCCGGGGAGGGTCTGAAATCCTATTCCGATCAACGGAATCGCCTCGATGCCGACGGTACGAGCCGGATGTCGGCGCACCTCAAGTTCGGCGCCATCCACCCCCGGACACTGGCCGCGGACATCGGGCGCGGCCCGGGACCGCAGGCGTATCTGCGCGAGTTGGCGTTCCGGGACTTCTACGCCGCGGTACTGCACGCGTGGCCGGACAGCGCATGGTGGAACTGGAACAGGTCGTTCGACGCGATCGAGGTCGACGAGGGCCGGGATGCCGAGCAGGCGTTCGAGGCGTGGAAGGCCGGCCAAACGGGGTTTCCGGTCGTCGACGCGGGGATGCGCCAGCTGGCGGCGACGGGGTTCCTGCCGAACCGGGTCCGCATGATCGCGGCCTCGTTCCTGGTCAAGGACCTGCACCTGCCGTGGCAGTGGGGAGCACGCTGGTTCCTCGACCAGCTCGTCGATGGCGACATGGCCAACAACCAGCACGGGTGGCAGTGGGTGGCCGGCTGCGGTACCGATGCCGCACCATATTTCCGGGTGTTCAACCCGGCGCTGCAGGGCGCCAAGTTCGATCCCACCGGCGCCTATGTCCGCAGCTGGGTCGAGGAGCTGGCCGCGCTGCCCGACGACGTCGACGTGCACCGGCTCGGCAAGAACCGCCCGGAGGGCTATCCCGAACCGATGGTGGACCACAAGCAGGAGCGCGCCGAGGCGCTGCGCCGGTACGAGGCGCTGAGGTGACCTACTTCAGCGTCAGGCCGGCGTCGACGGGCAGCGCCACCCCGGTGATGTAGCGCCCGGCGGGGCCGCAGAGGTAGACCATGGTGTCGCTGACGTCGCCGGGCTCCATCATCGGCAGCTCCAGCAGCGGGCGCTGCGACTCACCGAAGGAGGGGTACTCGCCCACCCACTCGGCCAGCGCCGCGTTGAGGACCATCGAGGTCGCCACTCCCCCGGGATGCACGGAGTTGACCCGGATGTTCTTCTCGGCCAGCGATCGGGCGAAGTGCCTCATCAGCCCGATGACGCCGTGCTTGGCGGCGGTGTAGCCGGCTGCCCCGTGGTTCATGGTGCCGAACTCGGTACTGACGGGCTTGAACCCGGCCGCCGAGCTGGTGATCACGATGGCGCCGCCCTCGGGGTTGCGCAGCAGCGCCGGGAGCGCGGCGTCGACGGTGAAGTAGACGCCGTCGAGCATCACCGCCACCGCGTCGGAGTATGCGGTGATGTCGTGCGCCTGGCGACCCGCGGTCGGCAGGATCCCGGCGTTGGCGAGCACGAAGTCCAGGCGTCCGAACTCGTCGACTCCGTGCGTGACCACCTCGGCGAGCCGGTCACGGTCACGGACGTCGGCCTGCTCGGCCACGATCCGTCGCCCCGTCGCCTCGACGAGGCGGACGGTCTCCCGCAGGTCGTCTGCGGTGGCCATGGGATAGGCCACGCTGTCGATCTGTCCGCACAGGTCCACCGCGATGACGTCGGCGCCCTCCCGGGCGAATCGCACCGCATGCGCGCGGCCCTGGCCCCGCGCCGCTCCGGTGATGAATACGACCTTGCCGGCCAGTGCACCGGTCTGTCCCTGTCCTGGCATCCGCGTCAGCTTAGACCCGGAAGCGACGCCACTACGGCGGCTCGTAGTAGGCCTGTGCCAGAATGACCGCGAGACATGCCGCCCGATCGTGAGGAGCAGCTGTGGCAAGCACCGAGGTGGAGCGACACACCGGCGTCGACGTCGAGGATGTGCCGTCCGCGGAGTGGGGCTGGTCGGCGGAGAACCCGCGGGTCATCCAGATCGGTGGCCTGTTGGCCACCGCGTTCCTGCTGCTGCTCATCCACGGCAACCACACCGGCCGGGTCGAGGACTGGTTCATGGTCGGCTTCGCCGCGATCACCTTCAGCTTCGTGGCCCGCAGCTGGTGGGTGCATCGCAACCGCGACCTGCAGTGAGTTCGGTCCGCGGCGGATCATTCCCCCGCGGGCATCGGGACCAGGTCGGTGCCGTCGGCCGCGTACCACAGGGCGGCACTGCGGAAGTCCTCCGTGGTCGTCAACTCTTCGCGCTCGCCGCACGTCACCAACGCGTACTTCTTGAACGCACGAGCAGCGGCGCTGAGCCGATGCCGGACGGCGGTGAACCGGCGGTCTGAGGCACACGACGTCGAGGCCCCCCACACCGTGACCTCGGTCCGGGCGGTGTTCAGCGCGCGCTGGACCTCGCGACGGACGTCCCCGTCGTTGTCGAGGAGGCCCGCGTCGACCGCCCAGGCCGCGGCGGGACTACGACGCAACACCTCGGCGACAGATGCCGGGCACTCGACGCCGACACCCATGATCTGCAGTGCGCGCACGTCCTGACCCGGCGGTACCAGCACGGTGACCTGCCAGCCGGCCCGCGCGCGGTCGCAGAGCCAGCCTCCGGCTGCGGCGACGACACTCGGCACGTCGGTGGTCGCGACGATCAGGTCGTAGGTCAGATGCGCATCGTCGGATGCTCGCCTGGCGGAGCCGTGGTCGCCCCTGTTGTCGATACCGTTCCCGGCGTCCACCTCGAACGTGCCAGCGCTCACCGTACGTCTCCCTCGCAGCCCACCGCGCGACTGCCACCGCGCCCACCCAGCGTGACACTCACTCCATGATCTGTAAAGCACCAATCAGGTCTCGAACGCACGGCAAATCAACGGCGGCCATCAATACGGCACGCCGCCAACAGATTCGGTGCGGCTACGACGCCCGCGCCAGCGGCAATGCGGTCTCGACAGGCGTCAGCTGATCGGACAGGCCGGCCGCTCGCCGGATCTCGGCGAACGCCTCGATCATCGCGTCGGTGGCCTCGTGCGGATCCTCCAGCGTCCGGTCGTCGGTCAGCACCGAGATCGCCAACTGGTCGACGTAACTCCACACCGTGATGTTCATACCGCTGCCGGCGACGATCGGGCCAACCGAGTAGATCTCGTCGATCGTGGCGCCCTCGAACACACCGCGGTCCCGGGGCCCGGGAACGTTGGAGATGGTCAGGTTCATCACCATGGCCGACTCCAGCCGGCGGGCCTGACTGCGGAACACACCGGGCGTCAGCGTCGGCGGCAGGTACGACAGCCACGACGGCAGCAGGGTCGCACCGAGCAGATGGTGGTTCTCCTTGGCGATCGCGGTGGCCGTTGCGGTCAGGCGCACCCGGGCGAGCGGGTCCTCGATGTGCACCGGCAACGACGGGGTCATGTAGGAGAACTCGTTTCCGGTCAGTCGACCCGGCGAGGTGTCGTAACTGATCGGCACGCCCGCGATCAGCGGCGCGTCGGCGCGCTCGTCGTAGCGCAGCTGCAGTGCCCGCAGCGCGCCCGCGGCGGTGGCAAGCACGATGTCGTTGAGAGTCACCTGCAGATGGCGGGCGGTCTGCTTGACGTCGGCGAGTGCCAGCGGCGCCGTCGCGAAACGACGGCCGGGACTGACGACGTGGTTGATGAACGACGGCGGCGGCGCGAAGTTGCGGGCCAGGTCGGGATGCCGCCCGCGGATGCGGGACTGCTTTCGCACCCGCGCCACCCCGGTGACCGTCTCGTTCATCAGACCCGGCAGCCGGCGCAGCTGCCGCAGGTGATCGCGGCCGGCGGCGCGCACCAGCCGGCTGCGGCCGCGCGACTCGGACGACACCGCGGGAAGTTCACCGCCGACCGCGGGTTCGGCCGCCTGGATGGCCATCGCGAGCTGATTCGCCGAGGCGACCCCGTCGGCGAGGACGTGATGCACCTTGTGGATCACGGCGATCTTGTTGTCCGCCAACCCTTCTGCGACGTACATCTCCCACAGCGGCCGACTGCGGTCCAGTGGGGTGCCGGCGATCTCACCGATGAGCTGATCGAGTTCGCGGCGTCCTCCGGGCGCCGCGACACGCGCGCGCCGGATGTGGTAATCGAGGTCGATTCTGTCGTTCTGCACCCAGAACGGGTGGTGGATTTTCCCGGGGACATCGATGAGTTGGTAGCGCAGCGGCGCGAGAGCGTGCAGTCGCGGCAGTGCGAAGCTGCGGAACAGGTCGAAATCGAACCCGCCCACCTGGGAAACATCCAGGATGCCGATCTTCAGCGTGTGCATATGTATTTCAGGTGTTTCGCTGTACAGCATCATGGCATCGACGCCATTGAGTCGTTTCACTGGACAATCCCCGTTCGCTCAGCCGAACGCCGTGTACCCATTTGTCGCGGAATTCTCTCACGCTGACGGCGCGGTCGGCGTTTGTAGACTGCTGTCCCGAAACGACAGGGAGGACGACCCGATGAGTCTGGTGGCTGGACGCGGCCCACTCAGCGGCGACCGCGCCGGAGTCCTGATCGGCGCAGCCGGCGACACAGCCGGATTGGGCGGGGACCTGATCTATGTCGAACCCCATCCCCGCCGCATCGAGGCTTTCCGCGGGGCCGTTCGCGTACTGGACACCGAGCGCGCGCTGATGGTGCACCGGCGCGGTGACGTCCTGCGCTACGCGTTCCGCGTCGACGACATCGGAGATCTGCCCGCCTACCCGGTGCCGGAGGCCCCGGGCTACGTGACGGTGCCCTGGGACGCGGTGGACCGCTGGCTCGAGGAGGGGCGGCAGCTGGTCCACTACCCGCCCAACCCGTACCACCGTGTCGACTGCCGACGCACGTCCCGGCGCCTGCGGGCCAGTGTCGGCGACACCGTCCTGGTCGACACGTCGGACACGGTCGTCGTGTTCGAGACCGCCCTGGCGCCACGGCTCTACGTCGAGCGCTCCGCCGTCCGGACCGACCTCCTGCGGCCGTCGGCGACCGAGACCTACTGCAATTACAAGGGCTACGCGACCTACTACCACGTCGACCTCGGCGACCGCGTCGTCGAGGATGCGGTGTGGAGTTACACCGACCCACTGGCCGAGAGCCACGCCATCGGGGGGCTGCTGAGCTTCGACGAGACGCGGGTCGCCGTCGAAGCCGACCTGCCGCGCACCGAGTCCTGAGGAACCGACCCGGGACGGGGAGGCGTTCGGTAACTTCGGCCGGGTGTCGACGCTGACCAACCGCCAGATCGTGTTGCGCCGCCGTCCCCAGGGCCTCCTGCGGCCCGGGGGCACCGAGCTGGTGACGGTCCCGGCGCCGGAGCCGGGCGACGGCGAAGCCCTGGTCCGCACCACCTATGTGGGCATCGACGCGGCTGTGCGCACCTGGCTCGACGACCAACCGAGCTATCTGCCGCCGGTGGGCATCGGCGAGGTGATCCGGGCTGCGGGCATCGGTCAGGTGATCCGATCCCGTTGCGACCGTTACGCAGTCGGTGACATCGTCACCACGCTGACCGGATTCGGGGAGTACTGCATCGTGCGCGACGACCTGTTCACCACACCGGTGGACGGGCCCGCCGAGCAGGTGGATCAGCGCGCGGTCATGTCGATCTACGGGCCGACGGGCGCCACCGCCTACTTCGGCATGACCGGGATCGGCCGCCCGCAACCGGGTGAGACCGTGGTGGTCTCGGCTGCAGCCGGGGCCACCGGTTCGGTTGCCGGACAGATCGCCAAGATCGCCGGCGCTCGGGTGGTCGGGATCGCCGGCGGCGCGCAGAAGTGCCGGGCGGTGGTGGAGGACTTCGGCTTTGACGCCTGCATCGACTACCGCCACGACGACCTGGCGGCCGCCCTCAAGCAGCACTGTCCGCGCGGGGTGGACGTGTACTTCGACAACGTCGGCGGACCGATCCTCGACGCGGTGCTGGGCCGGCTCGCGCGGAAGGCGCGGGTGGTGCTGTGCGGCGTGATCTCGAGCTATCTGACCGGCGAGCATCCCGGACCGGCGAACTACGTGAACCTGCTGTCCAAGACCGCGCTGATGCAAGGCTTCAACGCCCTCGACGAGTGGGGGCGCTTCGATGAGGCGTTCACCGATCTGCGGCGCTGCCACGACGCGGGTCTGCTGGTGCACCGCGAACACGTCTACGAGGGCATCGAGTCCTGTGCGGAAGCCCTCAACGGCTTGTTCACCGGCGCGAACATCGGCAAGACCCTGGTCAAACTGGCTGAGGTTCAGCCGGTTTCAGAACTCACAGCGCCGCAATGACCGTGCTGCCGAACTCGTCGACCGCCTCGAGCGCGTGGGCCAGACTGTCGCCGGGAACACCCACCTGGATCCAGGTCACACCGAGGCGGCCGAGTTCCCGCACGCCGTCCAGGTAGGTCTCCGCATGGAAGTCGTCGGCGCCCGGGTTCCCGCCGACGTCGTTGGTGATCGCGATGTCGATGTCGTGCGGGTCGCGGCCGGCCAGTTCCAAGCGGTGCCACAGGTCCTCGATGTGGACCGCGAGTTGCGCGTTGGAGTCCAAGGCCGCGGTGCGCGCGGTCTGCGCCAGCGTCGCCGGTGCTCGGAAGGGACACCAGCCCTGCCCGTGGCGGGCGACCCGCGCGCGGGCGGCCGCCGTGTTGCCGCCGATCCAGATCGGCGGGTGAGGTGTGGTGACGGGCCGCGGGTGGGCGGTGACGCCCGACGCGGCGAAGTGCCGCCCCTCGACGCTCACGTCGTCGCCGGTCCAGACGTCGCGGATCACCTGCAGGGACTCCTCGAACAGTGCGGCACGTTCGTCGAAGTCCACTCCCAGGGCGGCGAATTCGCGTTTGAGGTAGCCGACACCGACAGCGAGGGTGAATCGACCGTCCGACATCAGGTCGAGGGTGGCGCCCGCCTTGGCGACGAGGAACGGGTTGCGGTAGGGCAGCACGATGACGTTCGGGATCAGCCGCAGGCGCGACGTGTGCGCGGCGGCGAATCCCATCGCGACGAAGGGGTCCAGAGCGTCGTGACCGCCGGCCTGCAGCCACCGTTGGGTGGGCGCCGGATGGTCGGTGAACCCGAACCCCGCGAAGCCGGCCCGCTCTGCCGCCGTGGCCACCGCGGCGATGCCGCTGCCGGTGACCAGTTCCGGGTTGTAGGGGTGGCTGTGCATCGGATGAGTGATGGTGAACTTCACGGCACAGCGCTCCTCGACCGATATCGAAACACTCTTCTTGTTTTTCGAGAATGTCGTTACCATGCGGTGAACCGAATGTACAGGGCGTCGGAAAGTTCGAGGTGTCAGTGAAGCGGCCGGAAGTGGGCGTCTATCTCCCCCAGATGGGTTTCTCGTTCGACGACATCGCGCACCGCGCCGACCGGTGCGAGGAACTGGGCATCGACTCGCTGTGGCTCTACGACCACCTCTACGGCCCCGGCGTGCCCGAGATCGCGTCGCTGGAGGCATGGACCCTCGCCACCGCACTGTTGTGCCGGACTCAGCGGCTGCGCATCGGGCACATGGTGTTGTGCAACCAGTTCCGCCACCCCGTCACCCTGGCGAAGATGGCCACCACGCTCGACCAGATCAGCAGTGGCCGGCTCGCACTGGGGCTGGGCAGCGGATCCATCGAAGACGAACACCGTCGCGCGGGTCTGCCGTGGGGCACGTTCGCGGAACGTTCCGGACAACTCGGCGAGACCCTGGAGATCCTGCGACAGGCGTTCACCGACGGCCGGATCGACTTCGCGGGCGCCCATTTCACCGTCACCGACATGCCGATCGAGCCGGGGCCCGTGCAACAGCCCGGGCCACCGCTCGTGGTGGGCGGGATCGGCGAGCGCTACACGCTGCCGCTGGTGGCCCGGTACGCCGACGTGTGGAACATCCCGACCTACGCCCTCGACGTCATCGACGAGAAGGTCGCCGCTCTGCAGACCGCGTGCGAGGCCGCCGACCGCGACCCCGCCTCGATCGTCATGTCGATCGAGGCCGTGATGGCCCTGGCCCCCGATGAGGCGTCGCTGCCGCGGGTCCGCGAGCTTGCGGAGAAGCGTTTCGGCGGACCGGGTTTCGGCCTGCACGACACCGACCTGATCGGCACCCCCGCCCAGATCGTCGACCGGCTGGGCGCGCTCGCCGACAAGGGGTTCGGCCAGATCGTCCTGTTCACCCACGACCGCGCCTCGGACCAGACGCTGGAGTTACTGGCCTGCGAGGTCCTGCCGCACCTCTAGGACTCGGGACCGCCGTACGCCGGCCGCCCCAGACCCAGCACATGCTGGGCGATCATGTTGCGGAACACCTCCAAGGTCCCGCCGTAGATGCCGGTCGGCCCGGCGAGCCGGAACAGGTATTCGGCACGCAGCCCGTCGGACAGCGCCGAAGCCGCCCCGCCGATGTCCATCAGGTCGGGGGTGACCTCGCGGAGCGCCTGGGCCAGGGCCACCCGGCCGAACATCGCCGGGCTGCTGAACGCGGCCTCCAGCCGAGCGATACCGCGCCCCAGGCGGTAAGCGACAGCGTCGTCGTCGAGACGGCCGTCGGTCGCGGTCTCCCCCGCGACGCGGTCGATCTCCTCGGCCAGCAGCAGCGCCTGTTCGGTCATCGTCGCGAGCTTGTGCAGGCCACCGGCGTCGCGCTCGACCGTCCCGTGCTCGACGGCCAGGGCCGCCCGCAGGACCGCCCAGCCGCCGTTCACCGGGCCGACGCGGTAACGGTCCTCGACGCGCACGTCGCTGTAGTACGTGATGTTGGTGCGGTCACCGTCGACGGTCCGCAGTGGCTGGATCTCCACACCGTCGGAGTCCAACGGCACCAGGAACATGGTCAGGCTCTGGTGTTTCGGCGCCTGCGGGTCGGTGTTGGTGATGAGGAAGACGAACTGCGCGTTCTGGGCGTTGGACGTGAACATCTTCGACCCGTTGATGATCCAGCCCGACCCATCGCGCACCGCACGCGTCTTGCACGTCGCGACGTCCGATCCGCCCTCGGGTTCGGTGTAGCCCAGGCACAGCCGGCACTCTCCGGTCAGCACCGGTGGCAGGATCTCGGCCCGCAGGTCCGCCGAGCCGAACTGCTCGACCGCTTGGGCGACCATCATGGTGGTGCCCCAGTGGAACCACGGCGTGTGAGCCCGCCCGATCTCCAACTCGAAGATGCGGCGCTGCACCGCGGTGAAGCCGCCGTCGGCCTCGGACCGGAAATCCCGCTCCAGGTAGCCTGCCGCCCCCAGCGCGACATGCACGCCCTCGTCGTAGTTCTCACCGGTCAGCCGGTCGCGTTCGCGAACATCCTCGGTCACCACCGCAGCAAGGAATGTCCGGAGCTCCTCGGTGAAGCGGCGGTCCTCGTCGGCCAATTCGACAGCGGCGAAATCCATGCCTCGCGGCCCTCCTCGACCTCGTTGTGACGCTACCCCGCAGCGTGACATCAGCGCATACTTTTGTAAAGTGTCCGAACGGTCCGCGCGGCGGCGGACCCTGACGAACGGAGCATCGTGGGAATCGTGACGACGACGTCGGAGACCACGTTCACCCAGTCGCCGGAGGAGATCTACGACTTCGTGACGAACCCGGCGAACTGGCCGAAGACCTATCCGGGCAGCGCGCACGTCGGCAAGGTCCCCGACAAGCTGCCGCTGGAGGTGGGCGACACCTGGACCGAGACCGGGCCGGACGGGAACCGCATCTTCACCTGGCATCTCGCCATCGCGATGCGGCCCCGGCTGTGGGTGTTCAACTCGGTCGGCAATCTCGGCCACGACGCCGACGGCACCGGCGGGATGCCGGGCCGGATCACGGTGCGCTACAAGTTCACTCGTCCCGGACAGGATGTGACGCTGTTCAGCCGGACAATGACAGTGGAGGCGTACAAGGAGTCACCGCTGCCCGACGGCTTCTTCCGGATCGTCAACCCCGCCAACATCGACGCCTACCATCGGGCCATCGCGCGTGAGCTCGGCGATCAGGACAGCAACGCCTGACGCAGCGCCGCGGCCTGCAGGTCGAACAGCCAGGTGCTGGTGTCCCAGTCCGGCAGCAGCGAGTCGAAACCGTGGCAGGTGCCGGCGAACACGTGCAGGCCGGTGGTGACACCGGTGGCCATCAGCCGGCGGCCGTAGTCGATCGCCTCGTCGCGCAGTGGGTCGAGTTCCGAGCAGGTGATCAGCGTGGGTGGGTGCGCGGCCGACACCTCGGCGCGCGCCGGTACCGACGTGCTCGCAGGTTCGAGCCCGGACAGGTAGTGCCGCCACATCCACTGCGCCGCTTCGGCATCGAAACCGGGCGTCTCGGTGAACTCCTGCTTGGACGGGGTCTCCCGGTCGTCGAGGACCGGTTGGTGCAGCAGCGCGAACGCCAGCGGTGGCGCGTGGCCTTCGGCGGACCGCTGCGCCAGACCCGCCGCCAAGGCTCCGCCGGCGCTGCTGCCGGCCACAGCGACCGCGTCGGGATTCAACCCCAGTTCCACCGCGCCGCGCACCGCCCACTCCAGCACGGTGACGGCGTCGTCGAAGGCGGCCGGGAAGGGGTGCTCCGGGGCCAGGCGGTAGTCGAGCGCCAGGACCGTGCAGCGGGCGCGGCGGGCCAGCTCCACGCACTGGCGGTGGTCGGTGTCGAGGTTGCCGAGAACGAAAGCCCCGGAATGGCAATAGATCACCGGCGGGGACGGCGGCGGTCCGCCCCGATAGATGCGCACCGTCATATTGCGGCCGTCGGGTGTGGCGACGTCGCGCTGCTCGATCTCCACGCCGACGGTGTCGACGTGGATCGCCGTCTCGGCGCGGCGCTGGTCGAGGCCGTCACGGACCACGCCGAGCACCGGTGGCGACAGGTCGGTGCGGGCGGCGGCCAGATGGCGCAGTGCCGGGTCGAGCCGGAAGACGAGATCTCGCGTCACGGGAGCTTCACCGCCGCTCGGCACCGTGGGCGCTCAACGCGATGGCCGGCCGCACCTCGGGCGGGGCGAACGTGTAGTCCCGGGCACGGAACCAGCGGGTCATCGTCCAGAATGCGCGGGCGCTGCGCGGCCACTGGGTCACCACCCGGCCGTTGGCAGCGCGGAAGTAGCTGCTGCACCTGGTGAGCCACACGGTCCCCTGCATCCAGCGGTCGATCTTGTCGAGGTAACGCGCGGTGGCATCCGACCGCACCTCGATGTAGTCGGTGTTCCTGCGGTGCAACTGCTTGAGCGCCCGCACGATGTAGTGGGCCTGGGCCTCGAGGACGAAGATCACGCTGTTGGAGCCGACGTTGGTGTTGGGCCCGTAGAGCATGAAGAAGTTGGGGTAACCGGGCACGGCCATCCCGAGGTAGGCGAAGGCGCCGTCGCGCCAGGTGTGCCGCAGTGGTGCGCCTCCGGCGCCGACGACCTCGATCTGGCCGAGGTAGTCGGCGGCGGCGTAGCCGGTCGCGCACAGCACCACGTCGACGTCGAGTTCGGTGCCGTCCTCGGTGACCAGGGAGCGCGACCGCAGTGCGCGCGCGGCGCTGGAGACCACTTCGACGTGCGGCGCGGCCAGCGCCTGCAGGTAGTCGGTGGCGAAGACCAGCCGCTTGCACCCCAGCGGATGGTCGGGGGTCAGCTGGTCGCGCAGTGCCTCGTCGGGAATGGTGTTCTTCAAGCTGTTGAGCGCGATGCCGCGCAGTTCGCGGGTTCGGTCGCTGCCGTTCTCGATCACCGAGATGTTGGACTCGCTGCGCAGCCACAGCCGGGTGCGGTAGACCTTCTTGGCCAGCGGCACATGGGTGAACAGCCACTTCTCCCGCTCGGTGTACGGGCGGTCAGGCTTGGGCAACACCCAGGTCGGTGACCGCTGGACCGAGTACACGGTGTCGGCGACCTTGGCGACCTCTGGAACCAGTTGCGCTGCAGTCGATCCGGTGCCCAGTACTGCGACGCGCTTACCCCGTAGGTCCACCGAGTGGTCCCAGCGCGCGGTGTGCATGACGGTGCCGGTGAACGGCTCCTCCTCGACGAGCGCGGGCATCACCGGCCGGGTGAACATCCCCACCGCGGAGACCACGACGTCGAAGGTGTACTGCTCGCCGGCTGCGGTGTCGAGGTGCCACCTCCGGGTCGGCTCGTCCCACCGGGCCGACACGATCTCGGTGTTGAGCGCCAAGTGCGGACCGAGGTCGTACTGCCGGGCGCAGTCCTCGAAGTAGTCGAGGATCTCGCGCTGGCCCGACCACAGCCGTGACCACTGCGAGTTGAGGGCGAACGAGTACGAGTACAGGTGGGATTTGACGTCACATGCCAGTCCCGGATAGGTGTTGATGCGCCAGGTGCCGCCCACCCCGTCTTCCCGGTCGAAGATCGTGAAGTCCTCGAACCCCGCCTTGCGCAGGAAGATTCCCAGTGCCAGCCCGCCCGGCCCGGCGCCGATGATCCCGACCGAGAACTTCTTGGCCATACGCGTTCTCATCCAATCTGCAGGGACTGCCCACCGTCGACGATGAGCTCGGAGCCGGTGATGAAGGAAGCGTGCTCGGACACCAGGAATGCCACGGCGTCGGCGATCTCGGCCGGCTTACCGATCCGGCCCAGTAAGGCGTTGTCGGCCAACCGGTCCTGGGTGGCTGCGTCGAGCATCGGGGTCTGCACGGGACCCGGGAGCACCGCGTTGACCCGGATACCGTCAGCGGCCAGCTCGACGGCCGCGACCTGGGTGAGCCCGCGCAGCGCCCATTTCGACGAGCCGTACGCGCTGTGGTTGGGGAACGGCCGGACCGCTCCGGTACTGCAGGTGTTGACGATCGACGCGCCGGACGCTTTCCGCAGGGCCGGCAGCGCGGCCTGGATGCCCAGGAACGGGCCCAGGCAGTTGACGCGCCAGCTGCCCTCGAATCCGGTCGCGGTCTCGTCGGTCAGCGACGCCCGGTGCAGCACCCCGGCGTTGTTGACCAGCGCGGTCAGCCCGCCGAACTGTTCGGTCACGGCCGCCACCGCGCGCTGCCACTGCTCGGCGGACGTGACGTCCAGGTCGACGGCGATGACGTCGTCGGAATCGAGGTCGCGCACCGTGGCCGCCAACTCGTCGGCGAGCCGATCGCATGCGGCCACCCGGAAGCCGTCTGCGAGCAACCTTCTCGTGATGGCCGCGCCCTGCCCACGTGCGGCGCCGGTGACGAGTGCGGCGCGCTGCACGCTCATCGGTAGGCGCCCGGTGCGTCGGAGGACCCCGGTGGCGTGTCACCGCGGGCCTCCTGAAGGTGACTCAGGGCTCCACGGCGCAGCGCCTGCGACTCCGAAGCGAGGGTGAGCATCTGGAACCCTTCCTGCCGCAGCGTGTTCCCGTGCCCTCCGGCGCCGGCGTGGATACCACTGACCAGACCGGCCGCGGCGGCGCGGCGCTGGATGTGGGTGATCGCCGCCCGGACGGCGGGCTCGGTCAGCGCTCGCACCGGCGCGTGTCCCAGCGAGATGGCCAGGTCGGCGGGACCGACGTAGACGCCGGTGAGCCCGGGCACCGCGCAGATCTCGTCGACGGCGGCCAGTCCGGCGGCGGTTTCGATCATCGCGAACACCGAGGCGCGGTCCTGCAGCTGCACGGGATCGAGACCCAGTGAAGCGCGCAGCGGCCCGTAGCTCCGGATCCCGGCCGGTGGGTAGCGCGTCGCCGCGACGGCGGCAGCCGCCTGCTCGGCGGTCTCCACCATGGCGACGATCACCGCGTCGGCACCGGCGTCGAGGACCCTGCCGATGGGCGCGGCCTCGACGCCGGGGAGTCGGACCACGGTCGCGATCGGGACGTGTTCGAGACGGCGAAGCATGCGGGCCACGTCGGCGTCGCAGAGGTAGCCGTGTTGGACGTCGAAGCCCACGTAGGCGTAGCCCGCCGCGGCGAACTCCTCGGGTCCCAGTGCCGTCGGACCCACCACCCAGCCGCCCCAGAGCGGCTCCCCGGCGCGCAACAGGTCCTGCAGTCTGCTGGCGGTCATCGCGGCACGATCGCAATCTTGACGCGCTCCGGCACGGGGCGGCAAGCCAGTTCGAACGCCTGCTGCACCTCGTTGACCGGGAAGGTGTGGGTCAGGTAGCGCTCGAGAAGTCCCGGGTGTGCGCGGGCGAAGTCGCCGGCGTCGGCGAGGACGCGCCGCCGGTCCAGGGTGACACCGGCTTTCAGTGTCAGATTGTTGCGCAGCACGGTGCGCATGCTGATCGGATAGGCATCGTCGTCGGGGACACCGAAATAGAAGACCGTGCCGCCGAATGCTGCGGCCTCGATGGCGTGCGACAGCGTGGCGACCTGGTGTCCGACCGCTTCGATGACGATGTCGGGCCGGTCGCCGTCCCGCAGGTGGCTGACCCAGCGGTCGCTGGTGGCGCGCACCACGGTGTCGGTGCCGAACGCCGGCCCGATGCCGGTGCGGTCCACGGGGTCGACGCCGGTGACGTGCGCGGCTCCGCGCGCCTTGAGAACGTAGGAGAACAGCAGTCCGATGGATCCCTGCCCGATCACCGCGACGCGGCGCCCGGCGGGGTCGGGCAGCGCTTCGACGGCATAGAGGACGCAGGCCAGCGGTTGCAGGCCCACCGCGAGGGCGGGTTCCAGCCCGGGGTCGTAGGCGGCGAGGCCCGCTCCGTCGGAGACGACGTACTCCATGAGGCCGTCGAATCCGGACGCCCAGCCGACCACGCGGTCCCCCGCCTGGTGCGCGGGATGACGGCTGGCGAGGACCTCGCCGGCGACTTCGTGGATCGGGAAGCCGTCCTTGTCCGCGGCGCAGGGCCCGGTGTCGAACGGCAGCCTGCCCTTGGCGCCGCGGAAACCCGGTAGGTCACTGCCGCAGATGCCGGCGGCGAGGACGCGCAGGAGCACCTGCCCGTCGGCCAGTCTCTTCGGATCTGGTTGTTCGACAACGGTTTCGACGAACGTGTAGGGCGCGACGAGTCGGTAGGCCCACATGTCAGCCGACCTCCACCGGGAGACTGTTCCAGCCCCACTGGAAGCTCGACGGCGGCCGCTGGGCCGCAGCGGTGTCGACGGAGAAGTCCTCGACACGTTTGAGCCACTCGGTGACCATGATGGTGATCTCCAGCCGGGCCAGGTGCGCGCCGAGGCAGAAGTGCTGGCCCCGGCCGAAAGCCAGCAGCCTCTCGATCCGCCGGTCCCAGCGGAACTCCTCGGGGTCGGGATACTCGCGTTCGTCACGGTTGGCCGAAGCCAACAGGGTGATGATGCGCTGCCCGGGTCGCATGGTGGTGTCGTGAATGGTGAAGGGACGGCGCACCGTTCGCGCGAACCACTGCGCCGGGGCGCAGTACCGGATCATCTCCTCCCGCGCGATCGCGACGTTGGAGTCGAGGTCGGCGCGCACCGCGGCGAGTTGGTCGGGCCGGGAGAACAACTCCCACAGGCCGTGGGCGACGATCTTCGGAACGGTCTCGGTGCCGCCGATGAACACCCCGAGCATCTGTACGGCGGCCTCGGAATCGGATAGGGCCGACCCGTCGGGCAGCCGGTAGTTCACCAGGTTGTCCGCGATCGGAACGGGCGCACCGGCACCGGTCCGGCGGCGTTGTACCACCGGGGTCAGGTACTCGAGGTAGCCGGGCCGGGAGTTGGCCACCTCGACCCCACTGCCGGGCTGCGCGAGGCTGCCGGCGTTGACGGTGGCGAGCACGTCGGCGGCCAGATCCGTGGGCAGCCCCACCAACTCGCAGACCACCGACGCCGCGACGATGCCTCCGTAGTCCTGGGTCAGGTCGAATCGGCCGCGGCCGAGGATTTCGTCGAGTCGCTCGTTGGCGAGCACGCGGATCCGGTCGGCGAGTCCGGCGATGTTCTTCGGCCGGAACGGGGTTGCGGTGCAGCGTCGCACGTCCTCGTACAACGGGGACCCGAAGTTGGCGTGGAACGGCATCGGGTGCAGCGGCGGGTCGGGCACCGGCCCGTCGCGGTGTTCGGCCAGCACCGCCGCCGAGGGCAGGGTGCCCTCCGACGCGACGAATGTTCCGTCGTTGATCTCCAGCACCGTCCAGATGTCGTCGAACCGCGACAGCGCGAAGGTGTCCCACGCGGGCACGTAGTACACGGGGTGGTGGTCACGCAGCACGCGGTAGTACGGCAGGGGGTCGGCCATCACCACCGGATCGAACGGATCGTAGGCGAAGGTGTCGTGGGCGGTGTCTGTGGTCATCGTCGATCCCGGTTCACTGCAGGGGCGACGGCGGCAACGCCGCCAGGATCGAGTCCTCCCAGCCGTCGCGCAGGGCCGGGGCCACGCTCATCCACGTCACGATCTCCGCCGGCGGGTGATCCTTCCAGGACGGGTAGTGGTTCTCGAAGCAGTCCCACTCCCCTTCCAGGGCCCAGTAGTGGATCACCTCGTTGAACCGGAAGGTGGTGATGAACGAACCCAGCCAGCGTTTCCCGGTGGACTCCGACCACGGCACGTACAGCCGTTCGAGCTCACGGATGTAGTCGTCCTGGCGGCCGGGCTTGGTCTGCATGATCTCCTGGATCACCAGCCCTGCCGCGAAGTTCGCCTCCTGCAACTGGGCCAGCGTCTTGTTGCTGCGGCCGGCGTACATGATGCGCCCCTCACCGCGCGCGCCGGTCTCGCGCAGGTGGTTCGCCCACCGACCCGCTGCGCTGTGGTGGTTGCCGCCGCGCGCCTGCGCCCTGCCGATTCGCGCGTAGTCGGCGAACGAGTCGATCTCCCAGATCACGGTGACCTGCGGCCAGTGGCCGTTGTAGGGGGTGGTCTCCCAGATCGAGAACAGCCGTGCGCCCAGTTCGCTCATCATGGGGTGGTAGGTGGTGTCGAACTCTTCGAGGAACCGGTCGCTGCCCGCGGAGCCGAGATCGATCGTCTCGTGCAGGTACAGCAGCGTGTGGCTGTGGTATTTCTTCATGTTCACGTCGGGACCCCGATCCGGCACGGGCCACAGGTGGTTGACAGCTGCACCCAGCGAGCGTGACACTTGTGTCGTGTTTTGTAAAGCATCGACGGGGTTGTGGTCACGGCGGCGGATCGCGCGTCAATGTCGTTGACACCGTTGGCCGGTGGCTTCTGCTTCGGCGAGGGGCCGCGGTGGTTCGAGGACCTGGTGTGGTTCTCCGACATGCTCGGCGAGGCGGTGCACACCGCGACCCTCGGCGGTCAGATGAGCACGCTGCCACTGCCCGGCCACGCCCCGTCCGGTCTCGGCTTCTGCCCGGACGGCGCACTTCTGATCGTGTCCACGAGGCGGCGGCAGATTCTGCGCTACGACGGCGAGTCCGTCGACCTCTACGCCGACCTCTCCGACGTGGTCCCGGCGGACCTGGGTGACATGGTCATCGACTCGCGCGGCACCGCCTACGTCGGTTCGCAGGCGCGGGAGGGCGGCGTGATCGTGCGGGTCGACCCCGGCGCGGCGCGCGCCGACGGGATCAGCGTGGTCGCCCGAGATCTGGACTTCCCGAACGGCATGGCGCTCACCCCCGACGGCGCGACGCTGATCGTGGCCGAATCGGTGGCCCGTCGCCTGACCTCGTTCACCATCGACTCCGACCAAAAGCTCACGGATCGTGCTGTTTTCGCCGACGGCCTCGCCGGTCCGCCCGACGGCATCTGCCTGGACGCCGACGGCGGGGTCTGGGCCGCGATGACCCTGGCCCACGAGTTCCAGCGCATCACGGCCACCGGCGGCGTCACCGACCGCATCGCCGTCGGGGATCGTGCGGCGATCGCGTGCGCACTGGGCGGGCCGGAAGGACGGACCCTGTTCCTCGTGTCCGCGCCCGACGCGTATCCCGATCGGCTCCGCGGAACGTCACTCGGCCGACTGGAAGCCACCACGGTCGACGTTGCTGCCGCCGCCCTGCCCTGAAACCCCGGAAAGGCCGACATGTCCGACTCGTACTACGTGCCGCTCGATACCGATGGCGAGCGCGGACAGCGTTTCCGTGCCACCGACTACGTGCGCAGCACGTGGTCGGCGTCCATCCAGCACGCCGCGCCGGTGTCGGCGTTGCTGGTCCGCGCGCTGCAGCGTTGTGAGCCGCGCGAGGACACACGGTTGAGCCGGGTGCTGATCGACCTGCTCGGCCCGGTGCCCGCCGAGGGCGACCTGTGGGTGCGGGCGCGACGGGAGCGCGCGGGCAAGCAGATCGAGTTGTTCACCGCCGAGATGTCGGCTCCGGGGCCGGACGGGTCGATCCGGGCTGTCGCGCGTGCGAGCGGCTGGCGGATGCAGACACTCGACACCACCGGCATCGAGCACGCGGCCGCCGCTGCGCTGCCGCCGCTCTCGCAGGCGCGGCAAAGCGACATGAAGAAGGACTGGGACCCCAACTACGTGCACAGCCTGGACTGGCGCTGGTTGACCAAGCCGCTGGCCCCCGGCGGCGGCGAGTCCTGGCTGCGGCCCGAGGTCGATCTGGTCAAAGGCGAGGCGATGGACCCCGTGGAGCGGTTGTTCGCCGTCGCCGACTGCGCCAACGGTATCGGCACCAAACTCAATCCGCGCGAATACACCTTCCTGAACACGGATCTGGCGGTGCACCTGCACCGTGTCCCCGGCGGCGAGTGGGTCGGCATCCGCGCCGAGACCAACTACGGACCCGACGGTATCGGTACGACGATCGGGTCGTTGTTCGACGAACAGGGCGCGGTCGCAGCGATCCAGCAGTCCGTGCTGGTCCGCCCGCGACCCCCGAAACCCGCCGCCGGGGAATAGCTCGTCAGTCGATGAGGCGCAGTGCGGCGACCGGGCACTGCGTGACCGCCTGCTGCATCCGCTCGCGGTCGGATTCGGGACGCTCGGGGTCGTGGACGCGCACCGTACCCTCGTCGAGCACCTCGAACACGTCGTCGGCGATCGTCTCGCAGACACCGTGGCCGGTGCACTTGTCCAGGTCGACAGTGACTTTCATCAGTGCTCCGATCAACCGTTCACCGCACGTGGGCGGGTAGCCGTTTCACACCGTGCACGAAGCTGCTGTACAGCCAGTCCGGTTCACCGAGTTCGATGGTCTTCACCCGCGTGAGCAGTTCCCGGAACAAATTCCGCAGTTCGGTGCGGGCGAGCTGGTTGCCCAAGCAGAAATGCGGACCGCCGCCGCCGAAGCCCAGATGAGGGTTCGGCGAGCGGGACAGGTCGAATGCACCCGGGTCGTCGAACACCGCCTCGTCGCGGTTGGCCGAGCAGTAGAACAACCCGACCTTGTCCCCCGCGGCGACGGGGTGGCCGTTGATCTCGGTGTCGCAGACGGTGAACCGCGCGAACTGCAGCACCGGTGTCGCCCAGCGGATGAACTCCTCGACCGCGGTCCCGATCCGGGTGTCGAAATCGGCGGTCAGCCAATCCCTCTGCTGCGGGTTGTCGACGAGGGCCATCATCGCGTGGGTGGTGGTCTGCTTGGTGGTGTCGTTGCCGGCGGAGGCGAGCAGGATCAGAAACGCGCCGATCTCTTCGTCGGTGAGTCGCTGACCGTCCACCTCCGCGTTGACGATGCTGGTCATCAGATCGTCGCCGGGGTTGGCGCGCCGGAACTTCGCGAGCTCGGCGCCGGTGCTCGACAGCAGCATGATCTCGTTGATGGTGTTGGCGGCGCGCTCTTCGATCGAGCTGTACTCGTCGTCGCTCATCGAGAACAGCTTCTCCGCGGCCTCGGCGACGGCGGGCTGGTCGGCGGCGGGCACCCCGAGCATCTCCATGATCGTCAGCATGGGCAGCCGCGCGGCACAGTCGGCGACGAAGTCGATGTCCCCGGCCCCGACGAGGTCGTCGACGATCGCCACCGCGGCACGGTGGATCTGCTCCTCGATCCGCGCCACGTTGCGCGGCGTGAACGCCGAACTGATGAGCCGCCGGTACGTGGTGTGCTGTGGCGGGTCCATGGTGAGGAAGAAGGAGGCGAAGCGCTGCACCTCGGCGGGCATGGGATCCAGCGCGACCCCACGCTCGGAGGTGAACAGCTCGGGATGCTGGCTGACGTAAGCGATGTCGGCGCGCCGGGTAAGCGCCCAGAAGCCCGGCTCCTCGATGTCGAAGAGCGACGGTAGCGGCCGATGCCAGCTCAGGCCGTCGGCGGCACGGAGGCCGGCGAAGGACTGGTCACGCACCGCGAACGACTGCTCCCAGAACCGGTGGGACGTGAGATCGACTGCGCTGTGGTCGCGTTCCTGCACCGAGGAGGCCGTCACAGATCACAGCGTGACATCTGGGTAATGTTTTGTAAAGCTATACCCATGCCGCTCTCGCCGCACGGGTCACCGGACGTCGAGAGCGCGGACAATCCCACGCGGGCGCGGATACTCGCGGCCACCGCGGAGGTGCTGGGGCGCAGCGGGACCGCCAAACTCTCGCTCTCCGAGGTGGCCGCCCAGGCCGGGGTGTCCCGGCCGACGTTGTACCGCTATTTCGCCGACAAGCGAGAGCTTCTCGACGCCTTCGTGGTGTGGGAGCGCCAACTCTACGAGCACGCGGTCGCCGCGGCCACCGCCGGATTACCGGCCGGGGAGCGCCTCGACGCGGCGCTGCGCGTGATCGTCGAGTACCAGTTGTCCTACCCCGGTCTGCGCATGGTCGACGTCGAGCCCGAGCAGGTGATCAGGCGGTTGGCCAGGGTGCTGCCGTTGATGCGGGATCGACTGCAGCGTCTGTGCACGGGCCCGGACGCGACGCTGGCGGCGGCGACCGCGGTGCGGGTCGCGGTCTCGCAGTACCTGGTGCGCAGCGACGACAGCGCCGAATTCCTCGATCAACTGCGCCACGCCGCTCGCGTGCGGCACCAGTCGCCGTGACCAACGACCGGCCCAGCTAGACCGTTCCTTTCGCGCGCACGGCGACTTCGGCGAGCACTTCCTCGGTGTGCTGGCCGAGCCTCGGGGCCACCGAACGGATCTCGGCCGGCGTGCCGTGGAAGTCGGCCGGTGTGGCGACCATCGGCACACTGCCGCCATCGGATTCGGGCACGTAGACCAGACCCCCGGCGGCATGGAACTGTTCGTCGGCGACGACATCCTCCAGAGAGTTGATCGGCGACCAGAACAGATCTGGTTGTGTCGCAAAGACTTCGGACCACTCGTCGAGAGACTTCCCGGCGAAGATGGCGTCGAGTTCGGCGATGAGCACCTCGGCGTTGGCCGCACGGGCGCGTCCGGTGGCGAAGCGCTCGTCGGTCAGCCAGCCCAACCGCTGTACGGCGGCGCACAACGCCGGCCAGTGCCGCTCACCCTGCAGGCCGACGATCCAGAACCGCCGCCCGTCACCGGCGGTGTAGTTGTTCATGCACGGGTTGCCCATGGTCTCGCGCTGACCGATCGCGATCGAATTGCCGGTCAACAGAAAGGTGTTCAGATCGAAGCTGACCGTATAGGCGCCCTGGCGGTACAACGACGTCGTCACCAGCTGGCCGGCACCGGTGCGCCCCCGGGCGACCAGTGCCGCGCACACCGCCCCGGCCAGGGTCATGCCCGCCATGTGGTCACCCATACCGCCGCGCTGGAAAGGCGGGACGTCGCCGGGGCGGGTCAGCAGATGTGCCAGGCCCGACCGCGCCCAGAATGCCGCCACGTCGTAGGCGGGCCGGTCGGCATCTGGTCCGGTGGCGCCGTACCCCGTGATCAACCCGTAGATCAACCGGGGATTGAGCTCGGCGACGACGTCGAAATCCAGCCTGATGCGGCGCAGCGCGCCGGTGCGGATGTTGGTCAGGAACACGTCGGCGTCGGCCAGCAGGTCACGCGCGTGGGCGCGTCCGCCCTCCTGGGCCAAGTCCAGCACGATGCTGCGCTTGCCCCGGTTGTCCATCTCGAACGGCGGGCTGGGCACCTCTCCGTCGACGGCCGACATCCCGAGCATGCGACCGAACGTGCGGGCCGGGTCGCCGGCCGGTGGTTCGATCTTGACGACGTCGGCACCCCAGTCGGCGAGGATTCCGCCCGCGGCGGGCCCGGCCACCCATACGCCCAGCTCAACGACCCGAATTCCGTCCAGCGGACCGGCCATCCCGACCACCCTTCTCCTCGCACTTTACAAAATAGCGGTACTTTGTAAGCCTGTTGTCGCTACCGTCAAGCCTAGGAGGCACGGGTGTCAGTGTTCGCCGAACGGATCAGGCCTGCCCTCGGCCTGGCCGCGCACCTGGGCCGCGCGGGCCGCCGGATCGGCACCGACGCCCTGTTCGGACGGATACGCGCGCTTCCGCGCACCGTGGCCGACCTCGACGCCGGCGCGCTGTCGGCGCTGATCGGCCGCACCGTGACCTCGGCTGCCGTCCTCGACGCGGACGCCGGTACCTCCTCCCGCGCGCGGCTGGCCCTCATCGGCGACGACGTCCCGGCGACGGTCTTCGTCAAGACCGCCGCGGCGACGGTGGCCACCCGCCTGATGGGCGAGTTGGGCAACCTCGCCGACACCGAGACGCGCTTCTACCGTCAGCTGGCGCCCGAGCTGACCGGCGTGCCGAAGGTGTACGGTGCCGAATTCGACACCGCCACCGGACGTTACGTCATCGTGCTGGAAGACCTGGTGGCTGCGGGGGCCACGTTCCCCGACACCCTGAACCCGATCAGTGTCGACGAGGCGGCCCAGGTGGTCGAACAGCTGGCCGCGTTGCACGCGACGTTCTGGAACCGCCTCCCGGCCCGCCGCGGCAGCGGCCCCTACGGCTGGCTCTACAGCGCGTCAGAGGACAGCGCCTCGGTGCTCACCGCCCCCCTGCTGCGTACGTCGGCTCGGCGCATCGCCGAGCGCAGCGACCTGCCGGTGCAGCGGGGACGCTTCATCAACGACCACTACCGCGCCGCGGCGGCGTTGATCGACACACCCCCGCACACCGTCATGCACGGCGATGCACACCCGGGCAACCTGTACTTCCGCGACGGCCAGGCCGGCCTGTTGGACTGGCAGGCGGTCCGCCGCGGTCATCCGAGCCGTGAACTGGCCTACACCCTGGTGACGAGCATGACCGCAGGGGACCGGACCACCGCGCAACGTGACCTGCTCGACGTCTACCGGCGCGCGCTGGCGGCCGGCGGCGGACCCGAGCTGGATCGCGACGAGCTGTGGGACCGATACCGCCAGGGCGCGCTGTACCCGTACGTCGCGGCGCTGATCACCGCCGGCATGGGCGGCATGCAGGCCGAGGACATTGCGATGAAGGGCCTCGGCCGGGCCCTGACCGCACTCGACGATCTCGACACCGTCGCGCTCCTCGACAAGGCGTTGTGACAGACCTCGCCGCGCAAGTCAACGGTCACCGCCGCCGGCACGATCTACCATCGACACCGACCCAACAGCAAAGGCCGGCGCCGTGAACCACCCCGCACCCGACTCCTCCGATGGCACCGAGGACACCTCGACCCGCCACCGGATCCTGCAGGCGACCGCCGAAGTGCTGGCGCGGAGTGGCCAGACGAAGCTCAGCCTGTCCGAGGTGGCACTGCAAGCCGGGGTCTCCCGCCCCACGCTGTACCGCTGGTTCGCCGACAAGCAGGCGCTCCTCGAGGCGTTCGGTCTCTACGAGCGCGACATGTTCCACACCGGCATCACCCGGGCGACCGCGGGGCTGCGCGGGACCGAGCGCGTCGACGCGGCCATGCGGTTCATCGTCGCCTACCAGCAGTCCTACTCCGGGGTGCGACTGGTCGACATCGAACCCGAGGTCGTGATCGCCCAGCTGTCCCGGATCCTGCCCGTCATGCGCGCACAACTGGAGAAACTGCTCCCCGGCGCCAACAGTGCCGTCAAGGCTGCGACGGCGATTCGGGTTGCGGTGTCGCATTACATCGTCCGCAGCGACGACGACGACCAATTCCTGGACCAGCTGCGGCACGCGGTGGGAATCAAGCCGAGCTAACCGAATTTGCGTGACAGTCGTCGGAAACTTTGTAAAGTAGCCCGCATGACGACTGCGGAGACAGAAACGGGCGTGCTGGCCGGCGACGAGCGCATGTTGATCGACGGCGAATTGCAGACCACCGGCAGCGGCGCGACGTTCGACGTCATCCATCCGGCCAACGAGCAGGTGGCGGGCCAGGCGACCGACGGCACGGTCGAGGACATGGGCCGGGCCGTCGCGGCGGCGCGGCGGGCGTTCGACGAAACCGACTGGTCCCGGGACCTGGAGTTCCGCTACCACTGCCTGACGCAGCTGCACGAGGCGCTGGAGCGCAACAAGGAGCGGTTGCGCCGCGTCCTGATCACCGAGGTGGGGTGCCCGATCTCGGTCACCGGCAGCCAGATCGAAAGCCCCATCGAGGAAGTCAAGCACTGGGCCGAGCACGGCAAGAACTTCGACTACCTGGTCGACAACGGCGTGCACGACACCCCGCTGGGTCCGGCACGCCGCAAGATCCACTACGAGCCCGTGGGCGTGGTCGGGGCCATCACCCCGTGGAACGTGCCGTTCTACCTCAACATCGCCGAGACGGTGCCGGCGCTGATGGCGGGAAACACGGTGGTGCTCAAGCCCGCCCAGCTGACGCCGTGGTCGGGCAGCGAGTACGGCCGAATCGTGGCCGAGGAGACCGACATCCCGGCGGGAGTCTTCAACGTGGTGGTGTCCAACGCCAACGAGGTCGGGGCGGCGCTGTCGTCCGATCCGCGGGTGGACATGATCACCTTCACCGGGTCGACCGCCACCGGGCGGGCCATCCTGGCCGCCGGCGCCCCGACGGTGAAGAAGACGCTGCTCGAACTCGGCGGCAAGTCCGCCCACATCGTGCTCGACGACGCCGACTTCGGCTCCGCGCTGACGATGGCCGCGATGATGGCGTGCGTGATGAGCGGACAGTCGTGCATCCTGCCGAGCCGGATCCTGCTGCCGCGCAGCCGTTATGACGAGGGCATCGAGACGCTCAAGACCATGATGGAGAATTTCCCGGTCGGCGACCCGTGGACGCAGGGGAACATGCAGGGGCCGCAGATCAGCGACGGCCAGCGACAGAAGGTACTCGGCCTGATCAAGTCGGGCATCGATTCCGGGGCGCGGCTGGTCACCGGTGGCGGCATCCCGGAGAGCCTGCCGGTCGGCTACTACACCCAAGCCACCCTGCTGGTCGACGTCGATCCGAATTCGCAAGTGGCGCAGGAGGAGATCTTCGGCCCGGTGCTGACCGTCACCCCGTATGACACCGACGACGAAGCCATCGCGATCGCCAACAACACGATCTACGGGCTGTCCGGCGAGGTGTCCGGCGGCGACCTGGACCGTGCCTTCGCCGTGGCGACCCGGATGCGTACCGGCAACGTCACGATCAACGGCAAGAGCCACTTCGGCATCGGCAGCCCCTTCGGCGGCACCAAGCAGTCCGGCTTGGGCTACCGCAACGGTGAAGAGGGGTACAAGGAGTATCTCGATGCCAAGACGATCGGCATGCCGGACCAGTGAGCGAGCTTGCGAGCGAACCGCGGATGATGAGCGAGCTTGCGAGCGAACCGCGGATGATGAGCGAGCTTGCGAGCGAACCGCGGATGATGAGCGAGCTTGCGAGCGAACCGCGGATGATGAGCGAGCTCGAACAGATCCGCGCGTTGCTCTACCGCTACGCGCGCGCCGTGGACACCAAGGACTGGGAGCTCTACCGTTCGGTGTTCACCGACGACGCGCGCATCGACTACTCGTCCGCCGGGATTCCACCCGGCTCACGCGATGAGATCGCGGATTTGTTTCAGGCGGCGTTCGGGCCGATTCCGTGGACGATGCACTACATCACCAACATCGAAGCCGAGATCGACGGCGACACCGCCACGGTGCGGGCGATGTTCTACAACCCCATGCAGCTCCCCGGCATGGCCGAGCAGAGTTCGTGCGGCGGTTACTACTTCCACGATCTGGTACGCACCGCCGACGGCTGGCGCAGCGAGCACCTGAGGGAGGACAACGTCTGGTTCCTCAACAAGCCCGGAGCCGACGTCGGTCAGCCGGCTCAGCCCTGAGCGGCGAGCTGCCCGCACGCGGCGGCGATCTCCCGGCCCCGGGTGTCACGCACGGTGCACGAGACACCCTTGGCGCGGACCCGCCGGACGAACTCCCGCTCCACGGGTTTGGGACTGGCGTCCCACTCGCTGCCCGGTGTCGGGTTCAGCGGGATGAGGTTGACGTGCACCAGCGAACCGAGCTTGGCGTGCAGCTTCTTCCCGAGGAGGTCGGCCCGCCACGGCTGGTCGTTGACGTCGCGGATCAGCGCGTACTCGATCGACACCCGGCGACCGGTCACGTCGGCGTAGTACCGCGCGGCGTCGAGGACCTCGTCGACCTTCCAGCGGTTGTTCACCGGCACAAGTGTGTCGCGCAGTTCGTCGTCGGGGGTGTGCAGCGACACCGCCAACGTCACGTTCAGCTTCTCGTCGGCGAGCTTGCGGATCGCCGGCGCCAGGCCGACCGTCGAGACGGTCACCGACCGGGCGGAGATCCCGAAGCCGTCGGGCACCGGCGCAATGATCCGGCGGACGGCGGCCACCACCCGGTTGTAATTGGCCAGCGGTTCGCCCATGCCCATGAAGACGATGTTCGACAGGCGGGACCCATCCCGATTCCGTAGTTCCGCGGCGGCGGAGCGGACCTGTTCGAGGATTTCCGCGGTCGACAGGTTGCGCTTGAGTCCGCCCTGGCCGGTCGCGCAGAACGGGCAGGCCATACCGCAGCCGGCCTGTGACGAGATGCACACGGTGTTGCGGTCGGAATAGCGCATCAGCACCGACTCGAACGTGGTCTTGTCGTTCGCGCGCCACAGCACCTTGCGGGTCTCCCCCGCGTCGCACTCGATCTCGCGGGCCGGGGTCAGCAGCTCAGGGAACAGCGTGTCGGCCACCTGGTCGCGCACCGCGGCGGGCAGGTCGGTCATCTGCTGCGGATCGGCGACAAGTCGGCCGAAATACTGGTTGGCCAGCTGTTTTCCCCGGAAGGCGGGCAACCCGAGCTCGGCCAGCGCTGCGGCCCGGTCGGCGTCGGCGAGGTCGGCGAAGTGCCGCGGCGGAAGCGCGCGGCGAGGAGCGTCGAAGACCAGGGGTAGAGGATTCGGCATGACTGCCGTCCAGTATCCCCCGCCGCGGCGCGGTCAGGCCAACAGCGTCAGCACGATCCAGGTCGCGACGGCCGAGGGCAGCATCGCGTCGATGCGGTCCATCATGCCGCCGTGGCCGGGCAGCAGGTTGCTCATGTCCTTGATGCCGAGGTCGCGCTTGAACTGCGACTCGACAAGATCGCCGAGGGTGCCGGTGATGACGAGCATCAGGCCCAGCGCGACGCCGGCCCACCACGGCTTGTCCAGCAGGAACACCACGGCCAGCACCGATGCGGTGACGCCGAACAGCAGCGAGCCCCCCAGCCCCTCCCAGGACTTCTTCGGGCTGATCGCCGGCGCCATCGTGTGCTTGCCGAACAGCACCCCGGCGATGTAGCCGCCGATGTCGGAGAACACCACTCCGAGCATCAGGGCGAACACCCGGTTCGCGCCGTCCTCGGGGTAGATCAGCAGTGCGCCGAAGCTGGCGAACAGCGGTACCCACGTCGCCACGAAAACCGTGGCGCTGATGTCGCGCGTGTAGTTCTGCGGGGCGTGGTTGAGTCCGTGCCCGACCAGCCGCCAGATCATGCAGACCACCACGGTGGCGGCGAACCCCCCCAGTGCACCCGCCGGACCGAACGGCCAGGTCAGCCACAACGTGGCTTGCCCGCCGACCAGCAGCGGAATCATCGGGATCCGGTAGCCCGCCTCGCCGAGGCGGCTGCTGATCTCGTAGGTGGCGATGGCCACCGCCACGGCCACCAGCGCCAGCCACAGGTAGGGCGCGAACAGGAGGATGGCGATGAGGCCACCGCCGAGGGCTACACCGACGGCGATCGCTGCGGGCAGGTTGCGGCCCGCGCGCCCCGCGTTCTTGGCGGGCTTCTTCGTCGGCGGTTCGTTGACCGGCTGGTTCATTACGGAATCGATGCTGGGTCCTCAGACCTCCAGCAGTTCGCCTTCCTTGTGCTTGACCAGCTCGTCGATCTGGGCGGTGTACTGATGGGTGGTCTTGTCGAGGTCCTTCTCGGCGCGGGTGACCTCGTCCTCGCCCGCGTCCCCGTCCTTCTTGATGCGGGCCAGTTCCTCCATCGCCTTGCGGCGGATGTTGCGCACCGACACCTTGGCGTCCTCGCCCTTGCCCTTGGCCTGCTTGACCAGATCGCGGCGACGCTCCTCGGTCAGCTGGGGAATGGCGACGCGGATGACGTTGCCGTCGTTGCTCGGGTTGACGCCCAGATCCGAGTTACGGATCGCGTCCTCGATGACGCGCAGCTGATTGGCCTCGTAGGGCTTGATGACCACGAGGCGCGCCTCGGGGACGTTGATGCTCGACAGCTGGGTGATCGGGGTGGCGGCGCCGTAGTAGTCGACATGGATCCGGTTGAACATGCCGGGGTTGGCCCGGCCGGTGCGGATCGACGCGAGATCGTCCCGCGCCACCGACACGGCCTTCTCCATCTTCTCTTCGGCGTCGAAGAGGGTTTCCTCGATCACAGTCGCTATCTCCCGTCGCTGTCGCGCGTCGTCACGTGGTGACCAGTGTTCCGATCTTCTCACCCGCGACGGCTCGCGCGATATTGCCGTCGACAAGCAGGTTGAAAACCAGGATCGGCATGCCATTGTCCATGCACAGGCTGAATGCGGTCGCATCGGCGACCTTGAGGCCCCGGTCGATGACCTCGCGATGGCTGATGGCGGTGAGCAGTTCCGCATCGGGCTCGGTCCGCGGGTCGGCGGTGAAGACTCCGTCGACCGCCTTGGCCATCAGCACGACGTCGGCCCCGATCTCCAGGGCGCGCTGGGCGGCGGTGGTGTCGGTGGAGAAGTACGGCAGCCCCATGCCGGCGCCGAAGATCACGACGCGGCCCTTCTCGAGGTGACGGACGGCGCGCAGCGGGATGTAGGGCTCGGCCACCTGACCCATGGTGATGGCGGTCTGAACCCGGGTGTCGATGCCTTCCTTCTGCAGGAAGTCTTGCAGCGCAAGGCTGTTCATCACAGTCCCGAGCATGCCCATGTAGTCGCTGCGGGCGCGTTCCATGCCGCGCTGCTGCAACTGGGCGCCGCGGAAGAAGTTCCCGCCGCCGATCACGACCGCGACCTGCGCGCCGCTGCGGACGACGTCGGCGATCTGACGGGCGACCAGGGCGACGACATCGGGGTCGAGGCCTACGGCCCCGCCCCCGAACATCTCACCGCCCAGTTTGAGCAGTACTCGAGAGTAGGCGGGCCTGATCGGCGACGACATCCGACTCCTTCGCGTCCTGGCATGCGGCACCGTCCCCGAGGCCGCGGACGGCACACTCATCCTGCCTCATCCCGGGCTGAACACAGAGTCGGGGGTGCGACGGCGCGTCACCTGTTCCGACCGCAACGAGTTCGCGGGCCCTGGTCAGGACTCCAGTGCGCGTTCGGCAACCGGCGCGCCGCCGTGACCCTGGTGACACGCCTTGGGTGCCGACGGCGGCAGATCCAGTGCCGGGTTGCCGTCGAAGAATCCGATCGGTTTGAGTTTGAAGCCGGTGTAGTGACACGGCATCACCGGCCAGTCCTCCGGGCACACCACATGATGGGCGCCGACGGTGTACCAGAGGACGATGTCGGTGTCCTCCAACGGCGCGTCGTCGGCGACGTACTGGGGCAGGCCCTGCGCGTCGGCGCACTGGTACATGTAGTCGCCCGCGGCGTAGCGCTCGGCGGGGTCGTAGCGGGTCACCCAAAGGTTGTGCTGGACGAAGCGGGCGCGGTCGTAGATCACCGAACCCGGCTGCACCATCACCGGGACGATGTCCTTGGGCATCAGCTTGTACCCGACGGGGGTTCCGAACTCGTTGAGTTTCGACGGGTTGACGACCTTCCAGTACCGGGCGGTGGCGCACTCCCAGTCGCGCGCGCCCTCGGCCTCGGAGGCCACCAGGGTGTCCCGGGTGATCCAGGCGTTGTGGTGCGGGTTGAGCTCGGGATCGGGCTCGGGGATCGAGTCGACTTCGAAGACGCTGTTCTTCGGACCGTCGACGGACATGTCCATCCGGAAGTTGAAGAAGTGCTGGTGGTTGGGTCCGTACATGCCCGGAGCGACCATCTTGCCCCAGCGCGGCGTCTCTCCCTCGGCAATCGCGCCCGTGGTGAGGACGCCGGTGAGCTTGACCTCCATCTCGATCGATGCGTCGTTGTAGAGGTACCAGAAGAACCCGTACTCGTAGTTGCCGACGGCGCAGATCATCGAGATCACCAGCCGCCGCGAGCGCCGTACCTCGACCTCACCGCTGCGGAAGTCGGTGTGCTTCCACGAGATGCCGTAGTCCTCTTCGTGCATGCAAATCGCGTTCGGAATCGTGACGGCGTTTCCGTCGGAGTCGTTGACCGTGCCGTCGAAGTAGTGGATCTCGCCGAGGCAGTCACAGCCCAGCGTCAACGGATTGGCCGAGAAGCCCATGCCGACCTCACCCATGTCGAAGACGTTCTTGTTCCAGTGCGTGGGTGACGAATCCCCGTAGGGCACCACCATTTCCGACAGCGCGGCACGGTACATGACCGGGCGCACGTTACCGCGGTCGGTGTAGGTGACCTCGTGCAGCGTCAGACCTTCGCGCGGATTGAAGCCGATGCGCAGCGACCACTTCTGCCATCGCACGTTCCAGCCGTCGACGGTGAAGCTCGGCCCTTCCGGTTGGGTGATCTCGATGGGCTTGACGTCGTCGCGGAACTCGGTGAACGCGGGCCGGTTGTCGGGGTCGAACATGAACCGCTCGGTGTAGTTGCCGGCCTTCGGCGGCAACGGCACCACCCCGTGGTCCTCGATATCCAGGACGGTCATCGTGTCCAGATTGAACGTGACGATCAGACCCTCGACGGGGCGGGCGTAGCCGTTCTCCGAGGGGGCGGCCCGCACGAACGTCAGGGGCCGGCAGATCAGCGGTGAGTTGTCGTAGTCGTCGGCGGCGCCGTAGTAGCCGGCGGGCCACGGGTCGATCATGGCGAGGCTGAAGTCGGTCACCCCGCGCCGGCGCATGGCCTCCTGCCACCGGGGGTCCTCGCGGACCTTTTCCTCCACCCCGGTCATGTGCTCGACCAGGTAGGAGGGGAATCGACCGGCAATGGGTGTCCAGGAGTCGATCACGCGGGCGCCGAGGTCGACGACGGCCTCGTAGATCAACTTGGCGGCGGCGTCGTACATGGTCACGAACGCCCGGCGCGGGACGTCGGCAATCCCGTCGAAGGTCAGGGCGTCGTTCTTCGCCGGTTCGGCAAGCTGGATCATCACGAACTTCAATGTCGCCGTGGCGTAGTCGGATGCGGTGATGATCGCCGCGGCCGCCTCGATCTCGGCACCGGTCAGCGGGTCGAGTGGATAGCGGCTCGTTCCTTCGGCCGACGACGTGCCGAGGGTGGAGTGCTCTGTTGTCATGAGGGCTTTTCCTCTGCTTCCTTGTTGATATCGAACACCGCCAGGTGAGCCAACGCGTCTTCCTGGGAGACCTTGCGCGCCGAGCGACGGCCGAAGATGTAGACGACCAGTCCGAGGACGAACATGCCGACGCTGATGCTGCCGACCCACGTCATCCAGGTGGCCCCGGACACGTCGATCCACGGCGTGACGAACGAGTAGTAGATGCCGCCGATCGTGGCCAGGGTGCCGACCAGGACGGTGGTCCATACCCCGGCCATACCGCCGGGGATGCGCCAGAACTGTTCGGTGGCATAGCGATGCGCGTACTTCTTCCGGGCGATCACCACGGGGATGAGGAAGAAGAACCCGGACAGCAGCCAGACGGTGGAGAGTCCGCCCTGCAGGTAGACGGTCACGTTGGCCATGCTGCTCTGTGAGTAGAGCCCGACCAGGATCAGCGACGAGATGACGCCCTGGATCAGGATCGCGGTCACCGGATTGCGGGTGCGCGGGTTGAGGTGGGTGAAGATCCGCGGCAGGTGCCGCTCGAGACCGGAGACGAAGATCAGTCGGGAGTAAGCGACCTGATAGGTCATCAGCGCGACGATCACGATGCCGGCCAGCACGACCGCACAGATCTCCATCAGGCCGGGAAATCCTGCGACGTCGAGCATTCCGATGATGCCGGTGACCGGGTCGATCTCGTCGCCGGGCAGCGCCATCATGGTGCCCAGAGTCGTCAGGAGGTAGATGGCCACCAGCGCGGCCGAACCCCACAGGATCATCCGCGGTCCGCTGCGCCGCACCGAGAGGAACTCCGCACCCATGTTGTACGGGGTCTCGACGCCGAGCAGGTACAGCAGGACCGTCCCGTACAGGAAGCCGGCCACCGCGAAGTTGGGGATGGTGGCCTCCGCCCAGCTGAACGGTGTCGCCGAGCCGTTGTCGACCGCGAACAGCAGACCGGAGATGAAGATGGTCAGGGTGAGGACGCCGTAGACGACGAACACGATGTTCATGATCTTCTGGTTCGCGGCGAGTTTGGCCAGCGCCAGACCGATGACAGTCCACAGGATGACCAGCTGCAGGATGATGCTCGCGGTCAGGCCGATCTCGGTGTGGAAGGCCAGCAGGAGCAGCTGTAGGACGATCGCCGGGGAGGACGCCGCGTTGAGGATCACCGGCACCCAGGACAGGTAGCCACCGATGAAACCCCACGTCTCCCCCATCGTGCGGGTGGCCCAGATGTAGACGCCGCCTTGCCCCGGCCACAGGTTGCCGAGTTCCACGACCGCCATCCCGGCCGGCACCAGGAAGGTGAGGATGCCGAGCACCCACATCGGGATCGCGGTCCATCCGCCACCGGCCATCACCGAGGAACCGGTGATCCAACAGATGATGAACACGTAGGCCGCGGTCAGACCGAACGTGGTCATCACCTTGGGCAGGATCTGTTCGGGGACAAGCTCGGTGGTCATGAACTTGTCCCGCTCAGGCGGTGTGGCCGCCAATTCTGCTGTCATACGATCTGCCCGTCCTTCATCCGTACGACACGGCTCGCTTGCCCGGCCACCGCGGGGTCGTGGGTGCTGGCGACGACTGTGACCCCGAGGGTCGAGCACAGGTCGCGCAGCATGCGGACCACCGTCTCCCCGGTGCGCTGGTCCAGGTTCGCGGTGGGTTCGTCGGCCAGCACCAGCGTCGGCTCGCTGATCAGCGAGCGCGCGATCGCGGTGCGCTGCTGCTCACCGCCCGAGAGCTTGGTGGGATGGTGGTTCACACGGTGGCCCAGCCCGACGAGCTCGAGCAGGTCGATCGCGCGTCGCCGCAGGGCCTTTCGGTCGTACGGCTCGAACATCAGCGGCAGCTCGACGTTCTCGACCGCCGTGAGGAACGAGATCAGGTTGTAGCTCTGGAAGATGAACCCGATGCTGTCGTGGCGCAGTGCGGCGTACTGGCTCTCGGTCAGCGTCGCGGTGTCGGTCCCCGAGATGCGCACCGACCCCTTGGTCGGCCGGTCCAGCCCGCCGATGATGTTGAGCAAGGTGGACTTCCCGCTCCCGCTGGGGCCCATCAGGCAGACGAATTCGCCTGCCATGACGGTCAACTCGGCTGCCTTGAGAGCCTTGACCACCTCGTCGCCGAGTTTGTGCAGTTTCCACACGTCCGAGATCTCGATGACGGGCGTCGCGGCTCGTGCCGATGCACCGTCACCGGCGGTTTCGTCCACAGCGGTCATGTCAGCCTCCTGCGTTCAGTGAGCGGATCGGCGGTCTCGACGCGGCTCTCAGCGTCGGCACGATGCTGGTGGCCAGAGCGGCCGCGACACTGACCGCGAGCGCGACCACACCGCCTACGGCCAGCCCGGGCCACGACATTCCGGTGGCCAGCAGCCCCGTGCGCGCCAGCACCACGACGGTCAGTGCCGCGGTCACCACGCCACCGGATGCGCCCAGCGCGGCCGCGATCACGGGCTCGACGAGCAGCGCGGCGACGACCGGTCGGCGGGGCACCCCGTTGGCGGCCAGCACCCCGAGTTCGCGGGTGCGGTGCGCGATGGTGCGGGTGGTGGCCACCGCGACCTCGGCCACTCCCACCAGCAGGACGGTGACGGCGATCAGAACCACCGCGCGGCCGATCTGGTCGGTGTGCCCCAACGACGCCGACTGGGCCCGGATGCCCTCCGACATCCCGAAGACCAGCACGACGAGGAAGGCACCCGTCCCCGTGGTCGACGCCGGCAACACCATCTCGCGGGCGCGCCGCCGCGCTGCCAACCACCCGTACGCCAGCCCCCGGCCCACGATCAGGGCCCTCCGAGCAGGGTCACCGGTCGCTGCTGCAGCAGCCGGTGCACCGGAACGAGCGCGCCGACGATCGCCATCGCCGGCAGGAACATCGCCGTCAGCGCCGCGGCCTGCAGCCAGGCGCTCAGACTCGCGACCGCCGGAACGACCAGCGCCACAGCGATTCCCGCCGCGCAGACACCGACGAGGTATGCGGCCAGGAACACGATCGCCGACTCGACGAGGAAGAAGTACAGCACTTCGTCGGCCAGACCGATACTGGACATGATGCCGAACTCGCGACGTCGTTCGGTGACCGCGGCCAGGAACGACGACACCGCGATCACGAACCCCAGCGCCAGCCCGATCGTGGAGATCAGGCCCAGGGCGGAGCCGGTGACCTTGCCGGAGAACAACGCGGAGTACTTCTGCTCGAATGTCAGCGGGCCGGAACCGCCCACGGTGTCGTAGATGAGGCCCGCGCCGGCGGGGTCGGGTCGTACCGACGGGTCCGCGGTGGCGGGAAGCCTGACCGCGGCACCGAAGATCCGGGCCAGATCGCGACTGTTCTCCTGACCCGGCGGCGCCGACACGACCCACCAACCGTGGTCGCCGACAAGTGAGCTGGCCACCGCCGCCGGCACCGTCAGGGACTGCCCGGCACCGCTGACCTGCGCCCGGAGTTGCTGCCCGCCCACCGCGATCTCGCCACCATCGGCCACACCCAGTCGGGCAGCCGCACTGGAGCCGAGATGAATTGTCCCGGTGGGCATTTCATCGGTTCCGCGGATCGACACTTGCTCTCCGCCCAGGTCGACGACCCCCGATACCACGCGGTCTGCGGCCCATCCGGGAGGAACGGTGATCGCGGGGGCCGGTCCGTCCGGGACCAGCGCCTGCGCCTCAGGGTCGTAGTGCACCCCGGCTGCGGGCACCACCCACAGCTGCGCGGCGCCCAGGACATCGGTGACCGAATCCGCTCCGGTCGTCGCGTACCCCGCCGAGATGGTCCGGACGATCGTCACGCACGCGATCGCCAGCGCGATCCCGAGCAGAGACAGCACGAACCGTTCCGGGCGACGGGCGATGTTGGCGAGCGCGAAGCGCACCAGACAACCGAAGGTGTTGCCGGAACCTGTTGGGATCTGCGGTGATCGGACGTCGGATGTGTTGTTGACCTGAGTGGCCTCCACGAAGAGCCATGGTGGGAGCGTGAGGTTTCACCCAGCACCACGCCTCGTGTCGGCGGTGTAAACAGCCCGACGGTCCCGTTACTTCGAGGTGTCGACGATGCTCTGCCAGGGCTGGGCCGACTCGAGCTCGTAGGCCAGCTCGATCAACAGGGCGTCGGCCCCCAGCGGCGCGGAGAACATCATGCCGACGGGCAGTCCGGATCCGCTCTGGGCCAGGGGCAGCGAGATGGCGGGTTCGCCGGTGACGTTCTGCAGCGGGGTGAACGCGACCCAGTCGGTGAGCCGCTCGATGACCTGCTCGTAGGGCGCGGTCGGGTCGAGGTGGCCGATGCGCGGGGTCACCTCGGCAAGTGTCGGCATCAGCAGCACGTCGTACTGCTGGTGCAGTCGGGTTGTCACACGCCGCATCCGAGCCAGACGCGCGATGGCAGCAGGCAAGTGGTGCAGATTGCGCGCGGCATGGGCCTCCAGGCCGCGGGTGAGGTTGTCGAGGCGGTCGCGGTCGAATGTGGGACCGAAGGTGCGACGCCCACCGCGCACGAGCGCGAACGCCAGGAGCGACCAGTACAGCAGGAAGTCGTCGACGAACTGGCTCGGCACCGGGTTACCGATCACCTCGATCCGGTGGCCGAGGCTTTCCAGGAGCTTCGCGGTGTCCAGCGTCAGTGCGCTGACCTCGGGGCTGGCGTCCCGTTCGATCGACTCGGTACATACAGCGATACGCAGCCGCCGCGTGCCGGGCGCCGTGACGTCGCCGACCGGCGGCAGCTTGGGGTTGCCGGTGACGCGCTCGACCTCGCGGTAGAACGCCGCGGTGTCCCGCACCGTGCGCGTCACCACGCCGTTGTGCACGATGCGCACCGGCATCTGCCGCACGTCCCTGTCCAGGGGAAGCCGCCCGCGCGACGGCTTGAGGCCGACCAACCCGTTGCAGGCGGCGGGGATGCGGATCGAGCCGCCACCGTCGTTGGCATGGGCGATCGGGACGACGCCGGCGGCCACGAAGGCGCCCGACCCCGACGAGGATGCGCCCGCGGTGTAGTCGGGATTCCAGGGGTTGCGCACGGCACCCAGGCGCGGGTGTTCGGCCGAGGCGCTGAAACCGAACTCCGACAGGGCGGTCTTGCCCAGGGGGACCAGGCCGGTGGCCAGGTAGGCGCGGGCGAAGTCTCCGTTGTCGGCGAGCGGTCGCGGCTTCCAGGCGTCGGTGCCGCTCATGGTCGGCATGCCCGCGACCGCGACGTTGTCTTTGAGAAAGCTCGGCACACCGTCGAAGAAACCCCCGAACGGACGCCGCAGTGCAGCCCGGCCCCGGGCGCGGTCGAACGCCTCGAAGGCCAGACCGTTCAACGCCGGATTGACCGCTTCGACACGGGCGATGGCCGCCTCGACCGCGTCCGACACCGATATGTCCCGGCGGCGCAATGCCTGCACGACGCCCACGGCGTCGAGTTCACCGAGTGCGTCGTCGGCAAAGGCCGAAACTCGTTCCATGGCGCCGACGGTACCAAAGCGTACCGTCGGGTGAAGGGCCGTTACCCGGGCCGGTTCGCCCGTCACTCCGCTCGCTCCAGCACCGCCCCGACGGTCATCACCAGGATCTTCCAGTCCAGCCACAGCGACCAGTTCTCGATGTAGAAGTTGTCCCATTCGGCCCGGTCGGCGATCGAGGTCTGTCCCCGCAGTCCGTGTACCTGCGCCCAGCCGGTCATCCCGGCTTTCACGCGGTGCCGGTCGCCGTAGCGTGCGATCTGCATGTTGAACAGGTCGACGTATTCGGGACGTTCCGGCCGGGGTCCGACCAGGCTCATCTCGCCCCTGACGACGTTGATCAGCTGGGGCAGTTCGTCCATCGAGGTCGCTCTCAGGATCTTGCCGATGCGGGTGCGCCGGTCTTCGCCCTCCACGCCGCCAGGTGCGGAGTAGGGGTCACGGGCGAAGGCGCCATCAGACGCAGCGGGTGGGCGCATGGACCGGAACTTGAGGCATCGGAACACGCGCCCGTCGCGTCCGACTCGGGGCTGACCGAAGAAGATCGGGCCCGGCGAGCTCAGCCGGACCAGCAGCATCAGAGTCAGAAACAGCGGCGAGATTGCCACCAGACCGACGGCGGCCACCACGCGGTCGGAGAGGTGTTTGACCCTGAACTGCCACCCTCGCGGATCGGTGCGCGGGGCCGCGATCAACGGCAGACCCCCGATGTGGTCGATGCGGGCGTGCACGCCGATGGTGTCGAAGATCCTCGGCACGATCCACACCGCGAGCCCGCGCTCGTGCGCGGTCCGAACCGCAAGGGCCAATGCGTTGTCACGGGTGCGGGAGAACGCGACGATCATGCACTCGGCGCCGCTGCGGGTGATCGCCTCGTCGAGTTCGGTCAACTTGCCGAGATACGGGATGCTCGACGGTCTGTCCCGGTCCACCCCCGTCCACGGCAGCTCGTCGTCGACCAGCCCCACCGGTCGCAGCCCGTAGTCCGGGGTGATCGCCAGCCTCTCGACGACCTTGGCGGCGATCCGGCCGTTACCGACGATCAGGGTGGGGGCGGTCAGCACTTCGCGGCGGAACAGCCTGCGCCGCAGCGCGAACCACCACAGCCGGCCCAGCGGAACCAGGATCGCCGCACAGATCCACATCCGCGCCACGGCGTCGTCCGCGGAGCCGGGCACACTGGTGTTGAGCACGATGCCGCTGAGCAACAACACGGCCGCCAGCGCGGTGATCGCCTCGATGGTCGGCAGCTCGTCGATGAAGGTGCGTTGCAGCGACCGCCGGTAGAGGCCGCGCATCGCGCTCATCGCGACGATGGTCGGCGCGAAGCACCACAGCATCCAGATCGGCGGGCGGTCGTAGCCCAGCTGCGTCGCCCACGTCATGCCCACGGCCACGGCCGCCGAGGCCGTCGCGAGGTCGATCAACGGACCGGCGAACGACTCCCAGGGCCGCCGACTCAGCCGAGCGGGCTCCCGCGAAATCTCACGCTGAACACTGCTGTCGACAAGCGGCTTTGCCGCTCGCACGTCCTGGACTACGTCGGTCACCGGGTACCACATGCATTGGGTTCGCTGACCATCCAGAGAGGTTAACTCGTGAATTGTCAATAACGTTCATTATCAGGGATCAGTTCAATTACAGGACGGCATCCGAATTTGCTGGACTCTTTGCTGGAATACGTTCCCTCCCAATGTCGGCAAACCGTGCGCACTGATGGACCACGTGCTGAACTCACAGTTCACCCGAAGGCGATGTCCCGGCAAATATTTTCCGCGCCGGATACTCATGGCTCTCGCCTTGGCGGTGAGGTACGGAATTCGTGGTCGCGGTCAGTCCGCGCAAAGCACGAGGCCCCCGGAACCATGGTTCCGGGGGCCTCGCGTGGCAAAGGTGCGAAAGGTCAGATCAGGCCTGAGCTGGACTGGCCTGATTCCTCCTCCGGGCTCGTTCCTCGCCCGGCATCGTCATCAGGCCTGACCGACCTCGAAGCGGACGAACCGCGTCACGGTGACGCCGGCCTCGTCGAGCAGCGCCTTGACGGTCTTCTTGTTGTCGGACACCGACGGCTGATCCAGCAGCACGACGTCCTTGTAGTAACCGTTCACCCGGCCCTCGACGATCTTGGGCAGCGCCTGCTCCGGCTTGCCCTCGTTGCGGGCGGTCTCCTCGGCGATGCGGCGCTCGTTGGCGACGATGTCCTCGGGGACGTCGTCACGGGTCAGGTACTTGGCCTTCAACGCCGCGATCTGCAGCGCGACGGCATGCGCAGCCGCGGTGCCCTTCTCGGCGTCATCGGCCTGGTACTCGACCAGCACTCCGACGGCGGGCGGCAGGTCGGAGGCCCGCTTGTGCAGGTAGGTCTCGACCGTGCCGTCGAAGTAGATTGCGCGACGCAGCTCGAGCTTCTCGCCGATCTTCGCCGACAGGTCGGCGATGGCCTGCTCGACGGTGGTGTCGCCGAGCTTGGCGGCCTTGAGCGCCTCGACATCGGCGGCCTTGGCCTCGGCGGCCGCGGCCACGACCTGGTCGGCCAGGGCCTGGAACTCGGCGTTCTTGGCGACGAAGTCGGTCTCCGAGTTCAGCTCGATCAGTGCGCCGTCCTTGGCCGCGACCAGACCTTCGGCGGTGGCGCGCTCCGCACGCTTGCCGACGTCCTTGGCACCCTTGATACGCAGCAGTTCGATCGCCTTGTCGAAGTCGCCCTCGGCCTCGACCAGCGCGTTCTTCGAGTCCATCATTCCGGCACCGGTCAGCTCGCGAAGACGCTTGACGTCGGCAGCGGTGTAGTTAGCCATCTGAGTTGTCCCTACGGGTTCGGGGTGGTGGGTTCGGTCTGGATGTCTGCCTCCGGCGTGCCGGGCGTCGCCGCGGTGGCGCCGGCCAGCAGTTCCTGTTCCCACTCGGGCAGTGGCTCTGCGGTGTCGTCGGCCTGGGCCTTACCGGCACCGGCGCGGGCCTTCAGGCCCTCGGCAACCGCAGAGGCGATCACCTTGGTCAGCAGCGCGGCGGAACGGATCGCGTCGTCGTTACCCGGAATCGGGTAGTCGACCAGATCGGGATCGCAGTTGGTGTCCAGGATCGCGATGATCGGGATGTTCAGCTTGCGGGCCTCGGCGACAGCGAGGTGCTCCTTGTTGGTGTCGACGACCCAGATTGCCGACGGCACCTTCTGCATGTCGCGGATACCGCCGAGCGAGCGCTCCAGCTTGTTCTTCTCACGGGTCAGCATCAGGATTTCCTTCTTGGTGCGACCCTCGAAGCCACCGGTCTGCTCCATGGCCTCGAGTTCCTTGAGGCGCTGCAGACGCTTGTGAACGGTGGAGAAGTTGGTGAGCATGCCGCCCAGCCAGCGCTGGTTCACGTAGGGCATGCCGACGCGGGTGGCCTCTTCGGCGATGGACTCCTGCGCCTGCTTCTTGGTGCCGACGAACATGATCGAACCGCCGTGCGCGACCGTCTCCTTGACGAACTCGTACGCCTTGTCGATGTAGGTCAGCGTCTGCTGCAGGTCGATGATGTAGATGCCGTTGCGGTCGGTGAAGATGAACCGCTTCATCTTCGGGTTCCAGCGTCGAGTCTGGTGTCCGAAGTGGGCGCCGCTGTCAAGCAGCTGCTTCATGGTTACAACAGCCATGATTGGCCATACCTCTTTGGTTGTCGGTTGTCGTCCGGCATCGGGTGACCCGGACCCTGGCGACTGTTTTGGTGCCGGACCCCGAGGGGACCACCCGGCACGCAGGCATTACAGACGCGCGAAGTCAACCCGCAGACGCGAGTTGCGGTTAGCAGTTTACACCCTGGACAGGGTGCTTTTGACCATCGCCGGCGCTGTCCACAGACCGTGCGAAGACCCCTGGTGCTGAGCCTACCGACTGCGCTGAACTGCGACGATGCGAATGATCGCGGCGGTGCTGACCTGCGCGCTGATCTGCGCGCTGCTGTGCGCTCCGCCCGCAGCCGCCGACGCGGGCCGGTTCAGTTGGCCCCTCGATCCGCGCCCGGCGGTGGTGCGGGCCTTCGACGCCCCGTCGCCGAACTGGCAGCGCGGCCACCGCGGGGTCGACCTGTCCGGCCGCGCGGGACAACCCGTGTTCACGGCCGCCGCCGGCGTGGTGGTCTACGCCGGCGAGCTGGCCGGCCGGCCGCTGGTGTCGATCGCCCATCCGGGCGGCCTGCGGAGCAGCTACGAACCGGTGCGACCGGTGGTGCGCACCGGCGAGCGGATCGCGGCGGGCGGTCGGGTCGGCGAGCTCGCGGCGGGCCATCCGGGTTGCGCCGCCGCAGCGTGCCTGCACTGGGGTGCGATGTGGGGGTCGGCTGCGCGTGCCGACTATGTCGACCCGCTGGGCCTGTTGTCGACCACGCCGGTGCGGCTCAAACCCGTCCGGTGACCGTGCGTCGCAACTTCCGATTTCTGTGATCTCAAGCCTGTCCGCAACGCGGTCGCGCGGCGACAATTTGGCGGCTCGTGATCGGCAGGTCCCAGGGAAGGATTCATGGCAGCGAAGAAAAAGGCTCATCTGCTCGGCTTCATGCAGAACGGTTTCAACAGTCACGCGACGGGCATGTGGCGCCATCCTCGCGACAAGGTCAATTGGGACTTCGGGCATTACGACTACTGGCAGCACATCGCCCGGGTGCTCGAGCGGGGGCTCTTCGACGCGATCTTCATCGCTGACCAGCTCGCCCCGTACACCACCTACCAAGGCTCTTCCGATGCCAGCGTGAGGTACGCCGTCCAGTTTCCATGCAACGAGCCGTCCACCATCGTCCCGGCGATCGCCACCGTGACCGACCGACTCGGAATCGGGGTCACCCTTTCCACGGCCTTTGAGCACCCCTATTCGATGAGCAGGCGACTGTCCTCGCTGGACTACCAGTCCAAGGGCCGCATCGCCTGGAACATCGTCTCGTCGTTCTCACACGGCGAATGGGACGCCTACGGCGTCGACGGTCGCGAACGTGGGGACCGCTACGAGCGCCTCGAGGAATACATGGAGGTCTGCTACAAGCTGTGGGATTCCTGGGATGACGATGCGATCATCGCCGACAAGGCCTCCGGGGTTTACGGGGACCCTGCCAAGATCCGCGAGGTCGACCATGAGGGCACCTACTTTAGCTGCAAGGGAAGGCATTTCGTCGCGCCGTCACCGCAGCGGCATCCAGTGCTCTGGCAGGCCGGATCGTCAGATCGCGGCCGCGACTTCGCCGCCAAGCATGCCGAAGCGGTGTTCGCGGTCCATCCCACCATCGCGCGGATGCAGGAGTATTCGGCCGATCTCGAAGACCGCGCCGTCAACCGTTTCGGCCGCGAACCGGGCAGCGTAAAGCGCATCTACGGGCTGCAAACCGTGGTCGCCGAGAGCCGGGCCGAGGCCGAGGACAAGTTCGAGCGCATCAAGGCGTGCATCCCGCTCGAAGGCGCCCTGGCCTGGCTGTCCGGCCACACGGGCCTGGACCTGTCCCAGTACAACCTCGACGACAACATCGCCGACATCGAAGTCCCCGGCATCCAGGGCTTGTTCGAATCCGTGCTCTATGCCCGCGACGGCGCGCCGGTCTCGGTGAAGGAGGCGGCACTCATCTACGCCCAAGGCATGGGCATGCCGGTGGCCGTCGGAACCGCGGCCGAGATCGTCGACCAGATGGAGGTCTATCTGGACGAGGGTGGCGCCGACGGCTTCATGTTGGCAACCACCTTCACTCCGGGTTGCTATGAGGAGTTCGTCGACTGGGTAGTGCCCGAGCTGCAGCGGCGCGGGCGTTACCGCGAGCGTTACACCGGCACGACACTGCGTGACCACCTGCTGGAGTACTGAGAGGCGGCGCCCTCAGGCGCGCGGATGCGCCTGGTCGTGCACGGCGCGCAGGCGCGCGACGCTGACGTGGGTGTACAGCTGGGTGGTCGCCAGCGACGAGTGGCCGAGCAACTCCTGGACCACCCGCAGGTCGGCGCCCCCTTCGAGCAGATGGGTGGCCGCGCTGTGCCGCAACCCGTGCGGACCGATGTCCGGTGCGCCGTCGACGGCCGACACCGTCTGGTGCACGACGGTGCGCGCTTGGCGCGGGTCCAGGCGGTTGCCCCGCGCACCGAGCAGCAGCGCGGGCCCGGACCGATCGGTCACCAGGTGCGGGCGACCGTCGCGCAGCCAGGCCGACAGTGCTGCGTCGGCCGGTTCGCCGTAGGGCACGGTGCGCTGTTTGTTGCCCTTGCCGAGCACGCGCAGCAGCCGCCGCGAGGTGTCGACGTCGTCGATGTCCAGACCGCACAGCTCGCTGACGCGGATGCCGGTGGCGTAGAGCAGTTCGACGATCAGGCGGTCCCGCAGTGCGAGCGGATCATTCTGTTGGGCACCGGATTTCGCGGCGTCCAGCGCATCGAGCGCCTGGTCCTGCCGCAGCACCGCCGGCAGGGTCCGGCGCGCTTTGGGCGTCTGCAGCCGGACCGCGGGGTCCTCGCTGAGCAGGCCACGCCGCACCGCCCAGGTGGTGAAGGCCTTCACCGCCGACGTGCGCCGCGCCAGCGTGGAGCGGGCGGTCCCGGCCGCCGCCTGAGTCGCCAGCCAGGACCGCAGCAGCGGCAGGGTCAGCCCATGCAGACCGGCGCCGGGACTGCGCTGCTCGACGAAGTCGAGCAGCGCGCGCAGATCCCCGCGGTAGGCGCGGCGGGTGTGCTCCGAGCGGCCCCGCTGCAGCGCGAGGTACTGGTCGAATTCGTCGAGCACGGCGTCCACCACTTCACCGTGGCAGATGCGGGGACGGTGCGTCAGCCGACGCGCCGCAGCACATCAGGGGTCAGCTCGTCGAGGCTGCGGTAGCCGTCGACGGCCATGATCAGGTCGGCCTCGGCGAGCAGCGAGCGCAGCACGTGCACCACTCCGTCCTCGCCGCCGATGGCCAGCCCGTAGGTGTAGGGCCGGCCGACCCCGACTGCGGTGGCACCGAGGGCGAGCGCTTTGACGATGTCGGCACCGCTGCGGATCCCGGAGTCGAACAGCACCGGCATCCCGTCGGCGGCCTCGACGACGCCGGGCAGGCAGTCCAGGGCCGGCAGCCCGCCGTTGGCCTGGCGGCCGCCGTGGGTCGAGCAGTAGATGCCGTCGACACCACCGTCTTTGGCGCGGCGGACATCGTCGGGGTGACAGATGCCCTTGAGCACCAGCGGCAGATCGGTCAACGACCGCAGCCAGGGCAGGTCGTCCCAGGTCAGGGGATTGCCGAACTGCTGCACCCACTGTAGGACAGTGGCCTGCATGTTCTCCTCAGGCGGTTGGGGCAGTCCGGCGCGGAACACCGGGTCGCTGGTGTAGTTGGCCAGACAGCGGCCGCGCAGTTGCGGGAAGTTCGACGTCGCGAGGTCGCGGGGACGCCAGCCGGGGATCCAGGTGTCGAGGGTGACGATGATCGCCTTGTAGCCGGCGGCTTCGGCGCGGTGCACCAGGCTGGCGGCCAACTCGCGGTCGGTGGGCGTGTAGAGCTGGAAAAAGCCGGGGGTGTCGCCGAATTCGGCGGCGATGTCCTCGAGGGGGTCCTCGGTCAGGGTGGACACGGCCATCGGGACCCCGGTGCGGGCGGCCGCACGTGCCGCGGTCAGGTCGCCGTGGCCGCTCTGGCCGCAGATACCGATGACCCCGACCGGCGCCATGAACAGCGGCGAGGAAAGGGTCATCCCGAACAGATCGACGGTCAGGTCGCGTTCGGTGGCGCCGACGAGCATGCGCGGCATCAGCCCCCACCGGTCGAACGCGGTGCGGTTGACGCGCTGGGTGTGTTCGTCGCCGGCGCCGCCGGCGACGTAGGACCAGATCGACGGCGGCATCGCGACCTCGGCCTTGGCTTCCCAGCCGGCGTAGTCCATCGGGAGGGTCGGCACGATGCCGGACAGGCCCTGCAGGTAGATCTCGAGCTGATAGTTACCGAACGTCATGGACTCAGCCTGCCATCGCCGCAGACTCGGGCAGCGCTATTTCGCCTCCGCCTCGGCGAGTTCCCGTTTCCACTGCCGGAACGTCTCCTCGGTACGGCCGCGGCGCCAATAACCGGAGATCGAGGACGCGAACTTGGCGTCGATACCGCGTTCCTTGCGGATGTAGGGCCGCAGGTTGTGCATGACGGCCTGAGCTTCGCCGTGGATGAACACCTGCGCCTGCCCCGGGAGCCAGGGGGTCTCCTTGACGGCGGCGATCAGCGGGGAATGGTCGCCGGCGACCTCCTCGCCGACGAGGTCGGCACGGCCACCGCGGAAGATCCAGCGCACCTCGACGCCTTCGGGGGCGGTCAGTTCGATCTCGTCCTGGGGTCCGGCGACCTCGATGAACACCCGGCCGATCGCGTTGGGCGGCAACGCTTCCAGAGAGGCGCTGATCGCAGGGATGGCTGCTTCGTCGCCGGCGAACAGGTACCAGTCGGCGGCCGGGTCGGGCGCGAACGCGCCGCTGGGGCCCATGACGAACAGCCGTTGGCCTGGTGCGGCGTTGGCAGCCCACGGCCCGGCGACACCGCGTTCGCCGTGCACCACGAAATCGATGGTCAGTTCCCGGCGGTGCGGGTCGGCGCGGCGAACCGTGTAGGTCCGCACGACGGGCCGTTTGTGTTCGGGCAGCGCGTTGAAGCTGTCCTGCGTGAGGGGCTGCTCGAGGTCGCTGACGTCGACGTCGTCGTCGACGAAGACCAGCTTGACGTAGGCGTCGGTGTGGTCGTTGGGCGTAAATGTGTCAAACCCTCTGCCGCCGAGGATGACTCGCACCATGTGGGGTGCGATCTGTTCGGTTCGCACCACCTCGAAGGTGTGCACGGGACGGCCTGCCACTGATCAACCTCCACTGCCGACGGCTTTGCCTGCGACTATACGAGCGCTGCGGCCGCCGCAGGGTCGGCCCTGCCGTCAGCCCTGCTTGGCCAGCCTCCAGTTGCCGTCCTCCTGTCGGATCAGTCCGCGCACGTCGAGCATGGCCAGTGCGCCCAGCACCTCGGGCAGGGGCAACCCGGCCACGATGGCTATCTCCCCCACCGCGCGGGCGCCGCGGCGCGGTATCGCCTCGTAGACGGTGAGTTCGGTGTCGCCCAAGCCGTCGATGTCGGTTTCCGGGCGATCCGGTTCGGTGGCGAGTTCGCCGATCCGCCCGACCGCTTCGACGACCTCGGACGCGCGGGTGACCAGACGGGCCTCGTGGTCGGCGATCAACGCATGACAGCCCGCCGACGTGGCCGACGTCACCGGTCCCGGCACCGCGCAGACCTGCCGGCCCAGTGCTCGCGCCCAGGCCGCGGTGTTGGCCGCCCCGCTGCGCACCCCGGCCTCCACGACCACTGTCGCCGCGGTCAGCGCGGCCACCAACCGGTTGCGGGCCAGGAACTGCCGCCGCGAGGGCCGCACCCCGGGCGGATACTCGGTCAGCACCAGTCCGCTGCGGCCGATGCGATGCAGCAGCGCCGAATGCCCGGACGGGTACGGTACGTCGATGCCGGCCGCCAGCACCGCGACGGTCTCGCCATCGCAGGCCAGCGCGACGCGGTGGGCCACCCCGTCGATGCCGTAGGCCCCACCGGAGACCACGGCGACATCGCGTTCGACCAGGCCGGCGGCGAACTCCCCGGCCACGTGCTCACCGTAGGCGCTGGCCGCCCGCGTGCCGACCAGCGCTGCCGACCGGGCCGTCACGTCGGCCAGATTCGACGGCCCCACCGCCCACAGCGCCATCGGTGAGTGACCCCATTGTCTCTGCGCGAGGGCGGACCGGCCGAACGACGCGAACGCCAGGTGCGGCCACTCGCCGTCCTGCGCGGTCAGCAGGCGCCCACCCATCCGGTCCAGCACTTCCAGATCCGCTACGGCCGAATCGATGTCGCGGCGTGCCTCGGTGGCACGCAGGAGGTCGCCAGCGATGCGGCGGCTGCGGATCCGCTCGGCGGCCTCGACCGCCCCGACTGTGCGCACCAATTCGGCGAGCAGCGGATTGGGCGGCTCGCAGACCCGCGACAGGTACGCCCACGCCCGGCGCTCGGCAGCGTCCATCAGTGGGTCCCCTGCCGAAAGCTCAGGGCGGTCGCCACGTCCTGCCGGGTCGGTGCGGTGCGCCCGCCGAGGTCGGCCAGCGTCCACGCGACCCGCAGGGTGCGGTCCATGCCGCGGATACTCAGCGCGCCCCGGTCCACGGCGGTCCGCACCGGCGCCATCGCCTCGGCGCTCAGCCGAAATTTGCGCCGCAGCAGCGTGCCACCGGCTTCGGCGTTGGTGGTGATTCCGTAGGGTCGCCACCGATCCGCAGCGGCCTGCCGTGCCGACCAGACCCGCTCCCGCACAGCGGAGGTGGGTTCCCCGGCTTCGTCGACGAACGGTCCGGCCTTCGAGGTGTGCATCTCGGCGCGCAGGTCGACGCGGTCCAGCAGTGGCCCCGACAGCCTGCTGCGGTAGCGGCGTCGTTCGGCGGCGCCACACTGGCAGTCCCGGGGATCCGGCGGCGCACACGGGCACAGGTTGGCCGCGAGGACCAACTGGAAGCGGCTCGGATAGACGGCCACCCCGTCGCGGCGGGCCAGTCGGATCTCCCCGTCCTCCAACGGTGTCCGCAACGCCTCCAGCGCGCTGGTGTTGATCTCGGCGAACTCGTCGAGGAACAGCACGCCACGGTGGGCCCGACTGACCGCACCGGGGCGGGCCATTCCCGACCCCCCGCCGACCAGAGCGGCGACGCTGGAGGTGTGGTGCGGCGCCACGAACGGCGGCCGGGTGATCAGCGGGGCCTCACCGCTGAGCAGACCGGCGACCGAGTGGATGGCGGTGACCTCGAGCGCCTCGGTGTGCGACAACGGCGGCAGCAGCCCCGGGAGGCGTTGTGCCAGCATGGTTTTCCCGACGCCCGGCGGTCCGGTCATCATGAGGTTGTGCGCGCCGGCAGCAGCCACCTCGACGGCGAAGCGGGCCTGCGGCTGCCCCACCACATCGGCCAGGTCAGCAGCGACCTCCGGGCTGTAGGCGGGATGGTCGATTCGTCCCTCGAGGTCGCCTTTGCCCCGCAACCAGGTGTGCACCTGGCGCAGGCTGCGCGCGCCCCACACCTCGATGCCGTCGACCAGACTGGCCTCGGCCAGGTTGTCGAGCGGAACCACCGCCGCGGGCCAGCCGTGCCGGCGGGCGGCCAGCACCGCCGGCAGGACACCGTTGATCGGCCGGACCCGCCCATCGAGCGCGAGCTCGCCAAGCAACACCGTCTTGTCCAGCCGCGGCCAACATTTCTTCCCCTGCGCGGCCAGCACCACCATCGCCAGGGCCAAGTCGTAGGACGACCCCATCTTCGGCAACGTCGCCGGCGACAACGCCAGCGTCAACCGGGCCTGCGGCCAGTCGAAATCGCAGTTGGAGATCGCCGCACGCACCCGGTCCCGAGACTCCTGCAACGCGGTGTCACCCAACCCCACCAGATGCACCCCCGGCAGACCCGATGCGATGTGGGCCTCGATCTCGATGATCTCGCCGTCCACCCCGCGCACCCCGACCGAGAACGCCCGCCCCAGCGCCATCACGCCACCGCCTGCAGATGGGTGATCTCCGGTTCAGGGCGCCGGCCGACCCGAATGCCGATGACGTCGATGCGCACGCGCGCCCAGCTGCGCTGCTGCGCCGACAGCCACAGGCCCGCCAGCCGGCGCAAGCGCCGCACCTTCGCCGGGGTGACCGCGGTGACGGCCTCCCCGAACCGGTCCCCGGCGCGCGTCTTGACCTCGACGAACACCACCGTGCCCGCGTCTGCGGCGACGATGTCGAGCTCCCCGTAGCGGCATCGCCAGTTACGTTCCAGCACAACCATTCCGCGCGCTTGCAGATAGTCCACGGCCAGCTGCTCGCCCCACGCCCCGAGCTCGCCACGGGTCTGTGTTCCGGTCATGAAGCAACCCTGCGCGCTGCCGCCGACAACACCGGACGCCAACCGGCAGTAGTCCCCAGACCTGCGTTCATCCACAGCCCGGCTCTGCGCCCACGACGCCGCCAGCCGGGCCCAGCGGCGCTGAGCCCGGCTGCCGACGAAAACGATCAGGAGGTGACGGCCACCTGACCGCGGTCGAGCTTCTGCGGGCCCTTGCCGCCGGGTCGGATGTCGAAATCGAAGATCTCGGTCGGCAGGAACACCGAGCAGCACGCGTTCGGGATGTCCACCACCCCGCCGATGCGCCCCTCGATGGGCGAAGTTCCCAGGATCAAGTAGGCCTGCTCACCGGAGTAGCCCCACTTCTTGAGGTATTCGATCGCGTTCAGGCAGGCGTTGCGGTAGGCCAGCGTCGCATCCATGTAGGCATTGCGGTTGTCGGCGTGATCCACCGAGATCCCGATGAACGTCAGCCATTCCGAGTACAGCGGTTCGACCCGGCCCGGCATGAAGATCGGGTTGGTCGTGACGCCGTAGGTCTGCATCCCGCCCTTGATCAGATCGACGTGCATGTCGATGAAGCCGCCCATCTCGATGGCGCCGCAGAAGTTGATCTCGCCGTCGCCCTGGGAGAAGTGCAGGTCGCCGCCGGAGAGCATGGCCCCCTCGACGAACACCGGGTAGAAGATCCGGCTGCCCCGGGTGAAGTTCTTGATGTCGTGGTTGCCGCCGTTCTCGCGCGGGGGCACGGTGCGGGCACCGTCGGCAGCGATGCCCGCGAGCAGGTCGCCGCCGGCCGTACCGCCCAGTGTCCCGTCCACCAGCGGCGGCAGCGCCAGCGGCGGTACCCGGTCGGGATCGGTGGCGATCAGCGCCCGTTCCCGCTCGTTCCAACTCGCCAGCAGATCCGGTGACGGCGCGGTACCGAACAGACCGGGGTGGGTGATGCCGGTGTAACGAACCCCGGGAACGTGACGCGAGGTGCACTGCTGACCGTGGAAATCCCAGATCGCCTTGTAGGCATCGGGGTAGTAGTCGGTGAGGAAGCCGCCGCCGTTGACCTTGGCGAAGATGCCTGAATACCCCCAGCCCTCACCGCAGTTGGGCCCGTTGGTCTGCGGCACGGGCCCGATGTCGAGGATGTCGACGATCAAGAGGTCACCTGGTTCGGCGCCTTCCACCGCGATCGGTCCCGACAGCATGTGACACGGCGCGAGATCCACGTCGCGCACGTCGTTGGCCGAGTCGTTGTTCCCGATCTGACCGTCGGTCCACTCCTTGCACTCGATGCGGAATTCGCTGCCGGGCTTGACGGTTGCGGCGGGCGGGATGTCGGGATGCCAGCGGTTGTGACCGGGCACCGCCTGGTCTCGCATGGACTTGGAGTGGTCGACGCTGAATACGACCTCGGGCATGGATGACTCCTTTTCTCGTTAGACGGCGGCCGCGGACGCGGCCGGTGAACCAGGAGCGGACACCCGGGCGAGCCGGCGTCCGAGGGGAAGGGCGAGAACCAGTGCGACGACTCCGATCCCGGCGAGCACGGCGGCTGTCAGTGATCCCGTCTGCCAGCGACCGGAGATGATCAGGAACGCCGGGACGGCCGCAGTCAGCACACCGTCGACGACGGCGACGAAACCTGTTGCCGAGCGTAGGGATTCACGGCCGAGACCGAGTAGCAGGAACAACAGCAACCACAGTGCCGCCCACAGCAGCCAGATCACCCCGAACGCCGGGTCGGCTTCCACGGCGAATGCATGCCATGAATAGCCGAGAGCCGCGAAGGCCACGAACAGCGAGAACCAGCCCAACCCCTCACCGGTCCAGCCGGTGACGTTGTTGACGGCCACCCACAGATACGTGAACCCGAACAGGTACAGGCCGGAGGCTGCGAAGATCACGGCGGGATCGCCGCCGGACTGCACGATCAGCACGGTGGGGGTCAGTACCTGCAACGTGCCGACGAAGAAATTGAGCGGCGTCGCGCCCTGGGGACTGATCCGCCCGAGCAGCATCAGGCCGTCGATGATCAGGACGGCCCCGACATAGAAGAGCCCCACCGCACCCATCGGTCACCACCTGGGCAGCGCGGGACGGCGGAGATCGCGGCGCGGTGACCCCGGACGTTCCGCGGCCGCGGGAATCGATCTGGTCACCGTCGGACGCTCGGCGCTGGCTGCGGCCATGTCAGACAGCCGGTGCTGACCCGCGCTGAACGTGCGCAGCGACGGAGACGCGAACACCCGCCGCGCGGCGCCCGCGCACGTCGGGCACGGCGGCTCGGTCACGGCTTCGGTGATGGCGCAGGTCAGGTCGAATGGACCGCACTGGGAACAACGGAAGGAGTAGGTCGGCATGAGCACCCTCTTTCATCTGAATGGAATATATCCAGATGAAAATAAATGTCAACGGCTCAGCGCCGCCCGGGCGCGCCGCGGATCACGGGGTCAGGACGTCAACTCAGCGGAGGCGGCCACGAACTCCTGCAGGCGACCGATGTCCAGCCCACGGGCCTCGAACGCCGACTGCTCGGCATCGGCAACCGCACCGGTGAGCCGGTTACGCAGTGTGCGACCCCGCGGGGTCAGCGCAACCAGAACCCGGCGCCGGTCGGCGGCATCGGCGGTGCGGTAGATCAGTCCTTGAGAGACAAGACGATCGACGGTTCTGGTGAGGGTCGGACCGGTGATCAGGGTTGCCTGCGCCAGGTCGGTCATCGGCACACCGCGGCGGGAGGCCAACTCGTCGAGCACCCGCCAGTCCTCGATCTTGAGCCCCGACTCGGCGAGCACGCGCCCGACGGCCGACTCCACGTACTGGGTGATCCGCACGAGGGGCAACAGGAGATTCGGGCGGCGCTGAGAGCCGGCGGCCATGTGGTCATCTCCTAGTCATACGCAGATCTATTCAGGCTGAATTATTTCTGCTAGAAAGCATCAAAGCGCAGAGTACACAAGGATCGACGGTGATCTGAAGTGCAGGACGGCGAGGTCGAGTTCCGCGTCGGGCTGGTGATACCGCTTCAAGGCCCAGCCGGCATCTTCGCGCCGTCCTGCGAAGCGGTCGCCGAGCTGGCCGCCCGCGAGGTCAACGACCGCGGCGGACTGCACGGGCGCGAGGTCGTCATCGAGGTTCTCGACGGCGGCGCTCCCGGAGCTCAGGTGGCCCGGACCGTCGCCGACCGCCTCCGTGGCCGCGGACTCGACGCACTGACCGGCTGGCACATCTCGGCCGTGCGCAACCAGCTCGCCCCCGTGGTCGGAAACCGGATCCCCTACGTCTACACCTCGCTCTACGAGGGCGGCGAGCAGACGCCGGGGGTGTTCTGCACCGGAGAGACCCCTCGAATCCAGATCGCCCCCGCCCTGGCCTGGTTACGGGACCACTTCGGGATCCGGTCCTGGTGTCTGGTCGGCGACGACTACGTCTGGCCCCGGGGGTCGGCGGCCGCGGCCCGCGCCTACTGTCGGGACCTGGGCCTGGACCTCAGGCGCGAGATCTACGTGCCCTTCGGCTCCGACGATTTCCGGGCTCCGGTCCAGCGGGTCATCGACTCGGGCGCGCAGGCCGTGCTGATGCTGCTGGTGGGCCAGGATGCGGTCCTGTTCAACCGCGAGTTCGCCCGCCGCGCCGGGCACGACCGGATGGCCCGCTTCAGTCCGTTGATGGAAGAGAACATGCTGCTGGCCAGCGGCGCGGGGTCCACCGAGAACCTGTATGTGGCGGCGGCGTACTTCAATTCACTGGCGACACCGGGAGCGATGGAGTTGATGGGCCGCTATGTGGGCACCTACGGGGCCGATGCACCACCGCTCAACGCGATGGCCGAATCCTGCTACGAGGGCCTGCGCACCCTCGAGGCGCTGTTCGAACGGGCCCGTACCGCCGAGATCGGCGAGCTGATGACCTCGGCCCAGCACATCGGCTTCGACAGTCCGCGCGGGCCCGTCAACATGCGCGGCAACCATCTCGACCAGCGGGTGTACATCGCCACCGCCGACTGCTACGACTTCGACATCCTCGACTCGCTCAGCCCGGCCGCACTGTGTGACTGAGTGTCGCGGAAGCGACAGTTGTAGGAATCGACAGTTTCTGTGAGAGGACCTTTCTGCCGGATAGGGCCCGTCGACGCAGTAACGGTGTCAGTCTGGAACGACCTGAATCCTCTGCAGAAAACGTGGTGGCACCATGCGCGATCCCACGCTTTTCCATCGCTTGGCGGCTGAGTTCGTCGGCACGTTCTGGCTGGTGCTCGGTGGGTGCGGCAGCGCGGTGTTCGCCGCGAACTTCACCAACGACGAGGGATTCCCGCTGGGGATCGGCTTCGCCGGCGTCGCGCTCGCATTCGGCCTGACGGTGCTCACCGGCGTCTACGCGTTCGGCACCATCTCCGGTGGCCATTTCAACCCCGCGGTCACCCTGGGTGCCGCGCTCGCCCGGCGGGTGGAATGGAAGGTGCTGGCGCCCTACTGGATCGCGCAGGTCCTCGGCGGTCTGCTGGCCGGCCTCGTCATCTACGTGGTGGCCCATGGCAAGTCCGGGTGGAGCGCAACCGGCAACATGGCCGCCAACGGGTACGGCGCGCACTCCCCCGGCGGCTACACGCTGTGGGCGGTGATCGTCGCCGAGGTCGTGCTCACGTTCATCTTCCTGCTCGTGATTCTCGGCGCCACCGACGACCGCGCGCCCAAGGGCTTCGCGGGCCTGGCGATCGGCCTGACGCTGACGCTGATCCATCTGATCTCGATCCCGATCTCCAACACGTCGGTCAATCCGGCGCGGTCCACCGGCGTCGCGTTCTTCAACGGCGACGGAGCACCCGCGCAACTGTGGGTGTTCTGGCTCGCGCCATTGGTCGGGGCGGCGATCGCCGGAGTCGCGTATCCGTACCTGTTCGGATGGGGGCAACTGGCGGACCGGCCGGTACGCGAGGACTCCCTCGACGTCGACCGGAGGCACTGAGCCACACCCGCACAGCAGTTTCACGGGCGTCAAAACCGGGGTATACGGGGCCATCCGTTCGAGCAGGAGGACATCATGGCCACCCGACCGTCCGCAGCGTCTCTGCATCGCTCCACGCACGGTGCCGCGAACCGCGCCACCGACAGCAAAGCGTTCGAGTACACCGCCCGCGCCGGCTTCGCGGCCAGCGGCGTGCTGCACCTGCTGATCGGCTACATCATCGGCCGACTGGCCTTCGTCGGTGGCGGCGGCAACGCCGACCAATCCGGTGCGCTGGCCACCCTCGGCAGTCAGACCGGCGGTGCGATCGTGCTGTGGGTGGTCGCGATCGGCCTCGCCGCGCTCGGTCTGTGGCGTCTGGCCGAGGCCGTCATCGGCGCCAAGCCCAGCGAAGCCCGCCAGGGCGACAACCCGGCCTGGAAGCGCGGCAAGTCCGTCGCCCTGGCGATCGTGAACTTCGCCATCGCCTTCTCCGCTGCCCGCTTCGCGATGGGCAGTGGGCAGTCGAGCAGCCAGCAGAACTCCGGGCTGTCGGCACAGCTCATGGAGTCCGGCTGGGGCAAGGCGCTGCTCCTGGCGATCGGAGTCGGCTTCGTCGCCGTCGGCGCCTATCACGTCTACAAGGGTGTGTCCGAGAAGTTCCTCGACGACCTGCAGGTCTCCGGCGGCACCGGCATCAAGGCCGCCGGCGTCATCGGCTACACGGCCAAGGGCCTGGCGCTGGGCGGTGTCGGTGTGCTCGTCGTGGTCGCCACGCTGCAGGCCGACCCGTCCAAGGCCAGCGGACTCGACGCGGCGGTGAAGACCCTCGGTGAGGCGCCGTTCGGCAAGTTCCTGCTGATCGCCGCCGCGCTCGGGATCGCCGCGTTCGGCGTGTACAACTTCATCCGGAGCCGCTACAACCGCATGTGACGCCGGGTCAGCGCGGTACCGCCGGTAGGGTCGCGGCCATGAGTTCGCCGCTGCCACCGTCCGCGCCATGGGTCCGCTGATCGACCATCTGCGCGGATACGGAGACCGGCCGGCGGTACTGACCGAAACGCAGCAACTCACCTACACCGAACTCGCCGACCGGGTGGCCGCGGCCGCCTCCCACTTGGGCGCGCGTCGTCAGCTGGTCCTCGTGGAGACGGCCAACACCGTCGACACATTGGTGTACTACCTGGCGGCACTGGCCGGCGGACACGTCGTGTTGCCGGTCGCCGCAGGTGGCGATCACCGCGCGATCCGCGATACCTATCGGCCCGACGTCGTCATCAGCGGCGCCGGTGTCCAGGTGCATTCCGACGGTGCCCACGATCTACACGACGAGCTGGCGCTGCTGCTCTCCACCTCGGGCAGCACCGGGTCACCGAAGCTGGTGCGGCTGTCGCGCACCAACCTGGTGTCCAATGCCGCGGCGATCGCCGACTATCTGGGCATTCGGGAAACCGACCGTGCCGCAACCACTCTGCCGATGTCGTACTGCTACGGCTTGTCAGTGGTGCACAGTCATCTGCTGGTCGGGGCCGCGCTGATCCTCACCGACCGCTCGGTGGCCGACGAGGAGTTCTGGACGCTGTTCCGCCGCTGTGAGGGCAGTTCGTTCGCCGGGGTGCCCTACACCTTCGAGCTCCTCGAACGTGTCGGCTTCGACTCGATGGACCTGCCGCACCTGTGCTATCTGACCCAAGCGGGGGGACGTATGCCCGCCGAGCGGGTGCGCCGCTTCGCCGAGCTCGGCCAGCGCCGCGGCTGGGACCTCTTCGTCATGTACGGCGCCACCGAGGCCACCGCGCGGATGGCCTACCTGCCGCCGGACCTGGCGCAGTCCCGTCCCGAGGCGATCGGGATCCCCATCCCGGGCGGCGCGTTCTCGCTCGAACCCGGCGACGACTGGCCCGACGAGGCGATCGGCGAGCTCGTCTACCACGGACCCAACGTGATGATGGGTTACGCCGAGAGTCCCGCCGACCTCGCGTCCGGCCGCACCGTCGACGCGCTGCACACCGGCGACCTGGCGCGACAAGCCGCCGACGGGCTCTACGAGATCGTGGGCCGCAAGAGCCGGTTCGTGAAGATGTACGGGCTGCGCATCGACCTGCAGCAAGTCGAGTCAACCCTGCGCGACGACACCATCGCCGCGATGTGCGTCGACCACGGCGACGGCCTGGCGGTGGTGGCCGCCGGCGTGCACGACGCCGCGGCAGTACGCCGGGCCGCATCCGCTGCCGCGGGCATCCCGCCCGACGGAGTCCGCGTCGTCACCGTCGACGAGCTGCCCATGCTGTCTTCGGGCAAGCCCGACTATCCGGCAGCGCGGGCTTTGGCCCGCGACGCCGACACCGAACCAGCACCGGACCCGACCACCGACCTGCGGGCAGCGTTCGCCGAGGTCCTGCACCTGGACCCGGCCGGTATCGACGACGACGCCAGCTTCGTCGATCTCGGCGGCAACTCCCTGACCTACGTGACGATGTCGGTGCGTCTGGAGCGGGCCCTCGGACGCCTGCCCGCGCAGTGGCAACAGCTTCCGCTGCGCGACCTGCAGGCGCTCACCGGTGCGCCGCGCCTGCGTCGCCGCCTGTGGGACACCACCGTCGAGACCAGCATCGCGCTGCGCGCCGCGGCGATCGTGCTGATCGTCATCTCCCACGCCGAACTGTTCGAGTTGTGGGGTGGCGCTCACATCCTGCTCGGCGTCGCCGGCTACAACTTCGGCCGGTTCGCTCTGACCCCGTTGCCGCGCGCCGAGCGGATGCGGCACCTTCGCAACACGATCGCCTGGATCGCCGTTCCGTCGGTGGTGTGGGTGACCATCGCGCTCGTCATCACCGATGACTACCACCTGACGAACCTGCTGCTGGCCAACAAGTTCCTCGGCCCGTCCGACAGCATGACCGCGGGGCGGCTGTGGTTCGTCGAGGTGCTGGTGTGGATGCTCGTGGCGCTGGCCGTGCTGTTCTGGCTTCCGGCCGTCGACCGCGCCGAACGGCGGTTCCCGTTCGCGCTGGCCGCGGCATTCCTGGCCGTCGGGATGGTGCTGCGCTACGGCCCAGGCGCGGACCACGACGCGAAGTTCACGGTGCTGACCTTCTGGTTCTTCGCGCTGGGCTGGGCGGCGGCAAAGGCCCGCACGACGCTGCAGCGGGCCGCGGTGACCGCGGTGCTGGTGGTCGGGCTGTTCGGTTATTTCGAGAATCTCGAGCGCGAGGCGATCGTGCTGGCCGGGTTGCTGATGCTGATCTGGCTGCCCGCGTTGCGGTGTCCGGCCCCGTTGGCGGTGGCGGCCGGTGTGGTGGCCGAAGCCTCGCTCTACACCTACCTCACGCACTACCAGGTGTATCCGCTGTTCGGGGAACACCGGCTGCTCGGGGTGATCGCCTCGATCGTGGTGGGCATCGCGGTGGCCGCGGCGGTCACGGCGCTGCGGGCCCGGTTGCGGCGGCGCGCGGTCAGTGCGCCGGAGCGGGCGCGGGTTCGCGCTCTGCGATGAGCCCTTCCTGAGCGAGCGTCGCGGCGACGAGTCCGTCCTGCCCGATCAGCGCCGCGGTGACGACTGCGCGCCCGCGCGCCCCGGCCGGTGACCGGCACTCCAGCAGGTTCCATCGGTCGGCGGCCACGCGCCGGTGCAGCCACATCGACGAGTCGGTGGTGCCGCTGCGGTGCGTGCGTGCGCGCATCGAGTGTCCGTGCACCTGCAGCGCCGGGTCGATCAGGTACAGGTCGGCGATGTAGGCGGCGATCAGCGTGTGCAGGCGCGGGTCGTCGGGCAGGTCGACGGTGGTCCGCCACCACATGCGACGGACGAAGTCCTCGGTGCCGGTGTGCTCGTCGGCGATGCGGATGTCGAGTTCGTCGAGGGGAAGTGACGGCGCCGGCCCAGGCGGGCCGGTCAGCGGCAGCGTCTCCGGGTCCTCCGGCAGGGGTCGACGACCGTGTTCGGGTCCGGGCAGCGGCGCGGAGAAGGACACCGTCGCCGTGGTCAGCAGCCGGCCCTCCTGGTGGGCCTCGACGCGGCGCGACGCCGCGGTGCGGCCGTCGTAGATCTTCTCGACGCGATAGTCGACGGGTTCGCCGGCGTCACCGCCGCGCAGGAACTGCAGGTGCAGGACGGTGGGAGCCTTGGCGTCGTCCACGGTCTGCCACGCCGCGGCGAGGCTCTGCGCCACCAGCAGCCCGCCGTAGGCCCGCTTGCCGTCCGGCCCGCTGGGCCGCCCGCGCCATGCGCCGTCACCGAGGTCGGCGACCTCGAGCAGGTCGCGCAGCACGCTCACGCGACGGTTCCCGCCCCGAACAGATCGCCGATCTGGTCGCGGTCCATCGACAACCAGTCCCCCAGCACTGCGACGGTGTCGTCGCCGAGTGCGGGGGCCGGGACCGCCGGCGGGTAGCTGCCGTCGATCGACACCGGCAGTCCCGCCGCGAGGTGGCGGCCGACGCGGGGCTGGTCGAGTTCGGTGAACAGCGGGTTGTCGGTGACCCGGGGATCGAGGGCGGTTTCGGCGAAGCTCTGGTAGCGCTCCCACAACACCGACGTCTGCGCCAGCGCGGCAGCGATCTCCGCACCGGTGTGCGCGGAGAACCATTCGGCGAACAACGCGCTCAACGCATCTCGGTGCCGGTAACGCTCCCCCTCGTCGGAGAAGTCGGCGCCGAGGGAATCGGACAGCGCCGCAACGGCTTCAGTCGTGCCGGTGAGCGTGGTCAGGTCGCGGAAGTGGCGGCCGGTCAGCGCGACGATCATGTAGGACACTCCGTCGCTGCTGGTGAAGTTCTGACCGTAGGTGCCGTACACGGAGTTGCCGATGCGCTGGCGCGAGGTGCCGTTGATCATCGCCTCGGTCAGCAGGCTGAGGTTGCCCGCGGTGGCCAGGGCGACGTTCTCCAGCGGGATGCTGATCCGCTGTCCCTGTCCGGTGGCGTCGCGGTGGCGAAGCGCGGTGACCACCGACAGCGCCGCGTACAGGCCGCAGCTGACGTCCCAGGCCGGCAGCACATGGTTGACCGGTGTGGTCAGTTCGGCGGGTCCGGTCACCAGCGGGAAGCCGATGGCGGCGTTGACGGTGTAGTCCACCCCGGTGCCGCCGTCGTGGCGGCCGGACACCTCGACGTGGATCAGGTCGGGGCGCGTCCGGCTCAACGCCTCGAAGGAATGCCATTGGCGGCCAGCGACATTGGTGATGAACACGCCGGCGTCGGCGACGAGGCGCGCGACGATCTCCTGCCCGTCGGGCGAGCGCATGTCCACCGCCAGCGAGCGCTTGCCCTTGTTGAGTCCCGCCCAGTAGATGCTGTCCCCGGATTCGGTGAGCGGCCAGCGGCGGTAGTCGGCGGCCCCGCCGATCGGGTCGACGCGCAGCACCTCGGCGCCGAGTTGGGCCAGGGTCATCCCCGCCAACGGGACCGCGACGAAACTGGAGATCTCGACGACCCGCACTCCGGCCAGTGGCCGTGCCGGGTCGGGCGCTGAATCGGTCACCCGATCAAGCTAGCAAGGACCCGCTCAGACCAACTCGATCGCTTCGGCGATCGAGGGCAGCACCCGGCTGGGCCGGAACGGGTATCGCTCGACGTCGGCGGCGGTCGTCGACCCGGTGAGTACCAGGATGGTCTCCAGGCCGGCCTCGATGCCCGCGACGACGTCGGTGTCCATCCGGTCACCGACCATCACGGTCGTCTCCGAGTGCGCCTCGATGCGATTGAGCGCGCTGCGGAACATCATCGGGTTGGGCTTGCCCACGAAGTACGGCTCACGGCCGGTGGCCTTGGTGATCATCGCCGCGACCGATCCGGTGGCCGGCAGCGGCCCTTCGGCCGACGGGCCGGTGACGTCGGGGTTGGTCGCGATGAAGCGGGCCCCGGCCAGGATCAGGCGCACGGCTTTGGTGATCGCCTCGAAGGAGTAGGTGCGGGTCTCTCCGAGCACGACGAAGTCGGGGTCGATGTCGGTCATCGTGTACCCGGCTTCGTGCAGCGCGGTGGTGAGCCCGGCTTCGCCGATGACATAGGCCGAGCCGCCGGGCTGCTGGTCGGCCAGGAAGGTCGCGGTCGCCAGCGCCGACGTCCAGATCGCCTCCTCGGGCACCAGCAGGCCCGACCGGGCCAGCCGCGCCGCCAGGTCGCGTGGCGTGAAGATCGAATTGTTGGTCAGCACCAGGAACGGGCGTCCCCGTTCGGCGAGCCGTTGCAGGAACTCCGCCGCGCCGGGCAGCGCGTGCTCCTCACGGACGAGGACGCCGTCCATGTCGGTCAGCCAGCACTCGGGGGTGGCACGCATTGTCTCAGTGTGGCAGGGGTGCCACCGGTCAGGCCAGTGCCGAAGTCAGTCGCCCTGCTCCGCGCGGCACAACATCACCGGAAGTGCGCTGTGCTGCAACAGGTTCAAGCTGGTCGACCCCAGCAGGGTACTGGCCAACGCGTTACGCCCGCGGGTGCCGACGACCACCATTTGAGCATCGCCGGACTGGTCGAGCACCGCTTGCGCCGCTCCACCCTCGGTGACGACGCACTCCACGGCGACACCGGGATAGCGCGCCACCAGCCGGTCGGTCTCGTCGATCAGCAGTGCCCGCTGCGCCGAGGACAGGGACTCCCGCAAGTCCTCGTCGGCACCGGCACCCGGGGTGCGGGTCGACCACGCGCGCACCGCACGGACACTCACGCCGAGCCGGTCGGCCGTGTCGAAGGCCGCGGCCAGCGCCGCCGCGCCCGAGGGACTCCCGTCGGCGCCCACCACCAGCGGCCGGTCCGACAACGTGGGCTGATCGCCGCGCCACGACACCACCGGACAGTGCGCGTGCGCGGCCACCGCCAGGGTCGTGGAGCCCAGCAACAGAACCGAGGCGGCGTTGATCTCCTTACCGCCCAACACGATCAGCCGCGCCTCGCGGCTCATCTCGGTCAGTACCCGGTCGGCGGACTCGTCGTGGGACGAGGTGGACACCGTCAGGTCCGGGAAGTCCGCGTGTACCGCGTCGGTCGCGTCCTTGAGGAAGATCGGGGAGGTGTCGGCCTGATAGGACATGATCGCGGCCTGGATCGCCGCGGTCACCTCGGTGAGGCCTCCCCCGACGCCGACCATGGCGTGCACGATGTGCAGCGGCGCACCCAGTCGGTCGGCCACCGCCGCGGCCCACCGCGCGGCGGCCAGGGCCCGCTCGCTGCCGTTCACGCCGACGACGACCGCCCCGGTGTGCTCTGCCATGAAGTTCTCCTCGGGTGTCGTTTACCGCGACGACAGTAGCGTCAGATCGCCAGACAACAGATCTCGTGGGCCTCGGCCACCGAGTCGCCGAGCGGCCGTCCGGTGTTCAGTCGGTGCGCACCGTCCCAGACGTGCTCGTGCTCGGCGCTCTCGGCCAGCGCGGCCGCGATGGCGGGCGTCGCGTCCGAGGTGGTGTTGCGCCGTCCCGCGATGCGCGCCTTGGCTTCGGCCAGCGGCAGGGTGCACGCGAATTCGATGCTCGGACAGTGCATCTGACTGGCGGTCTCCCGCGCCAGCCGACGGTGTTCGGGGTCGCGCCAGGTGCCGTCGAGGATCACGGTCCGGCCGCGCCCGAGCAGTGCTGCGGCCCGGGCGAGCACGGCGTCGTACACCTTCTCGACCTGTTCGGGGCTGTACAGCCCCGAACCGAGTGCGCCGACCTCGCCGGCGATGACGCCGTCGCGCTGCAGGTCCTTGCGGACGTCGTCGGTGGAGATCACCTCGGCGTGCAGATGCTCGGCCAGCCCCCGGGCCAACGTGGTCTTGCCGGTGCCCGGACCGCCGCCGACGAGGACCAGCCGCACCGCACCGCTGCGCAGATGGTCGACGGCGATATCGAGGTGACGGCGTGCTGCCTCGGCGGCTTCGGGGCGGCCCTGGCCGGCGCGGATGCAGTCGGTCTTGGCGCGGACCACGGCGCGGTAGGCGATGTAGAAGTGGATCAGAGCCGGCGGCGCCGGGTCGTTCGCGGCGGCGCGGTACCGGTCGAGGAACGCCTCGCCGAGGTCGCGGCGACCCAGGAACTCCAGGTCCATCGCCAGGAACGCCGCGTCGTCGATGCCGTCGACGTGGCGCAGACCCGCGTCGAACTCGAGGCAGTCGAGCAGGACCGGCCCCTCGGGCCGGCAGAAGATGTCGTCGGCGAGCAGATCGGCATGGCCGTCGACGATGCGCCGCGCGGCGATCCGTTCGGCGAACAGCGTCTCCCGCCCGGCGATGAACTCAGCGGCGAGCCGCTCGACCCGGTCGACGGTCTCGGCGGGCAACAGCGCCGGCGCGTAGCCGTGCAGTTCGACGAGGTTGTCGCGCCAGCGCTGGTGTACCGCTGCCGCGGTGGCGTCGGAGTCGACCTCGGCGCCGCGCGCCGCGGCGGCATGGAATCGCGCCAGCAGCTCCGCGACGGCCCGCAGGTCCTCGTCGACCGGTATCCCGTGACGGACGCGGGTGCTCAGCCGGTCCTGCTCGGCGTAGCGGCGCATCACGATCACCGGTTCGTCGGGTGCGCCGTCGACGCCGGTCAGGTGGGCGACACCGAGGTAGGCCTGGGGCGCGAGCCTGCGGTTGAGCTCGACTTCCTGTGCGCACGCCCGCTCCCGTTGCTGCACGCCGGAGAAGTCGAGGAAGTCGGTGCGGACGGGCTTTTTGACCTTGTAGGCCCGGTCCCCGACGAGGGCCACGATGCCGGTGTGCGTCTCGTGGATCTGGGGTCCGGCCGGCGCGCGATCACCGGCGGAGTCGTCGCCGCTCATGGTTCCCATGCTGCCCGAAACCGTCGCCCGCCGCTGCGGCCCCTGGTCCGCCCCACACGGGACCAACGGCCCTACCGTGTCAGCGGACGCGGACCGGCATGCGCGCCCATCCCCGCACACTGGACGTGCGCGCTCGGCTCGCGTGGTCGTAATCGACTTCCCAGTCGGTCCAGCGCTTCAGCACCTCCTCGAACGCCACTCGGGCCTCCAGCCGGGCCAGGGCGGAGCCCAGGCAGAAGTGGATGCCCTGACCGAAACTCAGGTGGCCGCCGGTGCGGTGGATGTCGAAGCGGTCGGGATCGGTGTAGCGGGTGTCGTCACGGTTGGCCGAGCCGTTGAGCAACAGCATGAAGGAGCCTTCGGGGACGGTGCGTTCGTAGAGTTCGACATCCCGGGCCACGTAGCGTCCCTGCACGGGTGACGGCGGCTCGAAGCGCAGTGTCTCTTCGACCGCCGAGGGAATCAGCGACGGATCGGTGACGAGTTCCCGGCGCTGGTCTGGATGGTTGCCGAGCAACTCCCCCATGAACCCGATCAACCGGGCCGTCGTCTCGCCACCGGCACCGGCGATCATCGCCGTGTACGCCAGCACCTCGGTGCGGTCCAGTTGCCGGCGTCGTCCGTCCGACTCCTCGATCTCGGCGTTGAGCAACTCGGTCATCAGATCGTCGGACGGGTGGGTGGCCCGCCATTCGATGTACTCCGCGAACAGCGCCAGGGATTCGGCGAACACCGTCGCGCTGACGTCGCCGGCCTCGTCGCCGAGCGCGATGTTCTGGTCGGTGCGCGCACGGATCTGTTCCTGACCGTCCTCCGGGATTCCGAGCAGATAGCCGATCGTGCGCATGGGCATGATCGCCCCGAGGTCGGCGACGAAGTCGAAGCCATCGCCGTCGAGCAGCGGATCCAAAGCGCGGGAACAGAATCCGCGCACCAGATCCTCCACTGCCAACATCCGGCGCGGTGTGAAGACCCGCGACAGGAGTCGGCGGTGCAGGTCATGCAGCGGCGGATCCTCGAACAGCAGGATGCCCGGGGGAACCTCGATGTTGTTGAACAGGATGTCGGCGGTGGTGCCCTTGCCCGATCGATAGGTCTCCCAATCCGGCAGCGCCTTCGCCACGTCGTCGTAGCGACTCAGGGCGTAGAAGCGGTACTTGTCGTTGTAGTAGAGCGGCGCCTCTGCGCGCATCCGGCGCCACACCGGGTACGGGTCGTCGTCGATCGCGAAATCATAGGGGTCGTAGTACAACTCGACGGTGTCGTGTGCGGGCACGGACGTCCCCTTACCTCGGTTGGTTCTCGATGGGTGGCCACAACTGTTCGGTCGGCCCTTCGGTGACGTACCCGCCCAGCTTGGTCGCCAGATGCGGTGCGAACACCGCGCCGTACATCAGGTGCCCCACGACCACCACCGCCGCGATCGACAGCAGCGAGGACCCGACCTTGCTGGACGCTCGTTTATCCGACCAGACCTCGATGACGTTGCGGCCCTGTCCGTCCAACCGGCCGAGCAGGTAGGTGAACACCATCATCTGCAGCCCCATCGCGACCGCGTCGTACACCGGGTACTGGAACCTGCTGCCTTGGAAGATGGCCAGGCCGTCGATCACGTAGCCGTAGACGAAGACTCCCAGCCGCGGACCGAAGAACCCGTTGAACAGCAGCGCCCAGCAGAAACCCACCCCGAAGCCGACGGCCAGCAGCGTCTGGGGGCGCCGCCAGCCGAACCGCTGGACCACCTTGCGGCCGAGCGCTGCGCCGATCACCGCGGGCAGCACGAAATAGGCGATGTAGCCGATGGGTACCGCTGAGGGCAGCCCTCCGCCCCAGGTCATGTTCAGCGGCCACCACGACGGCATCCGTGGCAGCTCCGGCGGGAACTGGGCGTACACGGCCCAGTCGTAGGGCGCCTCGATCCACGAGAAGGAGATCGCCGAGATCGACACCAGCAGAAGCGGATGCAGACGACCGCGCCGGATGCTCAGATACACGCCGAACGCCAGGAACAGGATTCCGCCCACGTAGGCGAAAGTCAGGCCGGCGACCAAGGCCGGGGACAGCGCGGTGTCCATCAGTTCTCACCCTCGGGAGTCCGTGGTCCCCGCGCTTCGGGGTCGAAGTAGAGGACCAGCCCGACGATGAGCACAGCCAGCCCGAGCAGCGAGCCGACCATGATGAGCGCTCCCACGTTCCGTCCCCTTCCGACGCCAACTTTTAATAGTGGACACTATTACCAAGTGCACGGTCAAGACCCCACTAGGGTGAACACCGGTGCCTCCGCAGAACCCGCCCGACAAGAAGCACGCCGCCCGCCGCCCGCGCGGTGAGGCGCGTCGACTCCTGCTCGACGCCGCCCGGGAGCTGTTCGCCCGCAAGGACTATCGGGCCACCACCACCCGTGAGATCGCCGAGGCCGCCGGCGTCAGCGAGTACCTGTTGTTCCGCCATTTCGGTTCCAAGGCCGGTCTGTTCCGCGAGGCCCTCGTCACCCCGTTCACCACGTTCCTCGACGAATTCCTGCAGACGTGGCGGTCGGTGGTACCCGAGGAGACCGACGAGGAAGAGTTGTCGCGACAGTTCGTCGGACGGCTCTACGACGTCCTGGTCGAGCACCAGGGCCTGGTGCGCACACTGGTGGCCGCCGACGGTCTCGACGACGAGGATCTCCAAGCCGCCGGGATCGCCGACATCCGCCGGGCACTCAACGTACTCGGCGAGATCAGTTCCGAGGGAATGCGCCTGCGCGGCAAGCGGTCCCGTCAGCCCGACATGCCCGCGCAGTCAACCGTGGCGATGATCGTCGGGATGGTGGCGTTGCGATCGACCTTCTTCGGCCACACGCCCCCGCCTCGTGAGGTCATCGTCGACGAGCTCGTCCAGGCGATCCTGCACGGCTTCCTGCACCGCCCCGACTGAGGGCCCTACCCTCCGGGACCGTTCGGCCACTTCAGCAGCGATCCCGCGTCCACGCGGATCTGCTGGCCGGTGATGTAGCGGCTGTCGTCGCTGGCCAGGAACACCCCGAGGTTGGCCATGTCCTCGGGCTCGATGTACGGGATGGGCATCGCCTGGAACAGCGAGAACAGCGGCTCGGCGTCCGCGCGGGTCGGGGTTTTGCCCTCCATCTTCAGATCGGGCCGGAACACCCCGTACATGCCCTCGTTCTGCAGCAGGTGGGTGTTGCAGTTCGTGGGGTGGATCGCGTTGACCCGGATCATCCGCGGCGCGAGATGCAGGCTCATCTCCTCGACGTACTCGATGACCACCCGCTTGCTCCAGCCGTAGCCGGCGCCACCGGGACCCATGTCCGGGCTGGTGGTCGTCCCGCGGATCATTCCGGCGGTCGAACCGGTGACGATGATCGACGCCCCGTCGGTCAGATGCGGGATCGCCACGGCGACGGTGTTCATCACCCCGAGCAGGTCCACGTCGGTGGCGTCGACGAATCCCATGGGGTCGGGGTTGCCCATCGCCATCGGCAGGATGCCGGCGTTGGCGACGACAATGTCGAGCCGGCCCAGGTCGGCCACCCCGGCCTCGACCGCGTCCCGCAGTTCGTGCCGCTCGCGCACGTCGGCGACCCGCGCGACCACGCGACGCCCGAGCCCCTTGATGCTGCGCTCGGTCTCGGCGAGGTCGTCGGGGGTGGCCAACGGGTACGGGTTGCTGGGGATGTCGCGGCAGATGTCGACCGCGATGACGTCGGCACCCTCCCGCGCCATCGCGATCGCGTGGGCTCTCCCCTGCCCGCGTGCCGCGCCGGTGATGAACGCGACCTTGCCCGCGAGTTTTCCTGTCATGTCTGCTCCTTGGTGACGGTTGCTCAGTGCGCCGGTTTGAATTCGATGTGGAGTTCGGCGAGGCCACGCATGATGAACGTCGGCTCGTAGCTGTAGCGACGGGCCTCCGCCGGACCGTGGTGGGCTTCGGAGACCGTCAGATCCGACATCCGGTCCAATATCCGGTTCAACGAGATCCGGCCCTCGGCACGGGCCAGGGGCGCGCCCGGACAGGAGTGCACACCGCGGATGAAGGCGATCTGTTCCCGGACGTTCGGCCGGTCCGGCCGGAAAGCGTCGGGGTCGGCGAACTTGCGGGCGTCGCGGTTGCACGCACCGGGCAGCACCATGACCGTACTGCCCGCGGGAACCTCGACGTCCCCGATCGCGGTGGTGCGGCGCGCCATCCGGAAGTGCGACTTGACGGGGCTCTCCATCCGCAGCGTCTCCTCCAGAAAGGACGGGATCTTGCTCCGGTCGCCGCGGAGCATGGCCTCCGACCCGGGATTGTCGGCGATGAACCGCACGGCCGAACTGACCAGCTTCGTCGTCGTCTCGGTGCCTGCCGCGAACAGGAACGTCGACAGATTCATGACGTCTTCGATGTCGGGTGTCGACCCGTCCTCGTACTTCGCCTGCGCGAGTTCGGTCAGCACGTCCTCACGGGGTGCCCGTCGGCGATCCTCGATGTAGGCGTGGAACTTGTCGTTGAGCCACTGCAGCGGGTTGTGGGTGGTCGGCGCCTCCTTGCCGAGCTCGCCGACGGTTTCCAGCGCGAACGCCGCCTTGAATTCGTCGTGATCCTCGGCCGGGACGCCCAGCAGGTCGGCGATGACCAACAGCGAGAACGGTTTTGCGTAGTCGCCCAGGAACTCGGCCTGACCGCGGTCGACGAACGTGTCGAGCTGCCGGTCGGCCAGTCGCCACATGAAGTCCTCGTTCTCCTTGAGGCGCTTCGGTGTGATCAGTTTGTTCATCAGTCCGCGGGTGCGGGTGTGCAGCGGCGGGTCCTGCGAGGTGATGTGCTCGGACATGGGCACTGCCGCTCGGTGTTCTTCTATCAGTGCCGAGACGTCGTCGGACTCCCCCGGCCCGAACGGCATCCCGGAGAACGGGCCGGCCACCGAGTTGCAGGAGGAGAAATCCGGGTTCCGGTAGACCGACAAAGCCTCCTCGTATCCGGTGACCACGAGAACGTTGAACGGAGTCGCCGGCGTGACCGGGCATTTCGCGCGGAGATGGTCGAAGTACGGATACGGATCGGGTACCAGCGACTCGTCGGTGAAATAGTCGACGGTGTCGAACGCAGATCGGTCGGTCACACAGAACTCCTCATCGTGTCGAACAGCACGGGAAGCGATGTCGGCGACCGGAAGACCTGGCCTCGGATGTGCGGATCACCGCCGTCGGGGTCCGGTCGCAGATTCGGCAGCCGGTCGAGCAACAAGTTGACCGCGGTGCGCATCTCCAGCCGGGCCAGGTGCATGCCCAGACACACGTGCACTCCATGCCCCCACCCGAGGTTCGACTTCGGCGTGCGGAAGATGTCGAACCGGTCCGGATCGGGATAGCGGTCCTCCTGCCGGTTGGCGGCGCCGAGCATCGGCATGACCGTCGCGCCGGCCGGGATCGCCACCCCGCCCAGTTCGGTGTCCCGGGTGGCGACCCGGGTGATCGTCAGCAGCGGTGACTCCCAGCGGACGGCTTCTTCGATGGCCTGCGGAATCAGTGACCGGTCGGACCTCACCGCCTCGAGTTGCTCCGGGTCCGACAGCAGCGCGAACAGCAGGTTGCCCAGCGATCGATAGGTCGTCTCGACCCCGGCCGGCAGCAACAACCGGAGGAACGAGAAGATCTCCTCGTCGGCGAGCTTGTTGCCGTCGATCTCCGCGGCGGCCAGGGCACTGATCAGATCCTCTCGGGGCTGCGCCCGGCGCGCGTCGAGGATCGGAGCGAAGTACTCACACAGAGCCGCCGAAGCCGCCAGTCCCCGTTCGGGATTCATCAACCAACTCAACAACGAGATCGACCAGCGCTGGAACTGCGGGTAGTCCTGTTCGGGCAGACCCAACAGGCCAGCGATGATCTGGCTGGGATAGTCGAAGGTGAACTGTTTGACCAGGTCGGCTCTGCCGCTTCCGGCGAATCCATCGATCAGACTGGTGGCGACCCTGCCGACGAGCTCGTCCTCCCAGCGCGCAAGCGCCTTCTGGGAGAAAGCCTTCTGCACCAGCGCGCGCAGCCTGCCGTGCAACGGCTCGTCCATGCCGAGCATCACCCGGTCGCCGAGCACCGGACCGAAGGCCGCGATGACACTGGCCGACGAGAACGTCGCGTTGTCGCGCAGCATCTGCTGGATTTCCTCGTGCCGGTAGACGATGAACATCGGCAGCGATTCCTCGTGCGGCAGCGCCCCGGAGGTCTCCAGCCGCTGCACGGGTTGCTCTCGACGCAGGCGCGCCAGCTCGGTGTACGGGTCCCGGACATCCCCGGAGATGGCATCGTCGAAGGAACCGAAGTCCTCCAGGTCATCGAATAACTGGGGCAAAGTTTCCTCCTAGGGCCGCGGCGTCACCGAGCCGGGTAGGCATTCGGGTTTCGTACGCGCGCTCAGCCATCGGATGTCCAGGGGCGCATTTGCCTTCGCCCGGAGGCGGGGGGTCGACATCAGGGCGGCCGTTCGGGAGTCCGCTCTGCCAGGTGGCCCACTTCCCGACCGAGAACGGACCCACGGCACCTTCCTTCTCGAAGTAGCCCTGCGGGTCATACACTTTCGACTCGGGATAGGGCCACGGGCAGGCCACCGCCGTGGCCAAGCCGCTGGCCTTGATCGCGGCGAACCAGGAGCCGTAGGCGAAGTACGCGATGTTGATGATGAAGAACATCACCACAAACGTGCCCAGCACCGGCTTCTTCGGGAACAGTTTCGCTCGAGCGGCGAGCTTCTCGGCGACCGCCTTGCCGGTGTCGTCGCGGTAGCACAGCACGGCGGCGGGGACCATCACGAAGGTCACCGCCAGTGATTCCCAGATCAACGGGAACTGAAATGTGGTGCCGGGGAACAGAGTCCCGAACGGGATGGCCTGCGAGTAGATGTACAGTCCGGTGCGGACCAAGCTGACCTCGAGGATCGCGTCGAAGATGAACCCGATGACCAATGTGATCGACCCGAGGCTGATCAGCGGATGCCGCGACACGAACGCGGTGGGACCGTGCTTGGCCTGCAACTTGCGCAGCAGCCAGATGGCCGGGAAGAACGGCGCGAAGTAGAACGCCACGTAGCCGAAGACGATGAACGGTTCGACCGTCGGGGACAGCATGATCAGCGGCCAGTTCTCCGGCCAGTGGATGAGCGCGGGGTTGTAGACGGCGAACGGCGCCCAGTTCATGATCGGGTCCTGCCAGACGATCAGCGTCGTGCACAGGAACATCAGCATGATCGGGCTGCCCGGATCCCGCCGCCAGCCGCGCACGAAGATCGCCACCAGGACGACCAGCAGGATCACGCAGCCGATCTGGTGCACCCAGAGCCAGCCGTCCCAGCCGAACAGGAACTCGACCGGACGCGGCCTGCCCTCGACGTTCGGATTCGCGACCCGGGGATCGAGGTCGGTGCGGGCGAAGGCCGCGAACAGGCTGAAGAACCCCAGCAGGGCGAACGCGGAGATCCACCGGCCCCAATTGGGGCCCTTGCGTTTCGGTCTCGAAATCTCAGGATCCACGTCGGAGACCCGCGGAGCGGATCTCTCTGTGGTCATGAGCTTTCCTCGCCGAACCGATCGACGAGGTGCGAGTTGACGCCATCGGCGTCCAGCGTGCGGGCCACCAGGTATCCGGCGCCCATCCACGCGCGCCGCGTCCACTTCCCGAACGACACCCGGGTGCCGGGGGCTCCTGAGGCCGCGGGCATCATCTTCACGCGTTCGAGAGCTTCCTTGACGCCGCGGGGACTCAGCGGATGCGCGTCGGTGAAGGCCCGCACCAGCGTCGCGGCCACGTCATGGTTGACGACGGACACGCAGTACTCGGGGCGACTGCCGTCGTACCGCTGCGCGTACCGGTCGAGCCACGCCTGACCCACCTTGTTGCCTTCGTCGTACTGGTCGACACCGATCCAGCCCAGAAACGCGTTCCACATGACCGGGTTGACCCACGCGTTCTGAAAGGCCGTGGTGGTGAATCGCGGTGGATCCCAGTCGACGGCCTCGAGCGCGGGGTTGATGAAAACGATCCCGAATCCGAAGCCGAGGTGGATGATCGCCTCGGCCTTGGCGTCGTGCAGGGTGCGCACAGCGTCGTTGATGTCCTGCGCGGTCTGGGCGATCATGGCTTCGGCGACGATGCGGATTCCCTTGCGCGCAGCAGCACTTCGCAGATTCCGCAGATAGCTCTCGCCGATCAGGCTCTGTTCGGCCAGCACCCCGATCTCGGTGAGACCCCTCTTGGCCACCAGATCGATCAGAAAGATCGGCTCGTCGGTCATCGACCCCTGCGGGAACGCGAAGGTCCACTCCCCCAACCAGTCGTCGGTTCCGGTGACACTGATGGCGGGCACCTTGAAGCGATCCTCGATCGCTTCCCGCAGCGGCACGCAGTTGTCGGTGATGTTCGGACCGAACACCACCAGACACCCCTCGTCCACGAGCTCGCCATAGGCATCGATGACCGCCTTGACCGAACCTTTCGGCAGGCCTTCGACCTCGCGGTAGATCATCTGCACCGGGCGGTCCATGAGCTTCTGCTCGACGGCCTCGGAGAAGACCAGATCGAAGGTCCGGGTGAACGAGGCCCGCAACTCCTCAGGGAAACCCGGAGGGAGGGTGAAGTCCATCAGGTAACCGACCTTGATGGGCTCAGCGGTGCTCTCGTATGACATCTGACCTCCAGGACCCGGCGCCGCGCACCGCCACCATCAGCGACCTAATATTTGTTCAGACACTAACGGCGCCGGTCCGCAGCGTCAATCAATCCGACGTCGAGTCACCCAGGTAGACGCCGATGAGCTCGCGCAGGCCTCGACCGACCGCCACGTCGTCGGTCAGCGGGCCGGCAATCGCGACTTCGGCGGCCACGGCAGTGGGCAGACCTTCGGCGATCAACCGCCCGGCGGCAATCAGCACCCGCGTCGAGGCGACCTCCCGCAGCCCCCCGGTCTCCAGACGGCGGATCGCCTGCCCGAACCGCACCAACTCGGCGGCCACGGCCGGCTCGACACCGGATTCGTGCGCGATGATCCCCTCCTCGACTTCCGGAGCGGGGAAGCCGAACTCGATGGCGATCATCCGCTGCCTGGTCGAATCCTTGAGGTCCTTGAGCACGCTCTGATAGCCCGGGTTGTAGGACATCACCAGTCCGAATCCCGGTGCCGCATCCAGCGTCACACCGAGACGCTCGATGGGTAGCTGGCGTCGGTGGTCAGCCAGTGGATGCAGGACCACCGTGGTGTCCTGGCGGGCTTCGACGACCTCGTCGAGGTAGCAGATCGCCCCCTCGCGTACCGCTCGCGTCAACGGCCCGTCCACCCATACCGTCTCGTCGCCGCGCAACAGGTACCGGCCGACCAGGTCGGCGGTGGTGAGGTCGTCATGACAGGAGACGGTGATCAGCGGTCGGCCGAGGTCGTGCGCCATGGCCTCCACGAAGCGTGTCTTCCCACAGCCCGTCGGCCCCTTCAGCACGATGGACAGACCCTGCCGGTAGGCCGCCTTGAACACCGCCTCCTCGTTACCCACCGGCGTGTAGTACGGCCGCCCCGTCGACGCCGCCGACGGGGTGGCCGCTGCGCCGTTCTGCTCTGCCGCTGCAGACTCGATGGTCATAGCGCACCTTTCGTCGGTCTGACCGCTGCCCTGCGCCCGAGCCTAGCTGGGACCAGATATTTGGTTCAAGAGTTGGTCCCGCCCCCTCCTGGCGACATCGACTTCGTTCGAATTGCACTCTGCGCCTTGGTTTGCCCGCATCAGAAGCAGTCAGGACACTCGGTGCCGGACCTCGGCGGACCTCACCGCCGATCGGAACATCGGGCCGATCACGCCGGCGAGTTGATCGGGGTCGGAGACCGCGGCGTACGCAGCACTACCGAACACCCGGCGCAGCGCTGCGGCGTCCGTGCCGGCACCGATGGTCAGGCAGACACAACCGGTCCCCCGGCGGCGGGCTTCGGTGAGTGCCCGCCTGGAGTCGGCGGCACCGTAGACCCGCTCGTAACCGTGGTCGTAGGCCAGACCGTCGGAGATCACCACCAGCAACCGACGTGACGTGCCGCCGCGGTCCTCGAGTACGGCCGAACCGTGCCGGATGGCGGCCCCGAGACGCGAATATGCTCCGGGTTCAAGACTGTTCAGGCGCCTGATGATGGTCGCGTCGAGATGTTCGTCGAACCGCTTCACCGGGACCATGGTCACCGCGGAACGGCCCTGTGAGTAGTAGGCGTACAACGACACCCGGTCCCCCAGGTCGTGCAGCGCCACCATCAGATGCGCCGCCGCGGTGCGCTGTTGCTGGTGCACCGTGCGCCCCACCGTGCCGGGTTCCGCGGTGGACCCCGACACGTCGAGCAGGACCAGTACCGACAGGTCGCGGCGGCGCCGGAGGCTGTCGAGATAGACCGCTTCGTCGGGCACCGATCCGGCACGCACTTCCACCCGCGCCTCGAGCGCCGCGTCGATGTCGATGTCGTCGCCCTGCGGCTGGCGGTGACGTCGATGCAGGCCCATGCCGAGCCGGGCCAGCGGTCGTCGCATGCTGATCGCATCCTCGATCTGCTGCGTGGCGTGAGTCTTGATCTCCGGATCGACCTCGCGAACGGTGCACCAGTCCCGCCGGTAGCTGTTGCGCTCCGCATTCCACTCCGGATACTTCACGCCCTCGGTCTTGATGTCGACCACCTCCTCGGACGCCACCGACGCCAGTGACGACACCGCATGTGGCCCTCGCGCGGTCGAGTTGGTGCGGTGCGTCGGCGCGTCCGCGCCCGGCGGGCCGCTGCCGTCACCGGTCTTGCGCGCAGAGGACAGCAGCTTCTTCAACCATTTGCCGATGGCCCCGCCACCACCGACCGGGCTGGAGAACAGGTCCGGATCATCGGTGTCGTCGACATCGTCGTCGTCGAGTTCCTCGAGCGCACGGCTCGCCTGTCGGCGCGGAACATGTCCGACCGTTGCCTGCTCGGCCCGTTTGGCGGCCGCAGCAGAGACCGCCAGCACTTTCTTGGTCGCGATGGTGCCGAACGCCGTCGGGGCCACGGGCACCCCTGCGCCGTCGCGCGCGATCCGCAGCGACGCCGCAGGACAGTCGGAACTTGCACCGATGTCGCGATCTGCCATCGTCGTGAGGGGGCCTGGCAGCAGCGCGCCGTTGGCCAGCAGTGCGCGGTGGCCCTCGACGGCCAGATACCGCTGCGCAAGTCGCCGGTGGCGCACCAGAGCGCCGAGGACTTCCGGCGCCAGACTTCCCGCTGCGATCAACGACGCCTGGACAGCGACCGACTCCACCTGCGCGCGTGGCGTCGCCGCAGGGTCGACGAACACCGTCTCTCCGTCGGTCCAGGCCGGCTTGCCCGGCTCCGCCGCGTCCACCGCCACCGGAGCGCCGGCCAACGCCGACGCCAGCATGCCGAGACCGAAGAACCTGTTGTCACCGCCACCGCGACCGTCGGACACCGGCACCTCCACCCCGACGACACTTCGTTGACCAAATATCTGTTCCACCGTAGAGTTCGGGTCTGCGGGAAGTCAACGAATCGCCGATGATCCGCCGCGCCTCTCCTCCCTGCCGGGCGGACGCAGTGACCACCGATCAGCCAGGGAGCCAACATGATCGACTTCACCGGCCAGGTCGCCGTCGTCACCGGCGCGGGCCGCGGACTGGGACGGCTCTACGCGCTCGACCTGGCGCACCGCGGTGCCGCGGTCGTCGTCAACGACATCGGCGCCACCATGCAGGGCAGCGGATCTGACAACTCGGTGGCCGATGCGGTGGTCACGGAGATCACGACCGCGGGCGGAAGGGCCACGGCATCCTACGAATCGGTGGACAGTCCCGAGGGCGGCCGGGCGATCGTCGACCGCGCCGTCGAGTGTTTCGGTCGCCTCGACATCGTGATCAGCAACGCCGGCATCTTCGGCAGCGTCCCGTTCGACCAGCTCGACGCCCAGCAGTGGCGCCGCATGCTGGCCGTGCACCTCGACGGCGGCTTCTATCTCTGCCAGCCCGCCTACCGGGTGATGGCCGAACAGAACTACGGCCGGTTCGTGTTCGTCTCGTCGTCGGCCGGGAACTTCGGGCAGCCGATGGCGGCGCACTATGCGGCAGCCAAGACGGGGCTGGTCGGACTGTCCAATGTCATCGCGATCGAAGGTGCCGCATCCGGAATTCGGTCGAATACGGTTTTGCCGACCGGCTTTTCGAGAATGGTCACCGAAACCGTCGGCGACGAGGACTTTCTCGCCCAGTCCGGATTCATGCGTGCCATCCGGCCCGAGCTGGTGGTGCCGCTGGTCACCTATTTGGCCAGCCGATCCTGCGCGTTCACCCACCGCAATTACTCGGCGTGCGCCGGCCGGTACGCACGCGTGTTCACCGGTCTCGGGTACGGCTGGCTGGCCGACCCCGACAGCGAACCCACCGCCGAAGACATCGCCGACCACCTCGACGAGGTCTCGTCGACCGACGGCTTCATCGTGCCCGAATCGATCGTCGACGAGGTGCTGCAGGTCTGCGACCGACTCGGGATCAGCGCGATGCCCGACAACGCCGAGGTCGCGTTCCCACAGCCGCGGAACTGACCGTGGCCGGTAGCATCGCAACCAGCACACGTCGGCACCGACCAGGAAGGAGCACTCGGACAGATGACCGCCGCCGATGCCGCCGGGCGTAAGCCCACTCGCGGCCGCCGAGCGGGCAAGTCCGGCTCCGCGGGACCCAGGCTGGCTGCCGTGTCGGACACGCCGTCAGCCGACCTGACCCGGCGCGCCGAGATCCTCAAGACCGCCAACGCCGTGATCGCCGCCGGCGGACTGCGCACCTCACTGCAGCAGATCGCCGACGCAGCAGGCATTCTCGCCGGCAGCCTCTACCACCATTTCGAGTCCAAAGAGGCGATCCTCGTCGAGTTGATCCGGCTCTACCACGCGGATCTGGACCGCGTCGGCGATCTCGCATTGCAACGCCTCGACTCACCCGACCCCGATCCGGCGGCCGAGCAGATCTCGGCACTGGGCTGCGCCATCGCGCGGTGTGCCGTCGAGCACCGGGCCGCGCTGCAGATGTCCTTCTACGAAGGCCCCAGCGCCGATCCCGAGTTGATGGAACTGACCTCGCGCCAGCCGACCAAGATCCAGGCCGCGATGTTGCAGGCGCTGCGCGCCGGCCGCTGGAGCGGTGACATCCGGTCCGACGTCGACCTGCCCACGCTGGCCGACCGGCTCTGTCAGAGCATGCTGCATGTCGGCCTCGACGTGATCCGGCACAAGTCCCGGACCGACGATCTGGCCAGGCTCAAGTGCCGCATCGCGTTGCAGGGCCTGGCCACCGATCCCCCGTCCGATGCCGAGCTGGACGCCTCGGCCGCGTTCGCCGCCGCGGATTCCATCATCAACAGCTGGACCGACGACGAGGACGACACCGACCTCAAGGTGGCGCACCTGCGCGCGGTGGCTCGGTCGGAGTTCGGCCGCCGGGGATTCGAGATGACCACCATCCGCGATATCGCCTCTGCCGCCGGGCTCGGTACCGGCACCGTCTACCGGCTCATCGGGTCGAAGGACGAGTTGCTCATGTCGATCATGCTCGAGTTCGGCCGCAAGGTCGGCGGAGCGTGGTCGCAGATCGTGCGCACGGACTCCAGCACGGTGCAGAAGCTCGACGCGTTGAGTTGGCTGAACATCAACGCACTCGACCAGTTCCCGGACGAGTTCCGAATCCAGCTGGCGTGGTTACGACATTCACCGCCGGACTCGGCGAACCCGGCCTGGTCGTTCACCACCCGGATACGTCAGATGAAATCCTTGCTCTCCGAAGGCATCAGGGCCGGAGAGATCCACATCGACAGTCCCACCGCGGACATGCTGGCCCGCTGCATCATCGGCGAGCAGTGGATCCCCGAGAACATCCTGCAGCAGGTGGGCACCAGGAACGCGTTGATCCTGGCCCGCGACACCGTCTTACGCGGGGTCGCCGTCCGGCAACCCTGAACGGCGCGTCGCCGCTCGCATCGCGCCGAAGCGCGGAATGCCCATCATCAGCCGCACCATGTGGTGCAGCGCCGACGGCGGCAGCGCGCGGGCGGCCACCATCAGCATGCGAGCATCGGGTCCGACGGCACGGCGGTCGAACGGCTTCGTCGACTGCAGCGCCTTCTCCAGGCCGGCCGCGAACATCTCCGGTGAGCGCGCTGCGTAGCGCATCGCGGCTCGCCCCCGCCGGTCCATCGTCTGGTGATGCCGGGCATACGGGCCGTCGAGCACCCGGCAGTCGGTGGTTCCGGCATCGGTGATGATGTCGGTGTCGTAGGTCCCGGTGACCAGCACAGTCACCCCGATCCCGAATGGAGCCACCTCGCCGGCCATCGACTCTCCCCAGCGTTCCAGCGCTCCCTTGACCGCCGAATACGGCGCCGTGGCCGGCATTCCCCGCACCCCACCCTGACTGGACACCAGGATGATCCGGCCGCGACCGGCGCTACGCATGGCCGGGAGCAGAGCCTTGGTCAGCGCCACCGGGCCGAAGACGTTGGTGGCGAACATCCTCTCCCACAACGACACCGGGCTCTCCTCGACCATCCCGGCCGCGGAGATCCCGGCGTTGTGCACCAACCCGTACGGCGCTCCGACCGCCTGTTCGATCTCCTGTGCCGCGGTGGCGGTGGATTCGATGTCGGTCAGGTCCAGGCGGACACCGATCAATCGGCTGTCGCCCGGACCGGCACCGGTGGCCTCGCGCAGCCGGGCCATACCGTCGTCTACCGACCGCATCGCAGCCACCACGGTCCATCCCACGCGATACAAATGCACCGCCGAGGCCAACCCCAGTCCGCGCGACGCTCCGGTGATCACCACCGACCGCGGCCTGGCCGAGCTTTCGTACGACATCCGGCCTCCCAGCCTTGCCGGTCCCGGCACCGCACCCCGCGCCAGTAACCTAATCTTTGTTCAGCGACTCTAGTGAAGTCGTCGCTCAGACGTCAACGCCAGGTCTCACAGGATGCGTTGCGGCGGAATCTCATTGAGCAGGACACAGCGCGGGCGGTGTCAACGGAGCGTCCCGGGCGGCGCAGCGTTGTCCGGGTCGAGCAAGACGGCAGTGTGACGCATACGCGTCGCCCCGCGCGCAGCATCCCCCGGATGACAGGACCCGTGGGGCGACGACTACACCCGCGCCGACGGTCGAGCCGTGCGGGAGCGACCGGGACTTCCAACCGCGGACAGCCCGGCAGCACGCACTGGGACCCCCTCCGTTCGACCCCAACCTGATCGGTCAGGGCGCGGCAACGACAGGAACGGCGACGCACGTCGCGCGGAGTGGCAGCGATGTCCGGCTGGCAGCACCGCCCCGGGCGAACAGAGCGCCACGTTCTGGGCGGCACGTCTGGACGCGCCCGACCGCCGCGACCGACTCACCGGATGGGACCAGACCCAAGGCCTCTCCGGGACATGCGGGATCAACCGTCGCTGAACATCTGGATGCCGTTCACACTGACCCGCGTCGGATGACGACTACTCGGGCAGGCGCAGCTCGGGCTTCTCCACCTCTTCGATGTTCACGTCCTTGAACGTGATGACCCGAACCTGCTTGACGAAGCGTGCCGGCCGGTACATGTCCCACACCCACGCGTCGCCGAGCCGCAACTCGAAGTAGACCTCACCGTCAGCGTTGCGGGGCAGCAGCTCGACGCTGTTGGCGAGATAGAAGCGCCGCTCGGTTTCGACCACGTAGCTGAACTGTCCGACGATGTCCTTGTACTCGCGGTACAGCGAGAGCTCCATCTCGGTTTCGTACTTCTCGAGATCCTCGGCACTCATCGGCTCAGCTGTCCTTCATGTAGGTCGGAGTCCATCGAACCCATCGGGCTCATCTTCCCGTACGCGACTTCGGCATGTTCTCCGGGTTCCCATTCCGGCGCAGTCGACTCACCCGGTTCGCCGTCCGGCAGCACCAACCGCCGGACGTTGATGAACGAGTACCGATGCTGCCGGGACGGGCCCAGGGCCGCGAGGGCCGCGCTGTGGGCGCGCGTGCTGTACCCCTTGTGGTCGGCGAAGCCGTAACCAGGGTGTTCGTCGTCCATCGCCACCATCAGCCGGTCCCTGCTGACCTTGGCCAGCACACTGGCCGCGGCGATACAGGCGGCCGCGGCGTCGCCGCCCACGACCGGCAGCGACGGCGTCGGCAGGCCGGGCACCCGGAACCCGTCGGACAGCACATAGCCGGGCCGCACCGGAAGCCCCGCAACCGCGCGGCGCATCCCCTCGATGTTGGCCACGTGCACGCCCCGGCGGTCCACCTCCACCGACGGGATGAACACCACGTGGTAGGCCAGCGCGTACCTCTTGATCAGCGGGAATAGCCGTTCCCGTTCGGCCTCTCCCAATCTCTTCGAATCGTCGAGCGCGGCCAGGCTCTCCAGACGGTTGGGACCCAGCACGCACGCCGCCACCACCAGCGGACCCGCGCATGCGCCCCGACCGACCTCGTCGACGCCGGCCACCGGGCCGAGGCCGGCCCGGTACAGCGCCGACTCCAGGGTGCGCAAGCCGGAGGATTTGCGGATCACCGCACGCGGTGGCCACGCAGAACGCAAGTCCGAGGTCTCCTGTCAGGTCTGCGGGTTGAAGGAGTTCACACCACCCCACCGCGACGGCGGCCAGGCGATGAAGCGAGCCTTTCCGATGACATTGTCCACCGGGATCGTCCCCGGGACCGGGTCACCGGTGCACAGCAGGCCGCGCTGGGCGTCGGCGGGGTCGTTGGCGCAGTGGGTGCGCGAGTCCGCGGAATGGGTCCGGTTGTCGCCCATCATCCACAGCCTGCCTTCGGGCACGGTCACCGGCCCGAACTCGCTGCCCAGGCACGGGTACACGGCCGGATCGGCGTTCATGGTGTCGCGGTCGAGGTAGGGCTCGTCGAGGGGCTTGCCGTCCACCGTCAAGCCGGTGTCCACGCGGCACTGCACCGTCTGGCCGCCGACCGCGATGATCCGCTTGACCAGATCGTTCTCGTCGGGCGGGACGAACCCGACCACCGACAGCGCATTCTGCATCCAGCGGATGACCTCGTTGTCCGACCGGATGGACTGGTAACCGATGCTCCAGTTCGGCGGACCCTTGAACACGACGACATCGCCCGGCTGCGGCGACGAGAAGCGGTAGCTGAGCTTGTCGACCATGATCCGGTCGCCAACGCAACCGTCGCAGCCGTGCAGCGTCGGCTCCATCGATTCCGACGGAATCAGGTACGGACGCGCGATGAACGTCAGCATCACGTAGTACAGGACCATCGCGATGGTGATCAGGATCGCGGCTTCGCGAAGGGCACCGCCCTTCTTCTTCTCCGCTTTGGTCTCGCGGTCCGCCGACGCGGTGTCGGCGGAATCAGAAGTGGGGTCGGTCGAAGAGTTGTCGGGCGCGGAAGGTCCGGTCACAAGATCAGACTAGTCAGCGCACGCAGCGAACCCGGCCAGTGGGCAGGTCAGCGCTTTTCCTTGATCTTCGCCTTCTTGCCGCGCAGCTCACGCAGGTAGTACAGCTTGGCGCGACGCACGTCGCCGCGGGTGAGGACCTCGATGCGGTCGACGTTGGGCGAGTGCACCGGGAAGGTGCGCTCGACGCCCACGCCGTAGCTCTCCTTGCGGACGGTGAAGGTCTCGCGGACCCCGCCACCCTGGCGGCGGATCACGACGCCCTTGAAGACCTGCACGCGCTCCTTGGAGCCCTCGATGACCTTCACGTGGACATTCAGCGTGTCGCCGGGGCCGAATTCGGGGACATCGCTGCGCAACGACGTCTGGTCGACGAAATCGAGCGTGTTCATCGGTGACACTTCCTTGCTGATCGCGGCTCCGGCAGCGTCGCGGTGACGCGCAGAGCCAGTGGTGTTCGGCGTCTGGGGTGCGGTCGTGCAGCGGAACGGTCAACCCGTCCCCACCGTGCACAGACAACTGCCCAATTGTGCCAGACGAACGCCCGATCCCCGAAATCGTCCGCGTCGTCCTTGCCGGGATGTGACGTAGCCCCGCCGTCCGGCGCCGCTGCCGACGATACGTCTACCCTGATACGCACGGGGAAGGTGAGGAATGCGACCCGCCGGGCGGGGTGTGATCTCGAGGTTCTTGGAGGCGACCGATGCGACGGCGGCCCTACAGGCTGGTCACCACCACTGCTGCTCTCACGGCCAGCATGGTGGTTCTCGGCGGCTGCAGCGCACAGGTCCAAGGCGCCGCCCCCGGGGCGTCCGGACCGCACCTCACCGTCGTCGCACCGCTCGGCACCAAGGCGCCCCTGCCCGAGCAGCCGCCGGACGAACCCGCGATGACGTTCGTCGGCCTGCCCGAGCGGGAGCGTCTGGCCACCGAGCAGGCCGCCGCCGCCGGAGCCGACATCACCGCGGCGGTGCTCGACCGCAACACCGGCCAGCTGGTGACCAACGGCAACGACCGCACCATCGCGATCGCCTCGGTGGTGAAGCTGTTCATCGCCGACGACCTGCTGCTGCAGGTCGCCCGCGGTCAGACGGAACTGTCCCCACAGGACCGGCAGTCACTCGACGTGATGCTGCGGTCGTCGGACGACAGCGCCGCCGAGGTGTTCTGGAACCGCAGCGGCGGCAGCGAAATCGTCAGCCGGGTCGTCGACCGCTACAACCTGACCTCGACCCGCCGCCCGAACAACGGGCGCTGGTTCAACACCACGAGCACCGTCACCGACCTGGTCCGCTACTACGACATGCTGCTCTCGGGTGCCGGCGGTCTCCCGCCGCAACAGGCCGCGATCATCCTGGACAACCTCGCGGCGTCGACACCGACCGCGCCCGACGGCATGGTGCCCGGCGGCATCTACCCGCAGCGGTTCGGCATTCCGGAGGGGCTGCCGGGCGAGCGCGTGGCGGTCAAACAGGGCTGGATGTGCTGCGTCGACTCGGACTGGATGCACCTGTCCACCGGGGTGATCGGCGCAGACCGACGTTTCGTGATGGCCATCGGGGCGATGCAGCCCACCGATGCGGACACCGCGCGTCAGACGATCACCGACGCGGTGCGGGCCATGTTCCCGGAGGGACATATCTAGTCCAGTTCCCGGAGGGACATATCTAGTCCAGTTCCCGGGGGGACACATCTAGTCCAGTTCCCGGGGGACACATCTAGGCCAGTAGGTCGGGGCGCCGTTCGCGGGTGCGTTCCAGGCTCTGTTCGCGGCGCCACGCCGCGATGCGGGCATGGTCGCCCGACAGGAGCACATCGGGCACGTCGAGGTCGCGCCAGCGCGCGGGCCGGGTGTAGCTGGGCCCTTCGAGCAGACCGCCGACCGCCTCGGAGTGCGAATCATCTTGGTGCGACGCGGGATTGCCGAGCACATCGGGAAGCAGCCGTACGACCGCTTCGATCATGACGATGGCCGCGGACTCGCCCCCGGGCAACACGTAGTCGCCGATGGAGACCTCCTCGACCCGCATGCGCCGCGCGGCGTCCTCCATCACCCGCTGATCGATACCCTCGTAGCGTCCGCACGCGAACACCAGGTGCGATTCGGTACTCCAGCGTTGCGCGACCGACTGCCGGAACAGGCGCCCGGCCGGCGAAGGGACCACCAGAAGCGTTTCGGAAGAACAGATCTCGTCGAGCGCCGCACCCCACACCGGGGCCTTCATCACCATTCCGGGACCGCCGCCGTACGGCGAATCGTCGACGGAACGGTGCACGTCGTGGGTCCAGTTCCGCAGGTCGTGCACCGCGAGATCGACGATGCCGGCATCGATCGCCTTGCCGGGCAACGACTGTCGCAGCGGCTGCAGGAAGTCCGGGAAGATCGTGACGACGTCTATCCGCACAGCTTCGCCTCTCTAGAGATCGAGCAGGCCCTCGGGCGGATCGATGATCATCTTCTGATCCTCCAGCGACACCGAGAGCACGATCGCCGACACGAACGGCACCAGCACCTCGGCGTCATCTTCGGTGCGCACCGACAGCAACTCCCCTGCCGCGGTGTGCAACACCTCCGCGACGGTTCCGACCCGGCTGCCCTCGACCGTCCACACCGCCAGTCCTTCGAGCTGGTGGTCGTAGAACTCGTCGGGGTCGTCGATCGGGGGAAGCTGGGCGGCATCCACGACGAACAGGGTGCCGCGCAGCCGGTCGGCGCCGTCGCGGTCGGTCACTCCGACCAGCCGCATCAGCAGGCGTCCACCGTGCGTGCGCACCGATTCGATCACGTACTCCCGCCGACCGCCGCCCCGGGGTGCGCGCGCCTGCAGCGTGGCACCCGGGACGAAGCGGTCGTCGGGATCGTCGGTGCGGATCTCGACGGTGATCTCCCCGGTGACACCGTGCGCCTTGGCGACGCGCCCGATCACCAGTTCCATCGTCTGATCCGCCGTGTGAGAAGCGGTCTCAGCGGTCGGTGTCGACGACGTCCACGCGGATGCCGCGGCCACCGATTCCGGCGACCAGCGTGCGCAGCGCGGTAGCGGTGCGTCCGCCGCGGCCGATGACCTTGCCGAGGTCGTCGGGGTGCACGTGCACCTCGACCGTGCGGCCCCGGCGGTTGGTCACCATGTCGACGCGGACATCGTCGGGGTTGTCGACGATGCCGCGGACCAGATGCTCGACGGCGTCAACGACGACAGAGCTCATCGCCGGGCTCAGCTCTCCGCCGGTGCAGACTCGCCCGCGGCCTCGGCGCCGGCGATGGTGGCGTCCTCGCCCTCGGCAGCGGCTTCGGACTTGTCGGCGTTACCCGCCGGGTCGGCGGTGGCCTCGATGTCGGAGGCGGCCTTCTTGGCGGGCGCCTTCTTCTTCTTCGGCGTGGTGGCCTCGCTGGTCGCGCCACCCTCGGCCTCGGCCAGCGCGGCGTTGAACAGATCCAGCTTCGAGGGCTTGGGTTCCTTGACCTTCAGCGTGCCCTCGGCGCCCGGAAGGCCCTTGAACTTCTGCCAGTCACCGGTGATCTTGAGCAGCTGCAGCACCGGTTCGGTGGGCTGCGCGCCGACACCCAGCCAGTACTGGGCGCGCTCGGAGTCGACCTCGATCAGGCTGGGGTCTTCCTTGGGGTGGTACCGGCCGATGACCTCGATGGCACGACCGTCACGACGGGTGCGGGCATCGGCGACGATGATGCGGTACTGGGGGTTGCGGATCTTGCCAAGCCGGGTGAGCTTGATCTTGACAGCCATGAACGACTACTCCTACGACGTTTGCCACGCTGCAATTCAGCGATACGGGCGGGTTGCCCGATCCGGTTTTGCCTTACGTGTGTGACCGCAGTACGGCCCATCCTCCGCAGAGGAAGCCGCACGTGGACAGCGGCCCATTGTGCCAGAACGTCGGTTCGCAGCGGAAATCGCGACGTCAGATTCCCAGCACCAGCTTGGCGATCGTGAAGTAGATGAGCAATCCCGTGGCGTCGACGAAGGTCGAGATGAACGGGTTCGAGAACACCGCGGGATCCACGCGTATCGCACGGGCGATCAGCGGCATGACGCCCCCGACGGTCGCGGCCATGGTGCACAGGCTGACCAGAGTCAGCCCGATCACCATGCCGATTTGATGGCCGTAGATCAGCGCCGTCACCGCGTAGGCCAGCCCGCCGAGCAGCAGACCGAGCGCCAACCCGACCCGCATCTCCCGGAACAGCACCCGACCGAGGTCACCGGGGCCGATGTCGCCGAGGGCCAGGGCCCGGGTGACGGTGGTGGCGGCCTGGTTGCCGGTGTTGCCACCCGTGCCGATCAGCAGCGGGACGAACAGTGCGAGCGTGACCACCTCGGCGAGGGTGGCCTCGAAGACCTCCAGCACCTGCACGGTCAGGGTGGCCCCGATCGCCAGCACCAGCAGCCACACCACGCGTGAGCGCACCAGGCCGGCCACGGGCGCGGTCAAGTAGGGCCGGCGCAGCGGTTCGGTACCGCTGAGCCGCGCCTGGTCCTCCGATTCCGCGGTCTCGATGATGCTCAGCGCGTCGTCGACGGTCAGGATGCCCACCAGCCGGGTTTCGTTGTCCACGACCGGGAGCGCAAGCATCTTCAGGCCCGCGCAGCGCCGCGCCGCGCTCTCCGCGGCCTCGGTCGCGCGGGCCCACTGCGGTTCGGCCATCACCTCGGCGACCGGCGTCTCGGGCTCGGCGGCGAGCAACCGGCGCAGACTGACCACGCCCGCCAGCACACGTTCGTCCTCGACCACGGGCAGTGTGTAGATCGTCTCCGCGTCGTCGAGTCGCCTCGACACCCGGTCGAGCGCTTCGGCCGCGGTCATGCTCGAATGCACGGAGACGAACTCCGGGCTCATGCGGCGCCCGATCGAGCCCTGCGGGTAGCCCAGGATTCCCGCGGTCAGAGCGCGCTCGCGCTCCGGCAGGCCCCGCAGGAGTCGCGCCGCCACGGTCGCGGGCAGCTCGTCGAGCAGTTCCACGCGGTCGTCGGGTTCCAGGTCGGCGAACAGCGCGGCGACGGCGTCGTCCTGCAGGCCGTCGACGATGTCGCTCTGCAGCGGCGGGTCGAGCAGTTCGAAGACTTCCAGGGCCCGGTCCTTGGGCAGGACCCGGAAGAGCACGGCGCGCTGCCGGCGGTCCAGGCGTTCCAGCAGCCCGACGACATGCGCCGCCGAGAGCGGCTCCAGGGCCGCGGTCAGACCCGGCAGGTCGGTGTCCTCCAGGGCGCGCAGGATCGATTTGAGCGAGATGTCGGCGGGCGGCGCGTTCATACCGTCCATCCCTACCTGATCTTGGTGAACTGAGGTTTGCCGGTCGGCGGCGCGGGCCCGGGATATCGACGGGCTGACCGTATGCTGCACCCGTGACGGAGGCTACTGCTGCCCTGGTGGAGATCGAAGCCATCAAGACCCTCAAGGCCCGCTACTGCCGGCTGATGGACACCAAGCAGTGGACGCAGTGGCGCGCGCTGTTCGCCGACGACTTCCACAGCGACACCGCGGCGGCGGGCGGCAAGGTGATCGTCGGCGCCGACGAGTTCGTCGAGTTCACCCGCCGCAGCCTCGGCGACCGCGCCACGGTGCACCAGGTGCACGCTCCGGAGATCGAACTGACGTCGGCGACCACCGCCAACGCGGTGTGGGCCCTCGAGGATGTGGTGCGGCTGGCGCCGGGCGTGAACCTGCGCGGCTACGGCCACTACACGGAGACTTACGAAAAGGTCGACGGCCGTTGGCTTCTCACGAGCTCGACGCTGACCCGGGTGCGGGAGGACATCTTCAACGCCCTGGTGTCGGTGTACGTCTCTGACCGGATCAAGAACGTCCTGGGCGCGGTGGCGCGGCGGCTGGTGCGTTAAACCAGCTTGTCGAAGCACTTCTCCTCGACGCGCCGGCTCATGCGCCAGCCGTCGACGGTGCGTACGAACTCGTCGACGTACCAGATGCCGACAAAGTAGATCTGCGGCTGGTCGGCCGCGCCGCCGAGCACCATCGGGTTGAAGCAGATGGCGCGCGAGGTGGCCCGGTCCCCCGACGGGTCGCGAACGATGCGCACGTCGACGTTGCCCACCATGTGGTAGTACGCCGGGAAGTTCGGCAGCACCTCCTTCAGCCAGGCTTTGACCTCACCGAACCGGCCGTCGATGCCGCCGGACACGCGGTAGTCGATGTAGGCGTCCTCGGTGAACACTGCATCGAGGTCGTCGAACCGCCGTGAGTCGATGGCCGTGGAGTAGTCGACGAGCAACTGCTGGATCTCCAGCCGGTCCGAGATCTCCTCGAGAGTCATCACGGACTCGATTGAACACGATCACACCGGGCCGGGACCGCCCATACACTCGACCGTCATGACGTCACGGCGCCTCGCGTGCGCGGTTGTCGCGCTCGGCCTCGCCGCGGGCGCCACCACGGTCTCCATCCCCACCGCGGCTGCGGTGCCGGTCACCGGCATCAGTCAGCCGGCCGGTTCCGTGCCGGTCCCCGACGGTCCCGCCCAGGCCTGGGTGCTGGCCGACCTGGACACCGGCGCCGTGCTCGCGGGCCGCGACGAGCACGGTCGCCATGCGCCCGCGAGCACCATCAAGGTGCTGCTGGCCCTGACCGTCCTCGACGAACTGCCGCTGGATGCGACCATCGTCGCCGACGTGGCCGACACCCAGGTCCTCTGCAACTGCGCCGGGGTGGCGCCCGGGACCACGTACACGACCCGCCAGCTCCTCGAGGGGCTGCTGCTGGTGTCGGGCAACGACGCCGCCAACACCTTGGCGCGCATGCTCGGCGGCCACGACGTCGCGCTGGCCAAGATGAACGCGAAGGCCGCCGCGATCGGCGCGCACGCCACCCGCGCGGGCTCGCCGTCCGGGCTGGACGGCCCCGGTATCGACATCTGGTCCACACCGCACGATCTCGCGGTCATCTTCCGCGCCGCCATGGCCGACCCCGTCTTCGCCCAGATCACCGCACAACCCGACGCGGTCTTCCCCACCTCAGCCGGTGACCGTGTGCTGGTCAACCAGGACGAGCTGCTGCACCGCTACCCCGGCACGTTCGGCGGCAAGACCGGCTACACCGACATCGCCCGCAAGACCTTCGTCGGCGGCGCCGAGCGCAACGGACGGCGCCTGGTGGTGGCGCTGATGTACGGCGTCAACGTCGAAGGCGCCCCGACGTATTGGGACCAGGCGGCGAGCCTGTTCGACTGGGGCTTCGCACTGGGCCCGAACGCCGGCGTCAGCAGGCTCTGATCCGGCCGCCGAAAAGTCGACGCGCGCAGTCGATACCGGATGGAGACCTGATCGCGTACGAATCGAGTCCGAAAGTGGTTAACGTCGCCTAGCGTGCGAAGACGGTTCGCGGGGTTGGCGCTTGCCCTGTGCGCGGCCCTGGTGACCGCCCTGCTGCCCTCCGGCGCGTCGACTGCGGCGGCCCAGCCCGCTGAAGTCGCTGCGGCGCAACCGGTTCCCGACGGACCGGCCAAGGCGTGGCTGCTGGCCGACCTCGACACCGGCCGGGTGCTGGCCAGCCGTGACCCGTACGGCCGCTACGCGCCGGCCAGCACGATCAAGGTGCTGCTGGCCATGGTCGCGCTCGACCGGCTGCACCCGGACAGCTTCGCACGCGCCAACACCACCCACGACGACGTCGAATGTTCCTGCGCCGGAATCAAACCCGGCCAGGCCTACCCCACCCGACAACTGGTGGAGGCGATCCTGATGGTCTCGGGCAACGACGCGGCCAACATGCTCGGCGACATGCTCGGCGGGCAACAGGCGGCCGTGGCGGCCATGAACCGCAAAGCCGCACTCGTCGGCGCACGCGCAACCAAGGCGTCCTCACCCTCGGGTCTCGACGGTCCGGGGTGGGAATCCTCCACGACGCCAAACGATCTCGCGGTGATCATGCGCGCCGCGTTGAAGTATCCGCTGATCGCGCACATCATGCGCTCGCCGTCGGCGCAGTTCCCCGGCAAGACCATCCACAACCAGAACGAGCTGCTCACGCGCTACCCGGGCAGCCTCGGCGGCAAGACCGGCTTCACCAACCTGGCCCGCAAAACCTACGTCGGCGCCGCCCAGCGGGGCAACCGGCGCCTGGTCGTGGTGCAGATGTACGGCACCGGCGACCTGTACGGTCACGCGATCCGGCTGCTGGACTGGGGATTCGCGCAGCCGTAGACGCAGGCGCTGCTACTGGTAGACGACCCCGCGCAGGATCACCCGGGACGGATTCGACAGCACCCCGGGGCCCGTGCGCGGGTCCTCGTCGAAACAGACCAGATCCGCGGATTCGCCGTGACGCAGACCCGGACGGTGCAACCACTGCCGGGCGTCCCAGCAAGCCGCACCGAGCGCCTCGGTCGGCGTCATGCCGATACCTTTGAGCGTCTCCACCTCGTCGGCGATGCGGCCGTGCGCGACCGCGCTGCCGGCATCCGAGCCGGCGTAGATCGGTACGCCGGCCTCGCGGGCGGCGGCGATCCGCTCGCGGCAGGTGCGGTAGAGCGCGCGCATGTGCTGCTGGTAGCGGGGGTAACGGTCCGCCGAGTCGGCGATACCGGGGAAGTTCTCGATGTTGATCAGCGTCGGCACCAGGGCCGTGCCGTGCGCCACCATCAGGTCGACGGTGTCCTCGGTCAACCCGGTGCCGTGCTCGATGCAGTCGATACCGGCCTTGATCAGCGGGGGCAGCGCATCTTCGCTGAACACGTGGGCGGTCACCCGCGCCCCGTTGGCGTGCGCGGCGTCGATCGCGGCTTCGAGCACGTCGTCCGACCACAGGGGCGCGAGGTCACCGGTGTCCCGGTCGATCCAGTCGCCCACCAGCTTGACCCAGCCGTCACCCCAGCGGGCCTGCGCGGCGATGGCGTCTGGGAGCTGCCATTCGTCTTCGAGTTCGATCGCGAAGCCGCGCTGGTAGCGCTTGGGCCGGGCCAGGTGGCGTCCCGCGCGGATGATGCGGGGCAGGTCGGCCCGCGCGTCGAAGCTGCGGGTGTCGGTGGGCGAGCCGGCGTCGCGCAGCAGCAGCGCCCCGGCGGTGCGCTCGGTCTCGGCCTGCTCGACCGCCTCGGTGACCGGAACCTCGCCGTGCTGACCGAGACCGACGTGGCAGTGCGCGTCGACCAGGCCGGGCAGCACCCAGCCGCCGTCTCCGTCGGCCCCGAACACGGTCTCGGCCCCGGGAACCCGTTCGGCACTGAGGCGCCCATCGACGATCCACCACTCCACCGGCTGACCGTCGGGCAGACCGCGGCCCCGGACGTGAAGCGGCGCCCCCATCAGTTCTTGGGAAACTTCAGCTTCGACAGGTCGATGTCGGCCAGGCCCGGCGGCAGTTCGTCGAGCCCCTTGGGCATGTTCGACAGATCCGGGAAGCCCGGCGGCAGCCCGGCCATGCCGGCGCCCAGCGGGTTGCGCACCTTGGGCGCAGTTGGGCCCTTGCCGCCCTTCTTCTTCTTGTTCTTGCCCTTGGCCGCCTTGCGGTTGTTCTTGCGCCCGAACGGCATTCCCATCTGCCCGGCCATCTGCGACATCATCTTGCGGGCCTCGAAGAACCGGTCCACGAGCTGGTTGACCTCCGAGACCGACACACCCGACCCGTTGGCGATGCGCAGCCGCCGCGACGCGTTGATGATCTTGGGGTCGGCCCGCTCGGCGGGCGTCATGCCGCGGATGATGGCCTGGACGCGGTCGAGCTGCTTGTCGTCGACGGCGGCCAGCGCGTCCTTCATCTGGCCCGCGCCGGGCAGCATGCCCAGCAGGTTGCCGATCGGGCCCATCTTGCGGATGGCCAGCATCTGCTCGAGGAAGTCCTCGAGGGTGAGCTCGCCGCTGCCGATCTTGGCGGCGGTGGCCTCGGCCTGCTGGGCGTCGAAGACCTGCTCGGCCTGCTCGATGAGGGTGAGCACGTCGCCCATGCCGAGGATGCGGCTGGCCATCCGGTCGGGGTGGAAGACGTCGAAGTCCTCGAGCTTCTCCCCCGCCGAGGCGAACAGGATCGGCACGCCGGTGATCTCGCGGACCGACAGCGCGGCACCGCCGCGGGCGTCGCCGTCGAGTTTGGTCAGCACGACGCCGGTGAACCCGACGCCCTCCCGGAAAGCTTCCGCGGTGTTCACCGCGTCCTGGCCGATCATCGCGTCGAGGACGAACAGCACTTCGTCGGGGTTGACGGCGTCACGGATGGCCGCCGCCTGGCCCATGAGTTCCTCGTCGATGCCCAAGCGGCCCGCGGTGTCGACGATCACCACGTCGTAGTGCTTGGACTTGGCCTCCGCCAGGCCGGCCGACGCGACGGCGACCGGGTCGGCGGTGCCCTTGACCTCCTCGGCGCCGGGCGCGGTACCCGGATGCGGCGCGAACACCCCGACACCGGCGCGCTCACCGACGATCTTCAGCTGGTTGACCGCACCGGGACGTTGCAGGTCACACGCCACCAGCAGCGGGGTGTGGCCCTGACCCTTCAGCCATTTGGCCAGCTTCCCGGCCAGGGTCGTCTTACCCGAACCCTGCAGACCGGCGAGCATGATGACCGTCGGCGGGGTGCGCGCGAAGGCCAGCTGACGCGTCTCACCGCCGAGGATTCCGATGAGCTCTTCGTTGACGATCTTGATGACCTGCTGCGCGGGATTCAGCGCGGCCGAGACCTCGGCGCCCTTGGCGCGGTCCTTGATGCGGGCCACGAACTGGCGCACCACCGGTAGCGAGACGTCGGCTTCCAGCAGGGCCAGGCGGATCTCCCGCGCGGTGGAGTCGATGTCGGCGTCGGTCAGCCGACCCTTGCCCCGCAGCCCCGAGAGGGCACCGGTCAACCGGTCGGAGAGGGATTCAAACACGAGGGTCAGCCTACTTGGCCGCGCCGCCGGTCAGCGCGATCGGTGGCCCGGGACACCGTCACCCCGCCTCCTGGACCCGCTTGGCCGGCGGGGCGGGCAGCACCGCGTACAACTGGCGCTCCAGGCTCTGCCGCAGGGACTCGACGGGGACGCCGTCGGGAACCGTGATGCCGAACGCATCGACCACCGAGGATCCCAGCGTGGTGACCTTGGCCCACGTGATGTCGGCGCCGGCGCGCTCGAACACCGCCGTCAGGACCGACAGCAGGCCGGTTCGGTCGGTCGCGCGTATCTCCGCGACCAGCTGGCCCGCGTCGGCGCCGCCGTGCCACAGCACCCGCGGCGGGGCGGCCGGCGCGATGATGGGCACAGCGGGGCGCGCCTCGCCCACCCGTCCCCCGGCGGCGGCCTCGGTCTCCTTCTTCTCCAGGGCGCCGACCACGTCGAGCTCACCCTCGAGAGCCAGGATGAGTTGCTGGCGCAGGAGCTCGGCGGCCGGTGGACTGCCGAAGTGCGGCGAGACCACGAAGGTGTTCACCGCCGACCCGTGGGAGCCGTTGACCGAGGCCGAGTGCACCCGCAGCGCATTGAGCGCGAGCACGCCCGCGGCTTTGGACAGCAGACCCCGCCGGTCCGGCGCGATCATCGTGACCTGGTAGATGTGTGGGCTGTCGGTGGCGACGAGCTCGACATGCACACCGCCCCCTGCGGCCAGCGCGTCCAGGCGCGGGTCGATCGGGTCGGGCTGCGGGAGCGGTTCGCCGGCCATCACCAGCCGGCAGTGCCGCACCAGGTCACCGATCAATGATGCCTTCCAGTCCCCCCACACCCCGGGGCCGGTGGCCTGCGAGTCCGCCTCGGCCAGCGCGTGCAGCAGCTCGAGGACGACGAGGTCGCCGCCGATGGCATCGACGACACCGGCGATGGTGCGCGGGTCCCCCAGGTCGCGCCGGGTCGCGGTCTGGGCGAGCAGCAGATGGTGCCGCACCAGCTTGGCCAGGATGTCGATGTCCGACGGCCACAGGCCCAGCCGGTTGCCGATCTGGCCGGCCAGCTCGGCGCCGATGATGCTGTGGTCACCGCCGCGCCCCTTGCCGATGTCGTGCACGAGCGCGCCGAGCACCAACAGGTCCGGGCGCGACACCCTGGTGGTCAGCGCACTTGCCCGCGAGACGGTTTCGACGAGGTGGCGATCGACGGTCCAGATGTGCACGACGTCGCGCGGCGGCAGGTCGCGCACCGCCCCCCATTCGGGGAACAGTCGGCCCCACAAGCCGGTGCGGTCCAGCGCCTCGATGGTGGAGACCACCGACGGGCCGGCTCCGAGCATCACCAGGAGGTCTTTGAGCGCCTGCCGCGGCCACGGCGCGCGCAGTTCCGGCGCGGCTTCGACCAGTCGGCTCAGTGTCGAGGACGCCATCGGCAGCCCGGTCACCGCCGACGCCGCGGCCACCCGCAGGATCAGCCCCGAGTCGCGCTCGGGGCGGGCGTCGCGGGCCAGGATGACCTCGCCGTTGAATTCGATGACGCCCTCGTCGAGTGGACGCCGGACCGGCCGGCGCAGCACCGCCAATCCGCGCCGGGGCAAAGCGTTGGCTGCGGTGCGGATACCGGCGTCGACGTAGTAGCTGACGGTCCGGGCGGCGTCGGAGAGCATGCGCGCCAGGTCGAAGCGGTCACCCATCCGCAGCGCCGCACCGATCTCGTCGGCGTGCTGCGCCAGCAGCAGTTCGCGTCCGCGGCCGGCCACCCGGTGCAACTCGGTGCGCACATTCAGCAGCGAAAGATGAGCTTCCCCAAGGGTTTCGGTGGGCGATGCCAATGACCGGCTGGGATAGACGTCGGCGAGTTGGGCGATGGCGAGTGCGTTGAGCAACTGGACGTCGCGCAGTCCGCCCCTGCCGCACTTGAGGTCCGGTTCGGCACGGTGGGCGATCTCGCCGCTGCGCGCCCAGCGCGCGCGGGTGTGCTCGACGAGTTCGTCGAAGCGGCTGCCGATTCCGGTGCGCCACTGGCGGCGCGCCCCACCGATCAGCAGCGACGACAGGTCGGCGTCACCGGCGATGTGGCGCGCTTCGAGCATCGCGAGCCCGGCCGAGATGTCCGAACCGGCGACCTTGAGCGCCTCGGGCACCGTACGCACGCTGTGGTCGATGCGAATGTTGGCGTCCCACAAGGGATACCAGAGAAGTTCGGCGACCTCGCCGACAACCTCGGGAGGCATGTTGTCGTGCAACAGCATCAGGTCGAGGTCGGAATAGGGCAACAGCTCCCCCCGGCCCAGCCCGCCGGTGGCGACGATTGCGAACCCGCTGGTCGCGGTGATCCCGATCTCGGTCGCCTTGGTGGTCAGCCAGAAGTCGTAGAGGTCGAGCAGGGCGTCACGCAGGGCCGCCGCATCCAGCGGCCGGTTCCCACCGGCGAGCAGATGCCGCGCCGCGGCGGTCAGATCGGTTGCGGGACGGGCAGAGCCCGCCGCCGGCCGCTCCCAGTGGGGCGGCCCGGCGACGGGCTGTGGGTTCTTGCTCATGAGTTGTCCTCCCGGCACATGACGATCCAGCGCTTCCTCGGCGTGAGCCGGGAGACGACCTCTCAATCGGTGAGCGTCAGAGGGCGTCGGCCCCCCGTTCACCTGTGCGGACCCGGACCACGGTCTCCACCGGGCTCACCCACACCTTGCCGTCACCGATCTTCCCCGTGCGAGCGGCCTGCACGATGACGTCGACGACCTTGTCCACCGCGGCGTCGTCCACCACGACTTCCACCCGCACCTTGGGCACGAAGTCGACGGAGTACTCCGCGCCCCGGTACACCTCGGTGTGTCCCTTCTGGCGACCGTAGCCCTGCACCTCGCTGACGGTCATCCCGAGAATGCCCGCCTGCTCCAGGCCGGTCTTGACATCTTCCAGCGTGAACGGCTTGACGATCGCAGTAATCAGCTTCATGTAGTCGATCCCTTCCGATGAAATTGTCGCCGCTCAGGCGAGCTCGTAAGCCGTTTCGGCATGTTCGGTCTCATCGATACCAGTGTCCTCATCTTCCTTGGACACCCGCCATCCGAGTGGCTTGACGATGAACGCGATGATCAGGGTCATCACACCGGTGAACACGACTGCGACCGCGGCGATCACGATCTGCAGGATGAGCTGGTCGATGCCACCACCGTAGAACAGCCCGGTTTCGGTCGCCAGGAAGCCGATACCGATGGTGCCCCACAGGCCGGCGACCAGGTGCACGCCCACCACGTCGAGTGAATCGTCGTATCCGAACTTGTACTTCAGCGAGATCGCCAGCGCGGAGAGCACACCGGCCACCGCTCCGAGGATCAGAGAGCCGATGGCGCTCAGCGAACCACACGCCGGGGTGATGGCCACCAGACCCGCGACGATGCCCGATGCTGCGCCGACGCTCGTGGCGTGGCCGTCACGGATTCGCTCGACGAGCAGCCAGCCCAGCATGGCCGCAGCGGTGGCTGCGGTCGTGTTGACCCACACCGAACCGGCGAGCATGTCGGCGGCGCCCTCGGAGCCGACGTTGAAGCCGAACCAGCCGAACCACAGCAGGGCCGCGCCGAGCATCACGAACGGGATGTTGTGCGGGCGGAAAACGGTGCGGCCGAAGCCGGCGCGCTTGCCGAGCAGGATCGCCAGGACCAGCGCGGCCATACCGGCGTTGATGTGGACCACGGTGCCGCCGGCGAAGTCGATCGGGGAAACGTTCGCCACGCCTTCGTCATCGACGCCGAAGATCATTGCCGCGATGCTGTTCTCGGATCCCGACAGCAGGCCGCCGCCCCAGACCATGTGTGCCAGTGGGAAGTACACGAGGGTGACCCAGATGCCGGCGAACGCGAGCCAGGTGCCGAACTTCATCCGCTCGGCCACCGCGCCGCTGATCAGGGCGACCGTGATGACGGCGAAGGTCAACTGGAACGCCACCCAGACGATGGCGGGCACGGTGCCGAAACCGCCGGAGACGAAGGTGTCGACACCGCCGATCTCCCGCACCTCGGTCAGCTGACTCACGCCGAAGAGCGCGAAGGGGTTGTCGAAGATGCCGAGAATGCTGTCTGCGCCGGTGTGCGACGAGGAGAACGACATCGAGTAACCCCAGAGCACATAGATGACGCTGACCACGCCCATGGACCCGAACGACATCATCATCATGTTGAGGACGGACTTCTGGCGGGACAGACCGCCGTAGAAGAACGCCAGGCCGGGCGTCATGAGCAACACCAGCGCGGCCGATGTCAGTACCCACGCCGTGTCTCCGGCGCTCAGGCCTTCCGGCCCGAACGGCAGGAACGCATCGTCTGGTAAGGCTAGAACCACTTTGTGTGAACCTCCTTGGGATGACGGCCGACGCGGATCGGCCTCCCGAAGAGACTCTGCGGAGCGCGTTTCCCCGGTGATTCTGTTGTGTTTCGGTGACGTGAACGCACGCGCGGATGTGGTTACGCTCGTGTTTCATCCAGGTAGACCGGCAATGTCGCGCGCCGTGTTCGGCCGTCCTGCCGGCCCTCCGCGGCTCAGCCGAGCAGCGCGTCGACGAACGCCGCCGGCTCGAACGGCGCGAGGTCGTCCGGGCCCTCACCGAGCCCGACGAGCTTCACCGGCACCCCCAGCTCCTGCTGCACCCGGAAGACGATGCCGCCCTTGGCGGTGCCGTCCAGTTTGGTCAGCACGACGCCGGTGATGTCGACGACTTCGGCGAACACCCGCGCCTGCGGCAGGCTGTTCTGCCCGATCGTCGCGTCGAGCACCAGAAGGACCTCGTCCACGGCGGCCCGCTTGCTCACGACCCGCTTCACCTTGCCGAGTTCGTCCATCAGCCCGGTCTTGGTGTGCAGGCGGCCCGCGGTGTCGATCACCACCACGTCGGCGCCGGAGGCCACCCCGGTGTCGACGGCGTCGAAGGCGACCGACGCCGGGTCGGCGCCTTCGGGGCCGCGCACCACCTGTGCGCCCACGCGGGAGGCCCACGTCTCCAACTGGTCGGCGGCCGCGGCGCGGAACGTGTCGGCCGCGCCGAGCACCACCCGGCGCCCGTCGGCCACCAGCACGCGGGCCAGTTTGCCCACCGTCGTCGTCTTGCCGGTGCCGTTGACACCGACCACCAGCAGCACCGACGGCTTGTCCTCGTGCGGCAGGGCGCGGATCGAGCGGTCCATCCCGGGCTGCAGCTCCGCGATGAGCACCTCGCGCAGCACGGCGCGGGCATCGGCCTCGGTGCGGACCCGGCTGCTGGCCATCTTCGTCCGCAACGCCGCGACGACCGACTCGGTCACCACGGGCCCGAGGTCGGCGATCAACAGGGTGTCCTCGACCTCTTCCCAGGAGTCCTCGTCGAGGTCGCCGCCACCGAGCAGGCCCAGCATGCTGCGGCCGAGGGTGTTCTGCGACCGCGCCAGGCGGCCGCGCAGGCGGTCCAGACGTCCCTCGGTCGGCGCTATCTCCTCCACCTCGGGAGCGGCCGGCTCGCTTACCGGTTCGGTGACGGTTTCGGGAACTGTGACGGTCTCGGGCTCGACAGCGGGCTCCGGCTCGGCAACGGGCGCTGGCTGCGGCTCCGCGGTCGGAGCCGGCGCCGGCGGCGCGACCGGCGGCTCGGGAAGTCTGACGTCGGCGATCGGACGTTTCGGCGCGTCCCGCGGAATGGTGGCATCATCGCCGACAGCGGGCAGGCCGGTGGTGTCGATGCGCTCCGGCGCCGGCGGGGTTTCGACAGAAGCCGAAGAGGAAAAGGTGATGCCTGATGACGCGGTGTAGCCGCCGGAGCGATCGATGGGAGTGGCGGTGTCGGGAGCTTTCAGACTGATGCGGCGGCGCCGGTACCGCATCAGGCCCACGACGAGCGCAACTATCAGCAGTACAGCGATGACCGCGATCGCGATCCACAGGCCCAGCCCGATACTCTCAGTCACCCGGCCATTGTCGCAGGGGTCCCGGCGATGACATTCGACCCCGTGGGTGCCCTGGCCCATCGCAAACGCCGGCACATCGACGTCTGCCTGACCGAACCCGTCGACTACCAGACGGTCACCACCGGATTCGAGCGCTACCGGTTGCCGTACAACGCGCTCACCCAGACCGACCTGTACAGCATCGACCTCGGCACCCGCTTCCTCGGCAAGCCGTTGAAGGCGCCCGTGCTGATCGGGGCCATGACCGGCGGCGCGGAACTGTCCGGCATCGTCAACCGCAACCTGGCCGCGGCCGCGCAGCAACTCGGCGTCGGCATGATGCTCGGCTCGCAACGCGTGATGATCGACGACACCGCCAAGACCGCCAGCTTCGACGTCCGCGAGGTCGCCCCCGACGTCCTGCTGGTCGGCAACATCGGCATGGCCCAGCTGAACCGGTCATTGGTGCCCGGCCTGGCGGCAGCACTCGACAAGGTCGGCGCCGACGCCCTGGCCGTGCACACCAACCCGCTGCAGGAGGCGATGCAGCACAACGGCGACACCGACTTCTCCGGGTCCCTCGAGCACCTGCGCGAGGTGATCGGCGACATCGGTCACCCGGTGATGCTCAAGGAGGTCGGACACGGGTTCGGCGCGACCGCCGCCGCGCAACTGGCCGACTTCCCCGTCGCGGCGGTGGACGTGGCCGGCGCCGGGGGGACGTCGTGGGCCCGCATCGAGCAGTACGTCCGCTACGGCGAGGTCCGCTACCCCGCTCTCGCCGAATGGGGCATTCCGACCGCGCAGGCGCTCACCGAGGTCCACCAGGTGCTGCCCGAGATGCCACTGGTGGCTTCCGGAGGGATCCGCACCGGCATGGACGCGGCCAAGGCAATCGCGATGGGCGCCGAGGTCGTCGCGATCGCCCGGCCGCTGCTGGCGCCGGCCATCGAGTCGGTCAGTGCGGTCGTCGACTGGCTGCAGGACTTCATCTACGAACTGCTGGTGTGCCTGCATGGCGCGGGGGCGAGCGACCTGGCGGACCTGCGCCGGCGCGGCGTCGTCGAGATCGGCTGAGCGCCCGTCAGGACGGGCCGGCCACGAGTTCGTGGCCGCGCATGCGCTGGGAGATCACCGTGGTGATGCCGTCGCCGCGCATCGTCACGCCGTAGAGCGCGTCGGCGACCTCCATCGTCGGCTTCTGATGGGTGATCACGATCAGCTGCGAGCGCTCCCGCAGCTGTTCGAAGAGGCTGATCAACCGCCGCAGGTTGACATCGTCGAGGGCGGCTTCGACCTCGTCCATCACGTAGAACGGGGACGGGCGCGCACGGAAGATCGCGACCAGCATCGCCACTGCCGTCAGCGACTTCTCGCCGCCGGACAGCAACGACAGCCGCTTGATCTTCTTGCCGGGCGGCCGCGCCTCCACCTCGATGCCGGTGGTCAGCATGTCGTCGGGATCGGTCAGTAGCAGTCTGCCCTCGCCGCCCGGGAACAGCGTCGAGAAGACTTGGGAGAACTCACGTTCCACGTCGGCGTACGCCTCGGCGAACACCTGCAGGATCCGGGTGTCGACCTCGGTGATGACGTCGAGCAGATCCTTGCGCGCGGCCTTGACGTCCTCGAGCTGCGTGGACAGGAAGTTGTAGCGCTCCTCGAGCGCGGCGAACTCCTCGAGTGCCAGCGGGTTGACCCGGCCGAGCTCCTTGAGCTCGCGCTCTGCGCGTTTGGCCCGGTGCTCCTGGGTGGCGCGATCGAACGGCATCGGCGCGGGAGCGGTGACCTGCTCACCGCGTTCGCGCGCCTGCTCGTACTCGGCCATCTCCAACTCGGTCGGCGGAAGCGGGACCGAGGGACCGTACTCGGCGATCAGGTCGTCGACGGCCATCCCGAACTGCTCGAGCACCTGTTCCTCGAGTTGCTCGATGCGCAGTGCCGCTTGGGCTTTGGCGACCTCGTCGCGGTGCAGTGAATCCGTCAGCGCCGCGACGCGGGCGGTGAGCTCATTGACCTCGTCGCGCGCGGTGGCCAGTGCACCCGCGCGCACCTGACGTTCGGCGGCGACCTCGTCACGCACCTGGGAGGCGACGGCCACCGCCGCGCTGAGCCGTTGGGCGACCAGGCGCCCGGACTCGGCCACCGCGGCCGCCATCGTCGCCGCCCGCACCCGGGCTTCGCGGGCCTGTTGCGCGCGGACCCGCGACTCGCGTTCCGCCGCTGCGGCGCGGCGCAGCGAATCCGCCCGCCCGCGAACGGCATTGGCGCGTTCCTCAGCGGTGCGCACCGCGAGCCGCGCCTCCACCTCGGCGGCCCGGGCCGCCTCGGCGGCCGCCGTGCTCTCCTGGCGGTCGACGGGCTCGGCCTCGAACATCGGTTCCTGCTGCGCGTTGTGCAGACGTTGCTCGAGTTCGCGCAGCTCGGTGACGGTGGTCTCGCGGCCGGTCTCGAGTTCCTCGCGTTGCTTGATCAGTCGCTGCCACTCGTCGTCGGCGGCGCGCGCATCCTGGCCCAGCCGGCCGAGCTGTTCGTAGATCGCCGAGATCGCGGCGTCGGACTCGTTGAGCGCGGCGAGCGCATGCTCGGCGGCGTCCTGGCGGGCGGACTGCTCGGCCAGCGCGCCGGACAGCGCCGCGGACAGTTCGGAGGTCTGGCGTTCCGCGTCGGCCAGTTCGGCGCGCGCCTTGTCGACCTCGGAGGTGATCTCCAGCGTGCTCGGTTTGCGGTCCGAGCCGCCGCTGACCCAACCGGGTCCCACCAGGTCGCCCTCGGCGGTGACGGCACGCAGATCTGGTTGTGCGGCAACGAGTTCCAGAGCGGCAGGCAGGTCGTCGACGACAGCGACGCCATCGAGCAGCGCGGTGATCGCGCCGCGCACCCGTGCCGCGGGGTCGACCAGGTCGGCGGCCCACTGCGCGCCGGCCGGAAGCGACGCCGTCGTCGGCGAGACCGGTGCCGGCCAGTCACCCAGCACCAGGGTGGCGCGGCCGCCGTCGGAGGTCTTCAGCGCCGCCAGCGCGTCCCGCGCGGCGCCGCTGTTCTCGGCGGCCAGGGCGTCGGCGGCGGCGCCGAGCACCGTGGCGATGGCCACCTCGTGGCCCTGCCGCACCTTGACCAGGTTCGCGATTGATCCGAAAAGTGCTGTGCTGTCATGGTTTTCCTGCAGCCACGCCGCGCCATCCTTGCGGTCCAGGCCGACGGAAAGCGCGTCGATGCGGGCCTGCAGCGACGCCACCCGCCGTTCGGCGGCCCGTTCGGCGGCCTGCAGCTCGGCCACGCGCTCGTCGGCCAGCCGCAGGGCGGCCACCGTGCGGTCGTGGTGCTCGTCGAGCCCGACCTCCCCGGCGTCGAGTTCTCCGACGCGGGCCTGCACGGTCTCGAACTCGGCCTGGGTCTGCTGGGCGCGCTGGGCGGCCTCGTCGATGCCGGCCGACAGCCGCGCCACGGTCTCGTCGATGGATTCGACGCGGGTGCGCATGGTGTCCACCTGGCCGGACAGCCGCGCCAGGCCCTCCCGGCGGTCGGCCTCGGCGCGGGCGGCGGCCATGTGGGCGCGTTCGGCCTCCGCGGCGGCCTGCTCCCGGTCGGTCAGCTCCGCGCGCGCGGCGTCGAGACGTTCGCGGGACTCCTCCAGCTCTTCGAGCAGCTGGCGCTCCTGCTCGGCGACCGCGTCGGCCTGGGCCTCGAGCTCGTCGGGGTCCGGCCCGCCGGAGCGTTCCGGTTCGGCGTCGAGGTGCTGGGCGCGCTCGCTGGCGATCCGCACGGTGGCGCCGACCCGCTCGGCGAGCGCCGAGAGCCGGAACCAGCGCTGCTGCGCGGCGTCGGCCCGCTCGCTGAGCTCCCCGACCGCGGCCTCGTGGGCCTCCAGCTCGGCCGCGCGTTCGTGCAGCCGCTCGCTGAGGGTGTCATGTTCGCGGCGCAACGCGGTCTCGGCCTGGTTGCTGTCGTCGAACTCGGCCTTGCGGGCCACCAGGTCGTCGGCGGCCAGCCGCAGCCGGGCGTCGCGCAGGTCGGCCTGGATGGTCTGGGCCCGCCGCGCCATCTCGGCCTGCCGGCCCAGCGGCTTGAGCTGGCGCCGCAGTTCGGTGGTCAGGTCGGTGAGGCGGGCGAGGTTGGCCGACATCGAGTCGAGCTTGCGGACCGCCTTCTCTTTGCGCTTGCGGTGCTTGAGCACACCGGCGGCCTCCTCGATGAAGGCGCGGCGGTCCTCGGGGCGCGATTCGAGGATTTCGGCGAGCTTGCCCTGACCGACGATCACGTGCATCTCGCGGCCGATGCCGGAGTCGCTGAGCAACTCCTGCACGTCGGCCAAACGGCAACGGCTGCCGTTGATCTCGTACTCACCGGCGCCGTCGCGGAACACCCGGCGGGTGATCGACACCTCGGAGTACTCGATCGGCAACGCGTTGTCGGAGTTGTCGATGGTCAGGGTCACCTCGGCGCGGCCCAGCGGGGCGCGCGACGACGTGCCGGCGAAGATGACGTCCTCCATCTTGCCGCCGCGCAGGGTCTTGGCGCCCTGCTCGCCCATCACCCAGGTCAGCGCGTCGACGACGTTGGATTTACCCGACCCGTTGGGGCCGACCACGCAGGTGATGCCGGGTTCGAATCGCAGAGTCGTCGGCGAGGCGAAGGACTTGAAGCCCTTCAGCGTCAGACTCTTCAGATGCATGACGACAAACCCTACCGCCGCGAACCTCAGCGCTCGGTGAAGCCCGAGATCGCGTCGGACGCCTCCGACCAGTCCGAGATGACCTTGTCGACCTGACCGGGCGTTTTGCCGGAAGACAGCAGGTCGAGCAGCTGTTCACAGGCTTGGCGCGAGCCCTGGGCGACCACGTGCACGCGACCGTCGGGCTTGTTGGCCGCGTACCCGGTCAGGCCCAGTTCCAGCGCCCGCGACCGCGTCCACCAGCGGAAACCCACGCCCTGGACGTCCCCGTGCACCCAGGCGTCCAGGCGGACGTCACTGTCCGCCAACATCTTTGACCTCAAACGTCACTTTGGTACCGCTCTTCAACGTGCGCCCCACGGTGCACACCTGATCGATGGCGCGTTCGACGACGGTCAGCAGCCGGGCCTTCTCGTCGTCGGACAGCGCCGACAAGTCGGCCTCCAGCACCTCTTCGAGCAGCGGGTAGACCTCCTGATCACGGTCGGCAGGTCCGGACACCCGGATCGTGGCGTCGTAGTCGTCGCCGAGCCGCCGGCGCATCGGCTGATCGCTGGCCATGCCACTGCACGCGGCCAGCGCGATCTTGAGCAATTCGCCCGGCGTGAAGACACCTTCGACGTCTTGCGAGCCCACCAGCACCTCGGCCCCGCGCGAGCTGCGGCCCGTATAGCGGCGCACTCCGGTGCGCTCCACCCATAGTTCGGTCATGGCCTATTTCTACAACCTCCGCCGAAACAAGATTCCCGGTCGTGGATTCGACGCTCATCACAGCCGGGAATCCCAGTTCGGCGGGGGTCAGGTGCGGGGGCGCGGCTGGCAGCGCGGGCAGTAGAACGAGGAGCGGTTCATGAACTTCTCGCGTCGCATCACCGCGCCGCACCGTTTGCACGGTTCCCCTTCGCGGCCGTAGGCGTCCAGGGAGCGGTCGAAGTAGCCCGACTCGCCGTTGACGTTGACATACAGCGAGTCGAACGACGTGCCGCCCTGGCCCAGCGCGTCGGTCATCACGTCGTGGGCCGCGTCGAGCAGCTCCCGCAGCTTCGGCCGCGACAGCGCCGACGCGGGCCGAGCCCCGTTGACCTTGGCCCGCCACAGCGCCTCGTCGGCGTAGATGTTGCCGATGCCGGAGACGAGCGTCTGGTCGAGCAGCTGGCGCTTGATCTCGGAGTGCTTGCCGCGCAGGACCTTCACGACGGCTTCCCGGTCGAAGAGCGGGTCGAGCGGATCGCGGGCGATGTGGGCCACCGGCACCGGGACCGGGGTGCCGTCGACGGTGACCATGTCCGCGATCATCCAGCCGCCGAACGTGCGCTGGTCGACGAAGTTCAGCGTGGTGCCGTCGTCGAGCAGCGCGGCGATGCGCAGGTGGTTCTCGTTGGGGACCTTGCTTGATTCTGCTCCTTGCGTGCGCGTCCCCAGCAGCATCTGCCCGCTCATCCCGAGATGGACGACCAGCGCCGTGTCCGGACCCAGGGTCAACCACAGGTACTTGCCGCGGCGACCGGTGCCGGTGATCGTGGTGTCGAGCAGGCGGGCGGTCAGGTCCGCGGGTCCGGCCTCGTGCCGGCGCACCGCCCGGGGATGGTGCACGCGTACCGCGGTGATCGTGCGCCCGGTGACGTGCTCGTCGAGCCCGCGGCGGACCACCTCGACTTCGGGGAGCTCAGGCATCCCGTGACGGCTTACCGGTCACGTCTCGTTGAGCGCGTTCCACGCCGCGGCAGCCGCCTTGAGCTCGGCTTCCTTCTTGGTCCGGCCGACACCGGCACCCCGTTCGACGTCGGCGACGACGACGGTGGCGCTGAACTCCTTGTCGTGGTCGGGACCGGTCGAGGTGACGACGTAGGTGGGCGCTCCCAGGCCGCGCGAGGCGGTCAGTTCCTGCAGGCTGCTCTTCCAGTCCAGGCCTGCGCCCAGCGTCGGTGCGGTGTCGAGCAGGCCGCTGAACAGCCGCAGGATCACCTCTTTGGCGACGGCCGCGCCGTGCTCCAAATACACTGCGCCGAGCAGTGATTCGACACCGTCGGCCAGGATGCTCGACTTGTCGGCGCCGCCGGAGTTCTCCTCGCCCTTACCCAGCAGCAGATAGGCGCCCAGGCCCTTGTCCGACAGCCGGCGGCCCACCTCGGCCAGCGCCTGGGTGTTCACGATGCTGGCGCGCAGCTTGGCCAGGTCCCCTTCCGACCGGTCGGGGTGGCGGTGGTAGAGCTCCTCGGTGATGGTCAGCCCGAGCACGGAGTCGCCGAGGAACTCGAGCCGCTCGTTGGTGGGCAGCCCGCCGTTCTCGTAGGAGTAGCTGCGGTGGGTCAGCGCGATGGTGAGGAGGTCCTCGGGCAGGTCGATACCGAGCGCCGCGAGCAGCGACGCGCGGTCGACGCTCACGAGTCGTCTCCCGCGCTCTCCTCGCGCAGTTGCGCCAACTTGGCCCATCGCGGGTCGATCTGCTCGTGGTGGTGGCCGGGCTCGGCGGTGGCCAGCGGCACCCCGCACTCCGGGCACAGCCCCTCGCAGTCGGGACCGCATACCGGCGAGAACGGCAGGACCAACCCGATGGCGTCGATCACCGGCTGCTGGAGCTCGACGGCGTCCGCACCGCCGTTGCGGCTGACCCGCGGCAGCTCGTCGTCCTCGGTGGTCTCGTCGGTGGTGCTGTCCGGATAGGCGAACAGCTCGGTCAGGTCGATCTCGACCTCACCCTGCAGCGGCTTCAGGCAGCGCGCACACTCCCCGACGGTGGGCGCGGAGACCGTGCCCGACACCAGAACGCCCTCCGACACCGACTCCAGCCGCAAGTCCAGGTCCAGCGGTGCGCCCTCCTCGACAGCGATCAGCTCGAGACCGATCCGGGTGGGACTCGGCACCGTGGTCTGCACCGTCATCATCGAGCCGGGGCGCCGGCCGAGACGAGATACATCGATCGTCAGCGGCGACCGGGACCCTCGGTGCGCCGCGCGTGCGTGCGTCGCCATGACCGACATGGTACGGCGAGCTTCAGACGCCGCCGTCGGCGGCGGTCAGCGGGACACGTAGTCGTGCGTGCCTGCCGCGGTGCGCAATTGATGGCGCCCCCGGCCGACCGAGCGCAGGGTCCCGTTGAGGAACTCCTCGAACTCGGCGAGCTTGCTGTCGACGTAGATGTCGCATTCGCCGCGTAGGCGGTCGGCCTCGGCGTGGGCGGAGTCGATCATCCGCGTCGCCTCGGCGGTCGCCGTGGCCACCACCTCGGTCTGGGACACCAGCCGCTGCTGCTCTTTGATGCCTTCCTGAACGGCCTTCTCGTAGGCCAGGTTTCCGCTCTCGATCAGGCGGTCGGCCTCCGACTTGGCCCGGCCGGTGCTGGCCTCGTACTCGCGCTTGGCGGTGGCCGCGATCCGGGCGGCCTCCTCGCGCGCCTCGACGACCATGCGCTCGCTGTGTTGACGGGCCTCGGCCACCATCCGGTCGGCCTGCGCCTTGGCGTCGGCCAGCAGGCGGTCGGCCTCGGCGCGCGCGTGGTTGACCATCGAGTCGGCCTCGGCGTTGGCCGTCGACACCGTGGACTCGGCGTGCTCCTTGGCCTCGCGCAGCATCGTGTCCCGGGCGTCGAGCACGTCCTGGGCGTCGTCGAGCTCGCCGGGGATGGCGTCTTTGATGTCGTCGATCAGCTCGAGGACATCGCCGCGGGGCACCACGCAGCCGGCCGTCATCGGCACTCCGCGGGCTTCTTCGACGATGGCACCCAATTCATCGAGCGCTTCGAAAACTCGGTACACGGTGACACCCTCCAGGCGTAGTTGTTAGTGACTAGTGTGCCTGGTGTTACGGCTGTGACCCAGTTTTTCACGCTTCGGTGTGTCGCCGCGTCGCTCGCTCGGTCAGCGCAGCGCCGCGCTGATGGCGTCCCGGGCGCGGTCGAGCATGGACGCGAACGGCCCCACCGCGAAGTTGAGAGTGGCCGACTCCACCCCGGGGTGCGGCCGGGTGGGGGCGATGGCCTCGGCGGCGCGCACGGCCGCGGCCATGCTCTTCAGTTCGTCGGCCTCGAGTTCGCGCTTGAGCTTCGGGAACTCCTCGTTCTCCTCGTTGGCGGCGTGCTCGAGCACGGCCTCCCGGAACGTCTTCAACGCCTCCAGGAACTCATCCGAGGCGATGTCCATGTCCTCGAGGGCCGACAGTTGCTCCTTGGCCGCGTGCTCCTCTTCCAAGCGGGCGTCGACCAGGGTGTCCCCGGACGCGACCTCACGGCGGACGCGCGGGTGCACCACCATCTCCTCGGCCGTCTCGTGGACCGCGAGGAGCTGGCGCAGGTCGGTGAAGGCCTTCCGGCGGGCTTCGGGCTCCGAGGCGTAGAGCACGTCATCGAACATGTCCTTGATCAGGTTGTGCTGATCCCTCAGGAACGCGACGACGTCATCGGTGGACTGGACGAATGTTTGCGCCATGGCTGGGACCTCCGGGGTCGGTCGAGGACGACGGCGCTGGGCGCAGCGCCGTCATCTGCAGGACTTACCCGCAGCCGCCGTGCTCAACCGCGCAATTTCTCCCGGAGCCGCTCGTTGACGGGCCCCGGCAGCAGATCGGAGACGTCACCACCGAGGGTGGCGACCTCCTTGGCCAGTGACGACGACACGAACGAGTAGCGCGGTGTGGCAGCGACGAAGAACGTGTCCACGCCGGCGACGTGCTTGTTCATCTGCGCCATCTGCCACTCGTATTCGAAGTCGGTACCGCTGCGCAAACCCTTGACGATCGCGGTCAGGCCGCGCTCGCGGGCGAAGTCGACCACCAGGCCCTGCCCCGACTCGGCCCGCACGTTGGACAGGTGCGCGGTCGACTCCTCGATGAGCGCGAGGCGCTCCTCGAGGGTGAACATGCCCTTCTTGTTGGGGTTCACCAAGACCGCAACGACGACCTCGTCGAATTGCGCGGCGGCGCGCTCGATCACGTCGACGTGACCCAGGGTCACGGGGTCGAAGGATCCCGGGCACACCGCTCCGCTCATGGGCCCCGACGCTAGCAGGACGTCTGCGCCGCGCGCGGCGGTCACACCCGCTCAGCGAGTTCGATGCGGGTGTCGCCGTAGCGCCGCGACTTGCCCACCGACCAGTGCGCCGGCCACGCCAACTCCGCGGCACCCGCCGGTCGCTCGACCACCACCACGGTGCCCGCGGTGGTCCAGCCGTTGTCGGTCAGCTCGGCCAGCACGGCTTCGACCTCGGAGTTGGGCACCTCGTACGGCGGGTCGGCGACGACCAGATCCGCCGGGCGAGCGGCCGCGGCGGACAGCACGGTGGCCACGGTCCCGCGGCGCACCACCGCGCCCTCGGCGCCCAGCGCCGCGATGTTGCGTTCGATGACCGCGGCTGCCCGGGCGTCGGCTTCGACGAAGAGCACCGACGCCGCACCGCGCGACAGCGCCTCCAGCCCCAGCGCGCCGCTGCCGGCGTAGAGGTCGACCACCCGCATGCCGTCGAAGTTCAGCCGCGCCGAGAGCAGGTTGAACAGCGATTCGCGCACGCGGTCGGTGGTGGGCCGGGTTCCGCGCCCGGACTTGTGCTGCGGCACCGCGATTCGTCGTCCCCCGAAGGCGCCGGCGACGATGCGGCTCAGGTCACCACCACCAGCAGGTCCCCGCCCTCGACCTGCGCGGTGTCGGCGACCGCGACCCGTCCGACGGTCCCGGCCTTGGGCGCCGTGATGGCCGCTTCCATCTTCATCGCCTCGATGGTCGCGATGGTCTGGCCCGCGGTCACCGAATCGCCCTCTGCGACAGTCACGCTCACCACACCGGCGAACGGGGCGGCGACGTGGTCGGGGTTCTTGCGGTCGGCCTTCTCGGCGGCCGGTACCTCGCTGGCGACGTTGCGGTCGCGCACCACGACCGGCCGCAGCTGGCCGTTGATGATGCACATCACGGTGCGCATGCCGCGCTCGTCGGCGTCGGAGACCGCTTCGAGGCCGATGAGCAGTTCCACCCCGCGCTCCAGCGTGACGCGGTGCTCGTCGCCGTGCCGCAGGCCGTAGAAGAACTGGTTGGCCGACAGGCTCGACGTGTCTCCGTAGAGCTCGCGGTGCGCCTCGAATTCCTTGGTGGGGCCCGGGAACAGCAGCCGGTTCAACGTGGCCTGCCGTTTGGGCCCGGTCTGGGACAGCAGGTTCTCGTCCTCGGCGCTCAACTCGACCGGCGGTTTGGCCGGCGCGCGACCGGCCAGCGCCTTGGTCCGCAACGGCTCGGGCCAACCGCCCGGCGGGTCGCCGAGTTCACCACGCAGGAAACCGATCACCGAGTCGGGGATGTCGAACCGGTCCGGCTCTGCGGCGAACTCGTCGGCGGTGATCCCGGCGCCGACCAGTGCCAGGGCCAGGTCGCCGACCACCTTCGACGACGGTGTCACCTTCACCAGCCGGCCGAGAACACGGTCGGAATCCGCGTAGGCGGCCTCGATCTCCTCGAACCGGTCCCCGAGCCCCAGCGCGATGGCCTGCTGCCGCAGGTTCGACAGCTGGCCGCCAGGGATCTCGTGGCGGTAGACCCGCCCGGTCGGGGCGGGCAGCCCACTTTCGAAGGGGGCGTAGACCTTCCGCAGCGCCTCCCAGTACGGCTCGAGGTCGCACACGGCGTCCAGCGACAGTCCGGTGTCGTACTCGGTGTGCGCGGCGGCCGCGACGATCGAGCTGAGCGCGGGTTGGCTGGTGGTGCCCGCCAGCGGTGCCGCGGCGCCGTCGACTGCGCTCGCGCCGGCCTGCCAGGCCGCGAGGTACGTCGCCAGCTGGCCGCCGGGCGTGTCGTGGGTGTGCACGTGCACGGGCAGGTCGAAGCGACTGCGCAGCGCGCTGACCAGTGTGGCCGCCGCAGGCGGACGCAGCAGTCCGGCCATGTCCTTGATCGCCAGCACGTGCGCACCGGCGTCGACGATCTCCTCGGCCAGGCGCAGGTAGTAGTCCAGCGTGTACAGGTTCTCGGCGGGGTTGGACAGGTCGCCGGTGTAGCTCATCGCGACTTCGGCGACGGCCGTGCCGGTTTCGCGTACGGCGTCGATGGCCGGGCGCATCGACTCGACGTTGTTGAGGGCGTCGAAGATCCGGAAGATGTCGATGCCGGTGGCGGTGGCCTCGGCGACGAAGGCGTGCGTGACCGATTCCGGGTACGGGGTGTAGCCGACGGTGTTCCGGCCGCGCAGCAGCATCTGCAGGCAGATGTTGGGCACCGCTTCGCGCAGCGCGGCCAGCCGCTCCCAGGGGTCCTCCTTCAGGAAGCGAAGGGCCACATCGTAGGTCGCGCCACCCCAGCACTCGATCGACAGCAGCTGCGGTGTCATCCGTGCGATGTAGGGCGCGATCATCAGCAGCCCGGAGGTCCGGATCCGGGTGGCCAGCAGCGACTGGTGCGCGTCCCGGAACGTCGTGTCGGTCACGCCGACCGCCCGGGACTCGCGCATCCAGCGGGCGAAGGCCTCCGGCCCCACCTCCGACAGCAGGTGCTTGCTGCCGCGCGGCGGCATGCTTTCCAGGTCGATCCCCGCGGGCAGCTTGTCCTGCGGGTAGACCGTCGACGGGCGCGGACCGTGCGGCTGGTTGACCGTCACGTCGGCCAGGTAGTTCAGGATCTTGGTGCCGCGGTCGGCGGTCGTGCGGGCGGTCAGCAGGTAGGGCCGGTCGTCGATGAATGACGTGTTGATCCGCCCGGCCCGGAAGTCGGGGTCCTCGATGACGGCCTGCAGGAACGGGATGTTCGTCGACACTCCCCGGACCCGGAACTCCGCCAGGGCTCGGTGCGCGCGGGCCACCGCGGCCTCGAAATCCCTTCCGCGACAGGTCAACTTGACTAGCATCGAGTCGAAATGAGCGCCGATCTCGGCGCCCAGGTGGGCCCCGCCGTCGAGCCGGATCCCAGCACCGCCCGGCGAGCGGTAGGCGGTGATGCGTCCGGTGTCGGGACGGAAACCGTTGGCCGGGTCCTCGGTGGTGATCCGGCACTGCAGAGCCGCACCGCGGATGGTCAACTTGTCCTGGCCCAGACCCAGATCGGCCAGCGTCTCCCCCGCCGCGATCCGCAGCTGGCTGGCGACGAGATCGACGTCGGTGATCTCCTCGGTGACGGTGTGCTCGACCTGGATGCGCGGGTTGCACTCGATGAAGACGTGGTGACCGCGTTCGTCGAGCAGGAACTCGACGGTGCCGGCACACGTGTAGCCGATCTGGGTGGCGAACGCCACGGCGTCGGCGCAGATCCGATCCCGCAGCTCGGCGGGCAGGTTCGGCGCGGGAGCCAGCTCGACGACCTTCTGGTGCCGGCGCTGCACGCTGCAGTCCCGTTCGAACAGATGCATCACGTTGCCGGCGGTGTCGGCGAGGATCTGCACCTCGATGTGGCGCGGCCGCACGACGGCCTGTTCGAGGTAGACGGTCGGGTCCCCGAACGCGGACTCGGCTTCGCGGCTGGCGGCTTCGATCGCCTCGGCCAGCGCGTCGCGTTCGGTGACGCGCCGCATGCCGCGCCCCCCGCCGCCGGAGACGGCCTTGACGAACAGCGGGAACTCCATGGACTCGGCCGCTGCGAGCAACTCGTCGACCGACGACGACGGCGCCGAGGACTCCAGCACCGGCAGCCCGGCGGCGCGGGCGGCCGCGATGGCCCGCGACTTGTTGCCCGTCAGCTCGAGGACGTCGGCGCTGGGCCCGACGAACGTGATCCCGGCGGCAGCGCACGCGGCGGCCAGTTCGGGGTTCTCCGACATGAAGCCGTAGCCGGGGTACACCGCATCGGCGCCGGCGGCTTGGGCGACGCGGATGATCTCGTCGACGGACAGGTAGGCCCGGACCGGGTGTCCGGTTTCGCCGATCTGGTAGGACTCGTCGGCCTTGAGCCGATGCAGCGAGTTGCGGTCCTCGTACGGATAGACCGCGACGGTCGCGATGCCCATCTCGTAGGCGGCACGAAAAGCGCGGATGGCGATCTCACCGCGATTGGCGACAAGGACTTTCGAGATCCGACCGGGCACGGTTCACCTTAACCTCGCAGGTCAACCTCACAGAACCCGGCCGCCGCGGCGCGGCGGCCGCATGCGGTCAGATCAACGTCGACCAGTAGCTCCAGAACCGCTCGAGGATCAGCAGCAGCACCGCAGTGAACCACAGCACCACCAGCGACCACCGCCACGTGTACAGCGTCCTGACCACCGCGTTGCCCGACAGCTGCGGACGCAGCGCCAGCACGGTCGTCACGACCAGCAGCGGTACGATCACCGCCCACACGACCATGCAGTACGGGCACAGCGCGCCGATGCGATACAGGCTCTGGAAGATCAGCCAGTGCACGAACGCCGTGCCCAGCAGCGTGCCCACCGCCAGACCACCCCAGTACCAGCGCGGCAGCCGGACTCCGGCCAGGGCGAGCACCCCGGTGACGACCACGACCGTGAACGAGATGACACCGATCAAGGAGTTCGGGAACCCGAACACCGACGCCTGCGGCGTCACCATCACCGAGCCGCACGACAGGACCGGGTTGATGCTGCACGTCGGAATGTAGTTCGGATCGATCAGCAGCTCGATCTTCTCGACGGTGAGCGCCAGCGCGGCCGCCAGACCGGCGATGCCGGCGATCAGAACCCACAGCGCGCTGCTGCGGGGCACCGCGACCGATATCGGGCCGTCGGTCGCCGGATCGGTCGACGCGCCGGTGTCGGTCGCGGCGGCGGTCATGATGCCGGGGCCGGGGCGGTTGCGGGCGGAGCGGTTTCCAGGCCCGGCACGTCGCCGACGATCTCCTTGATCTTCGCGACGAACGCGTCAGGGGTGCTGTACTGGTAGTCCTCGCCGTTGATGCGCACCGACGGCGTCGATTTGATCTCGGTGGCCGAGGCCAGACCGCGGACCATGTCCTCGTAGGTGCCCTTGTTGATGCACTCCGGCACCGTGCCGGTCACCCCGGCCTGGCGGGCCAGCTCGATGAGCCGCTTGTTGTCGGGGTAGGCACCTCCGACCTCGCCGGGCTGCTGGGCGAAGAGCGCGGAGTGGAACCGGCGGAACGCGTCGACCGACTCGTCGGCCACGCAGTAGGCGGCCGAACCCGCCCGCGACGGGTAGTTCTTGTTCTGGGCGCGGTCCAGGATGCCGACCATGTAGTAGTCCACGGCGATCGCACCCGAGTCGATCAGCTTGTTGATCGTGGGGCCGAACTGCGCCTCGAACGCACCGCAATGCGGGCACAGGAAGTCCTCGTAGACCGACACCAGCGCCTTGGGCTCGTCGGTGCCGTCCTTGGTGATGACGCTGGTGGACTCCACCCGCACCGATCGCGTCTCACCGGCGGTGGGCTTGTCGTCGGCGGACATCACGATGTAGAGGACCAGCGCGACGGCGAAGATGACGACGACCGACGTCAGACCGATCTGCACGAACAGATTTCGTTTGCGGTCGGCAGCCTTGAGGTCGTACTTCGCGTTCTTCTTGGGTTTGGTCGCCACGTCAGACAGCGTACCGGCGTGCTCAGAGGTGGTTATCCGGTGTGGCTGAGATGGGCCCTGAGCGCAGAGATGATCTCCGCCATAGCCGTGGCGCTGTCCCCGCCGAGCGGGAAGAAGTTGGCGAACCCGTGCACCAGAGACCCGTACTCGCGGTAGTCGACCGGTGTGCCCGCGGCGCGCATCGCCTCGGCATAGCTGCGGCCCTCGTCGCGCAGCGGGTCGAAGCCCGCGGTGACCAGCAGCGCCGGCGCCAGCCCGGAAAGATCGTCGACCAGCAGCGGCGATATCCGCGGATCGTCCTCGGTCACCTCGGCGCCGTCGAGGAACTGCGCCGTGAACCAGTCCAGGTTCTGCTGGGTCAGGAAGAAGCCCTGGGCGAACAACGTCCGGGACCGCGTCTGGGCGGTGTAGTCGGTCACCGGGTAGAGCAGCAGCTGCAGCGCCGGCTGCGGTGTGTCCTCCGCGCGGGCGCGCAGCGCCACGAGTGCCGACAGGTTCGCCCCGGCGCTGTCGCCGCCCACGGCGACCCGGCTCGGATCCGCCCGCAGTTCGGAAGCGTGCTGGCGTGCCCACAGGTACGCGGCATAGGCGTCCTCGGCGCCCGCGGGCGCTTTGTGCTCCGGGGCCATCCGGTAGTCGACCGACAACACGTGGACGTCACCCGCACGGCAGATCTCGCGGCACAGGTCGTCGTGCGAATCCAGGCTGCCGATCACGTGGCCGCCGCCGTGGAAGAACACCAGCAGCGGCGCGTCCGGCACGTCGGTGCGGTAGTGGCGGGCGCGCAGCGGCCCCGCGGCGCCGTCGACGGTGAGATCGCTCACCCCGGCCACCGGGACCCGCTTGCGGAAGCCCGCCGACAGCTGTTCGAGCTGGGCGCGCGCGACGGCCGGGTCGGTGTCGGCGACCAGCCCGTCGATCCCCATCATCTTCTGCCCGGCCAGCATGAACTGCATGGTCGTGTCGAGCGTGTTGCCGTCGATGACCACGGCGCGGCCGGCCAGCGCGAGGCGCTTGAGACCGTGAGGAATCCGGGGCATCGCCCGCAGTGTGAGGCCGGCCAGCTTGTTGGTCACGGTGTCCCTGACCGAGAGCTTGGCCACCGACGGCCGTCGGCTCGCCTGGTCAACGGTGGTCATGGCAGCTTCCTCCCAGATCGGCGCACGCCGCCCCGCCGGGCACGCACGAATGGGCGTCAGCCTACGGCGCAGCCTGGTACCTCACAGTGATTAGGTCGCGATCCGCGGCGGCAATATAGTCATCGCGAGCATTCCACTTCAGAGAAGAAGGTGACATGACCTCGGCGGCCGCGATCCCCACGGTGACCCTCAACGACGACCACACGATGCCGGTGCTCGGCCTCGGTGTGGGTGAGTTGTCGGAAACCGAAACCGAGAGCGCGGTCGCCGCTGCCCTCGACGCCGGCTACCGGCTGATCGACACCGCGGCCGCGTACGGCAATGAGGCGGCGGTCGGGCGTGCGATCAAGGCCTCGGGTGTGCCGCGTGAGGACATCTTCGTCACCACCAAGCTGGCCACCGCGGACCAGGGCTTCAAATCCTCCCGCGACGCCCTGCAGGCGAGCCTCGAGCGGCTCGGCCTGGACTACGTCGACCTCTACCTGATCCACTGGCCGGCCAGTGAGCAGGGCAAGTACGTCGACAGCTGGGGCGGGATGATGAAGGCCAAGGAGCTCGGCGCCACCCGTTCGATCGGGGTGTCGAACTTCAACGTCCATCACCTCGACGACATCATCAGCCTCTCGTTCTTCACCCCGGCGGTCAACCAGATCGAGCTGCATCCCCTGCTCAACCAGGCCGAGGTTCGGGCCTTCAACGCCGAGCACGGTGTCGCCACCCAGGCCTACAGCCCGCTCGGCGTCGGCCGCCTGCTGGACAACTCGGCGGTCACCGGAGTCGCCGAGGCGCACGGGAAAACCCCGGCGCAGGTGCTGCTGCGCTGGAACCTGCAGCTGGGCAACTCGGTCATCACGCGCTCGTCGACGCCCGAACGCATCAAGAGCAACCTCGAGGTCTTCGACTTCGAACTCACCGACGAGCAGATGTCCACGCTCAACGGTCTCGACGAGGGCACCCGGTTCCGCCCGGACCCCGAGACCTATACCGGCGCCTGAGCCCGGCGCTGGGCCGACCGGCGCCCGCGCGCCGTGCCGTAGTTTCGTTGATCGTCTGACACTGCCGATCGAACGGAGCACCCGGTGGACGAACGCACCTACGAGACAGGACGCGCCATCCGCCGCGCGGTTCTGGGCGCCGAGTACGTCGACAAGGCGACCGCGCAGGCCGACGACTTCGGCGCACCACTGCAGGATCTGGTCACCGAATACTGCTGGGGCGCGGTGTGGGGCCGCGAGGGTCTGACCCGTCAGACGCGCAGCATGCTCAATCTGGCGATGCTGGCGGTGCTCAACCGCCCCCACGAACTCCGCACCCACCTGCGGGGCGCCCTCAACAACGGCGTCACCCGCGAGGAGATCCGCGAGGTGCTCCTCCAGGTGGGGGTGTACGCAGGGATTCCGGCCGCGGTCGACAGTTTTCGGGTGGCACGCGAGGTCTTCGCCGAGGTCGACGGACAGTGACCGTCGGCGACCTCGGGTTCATCGGCCTGGGGAACATGGGCTTCCCGATGATGGCGCGGCTCTTGGCCGCCGGCCGTCGCGTGACGGTGTTCGACACCGACGAGGCCGCACTTGGCCGCGCGGTCACCGCGGGCGCGACCGCCGCGGCATCGGCGCGTGAGGTGGGCGAGCATGCGGAGACGGTCCTGGCCAGCCTGCCCACCCCACAGGTCTCGAACCGGGTGGTCGCCGAAATCGCTGCCGCACAACGTATCCGACGCTTCGTTGATCTGTCGACGGTGGGTCAGCAAGCGGCGCAACGCAATCACGACCTGCTCGGCGCCCGCGACGTGGCGGCGCTGGACAGCCCCGTCAGCGGCGGCGTCCACGGCGCCGAAGCCGGCACGCTGGCGGTGATGGTCTCCGGGCCGCGTACGGAGTTCGACGCGCTGACCGAGGTCTTCGCGGTGATCGGCCGCGCCATCTTCGTCTCGGAACAACCCGGGGCGGCGCAGACGATGAAGCTGGTCAACAACCTGATGGCCGCGACCACCCTCGCGGCGACCGCCGAGGTGATGGTCATGGGCGTCAAGGCCGGTCTCGATCCACAGGTGATGATCGACGTGCTCAACGCCGGATCCGGTGGCACCCACGCCAGCCGCGACAAATTCCCGCGCGCGGTCCTGCCACGGACGTTCGACTACGGCTTCGCAACGGGCCTGATGAACAAAGACGTCGCGCTGTATCTCGCCGAGGCCAGAGAACTCGGGACCCCCGTCGACGTCGCCGAGTCGATCGCGCGGATCTGGGACCGCACCCAGACCGAGCACGGCGCGGACTCCGATTTCACCTGTGTGGTCAAACCGATGGAGGAAGCCGCCGACGTGGTGGTCGGCAGCGAGGTCACTACGCCGGACAGGTCTGGGCCGCGTCGGTGAGCACCCTCGCCGACGGCGCGTCGACGGGAAGTTCGTAGCCGCGCAGCACCGCGATGTACTGCATGGCGTACTGGCAGTGGAACGCCGTGTTGGGTGGCATCCACAGCGCCGGTTCCTTGTCGCCCTTGTCCTGGTTGGTCGGGCCGTCGACCGCCAGCAGGTTCGCGGGGTCGTTGGCGAAGCGGGTCCGCATCTCGTCGGTCCAGCCGCGCGCCCCCATGTCCCAGGCGTACGCCAGCGGCACCAGGTGGTCGATCTGCACGGCGGCGCCCGTCTGCGCGCCACGCACGAACGGCACCGTGGCGCTGGTGTAGGGGTCCAGCAGCGTGCCGGTGCCCACCGCCCGTGGGCACCGCGCGATCGCGACATAGGTCTTGTCGAGCAGGTCCCGGTCGAGGATGTCGTTGCGGGTGTCGCACCCGTTGCGCCCGCCGGGCGCGCTGGTGTCGTCGGTCCACGACTCACCGAACGCGTCCCGGCGGTAGTCGTTGCCGCGGACCCGCGCATCGACCTGCGCGACCCCGGCCAGGACATCGGAACCGGGTGCGACGGTGGGCAACTCGGCTTGGGCGATGAACTCCGAGGGGCGGTCGGCGGTCGTGGTGACCTGGTAGGCCACGAGAACCGCGAGCACCGTGGCCACCGCCAGCCACAGGACGTGTCGGCGGTTCACGACATGTCCAGGAACTGCACGCGATCGGTGTCGGTGAACGGCGCCGACAGCATCGCCATCCCCGGATGGTCGGGGTCGGAATCGTAGACGGACTCGCAGAGCTCGCGCGCGGTCAGGATGATGTCGAGGTGGTGGGCCAGCGACAGGAACCGTAGCGACACCGCCCGACCGGACTGGTGGTAGCCCAGAACATCGCCCTCGCTGCGTTCCTGCAGATCGAGGTCGGCCAGGGCGAAACCGTCGAGCGTGCCGGCCACGGCGCGCAGGCGTTGTCCCGCTTTGGAGGTCTCCGGCAGGTTGGTGGCCAGCAGGCACAGGCTGGGATGGCTGCCGCGTCCGATCCGGCCCCGGAGCTGGTGCAGCTGGCTGATACCGAACCGGTCGGCGTCCATCACCACCATCACCGTGGCGTTGGGGACGTCCACCCCGACCTCGATGACCGTCGTGCACACCAGCACGTCGATCTCGCCGGCGCGGAACGCGGCCATCACCGCGTCCTTCTCGTCGGCGGGCAACCGGCCGTGCATCAGTCCGAGCCGCAGGCCTGCCAGCGGGCCGCGCTGCAGCCGCGCGAACATCTCGACGACGGTCACCGGCGGGGGGCCCGCCGACTGTTCCTGCGAGCCGGACTTCTTCTTCGCCGCTTTGGCCTTGCCTTTGCCCTTGTCCGGCTCCCCGTCCGCGTCGGCGCCGCCGGGCTGATCGGCCTCGTCGATCCGCGAGGCGACCACGTAGGCCTGGCGGCCGGCGCGCACCTCCTCGGCGATGCGTGCCCACGCGCGGTCCAGCCAGCCCGGCTTCTCGCGGACGAAGATGGTGTTGGTGGTGATGGGCTGCCGGCCGCGGGGCAGTTCCCGCAGCGTCGAGGTCTCCAGGTCGCCGTAGACGGTCAGCGCGACCGTGCGCGGGATCGGCGTCGCCGTCATCACCAGGAGGTGCGGGGTGATTCCCTCAGGAGCCTTGGCGCGCAGCCGATCTCGTTGCTCGACCCCGAATCGGTGCTGTTCGTCGACGACGACCATGCCCAGCCGGTGGAATTCCACGGCGTCCTGTAGCAGTGCGTGGGTGCCGATGACGATGCCGGCCTCCCCCGAGGCGACGACTGCGCGCACCTCCCGCTTCTGGGCCGCCGACATCGAGCCGGTCAGCAACGCGACTCCGGTGGCATCGTCGGCCCCGCCCAGCTGGCCGGCCATGCCCAGGTCTCCGAGCATGGCCCGGACGGACTGGGCATGTTGGGACGCAAGCACTTCGGTGGGGGCGAGCAGCGCGCACTGGTAGCCGGCGTCGACCATCTGCAGCATCGCCAGCAGCGAGACGATGGTCTTGCCGGAGCCCACCTCGCCCTGCAGCATCCGGTTCATCGGCCGCGTGGCAGCCATCTCCTCCGCCAGCACGGCGAGCACCTCACGTTGCCCCGCGGTCAGTTCGAACGGCAGCTGCGCGAGCATCGCCGCGGCCAGCCCGTCGGCACGGGGTGCGGCGACCGGGCCGGTGCCGTGCAGCTCACGGTGGCGCCGCACCACCAGACCCCACTGCAGCCCGATGGCTTCGTCGTAAGTCAGCCGGTCGATGGCCCGCGCGCGGTCGCGCTGGGTCTCGGCCAGGTGGACGGCACGCAGCGCGGCGTCTTCCGACATCAGATCGTGTTCGCGCACAAACGATTCCGGCAACGGCTCGGCGATCGGGTCCAGCACCGCGAGCAGTTGACGCACACACGCGTAGATGTCCCAGGTCTGCACCTTCGCGCTGGCCGGGTAGATCGGGAAGAACTCGCGTTCGAACGCGGCGAGCAGATTGTCTCCGGTGGCATCGGCGGCCGAGGCGATGGCGGCCAGCGACTTGGTTCCGCCGGTCTTCCCCTTGGGGGATTCCAGCACCAGGAACGCCGGGTGGGTCAACTGCAGGACGCCGCGGAAGTAGCCGACGACACCGGAGAGCATCACCTTGGCGCCCTCCACGAGTGAGTGCTTGAGGTATTTCGCGTTGAAGAAGGTGGCGGTGACCTTCGGGCGACGATCGCCGAGGGTGACCACCAGGAACTCGCGCTTGGGAGTGCGGTTGGTGTACTTCAGCTCGGCCTTGGTGATCACGTCGATGAACGTGACATGCTCCCCCTCTTCGAGGTCGAGTTCCTCGCCCTCGCCGCGCACTGTCATCGCATCGCTGTACTTGCGGGGGAAATAGCGCAGCAGATCGCCGACGGTCTGCAGACCGAGATGTTCTTCCAGCTGGTCGGCGGCCTTGCGCCCGATCACGAAGTCCAGGCGGTCGTTCAGCTTCGCCATGTCACTCCACCCCGATCAGCAGTGCGTCGCCACGATGCCCGGTGTGGAACAGCGTCAGCTCGGTACCGGGGTGCCGGCGGTGCACATGCTCGGTCAGCGCGTCGCCGACGGGGCCGTCGACGCCCGCCCCCAGCAGCACGGTCACCAGTTCACCGCCGGCGGCCAGCATCAGGTCGATCAGCCCCGTACCCGCGACCACCACGTCTGCGCCGACGATGACCACCTCGTCGCCGGCGATGGCCAACCCGTCTCCGGGGCGACAGGGGCCGGCCCACGTCAGCGCCTCCTCGGTGGCCACCCGCACCGAGCCGTAGCGGGCGCCGCCCGCGGCCCGGGCCATCGTGTAGCCGTCGTCGACCAACGGGCGGTCGGGGTCGTGCACCGCCAGGGCGGCCAGTCCCTGCACCATCGATCCCGTCGGCACCGGGACCATCGTGATCCCCCACTCCGAGGCGACCGCCCAGCCGGCCAGCAGCTCCTCGGCGGCCACGTAGCCGTTGGGCAGGACCATCACCTGCGCGGCGCCGGTGTTGACCAGCGCATGCAGCAGCTGGTGCGCGCTGATCGGGGTGCCCTGGTCGGGTTGGAGCACCTGCGCCCCCTCGGCACCGAACAGGCGCTCGGCGCCGTCGCCGTCCACGACGGCGAGCACCGCGCGCTCCCGGGACCATGCGGCGGTCCCGTGCCGCCCGCCGTGCAGAGAGGTGATCTGGATGCTGCTGGGGGTACCGAAGCGCAGTGCCGCCTCCACGGCCGCGCCGGCATCGTCGGCGTGCACGTGCACGGAGTACCGGTCCGCGCCCGAGGCGGCGATGGCCACCGAGTCCCCGAGTTCGTTCAGCCGCGCCCGCAACGCCTCGGCGCCGGCGGCGTCGCACCCGGTCAGCAGGTACATCACCTCGAACTGCGGCGTCCCCTCCGGCGGAGGCGAGGAAGCGGCCGCCGTCGGGGCCGGTTCGTAGATCCGACGCCGCGGAGCCTGGCCGGTCAGCGTCACGCTCAGCGCGTCGAGCAGGACGAGCAGACCCCGCCCGCCCGCATCGACCACGCCCGCCTCGGCGAGCACGTCGAGTTGGGCCGGGGTGCGCTCGAGCGCGTCGGCGGCACCCTGCGCCGTCGCGGCCACCACATCGGCCAGCGGGACCTGGTCGGCCACCGCCTGCTCGGCCGCCGAGGCGGCCGCCCGCAGCACCGAGACGATGGTGCCGTCGACGGCCTCACCCATCGACGCCACGACCAGCCCCTCGGCGTGGCGCAGCGCAGCGGCCAGCGTGGCGGCGGTGATCTCCGGCAGCACCCCGTCGCGTTCGGCGGCCGCGGAACGGGTGACGTCGGCCACCGCGCGCAGGATCTGCGACAGGATGACGCCCGAGTTGCCGCGCGCCCCGCGCAAGGCCCCGTCGGCCATCGCCGCGGTCAGCGCCGCCACGTCACCGTCGCCGCAGCTGTCGGCCTGCGCCCACGCGGCCCGCATGGTGAACAGCATGTTGGTGCCGGTGTCGGCATCGGCGACCGGGAACACGTTCAGCCGGTTGATCTCGTCGGTGTGGGTGATCAGGTCGGCGACCGCGGTGTGGGCCCACCGGCGCAGCGCGGGTGCATCGAGCCGCCGAGCCGACATCGCACCTCCCACACACCCGCGCACTGCACAACGAAATCAAGGTCGGACCGCTGCCGCCGTGGGCGTCAGCCTAGTCAGTGACCCGGACACCGCCGAAGGCCCGACCTCAGCGCTGTGGACGGCCCGTGCACGGCCGGAGTCGGCGATTTTGGTCATTCTCGGTCAGCCGGTATTCTGATCGGGTTGTCGGGTCACGTCGCCCCTATCGGCGGCTCAGAAGACCCGAACCCCAAGAACTGACTCGAGGAGTTTCACATATGGCTGCCGTGTGCGAGATCTGCGGGAAGGGCCCCGGCTTCGGCAAGTCGGTGTCGCACTCCCATCGCCGGACCAGCCGTCGGTGGGATCCGAACATCCAGTCCGTGCGCGCCGTGACGCGTCCGGGCGGCAACAAGCAGCGTGTCAACGTCTGCACCTCCTGCCTGAAGGCCGGCAAGGTCTCACGCGGCTGATCCGTTCAGCCGACGGGCGCGCCGGGTGATCCCGGGCGCGCCCTTTCGTGTCGGTCGGACTCGGTCCGACGCTCAGGGCAGGCGCCAGTCCACCGGCTCGGCCCCCATCTCTTCGAGCAGGGTGTTGGCCCGGCTGAACGGGCGCGACCCGAAGAATCCCCGCGACGCCGACAGCGGCGACGGATGCGCCGACTCGATGGTGCGCGTATCCCCCAGCATCGGCTTCAAGGTCGCGGCATCGCGGCCCCACAGAATCGCCACCAGCGGTTGCCGGCGCGCGACCAGCGCGCGAATCGCGCACTCGGTGACCGCTTCCCACCCCTTGCCCCGGTGTGATGCCGGGGTGCCCGGCCGCACCGTCAGGACCCGGTTGAGCAACATCACCCCCTGCTCCGCCCACGGCGTCAGATCACCGCAGCCGGGCTTGGGCAGACCGAGATCCTCGCTGTACTCCTTGAAGATGTTGTCCAGGCTGCGCGGCAGTGGACGCACATCGGGCGCCACCGAGAAACTCAGCCCGACGGCGTGTCCCACCGTCGGATACGGATCCTGACCGACGATCAGTACGCGGACCGCGTCGAACGGGAACGTGAACGCGCGCAGCACGTTCGGGCCCGCCGGCAGATAGCGGTGACCGGCGGCCAGCTCGGCGCGCAGGAACTCCCCCATCTGGGTGACCTGGGTTTCGACCGGGGCCAGCTCGCGGGCCCAGGCGGGATCGATCAGTTCGGTGAGAGGTCGCGCAGTCACGAGAGGCCAACTTAGCGGTCAGTACGACTGCCAGCCCGCAGCCCCACCCCACGCGGTGTCGTCCACACTCACCC